>NZ_JBXHBL010000006.1:0-70523 GCF_056896895.1 Microlunatus sp. M237 | reverse complement strand
ACTTGCAGCTCGCCCACCGGAAGCCGAGTGCTAGACGTCACCGGCACCGTAATAACACCCGTCGCCCCATTAATACGCCACGTCACCGCCCAATACGCAGTAGCCGTAACCGTGTACTCCTTCAACGGCAACGAAGGAACCCGATACGTATACCCACACGACGGCGACACCTTCGCATCAGGAACACCCGACGTCCACCTCGTCCCCCCACCCCCACACCGAACAACAGACCCATCACCCATCCGAAACACCACGCTACCCACACGCGCATCCAACGACACACTCAAATTAGCCACCGACTGCGAAACCGGCCCAACACGAGTCACACCATCAACCCACAACCACAACGGATACCCCACCACAGCCATCTTCCACTCATTCAAACCCGGCGACGGCCCAATCCCCGGCGGCACCGACGGCAACTGCAACTGAGCAACCGCCAGATACGCCACCTGCTCCGGCGAAACCACCACCGCCCGATCCTCATCACCCCCAACCGACTCATCCACACGATCACCAACCACCAACTCATCCCCACCAATGCTCGGCCGAGACGGACCAAGACACAAAGACGACGCATCACCCACGCTCGTCAGCGGAACATTCGCGTTAAGGCATTCGCTCTGCGATGCCAACTCGGCCTGGAATCGCTCAACAGCGGCCCGGACTTGAGCCTGGGCTCGGTCCACAGGTTCGACGATCGAACGCCGCTTCGAGTTTTTCGGTATCCCGGGTTGATCCACGGTCGGACGCTTTGCCCTCACGGGCGGCGATTGCAACCGAGACTTCGCCTCAGCTCTGATTTTAGTTCCGGTACGCGAAACACCCGACGAGTCAATCGGCAGGGCTGTCGCAGGAGAGCAGCAAAGGATGGAGATTGCGATCGTGAGGCCACCTGCCGCCATCAAGCGCCGGTGCATGACATCACCTCCGCTGTATCTGCATCCCATATCTTCCAGTGCCCCTCAACGAGACGGAAGTAGACGTGTCCTTCAGCCATGCCACCTCTCCCGAGCTCACGACCATCCCGATCTCGCACGCGGTTCATAGAGCCGTCCTCACAGACATACATAGCAATTTCTTCCGCGGGCGCACTTGCCCGTTTGCGAGTCGGAGCAGGCACGACTGCGGTGATGTTAAAACCGTGCGAAGCAAATAGCGCATTAGCTTTCTGGTCACGCAGATAGCCGGCGACGTGTGTGAGGTAGGGTCCTGCGGCGTTCGCCTTCATCGTTGGCGTCGGACTCGATGACCCTCCGGCTTTGGCTAGCCGGTTCCACTCGGCCACAAACGCCCGATAGCCTCTCTCTGCCTCAGCAAATGCCTCGGTCTCTTTCCGCTGCCTATCTGCCTCGTCCGCACTGCACGGACCAGCGGTCCCTTCTGAACAGGTCCAGGTGGGAGATGGCTTAGGCGTGGGGGGTTTCGCGCCATCGGATGTCGTACACGAACCCATCCCCAAGCACAGCGCGGCGAGAACGAGCCCGAGCAGCTTCAACGACACACTGTCACGCCGCAGCACCCGTCACCTCCTCGGATGCCCCGATCCTGCCAGGAACCGACAGCAATCGAAACCCCCACAGCAACTCCTGTGGACCCTCCGGTCGTACCCGAAATCCTCTTCGTCTGGTCGTGATCCTCTAGCAGCGCGTGTCTCCCCCACTCCGCGACAGGGCACCTGTTCAGCACGTGCTCGCCGCCTATGATCTTCTCTGAGTGCGCCTCAGGCCGCTCCAAAGCCTCCGCGTCCCGCTTCTCGATGGCGGCTGTGCGTTCGCGGGAACGCCTGACGTACCGCGAGTCTTCGACCTGCGGCCGGGCGACGCGCTTCCCTCAAGCGTCCGAGCGCGCCGTGAGCAGGTATGAATGAGCTGACCTGTCGAGGTCAGCAAAAGCATCGATGCGCAGGCCTAGACGATCGCCGAGTGCCAGTCGCAGCGCGCAGGTCGACACTCGGCGGGTGGCGTCGGCCTAGCGGACGCCCTTCTAGGTCGGGATGCGGGGACGAGTCGCTGGGGCTGGTGGAGGATGACGACGGCTTGGTTCTAGACCGCCACCGGCGAGGATCGGCGTGTTTCGAAGCCCTGGGAGATACTTCAAGATTGGGCATGTGGGAGGCTGCTGGTCATGTCCGAGATGATGCAGAGCGCGCAGCGTGCTCAGTCACTGGCGCTGGCGGCCCTGACCTTGGCGGTAGGCGCTCAGGGCGCGCTACTGGTGCTGGGGTTTGCCGGCGTGGTGTGGGGGCTGGCGAGTAACGGGGTCGTGCGCTGTCTGTTCGGGGTGGTGTGCCTCGTCCTTGGTCTGCTGGCGCTACGGATCGCGTCCATCTCGTTCGACGCCAGCAAGGGGACCGTTCGGATCAACGCGCACAAGAAGCCAGCCGCCGCACCCGTACGGACCACGACGCCAGCCCCTCCGGCGGTGCTACCCAATACCTGATCTTGCCGGGTCACGGACTCGAGGCGTCTTGTCTGTGCCCCAGCTGCTTGTCGTGCGGCTGGACGCCGCGGTGGCTTAGCGCTCGAAGCCCTGCTGGCCCTTTGATTCGCGACCGGCCTGGATCGAGGCTGATCGACCAACTCAACGTTGCGCCGCCTGGTCCAGCTGCTTGCCCATGACCTGCGCGTCGAGTCCCAACTGACCGACCGGCTGCCAGCCGCGAGAGCGGCAGAGCCTGACCGCTGGATCGTCCGGATCGGCCGATGTGCTGAGCGGAGCGCGTTTGTGCGTCAGTCCGGCGAGCAGCGCGTCGTGCAGCGCCCCGCCCGTTCCCTGGCCGCGAGCCGCCGTCAGTACAGCCAGTTCGACGAACTAGAAGTGGCCGCCCACCCAACGCTCCACAGCGGTGCCGAGTCTTTCGACGACCATGTCGGACCAGAACTGACCGCGCTGTCCGGTGTATCCCCAACTAAAGCCAACCATCCGGCTCTGGTCATCATGGGCCGTGCCCAGTCGGTAGCCAGCACGACCGCGATGCCGATCCCACACCTCCGAACTCCACTCCTCCGCGTCGTCGACTGGACCGAACGTGGCCTCCCAGATCTTCAGCACCTCCTCCTGAAAAGGCGCGGCTGCCTCGGCGTCATGCACCATCACGGTCACCATCCTTCAACTCCCTCTAGTCCAGCCACGACTGAGCGGCCCGCTATCACGTTTGTGCTCACCGAATTGGTGGTGTTCTTGTCGCCTCAGCGTGGCGCGATGCATGCTCGCCGGATCGATCACAGGGCACCATCTCACTGCGAGCATTAACGAGCAACCCCATCGAGTTCTGCGCTGGCGACCAAACGATCCTCCAACCTGCGGCCAGAGAAATCATTCAGTCAGCCGAGCCTGCAGCAGCCAGGTCCGCACTGATGCAGACGGACACGCTCAGACGCCCGGGGCTAGGTTGGCTAGGGCACTACTGACCACGACGTGCTGGCGGCAGTTCACCTTGATACCAACCGTGAGGTAGGTCCACTATTAAAGTGGAGCCAGCCCATTGCTGAGATTTGCCGGGTTCTGAAGTGACGGCCACGATCATCCGGTGACTAGCACTTGCAGCTCGCCCACCGGAAGCCGAGTGCTAGACGTCACCGGCACCGTAATAACACCCGTCGCCCCATTAATACGCCACGTCACCGCCCAATACGCAGTAGCCGTAACCGTGTACTCCTTCAACGGCAACGAAGGAACCCGATACGTATACCCACACGACGGCGACACCTTCGCATCAGGAACACCCGACGTCCACCTCGTCCCCCCACCCCCACACCGAACAACAGACCCATCACCCATCCGAAACACCACGCTACCCACACGCGCATCCAACGACACACTCAAATTAGCCACCGACTGCGAAACCGGCCCAACACGAGTCACACCATCAACCCACAACCACAACGGATACCCCACCACAGCCATCTTCCACTCATTCAAACCCGGCGACGGCCCAATCCCCGGCGGCACCGACGGCAACTGCAACTGAGCAACCGCCAGATACGCCACCTGCTCCGGCGAAACCACCACCGCCCGATCCTCATCACCCCCAACCGACTCATCCACACGATCACCAACCACCAACTCATCCCCACCAATGCTCGGCCGAGACGGACCAAGACACAAAGACGACGCATCACCCACGCTCGTCAGCGGAACATTCGCGGACAGGCACTGTGCTTGCCTCGTTAGAGACGACTGATAGTCGCTGACAAGGCGTCCAACCGCTTCTTGTCTTGCATCGCGAGCTTCTCGAGAGGGTTGGACGGATGGCGACTTTGTCCTCGTCCTCGTCACACTGTCACCTTCCGTTTGTGACTTTCCTCTCGATCGGCTTGATGACGTCTCGCTTTGAACCCTGACCGTATCGCCCGAGACCACCACTCCATTCGAGTCCGAGACCTCAGCGCTGGCGAGAATGGGAGTCAGCAAGAGAATGATTGATGCTCCCAAGGTAATGATTATCCTCTGCCGCACTTCGATACCTTCTTCGTATCCGCATCCCAAATCAGCCATTTCCCAGACATCTGTCGTGCATAAACGTAGCCCTCCGAAACCTGACCAGCACCCAGCTTGCGGCCCTTACTGTCGGTTACCAAACTGTCCGATCCATCCTCACATACGGCGAGCGTCAAATCACCAGAAGAACCATCGGCGCGAGTTACCGTTGGGGCTGGCTTGACATAGATTACTGAGAATCCCTTTGTGACGCGCAAGCCATCGCGTCGCTGCTTTAACAGGAAACGACTGACATCAGTCAAGTAGGGGCCACCTGCGCTTTCCTTCATCGCTTGCGTGGCAGCTAGAGCACCGCCCGCTCGCGCTAAGCGGTTCCATTCCGAAGTGAAGTCGCGATAAGCTTTCTCTGCCTCAGCAAATGCCTCGGTCTCCTTCCGCTGCCTGTCTGCCTCGTCCACACTGCACGGACCAGCGGTCCCTTCTGAACAGGTCCAGGTGGGAGATGGCTTAAGCGTGGGTGTCGCGCCATCGGACGTCGTACACGAACCCATCCCCAAGCACAGCGCGGCGAGAACGAGCCCGAGCAGCTTCAACGACACGGTGTCACGCCGCAGCACCCGTCACCTCCCTCGGATGCCCCGATCCTGCCAGGAACCGACAGCAATCGAAACCCCCACAGCAACTCCTGTGGACCCCTTAGGCCGCACCCGAAGGCTTCTTGGTCTGCTTCACGATCCTCCAGCCGGCACCATCTCCCTCCACCAGACCCAGTTGCTCCAACGCCATCAGTTCCCTCAGGCAGACGGGAACGCTCAATCCCGCTGTCATCGCCACCTCCGTGACACTTGCTCGCCGCCCAGCCGGCACCGCTTCATAAACTCCGAGCCGGCCAGCGTCCAACTGGTCGACAGCGCGGCTCGGGCCGTGTGGGTAGGCCAGGGTGCCCTGCCCCATCTCCGACACCAACTCCAAGACGTCGGCGGCGCGGCTGACAAGAACGGCTTGACCCTCGCGAATCATCAGGTGCGGCGCCTCCGACATGCCGGAGTGCACAGGCCCCGGCACCGCCATCAGCGGGCGCCTACAGCCGACGGCCCAGCTCGCCGTGTTCCGGGCACCGGACCGCAGAGCGGCCTCCACCACGACGGTCCCCTGGGACAGCGCCGCGATGAGGCGGTTCCGGGCCAGGAACCTGACCCGCGTCGGTGTCGATCCCGGCGGGAGCTCTGAGACGATCAGGTGGTCCTTGGCGATCCAGGTGAGCAGGCTGGCGTTCCCACGGGGATAGGGCACGTCGACCCCGTTGGCCAGCACAGCGATGGTCGAACCGCGTACGGCCAGCGCGCCGCGATGGGCTGCGGCGTCGATGCCGAACGCGCCTCCCGAGACCACCGTGACGCCGCCCTCGGCGAGGTCCGCCGCCAGGTCCGTGGCCACACCGGTCCCGTAGGTGCTCGCCGCGCGCGACCCCACGATCGCCACTGCCTGCCGCACCATCGACGGCAGGTGACCCGGGCCGCGGAGCCAGAGTCCGAACGGGACGCCACCGCGCCGCTGAACAGGCTCGCAGTGCTGCAGATCCTCGACCGCTGATGGCCACTCCTCCTCACCGGGCACGACGAAGCGAACCGCGTACTCCTTGGCCCGGCGTGCCACCGCCTGCAGATCCACCTGCACCGCCCGCAGCGCGAGGGGCGCGCCGAGTGCGCCGGCCTTGACCGCCTGCCAGGTCTCCTCCGCGCCGACCCGCTGGACCAGTGCGGCGGCGTCGGGATCTCCGCTGTCCACGACACAGGACAGCGACATCCGTGCCAGCCGGTCAGCTCGCCGCTCGGTCATGACACGCTCCGCGCAGCGTTGTCGGCCGGCTCTCCACGACGCATGGCCACGGCCACCGCCACCTGCTCACGACCGGGTCGATCGCGACCGGCCAGATCCGCCAGCGTCCACGCCACCCGCAGGACCTTGTCCACGCCACGCGGGCTCAGCTTGCCGCGGCTGACGGCGTCCTCCACCAGGTTCAGCCCGTCGGGCAGCGGCAGCTGCCCACGCAGATACGGCCCCGACACCTCACCGTTGGTCTGCCACCCGGTGCCCGCCAACCGGTGTCGTTGCCGCTGCCGCGCCTCCAGGACCCGAGCCGCGACCACAGACGACGGTTCGCTCGGCTGCATCGCGGCCACCCGCAGGAACGCCTTCTTCATCGGTACGAACACCTGCTGAATGTCGATCCGGTCACGCACCGGGCCCGAGATCTTGTCGGCGTAGCGCCGAACCGCCATCGGTGGGCAGTGGCACTGGCCGCCCGGTGTGGCCGCCTGACCGCAGGGACAGGGGTTTGCGGCGATGATCAGCTGGAAGCGCGCCGGATAACGGGCCTGCACCTCACTCCGGCCGAGCGTGATGACGCCCGACTCCAGCGGGGTCCGCAGCGAGTCGAGCACCTTGACGCTGAACTCGGGCGCCTCGTCGAGAAACAGCACTCCCCGGTGGGCGCAGGAGATCGCACCCGGCTTCGCCATCCGACTGCCGCCACCGACGATGCTGGCCACCGATGCCGAATGGTGCGGGTCGGCGTACGGCGGTCGGGTGATGAGGCCGTCTGACAGATTGAACCCAGCCAGTGAGTGGATAGCCGACACCTCCAACGCCTCGGGTACCTCCAGATCCGGCAGCAGACCGGGCAGCCGCTCCGCCAGCATGGTCTTGCCCACGCCCGGCGGGCCGTGGAAGAAGAGGTGATGACGCCCGGCGGCCGCGACTTCGAGCGCCCACTTGGCCTCCAGCTGTCCGACGACGTCAACCAGGTCGCGGATGGTCGTGGCGCTGAGTGGATGCTCACCGGCCACCTCGATCGGCTCCACCACCGGCACCTGCTTGTTGCTCAGCAGGGCGACCAGCTGGCTCAGCGATGCCACGCCGAACACCTCGATCCCCTCGACCAGCTGCGCCTCCCCAGCCTGGCGGGCGGGAACGATAGCCCGAGTGAAGCCGGCCTGGGCTGCCGCCAGCACCGCCGGCAGGATGCCGCGTACCGGACGGACCCGACCATCCAGGCCGAGCTCACCCAGCAGCACCGTCTTCGCCAGCCGGTCACGGGGAAAGACCTCGTCGGCCGACAGCACGGCAGCGACGATGGCCAAGTCGTAGTGGCTGCCACCCTTGGGCAGAGTGGCGGGCGAGAGGTTGATGGTCAGCAATCCCTGGGGCCAGGCCTGGTCGGAGTTGCTGGTCGCCGCCTTGCACCGGTCACGCGCCTCGTACAGGGAGGTGTCGGGCAACCCGACGAGCACGGTTCGTGGCAGACCGCTGCCGATGTCGGCCTCCACCTCGACGATGCGGCCCTCCAGGCCGACCAGGGCGACCGACCACGAGCATGCCAGCGTCATCAGCCGATCCCCCGCACATGCGTGAGCCGCGGTGGCTCGCCACGCAACAGGACCACACCGATCGCATCCAGCCGTACGTCGCCGGCGTGCACACCCTCGGTCGTCAACCACTGCGCGGCGAGATGCCGCAGCCGGCGGAGCTTCGCCACGGTGATGGACTCCAACGGGTTCCCGAAGCCCAGCCCGGTGCGGCACTTCACCTCGCAGAACACGACAGTGTCGCCGCGGGCGCCGTGCTCCAGGGCGACGACGTCGATCTCACCGGCCGCGCAGCGCCAGTTGCGGACCAGCACCTGCATGCCCTGGCGCTCGAGCTCGGCGACGGCCAGCTCCTCGCCCTGCCTGCCCACCTGGGTCCGTGCCGACGGATCTCTCACCTGTGCCACCTCCGATGGGAGGCTGGGCGCTCAGGCGGTCAGCGGGGCGCCGCGGGGTGCCGGCTGTGGATCGTGCCTATCCGTGGGTGTGGAAAGGGGAAAGGTCAGCTGTCGCCGACGGACTTGGGCACCTCGAGGTCGCTATGGGCGATCTCCTCGATGGACACGTCTCGGAAGGTGAGCACCTTGGCGCTCTTCACGAACCGGGCCGGGCGATACATGTCCCACACCCAGGCGTCACCCATCGACACCTCGTAGTAGACGTCGCCGCCCTCGGTACGCACCTTCAGATCGACCGCGTTGCAAAGGTAGAACCGTCGCTCGGTCTCCACGGCGTAGGTGAAGATCCCGACCACGTCCTTGTACTCGCGGTACAGCTGGAGTTCGAGTTCGCTTTCGTACTGCTCAAGATCTTCGGCGCTCATGTCGGGAAAACTCTAACCGTTCGGGCCACGTTCTCGTAACGCATCCGGTGAGTCGCCGACGGTCCGTGGCGGTCGAGGCGTTCCTGGTGCAGTGGGGTGCAGTAGCCCTTGTGCACCGCGAAGTCGTATTCGGGGTGGACCTGGTCGAGCTCGCACATGATCCGGTCCCGGGTCACTTTGGCGATGACGGAGGCGGCAGCCACACAGGCCGCTACCCGGTCGCCCTTCCACACCGCCAGCCCGGGTACCCCCAGGCCATCGACGCTGAAACCGTCGGTCAGGACGTACGTCGGGGCGACGTCGAGGCGCAGCAGGGCCCGGCGCAGGGCGGAGATGTTGGCCACGTGCATGCCGAGTCGGTCGCACTCCCCCGGCTCGACGCTGACCACCGACCAGGCGACCGCCTTGTCCATGATCTCGGCATAGCAGCGTTCGCGTTGGGCGGCGCTGAGCAGCTTGGAGTCGCGCAGCCCGGTGATCTGCTTCGACTTTGCGTCGGACAAGATGACCGCCGCCGCGACGAGTGGACCGGCGCAGGCACCTCGTCCGGCCTCATCGGCCCCGGCGACGGGATCCAGCCCTGCTCGTTTGAGGGCGCGCTCATAGCCGTAGAGGCCGCTGTCGCGACGGACGCGGATGGCCAGGTCGGTCATCAGCAGGACACGCCTTCGGGTTCGATCACCGCTTTGTCCGGCGCAGGTTCGGTGGCAGCCGGCACCGCGTCGAAGGTGGCGGGATGGTGCAGGCGGGAGAAGCGCGAGAGCGGGGCCACGACGGCGAACGCCTGCCCGACGACCAGGTCGATGGGGACGAACGCCACCTGCCCCTGGCTCTGGCTGCCGGACACGTCGGAGAGGTGGCAGCGGGAGTCGGCGCTGGAGTCGCGGTGGTCGCCCATCACGAAGACCTTGTCCTTGGGTACGACGACCTTGAACTCGAGGTCCGACGGGGCGACCTGGAATCCGTCGGGGTCTCGATAGAGATAGCTGGTCTCGTCCAGCGGCTGCCCGTTGACGGTGATCCTGCCCTGGTCGTCACAGCACTCCACGGTGTCTCCCGGCATCCCGATGACCCGTTTGATGAGGTGCTCGCTGGACGTGTCGGGCAGGACGCCGATGGTCTCGAGTGCGTTGCCGATCGCGCCACGTTCCTCGACCGGCTCGTCCCCGAGCCAGCCGCCCGGGTCGGCGAAGACGACGACATCGCCGCGGGAGAAGTCGGTGATCTTCTGCACCACCACTCGGTCGTCGACCAGCAAGGTGTTCTCCATCGACCCGGACGGGATGATGAAGAGCTGACCGACGAACATCCGCAGCAGTGACGACACGATGATGGCACCGACCACGACGAATACGATCTCGCGGAGGAACCCGAGGAAGCGTCGACCGCCGCTCGGCGGGGCGCTGGCCCGCTCCCCGCGCTGGGTGGTGCTCAACAGTCCGCCTCGGGGCCGGCGACGATCATCGGCTGTTCCGGTGCGGGTGAGCGCCCGGCGGGGATGTCCTCGAAGGTGGCGGGAACGCGGAGCCGGGTCGCACTGTCCACGGGCCAGACCACGGCGAACGCGCGGCCGACCACGAGATCTTCTGACACGAACGCATTCCCACCTTTGACCGTATTGCCGTCGTCGTTGAGGTGGCAGCGCGAGTCGCGGCTGTTGTCGCGGAAGTCACCCAGGACGAAGATACGCCCTCGCGGCACCACCACGTCGAAGGCGATGTCGGACGGCGCGGCCTGGACGCCGTCGGGGCCGATGTGCAGATAGGCCGTCTCATCCAGTGCATGGGTGTTGACGGTGATCCGGCCTTCGGCGTCACAGCAGATCACCTGGTCGCCGGGCAGTCCGATGACCCGCTTGATCAGGTGGTTGGTGCCGGTATCGGGCAGTACACCGACGAACTCGAGTGCTTGGCCCACCGTGCCGCGTTCGACGGTCGACACGTCACTCAGCCAGCCCCCGGGATCCTTGAACACCACGACCTGGCCGCGTTTGAGCGTGCTCAGCTTCTCCGCGGCCACGCGGTCCTCGATCTGGAGGGTGTTCTCCATCGACGACGACGGGATGACGAACATCTGGCCGACGAAGCCGCGCAGCAACGAGGCCACCAGGACCGCGCCGACGACGACGACGAAGAGCTCTTTGACGAAGGCCACCGCATGCTGACCGAACGTCAGCCGGGCCGGCTCGGGCCGACCGTGACCAGGCGCTGCCTCGGCGTCCTCGGACACCTCAGCAGGGCCTCGTCATCGGGGTGCAGAAGTCGGCGTCAGCGGACGTCGCGCTTCTCCTTGATCTTGGCGGCCTTGCCGCGCAGACCACGGAGGTAGTACAGCTTGGCGCGACGGACGTCGCCCTTGCGGTCGACCTCGATCTTCTCGATGATCGGGCTGTGGACCGGGAAGGTCCGCTCCACGCCGACGCCGAAGCTCACCTTGCGCACGGTGAAAGACTCACGCAGACCGTCACCGGCCCGCGAGATCACCACGCCGGCGAAGACCTGGACGCGGGAGCGGTTGCCCTCGACGACCTTCACGTGCACCTTGACGGAGTCACCGGGACGGAAGGTGGGGACATCGGTACGCAGCGACGCCGCGTCCAGCTCGTTGATCAGTTTGCTCATGGTGTTTTCCTCGCTGTGCCACAGGTCACTACGGTGGTGACGACAAAGATCCCCGTGCTGCGAACGATCCCCCTGTGGCAGGTGTCGCGGATCACGAGGACAACAGCTGGTCAGTCTGCCACATCGGGCCGCCCGAGCACGAATCGCAGCCCAGTCCCCAGCGTCACTCAGCCAGCGTCACTCAGCCGGCACCACCCGGCCCAGCAGAACCAGCCCGCACCACTCAGTCTGCAGGGTCGCCCAGGGTGATCCGACCGGTCAGGTCGAGGTCGGCCAGGAACGCCTCGTCGTGGCTGGCCACCACCAGGGCGCCTCGATACTGCCGCAGCGCCTCGGTCAGCTGGGCCACGCTGTCCAGGTCGAGGTTGTTGGTCGGTTCGTCCAGGATCAGCAGCTGTGGCGGCGGTTCGCTGAGCAGCAACGCGGCCAGTGTGGCGCGGAACCGCTCCCCGCCGGACAGGGTCGAGACCTGGCGGGCGAGCGTGTCCGCGTCCAGCAGGAAGGACGCGAGCTGGGCCCGCAAGGTGTTGTCGTCGGCGGTCGGCGCCAGCCGGCTGACCCCGGCCAGAACCGTCTCCGCATCGTCGAGGACCTGGAGTCGCTGCGGCAGCAACCGCATCGGCACCCGCAGACTCACCGTGCCGGACGTCGGCGCCAACGCGCCGCGGATGGTGTCGATCAGCGTCGACTTACCCGAGCCGTTGGGTCCGACCAGCGCCACCCGGTCGGGGCCGCGCAGGTGGAACGACACCTCGACGCCGTTGCGCAGGACCAGCTGCTCGGCGACGACGATGTCGCGACCCGGTGGAACGGCTGTGCGGCTGAGGTCCACCCGAATCACGTCGTCGTCGCGCAGCCGTTCCTCCGCCTGCGCCAGCTGCTCGCGGGCGGCGGCGACGTCGCCCTCGTGCCCGCCGCGGAGCTTGCCGGCCGAGACCTGGGCAGCCCGCTTCTTGGCGCCCGCGACGATCGCCGGCAGATTGCCCGCCTGGCTCCGGGCGAACCGCTGGCGGCGGTCCAGCTTGATCCGCATCTCGGCCAGCTCGCGCTGCTGCCGCTTCAGGTCGCCCTCGGCGCTACGTACGGCGCGACCGGCGGCCTCCTGCTCGATGGCCAGCGCCTCGAGGTAGGCGGTGAAGTTGCCGCCGAAGAACCGGATGCCGCCCTCGCGGAGCTCGGCCACATGGTCGACGCCGTCGAGCAGCTCGCGGTCGTGGCTGACCACCAGGGCCTGGCCGCGCCACGTCGCCAGGGCGTCGTAGAGCCGGTGCCTCGCGCCCCGGTCCAAGTTGTTGGTCGGCTCGTCCAGCACCAACAGGTCGGGCTCGTCCAGGAACCGGGCGGCGAGGGCGAGCAGGATCGCCTCGCCACCGGACAGCGTCGCGAGCGGACGCTCGAGATCCAGTGCGGCGAAGCCGAAGCGCGCCAGCACAGCCTGGGTCCGCTCCTCCAGATCCCACCGGTCGTTGATGATCTCGAAGTCGGCCGGCTCGCCGAGACCGGCGTCGGTCCGGCGCAGCGCAGCCAGGGCGTCTTGGATGCCGAGCACGTCGGCCACCGTGCGCTCGCCCTGCAGCACCAGGTGCTGCGGCAGATAACCGACGCGGGAGGGCACCTGGACCTGCCCACCGGTGGGTCGCAGCTCCCCGACGAGGATCTTCAGCAGGGTCGACTTGCCCACTCCGTTGCGCCCGACCAGACCGATCACGGCATCGGGGAAGGTCGCGTCGAGGTGGTCCAGGGCCGGCTCACCGGACGGCCAGGCGAATGACAGGTCAGTACAGACAACAGGTTGAGGCATGGGGTGCTCCAGACATCGACAGGATGCGCAGGCACGCCATCGGCGCGGCTACGCGGGGGTTATCGATGAGCTAGAGCGACACGGGCACACCTTCGGCCGGGATCAGGACGCCACTACGATATTTCCCGCCGCGCGATGCCACAAGGGAGTTACGGGCCTCAGCGGTCCCGCCAGGCAGCGACCAGCCTGGCCTCTGTCTGCGGCAGCAGCCCGGCTCGGCGCGGCCGGTCCAGCCCACGCCGCCGTTCGTCCTCCAGGGTCTGCTGCAACAGCTCGGTCAGTCCGGTCAACCGGAGGCCGGCGGCCGAAGCCGCAGCATGCGAACGGCGGGCGAACCCGGTATAGCCGGTCGGCGGCAGCCACAGCGGCAACGAGTCGGGGCCCGCCCAGTACTCGATGCCCTGCTCGGCCAGCCATCCCTGATCGACGTTGACCACCGGTCCGACATGGCCGGCGACCTCGCGGGCCGCGGCCAGCACCTGGGGCAGCGGGACGGGGTCGCCGACGAGGTTGTAGGTCCCCACCACCTGCCGCTCGGCGCCGTCCACCACCCAACGGGCCAGGTCGTCGACCCCGATGACCTGGACCCAGCCGTCCTCGGCGTCCGGCACCAGCACCGGCTGGTCCGGGGCAGCCAAGGCGAACCTCGCCGGCCAGTAGCCGAAGCGGTCGGAGGGGTCTGCGGGGCCGACGATGAGTCCGGGTCGACACAGCTGCGCCCGTTCCCCGAGCCCGGCCAGGACTGCCTGCTCGCAGGCGACCTTGCCCTCGCCGTACGCCGATGCGTCGTCCGGCTCGGTCCCCGCGTACGGTTCGACCAGCGCGGCGCTCTCATCGGCGCCGGGTACGTCTTGGCCGGCGTACACCGACACCGTTGACACGAAGGTCCAGTGACCCGCGCCGGCGGCCAGGGCCGTTACCGCCTCCCGGACGTGGCGCGGATCGCGCGCCAGGTCGACCACCGCGTCGTACTCCCCGACCACCCCGGCGTAGGCGTCGGCGCCGGTGTCGCGGTCGGCGCGGACCCAGTGAGACCCCGCCGGCGGTGGCGCCGAGGTGCCGCGGGCGAGACAGGTGACGGTGTGGCCTCGCTCGAGAGCCAGCCGGGTCACGGCCGCGGACACGAACACAGTGCCACCGACCACGAGCATCTTCATGCCGTCAGCCTGACACGCTGCACGCGTGGGAGGCCACGCTGCGCGTCAGCGAATCCGCTCAGCCGTGGTCGCGCCAGCTGTACTGCGGGTCATAGCCGAGCAGCTGGCGTGCCTTGTCGATCGCCAGCAGCGTCTCGTGGTCGCCGACCTCGCGGGTCAGCTCGACGCCCGGGAACTGGTCGGCCATCAGCTCGGCGTTGGTGGCGCGCATCAGCGTGTCAGCCGCCGCGATGATGAAGCTCTCCGCGCCACTGACCTCACTCTCCACCGAACGCCGGCAGGCCTGGGCGACGTCGCGGGCGTCGACGTAGCCCCAGAGGTTCCAGCGCCGCAGCGAGAAGTCGTCCTGATAGCTCGGCACCTGGGCGTAGTCGCTCGGCAGGTGCACGTTGGACAGCCGCAGCGCGATGAAGGTGGCGCCGGTCCACTCGGCGAAGTGCACCCCCATGGTCTCGCCGACCACCTTGGACAGGGCGTACGTGCTGGTCGGCAGCGGGTAGTGCGCCTCGTCGATCGGGGCATACCGGGGCGGGGTGTCGAACGGGAGCCCGAAGGTGGTCTCGCTGGAGGCCCAGACGACCCGATCGATGCCGTGCAGCTGGGCGGCGGCGAAGACGTTGTAGTTCATCGCGGTGTTGTCGAGGAAGGTGGTGCTGGCCGGGAACAGCCCGGGGGCGGGGATGGCGGCCAGATGCACGATCGCGTCGGCGCCCTGCAGGATGTCGACCGCCTGCCCATAGTCGGTGAGATCGGCGCGGACCAGCCCGAGGCCGAGGTCACGGGCGAACTCGCCGTAGCCGCCGGCCGCGCCGACCGAGTCGATCGGCACCACGTCGTAGCCGTGGTCGAGGAAATGGCGGACGACGACGCGTCCGGTCTTGCCGGCTGCTCCGGTGATGGCGACTCGGGTCATGGCGGTCACAGTAACCGGCTGCTCGGGCGGTCTTCGACCGGCCCGTCGCGCAGCGTCTCGGGTGCGTGCGCAGCGTCTCGGGTGTGCGCGCAGCGAGGGAGGCGCGCACCAGCGGGCCGCGGATGCAACCGCGCCGGGTGCCGGCGCGTAGATCCCTCGACAGCAACTGAGCAGGGAGAGGCCATGCAGCAATGGACACGCCGGTGAGTACCGCATCGCTGCGGCCCGGCACCCGCCCCGGCATGATGCAGTCGGAGACGACGGTGGGAGCCGGCATGGACGACGAGGCGTTCGACGCGTTCTACGAGGCATCGTTTCGGCGCCTGGTCGGCCAGATCTACGCCATCTGCGGCAACGTCTCCGAAGCCCAGGACTGCGTCCAGGAGGCGTTCGTCCGCGCCTGGGACAAGCGCCGCACCCTGAACACCGAGCAGTCGCCGGAAGCGTGGGTCCGTACCGTCGCCTATCGGCTCGCGGTCAGCCGCTGGCGCCGCGCCCGCCGGGCGTTGTCGCCACCGGACCGCGCCCACGAACCGGCGCCACCCGCCGAGCCCGATGTGACCCGGGTGGCCCTGGCCCGGGCGCTGCAGCAGCTGCCGGCCGAGCAGCGGCGGGCCATCGTGCTGCACCACCTGTGTGACCTGTCGGTCGCCGACGTCGCCCAGGAGGTCGGTGCGCCGATCGGCACCGTCAAGGCCCGGCTCGCCCGTGGTCGTACCGCCCTCGCCCAGCTGCTGGGCGATCCCGTTTCCGAGGAGACCTCCCGTGGCTGACAACGATCCGATGCAGGACCTGACCCGACTCGCCTCCTACGGCGAGCAACACGCTTCCCCGGCGCCGGCCGCCGCGGTACGACGCCAGGGCGCGCTCCGCCGCCGGCGCCGGCACACCGCCCTGGCGGCCGGCGCCCTCGCCGCGGTGGTCCTCGGCGGCACGGCGGTGGTCGCCGGCGGACCGACGATGTTCGCTCCGGTGACGCCCGGTCCGGCCGCGAGCCCGTCGGCCAGCATCCCCGCCACCGTCACCGAGCAGAACCTGCCGACTGACTCCGACCTGGAGCTGCAGGGCCCCCGGGACTGGGTGAGCACCGACACCTTCCCCGGGTCCGGCCAGGCAGCGCCGAGCCGGTGCTTCCGCGCCAGCCCAGAGTCGCTCGGCGCGACGACGGTCCTCACCCGGGTCTACGCCCTGGCGGGCAACCGGAACGGGCAGGGCTCCGCGGTCGCGGTGGTGGCCGGCTTCCCCGACGACGCCACGGCCGCGGCGGCGTACGCGACGATCACCGACTGGGTACGCGACTGCCCGGCCACCATGAAGACCAACGGCTATCCGCGCCCCGAGCTCCGTCAGCCGTGGACCCCGGTTCCGGTGGCCGACGGTGAGGCGCAGCGAGCCCTGGTCGTGGCCGGGCTGCCCGACGCACCGCAGTCGGTGGACAGCGGTTGGGAGGAAGTCGGCCTGGTCAGGCAGAGTCATCGACTGACCTTCGTCAGCATGGCGACCGTCAGCGAGGACTATCGCTACGCCGACGCAGCCGACGATCCCGGTGGGCTGATGACGTACCCGATGATCCGCAGTCTGCCCAAGGTCGCGGCCCGCTTGGCCGGCGCGGCGGCGAGCGACCCCACCCCGCGCACGATCACCGACGCCGAGCTGCTCAGGCCCAGCGACGTCCCGGTGCAGGCCGGCCACGACGCCGTGACGATCACCGAGGCGAAGGGGCGAGCCGTCGATCAGCTCTCGGCCTGCCAGCGGCTGCCGCTGACCCGGCTGGGCGCCACCAGCGCGCACGGTCGCAACTTCCGCCAGGAGCTGGCTGACGCACCGGCCGACCGGTCACCCGACCTCTACACCACCACCTTGCAGTTCGCCTCCGCCGGACAGGCCCGGGAGGCGGCGACCACCCTCAGCGGCTGGCTGGCGAACTGCCGCGGTTGGCTCACCGACAAGAACTATGTCGTGCTCAGCAAGGAGTCTGGCCGGCTGCAGCCCGTTCTGGTGGAGACTGCCGGCGAGGTCGGTGAGATCTACTCGCTCAGCTACCGCGCTCCCGGGGTGCGGACCGAGGAGGGGACGTTCGAGGACGTCGGCCTGCTGCAGGTCGAGGACCGGCTGGTGGTGCTGGTCCGCTCGGTCGACGGGATGGACGACAACGCCTACTACCTGGAGCAGAAGGTGGAGGGGATGCAACGCCACCCCTTCTACGCCATGATGCGGGCCGCTCAGCAGCGGCTGAGCTGATCAGCGCTGCTGAGCCACAAACGAACGACCACCGGCGCCGAGATCGTCGTCTCGGCGCCGGTGGTCGTGGCTGTCGACAGGTCAGGCGTTGCCGCGCCGCAGACTGCCGAGCAGGTCGCGGTTGAGCTGGGAGATCGTCTCGAACGGGATGCCCTTGGGGCAGACCGCGGTGCACTCACCGATGTTGGTGCAGCCGCCGAAGCCCTCCTCGTCGTGCTGGGCCACCATGTTGGCCACCCGGGAGTAGCGCTCCGGCTGCCCCTGGGGCAGCAGGCCGAGGTGGGTCACCTTGGCCGCGGTGAACAGCATGGCCGAGCCGTTGGGGCAGGCCGCGACGCACGCGCCACAGCTGATGCAGGTAGCCGCATCGAAAGCGTGGTCCGCATCCGCCTTGGGCACCAGCGTGGCGTGCGCGTCCGGCGCCGAGCCGGTCGGCACGCTGATGAAGCCACCAGCCTGGATGATCCGGTCGAAGGCACCGCGGTTGACCACCAGGTCCTTGATCACCGGGAACGGGTCGGCACGCCAGGGCTCGACGTCGATGACGGCGCCATCGCTGAACGAGCGCATGTGCAGCTGGCAGGTCGTCGTCTGCTGCGGACCGTGCGCGGCACCGTTGATCACGACGCCACAGGCGCCGCAGATTCCCTCTCGACAGTCGTGGTCGAAGGCGATGGGATCCTCGCCCTCAAGGGTCAGGCGCTCGTTCAGCACATCGAGCATCTCCAAGAACGACATGTCCTCGGAGACGTTCTCGACGCCGTAGGTCACCATCCGGCCCTCGACGTCGGCGTTCGGCTGACGCCACACGCGTAGCGTGATGTTCACTTGGTTGTCCTCACTTGTAAGACCGCTGCTTCATCTCGACGTACTCGTACACCAAGGGCTCCTTGTGCAGGATGGGCTTGGCTCCCTCACCAGCGAACTCCCACGCGCCGACGAAGGCGAACTCGTCGTCGTGGCGCAGCGCCTCGCCGTCCTCGGTCTGGCTCTCCGCTCGGAAGTGCCCGCCACAGGACTCGCGGCGCATCAGGGCGTCGATGCACATCAGCTCGCCGAGCTCGAAGAAGTCGGCCACCCGTCCGGCCCGCTCGAGCGTCTGGTTGAGCGACTCGTTGGTGCCGACCACCTTGACGTCGGACCAGAACTCCTGCTTGAGCTCGCGGATCCGGCTGATGGCCTTGCGCAGGCCCTCCTCGGTCCGCTCCATCCCGCAGTATTCCCACATGATCTGGCCGAGCTCCTTGTGGAAGGAGTCGACGGTGCGGGTGCCGTTGATGGACAGCAGCTTCTGGATCCGCCCGGTCACCGATTCCATCGCCTCGACCGAGGCCGGGTGGGTGTCGTCGACCTTCGGGAACGGACCGGCGGCCAGATAGTCGTTGATCGTGTTCGGCAGGACGAAGTAGCCGTCGGCGAGTCCCTGCATCAGCGCACTGGCGCCGAGCCGGTTGGCGCCGTGGTCGGAGAAGTTGGCCTCACCGATCACGAACAGACCCGGGATGTTGGACGACAGGTCGTAGTCCACCCACAGCCCACCCATGGTGTAGTGCACCGCCGGGTAGATCCGCATCGGCGTCTCGTACGGGTTCTCGCCGGTGATCTGGGCGTACATGTCGAAGAGGTTGCCGTACTTGGCCTCCACCGACTTGCGGCCCAGTCGCTCGATCGCGTCGGCGAAGTCGAGGTAGACGCCCAGGCCGGTGGGTCCGACACCGCGACCCTCGTCGCAGACGTTCTTCGCCGCCCGGGAGGCGATGTCGCGTGGCACCAGGTTGCCGAACGAGGGGTAGATCCGCTCCAGGTAGTAGTCGCGCTCGTCCTCGGGGATCTCGCGCGGGTCACGCTTGTCCTCCCCGTTCTTCGGCACCCAGATCCGGCCGTCGTTACGCAGCGACTCGCTCATCAGGGTCAGCTTCGACTGGTACTCGCCGCTGACCGGGATGCAGGTCGGGTGGATCTGCGTGTAGCAGGGGTTCGCGAACAGCGCGCCCTTGCGGTGGGCCCGCCAGGTCGCGGTCACGTTGGAGCCCATGGCGTTGGTGGAAAGGAAGAAGACGTTGCCGTAGCCACCGCTGGCCAGCACCACCGCGTCGGCGTAATGGGTCTCGATCTCGCCGGTCACCATGTCCCGGATGACGACGCCGCGGGCCTTGCCGTCGGCGACGATCAGCTCAAGCATCTCGTGCCGGGTGTACATCTCCACGGTCTTCGCCGCGATCTGGCGCTCCAGCGCCTGGTACGCCCCGATCAGCAGCTGCTGACCCGTCTGGCCGCGGGCGTAGAACGTACGTGACACCTGCACGCCGCCGAAGGAGCGGTTGTCCAGCAGGCCGCCGTATTCGCGGGCGAACGGGACGCCCTGGGCGACGCACTGGTCAATGATCTCGACGCTGACCTGGGCCAGTCGGTAGACGTTGGACTCGCGGGCGCGGAAGTCGCCGCCCTTCACGGTGTCGTAGAAGAGGCGATAGATCGAGTCGCCGTCATTGCGATAGTTCTTGGCCGCGTTGATGCCACCCTGGGCGGCGATCGAGTGTGCTCGCCGCGGGCTGTCCTGGTAGCAGAACGTCTTGACGTGGTAGCCGGCCTCGCCCAGAGTCGCCGCGGCGGAGGCACCGGCCAATCCGGTGCCGATCATGATCACGCTCAGCTTGCGGCGGTTGGCCGGGTTCACCAGCTTGGCACTGAACCGGCGCTTGTCCCACCGCTCCTCGATGGCACCGCCGGGGGCCTTGGTGTCGATCACCGGCGTCCCTTCGACATAGAGCGCATCGGCGTCGACGGAGTCGATCAGGAGGTTGTCGTCAGTCATCACTTCACCAGTCCCAGCAGGATTGCGAACGGAGGCAGCAGGAAGCCGATCGTGATCACGGCAGCCACCACGTACGCCAGCTGGTTGATCCGTCGACGGGCGACCGCGCTGGTATTGGCACCCAGCGTGGTGAGGGCACTCCAGGTGCCGTGGCGCAGGTGGAGACCCACCGCGAGCATGGCGATCAGGTAGGACAGCACCACCCACCAGATCTGGAAGCCGTTCACCACCCGCTGGTACGGGTTGGCGGACGCGCCTCCGGGAGCGATGACGTTGGCCGTCAGGTGCAGCAGGTGGTAGACCACGAACAGCGCGATGATGATGCCGCCGTAGCGCAGCGTGAACGAGGCATAGCTGCGCTGGATGCCGCGGCGCGCCAGCGGGCTCTGATAGCGCCGAGCACCACCGCGGGCCGTGTGCGCCCGGCGCCAGAGCGCCACCGCTGCGTAGGCGTGGGTCAGCACGCTGACCAGCAACACCACGCGGATGATCCACAGCGCGCCCTCGTAGGGCAGGATCGGCTCGCCGAGCTCACGCAGATGGTGGGCGTAGCTGTTGAAGGCCTCCTCACCCGAGAAGATCTTCAGGTTTCCGTACATGTGCGCGAGCAGGTATCCGATCATGATCAGACCGCTCACGGCCATCAGCGCCTTCTGCGCCACCGTCGACCGTGCTGCCCGCTGGGCAGGGGTCAGAATGCTAGTTGCCACGGGGTCCACACTAGAACGGTTCAGTTAAAATCGTTAAGTTGGACAGGGCCTGCGTGACGGATCTCTCCTCCCCGGGTGCCCGCGGTGCGAACTGCGTCACATCGCGACCTGCTCGCCCGGGTACGGCTGCCAGTCCGCCGAGCGCCGCAGTGAAGGTGGAGTCACCCCAACTTCGGCCCGAGCTCGGTCTCCCACCCACGCTCAGCCCGGCTCGCACCGGCGGCGTCGGCGCCGCGGTCAGGCGCGGTCCAGGCTCCGGGAGCGCTCGAGCACCACCACGGGTACGTCACCTGAGTCCGCGTCTCGACTGATCTCGACGTAGCCGTGCCGGGTGTAGAAGTCGAGGTTGGCCGCGCTGGCGACGCCGGTGACCAGGCGGCAGGCGGTGGCTTCGGGCGGCGCGGCGGACTCGATCTCGGCCAGCAGCCGCCGCCCGATGCCCTGTCCCTGCTGGTCGGGGGCGACCATCAGCCGGCCGATGTACCACGCACCGTCGGCTGACGTGGCACCGCGGACCGAGCCGACCAGCCGGGAGCCCCGGCGGGCCACCAGCACGGTCCCCTGGCCCAGGGACGCGGTCAGGTCGGCCAGTGATTCGGTCAGCGGCGGGATGGCGTAGGTCTGGTTGGCGATGCCCTCGCTGAGGAACGCCGCTTGCTGCAGCGTCCACAGCTCGCCGGCGTCGGACGTGACGGCGGGCAGCACCCGGATCTCGTCGGGCAGCAGGTCGGGCCGGCGGGCCCGGGTACGGTTCAGCGCCTGCTCCCGGCGCCAGGCGGCGATTCGGCCGTGGTGGCCGGAGAACAAGACCTCGGGCACGTCCAGGCCGCGCCAGCTCGGCGGCTTGGTGTAGACGGGATACTCCAGCAGCCCGCCCTGGCCGACCGCGTGCGACTCCTCCGCCAGCGACTCCGGGTTGCCGATCACCCCCGGCAACAGCCTCACGACCGCCTCGATGATCACCAGCGCCGCCGCCTCACCGCCGTTGAGGACATAGTCGCCGATGCTGACCTCGTCGACCCGCATCCGGGTGGTGGCGTGCTCCCCCACCCGGGCGTCGAGGCCCTCGTAGCGACCACAGGCCAGCACCAGATGCTCCTCCTGCGCCAGCTCGTCGGCCAGCCGCTGCGAGAACGGCACCCCGGACGGCGTCATGATCAGCAGCCGCGGTCCGCGGCCGGTGGTCGCTGAGGCAGCGGGTGCGCCGTCGGCTTGCGGGTCGGCGCCAGCCGGGGGAACCGGGGCGCCGGCCGGGGGGATCAGCTCATCCAAGGCCTCGCCCCAGGGCTCCGGGCGCATCACCATGCCGGCGCCACCGCCGTAGGGGGTGTCGTCGACTGTGCGGTGCCGGTCGTGGGTCCAGGTCCGCAGATCGTGGACGCCCAACGTGACCAGACCCGTGTCGATCGCCTTGCCGACCAGCGACAGGCTCAACGGCGCCAGGTAGTCGGGGAAGATCGACACCACGTCGATCTTCATCGCGACCCGTCCGCGTCGGCTGCGTCGTCCGTCTGAGCCGGATCGGAGTCGTCGGTGTCCAGCAGCAGACCCGGCACGTCCGCCAGGCGGACATGACCGGCCGCCAGGTCGACGATCGGGACCAGTGCCTGGACGAACGGGACCAGCCGCACCGCGTCGGCGGTCTCGACCTCCAGCGCGTCCTGGTGCGGGAGGTGGATCACCGCAGTGACCGTACCCACCGGCGTATCGGTGGCGTCGTGGACCGCCAGCCCGACCAATTGCCGGTCGTAATACTCGCCCTCGTCCTCGGGCACCTCGTCGGTGGGTACGTCCAGCACCAGCCGGGTGCCGCGGACGGCCTCCACGGCCGTGCGGTCGGCTGTCTCGGCGAAGGTGACCAGCAGCCGACCCGAGTGGTCCCGCGCCGACGTGACAGTGAAGCGCATCGGGCCGGTCTCGGCCCGAAGCGTCTGCCCGATCGCGAACCGGCGGTCCGGTTCGTCGGTCCGAACGTCGATCACGACCTCACCACGGATGCCGTGCGCTCGTCCGATGACCCCGACCACAACCTCGGTCGTCTTGCTCATGCTGCTCCTCGGTGCTGGTAGGGGACGTGCAACGCCCCGACCGTTTCCTGGTCGAGCCAGGAAACGATCGGGGCGTCTGCCGAGAGCTCAGCGGCGGCCGCGGCTACCGCCGTCGGACGGCCGCGAACGCTTGTCGACGTCGACGAAGTCGACGCGGACCTGCTCACGTCCGGCCAGGGCGGCCAAGACGGTCCGCAGCGCAGTGGCCGTACGGCCGGAGCGACCGATCACCTTGCCGATGTCCTCGGGGTGCACGCGCACCTCGAGCATCCGGCCACGACGCAGGTCCTTGTCCTTGACCTGGACGTCGTCGGGGTTGGTCACGATGCCGCGCACCAGGTGCTCGAGCGCCTCGGCCAGCATGCTCAGGCCTCTTCGGTCGACTCGGCCGGAGCGTCGGCGGCGTCGTCTGCCTTCGGCTTGTCAGCCTTCTTCGAGATGGCGGCAGCCTTCGGCTCCTCGCCGGCCTCGGCCAGAGCTGCGTTGAAGAAGTCCAGCTTGTTGGCCTTCTCCTTCTGCGGCTCGATGCCGGACGGGGAGGTGTCGCCACTGAAGCTCTGCCAGTCGCCGGTGCGCTTCAAGATGGCGACAACAGCCTCGGTGGGCTGAGCGCCGACGGAGAGCCAGTACTGAGCGCGCTCGGAGTTGACCTCGATGAACGACGGATCGTTCTTCGGGTGGTACTTGCCGATCTCCTCGATGGCGCGCCCGTCACGCTTGGTGCGCGAGTCGGCGACGACGATGCGGTAATGCGGCGAACGGATCTTGCCCAGTCGCTTCAGACGAATCTTGACAGCCACGTGTGTGGATACTCCTGTACGGGTTATGCCTGGGATCAGCACCCAGTCATGGAACGGGTGAAGCCGATCTCCCGGGGTGGGGAACACTCAGGGACGCGACTTCGGATGGATCCGGCACGCGCAGCGATGAGAGGGCACCACGCGAGACAGATGCGCAGAACATTCTGCCAGACTCCGGCCCCTTCGGGCGAACTCGCCGGCTGGCCGCCCAGCCACCGGTCGACTCACCACTCAGCGTAGCTGCCGTCGAGATAGGACCAGACCGGCGACCGGTTGATCTGCGGCGTCTCGGCGGCAGCACGCACCGCGGCCTCGTCCACCTCCACACCCAGCCCCGGGCCGGTGGGCCGGAGCAGATAGCCGTCCACCACGGTGTAGGCCTCCGGATTGGCGATGAACCGCATCATCGGGTGGGCGCCAGGCTCGTGCAGCAGCAGGTGGCATTCCTGGATCAGCGTGTGCGGGACCGCGAAGCCGACCTGGGCGCACGACATCAGCGCCAGCGGCCCGGTGGCGCAGTGCGGCGCCAGGTGGACATGGTGCAGCCCGGCCACGGCGGCGATCCGCATCACCTCCGAGATGCCGTGTGCGTGGGACACATCGGGCTGCAGCACCGCGATGCCGCTGGACAGCACCGAGCTCGCCTCCCAGCGGTCGAAGAGGCGCTCCCCGGTGGCGATCGGGACGGTGGTGCCCGCGGTCAGCTCCGCCAGCCGTCCCTGGAACTCCGGCGGGGTCGGCTCCTCGACGAACAGCGGCCGCAGCGCTTCCAGCTCGCGCAGCAAGATCTTGGCGGTGGGCAACGACACCCGGCCGTGGAAGTCGAGCGCGAAGTCAACCGCGTCGCCCACCGCGTCGCGCACGCTGGCCCACCGCCGCAGCACGGCATCGATGGACGCCGGCGTGGCGATGTGGTCCATGGTGGCCGGTGGCGCGGTCTTCATCGCGGTGTAGCCGGCCCCGGCCAGCGCGGCCGCGTTGTCGGCCAGCTCCGCGTCGGAGTCACCATGCAGACCCGGGTAGACCCGCAGCCGGTCGCGGACCGGCCCGCCGAGCAGCTCGTGCACGGGTGCGCCCAGCGCCTTGCCCTTGAGGTCCCACAACGCCTGGTCCAGTCCGGCGACCGCGGAGCCGAGAACCGGTCCGCCGCGATAGAAGCCCGCCTTGTGCATCCGCTGCCACAGCCGCTCGATCGGCGTCGGGTCCTCGCCCACCAGCAGTTCGGCCAGCTCACCGACAGCAGCTCGGACCGTGTCGGCGCGTGACTCCAGGATCGGCTCGCCCCAGCCGGCCAGCCCTTCGTCGGTGCTGATCTTGGTGAACATCAGGCGCGAGGACACCTGGAAGGTTTCGACCGCGGTGATCTTCATCGGCCGGTCCCGTCCACGCCGGTCCCGGTGGCCGTCGGCAGGTCGGTGACGCTGTGGCGGAACACCCGCTCGGCCTGGAAGCCCAGCAGCTGCTCCGCTCGAGTGAGGTCCACCGGGACCTCGTCGCCCTCGAACCGGCGCCGGCGCTCGATGCCGGGCCAATATCTGTCCAGCAGCTGCTCGGTGGGGTGCGGTGCCCAGCTGTTCGGGGCGGCGATGAAGATCGGGTGCGCCCCCGGCCCGCTATCGAGCTGCAGTCCGGCCAGCACGGCGCGGGCGGCGTCGTGCACCTCGAGATACATCCACAGGTCGGTCCGACCGGTGGCGACGTCAGCGAAGCCGGGGTGCGCCTCGGCCGGGAGCAGTGAGGTGTCGAACTCAGCGGTCAGGGGAAACCGCAGCGCGGCCACCGTCATGTCGTGGCGGCGCGCCATCGAGTCGGCGATGAACTCATCGGTCCACTTCGACATCGAGTACGGGTCGGCGGCGATGGTCGGGGACTGCTCGTCCCAGGGCAGGTACGCCGGGCTGGCGTCCTCGCGCGGGGAGAAGCCCAGCCCGAGGGCATTGATGCTGCTCGCGATGACCGCGTGGCGTACGCCTTGGGCCCCGGCCTCCTCCAGCACGGTGAAGGTGGCTGCGACATTGCCCAGATAGACCTCCTGGGGGGTGCCCAGGACGGGCGATGGCAGCGCGGCCAGGTGCACCACACCGTCGGCGTCGGCGCAGGCGGCCCGCATCAGCACCGGGTCGGCTGCGTCGCCGACGAAGACCCGCTCCACGTCCAGGTCGGCGCCCTCGTCGACCATCACGGCGCGGACCGCGATCCCCTGCGCGGTGAGCAGCTCACACACCGCCGAACCGATCCGACCGGCCGCCCCGGTCACCACCACACGCCTCATCTGCCAGCCTCCGCTTCGTCGCGATTATCGTCTGGTCGTCGCCGACCACCCATATCATCGCGATCCGCGGTCCGCGCCCGCCGACCGGGTCCTGCGGCGCTCGGGAGCAGGCGAGCTGCCCGCCGGCCCGACCACCCGCCGGAGCTACTTCTTCTTGCGCGGCGTGGGCGGCTCGACGATCTGACTCGCGCCGGACTTGGCGTTCTTGTCGGCCCGCTTCTCCTTGATGGACTTGCCGGCCTTCTTGGTGAGGTGCTGTCGTGGTGACTTGTCGGCCATGGCGAACTCCCTTGTCTGCGAGCCCGGTCAGCTCGGTAGCCGAAGCGTACGCCGATCGCACCCCGATCCGGACGGGTTTCTGGTCGTCCTCAGCTGGTGATGTCCTTGCGCAGGAAGTGCCACACCGCCAGCCCGGTCAGCACCACCGCATAGCCGATGGACCACAGGGCACCACGGACCATGTCGGAGTAGTCGATCTGGACCGAGAGCGCGTCGGCCCAGGCGTACGCGTAGTGACCCGGCAGTGCTGAACGGAGCGAGCCGAGGGCGGGGATCGAGTCGAGGATGGCGGACAGGATCATCAGCAGCACAGCGCCGCCGACCGCGGCGAGCGGGGCGTCGGTCCACACGCCGAGCACGAACGCCACCGCGGCGACCACCAGCAGGCTGACCAACAGGTACGCCACGATGAGCGCGAGCCGGCCGGCGAAGGCGGGCCAGCCGATCTGTTCCCCGGTCGGCCCGATGTAGGGGCCCCAGCCGTACGCCACCCCGCCGACCACCAGGGTCCACGCGGGCAGGAAGACCAGGGCCGCGACCGAGAACATCGCCGCCACCGTCAGCTTCTGCCGGATCAGCCTCTCCCGCCGGACCGGAGCGGTGAGCAGATAGCGCAGCGAGTTCCAGCTGGCCTCGGACGGCACCGTGTCACCGGCGAACAGCGCAACCACCACGATCAGCAGGAAGCTGGTCGAGGCGAAGAGTGTGAAGACGACGAGGTTGGCGCCACTGTCTTGGGCGAGGTCGACGAAGCCGCGGGCGCCACTGTCCGACTCGTCGGTGCCGAGGGTGAAGGCGGCGACCAGGATCAACGGCAGCGCGGCCAACACGGCGAACACCCCCTGGGTCCGCCGTCGCCGGAGCTGGCGTCGGATCTCGGCCCGCAGCGGCAGCGCCTTGACCCTGCGCCGGGGTCCGGTGTGGACGGGTGAGGTGGTCATGGCTGCTGCCCTGTCGTGGTGCCCGCCGGTCCCACCATGGCAAGGAAGACCTCCTCGAGCTGCCGGCGGCCGTCGACCGACTCGATCGGGTGACCGTCGGCGACCAGCCGCCCGACCAGCTCGGCCCGCGGCAACGTACCGGTCACCCGCAGCTGCTGGTCCTGGACGACGACGGCCACGCCGAGTGCGCGCAGCGAGGCGGCCGCGGCGCTCAGATCGGCCCCATCGGCGAGCCCGATCACCGTCACGTCATCACTGGCGGTCAGCTCGGCCATGGAGCCAGTCAGTACCACCTTGCCCTGGTTCATCACCACCACGTGGGTGCACGTCTGTTCCACCTCCGCGAGCAGATGGCTGGACACCACCACCGTACGACCGGACGCGGCGTAGTCGTGCAGGACGGCCCGCATCGCCTTGATCTGCGGCGGGTCGAGGCCGTTGGTGGGCTCGTCCAGGAGCAGCAGCGCCGGCAGCCCGAGCATCGCCTGGGCGATGCCCAACCGCTGCCGCATGCCCTGGCTGTAGCCGCGGACCCGGCGGTGGATGGCCGACCCCAGGCCGGCGATCTCCAACGCCTCCTCGAGGTGGGCCTCGGCCAGCGGGCGGCCGGTGGCCTGCCAGTACGCATGCAGGTTGTCCCAGCCGCTCAGGTGCGGCAGGAACCCGGGCCCTTCGATGAAGGCACCGACGTTGCCGAGGACGTCAGCACCCGCGTCCACCGGCTCGCCGAGGACGTACACCCCGCCCGCGTCAGGCCGGATCAGCCCGACCATCATCCGCATGGTGGTGGTCTTGCCGGCGCCATTGGGGCCCAGCAGCCCGACCACCTGACCCGGTCGGGCGCTGAAGGTGACACCGTCCACGGCCTTGAAGCCGTCCTGATAGGTCTTGACCACACCGTCGACGTAGAGCGGGACGTCGCGCAGATCCTCCCGCACCACGGTGCCGCGGCGACGCCGCCAGATCAGCACCAGGCCGGCCAGCCCGGCCAGCACCAGGGCGCCGACCACCACGACCAGCCCTCGCGGGACGTCGAGGTCGGGCCGGCTCACCACCGCGTTCACGGTCGGATCAGGCACGGTGACCGCGCCACCGACCAGCGCGACTCGATAGAGCGCGGCTTCGGTGGGCACCGCGTACGCCTGGTCGGTGCTGGACAGCACCAGCCTGACCCGATGACCGACCGGCACCTGGGCGGCCACCGGCGGCAGCGCGACCCGGACGGTCCTCGGTTGTCCGGGGGTGAGCCCGGTCAGCCGGACGGGGGCGACCGCCAGCTGCGGCAGCACGGCACTGGTCGGAGCGGCACCGCCGGTGCCGCCGGGCGCGGGACCGTCGGGTCCCAGATCCCACAGGGAGGCGAACAGCGTGGCGGTTGTGGTCGATGAGGAGACCGACAGCTGCACGTCCCCGCTGCCGAGGAGGGTGAAGGGCTCGGTCAGCGGGCTGCTGGTCCAGGTCGCGCTCTGTCCCGGAAGCACCGCCAGTCCGTAGCCGCCCAGACTCGACAGGGTCCGCAGCGCCTGGCCGGTACCCGGCAGGTTGGTCAGCGCGGCCGGGCTGCCCCCCGGCGGCGAGATCATCGTCTGCTCGGCTTCCCCGGTCAGTGCCAGCGACCGGGTGGTCAGGGTCGAGCCGCGGCCCGGATAGCTCGCCGTCGTCACGGTGGTGCTGTCGGGTTCGTCGTCGTCGCCACCGACGAGCGAGGTCTCGGGTACGGCCGCCTCGAAGCTCGTGTCGGCCGGGACGGCGTCGTTCTTCAGGTAGCGGTCGAACCAGCGCTGCAGGTCGGGAAGCACCGCGTCGAGATCGATCGTGGTGTCGTGGCCACCGGTCACCCATCGCGTCTTCAGCTCGGTGCTGGCCGGCAGTGCCCGGGCGGTCGCGTCGGCCTGGTCCAGCGGGAACAAGGTGTCGTCCTCGCCTTGGATCAGCAGGGTCGGCGCGGTGATCTTCGCCGCCCGCCCGGTGAGGTCCGACTGACGCAGCAGACTCAGCAGGGCGGGGTCGGCCACGTTGGTCTGTGCGGTCTGCAGATAGCCCTGGCACAGCTGTGGCGTGAACCGTCCGCACAGGGAGTCGCCGCCGCTCCCGCCGCCCCCGCCGCCGAGAAAGAACAGCGACGCCCAGCGCTGCTTGAACACCCCGGTCGTGGCCACCGAGGACACGTCGGCCACCGTCGTCGGTGGGTGCGTCGTGGCGTACTGCGGGAAGAGCGCCTGGGTCAGGCTGGAATAGGTGAAGGACGGTGCGATGGCGTCCACCCGGGGGTCGAGCGAGGCGGCCAGGATGGAGATCGCACCGCCGTACGACCCGCCGGCGAAGCCGATCACCGGGTCGTCGCCCTGCTTGGCGACCTCGGGTCGACCGGCGGCGAGATCGACGATACGGACGGCATCTCGACCTTCGTAGGCCGGATTGTTGAGGTGGATCAGCCCACCGGAGCGACCGAAGCCGCGGGCGGTGTAGGTGATCACCACATAGCCGTCGGCGGCGAGGTCGCGGGCCACCGCAGCGCTGTCGCTCTTGCTGCCGCCGAAGCCGTGGGCCAGCACCACCGCAGGGGCGGGGACGCCCGGATCGGCGGTGAAGAGCGAGACGTCCAGATTTACCGGCGCGCCATCGGGCTCCGGCGTCGCCGCCATGGTCAGCGGCGTCTCGGTCACCGGTGGGGTCTGGGCCGCCGCCGGCGACACCGGCAGGCCGACCAGCAGCGCCAGAGCGGCCAGCAGGGCGGCAGCTCTGCTGGTCCTAGCCAACGAGCTGTCCCCGCAGGACGACGTGGCGAGGGTGACCGAGCACGGTCAGATCGGCCCGGGGATCGGCGTCATAGACGACCAGGTCCGCGGGAGCACCGTCGACCAGCAGGTCGTCACGGCCGAGCCAGCGCCGGGCCCGCCACGAGCCCGCCCCGAGGGCGTACTCCGGTGCGACGATCCGGCCCAGGGCGGCTATCTCGGCGCCGACCAGGCCATGCGGCTGGTAGCCGCCCGCGTCGGTGCCGGCGTAGATCGGCACGCCGGCGTCGTGGGCCGCGCCGAACCGGTCCAGCCGGGTGGCGTAGAGGGATCGCATCTGGGCGGCATACCGGGGGAACTTGGCCTCACCCGCGGCCGCGAAGCGCTCGAAGTTCTCCAGCTGGATCAGCGTCGGCACCAGGGCCACCTGCCGTTCGGCCATCGCGACGATGGTCTCGTCGGTGATCCCGGTACCGTGCTCGATGCCATCGATGCCGGCCGCGACGAGCTCGGTCGTCGCCTGCTCGCCGAACACGTGTGCAGTGACCCGGGCGCCGAGCTGATGGGCACGGGTGATGGCCGCGCGGGCGACCTCGAACGGCCACAGCGGCGCAAGCTCGCCGACGTCGCGGTCGATCCAGTCCCCCACCAGCTTGATCCAGCCGTCGCCCGCCGCCACCTGCCGTTCGACCGCCTGCAGCAGGTGGTCGGGCTCGACCTCGTCGGCGTAGTTGCGGAGATAGCGCTTGGGTCGGGCGATATGACGCCCGGCACGGATGATCCTCGGCAGGTCGTCCCGGTCGTCCACCCAGCGGGTGTCGGCCGGCGAGCCGGCATCGCGCAGCAGCAGCGCCCCGGCGTCGCGGTCAGCTCGCGCCTGCTCTTCGGCCACCGCGTCGGGTACGGCCCCTGACGAGTCCAGCCCCACGTGACAGTGCGCATCCACCAGGCCCGGCATGATCCAGCCGCCGTCCACCACCGTGTCGGCGTCGGCCACCGGCTCGGTCCGGATCGTGCCGTCCAGCACCCACAGATCGCGGACCTCGCCGTCCGGCAGCACGGTGCCGCGCAGATGCAGCCGCCCGCGGCTGGGCGAGTAGGGCCGCGCACGGCTGGAGTCGGGCACGACCTCGACGGCTACTTGCCGGCCTTGCCGAACATCTTGCGCAGCTCGGGCGGCAGCTCGAAGTCCCCCATCGCCTGCTGCAGCTCGTCCGGGCTCAGCTGCGGGGTGGCACCGAACGCCTCGGCGGGGTCGGACACCGTCGCCGGGGCGGCCGGCGCGTTGCGCTTGGCCGGGTTGCCCGAGACCTTCTTGCCGCCCTTCTTCTTGGCCTGCTGCTTGGGCTGGCGGGCCTTCCCGCCCCCTGTCCCGGGCAGACCGGGCATGCCCGGCATCCGGCCGCTGGCCATCGACATCATCATCTTGCGCGCCTCGAAGAACCGGGTTACCAAGCCGTTCACCTCGGACACCTCGACCCCGGCGCCGCGGGCGATCCTGGCCCGGCGGGAGCCGTTGATGATCTTGGGGTCGTCCCGCTCCGCGGGCGTCATCGAGTGGATGATCGCCTCGATCCGGTCGATCTCGCGTTCGTCGATGTTGGCGATCTGGTCCTTCATCTCGCCCATCCCCGGCAGCATGCCGAAGATCTTGGACAGCGGGCCCATCTTGCGGACCATCTGCATCTGGGAGAGGAAGTCCGCCAGCCCGAACTCCCCGCCCTGACCTGACAGCTTGGCCGCCGCCTTGGCCGACTGCTCGGCGTCGAAGGTCTTCTCGGCCTGCTCGATCAGGGTGAGCATGTCGCCCATGCCCAGGATCCGGCTCGCCATCCGGTCGGGATGGAAGATGTCGAAGTCCTTGAGCTGCTCGCCGTTGGAGGCGAACATGATCGGACGTCCGGTCAGTCGGGCGATGGACAGCGCGGCGCCACCGCGGGCGTCGCCATCGAGCTTGGTCAGCACCACGCCGTCGAAGCCGACACCGGCGGCGAAGGCGTTCGCGGTGTTGACCGCGTCCTGGCCAATCATGGCGTCGACGACGAACAAGATCTCATCCGGGTTGACCGCGTCGCGGATGTCGGCCGCCTGCTGCATCAGCTCGGCGTCCACACCGAGCCGGCCGGCGGTGTCGACGATGACCACGTCGTAGAGCTTGCGTTCTGCCTCGGCGAGAGAGGCGCGAGCCACCGCGACCGGGTCGCCGACGCCGTTGCCGGGCTCCGGCGCGAAGACGTGCACGCCGGCCCGCTGGCCGACCACCTGGAGCTGGTTGACCGCGTTCGGCCGCTGCAGGTCGGAGGCGACCAGCAACGGGGAGTGACCGGCGTCCTTCAGCCACAGGGCGAGCTTGCCGGCGAGCGTCGTCTTTCCGGCACCCTGCAGGCCGGCGAGCATGATGACCGTCGGCGGCCGCTTGGCGAAGCGCAGCAGCCTGGTCTCACCGCCCAGGATGACGACCAGCTCGTCGTTGACGATCTTGATGACCTGCTGGGCCGGGTTGAGCGCACCGGAGAGCTCGGCACCGCGAGCGCGCTCCTTGACCGAGGCCACGAACTCCTTCACCACCGGCAGGGCGACGTCCGCCTCCAGCAGGGCGATGCGGATCTCGCGACAGGTCGCGTCGATGTCGGCGTCGGACAGCCGTCCCTTGCCGCGCAGGCTCTTGAACGTGGCTGCGAGCCGGTCTTGCAAGGTGTCAAACACGAGCGCGTCCTTCGGTCAGCGGGTGGAACCCTGCCAGCCTAATCGACTCGACCGCGCCCAGCGCTCTCGACACCGAGGGCGGCACTACGCTGGCGCCATGGGCTGGCTGCACGCGGTCATCGACGTCCCGCCCGCGACGCACGCCCGTGCCGCCGCGTTCTGGTCCGCGGCGCTGGGCTGGCCGCTCGGCTCCGCCTGGGAGGGTCATCCGGGGCTGGCCAGCTTCACTCCCCCAGCTGGGACATCCCCGCCGGGGCAGGAGAACGCGTACGTCCACCTCCAGGCCGTCGACGGTCCCGCGCAGATCCACCTCGACGTGGAGGTCCCCGACGTGATGACGGCGACCCGACACTGGACCGCGCTCGGGGCCGAGCCGGTGCGGCGTCAGGCGCCGGGCCCGGCCACCGCCGGCTGGCAGACGCTCCGCTCTCCGGGCGGCCTGCCGTTCTGCCTTGTCAGGGCGGCCGAGCACCAGCTGCCGGAGCCGGTCCGCTGGCCGGGCGGGCACCGCTCCCGGCTGGTGCAGGTCTGCCTCGACCTGCCGCAGGACCGGGTCGACGCCGAGGTCGCCTTCTGGCGCGCGGGACTCGGCTGGGGTTGGTTCGAGGCGAACGACCCGTTCCTCGGCAAGATCCACGACGGCGCCAGCTCACCGCTGCAGCTGCTGTTCCAGCGGCTGGACGAGCCGACCGGGCCGGTCCGGGCCCATCTCGACCTGGGTACCGACGACCTCGTCGCGGAACCGCGGCGCCACCTCGCGCTCGGGGCGGAGCCGATCGGCCCGGGCGGCGGCTGGTTCGCGTTGCGGGACCCCGCCGGGCTGGCGTACTGCGTCACCGAGAACGCCCCCGACGCCACCGAGCGCCGCCGGCTCGGCTGACGGCGTCGCTCCGCGAGGAAGGTCAGCTCGGGGTGAGCAGCGCGTCGACGAAGACCTCGGCGTCGAACGGGGCCAAGTCGTCGACACCCTCGCCGAGTCCGATCAGCTTCACCGGTACGCCCAGCTCGCGCTGCACCTGCACCACGATGCCGCCCTTGGCCGATCCGTCGAGCTTGGTCAGCACGATGCCGGTCACCGACACCACCTCGGCGAAGATCCGGGCCTGGGTGAGGCCGTTCTGACCGGTGGTGGCGTCCAGCACCAGCAGCACCTCGGTGACCGGGGCCTTGCGCTCGATCACCCGTTTCACCTTGCCGAGCTCGTCCATCAGACCGGTCTTGGTGTGCAGCCGACCGGCGGTGTCGATCAGCACCACGTCGACCTCACCCTCGATGCCGTGCTGGACGGCCTCGAACGCCACGCTGGCGGGGTCAGCCCCCTCGGCACCGCGCACCGTGGGGACGCCGACCCGGGAACCCCACGTCTCGAGCTGGTCGGCGGCCGCGGCCCGGAAGGTGTCCGCAGCACCCAGCAGCACGTCCTTGTCCTCGGCCACCAGCACCCGGGCGAGCTTGCCCACCGTGGTGGTCTTGCCGGTGCCGTTCACGCCGACCACCATGACGACGGCGGGTGTCTCGGACCGTTCGGTGGCGAGGCTGCGGTCGAGGTTCGGGTTCACCAAGGCCACCAGCTCCTCGCGCAGGATGGCGCGGGCGCTCTCGGAGTCGGCCACCCCGTCCACCCGCAGCCGCGACCGAAGCGCCGTCACCAGCTCGGTGGTCGGTCCGACTCCCAGGTCGGACATCAACAACGTGTCCTCGAAGTCCTCCCAGGTCTCCTCGTCGATCCGGTCGCGCGACAGCAGGGCCAGCAGGCCGCGGCTCAGCGCGTTGTCGGAGCCGGAGAGACGCCGGCGCAGCCGGGCGAGCCGACTCTGCACCGGCTCGGGGGTCTCGACCACCGGGGCGGCCGGCTCCAGCTCGACCTCGGGCAGCGGGCGATCGGTCTCCGGCGCCTCGCGCAGGTCGACCCCGCCGCCAGTGCTGGGCTCGGTGTCCTCCGCCGGTGCGGAGGTGCGAGGTTGGTCGCCGGTCAGCTCGGAGGGACGCCGTCCGGCCCGCAGCGCGTTGCGCCGGCGGGTCGTGACGAGACCGACTCCGGTGCCCACCAGGAGCAGCAGGATGATCCCACCGATGATCAGGTACAGAGTTGTTGGATCCACCGCCTCATCCTAGGGCGGCGCCCGCGCTCTGCGTTCCTCGCGCCCGCAGGCGCGCCAGCCCGAGACCCCCGCCGAGAGGGCAGCGGCTCAACCGGGGATGCCGGCTCAGGGCGGGTGCCGGTCCGCGGGTGCGCAGGTCACCTGGTGCTCAGGTCAGCGGGTGCGCAGGTCAGCGGGTGCGCAGGTCAGCGGGTGCGCAGGTCACCTGGTGCAGGTCAGCGGGTGCGCAGGCGTGAGCGTAGGTGCACCAGCACGTGCCGCTCGATCAGCCGGACGAAGCGGGCCGGTGGCTCCGCGTCGCCGTTGAGATGCCGGGCGGCCCGGGCGAACCGGTCGGTGAGCTGCGGCACGCGGGAACGGCCGCGCCCCTCGATACCGAGGACCACCACACCGGCCACACCGGCGGCAACGGTCAAGATCACGAACATGGACAACACGATGGACGTCACGGGACGGCCTTTCAGACAGTCAGGACAGATCGGGGAAGGAACTGTCAGACCCACTCAGTGAGCGGGCTGGGCGAGGGCAACGGCCCTCGCCCCTATTCTGGCATCGGCCTGCCGCCAGGGGCGCCGGACACGGACGGCGCCACGCGGACCCGTTTGGTCACGATCTCGTCACCGCGCCGGGCTCATTCCCCGGATCACCCGAGCTCAGCCCGGATGACCCGCCTCAGCCCGGATGACCCAGCCTCAGGCGACGGACTCGCGCAGTCGTTGGCTGATCACCGCGGACACGCCGTCGCCGCGCATGGTCACGCCGTACAGGGCGTCGGCGACCTCCATGGTCCGCTTCTGGTGGGTGATGACCAGCAGCTGGCTGTTGGCGCGCAGCTCCTCGTAGATCTCCAGCAGCCGGCCCAGGTTGGTGTCGTCCAGCGCCGCCTCCACCTCGTCGAGGATGTAGAACGGGCTCGGCCGGGCGATGAACAGCGAGACCAGGAACGCGACGGCGATCAACGACCGCTCGCCGCCGGACAGCAGCGACAACCGCTTGACCTTCTTGCCGGGAGGACGGGCCTCGACGTCGACGCCGGTGGTCAGCCAGTTGCCGGGCTCGGTCAGGATCAGCCGCCCCTCCCCGCCGGGGAACAGCCGGGCGAACACCCGCACGAACGCCTTCTCCACGTCGGCGTACGCCTCGGCGAACACCTGCTCGACCCGGTTGTCGACCTCCTCGATGATGTCCATCAGGTCCTTGCGGGTCTTGCGCAGGTCCTCCAGCTGCTCGGACAGGAACCGGTGCCGCTCCTCCATGGCGTCGAACTCCTCCAACGCCAGCGGATTGACCCGGCCCAGCACCCCCAACGCCCGCTCGGCGGTCCGCAACCGCTTCTGCTGCTGCTCCCGGACGTACGCGACCGGCTCGGGCTGCTCGTCGTCCTCGGTGAGAGCGGTCCCGTCGGGTCGGGTCAGCACCGGGACGGGCCGGTCAGGTCCGTACTCGGTGACCAGCACCTCGGCGTCCATCCCGAGGTCGGCCATCGCCCTCTCGACCAGGGTCTGCACCCGCATCCGCTGCTCAGCCCGTGCCATCTCGTCCTTGTGGGAGGCGTCAACGAGCTTCTCGAAGTCGGCGGTGAGCGTACGCACTGTGCGCCGGGCCTCCGCCAGCGCTGCGTCGGCCTCGGCCCGGGCGGCCTCCGCAGCGGTGCGATCCACCGCCGCCCGGGCGATCGACCGCTCCACCTGCGCAGCCAGGTACGCCCCGGCGGTCAGCACCGCCGCCGCCGTCTCGGCCTCGCGCTGCATCCGCTCGCGTCGCGCCTGCGCCTTGGCCCGGGCCTGCCGCTCGTTCTCGGCAGCGCGGCGCAGCGAGTCGGAGCGACCAGCCAGTGCCCGGACCCGCTCCTCGACGGTCCGCAACGCCAGCCGGGCGTCCATCTCGGCCGCCCGCGCCAGCCGGGCCTGCTCCGCGAGCTCGTCCCGCACCCGGGGGTCGGGCTCCACCTCTTCGGTGGTCTCGCTGGCGGCCACCAGCCGCTGCTCCAGCTCGGCCAGCCCGGAGACATCGCGGTCCCGGGCCTGCTCGGCGTTCACGATGGCCTGGGTCAGCCGGTCGGCCTCGCCATGCGCGGACTTGGCCGTCGAGCTGAGCTGGCCGAGCTCCTCGGCGACCGCGGCCATCGCGGCATCCGACTCGTGCAACCGGGCCAGCGTCACCTCGACCGCCGCGACGGCGTCGCGGTGCTGGTCATTCAGCTCACTCTGGGCGAACCGCAGCCGCTCGCAGGTGTGGTTGGCGGCGGCCAGCTTGGCCTCAGCCTCGTCGATCGCGGCCTGCACCTCGATCAGGCTCGGTTGGGCCGACGACCCACCCGCGGCGACGTAACGACCGAGTACGTCACCGTCACGGGTGACCGCAACCAGCGCCGGGTCCGCCGCGACCAGCGAACGCGCCGCCGGCAGATCGGCGACCACCGCCACCAGGCGGAGCACCCGACGGACCGCCGGGGTGAGCTCCGGCGCGCAGCTCACCACGTCGACCGCGTAGCGGGCGCCGTCAGGCAGGGTGGGCCAGGAGTCGCTGTCCTCGGCCGGCTCCGAGCCGCCGAGCAGCAGCCCGGCCCGGCCCAGGTCCTCGGCCTTCAGATGGTCGAAGGCGCTCACCGCGGCGTCCAGCCCGGTGACCGCGACGGCGTCGGCGACGGCGCCGAACGCGGCGGCGATGGCAGTCTCGAAGCCGTTCTCGACGCCGACCAGCGCGGCGACCGAGCCCAGCAGGCCGTCCACGGTGTCCGTGGCGGCCAGCAGCGCGCCGGCGGCGTCCTTGCGGTTCAGGCCGACCTGCAGCGCCTCGACCCGCGCGGCGAGGCCGGCGCGTTCCTGCGCCGCAGCCAGCTCCTGCCGGCGCAGCTCGGCGAGCTGGGCCTCGAGCTCGTCCAGCCGCTCCTGGGCGGCCTCGTGCTCGGCGTCCAGGCCGAGCTCGCCGTCGTCGAGCCCGGCCACCTTGGTCTCCAGGGCGGTGAAGGCACGGGTGGCCACCGCGGCCCGCTCGACGGCCTGCTGCTGGGCGACGCTCAGCCGGCCGATCTCAGCCTCGGCGGCCTCGGCCCGGCTGCGCAACGAGTTGACCTGGCCGGTCAGCCGGGCCAGCCCTTCGCGCCGGTCGGCGGCCGCCCGCAGGACCGCGGCCAGCCGGGATTCCTCGGCGCGGTGGGCATCCTCGGCCCGGGTCCGAGCGGTCGTCGCCTCCCGCAGGGCATCGGCCTTGGCTGCGACCTCGCGGGCCAGCTCCTGCTCCTGCGCGGCGGCGCTGGCGGCTTCGCGCTCCAGCTCCTCGGGATTGCGGCCCTGACGGACCTCGCCCGGGTCATTCGCGGCGTTGCGGACCCGCTCGCGGGCGATCGAGGAGGTGGTGGCGACCCGTTCCCGCAGGGCGGCGAGGGCATACCAGGTCTCCTGTGCGGCCGTCAGCCGCGGTACGCCTTGGCGTACGGTCTCCTCCGCTTCGATCTCGGCCTGGCGCGCTGCTTCGAGTGCGCGTTCCAGCTCCGCCCGGCGCTGGCGCATCGCCTGCTCGTCGGCGAGCTCTGTCTCCAGCGCCAGCGTCGCCTGCACCAGGTCGTCGGCCAGCAGCCGGGCCCGGGAGTCACGGACCTCGGCCTGGATCACCGCGGCCTTGCGGGCCACCTCGGCCTGCCGGCCGAGTGGCTTGAGCTGGCGCCGGATCTCGGCGATCAGGTCCGACAGGCGGTTGAGGTTGACCTCGCAGGCTTCCAGCTTGCGCAGCGCCTTCTCCTTGCGCTTACGGTGCTTCAGGACGCCGGCGGCCTCCTCGATGAAGCCGCGTCGGCCTTCCGGCGTGGCCTGCAGGATGGAGTCGAGCTGGCCCTGGCCGACGATGACGTGCATCTCGCGGCCGATGCCGGAGTCGCTGAGCAGGTCCTGCACGTCCAGCAGCCGGGCGCTGGAGCCGTTGATCGCGTACTCGGAACCGCCGTTGCGGAACATGGTCCGCGAGATGGTCACCTCGGCGTATTCGATCGGCAGCGCGCCGTCGGAGTTGTCGATGGTGAGCACGACCTCGGCGCGGCCCAGTGGTGCGCGGCCGGAGGTCCCGGCGAAGATGACGTCCTCCATCTTGCCGCCGCGCAGGGACTTGGCGCCCTGCTCCCCCATCACCCAGCTGAGCGCGTCGACCACGTTGGACTTGCCGGAGCCGTTCGGTCCGACGACGCAGGTGATCCCCGGCTCGAAGTTCAAGGTGGTGGCCGAGGCGAAGGACTTGAAACCGCGCAACGTCAAGCTCTTGAGGTACACCGCAAGCCTTTCATCGGGGTCGGCCTCTCATCAGGTCTGCCTGGCCACGAGGCAGTGTCACTCTAACCGAATCGCGGCGGCGTACCGGCCGCCTCAGGCGGCTCCCGCCCGCGTGTCCTCGGGCTCGCTGAGCCCGACCGGGCGCCGGACCGCGGAGAAGGTCCACAGCTTGTTCAGCACGAACGAGACCGGGGTCACCACGATGACGGTGATGAGCTGGGCCCAGTACAGGCGGGTCCGGAACCCCGTGGAGTTGTCGAAGAAGGTCGGCGACAGCGAGACCACAGAGCCTGGGTGCATCAACGCGGTCAGGATGGCCAGGCCGATCGCCTGGCCCAGCAGACCGACGGTGAGGAAGGGGAAGTACTCGCGGAACCAGCCGGAGTGGCCGGCACTCTTGAACGTCCAGAGCCGGTTGAGCTGGAAGTTCCAGACGTTGGCCACCAAGAACGCAATGGTGGAGTAGACGTGATACCAGCGGACGTTGAACTCGGTCAGCGGCAGATTCCAGAACACCGTCTGGTCGCCGGGGCCGAGCTTTGCGGCGATGATCAGCGCGATCAGGTTGACCAGCACCCCGGACCCGCCGACGAGGCCGAACCTGAACAGCAGGAGCCAGTTCTGCCCATGGCGGACGAACAAGAAGTGGCGTAGTCGTTGCACGATCGCCAGAGCCTACCGTGTCGAACCTGTGGGAACCCAGAACAGCAGCTTGCGCTCGATCCGCTGCTCGAGCACACCGCCGGCGCCTTCGATGATCCGCCGGGACGGCTCGTTGTCGTGGTCGCAGGTCACCAGCACCGGGTCCAGCCCCAGCCGGCCAGCCACCGGCAGGCTCGCCCGGAACGCGCCGGTGGCGTGGCCACGTCCCCGAGCCGATGGCCGGGTCCAGTAGCCGATGTGGCCACCATGGGTCCGCAGCGACGGGGTGAGCGCGTGCCGGATGGAGACCCGGGCGAGGAACTCATCGCCGTCGACCCACCACAAGGTGGTGCCGGGCACCATCTGCGGCGGGCGATGCGCCGCCGGGTCGGCGTCGGCGAGCAGCCGGTCCACGTAGGCCGCGAACCGCTCGGGCCGCTCCAGCGCGTCGAGGCCGCCGGTGAACAGATACGGCTGGGTCGAGTCCTCGCGCATGGCCGCGACGAAGGAGACCCGGTACGCGACGTCGGGGGTGACCAGCTCAGGCATGCAGCCAGCGTAGAACCCTCCAGCACCGGCGGGCGGCTCGGACACCCCGCCCGAGCAGGCAGTCGTCCGGCTCAGTACCGCGCGTGCCGGGGCACCCGCTGACAGCGAGGACAGCGGAAGGAGGAGCGGTTCATGAAGGGCTCGCGGCGCACCGGGGTCCCGCAGCGGGGACAGGGCAGACCTTCTTGCCCGTAGACCGCCAGCGAGCGGTCGAAGTAGCCGCTGGCGCCGTTGACGTTGACGTAGAGCGAGTCGAAGGACGTCCCACCGACCTCGAGGGCTTCGCGCATCACGGCGGTGACGGCGCCGACGAGCTCCACCGCAGCCTTGCGCGGCAAGGTGTCGGTGGCGCGGGCGTAGTGCAGCCGGGCGCGCCACAGGGCCTCGTCGGCGTAGATGTTGCCGATGCCAGAGATCAGTTGCTGGTCCAGCAGGGCCCGCTTCACGCCGGTCCGCTTACGGCGCAGCCGCCGCACCACCGTGTCCAGGTCGAACGACTCCTCGAACGGGTCCGGGGCGATGTGCGCGATCTCGGCCGGCAGCTCGGCACCCCCCTCGGCCAGCGACAGCCCGCCGAACATGCGTTGGTCGACGAAGCGCAGCTGCGGGTCGCCATCGTCGAGGAGAAACCGGACCCGGGTGTTGGGGGCGTCGGGCTGGTCGGCGGCGTCGAACCGGAACTGGCCGCTCATCCCGAGGTGGGCCAGCATGGCGTCGCCGTCGGTGAACGGCAGCCACAGGTATTTGCCGCGTCGTCGGGGTTCGGCGAACCTACGTCCGGTCAACGCGGCGGCGAAGTCGTCGGCCCCGGCGAGGTGGCGGCGTACCGGGCGGGGGTGCAGCACCTGCACCGCAACGATCCGGCGGCCGGTCAGGCCGTCGGCGAGGCCGCGGCGGACCGACTCGACCTCGGGCAGCTCAGGCACGGGCCACGAGCGACATCGGCGACGACACCTCAGCCGGGAAGGCTGTCGTTCATCACCTTCAGCGCGGCGAACGCGAGGGCGGCGGCGTTCTGCTCCGCCTCCTTCTTGTTCCGGCCGGCGCCCGGGCCGAAGCTGCGGCCGGCGATGACGACCATCGCCTGGAAGGTCTTGGCGTGGTCGGGACCGGACTCGGTCACCTCATAGACGGGCACGCCGAGGTTCTTCAGCGACGCGATCTCCTGCAGCGAGGTCTTCCAGTCCAGCCCGGCGCCACGGGTGGCGACGTCGGCCATCAACGGGTCGAACAGGTGGTGCACGAACACCCGGGCGGCGTCGATGCCGTGCTCGAGGAACACGGCGCCGATGACGGCCTCCATGGTGTCGGCCAGGATCGATGACTTGTCCCGGCCGCCGGTCGTCTCCTCACCTCGACCGAGGTGGATGACGGCGCCGAGGTCGAGGTCGCGGGCGACGTCGGCCAGCGCGCGCGAGTTCACGACAGCAGCGCGGAGCTTGGCCAGCTGCCCTTCGGACAGATCCGGGTAGGTGACGAACAGGTGCTCGGTGACCACCAGGCCGAGGACGGAGTCGCCGAGGAACTCCAGCCGCTCGTTGGTGGGTAGACCACCCTGCTCGTACGCCCACGACCGGTGCGTGAGAGCGCGCTCGAGCAGCTCGGGGGCCACACTCAACCCGAGCTGCGCGAGCAGTTCTCCAGCGGGGAGGCGAGTCATATCGACCGCCGCTGACTCGATCAGGACGCGAGGACCTGACGACGACCCGCGCGAGGGCCGTACTGGCCACAAGACGGGCAAGCGGTGTGCGGCAAGTGCTTCTCCCGGCACGCGGGGTTGGCGCAGGTGACCAACGCGGGCACCGTGGCCTTCCACTGCGAACGACGGTGTCGCGTGTTGCTGCGTGACATCTTCCTCTTCGGAACGGCCACGATGTTCTCCTTACCTTGCTCCAGCGTTCACTGGAGATGGTCTATGTCTATCCCTGGGCGGATTCTTGAGCGTCTGACCCGTCGGTCCCACCGAGACCAGCCAACTTCTCCCACCGGGGATCGATCGGCTCATCATGACTGTGGGCCGGGTCGTCGTTGAGGTTGGCGCCGCACGCGACACACAGCCCCCGACAGTCCGGCCGACACAACGGTTGGAACGGCAGGTCGAGCACCACACCGTCACGCAGCGCCGGCTCGAGGTCGATGAGATCGCCCTCCATCCGGCCGAGGTCGTCTTCTTCAGCCTCGCTGCCGGGATAGACGAACAGCTCCTGAACGTCGATCTCCATCTCATCGGAGATCTCCGTCAGGCACCGTACGCACTCGCCCTGCAGCGCCACCTCGACGACTCCGGTGACCAGCACTCCTTCGACTACCGCCTCGAGCCGAAGGTCGAGGTCGATCGCCGATCCGGGTGGTACCCCGATCACGGCGATGCCGAGGTCCGCCGGGGCTTCGACGGTGGCGCGGAACTGCTTCATCATGCCCGCGCGACGACCCAGGTCGTGGGCGTCGAGGACCAGTCCCGATCGGGGGTCCAGCGAGCGATGGGCCGAACTCATCGCACATCCTTCCAAGCCAAAGCGGTCCGACGTTGCCGGGACCGACTGATCACCTTACCGGTGGCACGAGGTTCGGCCAAACCGGTGCGCTCGAACTCAGACCGCCGAGACGGCGGCCGCCGGGCTGTCCTCGCCGTCCAGGGCGCTGCGCTCGGCGAGCCGGGCACGCGCGGTCCGGACCTGGCTCGACGTCTTGTGCAGAACGGACTCGAAGCTGGCCATCCGGGAGTCGATGAAGGTATCGGTCTCGCGCCGCAGGGCAGTCGCCTCCAGCTCCGCTTCGGCGGTGATCTTCGCGGCCTGCTCTTCGGCCACCCGCACGATCTCGCTGTGCCGGGCCAGCTCGGCGGCGTGCTCGCGTGCCTCCGAGACGATCCGCGCGGCTTCCGCCTCTCCCGCGGCGATCTTCGCCGCGGACGAGTCGATGACGCTCTGGGCGTCGGCGATCTCATCGGGCAAGTGCTCGATCACGCCGTCGAGGGCTTCCAGCACCTCACCCCGGTTGATCACGCACGATGCCGACATCGGCATTGCGCGCGCGTTCACGATCAGCTCGCGCAGTTCGGCGAGCTTGTCTTCTGCAGTCTGACGGTCTGCCATGGCTCCTTCGATTCCGACCTGGGAGGCGGGATTCCCCTGTCCCCGCTCCATCAGGCCTAGCCTATGCAATGTAGCCGATGGGTCCTCGAGTCCACGATCGCGCGAGAGCCGGCCGGGCCCCGACCCGGCGGTCGTTGGGGGTGTCGATCAGGTCAGCGGCCGGCGTCGCGGCGCAGGCTGACGCGCTAGCGGTGGCCGCGGCGCAGGCTGACCCGCTCAGCTGTGGCCGCGGCGCAGGCTGACGCGCGCAGCGGTGGCTGCGGCGACGGCAGGCGGCAGGAAGGCCGTCACGTCCCCGCCCAGGGAGGCCACCTCACGCACCAGCGACGACGAGACGAAGGCCCACTGCGGGGCGGTGGGCAGATAGACGGTGTCGACCTCGGCCAGATGGCGGTTCATCTGCGCCATCCGCAGCTCGTAGTCAAAGTCGGCACCCGAGCGCAGTCCCTTGACCACGACGTCGGCCGCCTCGGCCCGGCAGAAGTCGACCAGCAGACCGCTCATCAGGCCGACCCGGACGCCGGGCCACGGGGCGCACGCCTGCTGCAACATGGCGACCCGCTCGTCGGGGGTGAACAGGGCGTTCTTGCTGACGTTGCTGCCGACGGCGACCACCACCTCGTCGAACATCGTCGCGGCCCGCGCGATGATGTCGAGATGTCCGAAGGTGACGGGGTCGAAAGACCCGGGGCAGACGGCGCGGCGCATGCCGAGACGCTACCGCAGCACCTCAGCGGGCCAGGAAGACCAGCCGCGTCTCGCCATAGTCGCGGGACCACACCTCGGCGAACGCCCCGGAGCCGGTGAGCTCAGGCGTACGCCTGGAGCGCTCCACCACGACCAGCCCGTCCTCGGCGACCCAGCCGTTGGCCAGCAACGACGCCAGCAGCTCCTCCAGTCGCGGGCTGTCCAGGTCATAGGGCGGATCGGCGAAGACCACGTCGTATGCCACGGCGGTCGGCCCTGCCACCAGCTGTTCCACCTTGGCGGTCCGGATCTGCGCCGCGATCTCGAGGCTGGCGGCGTTGCGGCTGGTGACGGCGGCGGTCCGCCGGTCGGCCTCCACCAGCAGCACCGGTTCCGCGCCCCGGCTCGCCGCCTCCAGCCCGACGGCGCCGGACCCGGCGTAGAGGTCGCAGAACGCCAGTCCGGCCAAGGTGGCGTCGGGGGAACGGGCCGCGGTGCCGAGCCAGGAGGCGAGCGCGGCGAACAGCGCCTCGCGGACCCGGTCGGTGGTCGGCCGGGTCCGGTCGCCGCTGGGCATGGTGAGCCGGCGACCGCCGCGAGAGCCGGCGATGATCCGGCTCATGTCCGCTCCAGCCAGTCGCCGGCCGCCAGCAGCTCGAGCTGGGCCACCGCGTCGGCCAGCCCTGGTGTCGACAGGCTCGGGTCGTCGGCGACACACTGCTCGGCGAGCCCACGGGCCTGATGGATGACCTCGGCGTCGTCGAGCACCCGCAGCAGCCGCAGGCTGGAGCGGCGGCCCGACTGACTGGCGCCCAGTACGTCGCCCTCGCGGCGCTGCTCCAGGTCGACGTCTGCCAATGCGAAGCCGTCCCGGGTCGCGGCCACCGCTGCCAGCCGCTCACGGGCCAGCGAGCCCTCCGGGGCCCGGCTCAGCAGCAGGCACACCCCGGGATGGCCGCCGCGGCCGATCCGGCCCCGGAGCTGGTGCAGCTGGGAGATGCCGAACCGGTCAGCGTCGCAGATCACCATCACCGAGGCGTTGGGGACGTCCACCCCGACCTCGATCACGGTGGTGGCGACCAGCACATCCGCCTGGGCCGCCGCGAACCGGCTCATCACCGCGTCCTTGTCGTCTCCGGGCAGCTGCCCGTGCAGCAGCTCGACCCGGAGGTCGGCCAGCGGCCCGCGTGCCAGCTCGGCGAACAGGTCCTCCGCGGCCACCGCCGGCTCCGGCGCCTCGGGACTGTCCAGGTCCTCATCGGCCAGCTCCACGGTGCGGGCACCCCGCGGCGGGTCGGCGCTGGAGATCCGGGCGCAGACCACGTACGCCTGCCGGCCGGCCGCGACCTCCTCACGGATCCGCTGCCAGGCGCGGTCGACCCAGCCGGGGTTGCGCGCCGCGTCGACCACCACGGTGCGAACGTCAGCCCGGCCGGCCGGCACCTCGCGCAGGGTGGAGACCTCCAGGTCCCCGAACACCGTCATCGCCACCGACCGGGGTATCGGCGTCGCGGTCATCACCAGTACGTGCGGCCGGGCGGCCGCCTTGGCGTTGAGCGCCGCGCGCTGCTCCACCCCGAACCGGTGCTGCTCGTCGACCACCACCAGGCCCAGCTCGGCGAAGGAGACGTCGGCGCCCAGCAGGGCGTGGGTGCCGATGACGATGCCCGCCTCGCCGGAAGCGGCGCGGAGCATGGCGACCCGCTTCTGTGCGGTGCTCATCGAGCCGGTGAGCAGCACCACCGAGGTCGCGTGCTCGGCCGCCCCGAGCGTGCCGCCCTCGGCCAGGTCGCCCAGCATCCGGGTGATGGTGGCGTAGTGCTGTCCGGCGAGCACCTCGGTGGGTGCCAACAGCACCGCCTGACCGCCGGCGTCGACGACGGTCAGCATCGCCCGCAGCGCCACCAGGGTCTTGCCGGACCCGACCTCACCCTGCAGCAGCCGCTGCATCGGCAGCGGCCGGGCCAGCTCACTGCTGATCTCCTCGCTCACCTCGACCTGACCGGCGGTCAGGGTGAACGGAAGCCGGGCGTCGAAGGCGTCCAGCAAGCCACCGGCGCGACGCGGTCGCGGCACCGCACCGTGGGCGGCGGCGTCGGCGCGGCGGGCGGCCATGGTCAGCTGCATCGCGAACGCCTCATCGAAGGTGAGCCGCTCACGGCCACGGTCCGCGGCCGCCCGGTCCTCGGGCCGGTGCAGGTCGTGGAAGGCAGTCGTCAGGTCGACCACCTCCGCCGCCCGGCGGATCGACTCCGGCAGCGGGTCCTCGAGGTCAGCGAGGAAGTCCAGGGCGAGGCCGGCGCACTGGGCGATCGTCCAGGTCCGCAGCTTGGCCGACGCGGGATAGAGCCCGACCAACGGCCGCTTCGTCACCTCGGCCATCACCTGGTTGCGCTGCGCGCCACCGACGATCGCCCCGTCGTCGTCGAGGATCACAAAGTCGGGGTGTGCCAGCTGGAGCTGGGAGTTGAACTCCTTCACCTTGCCGGCGAAGATGCCACGAGAGCCCTTCGTCAGCTGGCTCTGCCAGTACGTGATCATCCGCGGCTGGCCGAAGAAGGCCAGCGTCAGCACCCCGCGGTGGTCGGTGACCCGTGCCTCCAGCCGCGCCTTCCGGCCGTACCCGCCCTCCCCTGCTCGGGGCATGTTGTGCGCCCGGCACTCGAGCACCTCCGCCATCACCGCGACCTCCTCGCCCGGCTGCAGCGCGGACAGGTCGCTGAGCTCGGTGCCGGAGAAGTAGCGGCGGGGGACGTGGTGCATCAGGTCGCCGACGGTGAAGATCTTCATCGCGGCGAAATACTTGGCCGTCTTATCCCCGACGATGCCATCCAGGCGGGTGGACAGCTTGCGGTAGGCCTCGGTCTGCCAGCCTCCGGGCGGGGCGTTCACTCGACCCCCAGCAATAGTGCGTAGCGACTCTGGCCGCCGTCCAGCCGCTCCACCTCGACGGTGGGCGCGACCACCCGGGTCCGGCGGGTCAGCTCGTCCAGCAGGCCGGGGTCGGCGTCCGCGCCGGCCACCAGGGTGAGCAGCTCGCCGCCACCGGCGAGCAGCCGCTGCACGATCCGCCAGCCGACGTCTGCGACCGAGTCGCCGACCTCGACCAGCTCGCCGCCCACGTGGCCCAGCACGTCGGCTGTCCCGCCGCTGCCGGTCGGGTTCCTGGCGACAGGTTCGGCGACGGACACCGCACCATGGCGCACATGCGCGGCCGCGGTGCTCATGGCCACCACCGCTGCGTCGAAGTCGGCAGCCGGCTCGTGCACGGCGAGCGCGGCCAGTCCCTGCACCTGGGACACCGTCGGGATGACGGCGCTCCGGCGGCCGGCCTGCTTGAGCGTGTTCGCCAGCTGGTGGGCCAGCTCCACGTGGGCGGGAGCGTTGGGGAGCAGCACCACGTCCCCGCCGCCCGGCCCGGCCTGCCCGCGGAGCCGCTCGACGCTCACCGGCTCATCGCCGCAGCCCACCGGGATGCCGCCCAGGGCCCGGACGGCCGCAGCCAAGCCCGGCCCGGCCACGAGCGACAGGACGCCGCGGTCGGCGGAGTGGGCCGGGTCGGCGTCGCCGGGCGGGTTCCCGAGTGCGGTGATCCGGATCTGGCTGAGGGTGCCGCGGCCCAAGGCAGCCTCCACCGCCCGTCCCGGTTCGGTCAGGTGGACGTGCACCTGAGCCACCGCCTCGTCGCCCACGATCACGACGCTATGACCCAGCACTGACAACTGCCGCCGCAGCTCATCCAGGTCGGGTCGGGAGCTGTCGGCCAGGGCATACATGACCTCGTGCTCCACCGCTGCGCTGCGCCGCAGAGCAGCCCGGTCCCGGGCGGGCGCGGTCCCTGGCGCGACCGGGCGAGGGTCGAGCGCCGGCAGCGGGAAGGCGGGCGGACCGCCGAGCACCTCGACCGCCACCTCGAGCAACAGCACGAAGGCCTGCCCGCCGGCGTCCACCACCCCGGCGCGGCCGAGCACGGCGAGCTGGTCGGGGGTACGTAGCAGCGCCGCGCGAGCTCCGCGGGCGGCCGCCTGCATCACGGCGAGTGCGTCGTCGGGGTGGTCGGCTGCGGCGTCGGCAGCGGAGCGGGCCGCCTCGTCGGCCACGGTGAGGATCGTCCCGGCCACCGGCTCGGCCACTGCCCGCGTTGCCGCCTCCGCCACCGTCTGCAGCAGGACGGCCGTCCGCGTTCCCGACGGCACGGCTGCCAGTGCCGGGTGGTGGCGCTGCAACCTCCGGCAGACGCAGCTGATCATCTCGGCGACGATCGCGCCGGAGCTGCCGTGCGCCGATCGGATCGCGGCCGCGGCAACGGCGTCGAGCCGGTCGCGGTCCGCACCGGGAGCGGCAGCTGTGATCCCCCGCAGGGTGAGCGTCAGGTTGGAGCCGGTGTCGGAGTCGGAGACCGGAAACACGTTCATCGCGTTCAGGGCTCCGGCCGAGGCGCTGATGACCTGATCGGCACGGGTCAGCCACCGCTCGCCGGCGGCCCACAAGGTCGGCAGGTCCTCCACCGGGTCAGCGTATCCGTCGAACACCGACACGGCCCGTCATCGGCTGACGGCCTCGGCGCTGCCGGTCACCGAGGAGGCCACCCCCAACGGCATCCCGGAGCGGCGATACCTGGTGCAGGTGGCGAGGCCGATCCCGACCAGCAGTCCGCCGCCGGCCACGGTGACGAGGGTCCCCACGGTGCTGTCGAAGAAGCTCGTGATCGGAGCCAGGCCGAGCAACAGTGCGCCCAGACCGACCAGCCAGACGTCGGCGCGCCAGTAGTAGCAGAAGTGCCACCACCACTGCGACGACGAGTCCGCGTCGGGGGGTCCCAGCCGGCGCAGGGTCAGCTGATACCAGAACTTCTTGAACAACGAGCCGGCCAGGGCGCCGACTAGCGCAGCGGCGAGCCCACCGTAGACCCCGATCAGAAAGGTCGCGTCGGAGTCCGAGTCGAGGTTGGACAGCGACGGGAACGCTGCCTGCGAACCGGTCGAGGACTTCGACAACAGGTAGGGGACGATGACAGCCCAGGCAGCCAGCGGCAGCAGCATCCACGCTGCGTGGGCGGCCAGACCAAGCGGTCGGAACACTGCCGTGTTGCTGGTCGCTCCGCCCACGATCGCGCCACGACGCAACAGCTCACCGAGGAAAGCCAGACACCCCCCGACGAGGAACGCCACGAACGGTGCCATCAGGACATCGGTGCTGGTCGGGTAGTCGCTGACGAAGGGCAGATCGATACCGCCTCGAGATTGCGACCGCCGCACGAAGACCACCGAGTAGACGACAGCCATCACCGCACCGACCGCGAGCACGCCGACACCGAGACCGAGTAACACGGGCCACCATCGCCGCGGCATGACCTCGGCCCCGCCGTTGGCGCTCATACGGCGCCACCGATCTGGCACGGGACGGGCGCCGCGGGTCGAACCCGGCGACGTTGAGGACGTTCTCCAGCACAGATCACGGCGTCACCCTAGGGCCGGTGGGGCGATCTGTTGATGTCGACGCCCGGAGCTGGACCGTGGCGCTGGCTTCTGGCCACGCAGGTCGGCCCGAGCAAGTAGCGTCAGATTCGAAAGCTGCGCCCCGCGGTTGATCCGCCCCGCCGCTCGAGCCGTTGCCGATTGGCCATCCGCGCGCCCCGTCGGGTACGCTTTTCCGGTTGCCCAATCGGGCCAACACAAGACCTGTCGTAAGAAGTATGGGGAGGAAACTCCAGTGGCTGCCGTATGTGACGTTTGCGCCAAGGGACCTGGCTTCGGCCACAACGTTCCGTGGTCGAAGAAGAAGACCAACCGACGCTGGAACCCGAACATCCAGCGCGTGCGCGCGACGGTGGCCGGGAGCCCGAAGCGGCTCAACGTGTGCACCTCGTGCCTCAAGGCCGGCAAAGTCACCCGCTGATTCCGGTCGGGTCTCGCCTGACCCGACTCTGTCGCTTCGACGTCATAAGGACCTGCTCCTTCGGGAACAGGTCCTTTTTCGTGCTGTAACGCGGTCGGGCACGCGAGCGGCCAACCAGTGCGGCTATCGTCGCCCCCATGGCTGCAGCGCGACCCCAGCCGAGTCCGAGTGTGGTGCTCCGATCGGTCATCCACGGGCGGGTGCGGATGGCGATGGCGGCGTTCGAGCTGGTCAGGACGAGCACCTCGGTAGTTGTCCATGTCCCCGCTGGCGCGCCGAAATACTCCCGCGACGGTCCCCGCGAGGGACCCCGGGGCGGGTTCCTCCGCCCGGACCGGTTCGCTCCGACGTTCTTAGCCAACCCGTGGCGTGGCAAGGACGTGATCATGGTGCACCGGTTCGGTGATCCGTGGTCGATGTGGCGCTGGCTCGACGGCGATCAGTGGGCCGAAGCGGACGGCACGTACGTCAATCTCGAATACGACTGGGCTCCGACACCGATCGGCTGGGACACCGAGGACCTGACTCTCGACCTCGTCGTCCACACCGACGGCAGCGCAACCGTCAAGGACGAGGACGAGCTGGCCTGGGCCGAGGCAGTGGGCGCCTACAGCACCGCCGAGGCGGACCACATTCGCCGGATCGGTCGAGCCGCGTACGCCCATGTCACTGCCGGTGGCTGGCCCCTGCGCGCCGACTGGGAGCCCTGGCGCGCGGCGGCGATCCGCACCCGAACCGGTGGGTCGACCGTCCTTCCTGTGCTCGCCGACGGCTGGGCCGAGGAGGAACCGGTGTCGCAGGCGTGACCGCCGTCACCGCCCACGAACCGGGCCGTCGCGCTCAGGCCTGGACGACCACGGGGACGATCATCGGGCGGCGCCGGTAGGTGTCGCTCACCCACTTGCCGAGCCGGCGGCGGATGATCTGCTGCAGTCGGTGGGAGTCGTCCACGCCTTCAGCCAGGGCAGCCGCGAGCGCGTCGGCGATCTGGGGGCGGATGGAGTCGAAGGCCGAGTCGTCCTCGACGAACCCCCGGGCATGGATGTCGGGACCGCTGATGATCTTCTGCGAACGGGTGTCGACCACCGCCACGATGGAGATGAAGCCCTCCTCACCGAGGATGCGGCGGTCGGTGAGGGAGGCCTCGGAGATGTCGCCGACGGTGGTGCCGTCCACGAAGATGTAGCCGGCGTCGATCTTGCCGACCACCCGGGCCTCACCGTCACGCAGGTCGACCACCACACCGTCCTCGACGATCAGCGTCTTGTCGGCTGGAACCCCGGTGGCGCGCGCCAGGTCACCGTTGGCGATCAGGTGTCGGATCTCCCCGTGCACCGGCATCACGTTGCGCGGCCGAACGATGTTGTAGCAGTAGAGCAGCTCCCCCGCGCTGGCGTGGCCGGAGACGTGCACCATCGCATTGCCCTTGTGCACCACCTGGGCGCCGAGCCGGGCCAGTCCGTTGATCACGCGATAGACGGCGTTCTCGTTGCCGGGGATGAGCGAGCTGGCCAGCACCACGGTGTCGCCGGGCTTCAGCTGGATCACCGGGTGCTCACGGTTCGCGATCCGCGACAACGCCGACAGCGGCTCCCCCTGGGAGCCGGTGGAGATGATCACCACCTCGTGCGGCTTGTAGTTGTCGATATCGCGCAGTTCGATCAGGGTGTCGGCCGGCACCTGCAGATAGCCGAGGTCACGAGCCACACCCATGTTGCGCAGCATCGAGCGACCGACATAGACCACCTTGCGCCCGTCAGCCACCGCGGCGTCGAGCACCTGTTGGACCCGGTGAACGTGCGACGCGAAGCAGGCCACGATGACCCGTTGGGTCGATCGGTGGAACACCCGCTCCAGCGCCGGGGCGATGTCCTTCTCCGGCGCGGTGAAGCCGGGCACCTCCGCGTTGGTGGAGTCGACCAGGAACAGGTCGACGCCCTCCTCACCGAGCCGCGCGAACGCGCGCAGGTCGGTGATCCGCCCGTCGAGCGGCAGCTGGTCCATCTTGAAGTCGCCGGTGTGCAGCACAGTTCCGGCGGTGGTGCGTACGGCCACGGCGAGCGCGTCCGGGATGGAGTGGTTGACCGCGATGAACTCGAGGTCGAAGGGACCCAGGGTGACTCGCTCGGAGTCATTCACCACCCGCAGCTGCGCCCCCGAGATCCGGTGCTCCCGGAACTTCTCCGAGACCAGAGCCAGGGTCAGTGTGGAACCGACCAGGAGGATGTCGGCGCGCTGGCGCAGCAGGTAGGGCACCGCGCCGATATGGTCCTCATGACCGTGGGTGAGCACCAGCCCCACCACGTCGTCGAGCCGGTCGGCGATGGCCTCGAAGCCGGGCAGGATCAGGTCAACACCGGGGTGGTGGTCCTCCGGGAACAGCACGCCGCAGTCGATGATCAACAGCGAGGAGTCGAGCTCCAGGACCGCCATGTTGCGGCCGACGTCGCCCAGTCCGCCGAGCGCGACGATGCGAAGCGTTCCGCTCTCGAGCTGGGGTGGTGCCGAAAGACTGGTTGCTGCCATCGAAGCAGGCTATCCGACGTCGCCGGCAGGGCCCCGACGCGCAGCGGCGGCGAATGAGGCCGACGTCCGACCGGCGTACGCGCCGGCGGAGCCGCACAGAGAGCACGCCGCACCACGACAAAGAGGAAGTCCGTGGTTGCCTGCTCGGGGGGTCAGGTAACCACGGACTTCAACTGCTATATCGCTGCGGCCGGGAAAAGCGTTACACCCCGCGAGTGTGACCTGAGCCACAGGCGCTGCTGCCGCGGCCGCGCCGGCGGGCGCCGCAGCTCGGAACGCGCCCGCTCCGAAGGCGCCCGACGCCAGCGCCTACGATGGCGAACCGTGACCACACCTGCCGATCCGCCCACCGAGCCCGCCCTCGCCGACGCGGTCCGGCTGGCCCTGCCGCGCGAGGCCGACGCCATCGCCCAGGCGCAACGACGGTCCTGGCCCCAGCAGCTGGCTGCCGACGCCGCCGAGGCGCTGCTGGCCGGCATCGACGCCGACGAGATGACCGCTGCCTGGTATGCCGCCATCACCCGGCCACCGCAGGCGTCCTTCCGGGTGCTGGTCGCCACCGAGCAACGGCGGGTGGTCGGCTTCGCCACCACCATGCCGAGTCCCGACCCTGACGCCGACCCTGCCGCCGACGGCCTGATCGACGAGTTCGTCGTCGACCCCACAGCTCAACGCCGAGGTCACGGCTCGCGGCTGCTGAACGCCTGCGTCGACACCCTCCGCGCCGACGGCTTCACCCGCGCGGTCTGTTGGGTCGGCTCCACCGACGACGTACGCCGCGCTTTCCTCGCCGAGGCCGGCTGGGCGCCGGACGGCGGCTGGCGTGAGCTCGGCACCGACGACGACACGCTGCGGCTCAAGCAGATCCGGTTGCACACCGACATCACCGCGTGAGCCCACCCCGGCGTCGATGCGCTACGCTCTGGGCCATGTTCAGTCGTTGGTATGCGTATGCCGAGTTGGCTCTGGAGGAGACAACCGCTTAACGCACCACAACGACCCTCCGAAGCCAACGGGCAGGAACCGATGTTCCTGCCCTTCGTCATGTCATGACGGGCTGCCGCGAGGACATCCCGTCAGGAAAAGGGATGAGACACCATGATCGACCACCACTCCCCTGTGGCCGGGCCGGCACCACGCCGCGCTCCGCACAGCACCGCCGACACCCGCGTCGTCGGCTTCGAACCACTGCCGGCGCCGTCGACGATCCGCTCCGCGCTGCCACTGGGCCGCCGTCGCGAGCAGCTGGTGACCGACAGCCGGGCCACGATCAGCGCCGTCGTGGCCGGTGACGACCCACGGCTGCTGGTCGTCGTCGGACCGTGCTCGGTGCACGACGTCCGGGCGGCCCGCGAGTACGCCGGCCGGCTCGCCGACCTCGCCGATCAGCACCACGACGCGTTGGTGGTGGTGATGCGGGTGTACTTCGAGAAGCCCCGGAGCACCGGTGGCTGGAAGGGTCTGATCAACGATCCACACCTCGACGGGACCCACCGCGTGGCCGAGGGCCTGCACACGGCGCGCCGGCTGCTGCTCGACGTCCTCGATCTCGGTCTCCCGGTCGGGTGTGAGTTCCTCGAACCGACCAGCCCGCACTTCATCGCCGACGCGGTCAGCTGGGGAGCCATCGGGGCGCGGACCACCCAGAGCCAGGTCCATCGCCAGCTGGCGTCCGGGCTCTCAATGCCGGTCGGATTCAAGAACGGGACCGACGGCAGCGTGCAGGATGCGCTCGACGCCGCCACCGTCGCTCGGCAGCCGCAGGTCTTCTTCGGCGTCGACGACGACGGCCGCGCCGCGGTGGTCTCGACCACCGGCAACCGCGACGGCCACGTCATCCTCCGTGGCGGCACCGCCGGACCCAACTTCGCCAGCGAGCCGGTACGTTCCGCGGCTCGCGCCGCGGCCACCCGCGGGCTGGCGGAGCGGGTCGTGGTCGACGCCAGCCACGCGAACAGCGGCAAGGACCATGTCCGTCAAGCCGTCGTCGCGGGCCTGCTGGCCCAGCAGGTCCGCGATGGCGACCCGATCAGCGGCATCATGCTGGAGAGCTTCCTGGTGCCTGGTCGCCAGGACCTACCCGCTCCGGGTGCGCCCGGTGCCGAGCCGTTGGTGTTCGGCCAGAGCATCACCGATGCCTGCCTGGGCTGGGACCAGACCGCGCAGATCCTGGCCGACCTGGCGGACGCCACCCGGACCCGGCTCGGCCGTGGGGTGGTCGCTGCCGGTGCTACTCGAAACGACGGGTGAGCTAGGCGAAGACGACGTCCTCACCCGCCAGACCGACCTCCACAGCGGCGTCGGTCGCCGTGACGGAGGTGAGTCGCAGCCCGGACGGCAGCCCGGTGACCGGCACCGGCTTGACCACCGCACCGAGCAGCGCGCGGGCGGTGGCGGCGGGCAGCTCCACCCCGGCCACGGTGACCGTCGGGTCGGCCAGGGTGAAGGTCTGTGCCGCCGGGTCGAGCGCCAAGGTGCCGGTGACGGTCGCGGTCACGGCGACGCCGAGGACCGACGTCTTCGTCTCGAGCCGGACCCGGCCCTCGCCGGCAGGCGAGACCGGATAGCCGGCCAGGTCGGCGAGAACGGCGTAGGAGAGCCGCGCTGCGCCGTCGGCGGTGGTGGCGGTGAAGCTGTCGTAGCCGGCGGACACGACCACGTCCGACAGGCGCAGGTCAAGGTGCTCGACCGGGATGCTCACCTGTCCGCTGCCGTCCAGGTCGTCGGCGACCAGGTGGATGTCGTCAAACTGCCGCCCGAGAAGCTGGGTCAGGAACGGGACACCGGCGATGTCGACCTGCACCGGTTCCGCTGCGCCGAGCTCGGTCTGCAGCTGGGTGCCGATGCGTTGCTGCGCCGCCTGGACGGCGAGTCGGTCGCCGACGACCAGCAGTGCGCCGCCGATCGCGAGCACCAGGAGCAGGACGAGCACCCGGCGGGTGCGCACGTCAGCCGATGCCCAGGACGTCTTCGATGCCGAGGGTCAGTCCCGGCCGGTGGGCGACAGCACGGACGCCGGCCAGCACCCCGGGCATGAAGGAGCTGCGGTCGAGCGAGTCGTGCCGCACCGTGAGGGTCTCACCCGCCGCTCCGAGCAATACCTCCTGGGAGGCGACCAGACCGCGCAGGCGTACGCCGTGGACCCGGATGCCGTCCACCTCGGCGCCGCGGGCGCCGGGCACCTCGTGCACGGTGGCGTCCGGCGGGGCAGCGACACCCGCGGCCGACCGCGCGGCGGCGATCCGGCGGGCCGTCGTCGTCGCCGTCCCGGACGGGGCGTCCGCCTTGTCGGGATGGTGCAGCTCGATGATCTCGACGCTTTCGTAGAACGCGGCCGCCTGCTCGGCGAAGTGCATCATCAGCACCGCGCCGATCGAGAAGTTCGCCGCGACCAGCACCCCGACCTGCGGGTGCGCGGCCAGCTGGGCACGCAGGGTGTCCAGTCGATCGTCGGTGAAGCCGGTGGTGCCGACCACAGCGTGGATGTCGGCGTCGATGCACCAGGCGAGATTGCCCATCACCGCGTCCGGGTGGGTGAAGTCGACCACCACCCGGGCGGCTCGCGCCGGCTCCCGGTCGTCGCCGGCGTCGAGCGCGGCGACGAGTTCGAGGTCGTCCGCCGCGTCCACGGCGCGGCAGACCTCGGCGCCCATCCGGCCTCGGGCACCGAACACCGCAACGGGTGTGGTCATGGGGTCTCCTCGCTTCTCATCTGCCGGCCGCAGCGGCGGCCGTGGTGGTGGATCGGGGCCAGTCGGTCAGGATGCGGCGCACGGCGGCCTTGGCCACCCGCGGACCCACGACGCCGAGCACCGGTGGCTGCCCGAACAGCGCAGCAGCCTCCTGCTGGACCTCGGCGCCGGTGACGGCGTCGTAGCGGTCCAAGACCTCAGGCAGGCTCCGGGTATCGCCCAGCAGCGCGCTGCCGCCGAGCCGACCCATCCGGGAGGAGGCACTCTCGAACGACAGCGCGGTCTGCCCACGCATCTGGCCCTTGGCCCTGGCGAGCTCGTCGTCGGTGATGCCGTGCTCGGCCACATCGACGAGTCCGTCGCGGACCAGCCGCAGGATCTCGGCCAGCTTGTCCGGCGAGCACTGCCAGTCGACGCCCCAGAGCCCGGCGTCGGAATAGGCCGTCTCGCCGGCGTCGATCCCGTAGGTCAGCCCGCGCCGTTCCCGCACCTCGAGGAACAACCGCGACGCCATCCCGCCGCCGAGCACCAGCGACAGCAGCCCGAGCGGATAGCGACGGTCGTCGAACAGGCCGTGGCCGGGGAAGGTCAGCGAGGCGGTGCACTGCTCGAGCTGACGGGTCGAGGCCGCCAGGACGGCCTCGTCGGACGGTGTGTCCGGACTCAACCGTCGCGCCGCAGGCCCGGACTCCCCCGCCGCGGCGAAGTCAACCAGTGCGGCGACGAGCCGGTCATGGTCGACCCGGCCGGTGGCCGCGACCACCATGTTGGCCGGGGTGTAGTGCCGTCGCCAGTGGCGAACGATCTGCTGCCGGCTGAGCGCGGCGATGGACGCCTCCGAGCCGATCACCGACTGCCCGAGACCGTGGTCGCCGAAGATCTGGCCGGTGACCAGCTCCTGGACCACCTCGCCCGGGTCGTCGGCGTGCATCGCGATCTCCTCGAGGATGACCGCACGCTCAGCCTCGACCTCGACCGACGGAATCCGCGACGAGCCGATCATGTCGGTCAGCACGTCAACAGCAAGATCGGCGTTCGTGGCGAGCACCCGGGCGTAGAAGCAGGTGTGCTCCTTGGCCGTGTAGGCGTTGATGTCACCGCCCACCGACTCGATGGCCTGGGCGATCTCCTCCGGGCTGCGCCGGGCGGTGCCCTTGAACAGCACGTGCTCGAGGAAGTGCGAGGCACCGTGCAGCCGGGCCGTCTCGTGCCGGGAGCCGACACCGACGAAGAAGCCGATGCTGAAGGTGTGGCTGCCGGGCATGTTCTCCGTCACCACGCGCAAACCGCTCGGCAGCTCGCTCCGCCGGACCTCGCCACCCAGATAGGCGTGGCGAGAGTTCCGGCGGCGCGGACCAGAGGCCCGAGGACCAGGGGTCTGAGACTGCCGAGCGGTTGCGGGCGTACGTGGAGCCATCGGAGACCCGTCGGTCAGACCGACGCCTCTTCCTCGACGACAGGAATCAGCGACAGCTTGCCGCGGTCGTCGATCTCGTTGATCTCGACCTGGATCTTCTGGCCGACGCTGACCACGTCCTCGACACTCTCCACCCGGGCACCGCCGGCGAGCGGGCGCAGCTTGGAGATGTGCAGCAGGCCGTCCTTGCCGGGCAGCAGCGACACGAAGGCGCCGAACGCGGTGATCTTGACGACGGTACCGAGGTAACGCTCGCCCTTCTCCGGCATCGTCGGGTTGGCGATGGCGTTGATCATCTGCCGGGCGGCTTCGGCGGCCTCGCCGTTGTCTGCACCGACGTAGATCGTGCCGTCGTCCTCGATCGAGATGTCCGCACCGGTGTCGTCCTGGATCTGGTTGATGACCTTGCCCTTCGGGCCGATCACCTCGCCGATCTTGTCGACCGGGATCTTGATGGTGATGATCCGCGGGGCGTACAGGCTCATCTCGTCCGGGACGTCGATGGCCTCGTTCATGACGTCGAGCAGGGTGTTGCGCGCGTCCTTGGCCTGCAGCAGCGCACCGGCCAGCACCGAGGCGGGGATGCCGTCGAGCTTGGTGTCCAGCTGCAGCGCGGTGATGAAGTCACGGGTACCCGCGACCTTGAAGTCCATGTCACCGAACGCGTCCTCGGCACCCAGGATGTCGGTCAGGGCGACGTACTCGGTCTGACCGTCGACGGTGTCGGAGATCAGACCCATGGCGATGCCGGCGACCGGGGCGCGCAGCGGCACACCGGCGTTGAGCAGGGCCAAGGTCGAGGCGCAGACCGAACCCATCGAGGTGGAGCCGTTGGAACCCAGCGCCTCCGAGACCTGACGGATGGCGTACGGGAACTCCTCGCGCGTCGGCAGCACCGGCACCAGGGCACGCTCGGCGAGCGCACCGTGACCGATCTCGCGACGCTTCGGCGAACCGACCCGACCGGTCTCACCGGTGGAGTAGGGCGGGAAGTTGTAGTTGTGCATGTAACGCTTGGACTTCTCCGGTGCCAGCGTGTCCAGCTTCTGCTCCATGCCGAGCATGTTCAGCGTGGTGACACCCAGGATCTGGGTCTCGCCGCGCTGGAACAGGGCCGAGCCGTGGACGCGCGGGATGACGCCGACCTCGGCCGACAGGGTACGGATGTCGGCCAGACCGCGACCGTCGATGCGCACCTTGTCCTTGAGGACCCGCTGGCGGACCAGCGTCTTGGTGAGCGAGCGGAACGCGCCGCTGATCTCCTTCTCGCGGCCCTCGAACTGGCTCGACAGCTGGGCGACCAGCTTGCCCTTGAGCACCTCGGTGGCCTCTTCGCGCTCCACCTTGCTGGCGATGGTCATCACCGAAGCGAGGTCGGCGGCGCCCGCCTGCTCGACGGCGGCGTAGACGTCGTCGGCGTAGTCGAGGAAGATCGGGAACTCGGCGGTGGTCTTCGGGAACCGCGCCGCCAGCTCGGCCTGGGCGTCGCACAGGGCCTTGATGAACGGCTTGGAGGCCTCGAGCCCGGCGGCGACGACCTCTTCGGTCGGCGCGATCTGCCCATCCTGGACCAGGTGCCAGGTCTGCTCGGTGGACTCGGCCTCGACCATCATGATCGCGACATCACCGTCAGCCAGGACCCGACCGGCCACGACCATGTCGAAGGTCGAGTTCTCCAGCTGGTCGACGTCGGGGAAGGCCACCCACTGCTGGCCGATCAGAGCAACGCGGACGCCGCCGATCGGACCGGTGAACGGCAGTCCCGCGAGCTGGGTCGACATGGACGCGGCGTTGATGGCCACGACGTCGTAGGTCTTGTTGGGGTTGAGCGCCATCACCGTGACGACGACCTGGACCTCGTTGCGCAGGCCCTTCACGAAGCAGGGACGCAGCGGCCGGTCGATCAGGCGGCAGGTGAGGATGGCGCCCTCGGACGGACGGCCTTCGCGGCGGAAGAACGAGCCGGGGATGCGGCCGGCGGCGTACATCCGCTCCTCGACGTCCACCGTGAGGGGGAAGAAGTCGATGGAGTCGCGCGGCTTGCTCTGCGCCGTGGTGGCCGAGAGCAGCATGGTGTCTTCGTCGAAGAAGACGGTCGCCGAGCCGGCGGCCTGTCGGGCCAGCAGGCCCGACTCGAAGCGGACGACGTGCTTGCCGAACGCTCCGTTGTCGATGATCGCTTCAGTGAACTGAAGGTCGGGTCCCTCCACGGGATCTCCTTTTCTTGACGGCCGCACCTTCTGTGGCGGGCCATCGGTACGGACTGCATCCGCACACCCTTCGACGTGGCCGCCACGAGGCGGCTTGCTGTCCAGCGGGGGAATCCCTCGCTCGTCGAGGCCGGTCTTCGATCGAGGTCCGCGGGCGGGCCGGTCGGCCCGACTCCCGAAGACCACTACCGAGGACCGAGGCTCTCAGGCGTCGAGCATGTGTGGGATGCAATCACTTGCGGGTTGTGTACTGCGATGGTGCGTATGAAGTTGTGGGTCGAACAGCTGCGGGCCGGATCTGGTTGCACCGGACCCGACCGGCAGCACCAAGGCGGTCCGGTTCCTCAGCAGAGCTGGGGCCGAACCGCCCTGGCGGTGATCAGCGGCGCAGGCCCAGACGCTCGATCAGCGTCCGGTAGCGCTCGATGTCGGTCTTGGCGACGTAGTTGAGCAGCCGCCGGCGCTGGCCGACGAGGAGCATCAGACCACGACGGCTGTGGTGGTCGTGCTTGTGCTCCTTCAGGTGCTCCGTCAGGTGTGCGATCCGCTTGGTCAGCACGGCGACCTGGACCTCGGGAGATCCCGTGTCACCTTCGCCGGTCGCGTACTCTTCGATGATCTTCTTCTTGGTGGCAGCGTCCATCGACACGTGCTCTCCTCTCGGTTTCCCGTTGCGCGGCGCTCCCGGACGACCCTCGCGGGTGCTTCACGCGGCGTGAGTGGGAGCTCTTCGGTATCCGCGGCCGATCAAACGGCACCGCCCAGACTATCAGCGGGGGCCTGCCGGGGACGAATTCCAGCCCGCACCCGTCCGGCCGGCGACGCCCGCGACCGGGGGTTGACCAGCATAAACACCGCGCCCTAGGGTCAGCGACACGGCTTGCACGCATCCCGCGCCGGCACGGTTGTTTCGACGACAAGGAAGTCTCGAGATGAGCACACTCAAACGCCGCACCCTGCTCACCACCGGAGCGGCCGCGGCGACACTGGCCGGTGTGGGCTCGGTTCCGGCCGTCGCCGGACCGAAGACCCCGCGGCCACCCGGCCGGCCGCCGCGGCCCTGGCCGCACGACCGATCCGCCACCCTGCGCCGCTGGGCCCGCGACACCTGGGCCTGCCTGGTGGCGATGACCGACGAGCGCACCGGGCTGACCGCTGACAACATCGACGGGCGCCTGGCCGCGCCGAACCGCAGCGGCTACACCTCCCCCACCAATATCGGTGGCTACCTGTGGTCGGTGGTGGTGGCCCGCGAACTGCGGCTGATCAGCCGGAGCGAGTGCAGCCGCCGGATCGCGCAGACGCTGGCCACGCTGAGCCGGATGGACACCCACCCCGCCAGCGGGATGTTCTACAACTGGTACGACGAGGCCTCCGGGGAGGTGTTGCGGACCTGGCCCACCGACGGCAACGTCGTGTTGCCCTTCCTGTCGAGTGTCGACAACGGCTGGCTGGCGGCGGCGCTGATGGTCGTGCGCGGCGCCGACCGGCCCAACGCCCGGGCGGCAGCCCGGCTGCTCGACCGGATGCAGTTCGGGATGTACTACAACGCTGCGGCGACCGACCGCGGTGCCGGTCTGCTCCGCGGCGGCTTCTGGGACGAGGAGCCGCCGGCGAGTCAGGTGCACGTGCCCGGCAACTACCTCGGGGTCGGGCCCGATGTCTACTACACCGCCAACCACTACGACACCACGGTCTCGGAGACCCGGATCGCGTCCTATATCGCGATCGCCCGCGGCCAGGTGCCACCGGAGCACTACTTCGCCACCTGGCGTACCTTCCCCGACGGCTGCGACTGGTCCTGGCAGGAACAGCGCCCGATCGGGGTGACCCGCCGCTATCTGGGCGTGGAGGTGTTCGAGGGGGCGTACACCTATCGGGGCATGCGGATCGTGCCCGGCTGGGGCGGCAGCATGTTCGAGGCGCTGATGCCCGACGTCTTCGTCCCGGAGGCCCACTGGGCACCGCGCAGCTGGGGCGTCAACCACCCGCTGACCGTACGCGCGCACCGCGAGCACGGCCTCGCCGACGCCCGCTACGGCTACTGGGGGTTCTCACCGTCGAGCCGACCCGGCGGCGGCTACAGCGAGTTCGGGGTGGACGCGATCGGGCTGAACCCCGACGGCTACCCCTCCGATCTGGACGGGACCGTCTTCGACGCCGGTTACGACGGCTGCCGAATCGGCACCGCGCCGGATCCGGACTACGGCGACGGCGTGGTGACGCCGCACGCGTCATTCCTGGCCATGGCCTACGAGCCCGGACCGGCGTACGCCAACCTGGTCAAGATCGAGCGGGAGCTCGCGGCGTACGGCGACGGCGGTTTCTACGACGCCGTGGCGGTGCGCTCGGGGGTGGTGGCCCGGCGCTATCTGTCGCTGGACCAGGCCATGGTGATGGGAGCGCTGGGGAACCTGCTGGGTCGCGATGTGCTGCGGCGCGCCTTCGTCGACGACGGGGTGCGCCGCCGGGTCAAGCCGGTGATCGCCCGCGAGCGGTTCGGCGCCGGGCTGGTGTGAGCGGGTCCCGGCCACATGCGCCGGGACTCAAAGAGGGTCGCCAGGGCCGGATCGGGCCAGGGCTGGATAGGGTCGGGGCCGTGATCACCGTCGCGGGCCTCAGCCCCTCCCTCGACCTCACCTATCTGGTGGACCAGCTCCGACCGGGTGAGATCACCCGGCCGAGCGAGGTGGTCCGCTGCGCCGGCGGCAAGTCGCTCAACCTGGTCCGCGCCGCGGTCACCGTGGGCGCCGACGCCGCCGTGGTCGCCATCCTGGGCGGGGGCACCGGCGCGATCCTGGCCGATCTGCTCACCGCTGACGGCGTCGCGGTCACCGTGGTGCCCAGCCCGGTCGAGACCCGGACCTGCGTGTCGATCGCCGCAGCCGACGACGCCAGCCTGACCGAGATCTATGAGTACGCCGCTCCGCTGCCGGACGAGGTATGGACCGCCTTCGCCGCCGCCCTGGCCACGGCGATGGCCCAGCGGCCGGGCTGGCTCGCCATCACCGGCGGCGCGCCCCGTGGGACCGCACCCGAGACCCTGGCCGACCTGGTCCGCCTCGGCAACGCGGCCGGACTGCGGGTCGCCGTCGACACCCACGGAGAGGCGCTCCCGGCGGTGGTGGCCGCCGGGCCGGCGCTGGTCAAGGTCAACCGGGTCGAAGCGGCTGAGCTGCTGGACCGCGACCCCGGTGCCGACCTGCTCACCATGGCCACCCAGATCCGTGACCGCAGCGGGCAGGCGGCCGTGGTCTTGACCGACGGCAGCAGAGGCGCCCTGGCGGTGGATGCCGGCGGTGCTGTCAGCGCCCGGGTGCCCGAGACGGTCGGCCGGTTCCCGGTCGGCAGCGGCGACTCGTTCCTGGGTGGCCTGCTGGCCGGGCTGGACGCCGGGGCGAGCTTGGCCGAGTCGTTGCGCACCGCCACCGCGGCCGGGGTGGCGAACGCGCTGGTCCCCGGGCCTGCCCGGTTCGCGGCCGGCAGCGTCGCGGCCCTGGCCGAACAGGTCCGGCTCACCGAGCTGTGACGGCAGTTCTTCTCAAATCTGGCGCCGCAGAGCTGGTCAGATCTGGCGCAGCAGGGCGCGGATCTGGTCGACGTCGGCGTGCATCTGCTTGATCAGCGCCGGCATCCCCTCGTACTTCACCTGGCCGCGCAGCCGGGAATAGAAGTCGATGGCGATCATCACGCCGTACAGCTCGAGGTCGTCGCGGTCGAGCACGTACGCCTCGACCCGGCGCTCCAGTCCGTCGAAGGTGGGATTGGAGCCGACCGAGATCGCGGCCGGCCAGCGCGGCGACGGGATGTCGAGCCGAGTCACCCAGCCGGCGTAGACGCCGTCCGCCGGGACGGCCATCCGCGGGTCGACGGGCACGTTGGCGGTCGGGAAGCCCATCTCGCGGCCGCGCTGGTCGCCGCGGACGACGATGCCGCTGAACCGGAAGACCTGGTCGCTGAGCTCACGGACCCGGCCGAAATCGCCCTCGGCCACGGCGTGCCGGATGGCGGTGGACGAGCTCGGCTGGCTGCCGTCGGTGACCAGCGGCACCGCCTGCACCTTGAAGTCGCCGGCGCCGAGCTCGGCCAGGGTGGTGGTGTCGCCGGAGGCCCGGAACCCGAAGCGGAAGTTCTCCCCCACCACGATCCGCACCGGATGCAGCGGTCGCAACACCCGGTCGACGAACTCGGCAGGGCTCCAGCCGGCCACTTCGGTGGTGAACTCCACCACCTCGACGTGGTCGACCCCGGCGGCGCGCAGCAGCTCGATCCGCCGCTCGATGTCGGTCAGCAGCACGGGGGCCTGGTCGGGCCGGATGACGCTCATCGGGTGCGGCCAGAAGGTGACAGCCACCAGGCGCGCTCCGGGCTCACTGGCGCGGGCCGTCCGCAGCAGCTCGACGTGGCCGCGGTGCACCCCGTCGAAGTTGCCGATGACGATGACCGAGTCCTGGCTCATCTGCTGCTTCTCCTCCTACGTTGCGGCGCGGGCGGTGACGATGCCCGACCCTTCGGTCAGTGCTGCCCGCAGGCAGGACGACCCCAGCCAGTAAACCAGCGCCGCCGCGTCAGACGAAGACGGCGTCCGCGACGGCATCGGAGCCGCTGCGCTTGTAGAGGGCGAGGAACGTCCCCGTCGTGGTGACGACGGCGCTCAGCTCGGCGGGCAGCGGGAACGACGGCAGACGCCGGCCGTGCCGGACCCAGTCCTCCTGCTCCCCCTCGACCGTCACCGTCGCGAAACAGGTACGTGCCACCTCGTCGATGTCGGTCACCCGCAGCTGCTCAGCCGCCTCGTCCAGGGTCTGGGCCGTCGCCACCGTGTACGGGCCGACCCGGGTCCGGCGCAGGGCGGTGAGGTGCCCGGCGCTGCCGAGGGCCACGCCCAGGTCACGCGCCAGTGCGCGGATGTAGGTGCCCGAGGAGCAGGTGACCGCGACATCGAGGTCGACCACCGCGAGACCGTCGACCTCAGCTGGGCGCAGGTCGAGCAGGTCGAACCGGCCGATCTGCACCGCCCGCGCGGCCAGCTGGACATCCTCGCCGGCCCGGACCCGGGCGTACGACCGTACGCCGTCCACCTTGATGGCGGAGACGGCGGTCGGTCGCTGCTCGATGGAACCCCGGAACGCAGGCAGCTGCTCAGTCACCCGCTCAGCGGTGACATCGGCCGCGCCCGGCGCGGTCACCACCTCGCCCTCGGCGTCGTCGGTGACGGTGGACTGCCCCAGCCGGATGGTCGCCAGGTATTCCTTCTCGGTCAGGGTGAGATGACCCAGCAGGCGGGTCGCGCGGTTGATCCCGACCACCAGCACGCCGGTGGCCATCGGGTCGAGCGTCCCGGCGTGGCCGACCTTGCGGGTGCCCGCGAGCCGGCGTACCCGACCGACGACCTGGTGCGAGGTCCACCCGGCCGGCTTGTCGATCACCGCCAGACCGGAGGCGAGCGGGTCGGGCCGGACAGCGTCGGTCACACCCTCCTCGGGTGAGGCCACCGGAGGGACGCTCTCAGGCGTCAGCGTCGTCGTCCTCGTCGTGCGGCTTCTTGTACGGGTCCGGGTCGCCGGCGTAGGTGGCGGCCGCGGCCTGCTCGGCCACCTTGGCGTCGCCGGAGCGGGCCTGGGCCAAGAGCTCGTCGAGCTGGCGGGCCGTCTCGGGGACGATGTCGGGCACGAAGGTCAGGGTCGGGGTGAACTTCATCCCGAGCTGCTTGCCCACGGTGGAGCGGATCAGGCCGGTGGCCGAGGCCAGGGCCGCCGCCGTCCCCGCCTGCTCCTCGTCGGAGCCGTACACGGTGTAGAAGACGGTGGCCTCGCGGCTGTCGCCGGTGAGCGAGACATCGGTGACGGTGATGAACCCGAGCCGCGGGTCCTTGATCCGCCGCTCCAGCATCTCGGCCACGATCACCTTGATCTGGTCGGCCAACTTCAGTACGCGCGGCGAGGCCATGTCCTGCTCTTTCTTCCGAAATGATTGTCTAACGCCGAACGCGACCGCCGTGGTCGCGCTTTCCGTGCCTCCCCCACCGCCGACCGGTCACCACCGCATCGCGGCGGTGGTGACCGGTCCAGCGGTCGATGGGGCTCAGCTGCGGGGCTTCTCCCGCATCTCGAAGGTCTCGATGGTGTCACCGACGCGGATGTCGGAGAAGTTCGCGAGCGTGAGACCACACTCGTACCCCTCGCGCACCTCGGTGGCATCGTCCTTCTCCCGGCGGAGCGAGCTGATACTGGTCTCGGAGACCACCACGCCGTCGCGAACCAGGCGGGCCTTGGCGTTGCGCCGCATGATGCCGCTGGTGACCATACAACCGGCGATGGTGCCGGCCTTGGACGAGCGGAACACCTCGCGGATCTCCGCGGTGCCCAGCTGGGCCTCCTCGTAGATCGGCTTCAGCATGCCCTTCAGCGCCGCCTCGATCTCGTCGATCGCGGCGTAGATCACCGAGTAGTACCGGATGTCGACACCCTCGCGGTCGGCCATCTCCGTCGCCTTGCCCTGCGGGCGGACGTTGAAGCCGACGATCACCGCGTTGGACGCGGCCGCCAGGCTGACGTTGGTCTCGGTGATGGCACCGACACCACGGTCGATGACCCGCAGGCTGACCTCGTCGCCGACGTCGATCTTCGACAGCGCGTCCTCCAAGGCCTCGACCGAACCAGCGCCGTCGCCCTTGAGGATGAGGCGCAGCTCCTGCTCCTCGCCCCGCTCGAGCTGGTCGAACAGCTGGTCCAGCGTCTTGCGACGGGTGCCGGCCGCCTGGGCCGCCATCCGCAGTCGAGACGCACGGCGCTCGGCGATCTGGCGTGCCATCCGGTCGTCGTCGACGACGATGAAGCTGTCGCCGGCGCCGGGGACGGCGGTCAGACCGAGGACCTGCACCGGGAACGACGGCGGTGCCGCGTCCACGTTGTTGCCGTGGTCGTCGAGCAGCGCCCGGACCCGGCCGTAGCCGGTTCCGGCCACGATCGAGTCACCGACGTGCAGCGTGCCGCGCTGAACGAGGACGGTGGCCACCGGGCCGCGGCCCTTGTCGAGGTGGGCCTCGATGGCCACACCCTGGCCGTCCATGTCCGGGTTCGCCCGCAGGTCCAGCGCCGCGTCGGCGGTCAGGATGACCGCTTCCAGCAACTCCTCCAGGCCGACACCGGAGATCGCGGAGACGTCGACGAACATCGTGTCGCCGCCGTACTCCTCGGGCACCAGGCCGTACTCGGTGAGCTGACCGCGCACCTTGACCGGATCGGCACCTTCGCGGTCGATCTTGTTGACAGCCACCACGATCGGCACATCGGCGGCCAACGCGTGGTTGAGCGCCTCAATGGTCTGCGGCATCACACCGTCGTCGGCAGCAACGACCAGGACGGCGATGTCTGTCGACTTGGCGCCCCGAGCACGCATGGCGGTGAACGCCTCGTGGCCCGGGGTGTCGATGAAGGTGATCTTGCGCTCGGCACCGTCGACCTCGGTCGAGACCTGGTACGCACCGATGGCCTGGGTGATGCCACCGGCCTCGCCGGCCACGACGTTGGTCTTGCGGATCGCGTCGAGCAGCTTGGTCTTTCCATGGTCGACGTGACCCATGACCGTGACCACCGGGGGACGCGGCGCCAGTTCGGCGTCGCCACCCTCGTTCTCACCGAACTCGATGTCGAAGCTCTCCAGCAGCTCACGATCCTCGTCCTCGGGCGAGACGACCTGGATGTCGTAGTTCAGCTCGTCGCCGAGGACCTGAAGGGTCTCGTCGCTGACCGACTGCGTCGCCGTGACCATCTCACCCAGGTGGAACAGCGCCTGCACCAGTGCTGCCGCGTCCACGCCGATCTTCTCGGCGAGGTCGGTCAGCGAGGCACCGCGAGCGAGCCGGATGGTCTGGCCCTCGCCCTTGCGGACGCGGATGCCACCGAACTCCGGAGCCTCCATCTGGTCGAACTCTTGACGGCGCAGCTTCTTGGACTTGCGACCACGACGCTGCGGGCCACCGGGGCGACCGAAGGCACCCTGGGTACCGCCGCGGCCACCGCGACCGCCGCGACCACTCGGCGGCGGACCACCGGTACCGCCACCGGGGCCACCGCGACCGGGAGGGCCACCGCCACCGGGACGGCCGCGGCCGCCGGCGGGTGCGCCGCGACCACGCGGACCGGCACCGGTCGCGGGGCCGAGCTGGCCGGAGGACTGCTTGGGCATCATCGCCGGGTTGGGGCGGGGAGCGCCCGGCACGCCACCGGGACGCGGGGCGCCGCCGGGGGTACGCGCCGCCGGCGGCCGGGGGCCGCCGGGACGTGCGGTGTCCGGGCTGGAACCCGGACGGGGCGGACGGGCCTGGCCCATCCCCTGCGAGGGGGCGAACGGGTTGTTGCCGGGACGCGGCGAGCCACCCGCGGAACCACCACGACGCGGACCCGGCGTAGCGCCGGGCAGGCCGCCGGTGGAACCGGGACGCGGTCGCGGACCTGGAACCTGGCCGGGAGCACCGGGAGCACCCGGCGAGCGGGGCGCCGGGGTCTCCTCGTGCCGGGCCGCCGGAGCGCTCGAGCCGGGCGCCTTGGGCGAACCGGGTCGCGGTGCCGGGCGGGGGCCGGGACGGGAGTCGCCGCCGGGACGCGCGTCGGCAGCGGGACGTGAGTCCGGCCGGGGCGCTTCGGCGGGTGCCTCGGTCTCAGGACGCGACGGCGCCGGGGCGGCGGGCCGCTCGGCCGTCGGCTGAGCCGGTGCCGAGGTCTGGCCCGGAGCCGGGGCGACCGGACCAGGACGTGCCGGGGACGGCGTCGCCGGACCGGGCACGGCGGTCGGAGCCGCCTGGGACGGGGACGCCTGGGAGGGCGACGCCGAAGATGGGGACGCCTGCGCGGGGGCGGCCGGAGCCGGCGAGGCCTGGGACGGGGCGCTCGGGGCCGAGCTGCGCGCGGTCGAGCCGGCAGTCGATCCCGGCGCCGTGGGCACCGGGGCCTTGCGGGCTGGCTTGTTGGTTGGCGGCGCGTCGCTCACCAACTTCTCCTGGAGGCGCCGGACGACCGGTGCCTCAACGGTGGAGGAGGCCGAACGAACGAACTCCCCCATGTCCTTCAACGTGTTGAGGACTGTCTTGCTTTCGACTCCGAGCTCTTTCGCAAGCTCGTAGACACGGACCTTTGCCACTGCTCTCCTTGGAAGGTCCGGATCATGGAGTCACCGGACCAGTTAGTTGTCGTGCATGCTCATTGAGGAGTACTCATCGAGTGGTCATGAGCGTTCGCCCACTTTCTGGTTCGGCGCCGACCCGAGACGGGACAGCGCTGGAGCACACCGGTCCAGGTGGACCCGTGCAGAGAGAACTCTATTACTTTGCGCCCCCGAACGCCTAAGCGGGGCTCGCGGGCGCCGGGATCATGGACCGGTCCGGGGCAGGACCCTCGACCGAGACCACCAGCTCGTCGAGGACCGCAGACACGGCCGCGGCGAGCTGGCTGCCGTCCACCTGCGCGACCTTGAGGGCCCGCGCCGCGGCACGGCGGCGTACTGCGTTGTCCAGGCACTCCGGCGCGCGATGGAGATAGGCACCCCGGCCCGGCTCCGTGTGGGTGCGGTCGACCACGACCGCGGTCGAGTCCCATACCACCCGGAGTAGTTCCGACTTGTCGGCTCGCCCCCGGCACCCGATGCAGGTACGCACGGGACGAGTCACCCAGCCATTCTAGCTGTACTCGGTCATGACGTTGGTGACAGTCGGCTGGTCGGCGGCAGGCCGTCGAGTGCGGTGTGTCGGCGTTGAGTGTTGTAGAACTCGAGCCAGGGTGCAAGGGCTGTGGTGCGGTCGGTGTTGGTGAGGAACACCTGCCGGTAGGCCCATTCGACCTGCAGGGTGCGGTTGAACCGTTCCGCCTTGCCGTTCTGCCACGGGCAGTGGGGTTTGATGAACAGGTGGCGGGCGCCGAGCTGGGCGACGACTTCTCGAAGTGACCAGCGGTAGGCCCACGCGTTGTCGGTCATCAGCCGTTCAATGGTGGGGATGCCGTGGTCGGCGAAGTAGGCGGCGGCGCGGAGCAGGAACGCGGCGCAGGTGGGGCCTTTCTCGTCGGTCAGGATCTCGGAGTAGGCGAGCCGGGAGTGGTCGTCGATCAGGGAGTGGACGTAGTCGTAGCCGATCCGCGCCCGCTTCTGCGCTGAGGTCTGGCCGTGCTGGCGGCCGTGGGCTTTCCAGCCGCCACCGTGGGGGATCTTGCCGATCTTCTTGACGTCCATGTGGACCAGCTCCCCGGGCCGGTCGCGTTCGTAGCGGACTGCGGTCGCCTTGGAGGTACGGATCACCTGACCGGTGAGCGGGTCGCACTCGACCAGCCGCGGCACCTGGTGGCGGCGCAGGATCCGCGCCACCGTCCGCGCTGGCACCCCGGTCTCGGGCCCCAGCCAGTCCTGCCCCCGGCGTTCGTCGTGACGCAGCTGCAGCACCCGCTTCTCCACCACAGCCGGAGTCCGGGTCGGGCTGTGAAGCGGCCGCGACGACCGGTCAGCCAAACCAGCCTCACCGAAGGAGCGGTAGCGCGCTACCCAGCGGTGCGCGCACTGACGAGAGATGCCCATCGCCTTCGCGGCATGGGCGACCGGCCACTGCTGGTGACAGACCCGCTGCACCAACAACAGCCGGCCGTGAACAGTCAGACGGGCATTACGGTGGGACATGAGGACCTCCGGACGGTAGAAGACTTCGACATCTCCACCGCACCCGGAGGTCCTCGCTACGTCAACCACCCGACCGAAGTGTCACCAACCTCTTGGCCGAGTACA
>NZ_JBXHBL010000005.1:0-226227 GCF_056896895.1 Microlunatus sp. M237 | reverse complement strand
TGTACTCGGCCAAGAGGTTGGTGACACTTCGGTCGGGTGGTTGACGTAGCGAGGACCTCCGGGTGCGGTGGAGATGTCGAAGTCTTCTACCGTCCGGAGGTCCTCATGTCCCACCGTAATGCCCGTCTGACTGTTCACGGCCGGCTGTTGTTGGTGCAGCGGGTCTGTCACCAGCAGTGGCCGGTCGCCCATGCCGCGAAGGCGATGGGCATCTCTCGTCAGTGCGCGCACCGCTGGGTAGCGCGCTACCGCTCCTTCGGTGAGGCTGGTTTGGCTGACCGGTCGTCGCGGCCGCTTCACAGCCCGACCCGGACTCCGGCTGTGGTGGAGAAGCGGGTGCTGCAGCTGCGTCACGACGAACGCCGGGGGCAGGACTGGCTGGGGCCCGAGACCGGGGTGCCAGCGCGGACGGTGGCGCGGATCCTGCGCCGCCACCAGGTGCCGCGGCTGGTCGAGTGCGACCCGCTCACCGGTCAGGTGATCCGTACCTCCAAGGCGACCGCAGTCCGCTACGAACGCGACCGGCCCGGGGAGCTGGTCCACATGGACGTCAAGAAGATCGGCAAGATCCCCCACGGTGGCGGCTGGAAAGCCCACGGCCGCCAGCACGGCCAGACCTCAGCGCAGAAGCGGGCGCGGATCGGCTACGACTACGTCCACTCCCTGATCGACGACCACTCCCGGCTCGCCTACTCCGAGATCCTGACCGACGAGAAAGGCCCCACCTGCGCCGCGTTCCTGCTCCGCGCCGCCGCCTACTTCGCCGACCACGGCATCCCCACCATTGAACGGCTGATGACCGACAACGCGTGGGCCTACCGCTGGTCACTTCGAGAAGTCGTCGCCCAGCTCGGCGCCCGCCACCTGTTCATCAAACCCCACTGCCCGTGGCAGAACGGCAAGGCGGAACGGTTCAACCGCACCCTGCAGGTCGAATGGGCCTACCGGCAGGTGTTCCTCACCAACACCGACCGCACCACAGCCCTTGCACCCTGGCTCGAGTTCTACAACACTCAACGCCGACACACCGCACTCGACGGCCTGCCGCCGACCAGCCGACTGTCACCAACGTCATGACCGAGTACATCTAGTCGGCAGCAGCGCGGACCGGATCAGGCCGACGCGCCGGTGTAGCGACGCAGGGCCACGAACCAGAACAACCGCGAACCGACGACGAACATCGCGGCCACCGAGACCGACAGCAGCACGCCCTGCAGCGACAGCTGTCCGGTCAGGGCTTGGGCCGGCACGGTGACCGCGAAGGCGATCGGGACCACGAAGGTGAGCACCGGTCGCATCCAGCCCGGGAAGATCGGCACCGGCCACCGGCCGGCGCTGCCGAACAGGGCCTGGAAGATCACCAAGATGTTGTCGAGCTTGACGAACCAGAACGCCATCGTGGAGAGCAGCAGCAAGAAGCTGTAGACGGTCGCCAACCCGGCCACCAGGGTGATCACGAAGAGCAGGACGGCGAGCGGATCCAGGCCGACGCCGATCCGGGTGAGGGCATAGCTCACCACCCCGATCCCGACGACCACGTCGGTCAGCGACTGCGGCGCCATCACCTGCGAGCTGGCGAGCAGCTGGGAATCCGCCGGCTTGGTCAGCAAGAAGTCGAACGTACCCAGCCGAATGCCTTCCATCATGGCCTCGAACGACGGTCTGATCACCAGTCCCAGCACGCCGCTGATGAAGAAGTGGATGCCCACCAGCACCAGCAGGTCGTCAACGGTCCAGCCCCGGAGATCGACGGTGTTGCTGAAGATGACGGACAGCCCGAGGATCTGGGTGAGCAGGTTGATCACGGCGTTGAGCACGGCGATCACGAAGTCGGAGCGGTACTGCACGATGTTGAGCAGCCCGACGGTGAGGAAAGCGCGCAGGACCCGCAACGAGTGCATCTCAGGCTCCCACGGCGGTGTAGCGGGCGCTGGCGCGTGACCACATCAGGCGCAGCACCATCAGGGCGACGGCGATCCAGATCAGCTGGGCGGCATAGCCGGTGATCAGATCGAGGCCGCTACGCCGCCCGAGCAGGACCTCGACCGGATAGGCCAGCGCCCACGGGAACGGTGTCCATGCCGCCAGGGTCTGCATCCAGCCGGGTAGCACCGACAGCGGTGAGAACTGGCCGCCGAGGAAGGTGAACAACGAGAAGAACACCGTGTTCATGGCCGACACCTTGGTCAGCCAGAACGCCGACAGCGCCACGCACCACTCGACCACGAAGCGCAGCACCATGGCCAACACCACGGCGGGCAGGAACGCCAGCACCGAGCTGACCGAGAGGCCCGACAGGTCGGCATGGAAGATCACCGCCAGCGCGACCGCCGCCGGGACGATCCCGACCAGTCCGACGAGCTTGTAGCTGAGGTTCTCGCAGACGTCGTTGTGGATGGGGTGGACCGGGCGCAGCAGCAGCGGTGAGAACGCACCGGTACGGACCCGGTATTCGAACTCCCACATGTGCCAGATGAACGTGAGGTGGTCCACCACCATCATGATCAAGAAGTACGCCACGAACTGGTCCGCGGTGTAGCCACCGGTGCTGCCGTCGCCGGCCACCGTGCGCCAGACGACGATGAACACCAGCGGCTGGATGATGCTGGTCAGCACCCAGATCATCACCGCCCCGCGATAGGCAAGATTGGCAGCGAGCGCGGAGGCGAACTGGCGCCGGTAGTACCTGGCCATCGCGGCGGCGGAGAACCGGGCGAACGAGGGCCGAACCCAGTCGTCCAGCGCCGCGTCGGCGTGGGACGCCCCGGGCGCCGGTGTGTTGCTCGGGGAGTCGTTGCTGCGCCGGTCGGCATCACGCATGCTGGTGTCCCTCGGCCTCGTCGACGGCCGGCTGGTCGAAGACGTCCTCGATCACCCGCTCGATCGGCGGGTCGGCGATGGTCAGGTCGATCACCGGCAGAGCGGCCAGCAGCCGGGCCGCTGCCGCCGGAGTCTCGCTCTTGGCGACCCGCAGGGTCGCCCCGAGCGCCGTCCGCTCGACCACCTCGCCCTGCACCAGCGCGGCCAGCTCGCCGTCGGTCACCGTCGTGGCCTCGTCGATCTGGACGGTGATCATCTTGTGGGCGGCGAACTGGCTGACCAGCGCCGACAGCTCGCCGTCGAAGAGCAGGCTGCCGCGGTGGATGACAATCACCCGGCGGCAGAGTGCCTCGACGTCGGCCATGTAGTGGCTGGTCAGCATCACGCAGGCTCCGGTGCGCTGGTTGTATTCCGCGACGAACGCGCGGATCCGCCGCTGCATCGCCACGTCCAGCCCGATGGTCGGCTCATCCAGGAACAGCACGGCCGGGTAGTGCAGCAGCGAGCCGGCGATCTCGCACTTCATCCGCTCCCCCAGGCTGAGGTTGCGGACCGGCTTGCGCAGCAGGTCACCGAGCTCGAGCAGCTCGGTCAGCTCGGCCAACCTCCGGGTGAAGTCGGCCGGAGCGATCCTGAAGATGGCCTGGTAGAGCCGGTAGGAGTCCATCACGGGGATGTCCCATTGCAGCTGGTTGCGGTTGCCCATCACCAGCGCCATCCGCCCCAGATAGTCGCGGTCACGCTTCCACGGGGTGAATCCGAGCACGTCCGCGGTGCCCGCAGTCGGATGCAGCAGACCGGACAGCATCTTCAGCGTGGTGGTCTTGCCGGCGCCGTTGGGTCCCAGGAAGCCGACGACCTCGCCGTGGTCGATCCGAAAGCTGACCCCCGCCACTGCCCGCACGCTTCGGGTGCGCCGGTGGGCCAACGAGGTGATCGCAGCCTTGATCCCGCCCTCCCGCTCGGGGACGACGTAGGTCTTGCCGAGCTCCTCGACGATGATGTCCGCCACGCACCAGTCCTTCCTGCTCGCCGTACGCCCCGTTGCGCCACCCGGCTCGGTCTGATCCTGCCGGATCGGCGACCGGGATGGACCGGGTGCGCGGACAACTCTGCAACCTCACGCGCACTGGAGGTCAAGTGGTTATCGGCGCGGGCTCAGATCGGCTGAGCAGCTGCATGGTCGCCGCGGCGCAGTGGCGAGCGTGGGTCGTGCACCCGGCAGCTCACGTGGTAGACGCTGAGCACCACGTTGAGGACGACCACGGTTCCCAGATAGAGCAGCAGGCCGAGGGCCGGCACCAGGTCGGGTCGGACGGTGTACGCGAGCACGATGCGCAGCCCCGCGTCAGCCAGCAGGCCCACGCCCCAGAACACACTCGACACCCGCCACATCCGGCGAAACCGCGACGACACCTCCCAGAGCGCGTCCCAGCGGTCCGGCCACCGGAGCCGGCCCTCCAGCAGCGGCCGGGAGAAGGAGTACGCCAACGGACGAGCCGTCCGAGCGCTGAGCAGGAACCAGCATCCGGTCACCCCGGTCATCACCGCCTCGCGGGCGAGGAGGAAGCGGGTGCTGCCGGGGACCAACGTCACGAGGAGCGCACCGAGGGTCATGGCCGTGAAATAGGTGGCCAGACCGTCGACTTTGCGATGCCGCGCCAGAGCGTACAGCCCGGGAAGAGCCGAGACGAGAGTGGACAGCAGCAGCGCCAGATAGACGCTCGTGCCCATCGAGCGCAGCAGATAGAACAGCGCGGTGGGAAGGGCAAGGCCGACCACCGCCCGCACCGTCGTGGCGCCGACGCGGCGCCGCAGGCCGGCTGGATCGCTGTCGGTCATGCCACCTCCCGCCGGGTTCCCAGCTCGAAGAGGGTGACGAGCTCGCGACCGAACGCCGCGCAGTCCAGGTCCGGCTCAGCCTCGAGCGCAAAGGGAAGGGCCTCGACCGCCCGCTGCACGGCCAGCGCCATGACGGACGGGTCGAAGTCTCGGAATTCACCCTCGGCCTGGCCGCGGCGCAGAATCTGCTCCACATGGCTGGGAACGGGCACGTCCGCGCCGGTGCCGCTCGGCAGCGCCCCCGCGAGCACCAGCTGCAGCACGGCGCGCATCGCGGCCCGGTTGGCAGCGGTGAAAGCCACCACACCCTCGATATAGCTGCGTAGCTGACCGGCCGCCGTGGGAGCCGCCGCCACCGCGCGCCCGACCTCGTCCCCGATCGCCGACAGCACGTGCTCGACGACGGCCCGGATGAGCTCGTCCTTGCCTGCGAAGTGGTACGAGATCAACCGGGTGCTGGACAGCTGCGCACGCCGGGCGATCCGGGCGAATGACGCCTGCGCGTACCCGTCCTCCGCGATGACCGCGATGGTGGCGTCGATGATCTGCGACCGTCGCGCCTGTGCCGTCACCGACCGCTGTGTTACTCGCATGAGTAAATGCTACGTCGATTGAGTAATCCCTGTCGATAGGACATGCTCTCAGCCATGAGTTCGCGAGGCGGCTACCCGATGGCCATGGCGTGGACCGGTGTCGTCGCCGTCGCCGTCGCCGCGTTTCTGCCCTGGAGCGACAACCGCCTCTTGGGTCCGGAGTCGGCGGTGTCCATCCTGGTCAGCAGCACCCCCGAGGTCTCGCTGCTGCTGGCGGTCGGTGAAGCGCTGCTCCTGGTGGCCGCCGTCACGCTCCCGCGGCAGGGGAGAGTCGCCGCCCTGACCGCCGGCCTCGGCCTGGTGGCAGTCGTGGTCAGCGCGGTCACCTTCCCCAGGCATCCCGTGCTCTGGGACGGAGCGGACGAACACGGCCGCCCCACCGGCGGCATGGTGTCGACGTCGGTCGAGGTGGGAGCTGTGGTGGCGGTGCTCGGCGGCGTCCTCGTGCTGGCGGCGGTGCTGATCCGGCGGCGAGGAGGATCCCGATAGGTCGGCTCGATGTGACCTACCGGGAGACCTGACGTCGTGTGTCGAAAGAACGAGCACACCCTCAATCGCATCGTATGTAGTTGAAGCGACAAACGTCAATGCTCCCGTCGACCGGCGGCCGGCGGCGTGTCGAGCACTCGTCAGCGAGCTGACCTTCCGGGTCAGGCGGTCAGAGGTCCGGGATCCGACAACGCCGCGCCCCAACCACCGGGATCGTCCCCGTCGGGCACTGCCTGGATGCCTCGCCACAGAACCACCGCCGCCAGCCACCCCTCCTCGACCTGGGTGAGGGGGCGCACCGTGCGATAGCCGGCCAGGAACGCCGCCCGGACTCCCGCGCTGGTCGGCTGCCAGTCGCGGAAGTGGGTGGCCAGCAGAACGACCGCCTGAGCCAGGTCCACGACGCAGTGGTCAAGACCCGCGTCGTCGAAGTCGAGCACAGCCGTCACCTGGGAATCGGCGGTGAGCACGTTGGCGCCGCGGAAGTCGCGGTGGATCAGTTGCACCGGCGCGTCGATCGGCGGCAGGTCGGCCACGAGCTCACGCAACCGGGCCGACGCCTCCGGCACCCGACCGGGATCGGTGCTGAGCCAGCCTCGGACCCGGGCACCCAGGTCAGCCATCGGGGTCTGACCATCCTGGCCCGCGAGGTCGAACGGGGCGGTGGCGAGGGCGGCGAACTGGCCGGGGTCGAGGGCGGCGAGGGCGTCATGCAGTCGCGCTAGACACGAACCAGCGGCGGCGACGGCGGCGGTGTCGGTGACGTCGAGCAGCTCGCCGGCCATGATCGGCTGGAGGGTCACCGACAACGACCGCGTACCCGGCTCGACCACCAGGCGGCAGGAGCCGTCGAGCGACGGGATCGGCTTGGCCACCGGCAGTCCGTGATCCGCGAGCGTGGCGACCAGACGGGTCGACGCCGCCAGGCGCTCGAAGAGGAGGACCGCCGAGGACCATTTCGCCACCAGTGGACCCGCATCGGTCTGCAACCAGGCGATGGCACTGTGGTCGCTGATCAGGACCCGCTCGCAGGCATCCAGCTGGATGCCCCACCGCGCGGCCAGCAGGTCACTCAGCCACCGGGTCACGTCCGCGAGGTCAGCGAAGCCGAACCGGTCGCGCATGGCCACCACCGCGTCGGCGGATTCCCACAGCATCGACAACCCGGACGGAAACAGGGCGCTCGCGGTCGTGGGAGTCACGGACGAGCCTGCCGGTCGGTCACGTGCCGCCGCTCGCGACCATGCGATTTCGCTCATCCTGCCGCGCAGTCGCAGCGACGAAAGCCCGCCAGCACCCGGTCCACCAGAGGTTCGATCTCGGCGGCGGTGATTGGCTCGTTCCGCCACAGCAGACGGTAGTAGAAGGCGCCGTCGATGAGATCCAGTACGTCATCGAGGCTGGTGTCGGGGGCGATCTCGCCGGCGGCCACGGCTCGGTCCAGATAGGGCCGGCTCTGCTCGCGAACATCCCTGAGCGACCCGAGGAACGCGTCGCTGATCAGATCGTCGCCACTGGCTGCGGCGACGATCTCGGCGGCCGAGCGGCGGATCCGGCGGGTCCGCAGCGTCTCCACCGACCGGGTGAGCCGGTGCACGAGGTGGGTCCGGAAGTCGACGTCGGCCACCTCCTCCGTCGGCGGGTGGATCGGCGTACCCGCGATGGCCAGCAGGATCTCGTCCACGCTTGCGTACCGGCGGTTGACCGCCGGCAGGCTCACCCCAGCGCGACGGGCGATCTGCTCCCGGCTCAACCGGCTCCGACCGGCCTCGTCCAGCAGGGCGACGCAGGCGTCGAGGATGGCCTGATCGATCGAGCCGCTCCGCGGTCTGGCCATGGCGCCCCCTCTGTTGACCCCGGGTCCCGTTACGTTAGTCTGCCTAACGTAACTCACCTACTCCAGGAGTGAACCATGAGTATCCGACATTTCGGCGCCCCACTGGCCGGCCACGACATCGACCTCGAGTTCGACACCGGACTGGTGGTCCTCAACCGGGTCACCCTCCGGGTGGATGGCGCTGTGGTGGACAAAGGGTCCATCGTCTACGGCGACGACACCCTGCGGACCACCTTGGATGACGGTGCGGAGGTCGAGGTGATCGTGCATTCCGGCATGGTGGGCGAACTCAGCCGGGCGCAGCTGAAGTCACCGGACGGCTCCTGGGTGGACCTGGCTGAGCGCTGAGCCCCGACTTTGGGCGCTCAACGCCCCGCGGACGCCCCACAGGCAACACCAGCCCCTGCTCGCTGATCGTGACCGGCTGGGATGTTCCGTGCGACCGCATCCGCCAAGGCAGCGCCACTGATGTCCAGCGGCAGGCGGAAGTCGTTCAGAGCAAGGCCTTTCGTCGATCGACAGCATCTACAGTGTCGGCTGTGGACATCGAGCAGCGGAACAACGTCGTCGTGGTCACCGGGGCCGCCGTCGGGATCGGCGGGGCGATCGCCCGACTCCTGGTCGAGCGCGGCAGCACCGTGGTTGGTCTGGATCGCGACCAGGCGGCTCTGGCGGAGCTCGGCGCCGAGCTCGGCACCACGTTCGTGTCCGTCGTCGGCGACGTGAGCCGGCGCGCTGATCATGAGCGGGCGCGCACTGCCGCACACCAGCGCGGACGGCTGACGGGATGGGTGAACAACGCGGGCATCGAGCGCCCCACCACGGCGCGAGCGCTCGACGAGGCGGACCTGCAGGCCATCGTCGGGGTCAACCTGATCGGCACCATGCTCGGCTGTGCGGTGGCCACCGAGACGATGCGCGACGTGGGCGGCGTGATCGTCAACATGTCGAGCATCCACGCGCTGGCCGGCTTCCCCGAGTCATTCGTCTACGCCGCAACCAAGGGCGGCATCGACGCGCTGACGCGCCAGCTGGCAGTCGAGGAGGGGCCACACGGGATCCGGTGCAACGCGGTCCGGCCAGGAGCGGTGCGGACCCCGCTGACCCAGTCGTTCCTGGACGCCGCCGATGATCCGGCCGCGCTGCTCGAAGAGTACGCGGACCTGCACCCGATCCGCCGGTTGATCGAGCCGGTCGAGATCGCCCGGGTGGTGGCGTTCTTGCTTTCCGAGGAGGCCGGCTTCGTCAACGGCGAGTCGATCACTGTCGACGGTGGCGCCACCGCACGCTGCTATCCCTATCCGACCTGAGCCCGGCCTCATCAGACCCGGCTGAGCAGCCACAGCACTGACGTCTCTGCCTCGTCGGTAGCCACCAGCCCACTGGACGACAGGTCCGCACCCCGCCGGATCGACGTCGACCCATCGGCATCGAGGACCCGCACCACGTAGTCGGCGTCCGGGTCCAGGCCCACCGGCCGCGCCGCCTGCCAGCCGCCGGTCGGGGCCAGCCGGAACGCCGCCACCAGATGCTGATCGCCGGACCTGAGCTGAAACGCGGGTTGTCGCCAGCCCTTCTCCTCGCGCAGCGGTTGCGCGGTCAGCGGCACCAGCACACCGGACTCCACCAGCGGGGCGACGTGGTCTCGATAGTCGACGAGGTGGGACCTCAGCCGTTCCACCAGATCGGGGCGCATCTGCGTCAGGCGTACCGACAGGCCGAACCTGTGCAGCATCGCCGCCCGGATCTTGGTGTCGAACTGGGCCACGGTGATCAACGTGCCCGAGTAGTCGACGTGCTGGAACCGGTGCTCGCCGCGCCACTCGCTCTGCGGCCAGTGCAGCAGCTGGCGCGGCGGCAGCAGCTGGGCTGCACCCCACAGGCAGGTGAGGTGGTGCTCGGTCCAGTCCGGATCGGACAAGAAGAACGCGTCGACGTGTGCCGCCAACCCGGCGTCGATCCGCAGTCCTCCCGACGAGCAGGCCTCGAGCACCGTGTCCGGATGATCGCGCCGGAGCTCATCCAGCACCGCATAGAGGCCCAGGTAGTGCCGCAGCAGGCCGTCGTCGGCACGGTGGCCGTGATCATCGCGGCGGCAACCGGTGCCGGGGTCGAGGTTGAAGTCCCACTTGATCCAGCGCGCGCCGGTGGAGGCGATCAGGTTCGCGACGGTGTCGTAGACGTGCTCGCGGCCGGCGGGAGACCCGAGGCAGACATAGCCGAGGTCGCCACCCTCGGCCCCCCGAGCCAGCAGCTCGGCTCGCTCGTCGCGGATCGACGCCCGGCCGCCGACCGCCTCCGCCTCGATCCAGATGCCGAACGCGATGCCGAGGGCGCGGGTCTGGTCGGCCAGCCAGGACAGACCGTGCGGGAAGCGGGCCGTGTTCACCCGGTGCCAGTCCCCCCGCTCCGCCACCCAGTCGCTGTTCGCCTCGGCGCGCCCGAACCAGCCGGCGTCCAGGACAGCCACGTCGAGCCCGAGGTCGGCCGCGATCGCGGCGTTGGCCAGGAACACGTCCTCGTTGATCTCGGCGTCCTCGTACGGCCACCAGTGGTTCCACTCCGTCAGCAACGGCGGCCCGGCGGGCACCTGACCGGCCAGCTGGCGCGCCAGGGCCGCGGCCGCCACACGTCGGCTCGGACCCCAGCCCACGCTGATCCGCGGCAGCGCGAACCTCTCCTGGGCACCCAGCACCAGGCGCTGACCCTCCGGGTGCAGTGCCACCTCGATCCGGGTGCCGTCCGGTCCGGGGGTGCAGGTGAGACGCCAGTTGCCACTCCAGTGCAGAGTGATCACATACGCCCCGGAGCCGGTCTCGATCGCCAGCCACGGCACTGCGCCCTGGGTTGACCGGCCGGTGGTGACCTCGAGCGCGGACTGCTGGTCGACGGCGAGCGCCACCGGCTCAAACTCCAGCCCCCAGCTGCTGGTGAAGCCTGTGATCGTCCGCACCTCAGGCAGCAGCAACCAGCCGATCTGCGGATCCCAGCCGTGCTCCGGGGAGGGCCCGGCCACCGTCACCTCGACGGTGGCCGAGCCTCCCGCCGGGGTCGTCGACTGGGCGCCCACCGTCTGGACGGTGGCGCCCGGAAGGGCGGCGTGCAGCTCGGGTACGGCCGTGGCGGTCAGAGCTCTGTCCCCTTCTGGTGTCGGTGCGGCGAACATCCGGCTCAGGTGAGCAGCTTGGTGGCGGCGTCCTGCATCTTCTGTCAGCGACCGGCCGGGCCACGACACGCACTTGTGTCATCTGACCGTTGTTCCATTTATCGGAACTGCGTTCCCCAGAGTGGGAATGCATCGGTATCGTACGACACATCCCGGCGCGATCAACCGGTTCCGCATCAACATCGTTTAACTCGGTACGAAAGAGCAGGTGCCATCCAGATGTCGAGGGGCCGACCCAAAGACGCCGTCGACAGCGAGCAGGTCGACGACCGCCGGTCCCTGACAGGCTCGGCCCGGGTGCTCGCCGTGCTGGGACACCTCGCCGAGCATCCCGCAGGTTCGCGGCTGGGGGAGGTGGCGACCGCCCTGGACGCGCCCAAGTCCAGCGCCCACCGCGCGCTGGCGGCCTTGATGCAGGCAGGCTTCGCCCGCCAGAGCAGCGATGGCGCGTATCACCTCGGTTTCGACCTGCTGCGTCTGGTGTTCAGCTATCAGGAGAGCCACGCGCCCAGCGTGACGGTGACCCCGGTGCTGCAACGGCTCGCCGAGGAGACCGGGGAGACGACCCACTACGGGGTTCTCGACGGTGGCAACATCGTCTATCAGGCCAAGGTCTCGCCGTCGCCGCAGACCTTCCAGATGAGTTCGGTCATCGGTGGCTCCAACCCGGCCTATCGGACCGGCATCGGCAAGGCGCTGCTGATGCACGAGCTGCTCGACCGGTCAGCGGTCGACCGATACATCCAGCAGTACGGGCCGCTGGAGCCACGGACCCCGCACACCATCCGCACGGCCGAGGCGCTGCAGGACGTGCTCGCCCAGGGCCGCCGCAATGGCTACACCGTCGACCTGGAGGAGAACGACCTCGGCGTCGGCTGTCTCGCCCTGCCACTGTTCTTGGACTCCCCCCGTCGACCCACGGGCGCCATCAGCATCAGTGCCGTGGTGAGTCGGACGACACCGCAGGACCTCGTGGCCCGACTCCCCCGGATCCGCCAGATCATCGCCGAGGAGCTGGGCGGCGACACCCTCCGGTTCCCCGCGCACCAGCTGAGCACCTGACTGCCACTTCACGCGACCACCCGAGTTGGAGAGTGACCTCACCCATGACTGCACCTGAGCGGCCCGACCACGCCGGCCTCACCATCACCGAGGTGGAGGCCGTTCATCTGCGGCTCTCCGAGGTCGACGCGTCCCGCTGCGACGGCACCCAGGACACGTTGTTGATCTTCGTCACCGCCAGCGACGGGACGGTCGGAGTCGGCGAAGTCGACTCCGCACCCCTGGTCGCCAAGGCCGTCGTGGAGGCACCGCCGTCGCACCTGATCGCCCGAGGTCTGCGCTCGATCCTGCTCGGGCGCCATCCGCTGGATATCGACGCGGCCTGGCACGCGATGGTGGAGGGCAGCCGCTATTTCTCCGGCGGCGCGACCATGCACGCCATCAGCGGGGTCGACATCGCGCTGTGGGACCTGGCGGGCAAGCTCCTCGGGCTGCCGGTGGCCCGGCTGCTGGGTGGTCCACGGTCGGACCGGCTCAAGGCGTACGCCAGCCTGGTGATGCCGGACACCCCGGCCGAGGCAGCCGCGGCCGCCGCGGCACACGCGGAGCAGGGCTATCGGGCGATGAAGTTCGGCTGGGGCCCGATCGGTGCCGACCGGGCCTTCAACGAGGAGCTGATCAAGCAGATCCGCGGCGCCGCCGGCGACGACATCGAGGTGATGATCGATGCGGGCCAGGTCTGGGACACCAAGACCGCACTGCGGATGGCCGCCATGTATGAGGACTACGGCATCGCCTGGCTGGAGGAGCCGGTCGCCCCGGACAACATCACCGGCTATCGCGAGCTGTCCCGGCGGACGTCGTTGACCATCGCCGGCGGCGAGCAGGAGAGCAGCTATGCGGCCTTCGAGGCGTTGATCGACGACGGCGAGCTCGACCTCATCCAGCCGGACCTGGCTCGCTGCGGCGGGCTCACCGCCGGGAAGCGGCTGGCCTGGCTGGCCCACACCCGGCACCGGCGGGTGGTGCCGCACGCGTTCAAGAGCGGGGTGCTGGTCGCCGCCTCGACCCATTTCGCCGCGGCCATCCCGAACGGCGGGCTGATCGAGCACACCGTCTCCACCTCCCCGATCGCCCGCGACCTCGTGCACCGGGAGATCGCCTTCAGCGACGGCTACGTGAAGGTGCCGCTCGACCAGCCAGGACTGGGGGTCGAGGTCGATACCGCCGTGATGGAGCTGCTCCGTGTCGACTAGTCCCCCGGCCCGGATCTCGACCGAGTGGTCGATCGCCGGGCAGCAGGCGGTCGTGCTGGAGAACCGGGCGCTGCGGGCGGTGGTGCTGCCCGGGCTGGGCGGCAAGATGAATCAGCCTGGTCGACAAGAGCGCTGATCACGAGCTGCTCTGGCGTAACGACCGCATCCCGCCCGGTCCACCCTGTCGCGTTCGGGTCCAACTAACGGCGGCGGGTGGCGGGACTCGACGTGCTGGTGTTGGAACCGTGCACCGGTCAGCCGCTGTCGGTCGCCGACGGGGTGCGGGCCGGCACCCACCAGGTGCTGCCTGCGGGCTCGACCAAGTCGTGGCAGTTGAGCGCTCAGATCGGGCCCTGACGCGAACACCGGTCGGTGCCCGGTCAGCGCCCGGCGGGCCACTCACCAGTCGTGGACGGTGCCGTCAGCCAGCCGGTTGAACGGCAGATACGCCGTCTCGTACGGATAGCGACCCGCCTCGTCGACGTCCAGCTCGACGCCCAGCCCTGGCTTGTCGCCGGGGTGCAGATAGCCATCGGTGAAGGTGAACGACTGCTCGAAGACCGCGTTGGTCTTGGCGCCGTGCGGCATGTATTCCTGGATGCCGAAGTTGTGGATGGCCAGGTCCAAGTGCAGGGCGGCCGCCATCCCCACCGGCGAGATGTCGGTGGGCCCGTGGATGCCCGACTTGATCTGGTACTGGGCGGCGTAGTCCAAGATCTTCTTCAGGTGGGTGATGCCACCGGTGTGGGTGACGGCACTGCGGACATAGTCGATCAGCTGCTCGCGGATGATCTGCTGGTAGTCCCAGATGGTGTTGAAGACCTCACCGATGGCCAGCGGGGTGGTGGTGTGCTGGCGGACCAGCCGCAGCGCCTCCGGGTTCTCGGCCGGGGTGCAGTCCTCCAGCCAGAACAGGTCGTACGGCTCCAGCGCCTTGCCCAGCTTGGCGGCCTGCAGCGGCGTCATCCGATGGTGGCCGTCGTGCAGCAATGGCAGCTCAGCACCGAACTCGTTGCGGACGGCCTCGAAGACGCCGGGGAGGTGCCGCAGATAGGCCCGGGTGTCCCAGTCCTCCTCGGCCGGCCGGGCCGCCCGCTGCGCCGGCTCATAGTTGGTGGCCACGCCCGGCTCGGTCACCTTCGCGGAGACGCCGTAGATGGCGCGCAGGCCGGGCACCCCGGTCTGCACCCGGATGGCCCGAAAGCCCTGCTCCTGGTGTTCACGGATGCTGTCGAACAGCGCCTCGGTGGTTGCGCCGCTGGCGTGACCGTAGGCCAGGATGCCGCTCCGGCTGGCGCCGCCGAGCAGCTGGTACAGCGGCAGGTTCGCGGCCTTGGCCTTGAGATCCCACAGCGCGACGTCGACCGCGGCGATGGCCGCCATGGTGACCGGGCCACGCCGCCAGTAGGCGCTGCGATAGAGGAACTGCCAGGTGTCCTCGATCCGGTGCGCGTCGCGGTCGAGCAGCAACGGGACGACGTGGTCCTGCAGGTAGGACACCACCGCCAGCTCGCGCCCGTTGAGGGTCGCGTCGCCGAGACCGGTCAGGCCGTCGTCCGTGGTCAGCTTGAGGGTGACGAAGTTGCGGTCGGGACTGGTCACGATGACCTCGGCCTGGACGATCTTCACGCGTGCACTCCTCGGTGGTTGATCCGGTCCAGCTGGTCGGCGCAGGCCGCCACCAGCTCGGCGTCGCCGGCTGCCTCACCGTCGAGCGCCTCGAGCACCAGCTGGATCTCCTCCGTGGAGCTGGTCGCCGTGGCGAGCTGGGGCCGGATGGCGTCCGCGCCCGGGTCGTTGACCTGGTCGCCGTGCAGGTGTGCGGTCCACGCGGCCAGCGCGGTCGCCTCGCCCATCCCCACCGGCAGCCCGGCCGCCCGGCGTTGGCGATGCACGTCGAGGATCCGTACCCGGAGCTTGTGCGAACCGTCGGAGGCGATCTGGGCCAGCCGGTGCTGGATCCGCGGGTTGGTGAACCGGTCCCGCAGCGCCGCGGTCGCCTCGTCGATCTCGGCGGCGTCGAACGGCAGCACCGCGGCCGCCTCGGCCCAGACCGCCTCGATGGTGTCCACACACTCCGAGTCGCCCATCGCCTCGGCCACGGTGGCGTGGCCGCGCTGCAGCCCGAGATAGGCCAGCGTCGAGTGGGCGGCGTTCAGCAGCCACAGCTTGCGCTGCTCGTACGGGACGACGTCGTCGACCATCCGGACGCCGACCTGGTCCCAGTCCGGGCGACCACCGGGGAACTCGCCGGCCACGACCCACTCGGCGAACGGCTCGGTGACGACCGGAGCGGCGTCGTCCCAGCCGGCCAGCTCCCGGGCGATGCGCAGGTCCGCGTCGGTGGTGGCTGGGGTGATGCGGTCCACCATCGACGACGGGAAGGTGACCGCGGTGGCGATCCAGGCGGCCAGGTCCTCGTCGACGGCCGCAGCCAGCGCGCCGACCCGGGAGCCGAGCAGCTCACCGTTGCCGGTCAGGTTGTCGCAGCTGAGCACCGCCATCGGGGCGCCGCCGGCCTGGCGACGGGCGCGGAGACCGTCGACGATCCGGCCCGGCGCCGAGCGGGGGAGCTGCAGGGACCGCAGCCGGTCGGCTTCGTCGTCGGGTACGGCGTACGCGGCTTCGGTGACGGTGACGGTCCCGACCGTGATGGCAGGATCGGCGAAGGCGGCGCGCCAGGCGTCGGTGTCCGCGCCGTGGCTGGCCCGGGTGACGCTGGCGATCGTGGCGGCGCGATCACCGCCCGCCGACCGCTCGATCAAGGTGTAGCGGCAGCCTTGAGCGGTCAGCACGTCGGCGGCGTCGGGCCGGCGCCCGGTGAACGCCCAGATGGTCCACGGCTCACCACCGAGCTGGTTGGCCCGATGGGTGTACCAGGCCTGGTGCGCACGGTGGAAGGCGCCGAGGCCCAGGTGCACCAGGCGCGGCGGGTTCAGGTCAGCCATCCAGCAACGACCGTAGGTAGCCGAGGTTGTCCTGGGTCCGTTCCGCCAGCGGCAGCCGGGTGGAGAAGTCTTCGGCCGTCACCCAACCGTCGTAGCCGTGCTCACGCAGGGCCGTCAGATAGTCGCCGACATCGGCCTGACCCTCACGGAGGGTCGCCCAGTGGTGCTGCCAACGCACCGTCTGCTCGGCTCCGTCCCCGTCGCCGGTGCTGTCCACCGGAGTCCAGGCCGCGTTCTTGACGTGCACGTGGGCCAGATACGGCCCGAGCAGCTGGAAGGCCCAGCGGTGGTCCTCGTGCCCCTCGATCAGGAGGTTACCGAGGTCGTGGATGACCCCGACGGCGTCCGGGTCGAGGCCGTCGAGGAGCCTCAGGGCCGAGGATGCGGAGGCGGTGAGGGTGCGGTGATGCAGCTCGACCAGGGCCTTGACCCCGTACGAGGCGGCGCAGTCGGCCACCCAGGCATAGTCCTTGCGCGCGGCGTCGAAGGCCTCGGGATAGGTCTGATCCGCGGCCACGCCGGGGACCTGGATCCGGATCTGCCGGGCACCGAGTCGCGCCGTCGCGGCGAGGATGCGTTCGACGTTGGGGCGGTCGTGGCACTTGACGTACGAGGCGAGGCCGGAGAACTCCAGCCCGGCGTCGCGGGTGACGGCCGCGATCTCGTCCAGCTGATCCTCGAGCCCGGTCAACGGCCAGGTGCAGCGGTTGCCGGCCCAGAACCCGGGCGTGCCGTTGCCCTCGGCCTGGTCGGTGATGCGCCACTCGATCCCGTCCCAGCCCTGGGCGGCGAGCGCCGGGGCGGCTTCGGCGGGAGTCCACTCCGGCGTGGAGGCGGTGAAGACCGAGAGCTTCATGCTGCACTCCCATCGTCGACGGCGTCAGTGACGGTCGCGACCACGTCGTCGTACTTGCCGGCGAGCACGTCGTCGAACTGCACCGGGGTGCCGAGGGTGGCGGAGACGTACAGCGACCTGACCAGGGCCAGCGACAGCAGCGCCTCTGTCACGTCGACCAGCGGCTTGGTGCCGTCGGCGATCGCGGCGGCGATGTCGTCGTACTGGCGCAGGTGGCCGAGCAGGAACCCGTCGGGCTGGTTGCGCGAGTTGGCGAACTCATCGCCCTCGATCGGCGGTGCGTGGTTGCCCGTGGTCGCGGCGCTGCGCAGGTTGGCCGCCACCTGGCCGTCGCCCAGGTGCAGGTAGCGCAGCTGGTCGTTGTCGATGATGGCCGAGCCGAGGCTGCCGTGCACCTGCACCCGAGCGGTGAGACCGGGGTACGCCGCGGTGGTGCAGTGGATCGCCGCCAGCGCACCGGAGTCGAAGCGCACGGTCGCTGTCGCGGTGTCCTCGATCTCGATGCCTTCATGCGCCAGCCGGGCGGTGTGGGCGTAGATCTCCTGCGGCCGGCCGAGGAACCAGCGGAGCAGGTCGACGGTATGGATGCCCTGGTTCATCACCGCGCCGCCGCCATCCAGCGCCCAGGTCCCGCGCCAGTCGCCGGAGTCGTAGTACTGCTGGCTGCGATACCAGGCCATGGTGGCCACCGCCGAGCTGATCCGGCCGAGTCGACCGTCATCGATCGCCTGCCGCACCGTCGCGCTGGCCGGGTCGAACCGGTGCTGGCTGATCACCGAGACGACCTTGCCGCGCTCGGCCGCCGCCGCGACGAGCTCGGCGAAGGCCGTGCCGAGGGCGACACTGACGTCGAGCGGCTTCTCGATCACCAGGTGCAGGTCGGCGGCCAGGCATTCGGTGGCCTGGGCGATGTGCAGACCGCTCGGGGTACAGACCACCGCGAGGTCGACCGAGCCGGACGCCAGGGCGTCGGCGAGGGTCGGGAAGACCGCCGGACGCGGTGCACCCTCGGCCGCGACGGCGTCTGCGACCCGCTCACTGGCGGCCGGGTCGAGGTCGACCAGGGCGGTGACCGCGAACGCCGGGTGCCGGGTCAGGACGAGGCCGTGGTGCAGGCCGATCACCCCGCAGCCGACAATCAGGGCGCGGGTGGGCGTCGTGGTGGTCCCGGTGTCGGGCGTGGGGATGGTCATGCGAGGGTCACTCCTGACTGGCTGGTGAGGGCCGCGAAGGCCCTGGCGGCACGGCCGAACGCGGCGGGCCCGGAGAACCCGCCGAGCTGTCCGGCCTGAGCAAGGTGCGGCTCGAGCGAGGCGAAGCCACGGAACCCGTCGGCGGCCAGCGCAGCCACGGTCTCGGCCAGCTGCCCGTCGCCCTCTCCGGCTGGGACGACCTGCCCGGTGTCGGCGCGGGCGTCCTTGACCTGGAAGTAGACCAGCCACGGCCGCAGCAGCTCGAAGCCGTCGGTGAACGGCTTCACCCCGCACTGGACGAAGTTGGCGTTGTCCCAGGCGACCTTGAGGGCGGGCGAGTCGACGCTCGTCATCAGATCGTGCACCCGCGCGGGGACGTCGCCGAAGATGTCCTTCTCGTTCTCATGCAGCAGCACCACCCCCGCCTCCTCGGCCCGGGCAGCGAGCGCCTGCAGATGCGACACCACGTCGTCGCGGATGTCCTCCACCGCGACGCCCTCGCCGCGATAGAAGGAGAAGATGCGAATGAAGCCGGCGCCGAGGCGGGACGCTGCGGCGATGGCGGCGTCCAGCCGGGCCAACTCGTCGGCAATGGGCGCGCTGACATCCACCTTGCCGATCGGGGAGGCGATCGCCGAGACGCCCATGCCCCGCTCCGCCAGCAGGTCAGCGAGCCGGTCGAGCTGCTCGGGACTGAGGTCCACCACGTTGGTGCCCCAGGCGCTGCGCAGCTCGAGATGGGAGGCGCCGAGCGCCTGGAGAACAGCCAGCTGGACGACCGGGTCGTCGTCGATCTCGTCGCCGAAGCCGGACAGGATCCACGTAGCCGCACCGCTCATGTGGCGACACGCTAGCCCCGCGGACGGTGGGCAGCAAACGTTTGCCAAGGTTTGCCACAACCGGTCAGCCGCGTGGTCGGCAAGACCTCAACCGAGCAGCCAGGCATCGATCTCCGCGAGCAATTCCGTCTTCAGCGGCGCCGGTGCGAAGCTTGCCTCCACCGAGGCCCGGGCCATGCCTGCCAAGTCGGCGTCGGCGTAGCCGAAGACCTGGCGTAGCCGTTCGTACTCGGCGGTCAGCGCGGTCTCGCCGTCGGTGTTGACGGTGACCACCAGCCCGGCCGAGACCAGTCGCGGCAGTGGGTGCTCCGACAACGACGGCACGAGCCCGAGCAGCACATTCGACGATGGACACACTTCGAGCGGTACGCGGCGACGATGCAGCTCTGCCACCAGCGCTGGGTCCTCGAGCGCTCGGATGCCATGGCCGATCCGCTCCGCCTGGCCCACCGTCAGCGCTTCCCAGATGCTGTCCGGACCCGCCGTCTCCCCGGCGTGGTGAACCAGATGCAGGCCGGCCTCCCGCGCTGCCTGGACGACCTCGCCGAACGGCGCCGCGGGATAGGCCTCGTCTCCGGCCAACCCGACCGCCACCACCTCGGGATAGGAAGCCGCAAGCTCCACGCTGTGCCACATCCGGTCGACCGGACGACGACGGGAGTGGTCCACGATGACCCGGGTGTGGATGCCATAGCGCTGCCCGCCCACCGCTAGGCCCTGGAGCACCGCCTCCAGCGGCATCCGGGGTTCACCCAGCCGCTCCCCGTGCGCGGCAGCGGTGAAGGTGACCTCGGCGTAGCGCACCCCCTGCGCCGCCTCGTCGCGGCAGAACTCCTCCGCGATCCGCCGGAAGTGCTCGTCAGTGCGCACCAGCGCTCTGACCGCAGCCCGCTGGTCGGCGAAGTCGCGGAAGCTGGTGAACCGATGGTCGCGACCGACCGGCTCGCCCCCCAGGTCCCGGATGGTGGCCGGGCGGATGGTGCTCTCCAGGTGCGTGTGCAGATGCGCCTTGGGCAACTGCCGAAGATCTCTCATCCGGCGAGACCCTACGCAGCGGCAGCAGTCTGCGCACGCTAATTTCGGACGTCTTGAGCCGCAGGGCGAGGAGGTTGATCACCGGTCTCCGCCGCTATCGACGGGCAATCGCGCGCTCTGATCCGGCGTCCTCGACCTCGCCACCGCACCAGGTGCCCGGCGGTCGATGACCGCCGGGCCCCAATACCAGGAGTGCCCCGAGACACGACCTGGACTTGCACCGGGCCACTCGTCCCCCGACATCGCCCGCCCGGCACAGATTTGTCAGGCGCTGGCCTGCTCGGCCTGACAAGACGATGCTGTCGAACCCACCTTGCGCCGACCTTCAGGTCCGCATCGCAATGCCTCAAGATTTGATCAAGTCGATGCTCCCGACGTTGCGGCGGTGAGAATCTTGATCTGCGTCTGATTGCCCAGATAGAACTGGTGCCATGGCACTGCGCTGGTACAGCACCGTCATCGACTGCCGCGATGTCGTCGCCCAGACTCAATGGTGGGCGGGAGTCTTGGGTTGGCAGATCGTGACCGCCACTGCAGCGGAGGGGGTGATCGTGCCGCCCTGGATGACCGCGGACCCGGTGCCCCAGGGCGCCTGGGATCGAGAGCCACCCGGCCTGGTCTTCGTGCCCGTGCAGGAAGGGAAGCAGATCAAGAACCGGCTGCACCTCGACCTCGCCACGCACGCCGAGGACGACCGCGAGGTTGAGCTGGCGCGACTGATCGCGCTCGGAGCCAGGATCATCGACGTCGGGCAGCCCGCCGAGGCGACCTGGACGGTGCTCGCCGACCCGGAGGACAACGAGTTCTGCGTGCTCTCCTCGCGGCGCCGTTGATCATTGCCGAGGCAGGCGACGTAGCAGGGCCGCGAGGGCTCTGCCTGGCTGAGTCGGAGACCACACATCACAGTGTCGCGTGTGACTTGGCAGCAGCCGACACCTCAGAGGGTCTCAGGTTCGCCACATCACCACCGAAGAGCATCCGTGACACCGATGCCAAAGGCATGATGAACGCACCGGGCCCGGCGCACGACGGAAGCGGCTGGGCCCGAACGTCGAAAGCATCAACTCCACGCATCCCGATGGAGGTGGACCATGAGAGCGCCGCCGCGAGTCGTGCAAGGCAGCGCAGCGGCGCTGCTGGCCGTCGGCATTCTGGGCTATGTCCACCTCGCGTCCCAGCCGGATCGCGTTCCCTACACGTCCACCGAAGCAGGGGTCGTGCCGAGCGAGACCGTCGAGGACTTGGTGACGTACGGGGACGTAGCCGTCGTCTTTACCGTCGTCGACGAGTCCGAAGTCGCCCCCACGGTCGCAGAGACGAAGCGAGGCGAGGGCACCGTCACCCGACTGGTCATCGCACGCCAGGACGGCAAGCCGGTGTGGACGCGGCCGTCACGTGGCAAAGGCGCTCCGGCGCCAGCGGCCAAGTGGCAGATCGCCAACGGCGGCTGGCTGCTCAAGGGCGACAAGAGAACACGACTGGAGGTCCAGCCGCGGTTGGAGGTCGGTGAGCAATACCTGGCGGTACGCACGTTCTCGTCACTTGGCGGAGAGACCGGTCGCGAATGGTTCAGTCTGGGCTATCTCCCGCTGGCCCAGGGACGCGTGCAGATCGACGACACATCACTCCTTGAGGAATCAGACTCCTACCTAACGGCGATGCAGGGCCTGTCCGTGGCGTCTGTCGCCGACCTGCTCCGCGGCACGGAGCCGGACGCCAGAGCAGCGCAGTTCATGGATCTCGACGCAGCTCAGCGCTATCAGAAGACCTTCGAGTGAGCGGACCACTGGCTGACTGACGCGGAAACGAGTTTCAGTCCACTCTTCACATGCAAGGTTTTACTTGCCTATAGTGGCGCCATGGCCGATGTGTTCCATGCTCTCGATGACGAGACGCGGCGCATCGTCCTCGACGAGCTGGCAGTGCGCGGCGGCCAGACCTTGTTCGAGATCTGTGCAGTGCTCACGGCACGGCACGGGCTCACCTTGTCGCGTCAGGCCATCTCGCAGCACCTCGGCGTCCTCGAGTCAGCCGGACTCGTCGTGACCGAGCGGCGCGGTCGGGCCAAGTTCCACTACTTCAATCCCGATCCACTCACCGTGATCACGGCACGGTGGCCGATCACGCAAAGGACCACGCCATGAAGATCAACCTGACCAGTGTGTTCGTCGACGACCAGCGAGCAGCGCTCGCCTTCTACACCGACGTCCTCGGGTTCACGAAGCACCGAGACATCCCGCTCGGGGACGCAGCCTGGCTCACGATCGTCTCGCCCGAGTCCCCCACTGGTCCCGAGCTGTTGCTGGAGCCGTCCGACCACCCGGCGGTGAAGCCGTACCGGGATGCGCTGATGGAGGACGGCATCCCCCTGATCCAGTTCGCTGTCGACGATGTGGAGGCGGAACACACCCGACTGACCGGACTGGGCGTGGTGTTCACCCAGCCACCGATGGATATCGGCACCGCCGTGATGGCGATCTTCGACGACACCTGCGGGAACCTGGTCCAGATCGTCGCCGAGAAGCCCGCCGCGGGGTAGTCGACGAGCCGCGCAGCAAGGTCTGGGCTACGCGGAGAAGCCACCGTCAGCCTTGATCAGCTGGCCGTTGATCCAGCCGCCGTCGTCGCTGCAGAGAAAGGCCACCACGCCGGCGATGTCCTCGGGTGTCCCCAGCCGGCCCGTCGGCTGCTGGGCCACCCCGGCGGCACGAATCTCGTCCGTCATCCAACCCGTGTCAACAGGACCGGGGTTGACCACGTTGGCCGTGATGCCGAAGTCCGCCAGCTCCCGAGCAGCGGCAAGGACCAACCGGTCCAGTGCCCCCTTGGTCGCACCGTACGGGAGGTTGTGAACGACGTGATCACTGGTCAGGGCGACGATCCGACCCCGTCCGGGTGACTGCACTGCGAACCCGCGGATCAACAGCCAGCTGGCACGGACGTTGACGGCGTAGTGGCGATCGAAGCTCTCGACGGTGGTGTCGAGGATGGACGAGTCGACGCTCTCGCAGTGGGACAGCACCAGGACTTCCGCGGGTCGCGACAGGTGGCCGGGGACCTGGGCTGCAGCCTCGGCCTCCGACAGATCGGTCTCGATCATGGTGACCTCGGCGCCGGTCCGGGCCAGCTCGGCGCGTACCGCCGCCGAGCCGTCGTTCTCGTGGTGGATGCGGCGATCGTAAGCGCTGGAATAGACCAGAGCGAGATCGTGGGTCTGGGCCAGCCGCCGGGCGATGCCGGTTCCGATGCTGGCCAGGCGGCCTGCTCCGGTGATCAGGGCGAGCGGTCGGTTGCGAGGGCTGTCGGACACGGTTCAACGTATCGCCACCAGATCATCAGTGCGAAGCCGTTTTCCACCGCTGGCAGACTGCCGTCTGACGCTGAGAGCCGTGCTCGCCGCGATCAGCTGGCTCAATCGGTCCAGACCAAGTTGTGGAACCGCGCGGCGGTCTCCGGCGGCACCGTGGCCAGCTCGATCCGGCCGTACAACCACAGCAAGAGCTCACCGGCCGATGCCTCCACCACCTCGCCCGTGGGCTCGGCATCGCGGGCGACGGTCAGCGTCCCGGGCTCGGCGCCGTCAGTGACCAGCCACCGATCCCCTGTGTCGCACGTGAGGAGCATCAACCCCGTGCCCAGCGGTGCGGTCTCACGCGGTGCCGGGAACTGACTGGACGCCATGGAGTAGTGGAGGAACTCGTCCACGCTGTCAGCGGCTGCCGACGCATCAATGGTCCAGGAGTTCCCGGTCGCGTGCGAGGCGTCGTAGTCGTGCACCGCTGCTTCTTGGACCTGGTGGCGGGTGATGAAGCCGATCGTCTGGTTGTCGGGCGCCCAGGTCCAGACCGGGCTGCGCTGCAGCTCGTCGCCGCCGTCGAGCACCCCGATCATCCGCTCAGTGGTGGCGGCGAGGAGCTCGAGTCGTTCCTTCTCGCCCAGGTCCGTCGGCGGTCGCTGCTCGTCCTCGTTGATGTGTGGCTCGGAGATCCGCAAGATTGCTCGGGTGCCCCACGACCACTGCACCTCGATGATGTGCTGCACCAAATCGCCGACCGTCCAGGTTCCGCAGGACGGCACCGGTGCATCGAAGTGGCCGCGGGCCGACTCCGCCAGGTGCACGCTGTGGTCCCGGATAGCGTCCAACATCTGTGCCGTGGTCAACGATGAGGCCATGGGGCCACAGTAGGTCAGCGACTCCCCGCCCATGGTGAACTCGGGTCATCGAACCTGCGACTGGCCAGAACGCCGTGGCAGGGGACTCTGCTGTTCTTTGCGCACTCTGCGCTCGCCCGGCAGCAGCTGCGCCATCTCCTCGGTCGGCAACCTCGGCTCGGGCCCGCGTGATCTCATCGCCCTCTTTCACATCGACCAACACAGGGCCGAAACCCGGCAGCCCCGGTCACAAGACGTTGACGAACGAGATCACCCCGACGGCGAAGACTGCGACGGCCGAGGCGATGAGGTAGGTGGTAAAGACGCGACCGTCCTTGATCCGCGGATCGGTCTGCGTGGACGACAGATACAGCGTGGCCACCGAAACCGCCATCAGATAGAACGCGTTCAGAATCCCGCCGAGGATCACCAGCGCCAGCGGTGACTTCACCACAACGCCCAGCAGGCCCCACATGATCGGGAGCGCGATCATGACGATCCGCAGCCACCGGTCTCGCGCCTGCAGATCCAACCAGTCGAAGACGCCGAAGACGGCCATCGAGTTGGCGGTCTGCCGACCCAGGCTGGGCACGTTCGCGACCACGGTCTTGAAGAGCGCGACGGCGGCGAAGAGCAGGAACACCACCCCGGCCCAACTGCCCATGGTGTCGGTGAAGATACGCGAGATGACCGTCAGCACATCGTTCCCGGTCGGGGCAAGGGCCTGCGGGTGCAGCACCGCCGCCCCCAAGATGTAGAACGAAGCAGTCGACAAGGTGTAGATCACCCAGGCCACCCAGGCGTCCTTCTTCATCACCGCGATCCACCCGCGAGCGCGCTGCGCCCACGCCTCCGACCCGTCATTGGGCCCGGTCCAGGCTGCGTAGCCCTTCTCAACGCACCAGAAGGTGTAGGAGGTGATCTCGCCGGCGCCGATTCCGGTCAGGCCGAACATCGACAGCGCCACCCCCATCGCCCCCGCGGCGAGCTGGAACTGCAGTCCTGAGGCGAGATCGGAGCCAGACCAGCTGAACGGAGTCAGCTGGATCCCGAAGACCATCACCACCACCGCAAAGGTCACCAACACCACCAGCACGGTAGAGACCTTCTCGACGACGCTGTAACGGTTGGTGAAGTGGATCGCGATGGCGATGGCCACCATCAGCGCCACCCAGAAGCCGATCGACACCGTCGAGGTCGGGTCGCCGCCGACCGGCACCAGCAGCGACAACGCCAGGCCCGCCGCGCTGAGAACTCCGGCCTGGCTGGTGAGGAACTGCAGGAACATCAAGATCGCCAGATACGAGACCCAACTCCGGCCGCCGAGCTTCGGTGGCACCTCGTTGTAGCCGGTGATGCCCGCTTTTCCGGTGGAGATGGACCAACGCGCCAGCTCGATCTGCACCGCCACCTTGACGAAGGTGGACACGAACACCAGCCACAAGAGCATGAAACCGACCCGGGCTCCGAGCGTGGTGGCAGTGATCAGCTCACCGGAGCCCACCACCGCGGCGCTGGTGATCATGCCGGGACCGAGGAACCTCAGGCTGGCTCCCCACCCCTGGGGCGGATCCTGAATCTTGGACGGGTCCAGGACGTAGGGATCTCGCTGGGCACTCAGAGCTGCCCCGCGGGTCGGATCTGACGTTGAAGTCATCGTGATCTCCCTCGTTGGGACACTGCACCGGTCGCTTCGATCGACACGCTACCGATGCACTGGCACCACGGCCGAGAGAAATCTGGGAAGATTCTCGCGCGTCGGTCCCATCTGGGCCGTTGCGATGGGTCACGGTGTTCTCGTCGGCATGTCGCCGGCTCTGCGCGAAGGAAGTCAGTTGGCTGTAACCAAGCTTCGACACGTCGTCTCTCGGTCGGTCAACACTGTGCTGCGCCGGCGGAGGTTTGAGCAGGCATACCAGTCACGGCTCCGGCTGATCCAGCGCTATCGGGTGGCGCCGCTGATCGAGCAGTCGGGAGACGTACCCGTGCTCTGGTGGCCGGTGGCACCCAACTTCGGCGACCTGATGTCGCCCTGGCTGGTCGAGAAGATGACCGGCCGCCGGGTGGTGCGGGCGGCCGAGAAGGAGCCGCACTACGTAGCCATCGGTTCGGTGCTGAAGTATGTCTGGCCCGCGTCGGTCGTCTGGGGCACCGGTTCGTTCGGCGTCGAACGTGCTGACGAGATCGTGGCCGACGCCGACTACCGCGCGGTGCGCGGCCCCCTCACCCGGGAGAAGATCCTGCAGGTGGGCGGCCGCTGCCCCAAGGTGTACGGCGACCCCGCCCTGCTCGCGCCGCTCTACTACTTCCCGAAGGTCCGCAAGACCCACGAGATCGGCCTGGTGCTGCGTTGGTCCGAGCGGCAGTGGCTGGATGCGGAGGTGGGGCCGGGGGTGCGGCTGATCGATCTGCGCACCGATGACGTCGAGGGTGTGATCGACGCGATGCTGAGCTGCAAGCAGATCGTCACGTCGTCGCTGCACGGCCTGATCGTGGCCGACGCGTACGGCCTGCCGAGTGCGTGGCTCGAGTCGCGGACCCCCAAGGGCGGCGAGTTCAAGTTCCACGACTATTTCGCGTCGGTCGACAAGGTGCGCCGGCCGGTGAAGTTCAAGCCGTCGGCGCAGCCGGTCACCGTCGAGCTGCTCCGCAGCCGGTTCACGTTCGACGACCGCCCGATCCGGTTCAGCTATCGCCAGCTGCTGGACGCGTGCCCCTTCCTCGAACGGATCCCGTCCGAGGAAGTCGCAGGTCCCACCGCGGCCGAGCTCAGCGACGCCCAGCCGCCACTGCCCCAGGTGTTGGCGAAGGCGGCGCGCTGATCAGAAGTCGTCCGGGCAGAACGGGGCCCGGTGCCAGCCGAACGCAGCGCCGACCGCCTGCACCGCACCTGCGGTGTTCTCGGTCACCAGGCCGGCCTGGTGCAGCGCACCCAGCGGCGTCCCGCCGAGATAGATGGCGCCGAGCTCGCGGATGTCCATCACCAGATCGGCCTTGCGGCGCGCCTTGGTGACCCGCGCTCCGGTGGGTCCGCCCTCCAGCCGGAAACGGCCGGCGTTCTGCGGCAGCATCGTGTCCGTGACCTCGATCACCGTGTCCACCTCCACGGCATAACGGCGCGCGGCCAAGGCGGCGCGGACATCGACCAGCCGGGCGTACGTCGCGTCGCGGACCTCAGCCAGGATGGCGCGCTGGTCACCGACCAGCTGTCGCAGCGGCTCGTCGACCGGAGCATGGCGTCGGGTGAACTTCCGCATCAGGTCGATGTCAAGCAGGAACCGCCACAGCCGCGCGTACGCCGTGGGGGTGGCCGCCTCCAGCTGGCTGATCTGGACCTCGTTGTCCGGCCCGGTCGCCGTCCAGTTCGGCTTGATCCGGAACACCGCATAGCCATCCACCTGCCCGGCGGCGGTGAAGTGCAGCACGAAGCGCAGCGCCGACGCGCCGTGGCGCTGGGACTCGGGATCGAACAGGATGGAGTCCCACCAGTCGGTGTCGCGGTCCAGTGCTCCTGGGCGCTCGGGCAGCAACGACTCCCACAGCGGCACCGCGGCAGCGAGGAAGTCCTCCCGCGAGACCTCGTCGACCACTCCGGTGCCGAGGTCGACGCCCGGCTGGAAGGCCGTCGCCTGGGTCTGGCCGCTGATCCGCAGGCCACCGGTGGCGCGGCCGTAACCGAACCGGCCGTAGATCGACGACTCCGAGGCCCAGAGCAGGGCCAGCGGCTCGGTGCCGCGCTCGACGATCAGGTCGAACTGGTGCTGCATCATCTGGCGCAGCAGGCCACGGCGTCGGAAGGCGGGCGCAACCGTGACGATGGTGACCGCTGCCGTCGGCACGGCCGCCCCACCGGGAACGACCATCGTCTTGGTGAAAGCGGCGAAGGTCGACACCCACCGATCGCCGGTCTTGAAACCGAAGCCGCGTTCTGGCTCCAGGATCTTGGCGAACGGCGCCCACAGCTCGGCGTTGTAGTCGTCGTGGAACCCCCGCGCGGCGGCCTCCAGGTAGGGCGTGACGTCGTCACTGACGTGGACGAGGCGCGGACTGGTCTGGTGCGGCGGAGAGGTGGTCGACATGGGCCCAGTCAACTAAATCCTGCTCCGCCGCACCAGCCGGTTTGGCGGCGGCGCCCTCAGCTCCGCAGGAAGACCTCGATCACGGGGACGGCCACGTCGGGCCGCTGCACCGGGAGCGTCAGCGTCACGGTGCCGGCCGACTGACCGCCGGGGGTGGTGTTCTGCGCCCTCTGATCCGGGTCAGCCTCGGTGAACTTGATCTCCGAGGCGTCGTTCAGCAGCTGCGCGTACGCCACCTTTCCGGCCAGGTCCGGCAGGTGCAGATGACCGAAGGGCCACGACAGCACGTGGATGTACAGCCGGTCGCCGCGCTGGGTGTAGCGGCAGTCCGGCGGGGCGACGAGGTCCGACGGCCCGGCGCCGTAGATCGAGCGCTGGTGCAGCTTCATCCACTCCCCGATGCCGGCGAGCGACTCGAGGGCGCGCGGATCGAAGTTGCCGCGTCCGGTCGGACCGACGTTGAGCAACAGGTTGCCGTCCTTGGACACCCCGTCCACGAGCATGGTGACCAGCATCTGCACGGACTTGTAGTCGTGGTTGTCGCGGTCGTAGCCCCAGCTGCCGTTCAGCGTCTGACAGGCCTCCCAGAGCAGCGGTTCGCCGTCCTCGCGGAACATCCGGCCACTCGGCTGATACTGCTCGGGCGTGACCAGGTCACCGGGGATGTCCAGCCGGTCGTTGACGATGATGCCCGGCTGCAGCTCACGCACCAGGGCCATCAGGGTCTCGGAGTCCCAGTCGGCGTGACCCTTGCCCGGCAGCCCGCTGGGGTGGGTGATGTGCGGGTAGGAGAAGTCGAAGAACAGGTAGTCGATCTGGCCGTAGTTGGTCAGCAGCTCGCGGACCTGGCCGTGCAGGTATTCGCGGTAGCGGGCGAAGTCGCGCCCCTCGTTCTGCGCCGCGATATCGTCGTCGTCACGGCGCGGGCTGATGAAGTCGACCGTGTAGTCGGGGTGGTGCCAGTCGATCAGTGAGTGGTAGAACCCGACCTTGAGCCCGGCTTCACGGACCGCCTCCACGTACGGGGCGATGGCGTCCCGGCCGTGCGGGGTGTTGGTGATCTTGTAATCGGTCAGCGCGGAGTCCCACAGGGCGAAGCCCTCGTGGTGCTTGGTGGTGAGCACGACGTACTTCATGCCGGCGTCCTTGGCCGCGGCCGCCCACTCACGCGGGTCGTAGAGGTCGGCCTCGAAGTAGGACAGGTAGCGCTCGTAGTCGGCGACCGGGATCTTCTCGCGGTGCATCAGCCATTCGTGCCGGGCGCCAAGGGCATAGAGGCCCCAGTGCACGAACATCCCGAAGCGGTCGTGGGTGAACCAGGCTTGGTCCGGCGTCATTGCAGGTGTGCTCCTTCAGTACGGGTCGGCAGGCGACGCCAATTCATCTGACGTCTAGGCGTCGCCAACGCTATCCCATGCCGATCTGCCGCGCACTACCGCAGATTGATCTGACTTAGATGATCGAGTGCCGCACCGCCGTACAGCGGCATCCGAGCAACCCCAAGCGTCGAGGATCCGAAGTCAGACCCGCTTTCTCTGCTCAGTTGGTCAGTCGAAGGTGGGGCACTACCGCGCAGATCGCGGGCCGAGCGGGCCTTTGGGCGCGGCGCAGTCGGACTGGCGAAGCGAAAGATCCCAGCGCTACACAACGGCGCGGCGCTTAGCGCCTGTTTCGCTGTGGTGTGGTCCGTGGCCGGGCTCGTTGAGCTGGAGGGTCCGCGGCACTGATGCTTCGGTGCCAGGTTCGACGACGACGAACTGGCCCATCATGCCCTTGTCCTCGTGGCGGAGGATGTGGCAGTGGTACATGTAGGGCGAGGTGGGGTCGACGTAGGTGTTGAACTTGACCGATAGCCGGGCCTTGGCGCCCTTGGGTATGAAGACGGTGTCTTTGGGCCCGCGCTGGTAGGCCGGTGGCGCGGTGCCGTTCATTTCCAGTATTCGAAACTCCACTTCGTGGATGTGGAAGTTGTGGGCAAAGGAGGTGTTGATAATTTCCCAGATCTCGTGGGCGCCGGCGGGCACGACCTCGTCGATCCGGGCCATGTCCATGTCCTGGTCATTGATTTCGGAGCCGGACAGTCGGAACGTGCGGACCCGGGCAGCGGCCGGCGGTGCGGTAGCCGGCGTCCCGCCGAGGGCGGTAGGTATTGGGGTTGAGCGACCCAGTTGTGGTGCGGCGATGAGCTTGAGGAGTTGGAAGTCGTCCTCCTCCGGGTCGCCGGCCGACTTCTCGGTCTCGCCGACGCTGTCGAGGATGATCTGCTCGCCGGGAGTGAACCGCGCTACGATTTGCGCTCGTTCGCCGGGGCTGATCTTGACCCGGTCGGCCTTGACGGGGCGTTCGAGAAGCCCTCCGTCGGTACCCACCACCTGGAAGGTGCGGTGGTCGGCGAACCCAACCCGGTACATCCGGGCGTTGGAGGCGTTGAGAAGCCGGAAGCGCACCGACTGGGTGGCGACGGTGAACTGCGGACCGTAGGTGCCGTTGACCAGGATGCTGTCGCCGAGCACTCCCCAGGTTCCGTCGTCGACGCTGTTCTCGTCGAATGTGCCGTCGCGGTTGAACTGCTTGTCCTGGATGATCAAGGGGACGTCGTCGACCCCGTACTCGTCGGGCAGGTCCGGTTTGTGGTTGTCGTCGATGATGATCAAGCCGGCCAGTCCGCGGTAGACGTGCATGGCGGTCCGCTCGTGCAGGTGCGGGTGGTACCAACCCGTCATGGCCGGTTGGTCGACGGTCCACTCCGGGGTCCAGGTGGCGCCGGGCTCGATCATCTGGTGCGGTCCGCCGTCCATTTTCGCGGGCAGGTGCACGCCGTGCCAGTGCAGGGTGCTGGTCTCCCCGATTTGGTTGGTGACCCGCATGCGAACTTTATCGCCGCGCGTCATCCGCATCGTGGGGCCGAGGTAGGCGCCGTTGATGCCCCAGGTGTCGGCGACCTTGCCGGGCTGGAACTCCGTCCGGCCTCCGCTTCGCATGGTCAAGTCGAACTGTCGCACGCCGCCCGCTCCCACCTCCGGAGTGAGGAGCGGCGGAATCCGTAGCGAGTTGGTGAAGCCGACCACGTCGCGGCTGGTGGAGGTTGGAGATTCAGCGCTGCAGCCGGCGGCCACGGCGGAGGTAGCGGCAACGCCAAGGCCGATCAGGCCGAGGAACTCACGCCGCCGTATCGCGCGGCCCATTACTGCACACCACTGTCGAGCGCGACCGCACCGAAGGAACCGACAAGCAGGCCGAGAAGGGTGAGAGCCGGGGTACTCATCGCTGGTGTTGCCTCTCCTGAGAAGGTACGACAAGCCAAAAGAGCGGCGGTCGCAGTGACTGTTACAGAGTGTAATAGTTCTGTGCGGAAGAGTTCAAGTCCGTTAGATTGGGCTCGTGCAAATCAAGTCCAGCGATGCTGCCCGGCTGAGGGCGTCGGGGAGTCTCGGGTTCCTGCTCGCCTCGGTCGGGCAGCGGGTGCAGGGGCAGTTCCGGGAGGCGCTTGCCCTTCACGGACGTCATCCTCGGGCGTTCGGTGTGTTGGTGGCTCTCGACGAGGCCGGCGTGCTCTCCCAGCAGCAGCTCAGCCAGCGGCTCGGGGTGCCGCCGAGCCGTGTCGTCGCGCTCGTCGACGATCTTGAAGCCGAGGAACTCGTCACTCGCCGATCAGCGCCTAGCGACCGTCGGACCTATGCCGTCGACCTCACCGACCGCGGCCGTGCCCACCTCGACGAACTGCTCGGGGAAGCGCGCGCACTGGAGACCCGACTCATGGCCGGACTCGACGACACCGATCAAGCACGCCTCCGTGCCTTGATCGACCAGGTCGCGTCCAACCTCGGCGAGCCCGACGCCGAACGGCTTCGCCTCTGGTGACCGATCGAGCTCAGTCATTGCCTAACTGGTGAACGGTGCCTGCAGCTCGGAGAAGGTGAAGTGGCCGTAGGCGGCGCTGTCGATCCAGGATGCGATGTCGGCCACCACGACCCGCTCCCCCAGCTCGTCGGAGCGGTGCTGGACATAGGCGGGGTTCACCGGGCGGGGGGTGCGGTGGGCCACGGCGTCCATCACGGCCATGAAGCCGGCAGTGGCGGCCAGCGGGGACAGCAGGGGCGTACCCGCCGCGCGGTGCTCGAGCAGGTTCTCCAGCAAGCCGGTCCGATCGTAGTGGCGACGAGTCGTCTGCCCGTCCACCACCAGATCGACGTCGTCCTCGGTGTAGAAGAGGCGGGCGCGGCCCTTGTCGCCGACGATCTCGACGTACGGGGTCTCGTTCTGCTCAGCACACAGGGTCAGTCCCAGCGTCACCGGCAGACCGGCGGTGGTGACCACCCGGACCACCGAGGTGTCGTCGGCCTCGATGTCGTTCGCCCGGAAGAGGTCGACGGTCACCGACGCGATGGCCGGCAGGTGGTCGGCGCCGGCCAGGCTGAGCGCGGTGGCGGTCGCGTGGGCCAACGGGTTCGTGACCACCCCGTCCACCACCGGGACGCCGTCCAGCTCGCGTCGGCCCGCCCACGGCGCCCGAGACCAATAGTCGCGGGAGCGGACCCAGCGACCCACGCCACTGATCCCGGTCACCTCACCGAGCGACCCGTCGACCATCATCTTGCGCAGGTCGGGCAGCGCGTCGGAGCCGAGACTTTGGAAACCGACCTGGCAGACCCGGCCCGTCTCTGCCACCAACCCGAGCAGGGAGTCCAGCTGTAGCAGTGAGGTCACCGGTGGCTTCTCCAGCAGCACGTCGGCACCGGCCCGCAGCGCGAGCTCGGCCAGCGGCAGGTGGGTCGGGATCGGGGTGGCGATGATGACCACATCGACCTGGTGGGCGGCGAGCAGGTCGGCCAGGTCGCCGTATTCCGCGACGCCGTCGGGCAGCTGCCCCGGCGCGGCCGGGCGGCGGTCACACACCGCCACCAGCTCGACCTGACCGGTCTGCACCAGCTCCAGGACGTGGGCCAGGTGGTGTGCGCCGAAGCCGTGGACGCCGGCCAGGCCGATCCGTGGTGTCACACCTGCTCCGGGCCTGCTGCCGGGGGGTGCGCCAGCTCCGCCAACGGCGTACCCCGAAGGGAGACCTGGACCGGGGTGGCGACCTCGACCGTACGGCTGACGGTGCACAGCCGGTCGTGTGACTGCCGCACTGAGCGTTCCAGCACCGCCTCCGCGGCCTGCCCAGCCTCGTCGTCGCCGAACTGGACGCCGAAATCGAGGAGCAGGTCGACCAGCCGGTTGCCGGCGGCGTCGCGGATCTTGCGGCCCTCGGCGCTGACCCGGAACTCGGTGGGCTCGGCCCGCTTGGCGGTGATGAGATCGACATCGATGGCGCTGCAGCCGGCGATCGCCACCAGCAGCAGCTCGACCGGGGTGAAGTCGCTGTCCTCACCGCTGCCCAGCGTCAGCTCACCGCCGCGGACATTGGTGGCCTTGTACGTCCCGTGCCCGGTGCGCTCCAGCTGGACGCTGCGTCGGTCGTCGCTCATGCCCGCCACTGTAGCGAGGTGACCTGCGCTCATCGGCGTCCTGATCGGCCGGGATCAGCAGCGCGCCGCGGTGAAATGGCGCCATGACCCGATGGGACGAGCTGACCGGCGGCACGACCGGTCGGGAGTACGCGGCGCGGGTCGCCGCGGCCGCTGCCCGGGTGTCGAACCCGCATGGCGAGGCACAGTTCTGCCTGGATGAGCTCGCCCGCACCGGGCAGCCGCGAGGGCGCGTCCTGGACGCCGGCTGCGGAACCGGACGGGTGGCCATCCGGCTGGCCGAGTGCGGGATCGACGTGGTCGGCGTCGACGCGGACGCTTCGATGCTCGCGGTCGCCAGGGAACTGGCTCCCGAGCTCGACTGGCGGCTGGCGGATCTCGCCGGCTGGGTGCCGCCGGCCCGGTTCGATCTGGTCCTGTGCGCGGGCAATGTCATCCCCCTGCTCGCCCCCGGCACGCTGCCTGCCGTCCTGGGGTCGTTCGCCGCCGCGCTCGACGCCGGTGGCCTGTTGGTCACCGGCTTCGGCCTGGACGCCGATCAGCTGCCGCGCGGCTGTCCAGCCACTCCACTCGACGTGGTGGACGGCGAGGCCGATGCGTGCGGCTTCGCGCTGCGGGACCGGTTCGCCACCTGGGACCGCGACCCGTATGAGTCCGGCGGCTACGCGGTATCGGTGTACGTCCGCCGCTGACCTCGCCGGCGTCACCGGCGCCGGGTGTCAGGCCTTCGGCTGCGGTTCCAGAGCCGCCCGCGGGGCGGGCTGGAATCCGGCTGGTTCCGGCGGCGCAGCCTGCGGCACCAGGCCCGTCAGCCGGTGCCAGGCGGCACCGAGATCGGGGCGCCACCGGAGCGTGGACTGCAGGTCCATCCGCAACCGCGGCGTGACCGGGTGAGGCCGCACCACGGTGAAGCCGACAGACTCCAGCCAGGTCACCGGCATCATGCACGAGGGCCCCTCGTGGTACGTACCGACCGCCTCGAGGGCGCGTAGATCGCGGCGCGCGACCATGGCCGCGGCCGCCTGCATGAGCTGGCGACCGATGCCCTTGTGCTGCCATTCGTCCACGACCCGGGCCGACAGCACGACAGCGGCATCCTGGCTGATCGGCGTGGTGGCGAACGCAGCAAGTCGGGGCACCAGCACGGCCGGGGCCAGTGTGAGGTGCCCGATGGTCTGACCATCGTGCACCGCCATCACGCCGCAGTGTCCCCACCGGCTGGCCACGGCTTCTGCCCACTCGAGCTTGACGTCCGCCCGATCGCGATGCTCGGCGGTGCTGACGAGGTCGGTCAGGCCGGTCTCCCAGAAGGTGCACACCGAGCACGGCTCGGGCAGGCTGGCCAAGTCGGCGGGCAGCAGTGGCCGGATCCGGCGTGCGCCCATCAGGTCACCCTGGGTCGCGGCCGCGCCAGGCCCAGGAGGAAGCCGAGAGTCAGCCCCGAGGCCACGCCGGCCAGCAGCCACAGCGACCGGCGAAGGGGTCGGGGCAGGTCGGTCAGTTCGGTCTTGCCCATGGGGCCATGGTATGCGCGGGCGACCCTGATGAGGCACCCTTGGAGGGTGACGAGCTCCAATCCTGCGCCCGGCCCGCCGCCGAGGGGGTCAGATCGCGATGCCGCCCTGCCATCGGTGCTGCCCGGAACCGCCGGGTCGTCGGCCGATCCGACGGCGGTCGACTCCGTCCGCCGCCGCGACACCAGGCTCGACAACTACGTCAACCGCTACGCCGCCCGCACGCACGGGATGACCGCCTCGGCGATCCGAGCCCTCTTCTCGGTCGCCAACCGGCCCGAGGTCGTGTCCCTGGCCGGTGGGATGCCCAACATCGCCGACCTCCCGCTGGACAGCGTCGGCTCGATCCTGAACGAGCTCGTAGTCGACAACGGGCGGGTCGCGATGCAGTACGGATCCGGCCAGGGCGAGCCGATGATGCGCGAGGCCATCTGCGAGGTGATGCGGCTGGAGGGCATCGAGGCCCATCCCGACGACGTGACGGTCACCGTCGGATCGCAGCAGGGCCTCGACCTGCTCACCCGGATCTTCTGCGACCCCGGCGACGTGGTGCTGTGCGAGGCGCCCAGCTATGTCGGCGCTCTCGGTGTCTTCCGCTCGTTCCAGACCGAGGTCGTCCACGTCAGCATGGACGAGCAAGGGCTGGACCCGGTGGCCTTGGAGGAGTCCATCACGACGTTGCGGTCAGCCGGCAAGACCGTGAAGTTCCTCTACACCATCCCCAACTTCCACAACCCCGCCGGCGTCACCCAGTCGCTGGAGCGCCGCCAGGCCATCCTCGACGTCGCCCGTCGCGCGGACCTGTTGGTGGTGGAGGACGACCCGTACGGCCTGCTCGGTTTCGAAGGCGACCCGGTGCCGGCGATGCGGTCCCTGGACCCCGACATCGTGGTCTATCTGGGCTCGTTCTCGAAGACGTTCGCGCCGGGGTTCCGGATCGGCTGGGTGCTCGCCCCGCACGCGGTTCGGGAGAAGCTGGTGCTGGCCCAGGAGTCGGCCACCTTGTGCCCGCCGACGTTCTCCCAGTTCGCCGTGTCGTCCTATCTGCGCAACCACGACTGGCGCGGTCAGATCAAGATCTTCCGGGAGATGTATCGCGAGCGCCGCGACGCCATGATGGCCGGGCTGGCTGACCATATGCCGACCGGGACCACCTGGACGGTGCCCGCCGGCGGCTTCTTCGTCTGGGTGGGACTGCCGGACGGGCTCGATGCCCATGCCATGCTGCCGCGAGCGGTGACGGCCCGGGTGGCGTACGTCCCCGGCACGGCCTTCTACGCCGACGGCTTCGGCAGCCGGTTCATGCGGCTGTCGTACTGCTTCCCGACGCCAGACCGGATCATCGAGGGGACCCGGCGACTGGGTGAGGTCCTGCAACGCGAGATCACCGTCAACGAGACGTTCGGTACCCGTAGCTCGCACCCGGGACTGCTGCCGCACGAGGCGCCGGGCGCCAACCAGAGCTGAATCCGCGGTCCGCCGCGACTACCCGCACAGACCGTGGGCCCAACGATCGACGTACGGGCTCCGAAGCTCCTGATCAGACAAGGAAGGTGGCTGCGCCATGAGCGACAACCGGATGGCGGAGACCGTCGTCGTGCTCGCCGGAGGGCTCTCGCACGAGCGGGAGGTGTCCCTCCGCTCCGGTCGACGGGTCAGCCAGGCGTTGCGCTCCCAGGGCCTGGACGTGATCGAGTCTGACGTCGACTCGTCCCTGGTCCCCCGGCTGGCCGAGCTGCCCGGCGCCGTCGTGTTCCCGCTGCTGCACGGTGAGGCGGGTGAGGACGGCTCGTTGCGTGAGGTGCTGGCTCTGCTCGGTGTCCCGTTCGTCGGCTCCGGCGGCGCGGCCTGCCGGGTCGCCTTCGACAAGTCGATCGCCACCACGGTGATCGCGGACGCCGGCATCGCCGCTCCGTCCCAGGTGGCGCTGCCGCACGAGATCTTCCGTGAGCTCGGAGCTCAGGCGCTGGTGGCCGCCCTCGGGGAACAGATCGGGTTCCCGATGATGGTGAAGCCGTCGCGGAGCGGGTCCGCCCTCGGCTGCACCAAGGTATCCACCGCTGCCGAGCTGCCCTCAGCCATGGTCGGCGCCTTCGCCTACGGCCAGGTGGCCGTGGTGGAGAGCTTCGTGGCAGGCACCGAGGTCACCGTGGCGGTGGTCGACCGAGGTGATGGGCCGACGGCGCTGCCCGCGGTCGAGATCCGCCCGGACTCCGGGGTGTACGACTACACCGCCCGCTACACCGCCGGCGCGACCCGCTTCCTCTGCCCGGCGGAGATCGATGATGCAACGGCGGCCCGATGCGCCGAGCTGGCGATCCGGGTCCATACCGAGCTGGGCCTGACCGACCTCTCCCGCACCGACCTCATCATCACCCCCGACGGTGAACCGATCTTCCTCGAGGTCAACGTAGCGCCCGGGATGACAGAGACCTCCGCCGTGCCCTTGGCTATTGAGGCTGCCGGGTGGAGTCTTGGACGCATGTGTACCGATCTGGTTGAGGCCGCCGCCGTCCGCGGCGGACACCGCCCCCTGGTCAGCCCTGCCGCGATGAGGCTGAACCGATGACCCCGGCTCTGCTGGATCCGGCGACCTCGGACGGTTCGTACTAGTGGTCGACATGCACTCCCCTGCCCTGCTCGGCGCCGACGAGACGCCGATCGCCCGGGTGCCCTTCCTGCGGGTGAAACAGACGCTGATCGTGCTGCTCGGCCTGGTGGCCGCGGGTGTCACCGTCATGCTCGGACTGTGGCAGCTCGACGTCTACCGGGCCCAGGGCGCGCACGCAGCCGAGAACAAGGCCTCCGCACCGGCTGTGCCGCTGCAGGAGGTGGCGCCGGTGGGCAAGCCGATCCAGAACGGGTACGGTCGCTCGGTCACCGCCACCGGAACGTACGACCCGTCGATGCAGCTGCTTGTCCCGGTCCCCGACCAGCCGGGCACCTATCGGGTGCTGTCCGGCCTCCGGCTGGACGACGGCTCGGTCCTCGCGGTGATCCGCGGCCGGACTCAGGGAGCGACCGCTCCGCCGACCCCCAGCCAGCCAGTGCAGCAGTCGGGTGTCCTGCTGCCGTCCGAGGACGAGGTTCCCGGAGCGTTCCCGACCGGGCAGGTCGGCTCGGTGCGCCTGCCGTCCCTCGCCCAGGTGTGGACGTCTCCCCTAGTGGCGGGCTATATCACCCTCCCGGAGGCGCAGGCCGTGGCCCAAGGGCTGCAACCCTCGCCGGTGGAGCTGCCCGTCGGTGAGGGCCGGCTTCGCAACGGCGCCTACGCCATCCAGTGGTGGGTGTTCGGGGCGTTCGCGGTCGCGATCTCTGTCCGGATGGCACGCGACTTCGGCCTCCGCGACGAGCTCGCGCTGGTGAGTGAGATCACGGGCTCCGGGGCTGACGACGACGATCTGGAGGACCGGAACACCGCTACGACGACATAGGCTCGGTGCCATGCAGAGTGCTTTGTTGCGGTATCGAATCATGGCCTACACAGTGGGCGTGCTTCTGGTGGTCCTGATGTGCGTCGGCGTGCCCCTGAAGTGGCTCTACGGCGATGACCGTGTCGTGACCTGGACCGGTATCCCGCACGGGTGGCTCTACATGCTCCTGCTGATCACCGCCTTCGACCTCGGCCGGCGGGCGAGGTGGACCTGGAAGCGGCTGATTCTCATCGCGCTCGCCGGCACCGTCCCGTTCCTCAGCTTCGTCGCCGAACGCTCGGCCACCAGGGACGTCAAGGCCAAGCTCGCCGCCGAGGAGCATGCGCTCGCCACGGCCGCACACACCGCAGGCTCCGCAGACGTCGGCGATCCCGGGCGGACCGGCACCTCAGCCCGCTGAACGCCCTCGGACATTTCAGCGATATGTCGACTTATCGCTTAATCGTTAAGACGACGTATTGATATGTAGAGTTTGCACAATGCGGGCCAGATCATCCTCCGATGCGAACTCGATCGTGATCTTTCCCTTCTTGCGCCCCACGTCGACACTGACCCTGGTCTCGAAGTGGTCGGACAGACGTGCCGCAAGCTCCTGCGTCTCTGGACTGATGTTCTTGGGCGCCCGACGTCGGGCCGGGTCGCGTCCGGTCTCCCCCAGCGTGACCAGCTCCTCCACTGCGCGTACCGACAGCCCTTCGGCGACCACGCGCTGAGCCAGTCGTTCCTGCGCCGCCGGGTCCTCGACGACGAGGATGGCCCGAGCGTGACCGGCGCTCAGCACCCCGGCCGCCACCCGTCGCTGGACCGTGGGGGGCAACCTGAGCAGCCGAATAGTGTTCGAGATCTGCGGCCGCGACCGCTTGATCCGGCGGGCCAGCTCGTCCTGCGTGCAGCCGAAATCCTGCAGCATCTGCGAGTAGGCCGCCGCCTCTTCCAGCGGGTTCAACTGGGCGCGGTGGAGATTCTCCAGCAGGGCGTCGCGGAGCAGGTCGTGGTCTTCGGTCTCCCTAACGATCGCCGGGATGGTGTCCAGGCCGGCCGCCTGGGTCGCCCGCCAGCGTCGCTCCCCCATTACCAGCTCGAAGGCCCCGTCAGTATCGAGGGGACGCACCACCACCGGCTGAAGCAGGCCCACCTCGGCGATCGAGTCCACCAGCTCCTGCAGGGCATCCTCATCGAACACCGTACGTGGCTGCTTCGGGTTCGGAACGATCGCGTCGACAGGGAGTTCGGTGAAGTAGGACCCCTCAGGCACCGGGTGCAACGGCGGCGACGCGGGCGCAGGGGTGGGTTCGGGGCGGGTGCCGTCGGATCCGGAGTCCGCGGCGACCACCACGCGCTCCGGCTCCGGTCGCGCGCTCGGCACCTCGGTGCGCTGGAACAGCTCCCCCAGGCCACGACCCAGCCCGCGGCGATCAGTTGCGTTACTCATGCCTTCTCCTTCGCGCCGCGGCGGGCGATCTCCTTGGCGGCAGCGAGATAGCACACCGCGCCGGCCGAGTCGGGGTGATAAGTCAGGACGGTCTGGCCGTAGCTCGGGGCTTCCGAGATGCGGACCGACCGGGGAATGACCGAGGGAAGCGTCTGCTCAGCGAAGTGCAGGCGTACTTCGTCGGCGACCTGGGCCGCTAGGCGCGTTCTCGCGTCGAACATCGTGAGCAGGACCGTGGTGAGCTCGAGCTCATCGTTCAGCTCACCCTTGACCAAGTTGATGGTGCGCATCAACTGGGAGACGCCCTCCAGGGCGTAGTACTCGCACTGGATCGGGATGAGGATCTCGTTCGCCGCCACCAGGGCGTTCAGCGTCAGCAGGCCCAGCGACGGTGGACAGTCGAGAAAGACATAGTCGACATGATGGTTCTTGAGGTACGCCTTCAGTGCGCGCAGTAGCCGGTTCTCGCGTGCGACGACCGACACCAGCTCGATCTCCGCGCCCGCGAGGTCCACCGTTGCCGGAAGGACCCGCAAGTTCGGCGCCTCGGGGGAGTCCACTGCGTGCTCCTCCATGGCATCGCCGGCGATCAGCACTTCGTACGTTCCCGGGGTTCCCGGCGTGTGATCCACCCCGAGCGCCGTCGAGGCATTCCCCTGTGGGTCCAGATCGATCACCAGGACGGATAGTCCGCCCAGCGCGAGGGCCGCGGCCAGGTTGACCGACGTGGTCGTCTTTCCGACCCCGCCCTTCTGGTTCGCCACCACCATGATGCGCGTGTCGGGCGGTGCCGGCAGCGGCTCATAGCGTGTTTCACGTGAAACACGACTCGACCCGGCATCTACGGCTGGTTCGGGCGGCGCCGGCGGAGGACCTAGCTCGTCTTCGTCGAACCGCGCGCGGCGCGGTCCGACTTTCACCGCCCCGACAGTGGAGGCCGCCGGCTCGCTCGCGGCGGGCGGAGGAACCTCAACGTCGTTCGTCACGGCGTCCGCTCTCGGAATCTCAGCGCTTGCATCAGCTTCCCCTGTCTGGTCAACGGTGGCCTGCGGGTGCTCGGCGGCAGCGGGTGGTTCGGCCGGGGGCTCATCATCCCCGGCACCTGCGGAGGTGCGGGCGTCAGCGGACTCCGGCGGCTCCGGGCTCGGCGCAGAAGCAGGAGCCTGCTCGGCGGCGTCGGTTTCACGTGAAACACCGGGCCAACCGAGACTCTTCGGCGACGTCGTACGCCCCGGCCATCCGAGCCCCGGGGTAATGGACGACGGGACTTGCTGAGCGCTGGACATGCACCATCCTGTTCGACATACCTACATCCGCATCACGAGGAGACGGCCGACTCATACCGTACCGGTCCGCGCCGACAAGAACAGAATGCCGCGCCACGGGCCGGACAACTGCGTCAACCAGCGGTGCGAGGACTCTCCGGACGAGGGCGCCGCGCGCCCGACGCCGCGGCAACCGGGCGCGCGTCGGGAAGATATGCATCGTGAGCGCGTCAGCCGGTCCGACCGCCGGCCGACCACGGAGAGCTGAGAAGCCCGTCGCATGTCTGGCCGCCGTGCGGCTGCGGCGCCTATCCGCCTGGTGCGGGCCGGTGCCAAGGACGCCGAAGGCGGCGAAGCCGAGTCGCGCGCCTCGGACTAGAGAGCGGGAGGAACGATCGGTTCAGGAGCCCGGGGACGACGGTGAGCGGGTAGGGCGGGGGAGCATCACGTCGGGCTCGAGGCCCACGCCGCCGACCCCCTGCCGAAGGTCCCAGAGCCAGCGGCTGGCGGAACTACGCCGACACCGACCACCGGGGGCGGGTCAGCCGCGCTGAGTGATCCGAACGATGGTGGTCGGGTCTGCCTCGGGGTGACATCGAGCCACCAGCACCTCGGCCACCAGCTTCAGCTTGGTGAGCTGCTTTCGGTTGGCCGCCACCTCATCGCCCGCGGATGACCCCTTGATAGCCAGAATCTGGCCATCCGGCCGGCGAAGCGGTGCGCTCCAGGTCAACAGCCGACCCAGGGGAGCGAGGGCCCGCGAGGTGACCACGTCGTAGCGTTCGCGGTGCTCTTCGGCGCGCTCCCTGACGACCCGGACCCGCCCGCCGAGCCGGAGGTCGGTCACCGTCTCCTCGAGGAAGGTGGCACGGCGCAGCAGCGGCTCCACCAACGTGACCTCGAGGTCGGGACGAAGCACCGCGAGCGGGATGCCGGGCAGGCCGGCGCCGCTGCCGAGGTCGACCACCGTGACCCCGTCGGGAACCAGGCCGGCTGGCGCCACACAGTTGAGGATGTGGCGGTCCCAGAGCCGGGCGGCCTCGCGCGGACCGATCAGCCCCCACTCGATGCCCTTCGTGGCCAATATATCGACATATCGACTTATCGTCTCGAACCGATCCGAGAAGACCTGTTCCGCAACTGCGGTGCTCACGCGGTGGGGAGCACGACCACGTGCCGCCTCGGCTCCTCGCCGTCCGACTCGCTGCGAAGCCCAGCCGCCGCAACGGCGTCGTGGACGATCTTGCGCTCGAACGGATTCATCGCAGCCAGGGCCACAGGCTCGTTCGACGACTTCGCCTCCTCCACCGCGTCAGCGGCGAGCTGAGCGAGCACCTTACGTCGGCGATCCCGATAGCCGGCGACGTCCAGCATCAGGCGGCTACGGTCGCCCGTCTCGGTCATCACAGCCAGGCGTGCCAGTTCCTGCAGGGCGTCCAGCACCTCGCCATTGGCACCGACCAGAACCTCCGACTCGCTGACGATCGACACATGGGCCCGATCACCCTCGATGTAGGTATCGATGTCGCCGTCGAGATCGGCGATGTCGAGCAGCTCCTCGAGGTAGTCCGCGGCGACCTCCGCCTCGGTCTCGAGCGGGTTCTCGTCCTCGTCGTCCTCTTCCTCGTCGTCGTCCTCGGTCGCCGCCTCGGCGACGGCCGGTGCCGCGTCCTCAGTGGCCGGCTCGGCAGCAGGCGGGGAGACCACGCCCGCTCCGGTCTCACCGTCGAGAGCAGCCTCGGAATGGACCTCGACGTCGTCAGGGATGGTCTGGGAGTCCTGGGTGTCGCTCACGACATCCTCCTTCGGGCTGGCGCCCGTCTTCAAGCGTGCCGACTCGAGTCGGGATCGCGGTGGTTCGCTTCCGGGCCCTGCTGAGCGTGGAACAGCCTCAGACCCGGAACTGGTCAGGTGGGCTTGCGCTGCGAACGGGGCTGCTTGCGCGGTTGCTGCCGCGCAACGCGGCTAGCCGACGGCGCGGAAGCCGGCTCGACCGGCGTGGGGTCCTGCGGTGCGATCGCCTTGCCCTTGTGCCGACGGCGCTCTTCCCAGGCATCGTAGGCAGGGGTTCCGGGGGCCGGGTTACGGCGGATCACGTAGAACTGCTGACCCATCGTCCACAGGTTGGAGGTGAACCAGTAGATCAGCACACCGACCGGGAAGTTGATGCCACCGACCGCGAAGATGATCGGGAAGATGTAGAGCATCATCTTCTGCTGCTGAGCGAACGGGCCCGTCAGCGCCTCGGGCGGCATGTTCTTGCGCATCAGCTGCAGCTGGGTGACGAACAACGTCGCCGTCATGGCCAGGATCAGCGCGATGGTGACGAGGTGGACGCTGTTGATGCCGCCACCGAAGCCGGCCTTGGTGAAGGTGTCGGAGATCCGGGCGCCGAAGATCGTGGAGGAGTTCAGCGACTCCACCAGGTCAGGGTTCACCTTCAGCCAGTGGCCCCGAGCCAGCGGCTTGCCGTCCGGGCCCAGGCGCGACGCACCGTCGAGGACGCGGAACAAGGCGATGAAGATGGGCGACTGCAACAGCAGTGGCAGGCAGGAGGCCAGCGGGTTCGCGTTGTGCTCCTTGTAGAGCTTCATCGTCTCCTGACCGAGCTTCTCCCGGTCATGGCCATACTTCTTCTGCAGCTCGCGCACCTTGGGCTGCAGCAGCTGCATCGCCCGCGACGACTTGATCTGCTTGACGAACAGCGGGATCAACAGAACGCGGATGACGATGGTCAGCGAGACGATGGACAGGGCCCAGGTCCAGCCGCTGTCCTCACCGAGCAGCGGCGACCACAGGCTGTGGAACAGCACCAAGATGCCCGACACGACCCAGTACAGCGGCGTCATGATGGCGCTGCCGATGGCAATGAAGGGGTCCCAGATACTCATCGGGACCAGCATCGGGATCAACGCTTCCATCAAGACACACCTCGTGATTGGGCCACCATTGCGGCTCGGTCGTGCGCCGGGTGATGGCGCGACGGGTTTCGGATGCTCCCAGGACCGTGGGCGTGAGCCCCGATCACCGGACGTGGCTCCATTGTGGTCGTCGATTCAACCTGAGCACGCATCTCTTCTTCAAATTCAGGGGTTCCCGGTACGGGGTCGTACCCACCCGGCGCCCAGGGATGGCAGCGCAGCAGCCGTCGACCCGCCAACCAGGTGCCTTTGACAGCACCGTGGACCTGCACTGCTCGCAGCGCGTAGGCCGAACAACTGGGGTAGTAGCGACAGACGTCGCCGTAGAGCGGGCTGATCACCAGGCGATAGACCTTGAGCAACCCGATCAGCAGATATTTCACGACGCGACCCGGGTCAAGGCCTTGGTCCAGGCGCTGGTCAGGTCGCGGGGGATGTCCGCCGGCGACTCCGCGGCTCTCGGCAGGGCGCGGACGACGACCCGCACGCCGGCCGGGGTGTCAGCGAGCCGTTCCCGAGCGAGGTGCCGCAGCCGGCGCTTGACCCGGTTGCGGACGACTGCGTTGCCGACGGCCTTGGACACGACAAAGCCCACCCGAACGCCAGCTTGCGCTGGCGACCGGTGGGCATGCACGACCACCGTCGGACGACCGACGCGGACGCCGGAGCGGACAGTGCCGCGGAACTCGTCCGAGTTGCTCATCCGAACTGGTCTGGGCAACACGGCAAGCAGTCTGGGATGTCGATCAGGCAGACAGGGATTCGCGGCCCTTGCGACGACGGGCGGCCAGAATGGCTCGCCCGGCGCGGGTCCGCATCCGCAGACGGAAACCGTGGGTACGGCTGCGACGCCGGTTGCTCGGCTGGAAAGTGCGCTTGCTCACGGGATAGCTCCCATATCTTCTCTGGTGACGTGAACGCTGCGCCCTGCGGGCGCGACGGAACGCCGCTGCGAAACAGCGACCTGCTAACGGTACGGGCACGACCCTGACCGGTCAAACCGCCGCGACGTCGGCGCGATCAGCCGAAACGCCCCACGTGGCGGTGTCCACCCGACACGCCGGACAATTATGGGCGAATGCCGCGGATCGCTTGCAGAAGCGGGACCGGCGTTGCTAGCGTCACGCGTCAGCAAGTTGCCGCAGGTCCGCAGACAACTCGATGACCGGACACCAGCAAGGACACCCACCTTCGTCAGGGCTGACGCGGCGGTCACGCCGTTTTCCCCTGTTCCATACACAAGGTGTGGATAACTGTGTGGAGTAACTAAGGTAGGGCGTGCCCGAACGACAACCTGACAGGTCCGAACTCTGCCGGTACCAGGCCTCCGCCATCGCGGGACCCGCCGGTCAGACGCAGGATCGCGACGTATCCACAGCGGAGATCGAGTGACCGAGTCCCAAAGCGCAGCCGAGTCCACCCTGCTGGCCTGGGAGCACGTCCACACCTCGTCCCCACCCGAGCTGCGCCGCTGGCTCAACACCAGCAAGGTGCTGACGCTGCACCAGGACGCGCTGATGGTCGCCGTCCCCAACAACTTCACCCGCAACCAGCTCGAGGGCCGGTTCCGCGACGACATCGAGGCCCTGCTCGGTCAGTTCTTCGACCGCGCCATCCGGCTGTTGGTGACGGTGGACGAGACGCTCGCCAACGTGGACGATCCGACCGCGGACCAGGGCGAGGGGTTCGCGACCGGCGACTTCGACGCCGACGGCTTCGGCGACGACCGGGCACGCGGCGGTGCCGGCGCCGGGTTCAGCGACGAGTTGGAGCGTCGCGGTGACCAGTTCGGTGGCTTCCGCCCGCGTGAGACGCCGTACGACAGCCCTCCGTATGAGAGCCAGGCGCCATTGGACGGTCTCGGTTCGGCGCCGTCCGGCCTGGGCGTGCCGGCGTCGGTGCACCCGTCGGTGGGGATGGGCCCGTCGGCCCGCGGGGGCGGCCTCGGCACGCCGGGCCACGGACAGGGCGCCGCCACCGGGTACGACCGGCAGCGCCGAGAGGCCGACGCACGCCTGAACCCCAAATACTCCTTCGAGACCTTTGTCATCGGCAGCTCGAACCGGTTCGCCCACGCTGCGGCGGTGGCCGTGGCCGAGAACCCGGGCAAGTCCTACAACCCGCTGACGATCTACGGCGAGTCCGGGCTGGGCAAGACCCACCTGCTGCACGCCCTGGGTCACTACGTCCGCAACTACTTCGACCGGGTGAAGGTCCGCTACGTCTCGACCGAGGAGATGACGAACGACTTCATCAACTCGATCAGCCAGAACAAGGGGGTCGAGTTCCGCCGCCGCTATCGCGACGTGGACGTGCTGCTCATCGACGACATCCAGTTCCTGGAGGGCAAGGAGCAGACGCAGGAGGAGTTCTTCCACACCTTCAACACGCTGCACAACGCCGAGAAGCAGATCGTGATGACCTCGGACCGACCACCCAAACTGCTCGAGAACCTGGAGCCGCGGCTTCGGAGCCGATTCGGCTGGGGCCTCATCACCGACGTCCAGCCGCCCGACCTCGAGACCCGGATCGCGATCCTGCGGAAGAAGGCCGCCCAGGAACGGCTGACCGCCGGACCGGACGTGCTGGAGTTCATCGCCAGCAAGATCCAGACCAACATCCGAGAGCTGGAGGGTGCGCTGATCCGCGTCACCGCCTTCGCCAGCCTCAACCGCCAGCAGGTCGACATGTCGTTGGCCGAGATCGTGCTCAAGGACCTCATCCCCGAGGGCGGCGAGGCGCAGATCAACTCCGGGGTCATCATGGCCCAGACCGCGGCATACTTCGGCCTCACCATCGACGACCTGTGCGGACAGAGTCGTACGCATGTGCTGGTCACCGCACGCCAGATCGCGATGTATCTGTGCCGTGAGCTGACTGACCTGTCGCTGCCCAAGATCGGTCAGCAGTTCGGCAACCGCGATCACACCACGGTGATGCACGCCGACCGGAAGATCCGCACGCTGATGGCCGAGCGGCGCAGCGTCTTCAACCAGGTCACCGAGCTGACCAACCGGATCAAGCAGCAGTCCTCGCAGCACTGAGCCCTGCCAGCCCGTTCTCTGCCCATCACCTGCGGTGCAGCACCCCGTTCGACATCCGAGCGGGGCCATCGGCGTGCTCTCGAGCGACCACCCGGAGGGGCCGACGAGGAATTCCGCACAAGTGGGGACAACCCTGTGGACAACTGTGGACTCCGACGGCGGCGATGGGGATCACCGGGGGAGAACCTCAGCCGCCTCCCTAGGTTGTCCCAAAATCCTCCCCGTGTAATTCTGCCCGGTCCACATCGGCCGTTGATCCGGATTACTCCGGCTGACCAGGGGAGATAGAAGTTATCCCCAGTGTCCACAGCACCTACTACTACGACGAGGACTTACATATCTCTCCCAAGACTCTCAGTCAGGTGAGCGCCCAGCTGTGCACAACTGCCCAGCCGGAGAACAACACAGCCGAGCGATTCCGATGGTGGATGGGCGCGTACCCTCGACCACATCACTCGAGGTGAGGAGATCGGCGTGGGGATTCTGAGCAAGCTGTTCGGTGGTCGACAGGACAAGGACGACGACGGCTTCGACCTGCCGATCAACCTTGACGTGGCTGCGCGCAAGGAGCAGCTCGAGCGGCTGGAGAAGGCGCTCGACGAGCTCGCGGCAGCGATGCGTGCGGACGTCTCCACCGACAACCCTGGCTGGCGCGCCCGCGTCAACGAATACAGCCGCCTGGCCGGTGAGGCGATGGAGCAGCGCCGCGGAACGCCGACCCGCGAGAGTCTGTTGGACCTCACCTTCGAGGTACGGCCGATCTTCACCGGGGCGCCGCCGGCAGGCCTGGAGTCGCTCGTGCCCCTGCAGGACCGGGTCGTGGCGATCGCCCGGGAGATCCAGGAGCTGCTGCCGGGGGAGCGGGACTGATCTGCAGCCGGGGGAGACGAATCCCCCGTACCCGCGGCAGGAGCGAGCTGTCACGCACGTCCTGAGGTACGCTCCCGCAGCTCGTCGTTGATCTGCTCGAGGCTCTTGCCGGTGGTCTCCGGCAGCGTCCGCCACAGGAACGCGAGTCCGGCGGCCGCGATGACGGCGAAGATGGTGAACAGTCCGGGCGCCCCGAGCCGGCCGACCACGGTCAGCACGTTGACCGAGATGATCAGGTCGAGGGCCCAATGGGTGGTGGAGCCGAGACTCCCCGCCTTGCCCCGGATCGGCGTGGGATAGATCTCGGAGTTGATCAGCCACAGCCCCAGCCCCAGGCTGGCGGCGAATGCGGCGATGTAGAGGCAGAGGAACACGACCAGCCCGACGCCCACCAGCAGCGGAGGGTCGCCGGTCTCGGGCAACCTGAGGAAAGCTACCGCCAGCCCGATCAGCGCCACAGCCACGCCAAAGGTGCCGCCCAGGATCAGCGGGCGGCGCCCCCACCGATCGATCCGATGCAGGGCGACGAACGTCACCGTCAGGTTGACCAAGCCCATCAGCACGGTGATGGCCAACGCCACGGTGTCGCCATACACCTCGGTGAGGAGAATGGGCGTGTAGTAGATGACCGCGTTGACGCCGACCAGCTGGTTGAGGACAGCCATCCCCACCCCCAGGATCACCGCCGGGCGCAGGCCGGGTCCGGCCAGGTCCGACCAGCGCCGGGACCGCTCCACCTTGGCGTTCTCGGCGAACTGGTAGATCTCGGCCTCCGCCTCTTCGGCCGTTCGGGTCTGCATCAGCACGGTGCGTGCCTGGAGGGAGCGGCCATGGACGGTCAGCCAGCGTGGGGACTCCGCCACCCGGACCATGCCCACCAGCATGACCAGGGCGGGCACCGCGCCGAGGGCCACCATCCACCGCCAGCTCTCGATCGGGGACAGCGCGAACCCCACCAGGTACGACACGAAGATCCCGACGGTGATCATCAGCTGGTTCAACGAGACCAGCCGGCCGCGGCGCTCCTTCGGGGCGATCTCGGCGATGTACAGCGGGACCACCACCGACGACACCCCGACCGCGTAGCCGAGCACCACCCGGGCCACGATCAGCGCCTCGACGTCCGGTGCCAGGGCGGAGCTGAGAGCGCCGCCGACGTACACCGCGGCCACGGCGATCAGCGTGGCCTTCCGCCCGATCGCGTCCGCGACGGCGCCTCCGGTCATCGCACCCACCAGCGCACCGAGCAGCAGGCAGGCCACCACCAGCTGGATGGTGGCGTCGCCGTCCAGCCGGATCAGGTCGAACAGCTCCTCATCCCACACCTGCGTCCCGGTGGCGCCGGTGCTGGCCCCGAAGTCGGCTGGGAAGTAGAGCAGGGCGCTGGAGATGATGCCGGTGTCGTAGCCGAACAGCAGGCCGCCCAGCGCCGCGACCGCGGCCGCCCGGCTGACGGCGCGGGCAGGGCGGGCTGAACTCGGTGTCGCCGAGGTCATCGCATCCTCCCTCAAGTCGTCATCCAGACGTGGCCGGGTCCCGACGGGGTCCGGTCACGGACCACCGACCTGTACCCCCTTCTGCTCGCTCGTGTCGCAAGGAGGTGTCGCGTCGGTATGATCGTCGGGCGTCTCGTATCGAGGGTGCAGAGTTGCGTCTGCTGATGGGTGTCATGGGAAGCAGGAGGCAGAGTGAAGATCCGACTTGAGCGGGACGTCTTGGCCGAAGCGGTGCAGTGGGCGGCACGGAGCCTTCCCACCCGTCCGAGTGTGCCGATCCTGGCCGGCCTGCTGGTTCGGGCCGATGCCGCCGGCGTGACGTTCTCCAGCTTCGACTATGAGACCTCGGCCCAGATCAGCGTCAAGGCCACCGTCACCGACGAGGGCGAGGCGCTGATCTCCGGCCGGCTGCTGGCCGACATCTCCCGCTCGCTGCCCAACAAGCCGGTCGACATCAACGCCAGCGACTCCCGGATGGAACTGGTCTGCGGCAGCGCTCGGTTCACCCTGCAGACGCTCCCGGTCGCCGACTACCCGTCGCTGCCGTCGATGCCGGAGGCGACCGGCACCGTGCCCAGCGACGTCTTCGCCCAGGCCGTCTCGCAGGTGGTGGTCGCCGCCGGCCGCGACGAGCTGCTGCCCGTGTTCACCGGCATCCGGGTCGAGATCGAAGGCGACACCGTCTCGCTGCTGGCCACCGACCGTTATCGGATGGCGCTCAAGGAGCTGACCTGGACGCCGGCCTCCACCCAGGCATCCGCGACCGCACTGGTCCCGGCCAAGGTGCTGTCCGACACGGCCAAGTCGATGACGGCCGGCGAGGTCGTCACCCTCAGCCTGGCCAACCCCGGGGCTGGCGACGGCATCATCGGGTTCGAGGGCGACGGGGCGGCCGGGCAGCGCCAGACCACCACCCGGCTGCTGGACGGCGAGTTCCCCAAGGTCCGTCACATCATGAACACCCAGGCGGTGATGAACGTCCGGGTCAACACCGCCGACTGCATCGCCGCAGCGAAGCGCGTCGCCTTGGTGGCTGAGCGCAATACGTCGCTGCGGATGCTCATCGCCGATGGCGTGGTCACCCTCGAGGCGGCCACCGGAGACCAGGCCCAGGCATCGGAGGCCATCGAGGCCGTCATCGACCAGCCGGACGGCGGCGACCTCGCCGTGACGGCTGCCGGGTTCAACCCGACCTACCTGCTTGACGCGCTCGGGGTGCTGAACACCCCGTACGTGAACTTCGCGTTCACTGCACCCAGCAAGCCTTGTCAGCTCACCGGCCTGGCCGATCTCGATGGCGAGCCGCTCACCGACTACCGCCACGTCATCATGCTGATGCGCCTGCCCAGCTGAGTGAGCCCCGGGCACCTCCCTGTCGGCACCCGGTCTCGCCACGTTAACGTGATGGCTCGACAGGGGTATGCCCCCCGTCGGTCGGCGATGTCTGGTCGTCGGCAGCTACTCGTCAACAGGAGTCGGTATGCAGATCGGTCTGGTGGGGCTGGGCAAGATGGGCGGCAACATGCGGGAGCGGATCCGCAACGCCGGGCACACCGTGGTGGGCTACGACACCAACCAGGACATCTCCGACGCCACGGACCTGGCCGACATGGTCAACCAGCTGACCGAATCGCCGAAGGTCGTCTGGGTCATGGTGCCGGTGCAGGTCCTCGACCCGGTCATCGCCGACCTGGCCGAGCTGCTGGGTGAGGGCGACATCGTGATCGACGGTGGCAACACGCGCTGGGACGGCGACCAGCCCCGGGCCGACCTGCTCGGTCAGAAGGGCATCAAGTTCCTCGACTGCGGCGTCTCCGGCGGCGTCTGGGGTCTCAAGAACGGCTACGCGCTGATGTGTGGCGGCGACGCCGAGGACGTGGCGACGGCGATGCCGATCTTCGAGGCGCTCAAGCCGGAGGGAGACTTCGGCTTCGTCCACGCCGGTGATCACGGGGCCGGGCACTTCGCGAAGATGGTCCACAACGGCATGGAGTACGCCATCATGCAGGCGTACGCCGAAGGCTGGGAACTGCTCGAGGCGGCCGCGGTGGTCAAGGACGTCCCCGCCACCTTCGAGTCCTGGCGCGAGGGCACTGTCATCCGCTCCTGGCTGCTGGACCTGATCGTGCTCGCGCTCAAGGACGATCCCGACCTGTCAAGCGTCCGCGGCTACGCCGAGGACTCCGGCGAGGGTCGCTGGACGGTGGACGCCGCCATCAAGCATGCGGTCCCGATGCCCGCACTGACGGCCGCGCTGTTCGCCCGCTTCGCCTCCCGGCAGGACGACTCGCCGGCGATGAAGATGGTGGCCGCGATGCGCAACCAGTTCGGTGGTCACGCGGTGAAGAGCGAGTCCGCCTCCATCGACGCGGTCTGAGATCGTTCGAACACCTCGGGCGCGACTAGGCTGCGCTCGTGTTCGTCGACCACCTGCAACTGGCTGACTTCCGGTCATACCCGGGAGTCGACGTACCGCTGACGTCCGGGGTGACGATCTTCGTCGGAGCCAACGGCCAAGGTAAGACCAACCTGGTCGAGGCGATCGAGTATCTGTCGACCCTGTCCTCGCACCGGGTGTCGTCCGACCTGCCGCTGGTCCGCGCCGGGACCGAGCGGGCTGTGATCCGGGCCCGGGTGCAGGCCGGTCTGGATGATCGCCGGCAGCTGCAGCTGGAGGTCGAGATCACCCCGGGCAAGGCCAACCGGGCCAAGCTCAACCGCTCACCGCTGCCGCGGGCCCGCGAGCTGCTCGGTGTGTTGCGGACCGTCGTGTTCAGCCCCGAGGACCTAGCCATCGTCAAGGGCGACCCGAGCGAGCGACGTCGGTTCCTCGACGAGCTGGTCGTCTCCCGCTGGCCGCGGATGGCCGGTGTACGAGCCGACTACGACCGGGTGCTGCGGCAGCGCAACACGTTGCTGAAGTCGCTGAGCGGGCGCTCCCGCGGGGGCCACGGCTCGGCGGACGCCGCCGCGACGCTGGACGTGTGGGACACGCACCTGTCCACCGCCGGCAGTGAGCTGCTCCAGGCGCGGCTGGCCACCTTGGCCGAGCTGATGCCGCACACCAGCAAGGCGTACGCCGACATCGCCCCGACCAACAACGACGCCACCGCGGAATACAAGACGAGCCTCGACCTGACCAGCCAGACCAGCACCCGCGACGACCTCGCCCGGCTGCTGGTCGACGCGATGCGCGAGCGGCGCAGCGACGAGATCCAGCGCGGGGTGTCGCTGGTCGGCCCTCACCGGGACGACATCACGCTCAACCTCGGGCCGCTCCCGGCCAAGGGCTACGCCAGTCACGGCGAGTCCTGGTCGTTCGCCCTCGCGCTCAAGCTGGGCAGCTTCCACCTGCTCCGCAGCGACGGGGTGGAGCCGGTGCTGGTGCTCGATGATGTGTTCGCCGAGCTGGACTCCACCCGCCGGGACCGGCTCGCCAGTGGGGTGCTCGGAGCCGAGCAGGTGCTGGTCACTGCCGCGGTCGGCGCCGACGTGCCCGGGCTGCTGCAGGGACGACGCTTCCGGGTAGCGGCCGGTCAAGTGACGCTGGACGAGTCGACCTCCGACCCGACCACGCCGGCCCCCGAGCGGGAGGCCGCGCATGACTGAGCCGAGCGCACCGGCACCCAGGGACCCGACGGATCCGAGCGGTGCGAGTGATCCGACGGATCCGAGCGATCCGACTGGCCCGGTGGATCCGTCGATCGCCGACGGCAGCGAGCTGGTGGCCGAGGCGCGCCGACGGGCCGACGGTCCAGACGACGTGGCCCAGCACGACCCGACCGGGCTCGGCCTGGCCAAGTCGATCGCCGAGTCACTCGGCGCTTCGGCCAAGCGTCGCCGGACTCGGCCGCAGACCCGACGCCGGACCGAGCCTCAGTCCTCCGGTGCGCACCCCGATGACCGTGATCCGCAGCCACTGGGATCAGCGCTGAGCCGGCTGGTGGACAGCAAGGGGTGGTCGACCGACATCAGCGTGCACACCCTGCTCGCCCGCTGGCCGGCTCTCGTGGGCCCGACCAACGCCGCCCACTCGCACCCGGTGAGCTATCGCGACCAGGTGCTGACCGTCCAGACCGACTCCACCGTCTGGGCCAGTTCGCTGCGTGCGATGGCGCCGCAGCTGGTTGCCATCCTCAACGACCAGCTCGGGGACAACACGGTTCGACTGGTGAAGGTGCTGGGACCCCAGGGGCCGTCCTGGAAGCGCGGCCCGCTGTCGGTCCGCGACGGACGCGGACCTCGCGACACCTACGGCTGAGTCGACCGCGCTTGCGCGACGTCAGCCGCGGAACGGGGCGGCGCCGTCGCCACCGTTGAGCTCCATCGTGTCGAACGTGGGTGCCGGCGGCCTGGTGGTGACCGGTCGGTCCAGATAGAACCACGAGGTCGAGGCGATGTCGTCGGCCAGCGGCAGATACCGACCGCCGCTGTGCCAGCCGAGTGCCTGGACATCGACGCGGCTGATCCCCGTGCTGAAGTGGATCGGGTCCAGCACGTGCCAGCGATACAGGCCGAACCGCTGCTGACTGCGATACAGCCCGTCGGGGCGGATGACCTGTGGCATCCCGAGGTAGGGCGTAGTGAACTCGACGTAGCCGCGGCCGGGCACGTCGAAGTTCCAGGCGCCGCCGAAGTAGTCCTCGGTGCCCGTGCCGCAGATGCTCGGATAGTCGGTGTCGTCGTCGAGATAGAACTTCAGCTCGCCCTCACCCCACCAACCTGGCGAGTTCACCCCCCAGGCCAGGTACGTCCCCACGTAGTGCCCCTGGCCTTCGATTCCTTCCAGCAGCACATGCGTGGTCTGCCGCTCCAGCGGGTTGCTGCGGCGCCATTGGGCGTGCAGCCGGCCCTGGTCGGGCGCGGTGTCGTCGCCGACCTCGTACGTCAGCTGGTAGTAGACGACGACGTCGGCGGTGGAGGTGTTCTCGATCGTCAGCCGCGCCCCGTCCCCGAACGGCATCGGCCAATAGCAGTTGAAGCCGCCGTGTGGGTTGGCGGCGACCGGCTGGGAGGACACCTGCGCGAACTCGCCCCAGCCCTGGGCGAAGAAGTCCCCGTACGGCACCTCGATGGCCGGCTCGTCCGCACCGTCCCAGTAGGCCCGCAGCACCAGCGTCCGCCAGTGGTCGCGGTGGGTGGTGATCCACAGGTGGGTGATGGTGCCCGCGCCCTCGATCACCGCGAGGTCGAAGGTGGAGCCCGGTGCCACCACCACGCTGGGGGAGAGCTTCCAGCCCTCACCGAGCTCGCGGGCGGCGTGCGCGCCGGTCCCGTCGGTGGCCCGACCGCCGCCACCGGGGGCGCCGTCGAAGTTCTCCGGACTGATCGAGCGGGTCCGGACCGGGCGCAAGGTGGACAACGACGTCAGGCCAGCACTGGTCACGGACCACATCCAACCACCGCTGCTGTCCAGTGTGGCGCAGGCCGCACCGCGCGTCGCACCCCCGTGCGGCGCACGTCACACCCGCGGTGGACCGCGGGGGCATAGGATCTCGCTCGATGCGTCCCCTGGCCATGCTCTGGACCGAGCTGAGGATCCTTGTCGTCGACACCGGCAAGGTGTGGTGGCGACTGCTGCCGCGGATCCTCACCATCTATCTGCTCGGCTGGCTGGGCTTCCAGGTCGCCCTCAAGGTCGCGGCGTACGGCGGTGACCTGTTGGGCGCCTGGGCCTCGCTAGCCGTCTTCGCGTTCGGTTTCGTCGCCCAGCTGGCCGCCGTCGTCGTGATCTTGCGGATGGCGGGCCGCGAGCTGGGCATCCGGGAGATGATCCCCGAGGACGAGGCGGCAGCCGACGAGCGGGACACCAGCCTGACGCACCTGCTCGCGGTGACGTTGCTGCCGTTCCTCGGCATCTACGCCGCCTTCGGTGAGGTGTCGGAGGCAGCCACGCAACTGACCAACGAGCAGTTCTTCAAGAACGGGATCTTCGGCAGCCAGTCGGGTGTGCTCGCCGTGCTCAACGCAATGGCCACCAACCATCCGTGGCGGCTGGGCGCGATCGTCGTCGGCGTCTACGTCTTCCGCCGAATCGTGGACCACCTGCATCAACGCACCCGGTGGCGGCCGTTGGGCATCTCGGTGGCCCTGATCGAGGCGTTCTTCGTCTTCGTCGTGGTGGTCGGCGGTATCCGGATCTGGCAGCGGCTGCAGATCTGGCTCGAGGACCGTGCGGTCATCGGTTGGATCGTGGCGGCCAAAAACGCGGTCGTGGACGCGCTGTCGATCTTCTCGGTCGAGCTGCCGGAGCTGGTCGGTCGGGCCGCCTCCTTCGTGGCCGAGCAGGTGTGGCCGTTGTTCTGGGAGGAGATCAGCCAGCCAATCATCTGGCTGGCGGTGGCCGCACTGATCTATGGGTCCCGGGTGATGTCGGTGGCCGAGCTGTGGCGCAAGGGCCAGCCCTTGGCGCAACGGGTCACCGTTGTCACCCCCTTCGCCAGCCGCGCCGCCAAGCTGGCCGAGCGTCGGCCGGGACCGCCGCCGGCCGGGCTGACCAAGGTCGCGATCGAGATCCGCGAGGCGTTCCTGGGCGACATCGACGACAAATACCTGCCGACGGTGCACTCGGTACGGCTGGTGCTGCGCGCCGGTGCGGTCTTCCTCGGGGCCTATGTCCTCGTCTACTCGGTGCTCGCCATCCTCAGCAACTATCTGCGCAGCCTGCTGCAGTTCATCATCGGCGGCCGCGACGTCACCTTCTGGGTCGTCGCCTCACCCTGGACTGATCTGCTCTACACACTGCCGATCGAGCCCTTGCGGCTCTGCCTGCTGGCCGTGGCCTTCCGCCGCTGCCTCGAGGTGTTCCGCTCCCGGGCGGCGACCCCGGTCAGCCGGCCCACGGCCGCGCCCGCCCAGGTGCCCTCCGGTGCCCCGGCGGCCGGGCGGTCGGCATGAGCGTACGGACGGCGCGGCTGCAGCGCTCCCGGCTGGTGGCCCTGCTGGTGGCCCTGGCCTGCCTGACCGTCTCCGCCCTGGGGCTGCGGCTCAGTGAGCCCGGTGACGAGTTCCGGGTGCTGGACGCCCAGGTCGGCCAGCCGCTGCGGATCGAGCAGGGTGTGCTCACGGTGGAGTCGGTGCGGGTCGGCACCAGCCTGCTGCTCGACCAGGAGAAGCGGCTCGAGACCCAGGGGATGTATGTCGTGGTCACCGCCACGATCGCCAACACCGAGCGGATCGATCCGCTCAGCCTGAACTCGGTTCGCCTGCTCACCGAGCAGCGGACGTACGAACCGATGACCTCCACCGACGCGCTGCGGGCCGCGCCCGGCTTCGTCACTCGCGGCGACCTCGCGTTCGAGGTGGACCCGGCGCAGTTGTCCGGTCTCACCGTCCAACTGTGGAGCTCGGGCATCCTCGTCGGCTACCACGACCGCGCGCGGGTCCCGTTGGGCATCACCGAGGACAACGCCGACCAGTGGCGCGCTGCGGCCGACGGGCAGCAGGTCGCGATCACCGAATACCCGGTGTCGAAGGGAGCACGATGAGCGACCAGCGGCCGTCGACGCCGAACACCGGGTCGACACCCCCGCCAACGGCGGCAGGATGGGACGCGCCAACGGCGGCAGGATGGGACGCGCCAACGGCGGCAGGATGGGACCCGCCGGCGGCGGCAGGATGGGACCCGCCGGCGGCGGCAGGATGGGACCCGCCGGCGGCGGCAGGATGGGACCCGCCGGCGGCGGCAGGATGGGCCCCGCCCGCGGTAGCCGACTGGAAACCGGCCGCGTCGGCAGGAGCGGACCGGGCGGCGGCCCGAACGCCGATGTCGAGCATGCTGACCAACCGGGCCCGGAGCTGGTTGCTGCTGTTCTCGGCGGCCTGTCTGGTGCTGATCTATCTGGTGATCTGGACGACCTACTCGGTCACCCACGTGGTGTCACGGTTCGAACAGCTGGAACCCGGTGCGGCGGCCACGCTGAACGACGCGCAGTTCCGGGTGGTCAGCCTGCAGCAGTCGTCCGAGATCGGCAGCAGCAACGGCAAGAACGCGGTGGCCGAGCCGGGCACCGTGTGGGTCGTCGCGGAAGTGGAGGTGCTTCGCAGCGCCGAGAACGACAGCTTCCTGTGCAATCTGAACCTGGTCGGCGCCGACACTCGGGAGTGGGAGGTCGCGTCCGGGGTGTATGTGGATCGCGACCTGCCCAACCGCTGCGACACCGACGACATCGTGATCGGCCAGCCCTATCGCTATTCGGCCATCTACGCCGTGCCGGAGCAGCTGGCCGAGGAGTTCTACGGACTGGCGCTGGAACCGTACGACGGCAGCCCTTTGCTCGTTCTGCGCCCGCCCGCCTGATGCGGCCCCGGCGGAGTCTCAGTCAGTCAGCTCGGCGGCGAAGGTGTGCCGCCCGGCGCCGCGGATCTCCGCCGCGCCCGGCAGCTCCACCAGCGCCCGGACGCCGACGGGGACGGTGAGGTCGACCTGCAGCTGTCCGGCGCGTCGCTGCCACGCCACCCGCAGCTCTCCGTACGGCGTCCGCACAGTGGCCTCGGCGCCGTCGAGCGTCAGCACCGAGGGACGGACACGGGCGGTGCGCCACCCCGGCTCGACCGGCGACATGCCAGCAACGGCGCCGAACAGCCAGTCGTCCACCGTCCCGAGGAAGTAGTGCCCGCGCGAGCGTGACTCCAGCTTCCAGTGCTCCCAGAGGGTGTTGGCGCCCTCGGTGACCCAGTAGCCCCAGCTGGGGAAGGTGGTCTGCTCGGCGACCCGCCGGGCCACCTCCGGATGGCCGTAGCGCGTCAGCACCGGCAGCAGATACTTGGTGGCCAGCGCCCCGGTGGACAGATGGAAATCGCGCTCCGTCACGTCCCGTGCCAGCCGGTCGGCGACGGCCTGGGTGTGTTCGGCGGGAATGAGGTCGAAGGCCAGCGACAGGGCGGCGTGCGCCTGTCGATAGCAGCTGTCACCGGTGCCGCGGACCTCGGCCGTGGCCGGGTCGAAGAAGGCGGCCAGGAAGGCGGCCCGACACGTTCCCGCGGCGGTGCTCCACTCGGTGCCGTCCTGGCCGAGCACGCCGGCGACCTCGGCCAGCGTCTGGCAGGCCGCGATCAGATACGCCGTGGCCGAGACGCGGCTGTCCTCGGGCGGGTTGCCGCCGCCGGCGTCGGTCTCGGGGCTGACCCAGTCACCCAGGGATGTGTCGGCCAGGAAACCCTCGGTCCGGGCCAGCTCGAAGCGCAGCCAGTCCTGGGCGTCCGGCCACATCTCGGCCAGCACCCGCCGGTCACCACGCTGCCGGTAGATCTCCCACGGCACCAGCACCAAGGACGCGTGCCAGGTCGGGGCCGGGATGTCTGCGGTCCAGCCACCATGCGGCGCAATCACCTCCGGCGCGCCCTTCCCGTGGCGCGACGCGGCGATGTCGGCGGACCACTTGGCGAGCAGCTCGTGCGAGTCGAGGTTGAGCAGCATCAGCTCCGCCCCGACCATGCCGTCGCCGGTCCAGCCGTTCTTCTCATACTTCGGGGTGTCGGTCGGGATCCCGTGCAGGTTGTTCACCACCGAACGGACCGTCAGCTCGTGCACCGTGTCGAGCAGCTCGCTGCTGCTGTGGAACGACCCGGTGCGCTCGACGGCGGTGTGCACCAGCTTGGCCCGCAGCCTCGGCAGTGACGAGGCGCGGACCTCGACGTGCTGGAATCCCTTGTAGCCGAACCGGTTCTCCCAGCGCAGCGGTCCGCCGGCCAGGATGATCCGGTCGGTCTGGAACCGGCCGTCGAAATAGCCCTTCTCGTCGTCGTAGTTGGGCGTTCCGTCGGCCCGCAGCTGCTCGCCGTAGCGGAGCTCGACGACGTCGCCGGCCGCACCCTCGGTCTCCACCTCGACCCAGCCGGCGATGATGCGGGGAAACGAGACCACCCACCGATCGGGGCCGAGCTCGGTGACCTGCTCGGGCTCAAACTCCTCGATCACCTCGATCGGCTGCTGTCGCTGGTGCACCAGCCGTCCCCGGGGACCGGGGCGCAGCTCCGCCGCGATCCAGTCGGCGTCGTCGAAGCCGGCCCGGTCGAAGTGCGGCGCGGCCAGTCGGGCGTCGAAGTCCTCACCGGCGTAGAGGTCGTCGCTCCGGGTCGGACCGTCGGTCGCCCGCCATTCCTCGGTGGAACAGATCGTCTCGGTCCTGCCGTCGGCGTACCGGATGACCAGCAGAAGCCGCAGGCAGGGCTCGTCGTGCCAGGGCGCGGTCTCCCAGTTCCAGGTGTTGGCCCCGAGCATGCCGTAGAAGCCACGACCGAGCTCGGCGCCGAGGGCGTGCGTACCGACCGTCAGCCGGTGCGTCACGTCGGTCACCGTGTACTGCGCGGTCACGTCGTAGTCGGTGAAGCCAGGACTCAACAGATACGGCTCGCACGGTTCTCCGTCCAGCCCGACCCGGGCGTAGCCGCCCGCCGCGACGACCAGGAACGCCTCGCGCGGCTGCTCGGGGATCGCGAACTCTGTCCGCAGCAGCGGGGCGGCGCCGCTCTCGTGCGGTGAGCCGATCCAGGAAGCGCCGTGCCAGTCACCGTCCAGCACCCCGGTGCCGAAGGTGGACTCGGCGGTGAGCGCACCGGCAGTCGTCTGCACCTCCAGCTGCCACCGATACCGGGTCAGCGAAGCCAGCGGAGCGCCGCCGTACTCGATGTCGACCTGGTCGGCGGAGTCCACTCGGCCCGAGCGCCACACCTCACCGTCGGCGCCGATCACGGTGATCGACCAGGCGAGCTGCTCGACGCCGTCCTGATCCGTGTCGACCATCCAGCCGAAGCGCGGCACCACGTCCACACCGAGAGGCTGGCAGACGTGCTCGACGACGAGCCGGTGCAGGGCGAGGGTCATTCCGGACTACCTTCCGTTGGGGTGTGGCCGCAGTGGTGACACACCCGAGCTGGGTGAGGGGCGGCGCGGCCCGTCATCCTGCCAGCGCCCTCCCGCCACGCTGACCGGCACTCTCTCGTCGAGACGGCTGGGTCTCCGCCGGCGACCTCAGGAGTACGCGGCTGCCGGATCTGAGGTGCGGTTGCGGTAGGTGATGGCGGCCACCACGACCGTGCACAGGCTCAACGCCGCGGCGCTGAGGGCGAGGGAGGTGTGGATTCCGGTGAGGATCCCGAGCATGCCTACGGTGAGGCCGCTGCCGGCCCGGAGGCCGCCGGACGACATGCCGTAGAGCCCGACGATCCGACCGCGCTCCTCCGGTGGAGCGGTCAGCTGGACCACGGTCTGACCGACCGAGGTGGACACCATGTTGGCGACGCCGGCCACGACGAGGAACACCAGCGCCAAGACATAGGAGTGGATGAGGGCGAAGCCGACGGTGCTGAGGCCCATCACGAACGTCCCCACCATGGCGGTGCGGACGCTGGGCACGACCCCGCCGGCTGCCTCGAGGACGAATCCGCCGACCACACCACCGACGCCGGTGGCGAAGAGCAGCAGCCCGTACGCGGCGCCGGCACTGCCGACCCCAAGGTCGCCGGCCAGCGCCGGCATCGCCGCCTGGACCGCGGAACCGATGAAGAACGACCCGAGCCCGGCCAGCACGATCATCGACATCAGCACCCGGTTACCGCGAACCCGTCGCAGCGTGAGCATCGCCTCCCGGAGACCGAGCCTGACCCGCGGCCGGGCGTCGCCCCGGCTGTGCCCGGTGAACTTCGTGATCATCAAGAAGATCGTCAGCGGGAGATAGAGGGCGGCGTTGACGAAGATGCCGGTGGTCGGGCCGAGGCCGAGCAGCAGGGCTGACCCGACCACTGGGCCGCAGAGGACGCCGAGGCTCTTGAAGGTGGCGTTCAGACGTACCGCGCTCGGCAGGTCCCGAGTGCCGACGAGATCGTGCAGCATCAGCTGCTCGCCCGGGCCCCACATGGCTCCCGCCATGCCGTGCAGCACCAACAGGACGCACGCGTGCCACATCTGGAGCGAGTCGGTGAGGAACAAGATGCCCCAGGTGATCGACACCGTCATGAACAGCGCCTGCCCGGCCTGCACCACACGGCGGCAGTCGAACCGGTCGGCGAGGGTGCCGAAGTAGACGGAGAACAGCAGGAACGGCACCCAGTGGCTGATGACCTGGAACCCGACCAGGGATTCGGAGTGGAAGGTCTGCCACAGCACCCAGTAGGTGATGACGTGCTCGATGTTGTCGGCCATCATCGCGATCCCGCTGCCGAACAGGTACGGCCGACAGTCCTTGTTGCGCAGCGCCGCGAACCTGGCAGGTCGTTCGGGAGCCGGCCGGTGCGCGGTCGTCGAGTCACACGAGGCGCACATCGGTTCGCCCCCTCCGATCTAGTTGCGGTCAGTCGACGTCAGCCGGCAGCACCTTGACGGGCAGCTGGAGGTCGTAGGCGTAGTTCGAGTTGCCCCACTCCTCCTCGCCGGTCTTCAGCAGCGAACGGTCACCGAACTTCTGGTCGAAGACGACGAATCGCAGCGTCTCGCCTGGCTGGTAGTCCTCGGGGTATTCGAACTTCACCGAGTAGGTCGTGGCCGGCAGACCCGGCTGGAACTTCGCCGAGCTGCGGAACAGCTCATTGGGTGGGCCGATGGCCTGGGCGGTGGCGACCTGGGTCTGGCCGGAGGCGGGGTCGCGGCTGGCGAACATGCCGCGCTCGCCGACCGTGGGAGCGATGCTCTCGTCGCCGGTGGTCCGGCCGGTGCCGTGGACCCGCACCTCCCAGCGGATCTCGTCATCGAACTGCTTCTTCTGCTGGGCGGTGACGTGGGTGAAGGTGAACTCGTACGGGCCGGTCGCCACCACCGCACCGGGCTCACGGGGGCGGAGCAGGTCGGTCCGCCGCTCGAAGCCACCGAGGGCGTAGACCAGGCCGACCAGCAGAGCCACGGCGGCGACCACTGCAATCACGACCAGGCCGGGGGAGAGGCGGCGACGCGGTGTGGAGACCTCGCTCGGCAGTGACCAGTTCGCGTCGACGTCGTCGGAGTCGATCCACAGCACCGGCGCCGTCGGGACGGGCGAGGGCGTCGGGTGCACGGACGACGGTGTCGAGCGCTGGGGAGGCTGGGGGTCCGACACGGCGCTCAGTCTAGAGCCGGACCGGCTCGGAGGTGGTGGGGATCGGCAGTGTTCGGCAGGCTCGATGCAACCAGTGGGCGGCCTGGTCTGTGTGGCGCCACGAGGCCCGCAGAGACCCCAGGGCCGTACCGGGACTATCGGGCCACCCCCACAGAAGTCCAGAGACTGCTTCTGGTGGCTCTGAATCCCATTTCTGCTCACGTTGTGGGCCCCAGGAATGCCGGAATCACTGTCTAACCGGCTAGAATAACTATGTTAAACGAGCGGTCGGGCTCTGTGGTCCGGCTGGTGTGCACCCACCGTGCCGCCTGACCTCCCAGCCATCGGAGTCGGTGCGGCGCACGTACGACAGGAGCCCAGATCCGGTGACGGACGAGACCCCCACGACCAGTGTCCAACCCGATGACGAGTCCTTGAAGGGTTTCCTCGCCAAGGAGACCACCACGGAGCTGCCAGTCGAGGAAGAGCACCCAGCGTCGGTGCACGGGACGTCCGCCTCCTCCGGTCACACCACCAACGCGTACGACTCCGAGTCCATCACGGTCCTCGAGGGTCTTGAGGCGGTCCGCAAACGTCCCGGCATGTATATCGGCTCCACCGGTGAGCGCGGGCTGCACCACCTGGTGTCCGAGGTGGTCGACAACGCGGTGGACGAGGCGATGGCCGGCTACTGCGACGACATCCAGGTCTCGCTCCTCGACGACGGCGGCATCCGGGTCAGCGACAACGGGCGCGGCATCCCGGTCAAGATCCACCCCACCGAGGGCATCTCCGCGGCCACGGTCGCGCTGACGGTGCTGCACGCGGGCGGCAAGTTCGGCGCCGGTGGTTACAAGGTCTCCGGTGGCCTGCACGGCGTCGGCGTCTCCGTGGTCAACGCGCTGTCGACCCGGCTCAACGTGGACATCAAGCGTGACGGGCACCGCTGGAGCCAGGACTTCGTGCTCGGCGTGCCGACCGCCCCGCTGGCCCAGCACGAGGAGACCGACGAGACCGGCACCACGGTGACGTTCTACGCCAGCCCCGAGATCTTCGAGACGACCGTCTACTCCTACGACACGCTGGCGACCCGGTTCCGCGAGATGGCGTTCCTGAACAAGGGCCTGTCCATCAGCATCACCGACCGGCGCAGCGGCCGGGTGGACGAGCACGGCAAGGTCATCACCGACACCTTCCGCTACGACGACGGCCTGATCGACTTCGTCAAATACCTGATGAAGGCGAAGGAGCCGGTGCACACCTCGGTCATCGCCGTGGACGCCGAGGCGCCGGAGTCGGGCATGAGCCTCGAGCTGGCGATGCAGTGGAACACCTCGTTCACCGAGTCGGTGCACACCTTCGCCAACGCCATCAACACCCATGAGGGCGGCACCCACGAGGAGGGCTTCCGCTCCGCGCTCACCAACACGGTGAACAAGTGGGGCGAGACCTGGGGCATGATCAAGAAAGCGGACGACCGCGTCTCCGGTGACGACATCCGCGAGGGTCTGACCGCGATCGTCTCGATCAAGCTGGCCGAGCCACAGTTCGAGGGCCAGACCAAGACCAAGCTGGGCAACACCGAGGCCCGGTCGTTCGTGCAGCGGATCGCCAATGCCGAGCTCGGCGACTGGTTCGAGAAGAACCCGTCCGAGGGCAAGGACATCGTCCGCAAGTCGCAGGCTGCCGCGGCGGCCCGGATCGCTGCCCGCAAGGCGCGCGACCTGGCCCGCAACCGCAAGGGCCTGCTCGGCGGCGGCGGGCTGCCCGGCAAGCTGAGCGACTGCCAGTCGACCAACCCCGAGGAGTGCGAGGTCTTCATCGTCGAGGGCGACTCGGCCGGTGGCTCGGCGAAGGGTGGTCGCGACCCGCGGATCCAGGCGATCCTGCCGATCCGCGGCAAGATCCTCAACGTCGAGAAGGCCCGGATCGACAAGATCCTGCAGAACAACGAGGTCCAGGCGATCATCTCCGCCCTCGGCACCGGGGTGCACGACGACTTCGACATCGAGAAGCTGCGCTATCACAAGATCGTCATGATGGCCGACGCCGATGTTGACGGCGCCCACATCCGTACCCTGCTGCTGACCTTGATGTTCCGGTTCATGAAGCAGCTGATCGAGGCCGGGCACGTCTATCTCGCTCAGCCGCCGTTGTTCCGGATCGGCTGGTCCAACGCTCCGCACGAGCTCGCGTACACCGATGCTGAGCGGGATGCGCTGCTGCGGCTGGGCGCGGAGGCGGGCAAGCGGCTGCCGCGCGAGAACGCGATCCAGCGCTACAAGGGTCTGGGTGAGATGAACCCCGACCAGCTCTGGGACACCACCATGGACCCGGAGCACCGGATCCTGCTGCAGGTCACGCTGGACGACGCCGCCCGGGCTGACGAGATGTTCTCGATCCTGATGGGCGAGGACGTCGAGCAGCGCCGGACCTTCATCCAGCGCAACGCCAAGGACGTCAGGTTCCTCGACATCTGACCCCGACGCGCTCGGGCTGATCGCCCGGGCGCGTTCTGCCCGAACCCCCGAGCCCCACACTGACGGAGCAGCTGCATGACTGACATCCCTACCCCTCCCGCGGACCGCCGGGAGCCGGTGGACCTGCAGGACGAGATCCAGAAGTCCTATCTCGACTACGCCATGAGCGTCATTGTCGGACGGGCCCTGCCAGACGTCCGCGACGGCCTGAAGCCGGTGCACCGGCGCATCCTCTACGCGATGTACGACGGCGGCTACCGCCCCGACCGCGGCTGGAACAAGTGCGCCCGCATCGTCGGCGAGGTGATGGGTCAATATCACCCGCACGGCGACTCCGCGATCTATGACACCCTCGTCCGGCTGGCACAGCCGTGGGTGATGCGCGCCCCGTTGGTCAGTGGCCAGGGCAACTTCGGCTCACCGGGCAACGACCCAGCCGCCGCCATGCGCTACACCGAGTGCAAGATGGCGCCGCTGGCCATGGAGATGGTCCGCGACATCACCGAGAACACGGTGGACTTCAAGGCCAACTACGACGGCAAGGAGCGCGAGCCGGTCGTCCTGCCGGCCCGGTTCCCGAACCTGCTGGTCAACGGCTCCACCGGTATCGCGGTCGGCATGGCCACCAACATCCCGACCCACAACCTCCGCGAGGTCGCCGCTGCCGTGCAGTGGTCGCTGGAGAACCCGGAAGCCTCCCCCGAGGAGCTGCTCGAGGCGGCGATGGAGCGGGTCAAGGGCCCGGACTTCCCCAACGGCGCGCTGATCGTCGGCCGCAAGGGGATCGAGGACGCCTACCGCACCGGTCGCGGCTCGGTCACCATGCGCGCGGTGGTCAACATCGAGGAGGACAAGACCGGCCGTACGCTGCTGGTGGTCAACGAGCTGCCGCACATGGTCAACCCGGACAACCTGGCGCTGAAGATCGCCGAGCTCGTCAACGGTGGCCGACTGACCGGCATCGCCGACATCCGCGACGACACCTCCGCCCGCACCGGGCAGCGGCTGGTGATCGTGCTCAAGCGCGACGCGCAGCCCCGGGTGGTGCTGAACAACCTCTACAAGCACACCCAGCTGCAGGACACCTTCGGCTGCAACATGCTCGCCCTGGTCGACGAGGTGCCGCGGACGCTGCGGCTGGACCAGTTCATCTCCTACTGGATCACCCACCAGATCGAGGTCATCCAGCGGCGTACGCAGTATCGGCTCGATGACGCCGAGTCGAAGGCCCACATCTATCGCGGTCTGGTCAAGGCGCTCGACGCCCTGGACGAGGTCATCGCCCTGATCCGGCGCAGCGCGAGCACCGACGAGGCCCGCGAGGGCCTGAAGGAGCTGCTGGAGATCGACGATGTCCAGGCCGGCGCCATCCTCGACATGCAGCTGCGGCGGCTGGCCGCTCTGGAGCGGCAGAAGATCATCGACCAGCTGGCCGAGTTCGAGCGGATCATCGCCGACCTCAAGGACATCCTGGCCAACCCCGACCGGCAGCGGCGCATCATCGCCGCCGAGCTGACCGAGATCGTCGACAAGTACGGCGACGACCGGCGGACCGAGATCATCTCCGCCGACGGTGACCTGTCGAACGAGGACCTGATCCCCGACTCCGAGGTGGTCGTCACGATCACCCGCGGTGGCTACGCCAAGCGCACCAACACCGATCAATACCGGGTGCAGCGTCGCGGCGGCAAGGGTGTCCGCGGCGCCACGCTGCGTACCGCCGACGAGGTGGAGCATCTCTTCGCCACCACGAACCACCACTGGATCTTGTTCTTCACCAACAAGGGCAGGGTCTATCGCGCCAAGGTGTGGCAGCTGCCCGAGGCCGGCCGCGACGCCAAGGGCGGCCACGTCGCCGGGCTGTTGTCGTTCCTGCCGGATGAGCACATCGCGCAGGTGCTGGCGATCCGGGACTACGACCCGGACTCCTACCTGCTGTTGGCCACCAAGCGCGGGCTGGTGAAGAAGACGGCGCTGCCGATGTATGACTCGCCGCGCCAGGCGGGGATCATCGCCATCAACTTCCGCGACGACAACGACGAGCTGATCGGTGCCGAGCTGTGCACCACGGCGGACGACGTGTTGCTCATCTCGCGCAAGGGTCAGGCGATCCGGTTCCCGGCCGACGACAACCAGCTGCGGCCGATGGGCCGAGCCACCTCCGGTGTGACCGGGATGAAGTTCCGGGCCGACGACGAGCTGTTGTCGCTGTCGATCATCTCCGCGTCGATGGAGGAAGACGACCGGTTCGTCTTCACCGTGACCGACGGCGGCTTCGCCAAGCGCACGCTGGTGTCGGACTACCGGCAGCAGGGACGTGGCGGTCTGGGTATCAAGGCAATGAAGCTGAATGAGGACCGCGGGTCCCTGGTCGGTGGTCTGATCGTGTCCGAGAACGACGAGGTCATCGCCATCCGGCACAGCGGGCAGATCACCCGCAGCGCGGTGAACGAGGTGCCGGTCAAGGGACGTGACACCATGGGGGTGAAGTTCGTCGGCGTACGCGACAACGACTCCGTGGTCGTCATCGCGCTCAACCCCGAGACAACTGCAGAGGTAGTAGCCGATCTGGGCACGCCGGCCACCGATGACGACGCGACCGCGGCGGCACCGGCGGAGGTCGAGGACGAAGACGCCGACGGCGCCTTCGACGTCACCCCGGGCCAGGTCGACAGCCAGCTCGAGGGAGTCGAGAACGAGGCCGGGCCCGACAGCCTGGTTGAGGAGACGGGTCCTGAAGAGCCGGCGTCCGCGACGGACAGCACCGAACCAGACGACACTGTGTCCGACCAGACGCAGGCCGAGGAGGATGACAGTGAGTGAAGGCAACCGGGGCTCGGATGACCCCCAGAGCAAGCCTCCGCGCAACGGCCAGGCTCCTTCGGCAACCCCCGCCGGCCCTGACCTGACGGCCAGCCGGACCGAGTCGGCGGCGACCCGCAACCCGGCTGCCGGCGCGTTCCGGCCCAAGGGTCAGGCGGGGACCACTCCCCGCCCCGCCTCCGGTTCGGCCCCGGCCGCGCCGTCCGGCTCAGCCGGTGGCTCGTCTTCGGTGGCGCCGAAGCCGTCGCCCGGTCCGCGCCCCACTCCTCGGCCGACACCGGGTGGCGCCCCGCCGAAGGTGTCGAAGCCGTCGGCGGGCGGTTCCCCGGCGGCTCCACCCGCTCGGACCGCCGCCCCGCAGCCGTCGCCCACCCGCCCTGGCGGGGACCGGGCCGACCAGGCCCGGCCCGCTGCGCAGAATGGCACCGGAACCGAGGCGAAGAAGTCCGCTGCCGCCCCGTCCTGGGACCAGCCGAAGGAGGCTGGTGCGGCCAAGCCGTCCTGGCGTGACCGGCTCGGGTTGGGCCCGAAAGACCAGACCGAGGCTGACCGTCCCGGCGAGACGGCCAAAGCCGCCGAGCCGGCGAAGGTCTCGGCCGGTGCCCCGGCGGCCCGGGTCCAGCAGCCCGCCGCTCGCTCCGGCGCCGCCGCTCCGCAGCAGCGCACCGCCGAGCCGACACGCTCGGACGAGTCGGGACCGTCGACCGCTGTCATCCCGGCAGTGGGGGGTGCCACGGCCGGTGCCGCGGCCGGTGCCACCAAGAGCGAGGTCGAGACGCTGCGAGGGGCCGAGACCAAGGCCAAGGTCGGTCAGCCCCGTCGCACCCGTAAGGCGCGGCTCCGCCTCTCCCGTCTGGACCCGTGGTCGGTGATGAAGACGTCGTTCCTGTTCTCCATCGCCGCCGGCATCATGCTGGTCGTCGCGGTCTACGTCGTCTGGACGGTGATCGGCTCCTCGGGCCTGTTCGACTCGGTCAACGAGATTGTCAAGAGCGTCGTCTCGACCCCGGGTGACACCACGCCGTTCCGGATCGAGGAATACATCAACACCCAGAAGGTGATGGGCGTGACCGCGCTCCTCGCCTGTGTCGACGTGGTGATCTTCACCGCGCTCGCCACCCTCGGGTCGTTCCTCTACAACCTGGCCGCCACCATGCTCGGCGGGCTGGAGATCACCCTCGCCGAGGACTGAGTCCTCGCCATACGTTCGAAGGTCCGCCACCCGGCTGGGTGGCGGACCTTCTTTCGTTCTCAGGCGCTCGTTCTTTGAGCCCTCGCTCGCTGGGTCCCGGGGGTCAGTGACCTTCGCTGATCTCCCAGCCCTCGCCGCACGGTCCGCCGTCGGGGGACTCGTCGATCGTCACCTCGACACCGTCGCGGTCGAGCAGCGGCTGATAGAACCGAGCCACCTCGACGCTGGCCTCGGGGACGTAATGGAAGATCAGCGACCGGCGGAACCGGTCGGTGCTGCTGTTCGGCTCCGAGCCGTGCACCAGGCTGCCGTGGAAGAACAGTGCGTCGCCGGCCTTGAGCTGGCTCTGCACCACCTCCAGGCCGTCGGGGATCGAGACCTCGACGTTGGCGAATGACTTGGTCATGTCGGCCTCGTCCGGACAGACCACCGCGTAGCGGTGGGAACCCGGGACGACCTTGAGCCCGCCGTTCTCGGCGTCGCAGTCGTCGACCGCGATCCAGGCGGCGATGCAGGTCTCGGGGTGGGACTGCAGGAAGAGGTTGTCCTGGTGCATCGCCTGACCGCGGGCGGACGGTGGCTTGAAATAGAACATCGACTGCGCGGCGAGCGGGGTGCCCACCAGCTCGGTGACCACGTCGAACACCCGGGGGCCGAGCAGCCAGCGCCGGGCGAGCCTGCCGACGGCCGAGTCGAGTCGCCGGTGCGGCTGCACGAACCGGGGGTAGCGGGCCAGTGGGTCGTCGTCGGGAACGAGGTCATCGAACCCGAAGCTGCGGTCGGTCTCCACCTGCGTCATGAACGTGTCGCGGATCTCGGCGATCTCGTCGGCGGTCAACAGCCCCGGCACGTGGATGACGCCGTCGCGGGCGTACTGGGTCTGCCGATCGGTGTCGGGATGTACGGCAATATGGGACATGCTCTGAGTCTGATCGAGATTCCGGCTTGCCAACAGCCCGAGAACCACTGACTTCATGGAAGATCGTGCTGTGCCGCGAACTGAGTCGTTCATCCCCGAGGTGCACCGGGTGCAAGCCGGGACCCTCGACGAGGGCCAGGGCTATGAGACGTACCGGTCGCGCGGGACGCCCGACTGGTTGCTGATCCACACCGTGGCTGGTCGGGGGCATTTCGGCACCGCGGATCGCGACTTCGTCGCCGTGCCTGGTGACACCACGCTGCTGCGTCCCGGCGTGCTGCATGACTACGGCGTAGAGCAGACCGCCTCGCGCTGGAGCATCGCCTACGCGCACTTCTATCCGCGGCCGGAGTGGCTGCCGCTGCTGGATTGGCCCGAGCTCGCGCCGGGGGTCGCGCGCCTGCACGCCGGTCCCGAGGTCGCCCAGCGAATCCTCGACAGTCTCGCCGCGGCGGCGCGGTTCGGCCGCGGCCAGCTGGATCCGCATGAGCGCTTCGCCTACAACGCGCTCGAGGCGGCGCTGCTGTGGTGCGACACGGCCAACCCGCGCTCACGCGGCCTCGACGAGCGGGTGCTGCGGGTGGTCGAGCACATCGACCGCGACCTGCGCGCGCGACTGGACCTGCCCGAGCTCGCTGCCGTGGCCGGCCTGTCGGTGTCGCGGTTCAGTCACCTGTTCACCAGCCAGCTCGGCGTCAGCCCGCAGCGCTATGTCGAGGCGCAGCGGATCGCCGCCGCCCGCCAACTGCTCGACCTGACCAGCCGTTCGGTGGCCGCGGTGGCCCGCGAGGTGGGGTTCGACGACCCGCTCTACTTCTCCAGCCGGTTCCGGCTGCACACCGGCAGAAGTCCGCGTCAGTATCGGGCCCGCGCGACAGGTGATCCAAGTTGAGGCAGGTGTCCCCGATGGGCTAGTCTCTTCCTTCGTGCGCGTGGCTCATTGACGCTCACTTCCGCGAAGATGCGGGCCTATAGCTCAGACGGTTAGAGCGCTGCCCTGATAAGGCAGAGGTCAGTGGTTCAAGTCCACTTAGGCCCACCCAATCCAAACCCTCACTGACCAGGGCGCGGAGTATCGCACCTCCTGCGGGTCTCGGGGAGCAACCAACGCTCGGGGGCGTACGGGACTCACCGCAACCGTTCCTCGCGCAGATCGACCAGGTTCGACGGTCGTGTGACCCGTGTTTCCAGCAGTGCATCGAGCCGGCCTCCGCTCAGTCGGTGGGGACCTGGGCTACGGCGAAGAAGTGTGGCCTCTGGTCGAACCACGTCGAGCAGGCCCCCGCAAGCTTCCCTGGACGGCCATTCGCGCCACAGCCGAGCGGTACTGCTGAGACCCGGTCGTCCACGACGGCAACTTCCCGACGTGACACGGATGCTGACGCGCCCGTCACACACCTGCAGAACCCAGCCGTTGCGATCCACGCCGACGCCTGCAGCGCGGCTCCGACCGGACGACGAGGAGCCTTGCGCTCTGTGCCGCTTGGCCCCCCTCACTGCCACTGATCACCGAACCAGGCTTACGGGACACCGCGACTGCCCCGGCCCTCAGCAAGCGCTGACTCTGCTCCCGTGTCGCAGGACGGTCGTCAATCGAAAACCGGATCGCAGACGATTGTGTGCGAGTGGTCGAGCGCGCGGGCGCCACTCTGATACGCAAGAGTGGCGGACGGATGTCGGACACCCTGATTTGGTCGCGGCCGTCAGTAGCGGACGCGGAACCCGAAGAGCCGCAGCAGGAGGAAGACAGTGAGGACGGCGAGTCCGGCGACCCTGATGAACCAGTCGGTGGCGGGAGCGCGCCGACCGCGTGCGATGAGCCGGTAGGTCAGCAGTCCGACGAAGGTACCCAGGCTGTTCATCACAACGTCGGTTACATCCGACGCGCCGATCCGGAGGGCGTACTGCAGGGTTTCGAGCGTTGCGCTGAGCGCGAGGGCGACGAGGAGCAGCCGCCACCAGACCACTGTCCGGAACGTCATACCCAGCAGCAGGCCGAGCGGGACGAAAGTCACGAGGTTGGAGACCGCCTCGCTCCACCCGATCCGCTGGAGGCCGTGGAACGGGACGAGATTGAGGCTGCGGCTCTGGTGATTCAGCAGCACTCCCGGGATGTCGTACGAAAGCTTGAACAGGGTCAACCACAGCAGCGACAGCAGATAGAGGATCAGCAGCGCCCGGGACAACGGGCTGGGTGCCGCGCTCATCGCCCCAGCCGTGGGTCGTGGGTGGGATCGGCGTACGGGGTCGGGCAGCCCTGCTCGACGGCAGTCGGCCGGAGCTCGTAGTGCCACGGTTCGTTCCGGAAGATCTGACAGAGCCCGTACCGGTCGCCGTGCCGAGCGAGCCAGGACGCGGCTGCCGTCGGGCCGATGTCCACGGCATCGCCGGTCTCGTGGGGGGAGGTGCCCGGTCGGGCGACCCACCGAGCCGCCTCGGCGGCCGACCCGTAGGTCCTCACCGCGGCGCGGAAGAGTCGCTCCTGTTCGGCCGTGGATCGCCAGCCGCTGTTCACCCGGAACCGGATGAAGTCGTGGGCGGCGTCCGTCGAGGCCCGCCGCCGCGCGTTCAGCAGCTCGGGGTCGATTCTGGTCACCGCGAGTTCGCCGTCGAACTCCGTCGGATCACGGTCCGACGCTTCGCCCGGGGGTGTGGCGGCCGATCGGATGTCTGCTTCGGGGTCCGCTCTTTCGAGCTGGTTGGACCGGGTCGAGGTGTCGGGGTGGTTGACCGAGGCTCCGACCTCGTGAGCGGCGGCGATGACGGCACGGGCTGGGACAACGCCTGCAACGTCGGGTAGGCGAGGGCGACCGCCGCGATCGCTATCGCGACCAGCACCGCGGACACGAGAACGATCCGCCGGGCGGGTGACGTCGTACGGGACATAGCCGCCAGTCAACGTAGCCGCTCGTTGCCGTGGCATATGCGATTTTCGATACGCCGGCGATAGCAAACCACCGGTAGCGTCTGGTCATGCGCGTACTGGTTGTCGAGGACGAGCCCTATCTCGCGGAGGCGATCCGCGACGGCCTGCGGCTCGCGGCCATCGCCGCCGACCTCGCCGGTGACGGACACACCGCGCTGGAGCTGCTGGATCTCAACAGCTACGACGCCGCCGTCTTGGACCGCGACGTCCCCGGGCCCTCCGGTGACGAGATCGCCCGCCGGATCATCGAGTCGGCTAGCGGCACGCCGATCTTGATGCTCACCGCCGCTAGGCGGCTGGACGACAAGGTATCTGGGTTCGAGCTCGGCGCCGACGACTACCTGACCAAGCCGTTTGAGCTGACCGAACTCGTGTTGCGGCTGCGGGCGCTGGACCGGCGCCGCGCCACCAGCCGGCCACCGGTGCGCGAGCTGGCCGGTCTGAGACTCGATCCCTTCCGCCGCGAGGTGTTCCGCAACGGCCACTACGTGCCACTGACCCGCAAGCAGTTCGCGGTGCTGGAGGTCTTGGTTGACGCCGACGGTGGTGTGGTCAGCGCTGAAGACCTGCTGGAGCGGGCCTGGGACCGTAACGCCGACCCGTTCACCAACGCGGTCCGGATCACCGTCTCCGCGCTGCGCAAGCGCCTGGGTGAGCCGTGGCTCATCGCAACGGTACTCGGCGTCGGGTATCGGATCGACCCGGAGCCCGGAGGCGGCGGGTCGTGACCAGGCCCGCCGGGATGAGCGTCCGGCTTCGGCTCACCCTCAGCTACGCCGGCTTCCTCGTGCTCGCCGGCCTCCTGCTGCTGACTGCGGTGTGGTGGTTCCTGCTGCGTGGGCGGGTGAATCTGTTCCTACCCGACCTGGCCGACTTCCTCCGCGCACTCGACCCGCGCAACTTCGGGCCGCGCGTCTTCCTCCCCGCCGCGGTGCTGGTCTTGGCATTTCTGCTCGTGTTCGGCCTGGTCGGCGGCTGGATCCTCGCCGGTCGGATACTGGCTCCGCTGACCCGCATTACCGCCGCGGCCCGCCTCGCAACCAGCGGGTCCCTGACCCACCGGGTCGCATTGAACGGGCACCGAGACGAGTTCCGCGAGCTGGCCGACGCCGTCGACGCCATGCTCGCCCGGCTCGAGCGGCAGGTCGCAGAGCAGCAGCGGTTCGCCGCGAACGCCTCTCACGAGCTCCGTACGCCGCTCGCCGTCATCCAGACGATGCTCGACGTCGCCCGCGCCGACCCCGACCGCGACCCGGCCAAGCTGCTGGAGCGGCTGCGGGTGGTGAATGCCCGGGCGATCCACCTGACCGAGGCCCTGCTGGCTCTCAGCACCGCCGACCAGCGACCGGTCGGCGACGACGTGGTCGACTTGTCCCTGCTCGCCGACGAGGCGACCGAGATGTTGGTGCCGCTCGCGGAGAAGCTCGGCGTGGAGATCCACACCAGCGGGACAGTGGCGCGCACCGTCGGCTCGACGACGCTGCTGCTGCAGCTGACCACCAACCTCCTCCAGAACGCCGTCGTACACAACCTGCTCCGGTCGGGTCAGGTGTGGCTGACGACGGCGGAGCAGCCAACCGGCCCCGTGCTCGTCGTCGAGAACACCGGCCCGCCGCTCACCGAGTCGCTGGCGACGCTCACCGAACCCTTCTGGCGCGGCAGCGGCCGCGTGCACGACGCCGCCGGAGCCGGTCTCGGACTCACCATCGCCGAACGGATCACGTCGGCGCACTGCGGAACAATGACGCTCGCCGCCCGAGCCGGCGGCGGCTTGCACGTCACCATCCAGCTACCCAGGAGCCGGTGACGAACTAGGCGGTCCCGCGAGAGGGTCGTCTCGCGGGGCAGCACGACCAGTCTGATTTCGCGCTCGACCCTCGATATGCGGTAGTTCGCCGCGGTCGAATCCGGCGTTCTAGTAGAAGGGGTGGGGCAGTCGCGGAAGGACCGGCACTATGCAGTCCCACGCAGTACCCGGCATGTCTGGGTCCAGCCAGAGCACGCCGGCGGACGCTCCGTTGCAGGGTTACGTCCTGGTGGCGTCGTCACTCCTACCGCTGGACTGCTCTGGTTCTTGGTCAGCGGCACTGACGAACAGGGCAGGCCGACCGCCGCCCAGCAGTGGGTCCCTGCGGAGCGGCGTACCCGGCGCGATCTGACCCGAACAACGGGGGCCGCGTCCGCTACCTCGGCTGAGGACCGAGCCAACCGATGCAGTCCTGCGGAATCTGGCTCTTCTAGATCAAGGGCCTCGCTGCGCTCGGCCAGCCGGCGCGTGTCCTCGCTTCGCTGCTGGCCGCGCCGTCCGCGGGGGGCTCAGTAGATGATCGTCGGGTAGGGCCCAAGTGCCGCACCTAGTTGGTGAGCTACCACCAGAAGGTCCGCAGCACGGCGAGGAGAGGGCAGGCTAGTACTTCGCCTCGAACCCGAGAACTGACGGCCGTTCGGAGGGTGGGAGGCCGACGCGGAGGGGGCGAGAGCGACTCACGAAGTAGCGCACGAGTGCAGTTGGTGCGAACGAGCGCAGAATTTCTCGGCTGCGACCTGCTCAGCTACACGTGCCGGCTGCGGCACCGGAACGCTCTGCAAGGCAGAGGTCAGTGGTTCAAGTCCCGTTAAGCCCTCGGACTAGGGATTCACGAGATCGCCCTCTCGGTCATCCCGAGGTGAGTGTCTATCGCCCGCGGGCGCCCCAATCCGAATTGCCTGCATCGTCATCGATGTCCCCGGGTGCGCTCAGTGGCCGTGGCTCGACGATTCGTCGGAGTCGACGATCGTCCGAACACCCGGCCCCCCGGAAATGGCAGCCACGGTGGCGGACGCCGCCGCGTCGATCTGAATACGCGGGTGCTCGGGTCGTTCGTTCTCATAGAAGGTTCCTGGGCCATAGAACTGGCCGTACCGCAGCACGGTGCCGCCGGCACCCAGAACGAGGGCCTCCAGGTATGCGACCGCGTCGGCTCCAGGCCCCGTCGGCAGCTGCCAAGCGACACTCTGCGCAACGAGGCGGGAGACCTGTGCCTCGTGGGCGGCGGCGACGAGATTGCGCGTGCCCTCCCTCCGGAGGCGAGCGTTGTCATCGCGTTTCGACGGCAGAAGATCCCGTCGGTCAGGGAGGTCGGTCAGTTGATGAACGAGAGCATCGGGTGCGAACGCGACGATCGCAGCCATGACCGCGGCACCGTTGAACGCATCGACCTGGAACGCGGTCACCCCCTGGTTCCGGAGCCACTCGACCCCCGCGAGCGACCGTGACATCCGGGCGACGTCTTGTCCCTCTGCTCGCAGCAGCTGAACCATCCGCCGACCGATCACCCCGGTGGCGCCGGCGATGAAGATGCGCTGCGCCGAAGGACTCGGGTCGGGGGCATGCTCGCTGGGTGCGCTCATGCGGTCACCGCGGTTTCATCCCGGTCAAGGGAACTGTGATCGCGCCTGCAGTGCACCATCAGGCCCTCAGGGCAGCGGCGACGCGCGTCACGTCGGCCTCCGTGTTCCAGACATGGAACGCCGCCCTCAGATTGCCGGCGCGGGAGGACGCCCGGATGCCCGCCGCCTCGAGCGCACTCAGGTCGCCACCGCTGGTGTCGGGCCAGCAGATGATGGCCTGGTTCTGACGAGCGATCCCGAGCTCGTCGCACAGGCGGTTGCCGAGCCCGACGTTATGGGCCCACACTTCCTTGACATCCAGCCCGGCGAAGAGCTCCAGGGAGTGTTCCGCGCCCACCCACGCATGCCACGGCGGCGAGACATCAAAGCGCCGCGCATCCTGCGACAGTTGCATTGACGGTCCGTAGCAGTTGTCCCAGATCGTGGAACCTGCGTACCAACCGGCCTGGATGGGCAGCAGCAGCGACTCAATCTCGGGTGTGAGGGTCAGAAAAGCCACCCCGCGTGGAGCACAGAGCCATTTGTAGGCGTGACAGATCGTGGCATCGAAGAGCGACGCATCGACGGGAAGGCATCCTGCCGCCTGCGTCGTGTCGCACAGGGTGAAGGTGCGATGCCGCGCAGCTGCCTCGACGATGGACCGCGCATCCGCGACGGTGCCGCTGGCCGACTGGACCATCGAGAAGGCGACGAGCCAGGTGGAGTCGGTGATCGAATCCGCGAGCGCGATGAGCGGGACGGATCGGACCGTGAGATCGGTCTGCATGAAGGGGAAGATGATGGAGGAGAAGTCGCCATCGGCAACCAGGATCTCGGAGCCCGCGGGCGCCGCGAGGGCGAAGAGCGATGCGAGGACCGAAACCTGAGAGCCGGTGGCCACACGGGAGGCGGGAACGCCGACCAACTTCGCGTAGTGCCCCCGCGTGCGATTCATGAGGTGGTCGTAGGCCACCGGATCGGCCGTGCCCGTTTCCCAGTGCTCGAGGTCGGCGAGGAGCGCCGCCACCGTCTGCCGCGGAGGGAGTCCCATCGTGGCCGCCGCGAGGTATCCGCCGGTGGTGGAGAAGCTTGAGCGGGCTGCCTCGAGGTGCGTTCGTTTCATGCCTCCAGTACAGCCCAATGCTGCTTATGCCACCAGAGCATATGTTGCATGGAACCCATGCCTTACAGGAATATGAGGGAATGGAACCGGATCTCGACCTGGAGTCATTTCGAATCGTGCGTGCGATCGCCGAACGAGGGTCCATCACGGCGGCAGCGCACCTGCTCGGCTGGAGCCAGCCCTCCGTCAGCAAGCACCTCCGCAAGCTCGAAGCGCAGGTCGGTATGCCCGTCGTCCAGCGAGTCGGCCGTGGGGTGCGGCTGACGGAGGCAGGGGAAGCGCTCGCGACGCACGCGGGGGTCCTGACCTCCGCGGTCGATGCGGCCAAGCACGACCTCGCCGAGCTTCGCGGTCTGTCGACCGGACGAGTGCGGATCGTCGCGTTCCCGACAGCGTCGTCGATGCTGGTGCCCGAGATTCTCCAGCGGCTCCGAGAGCACTATCCCGGCATGACCGCGACCTACGAGGAGGCAGAGCCACCGGAAGCCCTCGGCATGCTCCGATCGGGCAGGGCAGACGTCGCGATCACCTTCCGTTACGCGGATGGCGACAGGCCCGACACGTCGGCCACGCCCCTGCTGTCGTTCCCGCTCTTCACCGAGGAAGTGCTCGCCGTGCTCCCGGCGGACCACCCGCTCGCGTCCCAGGATGCCGTCCCCCTGTCGGACCTTGCCGGCGAGCGCTGGATCGCGGGGTGCCCGGTCTGCCGGGGGCACCTCCTCGCCGTATGCCGCAGTGCCGGGTTCGAACCGATCGTGAGTCTGGCAACTGACAATGTTCTTGCAGTGCTTCAGCTTGTCTCGGCGGGCATGGGAGTCGCCCTGCTGCCCCGCCTGGCGTTGGCGTCGACCTCGTTGCCCACGGGCGTCGTGGTTCGCAGCACATCGCCGGCGGGTCAGCGCTCGATCGAGGCTGCGATTCAGCCGGGGTCTGAACGGATCCCCGCTGTCGCAGTCACCCTTCGGTTCGCTCGGGCCGTCCGCCCGAGCAGCGCTGGGGTGACCTCGGGCTAGGCGGTCGACTGCTGGCCGCTTGCTCACTGCGCCGCGGAGGAATGGCGCGCTACTGAGACGCCGCAGCTCGGGTCCTCCGCAGCACTGCGCGAGTCGATTGGTCGAGGCGAGCCGCCCCACCCGGGTCGAGTGTGCCGAAGGTGAGAGGGACCTCCCGACCGCGATCGATCGCAAGAAGCGGTTGATCAGGCGGCGCATCGATGAAGCCGTGAATCGGGGTGATCGATTCGGTCACGGAGCGGCCGAAGACGCGAGCGGCCCCTCGAATCGCCACCCGGAGGGGCGCGGGCAAGGGGGAGAGATCACCGCTTCGGGTGAATCCAGGGGAGTGAATGCCCTGCGTCACGGGCGCCAGTCGGTCGAGGCGTTCGCTGGATGGGCCTCTCGGAGGAGACGGTGCGTCCGCTAGTCGTCGCGCTGGACGCCTACACGATCGGATTCGCGCTCACCACTGGGCCTTGCGGCGACCTCACTCCCGCGCTGCTGACGACCTTCCGCGCAGGGCTGGACTGGATGCTGGACGGCTTCGAACGCGATGTGATCCGCCGCCGCTGAGGCGAGCGACGCGACTGTCCTAGCATCCAGCTTGGCTCCCCGAATCGTGGCGAAGAGATTCCCGACTCGTGCCGGTCATTGCCCGCCGCCAATCCTCAGCCATGGGGACGGCCCGATGCCGGCTCACGTTCTTCCCATCTGCACGGCCGCCTACCGTTCTGGGCTGGCGAGCGTTTTCATCATCCATTGGGCCCGTTCAGCTACGTGATGTTCTCGATGGTCCCCGTCGACCCACGTGTAACGGTCGATGTAGTCCACGCCCGAGTACGCATAGCCCAGCCGAAGGTAGAGCGCTTTCGCGCGCGGGTCATCGACGCCAAGGCCCACGCTGCGATGGCCGCGCGCTTGCACCTCGTGCTCGATGAGGGCCAGCATTTGCGTACCGATCCCTCGGGATTGAAGATGCTCGGGCCACACCTGCAGACCGTTGATCTCTGGACACCGGGGTACCTCCGTTGCAGCGCAACCGTCCCATCGGACCTCGCAGGATCCGACGAAGTGCCCGGGCGCCTGCTGACAGGACGCCAAGTAGTAGGTGCTGGTACCGGCTTCCTGGCGCGAGAACCTCAATGAGTGGGTGCGGCTGTTACCGGTTGGTGCCCACGCTTCCAGGTCGGGAAGGTCACCAGCGACGCACGGGCGCAAGAACACATCGCAGGTTGGCACGCCACCATCCTCAGCGATCTGACAGGCATCGTCCACCAGCCTGTGAACCTGAGAGGTTGGTCCCGCTCGCCGGCGATGCAGAAACTGAACCCCACGTCCTGGGCCAGCCGTGCGCGCCGTCGCTCGATGCATGCGGCGCGGTCATTTGTGTCCGCGCGAGAGGGTAGTGAAGACGACCCTGTGCCGGCCGCGCAGAAGGCGACGCTGCCCGGCCATCTCAGCCTCGATCACTGCGCTTGTAGTTTTGTCTCAAAATCACAATACTGCCCGCATGGCCATACCCGTGGAACAAGCCATGGCGCTTGCCGATGCCGTCCGAGCGGTGTCGAGGGCGACGGTCGCGGCGACTCGGGCGACCCAGGGCCTGCCGGCCTTGCCGGAGGCTCAGATCGCCGTGCTCCGCATCCTCCGATCGTCTCCGTCGATCACCCCGGCTGAGATCGCCGAACGGCTTGGGCTGGCCAGGCCGACCGTCAGCAACCTGCTGCGCGACCTCGAAGCTGCCGGTTACGTGACGCGTGCACGCTCAGACGCCGACCGACGCTCGGTGATCCTGAGCATCACCGAGCAAGCCCGCGACGTGCAGGACGCTTTCCATCGCGGCCGTGGCGAGGTCGTCACCTCCGCCTGGGCCGCGCTCGACGAGAGTGACCGCGTTGCCCTGGCCGCTGCTACGCCGTCGTTACGTCGACTGGCAGACCGGCTGCACGAGAGCACCCCTCCGACATCGAAGAAGGAGCCCAACCGATGATCAGCTCGATCGAGCTCAACCAAGGGATGGGCGGCGAATCATGACAGGTGTCGCGCACGCCTCGGCGGCGGAGAGCGTCGCTGATTACGCGGCGCTGCCCGGCCCGGGCGGACGAAAGTCCAAGATGCCGGCGCTGGATGCCAAGGCCTGGACGCTTCAGGTGGCACTCTCGCAGCGTCCGTGGAGCTTCGTCGCCTCCATTGCCATGGCGGCGTCCTTCGTCTGCAACGGCCTGACGCCGTTGGTGGTGGGCCGGGCCGTGGATGAAGCCATCGCCACGTCGTCGTTGAGTCGGCTGGGATTCTGGCTCCTCGTGCTGACCGGGCTGTATCTGGTCGCCGCCGGCGTGAACTGGGTCGCGCGCTTCATGCTGGTCCGCAGCCAGCAGCTGGTCAGCCACGACCTGCGCACCATGGTGACGGACCGGATCCAGGACCCGCGGGGGTTCGCGGGTCGGGAGCGCACCGCCGGGGGTCTGCTGTCGATCGCGTCCTCAGACACCCACCGGGTGGGCGAGATCGTGATGATGACGGTGATGCCGGTGGCGGAGGCGGCGTCGATCACCTACGGCGCCATCGTGATGTACACCATCAACCCCTGGCTCAGCCTGGCGACTCTCGTCGGCGGGCCGCTGCTGGTGATCGTGGCGCTGCGCGTGGGCCGCCCGCTGCAGCGGCGTTCGGTCGCCCGCCAGCAGGCCATTGCCCAGACTGCCGCCACCGCGGTGGACGTGGTCCAGGGACTGCGGATCCTCAAGGGACTGGGCGCGATCACCACTGTCCGTGGTCGCTACGACGCTGTGTCGGGGATCGCATACGCCAAGACGGTCCAGGCCAACGCGGCCGAAGCCCGTCTCAACGGTGCCACCGACGCCGCCGGTGCGATCTTCGTCTCCGGCCTCGGCATCGCCGCGGGTGTGCTCGCCCTCAACGGGACCGCGACGATCGGTCAGCTGATCACCGTCGTTGGCCTGACCCAGTTCTTGATCACCCCGATGACGATGCTGGGCAGGAACCTCGCCTCGCGATGGGCCTCGGCGGAGGCCTCTGGACAGCGGGTCCGCGAGGTTCTGGGCGCCGGGTTCGAGCGTACCGACGAGGTGGACGTGGCTCGGTCCAGCCGCTTCATCGACGCGCTGCCGACCGGACTCAGCGTCGTCCACGGTGTTGACCACGAGTTGATCTCTCGACTCGAGTCGCTGCCCCGGAGTCGGGTGATCGTCGCCCCGCACGCCGCCGACCTGTTCGATGGAAGTGTTGCCGACAACGTGTATCCCGACCGCGCCATCGCCGAGGAGGCTCTCCGGGTCGCCTGCTGTGACGACATCCCCGAGGGCGCCGACAAACGCGTGGGCGAAAGCGGACGCATGCTCTCCGGCGGTCAGCGGCAGCGAGTTGCCCTGGCCCGCGCCGTCGCCTTCGACCCCGAGGTCCTCGTCCTCCAGGATCCGACCACGGCAGTGGACTCGGTGACCGAGCAGGACATCGCCGATCGGGTGTCGCGTCACCGGGCCAACAAGATCACTCTCGTCTTCAGCCAGGCCCCCGCGTGGCACGCCGTGGCGGCCAACCACCTGAGCCTGGCGGACCTGCTCACCCTCACCGGCGAGCTGTCGGGGGAGGCCACCCGATGAGCGAGACGATCATGAACGGTTCCGCATCCGCCAAGCCAGATCAGGGGATGCGCTTCCCGATCGCCAACCTGCGGCAGGTCCGGCGCGAGGTGGCGCGTCAGCTGGGTCGGGTGCCGCATGCGCGGCGCTGGTTCGTGCTGGCGGTGGTGCTGCTGGGCGTGGGCTCGTACGCCACCGTGCTGGTGCCCCAGCTGATGGGGACGATCGTCGACCTGGTTCTCGGCGACGCAACCGCGCGATCGATGTGGCGGATCGGCGCCGAGCTGATCGTCGTATCCGTCCTCGGCGCGGTCCTGAGTGCTGCCGGCTTCTATCTGGTGGCGAGGCTGTCCGAGCGCGTGATCGCGACCTTGCGCCAGGACATGATCGGGACCGCCCTGGGACTTCCCACCCACCAGGTGGAGGACGCCGGCACCGGTGATCTGGTCAGCCGGTCCACCGATGACGTCGCGGAGCTCTCGGCCGCCGTGACCGAGACCCTGCCCACCCTGTCCACCTCGCTGTTCTCGATCGTCGCCACCGTCGTCGCGCTGTCAACGCTGGATTGGCGTTTCCTGATCATTCCGATCGTGGTCGCGCCGGTGTACTACGTCGCCGCACGCATGTATCTCGCTCGGGCACCGAAGCGTTACGCAGCCGAGCGCGCCGCGATGGCTGAACGGGCCCGCCGGGTGCTCGAGGCCATCCGGGGTCGTGCGACGGTACGCGCGTTCTCGATGGAGCACCGGATGCACACCGAGATCGAGACCGCCTCGTGGAGCGTGGTCCGCAAGGGGATCACGGCCCGCACGACCATGCTCGTGCTCAACACCTGGACGCTCGGGATCGAGCTGATCATGCTCGCCATGGCCCTGTCGATGGGGTACTACCTGGTGTCGACCGATGGCATCACGGTGGGTGGGGTGACGGCAGCCGTGCTGATGATCATCCGGTTGCGGGGGCCGATGAACACGCTGATGCGGGTGCTCGATGTCATCCAGTCCGGGTACGCCTCGCTCGCCCGCATCGTCGGCGTCGTCGCCGATCCACCCGTGCCGGTGCCCGACAGCGGTGCCGACGCACCGCGAGGTCGCGTCGAACTGCGGAATGTCAGCTTCAGCTACGGCGGCGACTGGGCCGTCCGCAACGTCAACCTCAGCATTGATCCGGGCGAGACCGTCGCCATCGTCGGGGCGTCAGGCGCCGGCAAGACCACGGTGGCAGCACTGCTGGCCGGCTTGCGGATACCCGACGAGGGCGAGGTCCTCGTGGACGGGTACCCGGTGTCACAGCTCTCCGACACCGAACGCATCGCCCGGCTCGCCACGGTCAGCCAGGAGGTGCACGTCTTCTCCGGGACGTTGCGCCAGGACCTGACGCTCGCCAAGCCGGACGCCACCGACGCGGAGCTCTACGCCGCACTCGAGCGCGTCCACGCCCACTCGTGGTTCGATCGGCTTCCCTCAGGTCTCGACACCGTGGTCGGCGCCCGCGGTCTCCAGCTGGATCCGGTCGCCGCCCAGCAGCTCGCACTGGCCCGCATCTTGCTCCTCGACCCGGCCATCGTCGTCATGGACGAAGCCACCGCCGAGGCGGGCTCGGCCGGGGCCGAGGCGTTGGAGGATGCGGCCGACGAGGTGACCCATGGCCGGTCGGCGCTGGTGGTGGCGCACCGTCTCGACCAGGCCTCCCAGGCCGACAACATCCTTGTGATGGACCACGGTGAGATTGTCGAACGGGGCACCCACGACCAGTTGCTAGCCCGCCGTGGCATCTATCACCGTCTGTGGTCGGCGTGGAGTGTCGGTCGACGGGAGCTCGACGCCGACCCTGTCTGAGGAGGCCTGTCCCGCTACGAGGTCCTTGGGTGGGGCCACCCGCCGATCGAAGGTGGCGTCGTCAGCGCTTGGTCTCGTACCTGGTCAGCAGTACGCCGTGGGGAAACGTCCGGGACTCCACCAGGTTCAGGTTCACCCAGTTGTCCAGGGCCGGAAAGAACGGTGCGCCGCCGCCCACCAGGACCGGGTGGGTGACGATCACGTACTCGTCGATCAGCCCGGCCCGCATGGCCGCCGCGGCAAGGGTCGGGCCGCCCACGTCCATCGGACCGCCATCCTCCGCCTTGAGCCGGGCGATCTCGGTGACCGCATCCCCGGTGACCAGGCGCGCGTTCCAATCGACCGGGATGGGCGTCGAGGAGAACACCACCTTCGGCATGTCCCGCCAGCGACCGGCGAACTCGATCTGGGCCGGTGTCGCGCCGGGCAGCTGGTCGCCGGTCGGCCAGTGGGAGCTCATGTTCTCCCACAGCTTGCGCCCGTACAGCATCAGTTCGGTGGAGGCGACCCGGTCGGACCACCACTGGAACCACTCGTCGCTGGGCACGCCCCAGCCGAGGTCGTTGTCGGGCGTGGCGATGTAGCCATCCAGCGTCAGGTTCATGCCATAGGTCAGTTTTCGCATGCGTCATCCTCGGTGAGTCGATACTGAGGTGTCCAGACAATTACGGCGGGCAAGAATCATCGGCTACACGGCACGGAGACCGGTTGACCACCGCGCCAAGCGGATGCCGCGTGCGGGGACGCCCAAGCGGACGAGACTCGCGGCGGCCATGACATTTCGGCTGCGTCGAGTGGGCGTGGTGTGATCGTGACATGGCCACCGAGCTGAACACCCCGGACGTCGGCGGGCTCGATGACGTTGTGCGCGCTCTTCGCAGCTGGCAGCGCGAGGAGGCGCCGGTCCAACTGCATCCAGGTGACCTGGGCTGGCAATGGCGGTTCGGCGCGGAGGCGGTGGCCGCCGCGGTGCGGACCTGGAGGCGCGACGGCGACATCCTCGCGGTTGGGTTCCTCGACGGCCCCGACGTGCTGCGGCTGACCGTTGCGCCGGCGGTGTGGGGCGAAGACGGAGTGGCCCGCGACGTGGTGTCAGATCTGTCCGATCCCGATCGTGGCATCCTGCCTGCGGGGAAGGTGTCAGTCGAGGTGCCCGACGGCACCCGGATCCAGGACCTCCTCTCCGAGGGTGTCTGGACTGCCGGCGAGTCGTGGGCTCCGTTGCGTTTGAGGCTGGCCGGGCCGGTGGACCGGCCGCGCCTGCGGGTGGAGGTGGTGGAGTCGGCTGAGCAGGTGTCCGAGTGCACGGCCGTTCACCGCTCCGCCTGGGGATCCGAGGGTTTCACCGACGAGAAGTGGCGCACGATGGCGGCTGGGTCGCCGTTCGCTGACGCCCGGTGCCTGCTGGCGCGTGACGCCCAGGGGATCGCGGTAGCCACGGTGACGGTCTGGTCGGCTGGACCGGACAGGCCGGCTCTGCTCGAGCCGTTGGGTGTCCACGCCGATCATCGCCGGCGCGGTTACGGCGCGGCGATCTGTGCGGCGGCGGCCGCGGAGCTCCGGGAGTTGGGCTCGTCGAGTGTGCTCGTGTGTACACCGAGCGCCCTCCACAGCGCTATCGCTACCTACGAAGCGGCCGGCTTCGAGAGAGGTTCCGAGCGTCTCGACCGCACCCGAGACGCTTGATCGACAACGTCCACTGCCTCGCTTGCATAGGGTGAGTCCCACCGGGCATCGATCAGAGCGCTCCCCCCAGTGTGGGTGGCCGCGCTCAAGTGCGCCGCGACCAACCCGCTCTCACGGCCGGAGAAGGTGGTCAATTGCCTGACACACGTTCTGTTCGATCACCGGCAAGAAGCGACTGCTGAGCAGGTAGTACTTGGTGGAGTCGTCCGCCTCGTACCCACCGTCGGCGAGCTGCCTCGCCGTCGGAATGTAGCCAACCATGCCGTTGCTGTAGGCCACCGGAAGAGTCCGGCCGCCGGAGTCGTTCTTGATCTTGACGCCGTACGGTGTGGTGACCTCACCACTCATGGCGAGCAGTTGGACGCCGTCCCCGAGGATGACCGTCTGCAACCGCAAGGTCTCGGCCGGGATCAGGCGGTGGGGATGAGCGAGCATCCCCCGGGCCCACTCGCCGGTGACCCCGGGACTGTCGGTCAAGCCCTGCAGCGTGGACAGCGCCGGAACCTCCTCGAACGGCAGTTCGGCCTCGGCCCACTCGGTTCGCAGTGCAGACTCCGCCACGCTCTGCTGCGGGCCCTGCACAATAGCCAACACCGCGGTGGCGAAGTCGTGGCCCAGCTCCGCAGCCCGAGCGAGCCCGGCTCCGGCCGCGTCTTGGGGGTTGATGTCACCACAGCAGCCTTGCAGCGGAAGGGCCATGCCGCCGGTGTGCTCCTCCAGCTCCGACATCGCATAACCGAGATAGTCACCACTGACGCGATTCTCCCCGGAGACGACCGGGTGACAGCTGTAATGGACCAGCATCGCCTTGACGTCCGCGCCGCGTCGAAAGGTCAGCACCGTCAGCTCGTCGTCGGTGAGCGGCTCGGGGTAGTCGGCCGAGATCGGCCGCCGGTGAGTCGCGAGTGCATGCGCCGCTGACCCGCGGCTCAGGGTCACCTCCTCCCGGTCGACCAGTGCAGCCGCCCCGGCCTGGCGCAGCCTGGCTTCCAGCAAGTCGAGATAGCGCGGATCCACCGCCCCCATGCTGGCGGCTTGGAAGTGGTTGGTCTGTGGGCCCGAATGGCTGTGCGTCGCCGTGAACATGATCGTGTCGGGAGCCAGGTCGAGGGTGTCGGCGAGTGCAGTCCGAAAGCGGTCGTCGTCCTCGGTGCTCCAGTTCAGCAGCTCGGCCGATACGACAGCGGCCGAGGACTCACCCGATTCGACGAGCGCCACCCGGAGCTTGATCGGGTGAGCCACCTCGTCGGTGGTGGCTCCTGCCCGCGCAGCGAACCCGGTGATGGCAAGAGGCCAATCGGGGGTGATGTCGGCAATGCCAATGCCAATTCTCATATGTTCAACCAATCTCGGGGGTGATGGAATTCGGTCACAACACCATCGAAGCGGTGTGCCCGCGTCGCGCCAGCCGGTGGCCGTCCGAGTCTGACTATTGCAGATCGCTGCGGCGGACAATCAACCGACCATGATCATCCGCCCCGCTGGCGCCGGGGGGCGTGTCGGCGCGTGACGCCACGTTGTATAACGTTCGTGATAGCCGATGCCCGGACGGCGACACCAGTCCAGGGCTGAAGATCATCGCGCCGCAGCGGTCTTTGTCGGAGAGCTCGAGCGAGGACAGCAGCTTGGCGGTGGCCCATCCGCACCACAAGGGAGACCATTGACCGGGGTGGAACCACAGACAGCGGATGTTGTCCGAGAGAGGCTCCGGGCGCGAATCGCCCGGTTGCCCGAGAACACCAAGCTTCCCAGCGAGCGTGATCTTTGCTTAGAACTCGGCACGTCACGGATGACACTGCGGCGGGCGATGGACGAGCTGGTGAGCGAGCATTGGATTTTGCGCCGACCCCGGCAGGGCAGCTTCACGCGTAAACCACCCGTCGAGGGCAGTCTCGGCGTGATTTCCTTTGCTCAAGACATGGCTAGGCGGGGGCACACCACCGCCACGACCACCCTCGAGTTCAGGCGGGTCCAAGCGTCGCGGGTGGTGTCGCGCCGACTGCGGATTCCAGAGTCCGATCCCGTCTACGTCTTCAAACGAATGCGTGCCGTCTCGGGAACCCCCGTCGCCGTTGAGGAGACGTCGGTGGCTGGCAGCACCGTACCGGGACTGAGCGAAGATGATCTTGACGGTTCCTGGTTCTCATTGTTGAAGCGTCGGTACGGGATCAGCATTGCTCGTGCTGAACTCTCAGTGTCTGCGGTGGCGGCCCCCGATCGGGAGACCGCTCGCGTCCTCGGCATCGACCCCTCGGGCCCGTGCTTGCAGGTGAGTGGTCCCAGCCTGAATGCTGACGGCCGCGTTGTCGATAGCTCGGTGGCGATCTATCGCGGCGACGCGTTCGAGCTCGCCTTCGAGTTACGCGGTGGTATCAGCCCTGTTACTCCCTGATTGCTCTCCTAGGGCACCAGGCATGGCTCTTCGGCGACCACGGGGTTCAGGTATACCAGCGCTGTAATAGTGGGCGGGCAGGGAGGCGGACGCGGCAGCATTTTCCCTAGCCAGCGCGCTATTTGCCGTTTGTGCGCCGGGAGAATGGATGGATCGCTGGTCTACCGAGATTGCTTGCTGGTGATCTTGGCAGCGTGCCAAGGTGACGGAGTCCGGCTGAGCAGTCGCCGCCGATTCCACTTCCTTAAGAGGGCCAACCATGACGCACGCCATCTCGCGCCGCTCGTTTCTCGCCGCCACGACAGCCACCGTAAGTCTGTCCAGCGCGGTCCTGATGTCGGGCTGTTCCGCCCTCTCAACAGACCCGAACAGCAAGAACAAGGGGTCCACTGATCCGGCTGCGCTCGATGCCAAGGAGTCGCCGATGCTGACCGAGCGGGTCAAGAAGGGCGAGCTGCCTCCCCTGGAGAAGCGGTTGCCGGCCGAGCCGCTGGTCCTGCAGCCCTTCAGTGAGGTCGGGCGGTACGGCGGCACCTTGAATCGTGTCCAGATCAGTCCATCCCAGAACGACCTGATGTACATCGGCCGGGGCAGTCTTCTCGAATGGGACAAAGATCAGCGGATGCCGGTGGAAGGGCTGGCGATCAAGAACGAGATTCTCGAGGACGGCAAGGCGTTCAAGTTCCAGCTGCGCAAGGGACTTCTGTGGTCCGACGGCAAACCCTTCACGACCGCCGACATCGAGTTCTTCATCGATCATGTCGCGTCCAACAAGGAACTGAACCCGTCGTTCCCGACCTTCCTGACCACCCACGGGGAGCCGGTCGAGTTCGAGAAGGTTGATGACGTCACCTTCGTCCTGCGCTTCAAGCACACCTACGGCCTGCTGCACGACTACCTCGCCGTGAACTACAACACCTTCAACCTGATCAAGCCGGCCCATTATCTGAAGCAGTTCCACAAGGAGTTCGCCTCTGCGGCCGAGCTGAAGGCCCAGCTGAAGAAGCACAAGATGGCCACCTGGGTCGATCTCTTCCAGGCGATGGACGACCCGTGGACCAACACGGAGCGGCCCATGATGGGTCCGTGGTTGCTGACCCGGGCCTACAACTCCGGGGCCACTCAGCGGGCCTCGCTGGAGCGCAACCCTTATTACTGGAAGACCGACCCCGATGGTCGGCAGTTGCCTTATCTGGATCGCATTGAATACACCTTCGGCGACGCGGAGACGAACGCCATCAAGATGGCCAACGGCGACATCGACCTCCAAGGCGTCGATGTCCCCTTCTCGGCTGTTCCGGTGCTGGTCGGCAACGAGGAAAAGGGGAACTACAAGGTCTATCGCTGGCAGAACGACAGCGGCATCCTGCCGATGTTCATCAACCAGACTCACAAGGACCCGGTCCTGCGCAAGCTCTTCCAGACGCTCGACTTCCGGGTCGGGCTGTCGCTCGCGATCAACCGCAAGGAGATCAACGACTCGCTGCTGGCTGGGCAGGGAACACCGGTTCAGCCGGTGGCCCAGCAGGAGGACATCTACTGGAAAGAGGGCTTCGGCCAGAAATACCTCGACTTCGATCCCGACGAGGCCAACCGGCGACTGGACGCGGCCGGCATCAGCAAGCGCGGTGACGACGGCATGCGCCTGCGGCCGGACGGCAAGAAGATGCAGATCAACGTCCTCACCTTCCCGTTCGCCGAAGCGGTCGACGTCCTCGCCGGCTTCGAGTTCGTCAAGCGGCATTGGGCCAAGGTCGGCATTCACATCGAGATCACCTCGGTGACGCCGGAGCTGTTCTACCAGCGGGCACCACAAGGTGACTACGACTTCTGCGGCTACGGAGGCATCGGTGGCTTCCACTGGGACATCGATCCGCTGTGGTACGTACCGACGTCATCGCTGACCTACTGGGCCAACGGCTTCGGGGTCTGGTATGAGTCCGGTGGTGAGTCGGGGATGAAGCCGACGGGCATCTACCGCGATCTTCAGCTGTGGTACGAGGATCTCAGCGCCACCAGCGACCGGGACGAGCGGATCAAGATCGGCCAGAAGATCCTGCAGGCCCACGACGACAACGTCTGGATCATCGGCATCGCCCGGGCACCGTTCCGGCCCGTGGTGGTCAGCAAAGACCTGAAGAACGTCCCCGAGAAGATGATCCACAGCAGCCGGGTCGGCATGGACGAGGCCGTCATGGTGGAGCAGATCTTCTACACCGACCCCAGCAAGCATGAGTGAGCTCGCCCCCGGGATCGGAAGGCTGATCAGGTGACGCGCTACATCCTCGTTCGGCTGGTTTACATGGTGCCGACGCTGTTTCTGATCTCGATCGTTGCGTTCGCTGTCATCCAGCTGCCGCCGGGGGACTATCTCGGCACTGTCGTCGCGGGCCTGCAGCGCCAAGGCCAGCGGATCGATCCGGCCTATCTGGAGGCGTTGCGACAGCAGTACGGGCTCGACGGCTCGATCATCACGCAATACACGAAGTGGATCACCAACATCGTGCTGCACCTCGACTTCGGGTATTCGTTCCAGTTCGGCCGTCCGGTGTCGGACGTGCTGCTGGACCGCCTCCCGCTGACGGTGGCGCTGACGGCGTCGACCCTGGTGCTGTCCTGGGCCATCGCCTTGCCGGTCGGCATCTATTCCGCAACCCACCAGTACTCATCGCTCGACTACATCGCCAGCGGCTTGACCTTCCTCGGGATGGCCATTCCGGGTTTCTTGATCTTGCTGGTGGCGATGTTCGTCCAGTTCAAGTTCTTCGACTGGAGCGTAGGTGGTCTCTTCTCACCGGATTGGATCGATGCGGACTGGAATCTGGGCAAGGTCCTCGATCTGGCCAAACATGTGTCGGTGCCGATCATCGTGCTGGCGCTGGAGGGGACCGCGGGGACGATCCGTGTGCTCCGGGCCAACCTGCTCGATGAGCTGCATCAGCCGTATGTCACCACGGCCCGGGCCAAGGGCCTCACGGAACGCACTTTGATCTTGCGCTACCCCGTACGCGTCGCACTGAACCCGTTCGTCAGCACCATCGGCTGGGTCCTCCCGGCTCTGCTGGGCGGAGAAGTGATCATCTCCACCGTCGCCGGACTGAACACGACCGGGCCGGTCATGCTGCAGGCCCTGAAGAGTCAGGACATGTATCTGGCCGGCGGCGCAATCCTGATCATCAGTGCGCTGACCCTGATCGGCACGTTGCTGTCCGACATCGCGCTCGCCGCGATCGATCCCCGTGTCCGCGCGGGCTACAACTAGATCGGAGATCGGAGACTCGTGCTCGACACCACAGTTCCGCCGCTCGACACCGCGGGCCCGCCGCAGGAGAAGAAGGACCCGGCAGCACTGGCCGAAACCTCTCAAGCCAAGCTGATCTGGCGGCGGTTCCGCCGACATCGGCTGGCTGTCGCCAGCCTGGGCATCATTCTGCTCGCCTATCTGGGTGCGATCTTCTGTGAGTTCGTCGCCCCGCACGGCAAGGACGTCTATCGTGCCGAGCTGTCGTCGGCGCCCCCTCAGTCCCTGCACCTGGACTGGGACGGCGGACCGCAGGTCTTCGTCTATGGCTACACGTCCGAGGTCAACCAGCAGCTGCAGCTGAGGGAGTTCGCGGTGGACGAGGGCCACCGCATCCCGCTGCGGTTCTTCGCCCGCGGGGACGCCTACGAGCTGTGGGGACTGATCCCGTCCACTGTCCATCTGATCGGTCCGGTCGATCCTCAGGAGAGGCTCTTCCTGCTCGGATCGGACAGCCAGGGACGCGACCTGCTGTCCCGGATCATCTACGGGTCGCGGGTGTCCTTGTCGATCGGCCTGCTGGGGGTGACGCTCAGCCTGTTCCTCGGGATCGTGGTCGGCGGTCTCTCCGGCTACTTCGCGGGTACGGTCGACGTGGTCCTGCAACGGGTGATCGAGTTCATCATGTCGATCCCAGCGTTGCCCCTGTGGCTGGGACTGGCGGCCGCAGTTCCTCCCGGCTGGGGCCCGCTGAAGACATACTTCGCCATCACGGTGATCTTGTCGCTGATCGGCTGGACCGGACTCGCTCGGGTGATCCGGGGCCGCTTCCTGCAGATCCGCAGCGAGGACTACGTTGTGGCGGCCCGCTTGGACGGTGCCGGGCAATGGCGGGTGATCTTCCGTCAGATCCTGCCGGCCTTCACCAGCCACATCATCGCCTCGCTGACGTTGGCCATTCCCGGGATGATCCTGGCCGAGACGGCTCTGTCCTTCCTTGGTCTGGGGATCCAGGCTCCGGCCGTCAGTTGGGGTTCGCTGCTTCAGGATGCACAGAACCTGCGGGTGGTCGCGACGGCGCCGTGGCTTCTCCTGCCGGGTCTCGCGGTGGTCATCATCGTGGTTTCGCTCAACTTCGTCGGCGACGGCCTCCGCGACGCCGCCGATCCGTTTGCCGCATGATGGGACAACAGCCTGTGGAGATAGCAATGACGGGGACCGAGCGAGCCCCGCTGCTTCAGATCAAGGATCTCAGGGTCGGGTTCGACACGACCGACGGCCAGGTGAGCGCCGTCGACGGCGTCGATCTCCACATCAACTACGGCGAGACTCTGTGTGTCGTCGGAGAGTCGGGTTGTGGCAAGAGCGTCACCGCCCGAGCGATCTTGAATCTCATCACGCCGCCCGGCCGCATTCTGGGAGGCGAGGTCCTCTTCAACACCTCACCGCGTGGCGTCGACGCCCCCGTGGTCGTGGACCTGGCCAGCAAGGCGACGCCAGGTGCGCAGCTGCGAGCCGTCCGCGGTAACGACATCGCGATGATCTTCCAGGAGCCGATGAGTGCTTTGTCGCCGGTTCACACCATCGGCCGTCAGATCATGGAGACGCTGATCCTGCACGAGGGCCTGAACAAGAAGGAGGCCCGCGCGCGGGCCATCGACGAGCTCGAGCGGGTGGGGATGCCGAGGCCAAGACAGGTCGTTGACTCCTACACCTTCCAGTTGTCCGGTGGAATGAGACAACGGGCCATGATTGCCATGGCGCTGGCGTGCCGGCCCCGACTGTTGATCGCCGACGAGCCCACCACGGCGCTTGACGTCACCACCCAGGCGCAGATTCTGGAGCTGATCGCCGGGCTGAAGGAAGAGCTCGACATGGCGGTCCTCTTCATCACCCATGACCTCGGCGTGGTGGCCGAGATCGCGGACCGGGTCAACGTGATGTATCTGGGCACCGTGGTCGAGGGGGCTGAGGTCAACACGCTCTTCGATGAGCCGAAACATCCGTACACCCGAGCGTTGCTGAAGTCGATCCCGCAACTGGGCAAGCCGAGGGGGGTGCGTCTCCAGACGATTCGCGGCATGGTTCCCAGCCCGCTGGAGCGGCCGCCCGGCTGTCCGTTCGAGCCACGATGCCCAGAAGCGTTCGGCGAACCGTGCCGGACCATCCGGCCGGAACCGGTGTCGGTCGGCGGCTCGACGGCACGCTGCCTGCTGCACGAGCCTGCCGAGAACCTGATCAAGATTGAGGAACGAGCCTCGTTGGTGACCGTCGACGATCATGCTGAGACCACGGCACATGGCCGAACCAGGGGAGACGCCCGATGACGACAGATCACCAGCCGGCGCCGACGCGGCGACCGGAGCGGGACGACCGGGTGCTCTTGGAGGTCAAGGACCTGTCGCTGGCGTTTGCCTCGCGATCGAGCATGTTCTCGCGGCGGCGGCCGGCCGTCCAAGCCCTGAGCGAGGTCAGCCTCGAGGTCAAACAGGGGGAGACGCTGGGGATCGTCGGCGAATCCGGTTGTGGCAAGACGACACTCGGACGCTGCATCCTCCGTGCCCATAAGCCGGACAGCGGCCAGCTCCGCTATTTCCCAGAGCCTGGCTCAGACGGCGTGGACCTGGCCCAGCTGTCGCAGCGAGAGCTGCGGCCCTACCGGCAGCAGCTGCGCGCCGTCTTCCAGGATCCGAGCTCGTCGCTCAATCCACGCATGACCGTCTTCCAGATCATCGCCGAGCCGTTGCGGCCGATCGCCGACACGATCCCCGAGGGGGTGTCGGCCCGGGTGGCAGAGACGATGGAGCTGGTCGGACTCCGTCCCGAGATGCTCCGGCGCTATCCCCATGCCTTCTCCGGTGGGCAGAAGCAGCGGATCGGGATCGCCCGCGCCTTGGTGACCCGGCCACGGCTGATCGTCGCGGACGAGGCAGTCAGCGCCCTCGACTTGTCCATTCGGAGTCAGATCCTGAACCTGTTGCAGGACCTGCAACAGGAGATGGGGCTGACCTACATCTTCGTGTCGCACGACCTGTCGGTGATCGAGCACCTCTGCGATCGCATTGCCGTGATGTACGGCGGCAAGATCGTTGAGACGTCCGATCGGTCTCTGTTCAGCCGACCGCGCCATCCCTACACCGAGAGTCTGTTGGCCGCCGTGCCGGCCAGCCATCCGCGGCTGCGGCACCTGAGCGGCAGGTCCGCAGCCAGCGGTGAGGTGCCTGACTTGTCGGCGCTGCCGTCGGGCTGCGCCTACCATCCGCGCTGTCCCTATGCGATAGATGCGTGCCGCGAGACCGTCCCTCCGCTGGAGGGCGTCGATGACCATCGCAGTCGCTGCATTCGCTCCGACGAACTCAGGCTGAGCGGCATTGTGGCGATCCCGGATGCCTGATGCCGTGACGACAACCCGAACCCACCAACCCAGAGGAAACCCATGAACACCCTTGCTCTTCACGGAGGAACACCTGTCCGGCAGCAGCCCTATCCCTCCTGGCCACAGGCGGACGAGAAAACCGAGGCCCGAGTCCTCGACGCGGTCCGAGCCGGCATCTGGGGCGATGTCGACGGCCCGAACAAGGCCGCGCTGGAGGGGGGCTTCGCCGAGTTCCATCAGGCCAAGCACGCCATCGCTGTCTCCAACGGAACTGTGTCGCTGGAGATCGCCCTCGCGGCGTTGAACATCGGCGTCGGCGACGAAGTGATCGTCCCCAGCTATACCTTCTTCGCCACCGCCGCTGCGGTCATCGCGGCCAATGCCCGACCCGTCTTCGTCGACGTGGACCTGAACACCGGCTGTATTGACCCAGTCGCCGTCGAGGCCGCGATCACCCCGCGTACCCGAGCCGTCATCCCGGTCCACTTCGCCGGCCATCCGGCCGATCTGGATGCGCTGACTGCGATCTGTGCGGCGCATAGCCTCGCCCTGATCGAGGACGCGGCGCAGGCCCACGGAGCGGAGTATCGAGGGCGACCGGTCGGATCCACGGGCGACTTCGGGTCATTCTCCTTCCAGGCGTCGAAGAACATGTCCTCGGGCGAGGGCGGCATTCTGCTCTCGAACGACGACCGGCTGGCGGAACTGGCCTGGAGCCAGCATCACTGCGGCCGGCTGCCCGGTCGCCCCTGGTATGAGCATCACAGGCTCGGCGGAAACCACCGCTTGGGCGAACTCGCCTCAGCCCTGCTCTTGCCGCAATTGGAAATGTTGCCGCAGCGACTGCAGCAGCGGGAGGCGAGCGCGCGGATCCTCGACGACGGGCTCGCCTCGATCGAGGGAGTGATGGCCGCCGGGCGGGCTGAGAGCACCACGGTCCACGCCTACCACCTCTATCCGATGCGTCTCGACTCCGAAGCGTTCGGCGGCATCACCCGGAAGCGCTTCGTGGAAGCGCTGCAGGCCGAAGGCATCCCTGCCGGAGCGGGCTACGGGACGCCGCTGCACCTGCAACCGGTGTTTGTCGACCATCGCTTCGACACGCTGCCTGGGGACGAGCGTGCCGACGGTCCGGTGGCCGGCTATGCATCCCTGGAGCTGCCGGTCACCCAGCGGCTCTGTGACGAGCAGGTATGGCTTCCACAGACGGTGCTGTTGGCCGACGCTGATGCCGTCGGCGATGTGGTGACAGCGATCAAGAAGGTGCAAGCCAATATCGCCTCGCTGCGCTGAGTTCGACCTCCACGGCTCGGCTCGTACGGAAAAGACGACGATGGCGTCCAATTCGCGTTTCTCGGTCGGCCTGATCGGGGCGGGAAGCATGGCCGAGGTCCATGCTCGAGGGTGGCAACACGTTGGCGCGCAGGTGCTGGTGTTCTCACCGACCCGTGGTGAGGCATTCGCTGGCCGGCTGGGCTGCCGCTGGGTTCCCAGCCTGGTGGAGCTGCTGGAGAACTCTGACGCGGTCGACGTCTGTACACCTACCGACTCCCATCCAGAGCTGGTGCTGGCCGCTGCAGTCGCAGGAGTCGATGTCCTGTGCGAGAAGCCGCTGGCCACGAGCTCGCAGGTCGCCGAGGAGATGATCAGCACCTGCGCCGCCCGTGGGGTCAAGCTGGTGCCGGCCATGGTGGGCCGCTACTTCGATGCCTACGCGGTGCTGCAACGCCACGCGTCCCAAGGGCTTGTGGGGACCGTGGTCGCCCAACGCTTCGACCGGTTGGGGGCATCGCCACAGGCCCGGTGGTATCACGACGAGGAGAGGTCGGGCGGTTTGATCTTCGACCAGATGATTCATGATCTTGACCTGGCCCGGTGGGTCGGTGGCGAGGTGAAGAGCGTGTATGCGCGCGACTCGGTGTCGGCTGCACCGGGAGCGCCGTCGGCAGCAGCGCCACCCCTGCGGACGGCCTCGGTGATCCTTACGCACGAGAACAACGCCATCAGCACTGTGACCGGCACCTGGGGACCCCCGAGCACCCAGTTCCGCTCCGGTTGTGAGATCGCCGGCAGCCAAGGACTGCTTCAGCATGACAGCGCGGCGCATCCCGCTCTGCACTTGCAGGTGGAAGCCACCGACTCGGCATCGGAGACCGACGCGGACGCGGCCCCACAGCTGTTGCCCGACACCGGCCTGATCAACGATCCGTACGTGGCCCAGATCAAGGACACGTATGCCTACTTCCAGGGCGGGCCAGCACCCCGCGCGGTCGCGGCGGATGCACTGGCGGCGGTCCGTATTGCCGAGGCCGCGTTGGCATCACTCGCCTGCGGACATGCGGTTCCCGTCGCGAAACCAGGGGTGCGATGAAGATCGGCATCATGTCGTTGGCTCACGAACGTGCCGATCACTATCTGCGCAGTCTGGCGGAGATGGCCGATGTTCAGGTGTTGGCGGCAGATCCCGACTCTGGACAGCGACCCGGCGGCGCGCTGCACGGACCTGATCAACAGCGGCGCGTCGGAGTCGACTATGCCGATTCCTATCGTGACCTCCTGACCTGGGGGCCGGACGCTGTCCTGGTCCTCTCCGAGCCGGCACATCGTCGTGAGCTGGTCGAGTTGGCTGCCGCGGCCGGGGCACACATCTTGTGCCCCGCCCCGCTGGCCTCGTCGGTGTCGGACGCCGAAGCCATTCTTTCTGCCTGCCGGCGGGCAGCCGTCGGGCTCACCATCGCTCAGCCGGCCGCCTATTCACCCGCTGTCGTTCTGCTCAATCGTCAGCTTCGACAGGGGCAGCTCGGGACAGTGATCGCGCTGCACGGCAAGAGTGTCAGCAAGGTTCCGACTCACCGGTCCGGCGGCGGAGCGCTGATGGATCGCGCCCCCGCCGTCCTGGGCCTTCTTGATGATCTGCTCGGAAACGTGATGCCCGATGAGGTCTACGCGGCGACCAATCCGACGCTCGGGCCCAGCTACGCGAGCGGTGAGTCTGCGGCCGCGATGTCTCTGCGTTACCCCGGGAACATCGTGGCGACGATCGAGAGCTCGTGGTGCCTGCCCGACTCCTATCCCACCGACCAGGTCCTGAAGCTCCAAGCGGTAGGTACCCGTGGAACGGTGCAGCTGGACGTCTTCGGACAACGGGTCGACGGCCACTCCGAGCTCACCCGCAACCAGGTCTGGTTGGGCTACGACCTCGACCTGGAGACACAGGTGCTGACGGAATTCGTCGCGTCGCTCCGGCAGGGAGTGGCCACCGACCAAGGCGATGGCGCCTCCGGACTACGCCTGCAACGCATCATCGCGACGGCGTACGACTCGGCCCTGTCCGGCCGATCGGCCCAGCCACTCTGACGGCCTCTGACGTCGAGTGCGCGCTTCGCGCCCATCGCTGTCAGGACAGTGGGCGCGAAGTGCGCAGTCGGAGTCGGGCAGCCCGCCGGACAGTCAGTGAGACACGCCGAGATTCGACGTCGGAGCCGATGAGATCGGAGTTCGTACCAGGTCGTACCAGCCATGACTGATATCGACACTGAGCTGGGCAAGGTCGTAGTGAACCGGGCGATGTCGCTGGACGGGTTCATCGCCGGACCGGACAACTCCATGGACTGGATCTTGGAATACACCAGCGACGACCTCTTCCCCGAGGTCATGCGGGCCACCGGCGCCATGCTCGTCGGCCGGGGCACCCACGAGGTCTCCAAGCAGATGGCGCCCGAGAACACCGACTACGACGGCGGACCGATCTTCGTCCTGACCCACCGGCCGCCGGCGGAGCCCGAGGAAGGGATCACCTTCCTCACCGGCGACCTGGCTGACGCCATCGAGACGGCACGTGCCGCCGCGGGCGGAAAGAACCTGGAGATCCTGGGCGCCGACCTGGCCACGCAGTGTCTGAAACAGGGTCTGGTCGACGAGGTCCTGGTCTACGTCTTGCCGGTGCTGATCGGCGACGGGGTGCGGTTCTCGACCTCGGGTCTGGGCAGGATCGAGCTGGAGCCGCTCAGCAACGCGCAATCGGGGCCGGTGACGATGCTTCGCTTTCGGGTACGCGGATAAGCGATTGGCGCCCGAATCGAAGGTTTCGGGGTGCGTGGGGAGATGTTCCACGAGAAAGACGGTGTTGTTAGCCGATGCTGATGGCGTCCGTGACGTGGTGGCAGCGATCGAAAAGGAGCACGCCAATACGCAAGCCTGCGCTGAGATCGCCTCAAGCTCCCGCGGGGTCGAGGTAGTGCGCGATCGCTTCCCGGGGGCCGTCGCCAAGCGCGAGCGAAGCAGCGTGCAGCTCTGACACGAACGATTCGTTGTCGCCGAGCTCGCCGAAGACCTCGCGTTCGGTCAGCAGGGGGCGGGGGTCCGGTCCGTCCTGGCGGGCGAGCGAGCCGAACTGGTCACGTCGTACGCCCTCGACCTTGATCGTGTCCCCGGCGTAGTCGGTGCCCTCGAGATAGCGGAACCAGCCGGCGACGGCCAGAGTCATCAGCGAGTGAGGCCGTTCCGCGGCGATAGCCTCGGCCACCGACGGCAGCAGGTAGGAAGGCATCTTCGTCGAGCCGCGCCGGCACAGCCGGGACAGCTGGTCAGCCATCAGCGGGTTGCTCAATCGCTCCAGGAGCGAGGTCTTGTAAAGGTCGAAGTCCAGGCCCTCGACCTGCGGCAGCAGTGGGATCACCTCGTCGAGGAGACCCAACACGAAGCGGGTGAAGAGGGGGTCGGCCATCACCTCAGCGCTCGTTCGATGTCCTGCGAGGTAGCCCAGGTAGCCCAGAGCGCAGTGACTGGCGTTGAGAAGGCGTTTCTTGGCGAGCTCGTACGGTGCGACGTCGCGAACGAACTGGACGCCGACCTCCTCCAGCGGTGGCCGACCGGCGCAGAAGTTGTCCTCGATGACCCATTGGGAATACGACTCCGTCACCACCGGCCACCGGTCCGCCACTTTGAACTCGGCGGCGATCTGGTCGCGATCCTGCGGCGTCGTCTCCGGGGTGATGCGGTCGACCATGCTGCTGGGGAACGTGACATGCTCCTCAATCCAGAGCGCCAGCTCGGGATCGCGGAGCCGGGCGAACGACGTGACCATCGAGCGAGCTGCCTCGCCGTTGCTCGGAATGTTGTCGCACGACAAGATCGTGAACGGCCCGGTCCCGGCCTGCCGGCGTCGGTCCAGCGCCTCGACCAAGAACCCGAACACGGTGTCCGGACGGCCAGGGTCCTCCATCTCTGCCGTGACTGTGGGGTCGTCCGCGATGAAAGTGCCCGTCGGGTCCAAGACGTAGCCGTTGCCGGTGATGGTGAGGGTCACCAGCCGAGTCCGCGGGTCGGCGAGCACCTCGAGGACCTGCTCCCGCTCGGTCGCTCCATGCAGATAACCCACGATGGACCCGATGAGGCGAGGTCCGGATCGCTGGGGACCCCGCTCCACGACAAGGTAGAGGCAATCTTGCGCCCGGAGGACCTCCCCGATCTCGACGCTGCGCAGCCCCACCCCCACCACACCCCAGCCGTCCGCGAGCCCACGTTGGGCGAGCTCGTTGAAATACACCGCCTGGTGCGCACGATGGAATGCGCCGACACCGATATGCACCACACCGGGACCCAGCGCTGACCGGTCGTAGCCCAGTGCTCCCACCCGCTCTGAGACGGCCTCCAGCGTCGCGTTGCTCAACGGCACCTCCGAGTCGAAGCCGGAGACCGACGAACCCAGGTCCTCCTCCGATGAAGTCATCCACTCCGCTCCTCACTAGGCCGGCTGTCCAGCTTTGCCTCATTGGCGTTCGTCGACTGCCCTGGACGGCCATACCCATGTTGCTCCCTGGCCAGCGAGTGCCCGTGCGGCCGCCCACTGGCGGCGGGAGACAAGCCCGCCATGAGGCCCACCGCGCGGACCTTGTGACCGGTGCCACCGGAGGTTCCGTTGTCATGGGTCCTGCCGGTAGCCGTCCCAGCTGGGAGGGCTGACGACCGTTGGTCCCGCTTTCAGGCCGTTGTTCTCGACCGAACCCTTCTGATACCCGGCGAGCCGTTGTTCAAGCGGCCTTGCCACGCCGGAACCTCGCGTGGCGTCAGCGCGCTGACCACCCAACCGCCACCACTGCGCGCCGTACGGGCAGCTGGAAAGTTCTGGGTGCCAACCTGGCCACCCAGTGCCTACAGCGAGATTCGCATGGCCTTCTCCGACGCCGACCTGCCGGGGACCATCCGCAGCGTCGGGGCGATGACCCGGACGCTCAGAGCCAGTCGGCCAGCTGCACCGGCTGCCGGGTCTGCGACGACGCCACCGCCGCGTACGTCGTGGCCAGGCTGCCGAGGTTGTTGCGACCGGAGATCCCCGGCTCGTAGCCGCCCTGGATGGCGGTGACGAACTCGGTCAGGCTGCCCGCCCGGTCGGTACGCTCCACCGTCGGCAGATCCAGCTTCTCCACCGAGTCGCCGCGACGGATCCGGACCTCGTCGGACCGCCAGCCCTGGGGGCCGTCGCCCCGGCTGGTCCACCACACCTCGGCGTCGGCGAAGTCCATCCGCCACTCACCGGCCCAGGTGGTGCGTACGCCACTGCTGACCCAGCTGCCGCGATAGCTGACCACCAGGTCGTCGCCGCACTCGATCAGGGCCACGCCCTCCGACGGTCCGGTGAACAGCGACCAGGCGGGATCCCAGGTGCGGCAGTCGATCGCCGTGACCTCGCGGCCCAGCACCGTACGGATCAGGTCGAAGTGGTGGATGGACATGTCGACCAGCAGCGGCTCATCGAGGGCGTGGTGCGGCGTCGCCACCCCGTTGGCGCCGGACATCTGGCGGAAGTCGAGCTCGACGGCGTGCAGGTCCCCGAAGGTCCCCTCGGCGATGATGGCCCGCACCGCCGAAACGGCGGGGAAGAACCGGTAGTTCTGGCTCACCGCGACGGTCAGCCCACGGGAGTCGGCGAGCTCGATCAGCTCTTTGGCCTGCGCCACGCTCGGCGCGAACGGCTTCTCGATCAGGACGTGCCGGCCCGACTCGAGCGCCGCCTTCGCGGCGGGCACGTGCCCGACCAGGCTGGCGGTGACCAGCACCGCTTCGGGATCGGTGGCCTCGATCGCCTCCTCCACTGTCTCGAAGCAAAGCTCAGGGGTGGTCAGTCCGGCGGCGATGGCCAGCGACCGCGACCCCTCGAACACGTCGGCCGAGCCGACCACTTCGACCTCGGGGACCTGAGGGATGACGTTCTTGGCCCAGTCCCGGCCGAATCCACCCAGGCCTACTTGGACGATGCGCATGCGCTTCTAACCTCTCGTCGATGTGAGGCCGCCGACCGTCTGGACCCGGACCTCCTGTGTTGCCGCGGCGACCTTACTCGGTCGGAGTGAGAACTGAGACGGGAAGGTCAGCGTTTCGAGTGCGGGCGGCCCGAACCGAAGCGTTCTGACCCCTCGCCCGCGAATCTCCTACGGGAGCTCTCGGCCGTTACGACCGCCCCCTGTCCCGGAGTACGGGGCGCCGGGATCCCAGTCATCACCTTGCTGCGATGGCCCTGGGTCGAGCGGCAACTGGACGCTCGCTCCGACGCGGTTGGACAGGTAGGCAGCCTCCACCACCTCGAGCGCCCGCAGGGAGGTCTCGGGAATGCGGTAATCCACAACGCCGGACGAGATCTGGGCAGCCAGGTGCTCGAGATGGCGTTGGTGTCCGCTCGCAGCGAAAGGTGGCACGTCGACTCGGACCCGATGGCGATCCGGCGTCACCAGGGTGTACCAGCTTTCCCATGCGCCGTACTCGACATAGCCGGAGGATCCGACGATGCGTATCAGGCAGGCAGTCGGTCTGGCGACGGGAACGACGTCACCGGTGTTCAACAACAAGCGCACCCCAGCCGTCGTTCGCGCCATCGTCATTGCCTCGGTTTCGACTTGCATGCCGTCGCGAAAGGTCCGGGTCGAGCTGTCGGCGGCGGTCAGCACGACTTCTACCGGGTCCGGATCGACAAGAGACACGAAGTACTGGATCCAGTGGATACCCGCGTTGATGATGTCCCAGCCGGTGCACTCCATCTCGACGAAGATCAGTTGTCCGACCATGCCTGATCGCACGAGCCGCATCACCTCTAGAGCAGCGCTGTGGGCCATCAGGCCGTGCGGAACGACCAGAGGCAGATCACGGTCGCGAAGCAGGCTCAGAATCTCAGCCCCAGCGGCGGTGGTGTCTCCGAGCGGCTTCTCGACCAGCATGCCGCGGATCGACCCCGACCCGAGAGCGCACCGGGTGAGCTGCAGATGAGTGGGTGCGTAGGTCGAGACGCACACGACGTCGGCTGGCCTCTGTTCGATCAGCTCCTGCGCCGTGGCGTACGTGGGGACAGACCCTCCGGTCCGCTGCTGGACTCGTTTGCGGGCGTCTTCACGGACATCCGCCACCCCGACAAGATCAAATCGTTCTGAGGCCAACAGGGCATCGATACTGAGGCTGCCTCCTGCCCCGGCCCCGATCACTGTTGCTGTCAGACGCTGCTGGTCGCTCGGCATGCGCGATGGATCTCCGTTCGGTGAGTGCGGTGGCTACCAGGGTTGATCACGTCGACAAACTCCATCCCGACCGCCATGTCGTCAGGTTCGTCAACGCCCGCCGCGCAAGATCATCCTGAGTCGGGGCGAAGGGACGCCAGATGGAGGCTGCAGTGGCGATCGAGGCGTTGTCAGCGGTGAAGGACTCGAATCCGAGCATCCCCCGGTAGCCGATTCGCTCCAAGCCGACGCGAATGCCGTCCCAGTCAAGGTGGTCCTCTCCCGGCGCTCCCCGGTCATTGCCGCATACCTGGAGATGCAGCAGTCTGGCGCCGACGAGATCGAACGCCTCGTCGAAGCTCTTCTCTTCAATGTTCATGTGGTACGTGTCAAGGTTGATGCCGATCGCGTCGCGGGGCAGCGGGTCGATCAACTCCATGGTCTGCTCCGTGGTGGTCAAGAAGCTGGTCTCATAGCGGTTGAGCGGCTCAATCGCCAAGCGAATGCCGCGATCCCCTGCATAGTCCAGCACCGGAGCGAGCGACCTCCGAAGCTGCGCCACGGCGTCTCGGCGATCCTCCGCGCTCATCCGCCACGTTCGTCCCACCGAGGTGTACATGGGCCCGATGACGAGTGGCGAGCCCTGGGTGACGGCAACGTCGACGGCCCCACGCAGGTAGTCCTGGGTGGAGGTGATGACGGCTTCGTCGGCGCAAGCCAACTCCCGGCCGGGTCCGAAGACCGCTCCAACCACCGAACGGAGCCCGTGCTCGCTGAGCAGGTCACGCGCTGCGGCCGGGTCCCAGTCGCCCAGATTCTCCAGGGCGAGCTCAATCCCGTCGTAGCCCCACCCCGCGACGGCCGGCACCGTGGTGGCCAGCCGGGCATCGTTGAGGGGGGAGTGCCAGACGAAGGTGTTGACAGCGATCGGTAGCGCGGCGCTGAGCGGGTTCATGCGCAGTGATTCTCCCTCGGAGGAGGTGGAGACGGTCATGGGCCGGTCACCGCGGCCGACCGGCACAGTTGCTCGACGTAGTGACCGTTATGCGCGGCCGCGCCATCCGGGTTCGCCTCGGCTTGCGGGGACTCGTCCTCAAATGTCACCCAGCCGCGATACCCGCGACCGGCCAGATGCTCCAGCACGGCGACGATGTCAACGATGCCGGTCCCGGTTTCGGCCCAACCCCCGTCTGGAGCAAGGTCCTTGACGTGTACGTGGTCGACCCGGTCACCCCACTCCCGAACCACGGTGAGCGGATCCATCCCACCCTTGGCGATGTGACCCAAGTCAGGGGTGTACCCGATCTGGGGCGGTAGCAAGTCCGCCATCTTCTGGTAGTCCTCGCTGGTGCGGAACAGTGAACCCGCCGGGGAGTTGGGGTGGAAGGTGCACCGGACCCCCGCTTCAACCGCGCGCTGCGCCACGGCGTGCATGCGATCCATCACCGTGAGCTGCCGGGCTTCGACGTCCTTTCGGTCGAGACTGCGTCGGTCCGGGCCGGGCAGCGGACAGAGGACGATCTTCGCGCCGGGCATCGCCGCGGTCGCCGCGATCACCTGGTCGGCGTCTGCCCGTTCCTCGCTCGTCTCCTCGGCGTGGAGCCACGGCTCGGCCAGAACCATGGCCGCGAGCTCGATCTGGTGGTCCGCGAGGATGTCTTGGAGGGCGGTCATCGACCATCGCGGTCCGAGCATCACCAGCTCAGGCTCGAAGCCGGAGAAGCCCGCCGCTGCCGCAGCCTGAACCATGTGTCCGACTTTCCCGGCGTACGTGGCCAGACTCATCTGCCAGCTGTAAGTCTGGCAGGCGAAGCGAAGCGTCCTGAGGTCAGCCACGAAGCCACTCCTCCACGAGATCGTTGAAACGCCCCAGTTCTTCCCAGTGGTGGACGTGGCCGGTCTTGGCGAACAGCTCGAAGTGCGCATCGGGGATGGCCCGGGCCAGCTCTCGGCTGCGGTCGACCGGCACGAACCGGTCCGCCCCGCCCGCGGTTACCAACGTCGGTACCTGAATCGCCCCGAGGCGATCAGTAGCTCGATGGGTACGGCAGGCAGCAATCTGCGACATCAACGCAGGCGCCGCGACGGAAAGCTGCTCCTTCTGCTGCGTCTGGAGTTCGTCGAGGTGCTCGTCGAACCAGCGGGGCGTCCACACCAGAGACTGCAGATGGGCAGTGAACAGCTCCGGACTCTCGTGCTGACGAATCGCTCCGGTCACCTGCAGCACCGTGTCGGTATAGGCATCGCACGATGCCCACGTCGCGACCAGCACCAACCGCGCGACGAGCTCCGGGTGCCGCAGCGCCAGCTCCTGGGCCACGGCCCCACCCATCGAGATCCCGATCACGGCGACGGGTCCCAGCCGCAGTCGCCGAATCAGGGCCGCGTAATCGTCGGCGATCGCGGCGGTGGTGTCAGGTCCAGGCGGTGCCGGTGACCGGCCGGAACCCGGATTGTCCACGGCAATACAGCGGAAGCTGTGCTGCCACTGATCGGTGTGAGGTGCCCACGCAGTGGCGTCGGCATTGATGCCCATCACCAGCACGACGGGGGTGCCGCGGCCCCGCTCGACGTAGTTCAGAGCGATCGGCCCTCGCCCTGTGCCGACCTCCGTCACGATTTCCCTCTCATCTGTCCGCTCCTCGAGCTCAAGCTGCGGCGAGCGTCCAGGCGATCGCGTTGTGCAGCAGCGTGCGGAACTCGGCGGCGTCGAAGTCGCCGGGGTGCCCCAGGCTGGTGTAGAACGTGCGGCGGCCCTGGGGGACACCGACCCACGCGACCGGGCCGGGTGTTGGCTCGCTCTCGGGATCCACCGGAATGCCGGCCAGTACGGGTTGACACCAGGGTTCGAGTTCGGTGCGGTACAGCCATGACCGGAGGTGGAAGGCCGGCGGGAGACCGGCGACCAGTTCTGCAGGGGCATCCGGAAGCACGGTCACGTCAGTGCTGGAGCTGTGTCCATGGTGGCTGCTCCACGGCGAGCCGAGGACGTCGCGGCCGAAGCCGTCGTTCCATGAGGCCCACTTCGAGGCTGGGTCGAAGGAGAACGCGTGGCTCGACGTGCGCAGACCGACTACGGGTTTCGATGCCCGCAGGTATTTCTCCAGAGCTTCCATCTCCGCGTCGGGCAGCCGTCGGAATCGGGTGTACACCATGAGCACGTCGGCGTCGTTGAGAGCATCGAGACCGCCGAAAGAGGACTCGGGGAAGTCGGGCGTGTCCTCGATGACACTGGGCGTCCGGTACTCGAGGGACAGCTGCAGCCGCGCCGCGATCTCCTCGCTCAGTCTCTTCATCGTGGAATGGGAGTCGTACTCGGGTTCGCCGGCCAGCACCATCAACGTCGTCATGCTTCCTGCGCTTTCTGCTGCCCGTAGGGGTACAGGAGGATCTTGCCGCACTCGCCACTGTCTTGAATATCCATCGCGTGACTGACCGCGTCCATCGATAGCCGGTGAGTGACCATGACGTCGATCAGCGGCCGCGCCAACCGAATCATCGACCACATGTCGTCCAGGTGGCACTGGTGGTTCCAGTGCCAGCAGCCATGAATGTCCAAGCCACTGGGCACCAGGGCCGGCAGAGTCGTCTCGGCGGTCCAAGCCACCACGGCGAGGCCCCCCCGCCGCCGCACCAGGCCGGCCAAGGCCCGGGCGGCGTCGGGTGCCCCACTGGTCTCGATACCGCTGTGCGCGCCACGACCAAGGGTCATCGCCCGGACTCGGTCGCCGGCGTCGGCGTCGCGGGGGTCGATCGTTTCCCTGGCGCCGAGCTTGTTCGCCAAATCCCTTCGGTAGGGCTGAGTCTCCAGCGAGACCACGGTCGCCCCCAGGACCACGCCCTGGACGAGGCCACCCAGGCCGACAGGTCCTGCGCCGGAGACGACGACGGTGTCCAGAGCGGTCGTCCCGAGCCGGTCATGAGCGGTGAACGTCGGTCCGAAACCACAGCACGCCATGGTGGCATGCTCCAGAGAGATGTCGTCGGGGACCTTGATCAGCAACCAGTCGGCCTTGATCACGTACTCCGCCACCGTGCCCAGGCCGTGCGTCGAGTGCGACTCGGCGAGCACGTCCCGCTGGTTCTGGCAGTGGATGTGATCGCCACGCTCGCACAACCAGCAGGTGCCGCAGGCGTTCTGCGGCATGACGACGACCCGGTCGCCGTTGCGTACCCGTCGTGACGTCCCGGCATCCACCACGATCCCGGCTGCCTCATGACCGACACGGTCGGTGCGATCTCCGGACCGGCGGCCCTTGAACTCCGTGCACAGCGGCGCCACAAGGACCTGCACCACCACGAGATCGAGATGCGCCTGAGGATCGTCTTGGAGAACAACCTCCACCTCGCCCGGCCCGACGATCGCTGCGGCCCTCATGCGCTGGCCCCAACCGTGGCGAGAGCCTCGTCACGCAGGCGCTCGGCGAAGGGAACAGCGAGCCGGCCGTCGCGCTCCGTCGTGGAGTTGAAGCAGAAGTCGATGGTCCACCACTCGAGGTCGAGCCCGTGGCGCGGCAGCGCGGCCAGCACCTCCTCGAAGGGTACGTTCCCCGTTCCGAACGGCAGGTGCGCGCTGGTCTCGTCGTCGTGCAGGGAACCGTCGCTATCGATCAGGTGCAGGTGACCGATGTGCTCGGCGAGCAGGGCGGCATACTCGGCCACGCCACCCCGCAGCAACTCGGGATCAACACCCTGCCGGGCTCCGGCCACCGCGCCGGTGTAGGCGTGGGAGGTGTCGAACAAGATCTTGAAGTTGGGGTGATCCACCTCGTCGGCCACGCGACGGACCTCGCTCGGTCGGTTCAGCCAGAAGCCCGGCTCGAATTCCCAGACGAGCTGCACACCGTGGTCCGCGCACCGCTCGGCGGCGGCACGCCAGGCGGTGATCAGGCGTTGCCAGCGTACCTGGTCCACCGGGCCGGGCGCCGTGACGGTGTCGGTGCGCAGCGTGGGGATGGACAACTGGTCGCAGAAGCTGACCGTGCTGTCGATCCGGGCCAGGTAGGCGCCGAGGTCGACCTCAGCCGGTGGGGTGCTGCGGAAATCCGGCGCGTAGCCGGAGGCGGCGAGTCCGCTTTCTTCCAGGACCGCCCGGAGACTGTCCCAGTCCCGCGCGGACCGGGCGTCCTCGTCGTGCGGGTGCGGTCGGAAGCCGTTGATCTCGATGCCTTGATAGCCGGCATCGCCGACGTAGCGGCAGATGCGCTCGAAATCCCAGGGCGCCTCCTCGAACGGTCCGAAGGCGAACGCCCAACTGCCAAAGGAGATCTTGGGTCGCTGTCGATGTTCTGTTTCGGATCCGAGGGGAGCGTCCCTCACTCCTGGTGACACTGCGCCTCCATTGATTAAGCCCGCTAGCTCGTTCAGCACCCAAAGTAGGGGCCTTCAGAGCGCAGTGGCTTGCAGGATCCGACACAATGGTTGGAAATTCGAGCACCTTCCTGTGGGCTGCCTGGTCTGGCAGCCGCGAAAGCGGGAAGGCGTATGTAGGGGTCAGCCCTGCTCATGTCCGTGATCGATGCGCAGCATGAGTGGCTTCCGCTCCCCGGCGACAGCGGGTTGCGACTTGTTGCGGTGCCGGCGTCGATAGGCCGAAGGACTCAGTCCGCGTTCGCGGGCGAACTCGTTCGACATGTGGCTCTGGTCGTAGTACCCCGTCTGGTGAGCGATGGTCATCAGCGAGAGATCAGTTGTGCACAGCAACTCACACACCGCGATCAGGCGGACCGAGCGAAGATAGCGGTGTGGTGTTGTCCCGAAGTGCAGCTTGAACTGTCGGTTGAAGTAGCTCGGTGACATCGCCGCGCTCTCGGCCAGCTCTTCCACCGTGAGCCGGCGGTGGTACTCCCCGGCGATCATCTCGATGGCCGGAGTCAGGGGGAGGATCGCGTCGTGAAGGGCGTGTCGAGGCCGCAGACTCTTTGTCACGCCGGCCAACCCCACGATCTTTCCTCCCTCGTCGTGCAGGGGCCACTTGGTGGTGGTGAACCAGTCGTATCCGCCGCTGACGTTGCCGACGAGCTCCACCAACTCGACCACTCGTCGTCCGGACCGCAAGATCCCTTCGTCGTATTCGCGATAGTGCTCCACGAGGTGCTCGGGTGAGAGATCTTCGTCGCGCAGACCGATGATCTGGCCGGCGTGGCGGTATCCCAGGTGGCGCACCAGGGCGTCTGTGCACACGACGAAGCGGCGGCTGTCGTCCTTGACGAAGAACAGGCTGCCGAGCGCATTCATCGCGTCCAGGGTCACTTGGGAAAGGTCCACGCTCCACCCGGCAACCCCGGTCCGGTCCGTCACCACTGAACGTCTCCTCCGTACGCCTGCGCGCTTTGGCCCGCGCTGCCGACCGCCGACGTTGGCGACACGGCCTGTTGAGCAGGAAGCCGTAGTGAAGAGTCAATCGTGTCTATCGCCGACCGCAGGTGTGAAACGCGAATTTACAAGACATGGAGCTTGTTTTCCATGGCTGTCCAACGAGGCTTCCCTTAGCGTGAGTGACACTTCCGCATCAAGGAGCGGAATCCAGACACACGAGACTGGTGGTGACAATGGGGTTGCATCGGTTCTGGAGCGAGACAGGGCGATCGGCGGATTCGCTCAGCCAGCGGACGCCTGCCGGGCGACCATGAGCTCGTCACGAGCTGCCGATCAGGTTCGGCGGAGTGGGCGAGTTCGAAGATCAGCGGCAGCCACCGCCAGCGGAGAGTCCGTGGCGCCCGCGCCCAGCGGTCCAGGGGCACCGAGATCAGCCCAGCGGCGTGGCCTGACGCGGCAAGGGCGTCAGGAGGCGCGTGCCGGCTACCTGTTTCTGCTACCGAACTTCTTAGGTTTTGTGGCCTTCAGCCTCCTGCCGATCGCCGCGTGCATCGCGCTCACCTTCACCAAGTGGAACCTGATCATGCCGCCGCAATGGTCCGGTGGCGACAACTACGAGCAACTGATCAGCGACGAGCTGTTCTGGAAGACACTGGGTAACACCGCGTACTACACGGTGGGCGCCGTACCGGTGGCCGTCTTCATCGCCTTCTGGCTGGCGCTGCTCCTCAACCGGGGCTTCCGTGGGGTCAAGTTGTTTCGCACCATCTACTTCCTGCCGTATGTCACGCTCACGGTCGCTGTGGCGATTGTCTGGTCTTGGATCTACAACCCCGACCTCGGCATCCTCAACTATGCACTGAGCCTCGTCGGCATCGACGGTCCCGCGTGGTTGGAGAACCCGAGCTGGGCGATGCCCGCCATCATCATCATGAGCGACTGGAAGGGCATCGGATATCCGTTGCTGATCTTTCTCGCGGCGCTTCAAGGCGTACCTGAGGAGTTCTACGAATCGGCCAAGCTGGACGGGGCGAGTTGGCTGCAGCGTGTCCGCCACATCACGGTCCCCACCATCGCACCGGCAACCTTCTACATCGTTGTCATCTCCTTCATCGGCGCGATGCAGGGATTCGACCAGTTCTATGTGATGACCCAGGGCGGGCCGGCCTACGCCACGACGACGATCGTGATGTACATCTATCAACAGGGTTTCCAATGGTTCAACATGGGCTACGCCGCCACCTTGGCCGTGGTGCTCTTCGTCCTCATCGCCGCGATCACCGCCTTCATGTGGCGTGTCAACGCGCGCAGCAGCACTAGCCTCGCGGTCGACTGACCGACGTCGACAAGGAAGTCACATGGCAACGGATGTCACCACCTCGCTGCGGCAGAAGCTCAGGCGCTCACGTACGCGGAACAAGATCGGCGACGTGGCCGCATTCGTGGCGGCCAGTGTCGTTGGCGTGCTGTTCATCATCCCTTTCGCCTGGATGGTGTCCACTTCGCTGAAGGACATCTCCGAGGTCTACGCCTTCCCGCCCAAGTTCTTGCCGGAAGCGATCCAGTGGTCGAACTACATCGACGCGTGGAACGCGTTGCCTTTCGACGTGTTCTTCCTCAACAGCATCACCGTCGCCGTGGTGACGACCGTGGGTGTGGTCCTCACCTCGTCCATGGCCGGCTACTCGTTCGCCCGCCTGCGCTACCCAGGGCGGGACAAGCTGTTCTTGGCGTACCTGGGCACGTTGATGATCCCCTTCCCCGTCCTCATGGTGCCGTTGTTCGTGATCATGAAGAACCTTCAGCTGGTGGACAGCCTGTGGTCGCTGATCCTGCCGGCCATCTTCACGCCGGCCGGAACGTTTCTGATGCGCCAGTTCATCCTCACGCTGCCGCGGGAACTGGAGGAGTCGGCGCGAGTGGACGGGTGCGGTTTCTTCGGGATCTACTGGCGGATCGTCCTGCCGCTGATGAAGCCGGTTCTCGCGACCCTGGCGATATTCACCTTCCTAGGTTCTTGGAACGAGTTCCTGTGGCCCCTGATCACCATCAGTTCCATCGACCAGAAGACACTCCCGTTGGGACTGACCATGTTCCAGTCCCGCCTGGCCGGACGCACGCCGTGGGACCAGATCATGGCCAGTGCGACGTTCTCGATCATCCCTGTCCTCATCGTCTTCATCCTCGGCCAGAAGTACTACGTCCGAGGGATTGTCACCACCGGCATTAAAGGCTGAACGAGCCTGTGGCAAGCCCACCACCATCTAGTCAACGAACCACGAGTCAAAAGGAGACGACTATGCCCCACCCCGAAGGTGCCCGCTCACCGTTCAATCGCCGCTCGTTCCTGAAAGGTTCCTCCCTGGCCGTCGGCGGACTGGCCCTGCCCTGGTTGGCCGGCTGTGGCGCAGATGAGGACAGTGGCGCCGGTGGCGATCAAGCCTCCACTACCGGCGAGTGGAAGGCCATGACGTGGGAAGGGAAGGACGAGATGAAGAAGTGGAACCTCCACATGACCAACTTCTTCAAGAAGTACCCCGACCTCAAGTGGTCGGTCGACTTCGGCCTGGAGTGGGAGCAGTACTTCACCAAGCTGCAGACCTCCGTCGCGGGCGGTGCGTCGACCGACATGTGCTGGATGCATGACACTCGCGCGGCGCTCTTCGCGTCCCAAGGCATGCTCGAGCCGCTTGACGACTACCTCGGCAAGGACACCCCTGAGGGGTGGCCGACGGATTTCTACGGCTCGCAGGTCGAGGCCTTCAAGTACGACGGCAAGCAGTACGGCTTCCCCTATGACTGGGCCGCCAGCGGACTCTTCATCAATCTGGACTGGCTTGAGGAGGCCGGGGTCGAGGTGCCTGACGAGAATTGGACCTACGAAGACCTGCTCGTAGCGGCCAAGAAGCTCACCGCCTCGGCGGGCGCTCCCGGCAAACAGTGGGGCATGTCACTGCCCACCGACAGTGGTTTCAGCTATGCCATGGTGCGGGGCTACGGTGGGGAGTTCGTGCCCGCTGGCACGACCGAGATGCACTACACCGACGCCGGCACGGTTGCTGCGTACCAGTATCTGTACGACGCCATCAACACGCACAAGGTGATGCCGAGCAGCGCGCAGATCAACGCTGCCACCGGAGGGAGCGGAGACACGTCGGCGTTCTTCTCGAGTGGCAAGGTCGCGATGCTGCATTCGCTCAACGACGCCGCATTCGTGATGGAAGATCTGATCAAGGGCAAATTTCGCTGGACCGTCGCCCCCACCCCGAGAGGTCCTGCAGGCCGATTCCAAGGCGTTGGTGGCTCGGCCTTCGCGATCCCGAAGGGGTCGAAGCACCCTGACGTGACGTACGAACTGATGAAATTCACCCTGAGCGACCCGGAGAATCTGCCGGTGACCGCCAAGATGGGCTCGATGTTCGTGTCCAACACGAAGTACTGGCAGAACGGGGTACCCGGCAAGGAGGTCCTCGACCCGCAGGTCTTCCAGCACACCTTCTATGACCTGGGTAAGGAGGCTGGTGTCTCGCCCAACTACTTCCCCAACTACGGACGCTGGGACAGCTCGGTCTACAAGAAGAACATGGACAACCTATGGGCCGGGAAGGAATCCGACGTGGCCAAGGTGCTGGCCCAGGTTCAGACGGAGACGCAGCCGCTGCTGCAGGGCTAATGCCGGCCGGGAGGCGACTGGCGGGGCGCCGAGGTCAGGCCGCGCTCTTCGCGGCGCGTACCTCCTCCTTCGGCGTCCGCAGCAGCCCCAGCACCGCGCGCTCGATCTTGCCGTGCGTCGTCCCGTCGGACAGGTCCTGATCCAGCGACGCCAGTCGCGGGGAGATGGTGGCGCCGTCGTTGAACAGGTCGATCAGTCGGGGATCGACGTACGACGCCCGCGCCACCGTTGGGGTGTTCCCGAGATAGGTCGATACCTCTCTCATCGCCGTCGACACCGCACGCTTGCGGGCTGACGGAGTGGTTGCAGTCCCGTTGGCCGCAGCGAGGGCCACGGCGGCGATCACCGTGCCGTGCCAGGTCCGGAAGTCCTTGGCCGACACCTCGCCGCCGACTACGTCCTTGATGTATTCGTTGATGTCGATCGAGCTGACGTCGCGCCAACGCCTGCCGTCGCGATAGGCGAGCAGTTCCGGGCCGCCGCCGCGGCGCCGTTTGAGGTCGGTCACCGCGGCCAGGACCAGGTCGTCGGCGAGGGCGATGTAGCGCTCCTTGCCCGACTTGGCGATGTAGTGGAGAAGGCCTTGCGCTGACAACCCGCGCCTAGGATGATGACCCGCGTCGGTCGAAGCGCTTCGACGGTGCGGCCGAGACCCTACTCCCAGCGAAGTGAGAGTCCCCATGCCCGCAGCCACTGCCCCGATCCGTGTTCTCGTGTGGGGGGAGAACCGGCACGAGCAGGTCGAGCCCCACGTCGCCGCCATCTATCCCGAGGGCATGCACGCCACCATTGCCGACGGCATCCGGGAGAACCTCGGTGCCGACGCCGAGGTCACCACCACGACCCTGGACGAGCTGGAGCACGGTCTGACCGACGAGGTCCTGGCCGCTACCGACGTCCTCGTCTGGTGGGGTCACGCCGCCCACGGCGAGGTGTCGGATGAGGTGGTGGAGCGGGTTCATCAGCAGGTGCTCTCGGGCATGGGGCTGCTCGTCCTGCACTCGGCCCACTGGTCCAAGATCTTTGGCAAGCTGATGGGCACCACGTGCACCCTGCGGTGGCGCAGCGAGCAGGACCGTGAGCTGGTGTGGACGATCGACCCGACGCACCCGATCACCCGCGGCGTACCCAATCCGATCATCATCGAGCAGCAGGAGATGTATGGCGAGACCTTCGACATCCCCACGCCCGACGAGTTGATCTTCGTCTCCTCGTTCAGCGGCGGTGAGGTCTTCCGCTCCGGCTGCACCTTCCGTCGCGGTCACGGCAAGATCTTCTTCTTCTCACCCGGTGATCAGGACTATCCGGTCTATCACCACCGCGACGTCCGCCGGGTGATCGCGAACGGGGTGGAGTGGGCCCGCAGCGACCTGCCCACGCGGTCGATCCCGACGCTGCTCCGCTACGAGACGAACGACTTCTATCAGGGCCACGGCTACGCCGGTGCCATTGCGGTGGAGGGCGAGGAGTGAGCGACGCCCAGCCGCTGAACACCGGCGTCGCGCCGCTGCGGATCGTCCAGGTCGGTGGCGGCGGCATGGGGCGGGCGTGGCTGCGTACCCTCGCCGAGAACGCCGACGTGGAGCTGGTCGGGCTGGTCGACCTGGACCTGGACGTAGCCCGGACCTCGCTGGCCGAGACGGGGTACGGCGAGACGCCGGTGGCCACCGACCTGGCCGACCTGGTCGACGCCGTCGGCGCCGAGGCCGTGCTCAACGTGACGGTCCCCAGAGCGCATCACGCGGTCACCGTCGCCGCCCTCCGCCGCGGGCTGCCGGTGCTGACCGAGAAGCCGTTGTCGGAGTCGCTGGCGGAGTGCCTGTCCATGGTGGCCACCAGCGAGCTGACCGGACAGCTGCTGATGGTCTCCCAGTCACGGCGCTACTGGCGCCACCTCGCGGCGTTCCGCCGCCAGCTCGCCGAGCTGGGACCGGTCGGCGTCTTGACCTGCGACTTCTTCAAGGCCCCGCACTTCGGTGGGTTCCGCGACGCCATGGCCGAGCCGTTGCTGATCGACATGGCCATCCACCAGTTCGACCTGGCCCGGCTACTGCTGGAGAGCGAACCGGTCTCGGTCTACTGCGAGAGCTTCAACCCCAGCTGGAGCTGGTACGCCGGCAACGCCGCAGCGAACGCCGTCTTCACCTTCGCCAATGGCTCCCGGTTCTCGTTCGCCGGCAGCTGGTGCAGTCCCGGTATGGAGACCTCCTGGAACGGGGCCTGGCGGGCCGGCACCGCTGCAGGCACGGCGTGCTGGGACGGCGACAATGCTCCGACGGCCATCCACGGTGAGCGCGAGCTCGTACCCATCGTCGGCGACGAGCCGGAGCAGATCGCCGGATCGCTGGCCGAGTTCGTCGACGCCGTCCGCACCGGCATCACCCCCTCGGGAGAGGTGCACGCCAACGTGCTCAGCGTCGCCATGGTTGCGGCCGCGGTGCAATCCTCGGCGACCGGTCAGCGGGTGCTGATCGCGGACCTGATCGACCAGGCGTACGCCGACGCGGTGGAGCAGGAGCGCGACCTCGAGGTCCGCGCCGTGCTGGAGTCCTGGCCAGATGTCGGCCAGCGGCTGCACCCGGTCTGACTCGCTCGACCCGCTCGATGGCGGTCACAAATTGGTTGGCCGCCCGGCACGACCGCTGCCAGGGTAGGCGCGATGAACATCGACGAAGCCCTGGTCAGACGGCTGGTCGACGACCAGTTCCCAGCCTGGCGCGAATTGCCCATCCGCCGCGTCGACCACGATGGCTGGGACAACCGCACCTTCCGCCTGGGCGAGACCATGTCAGTGCGGCTGCCCAGCGCCGAGCGTTATCGGCTGCAGGTGGCCAAGGAGCATCGTTGGCTGCCGGTGCTCGCACCGCAGCTGCCGCTGCCCATCCCGACCCCTTTGGCGCTGGGCCGACCGAGTGCGGACTACCCGTGGCCCTGGTCGGTCTATCGCTGGATCGAGGGCGACATCCTCGAAGGCGCTCAGGTCGACGACCTGGTCGGTTTCGCCACCGACCTCGGTCAGTTCCTGGTCGCTCTGCGCTCGGTGGACCCGACGGACGGGCCGCCTCCGGGGCCGCACAACTTCCTCCGCGGCGCGTCGCCCGACGTCTACAGCCAGGAGACGTACGCCGCTCTCGAGCAGCTCGGTGACCGGGTCGACCAAGCCACGGCCGCCGACGTCTGGCGGACGGCGATCAGCTCACCCCTGCCAACGCAGCCGGTCTGGTTCCACAGCGACATCGCCCCGGGCAACCTGCTGCTGCGCGAGGGCCGGCTCAGCGCAGTGATCGACTTCGGCGGCTGCGGGATCGGCGACCCGGCCTGTGACGTGGTGATCGCGTGGACCGTGCTGGACGGCGAGAGCCGGACGGCGTTCCGGGATAGCGTCGGACTGGACGACGGCACCTGGGCCCGTGGACGGGGCTGGGCCCTGTGGAAGGCGTTGATCATGATGGTGGGTCAGGGCGCCACCGATGCCGAGATCTACGAACGCAACCGCCGGGTGGTCGAGGCCGTGATCGCTGATCACCGCGGGCTGAGCTGAACCAACCACCAAGGAGTGCCGATGCCGACGATCAAGCCCAAGGCGTTCGCCATGCTGCTCGACCGTGAGCGGCAGCGGCACGCGGTGTGGCGGAGCGAGGACCTGACCAAGACCCCGACCGCCTTCCACCGCCTGCTCGGCGGACACATCGAGTTCGGGGAGAGCGCGACCGAGACGGTGGTGCGCGAGATCGCGGAAGAGCTCGGCGTCGAGCTGACGGATCCACAGCGACTGGGCGTGCTGGAGAACCGGTTCGTCTATCAGGGCGAGCCCGGCCACGAGATCGACTTCGTCTACGTCGCCGATCTGCCGGACCCGCGCGTGCTACCCGACGACGGCGCCACCTTCTTCGAGTTCGACGGTGCCCCGATCTTCGTCGAGTGGCGACCGGTGATCACGAACACTGACATACCGCTCTATCCGTTGGGCACCCAGCAGCTGCTCGATGACTGGCTCGGGCGTTCGACACCGTGACCGGGCTGCGGCGCGGGTCACGGTTTGGTGTGGCGCTAGGTGTGCGGGAGCGAACTAGGCGATAGTGGCGGCGTCTTCGCTGTTCTGCTCCGGAGGCGCACGTCGGCGTGCTGGGACGGCGCGGCCACCAGGAGTTCTCGCTCAGCGCGAACTTGATCAGTCAGCCGGTGGCAGCCGAAGGCTCACTGGGCAACGCGACGACCGCTGATCCGATCGATCTCAATCTGGATCCACAGGTTTCGAATGCCGGCTGCCCACGGGGTGGGATCGCTGCGCGCCCACAGCGACATCAGGACAGGCGGCTCGGGTGTGGCGGAGCCGCGGCCGCGGGCGATGACGCTCCACCCGCTGCAGGTCTCGGGGTCCAGCTCGTCGACCTCGAAGACGACGGGGGTGGGCCTCACCAGTTCCGACATCACCCCGTAGGCCGAGGTTCGGAAGATGATCTTGCCCTCGTGAACCCCGTACGCGACGGGGAAGATCTGAGGTCCGTCTGCCGACTGCCACCCGACGCGCCCCACGGTGCGCGACTGGAGCAGGTCCAGGCACTGAGCCGAAGGAATCTCGTTGAACAGCCGCCCAATGCGGTGGTGGATGGTGCTCATGTGATGTCCCCTTCTCATCTGCGTGGTCAGTTCGGCTGTGACCCCAGTCGCTGAGTGGGCACCTGAGGAGGTGCAACGCCACGCCGTTGTGGTCTCTGTGAAACGGCTCAGCCCCAGAGCAGACGGTCGTCAGGGCTTGTTGCTGTGCCGGACGCCGCCAGAAGGCCCTCCGAGGTCGGTCGCAGCTCGCGCGAGATCTCCCGCGCCCATGCCCTGATGGCATCCCAATCGCGATAGTCCCCGCTGAGCGCGCCCGTGGCCATCCATCGGGCCAGAGGATTGGTGGCACGGTCATGGTCGAGGCGACCGCCGAAGGTCCGCGGCTCTGCCACACCGAGCTCAAGCATGAGCCGGCGGATGGCGTGCGGCGGTGCGACGCGCTCGTGCTGGGCTCCGTCACCGCACGGACCGCTGTGGTACAGGAACGTCGGTCGCTCAGCCAGATCGGGAGCTTGGTGCTTCAGGTAGTCGATCGCCGTCTTGTCCCAGTGACTGAGGTAGATGGCACTGCCGATGACGATCGCGGTGTAGTGCCTGGCATCAGGGGCAGTGCTGCACGGTGCGATGTCGACGGCGAAGCCGGAGGCAACAAGCTCGTCGGCGATGACCTGGGCAATCTCTGCCGTTGATCCCATGCGGGATGCGTAGGTCACTAGGATCTTGTCCATCAGGGTCCTCCTTCACGAAATGCTTACTGCCGTTGGCTTCCTGGCTTCAGCCTCCGCTACCGCGATGACGACCGGTACCGGCCAACGACCTGCGCACCCAGGACCTAGGTCCTCAGGTTTGGCATCCACCGTCGTTCGCGGCCGCCGTAGACAGGTCCGGCGGCGCCGTGGAGTCGGAGGTCCCCGTTCGGCGTGACTTTGGGTCCTAACGGGCGGGCGCTCCAGGCACAAGAGTGAGGTGCATCCTCTGACATGGAAGGCACTCTCATGACCTCCAACTTCATCGTCGTCGGCCTCGACAGTTCGGCCTCGGCTCGAGCGGCGCTCACCTTCGGCGCTGCCTACGCTCGCGCCCTGGGCCTGGAGCTGCGTGCGGTGCACGTGACTGCACTTGCCGCAGGGCCGGCGATCTGGGCCGGCTCCTACCCGAGCGCCCCCTACTTCATCGACGAGGTCGACGATCAGATCACCCGCGCGGTGGAGGAGGTTTATGAGTCCGTCCAGCCCGAGCCGGGATGGCGCCTCGAACACCTCGACGGGGCCTTCGGCAGCGTCCTCGTACGCGAGTCCGCGTCCGCCAGCCTGCTGGTGGTCGGAACTCGGGAGCACACCGGTCTCGGCCGCATCCTGGCCGGCTCGGTGAGCCATTACTGCCTCTCCCACGCCCACTGTCCCGTGGCCGCCGTTCCGGCGCCGGCCGTCGCACGGCACACCACCGCGATCCAGGCCACGGCCGGCTCAGGAGCATCATGAGTGACGTCTCGTACCCCCCGATCGTGGTCGGTGTTGGAGGCGACACCGCCGACAGCTCCGTGGCCGCCGTCCGGTTCGCCCTCGAGGAGGCGCGGCACGACAACGCGCCGATTGTGCTCCTCCACGGCTGGCAGAACCGCAACCAGCTCACCGAGAGCCGGGCCGTGCAGGAGGTCCGGCTGCAGTGCGGGGACGAGTTGCTGGCCGAGGTTGGCCGGCGCGCTGGCGTCCTCGCCCCCGACGTCAGGACCCGTCTTCGTCTGGTCAACACCGCCAGAACGGGCCCGGAAGCCATGCTCAACGAAGCCCAGCGCGCCCGGGTCGTCGTGCTTCAGCGCCGGGAGCTGTCTGCGTTGAAGCGCGTGTACACCAGATCCACGACGATGACCGTGGCCGCCCACGCCCAGTGCCCCGTGGTCGTGGTGCGCTCGGGTGGCCGTCTCGACCTGACGCGGCGAGGGGTGGCCGTTGGCATCGACGACGAAGGTCAGTCTGACCACGCGGTGGAACTTGCCGCGGGCGCGGCCTCTCGGCGGCAGACGCCCCTCATCGCCGTCCACGCCTGGCAACTCCCCGCCGAGATGCTCGCTGACCACGGCACTGCGGCCGATGCCGACGAGATTGCAGCTCGTCGCCGCTCCGCTCAGCGCGTCCTCTCCGAGGCAGTTGCCGACATCGCTCAGCGCCACCCAGGGCTGGTGATCGAACAGGAGCTGGTGCGGGCCACTCCCACTGCGGCCCTGGTTGCTGTGTCAGAGCGCGTGCAGCTGCTCGTCGTCGCTCGTCACACCCGATCGGCACTCACCCATCGCGCGCTCGGGCGAGTGACGGCCTGGCTGATCGACAAGGCCGAGTGTCCTGTGATGGTGACGCCGAACGCGTTCACCGCCCGTTATGACGGGGAAGGCGCAGTCGACACGGCCGGTCGATTCGCATCTCGGCCATCGCCCGTCGCGAACGCCGTACAGTCAGGGTCATGATCGACTCCGCTTCGCGGTATGGCGGGAGTTCTCTGCCACGTCCCTCTGGGTCGACGGAGCAGAGTGCTTCGGCAGCGCAGCCCATCGAGCAGTTGATGGCCGACCTGATCCGGCGAACGGAGGAGGTGATCGACGCCCAGACGAGACTCCGACGGCTGCTGGCAGCCAACCGTTCGATCATCGCCGAGCTGGAGCTGCCGGTCGTGCTCCGTCGGATCGTCGAAGCGGCTCGGGACCTCGTCGGCGCCCGCTATGCAGCACTGGGGGTCATCGGCTCCGACGATCAGCTGGAGCAGTTCATCCACGTGGGCATGGACGACCAGACGGTGAGCGCGATCGGTGAGCTGCCGAAGGGCCGCGGTCTCTTGGGGGCTCTGATCGATGATCCCCGTCCCATCCTGATCCCGAACATCGGCGAGGACGAGCGCTCGGCCGGCTTCCCTTCGGGCCATCCGCGGATGGATAGCTTCCTCGGCGTGCCGATCCAGTCCCGCAACGAGGTCTTCGGCAACCTCTATCTCACCGATCGACAGGCAGGCGGCGCCTTCACGCCTGAGGACGAGGATCTCGTGTTCGCCCTCGCAGCCACGGCCGGGGTGGCTATCGAGAATGCGCGCCTGTACGCCGAGTCGCGTCGTCGACAGGAGTGGTCCCAAGCCTCGGGGGAGGTGACGAGCGCCCTCCTCTACTCCGAAGGCAGCACCGACCCGCTCCAGCTCATCGTGGACAGCGTGCGGCGCCTCGCGGACGCCGACGTGGTCACCCTGGTGCTCCCATCCATCGACGAAGACGTACTCGAAGTGGTGGTGGCGAGCGGTCAGGGTCAATCCGGGCTCGTCGGGATTCAGTATCCGATGTCGGACAGCCTGGTCGAGTTGGCGATGAAATCCGGTCGCGGGGTGAGGATTGCCTCGGCCAGCGCCGATCCACCGGTCTTCATTCATCTCTCCCAGATCGTTGACGTGGATGCCGTGATGGCGGTGCCTCTCACGGCCAAGACCGGCGCTCAGGGCGCCATCACCGCGGGCAGGCTCGGTGGACGCAGCCCGTTCACCAGCGTGGATCTGGAGATGGCAGAGGTCTTCGCGAACCACGCCGCGATCGCGCGAGAGCTGGTGGAGGCTCGTGGCGACCAGCAGCGGCTCGCCGTCCTCGAGGATCGCGACCGCATTGCGCGGGACCTGCACGACCACGTCATCCAACGCCTGTTCGCCGCAGGACTGACCGTACAAAGCGTGGCCGCGGTAACACCGTCGGCTCGTGAGCGGCTCGACCGGGTGATCGGCGATATCGATGACACCATTGGCCAGATCAGGACTTCGATCTTCGATCTGCAAGCCAGTGGAGGGAGGTCGTCAAGCACACGGTCAGTCGTCTTGGAGGTGATGCACCAGGTCACGCCGCTGTTTGCGTTCGAGCCGACCATTCGCTTCTTCGGGCCGGTCGACACTATGGTGCCGGCCAGCATGATCAGCGACATCGAGGCGGTTGTCCGCGAAGCCACCACCAATGCGGCCCGTCATGCTCAAGCGAGTGAGCTGTCCGTGGAGCTCACGGTGGAAGGCGAGTCGCTCACGATCGTGGTCGCCGACAACGGAGTCGGCATCGGCACGCCGGATCGTCTGAGCGGACTGAAGAACATGCGATGCCGAGCTGAAGAGCTGGGTGGCGCCCTGGATATCGACTCCACACCGAACGAAGGGACACGACTGACATGGACGACGCTGCTACCCCGGCCGTGATCAGGGTGTTTCTGCTTGATGATCACGAGATCGTCCGCCGCGGGCTGATCGATCTGCTTGAGGCGACCGACGACATGACCGTCGTCGGTGAGGCCGGCACCGCCGCCGAGGCACTGCATCGCATCCCGGCCGCTCGCCCCGATGTGGCGGTTCTCGATGCGCGACTGCCGGACGGCAGCGGTATCGACGTCTGCCGGGACATCCGGTCCCAACACCCCGAGGTGAAGTGTCTGATCCTCACCTCATACGACGACGACGAGGCGCTGTTCGCCGCGGTGATGGCTGGTGCTGCCGGCTATCTGCTCAAGCAGATCACCGGCCATTCGCTGACTGACGCCATTCGCGACGTTTCCGTCGGCCGATCGCTGATGGACCCCGCCGTCACCGGCAGGCTCCTCGAGCGACTCCGTCATCCCAGTCAGCTCGACCCCCGGTTGGAAGCGCTCAGCAGCCGGGAACGACAGATCCTCGACCTCATCGCCGAGGGCCTGTCGAACAAGGAGATCGGGCTGCGGCTGTTCTTGGCGGAGAAGACGGTGAAGAACTACGTCTCGACGCTGCTGTCCAAGCTCAGCATGCAGCGACGAACCCAGGCGGCGGTCTTCGGCGCTTCGATGCACCGCAAGTAGCGTTGATCACGCCAGCCGCCCGATCGGCTGATCACATCGCGTTCTAACTCCTCTTGGCCGCGCGCCCCCGATGGTCCGCAGACGCTCAGGTGGGGTCAAAGGTCCCCCAAGCACGCGACCGAAGCCTCAGTCGGTCGCGCCGCTGACGCGAAAGACTGCACCCATCAGGACAAACCCTGACTGAACCATCACCCCGCACGTCCAACGACAGGATTCGATCATGACCACCATCCAAGATCCTTCGCGCCAAACCCGAAGTGTCGAAGCCACCCTGTCCACGGACAGTCCGCCGAGGGCCCGTCGCTGGCTGGCGGTGACGAGAATCTCCCTCGGGTTCGTCTTCTTGTGGGCCTTCCTCGACAAGGCCTTCGGCCTTGGCTACTCCACCCCCGCCGCAAGGGCATGGGTCAACGGGGGCTCGCCCACCTCGGGATTCCTCGGACACGTCGAAGTCGGCCCGTTCCGTACGGTGTTCGCCTCATTGGCCGGCTTCGCCATTGTCGACTGGATGTTCATGCTCGGCCTCCTCGGTGTCGGGGTGGCGCTGATCGCGGGCATCGGTCTCCGCGTCGCCGCGGCAGCCGGTTCGTTGATGATGGTGCTGATGTGGGCTGCTGAGTGGCCGCTCGCCAAGTTGACCGTCGCCGGTGAGCCGAGTGGATCAGTGAACCCGGTCATGGACTATCACCTCATCTACTCGATGATCTTGATCGTGATCGCGTTGACCGCCGCGGGACGCACCTGGGGGCTCGGACGGATCTGGGAGTCGACCTCCCTGGTGCAGCGAGCACCGTGGCTCAAGTGACGCCAGCACCAGACGCTCCGCGGAGCTGACCCGGCGGGCACCATCTCGGTGTCAGCCGGGCGTCTGGTCGATGTGGCCCCGTGCCTGTGTATCAGAGTCACACCCGCAGTTCAGTGAATCCGAACCAACAGAGCTGGGAGGCCATCATGAGTAGGAAGATGATCATCGCGGGAGCCGCCATGACGGGGATCGTGGGGTACGCCATCGCGTACTGGCTGGCCAAGATGACCGAGTACGCGGAGCTTCGAGATGCCCAGCGGTATCTCCCGGTGACCGCGCCGAGCGGGATCAGCCCACGAGCCGGGTGAGCCGTCCGGAATGATCCCGAACTGGTTCGTCTATCGGGGGGAGTCCGGCCACGAGATCGACTTCGTCGACGTCGCCGATCTGCCGGACCCGCGCGTGCTGCTCGACGACTGGCTCGGGCGTTCGACACCGTGACCCGGCTGAGGCGCGGGTCACGGTTTGGTGTGGCGCTAGGTGTACGGGAGCGAACTAGGCCATAGTGGCGGCGTCTTCGCTGTTCTGCTCAGGAGCCCTTGTGCCCGTTTCGTCCCCTTCGACCGTACGCCGCACCACCCGCACGGTCCGCTTTCTGGGACGGACCGGACTCGCCGCTGTCGTCTCGCTGTCCCTGCTGCTCGGCATCACCGGCGTCGCCGGCCCGGCCGCCGCTGAACCACCGTCCGGAGGTGAGCCGCGGGCAGTCGACGGGCCGATCGCGAAGCTGTCTGCGAGCCTGCGGGCCGGCAACACCGACGCGACAGTCACCGTCTTCGTGCGTACGTCCGGCGCCGGCGCGCTCAGCGTGGACGCCGCGACCAAGCGGGGACGGCTGATCGGCACCCGGATCTCGCCAGCGGCCCGGGCTCGGGTCCGCTCCATCACCGCCGACGTGACCGCCGTGCAGCGGGCGGCGCTGTCCAGCGACCGACGCACGTCCACCCTCTACGCCAGCACCTACACCGTGCCCGGCGTCGCCCTGACCACCACCCCGGCCGTGGCCCGCGCGCTCGCGCGTCGCTCCGACGTGGTCAGCATCACCCCGATCGTGCCGAAGACGATCGTGAAGCCGGTCGACACCGCGCTCGGCACGTCCGCGCCCACCAACGCCGCCGCCGCGGTGTACTCCCGCGCACTGGAGGCCTGGACCAAGACGGGCCGCACCGGCGCCGGCGTCAACGTCGCCGTGATCGACACCGGCATCGACTACACCCACGCCGACTTCGGCGGACCGGGCACGAAGGCTGCCTATGACGCCGCCGTCGCCCGAACCACCGCTCCCGCCACCACGGCCAAATACCGCGGCGGCCACGACTTCGCCGGACCCAGCTATGACGCGGACTCCACCTCGGCCGCCGACCTCAAGCCCCGCGCCGACGCCAACCCGATCGACGGTCGCGGCGGCGGTCACGGCACCCACGTCGCCGGTACGGTCGCCGGCTACGGCGTGCAAGGCGGCGCGCGCTACACCGGGGCGTACACCTCGCTCACCGCCGCCAGCATCCGCGCCTTCGACCTGGGACCGGGGATGGCACCGGAGGCCGGTCTGTATGCCCTCAAGGTGTTCGGCGACAACGGCGGCTCGACGGCGCTGACCGGCGCGGCGCTGGACTGGGTCGGCAAGCAGCTCACCAACGGCGTCGACATCGACGTGGTCAACCTCTCGCTCGGCTCCGACTACACCGCCGCCGACGACCCGGACAACGCCAAGGTCGACGCCCTCGCCGCCCGCGGCGTGCTGTCCGTCATCGCCGCCGGCAACGCGGGCGACGCGGTCGACGTGGGCGGCAGCCCTGGCAACGCCACCCGGGCGCTGACCGTGGCCGCCTCCGCCGGCAGCACCACCGCCACCGACACCCTGGCCCCGTTCAGCTCCCGCGGCGTGCACGGGTCGTACGCCGATGTGGTCAAGCCCGATCTGGCCGCTCCCGGTGTCAACGTCGTCTCCGCCCGCGCCGGCTCGGGCACCAGCACGCAGCGGATGAGCGGCACCTCGATGGCGACGCCGCATGCTGCCGGCGTGGCCGCCCTCGTCTTTCAGGCGCATCCTCGCTGGACCGGTGCCCAGGTGAAGGCCGGCCTGATGAACACCGCCACCCACGACCTGCGCAACGCCGCCGGCAAGGGCTACGGGCTGCTGGCCCAGGGCACCGGCCGGATCGACGCCCTCCAGGCGGTGCAGAACTCGGTGACCGTCTCGTCGGTGGCCAACCCCGGTCTGGTCACCGCCTCCTTCGGTGTGCTCGAGGTCGCGTCGGCCACCACCCAGCGGCGGGCGCTGACCATCGCCAACACCGGCAGCGCCGCCGTCTCCTACCGCGTCGCGTACGCCGCCCGGGTGACCCAGCCGGGGGTGGCCTTCGGCGTCAGCGCCACGTCGGTGACCGTGCAGCCGGGCAAGAGCGCCACCGTCCAGGTCACGATGACCATCCGCCGACCATCCGACCTGCGGCGCGCCCTCGACCCCACCCAGCCGGCCACCCAGGCCGGCAAGGTCCGCGACTTCGTCACCGCCGCCACCGGCGTGGTGACCTTCACCCCGACGACCGCGACCAGCCCGCTGCGGGTCGGGGTCTTCGCGGCGGCCAAGCCGGTCAGCTCGATGAAGGGCTCGACCCTCACCTTCTCCTCGACCAAGGCGAAGTCAGCCACGCTGAAGCTGTCCGGGTCCACCCTCAAGCAGGGTTCGGGCCGATCGGCGTTCCAGGCCCAGGTGGCGCCGTTCGTGCTGGGTGCCACCAGCGGTGCGCTCACCTTCCCGAACGGTTCCGCGCGGACCACCCTGGCCGCCTCGGACCTCCGGGCTGTGGGTGCCTCATCCACTGCGCCGCTGCTGCGCAACCCGGCCTCGGGCTTCGTCTCCTTCGGCGTCCAGCTGCAGGCACCCAACGCCAACCCGGGCTTCAACGACACCCCGAGCGTGTTGATCGACACCAACGGCGACGGCACGCCCGACTTCGAGACGGTGCTGGCCAAGCGCGACGACGCCGACGCGACCGTGGTGCTGACCTATCGCCTCCGCGACGACGCCGTGGTCGACACCCAGCCGTTCAACGCCATCGCCGCCGACAGCTCCGTCTTCGACAGCGGCGTGGCGGTGCTGCCGGTGCGGCTCAAGGCGCTCGGCTACACCGACCGGTCGCGGTCGACCACGCTGACCTATCAGGTGAGCACCTTGTCGATGTATGCACCCAACCTGGCCCGCTCCGGGTCCTACGTCGTCGACCGGGTCAAGCCCGTCCGGTTCAACGTCTTCGACCCGCCGATGTGGTTCTCCCAGAAGGGCCGCCCGGCCTCCTCTGTGCTGCTGGCCGACAACTCGACTGGGATCACCGTGACCCGGCGGGTGGTGAAGGACTCCACCAAGCTGCTGCTGCTGCACCTGCACAATCGGGTCGGCAGCCAGGGCCAGGGCGTCGCCACCAAGACCCGGCCGACTCTCAAGCCGAAGGCCAAGAAGGGTCCCACGATCAGCGGGACGGCGCGCAAGGGCAAGAAGCTGACCGCCAAGCCCGGCACCTGGACGCCCAGCAAGGCGAAGTTCAGCTATCAATGGCTGCGGGACGGCAAGTCGATCAAGAAGGCCACCAAGAAGACATACAAGATCACCAAGACCGACGTGGGCCACAAGCTGTCGGTGAAGGTCACCGCGCGCAAGGCGGACACCAACACCGGTCGCGCCACCTCCGCCAAGACGAAGAAGATCACCAGGTAGAACCCCTGGTGGCCCCGCGTCCCGACCTGACAGACTGGGATCGAATTCATCAGATCACCAATGTCAGTGAGGACAATGAGCAACGAGATGACAGTTCGATGGGGCATCCTCGGTCCGGGCAGCATCGCCAAGCGGTTCGCCGGGCAACTACCGCACAGCCAGACCGGCCGCCTGCAGGCCGCCGCGAGCCGCAGCCTGGAGAAGGCGCGCTCGTTCGCTGACGAGTTCGGCGCACCCTCGGCCTACGGCAGTTATGACGAGCTGCTCGCCGACCCGGAGGTGGACGCCGTCTACATCTCCACGATCCATACCAATCACCACGAGCTGAGCATCCGAGCCGTTGCGGCCGGCAAGCATGTGGTCTGTGAGAAGCCGTTGGCGGTCAACCACGCTTGGGCGATGGCAGCCTTGGAGGCCGCCCGGGACCATTCGGTGTATCTGGCGGAGGCGTACATGTATCGCTTCCACCCGCAGACGGCCCTGCTCCGCCGGTTGATCACCGAGCAGGTCGTCGGTGAGCTGATCAGCATCGAGGCCTCCTTCGCCTTCAACGCGACTCCGGCGCCGGGCCACCGGCTCTTCACCCCCGACCTCGCCGGCGGCGGCATCCTCGACGTGGGCGGCTACCCGGTCTCGATCGCCCGGCTGATCGCCGGTGCGGCCGTCGGGGAGAGGTTCCTCGACCCGGTCGACGTGACCGCGGCGGGCACGGTGGAGGACGGCGTGGACACCTGGGCGGTGGCCAACCTGACCTTCGCCACCGGCGTCACCGCACGGGTGACCACTGGGGTTCGGGCCGGCGACACCAACTCCGTGACCGTCTATGGCTCCCGGGGTCACCTGGTGCTGCCCAACCCGTGGGTCATCTCGCCTGAGGACCGCGGTCAGATCGTGATCACCACCGCCGACGGTACGGCCCGGACCGAGGAGACCGACCCGGCGTACGCGTACGCGCTGGAGGCCGACGCGGTCGGGCTGCGCGGCGAGGCGCTGGAGTCGCCGGAGATGTCTTGGGCGGACTCGCTCGGCAACGCCCGAGTGCTGGACGCGTGGCGCGCAGCCATCGAGCTGGTCTATCCGTTCGAGCAGCCGACGGCGAACATTCCGGCGGTGACCGCGTCGGCGCTCGGCGTCGGGATCGGCCGCGACCGCCCGGCAATGCCGTACGGCCGCATCCCGGGCCTCGACAAGCCGGTCTCGCAACTGGTGATGGGCTGCGACAACCAGCTCACCTTGGCCCATGCGTCGGTGATGTTCGACGACTTCGTGGAGCGGGGCGGCAACACCTTCGACACCGGCTACATCTATGGCGGCGGGTTGATGGAGAAGCTGCTGGGCCGCTGGATGGCCAACCGCGGCAACCGCGACGACGTGGTCGTGATCGGCAAGGGCGCCCACACCCCGCACTGTGACCCCGAGTCGATCACCCGTCAGCTGGAGGAGACGCTGGACCGGCTGGGCACCGACCACGTCGACCTGTATCTGATGCACCGCGACAACCTCGATATCGAGGTGGGCGAGTTCGTCGACGTGCTCGACGAGCACCGCCGGGCGGGGCGCATCCGGGCGTACGGTGGCTCCAACTGGACCATCGACCGGTTCACCGAAGCCAACCGGTATGCCCGGGCGCACGACAAGGCGCCGATGTCGATGCTGTCGAACCATTTCGGTCTGGCCCGTGCGCACGACGTGCCGTGGGCGGGCTGCCGCCACGTCACCGACCCTGCTTCCAAGGCGTGGCTCGCCACCCACGAGGTGCCGCTGCTGCCCTGGTCGTCGCAGGCTCGCGGGTTCTTCGCTCCGGGGCGGGCGCATCCGGACAACACCGCCGACGCCGAGCTGGTCCGCTGCTATTACAGCGAGGAGAACTTCGAGCGGCTGCGCCGGGCCACCGAGCTGGGCGACTCGATGGGGGTGCTGGCCACCGCGATCGCGCTGGCGTATGTGCTGCACCAGCCGTTCCCGACGTTCGCCCTGATCGGGCCGCGCAGCCTGGCCGAGACCCGCACCTCGACGGAGGCGCTGGCGATCAGCTTGTCCCAGGCACAGCTCGACTGGCTGGATCTCACCACGGACGACAAGCCCTGAGCTGATCTGATCCGCATCTGAGGTGGGCAGGGCCGGTCTGAGGTGACTCAGACCGGCCCTTCGCCGTAAAAGATGGGGAGCTCGGCCGATGTGGCGGCCCCCGACTCAGAGCGAGGCTGGCTCCATCGATCGATGGAGGTCCCCGTCATGAGTCTCAACTCCGACTATGCAGTGAGCATCCTCACCGCCGAGCGGCAGCAGCGATACCGCGCCGAGGCGGCCAACGAGCGCCTCGTCGCCGAAGCCCGCCGACATCGGAGGTACGTCCCCTGGTGGCGGCGCGCGCTCCGCGCCCTGGTCCTGCGTCGCCCGGAGCCTACGGAGCGCACGGGACCTACGGAGCGCACGGGGCCTACGGAGCGTGCGGAGCGGACGGGGCCGACCCGTCCCGACCGGGAGGTCGTCCGCCACTGAGATCGGTCGAGGGTCGCCCCCACCCTCGACCGATCGGTCTCATACCTCGGCCAGCGCCTGGGTGGGCGCCGACTTCGCGGCCCGCCGGGCCGGCAGCACCGAAGCCAGCGCGCCGGCCAGCACCGCCACCGCCACCACCGCCCCGGTCTGCGGCGCCGACATCTCGAACCGTGCCGCGCCGAGTCCCGACTCACGTGCGATGGCAGCCGTACCGACGACGCCGAACAGCACCCCGGCGGCGATCCCGACGACCGCCCCGACCAAGGCCAACATGACGGCCTCGATGGCCAGCATGGCGCGCAGCTGGCGTCGTTGCAGGCCCAGCGACCGCAGCAGTGCCGACTCGCGGGTGCGCTCGACCACCGACAGACCGAGGGTGTTGCTCACCCCGATCAGCGCGATCAGCACCGCCACCCCGAGCATGGCGGTGGCCACGACGAGCAACGTGTCCATCATCGAGTTCAGGCTGGCCGCCTCCTCCAGCGTGCCGCGCAGCACCAGATTGGGACTACCGGCGAGCACGTGATTGACGTCGGCGATGACCGCTGCCGCCTGGTTGCGGTCCGGCGCCGTCGCCCAGACCGCGCCGACCGGGGCGTCCGGATCCAGAGTTGCGAGCCCCTGCTGAGTCACCACCAGCATGTCGTAGTCGGCGACCCCGCTGGCCTGCAGTGTGTAGGTGGCCGTCCGACCGCCATGACTGACGGTGAGCTGGGCCCCCGAGGTGAGCTGCAGCTCCTGCAGCGTGTACGGGTGGACCAGGGCCAGGGCGTCGCCCTGCAGCTGTTCCAGCCCGGCACGTACCACCGTGGTGGCGTCCGGACCGAGCCCGGCCACGACCAGTTCGTCGAGGTCGCCGGCACCGGTGACCGCAGCCCGCACCTGCGGCACCCGGATGGTGGCGGAGATGCCTTCGATGGCGGCGATCTGATCGGCGACCTTCGGGTCCAAGGTCCCAGTGGTGTCGGACACGACGATGTCGACCGGCAGCTCGGAGGAGACGGTCTCGTTGACGGTGGTCTTGATGCTGGCCGCCCCCACCTGCAGCGTGACGATCAGCCCGACGCCGAGCATCAGGGCCACGCAGGTGGCTGCCGCTCGCCCCGGGTTGCGGACGGTGTTGGCTGCGGCCAGCCGCCCGGTGGATCCGGTCAGCCCGGCGACCCGGCCCACCGCGGTGAGCGCCGGCGGCAGAAAGAGCGGTGCCGCGGTGAGGATGCCGACGGCGAGCAGCGCGGAGCCGCCGATGGCCAGCAGCAACGGGCCGAGGTCGGTCAGCAGCGCGGCCGCCACCATGGCGGTGCCGCTGACCAGCAGCAGTGCGGAGATGATCACCGTCGACCAGCGTCGGCGGCGGGTGCCCTCGGCATCCAGCACCGGACGCAGCGCCTCGAGTGGCGTCACCCGCATCGCGCGGCGCGCGGGTGCCAGGGCGGCAACCACGGTGACCAGCAGCCCGATCAGTGCGGCGATCAGCACCCGCCCAACCGGCACAGTCAGGCCGTGGTCGAGAGAGCCGCTGATCGCGCTGGCGACTGCCGCGATCAGCACCCCGAGGACCACCCCGGCCAGCGAACCACCCAGACCGATGATCAGCGCCTCGGCCAGGATGCCGCGGCGCACCTGGCGGGTGTCCGCGCCGACGGCGCGGAGCAGGCCGATCGATCGCCGCCGCTGCGCGATCAAGATGGCGAAGGTGTTGGCGATGATGATGGCGCCGACGAGCAGTGCGATCGCGCCGAAGGCTTGCAGCAGATAGCCGAGCACATCCGCGCCGTTGGTCACGTTGGTCACGGCTCGATCGGTCAGCTCGGCGGCGGTGTTGACGTCCGCGTCGCTGGGGAGCGCGGCGCGCAGCGCTGTCACCACATCTTCTGGATCGCTGCCCGGCGCGGTGGCGATCAGATACGTCGCAAAGCTGCGAGCGTCGGGCTGGCTGAAGTAGTCGAGGTGAGCGAAACCGGAGTCGCCGACCCCGGAGAGCATCGAGCCCTCCTCGTCGGTGATGCCGCTGACCGTGACGGTGCGGCCCGGGTTGTCGATGCCGTCGTCGAGCTTCAGCGTCGAACCCAGGGCTAGTTGGTGGCTGGATGCGGTGGCGCCGCTGACGGCGATCTGGGTTTCGTCGGCCGGCCAGGATCCGCTGGCCAGGTCGGCCCAGCGGAACCTGGTCTCGGTCGGGAGGCTGTCGAGCTTGATCGTCCCGCGGCGCTCTGCGCCGACGAACTCGGCGTAGCCGCTGTAGATGGGCTCGAGGAACTCGACGCCGGGAGTGCTGGCGATGGCGTTGCGGTATTCGCCGGGGGTCTTCTCCGTGGTCTCGACGACCGCGTCACTGACCGAGGTCCGGGCCGCCACCTGGTCGCCGATGGCTGCGCTTTCGGTGGCCAGGAAGCTGAGACAGGCGACCAGGAAGCCGACACTGATCATGATCGACAGCCCGACGGCCGCAACCCGACTGGGATGCGAGCGGATCTCGAGCAATGCGTTGCGCAACATCAGACCCCCAGCGACTTCATCGCAGCGAGCACGGTGTCGGCGGTCGGGGCGTCCAGGTCGTCGACCAACCGCCCGTCGTTGAGCACCAGGGCGCGGTCGGCGTAGGAGGCGGCCAGCGGGTCGTGGGTGACCATGACGATGGTCTGGCCCCGCTCCCGGCTGGCGCTGCGCAGGTATGCCAGCAGCGCCTGACCGTTCTTGGAGTCCAGGGCTCCGGTGGGCTCGTCGGCGAAGACGACGTCGGGTCGCGAGATCAGGGCGCGGGCGATCGCCACCCGCTGCTGCTGACCGCCGGACAGCTCGCTCGGGCGGTGGTCGAGGCGACCCTCCAGGCCCAGCGAGGTGACCAGCTCGGTCAGAGCCGCCTCGTCCACCTTGCGGCCGGCCAGGTCCAGCGGCAGCAAGATGTTCTGCCGGGCGGTGAGGGTCGGCAGCAGGTTGAAGGACTGGAAGACGAAGCCCACCTTGTCGCGGCGGGTCCGGGTCAGCTCGCGATCACCCATGGCGCTGATCTCCGCACCGGCCAGGAACACCCGGCCCTCGGTGATGCTGTCGAGTCCGGCCAGGCAGTGCATCAGGGTCGACTTGCCGGAGCCGGACGGGCCCATGATCGCGGTGAACGTACCCCGGGCGAAGTTGACGCTGACACCGTCCAGCGCACGGACCGCGGTACGCCCGTTGCCATAGACCTTGGTCAGGTTGAGGGTGCTGGCGGCAACGGTGGCCGAGGTCTCGTCCGCTGCGTACTGCGCGGTGGGGGACAGGGAAGTGTTCACAATTGCCTTTCGGGCACAAGGGCGGTCATCTCGGCATTCAACCTAGGCAGCGCGGGCTGTCGTGACATCGGAGTGCGGGCCCGTCGTGGGGGAGGGCCGCGCCGCCGTGGGCCTAGCCGGGTACGACCGTGGTCCGATGTTCGCCCGGCACCGCGAGGCGTCCCCCGGCGCGGTGCGCTCGCCTGGTAGGGCGCGATAGCGTTCGGGGGTGGTGGACGCGGAGCAGTCGATGATCACCGCCGTCGGGATCGACATCGGCGGCACCAAGATCGCCGCGGCGCGGGTGCGACCGGACGGCACTCTGGACGGCGAGATGATCACCGTCCGTACGCCGGCGGACGACGGCCCGGAGGCGATCGTGACCGCCGCCGCCCGACTGGCCCGGTCCGTGATGACCGACGCGGTCGCCGGCGTCGGGGTGGGCAGTGCCGGCACCATCGACCCGGACCGCGGGACCGTCCTCGCCGCCACCGATCATCTTCGCGGCTGGGCCGGGACCGCACTCGCCGACGACCTCAGCACCGCGCTGGGGCGGCCGGTGACGGTGGACAACGACGTGGTGGCGCACGCCCGGGCGGAGCACCGCTGGGGTGCCGCCGCGGGACGCGAGCGGCTGGCCGTGCTGGCCATCGGGACCGGGCTGGGCGGGGCGGTCCTGGACGGCGGCCGGGTGGTGGGCCATGGCTGGGGCGGCCAGCTCGGGCATCTGCCGGCGACCGCGGCCCATGGTGTGCCCTGCGCCTGTGGCGGAACGGGTCATGCCGAGGCGGTCTGCTCCGGCTGGGGCCTGGCGACCCGCTATGCGGCTCGGACCGGCCGGGCCTGCTCGGCCGAGGAGATCGGACGCGCCGCCGCGGCGGGCGACCCGGACGCCACCGCCGTGCTCGCCGACGCGGTCGAGGCCGCTGCTGATGTGCTGCTCACCACCTCTGCGGTGGCCGGGGTCGAGATCGCCGTCCTCACCGGTGGGGTGGCTGCGATCCCCGGCCTGGTCGAGGCCATCCGGCACGCGAGCCAGACGCGATCGGGTCGGACGGTGAGAGCCCCGGCGGTGGTGCCCAGCCGGTTCGCCGGATCCGGCGCGATCCTGGGTGCCGGCGCCCGCGTGTTCGCAGAGCTGGCCGAATCGGAGGGCGGAGATGTCTGAGGTGCTGGAACGGCTGCGCGGCGGCTTGGTGGTGAGCTGTCAGGCGTACGACGGCGAGCCGCTGCAGCACGAGGAGTCGATCGCCCGGATCGCCGAGTCGGTACGTCTCGGTGGTGCCCGCGCCGTCCGGCTCGAAGGGCTGTCCCGGATCGTCGCGGCCCGGCCGCAGCTGAGCATCCCGATCATCGGCATCTGGAAGGACGGCGGACCCGATGAGGTCCGGATCACCCCGACGGTGCGCCAGGCTCAGGCCCTGGCCGAGGCCGGCTGCGAGGTGGTCGCGATGGACGGGACCCGGCGGGCGCGTCCGGACGGCAGGCCGCTCGCCGACAGCATCGCCGCGGTGCACGAGCAGGGGGCGTTGGTGATGACCGACTGCGGCAGCGTGGCGGACGCGGTGGCCTGCGCTGAGGCGGGGGCCGACCTCATCGGCACCACCCTGGCCGGGTACGTCCCCGGTCGGCCGCTGACCACCGGACCCGACCTCGACTTCATCTCCGCCTGCGTCGAGCGGCTGGCGGTGCCGGTGCTGGCGGAGGGCCGGATCCACACCCCGGCCCAGGCGGGGGAGGCGTTGGCCCGGGGCGCCTTCGCGGTCTGCGTCGGCACGGCGATCACCCACCCGACGAGCATCACCCGCTGGTTCGTCGACGCCCTGTCCGGGTGAGCTGGGCGTCGCGGTGGCTCAGTGGCTGATGGTTCCTCGGCGGGACTCCAGGACGGGTGTGATCAGCCGGTCGGCGAGGATCCCGGTCGCCACCGAATAGACGGCCTTGTGCAGCACGTCCACGACCAGCTCCTGTGTGGGCCAGGAGGTCGGTGGGGCTCCGGCGCCGGTCGCGTTCTCCAGGGTCTGGTCGAAGCCGAGGCGGACGAAGGTGTGCTTGACGTTGGCCATCGGGCCGCGGATGCCCGTGACGGCCCAGACCCCGCGCAGTGAGCCGAGCAACGCACCCGTCCCCCAGTGGATCAGGTGGTTCCAGCCGACCGGCGTCTGGTCGTCGCCGGGTCGGCGCCCGAGCATCGTCAGCAACGTACGCGCCGGGACGTAGGAGTTCGGTCGGCCGGTGACGGCCTGCTCGACCTTCTCGCTGGCGGTCATCACCGCAACGCCGGCCAAGCCGCACCCCGCTCCCATGGCGGCCGATCTGGCGAGGGTCGAGACCCGAGATGGTGGTGTCGGTCGCACGGTTGCCTCCAAGACTGGGGATGATCCGGTCGGACCTGGCTGCTCAAGTCAGCCGGGGCCGTCGAAATGGTGTTACCCACCACCAGCCCAGGTATCCCCGGCAGCCGCGGATCCCCGTCGGTTCGGTGGGGCGGTTGCCGACCCGGGGCGGAAGTCACGACTCGCGCCGCTCGCGCAGCAGAAAGGTCGCGGTGGCGGCCACGCCCGGGTCGGGGTCGTCGGCGAGTCGTTCCAGGGAGCGCTGCGCGCAGGGCCCGGCAAGCTCGGCCAGCGCCGCGGCCAGCCGCCGGCGACCCGTCGCTGAGGCGCCCGGCAGCGCGTCGGCGACGGCGGCGGCAACGGTGTCCGCGCCGGGTTGCTGCGCGGCGAGGGCCGCAAGCGCGTCGGCGGCTTCAACGTCGTTGCGTCCGTCGACGATCAGAGCGATGAGCGCAGGGATCGTGTCGTCGGTGCCGTGGGCGGCGCGGGCGAGCACGGCGCGGGCGCTGACGACCGGGTCGGCGTTGCCGACTGCGGCCGCCAATGCCGCGGTGGCAGCCGGAGAGCCGATCTTCTCCAGCGCTTCGACCGCCCGGTGTCGTTGCTCGGCGCTGGTCGAGTCAAGCGCTTCGGCCAGGAACGGGATCGCTTCGTCACCGATGCGGGCCAACGCCCAGGCGATGGCGCCGGCGACATGGGGGTCGCGTTCGTCCAGCACCGCCGCCACTAGCGGAGCCGCGTCGCCGTCGCGCTCACTGGTGAGGGAGAGGGCGACGCGCTGTCGGCTCGACGGATCGCCGGCGGTCAGTCGTCGCATTAGTCCCACCGTGTGCATCACCTCCGACCATGCGGCCGGATTGCTGGCCTGCACCTGAGCCAGCCTGGCCAGCAGCTCCTCTTCGCGGGCGAGACGTTCGCGTGCCTGGCCGATCAACGAGTCGACCAGCGCTGCCGGGCTGAAGGCGGCGTCGCCGAGAGCGTCGGCCACCTCACGAAGGCTCAGTCCGAGAGAGCGAAGTCCCTCGACCTGGAAGAGCCGGCGAAGATCATCTTCGACATACTGCCGATATCCGCCGTGGGTACGCCCGGTCGGACAGACCAGGCCGATGCTGTCGTAGTGCCGCAGCATCCGGGCGCTGATACCCGACAGCTCAGCGACCTCACCGATCAGCATCGTGTCCCTCCACCACCAGCGGCGCCCCGAGCAGCGCCACGGTCCGTCTCGCTTCTGCAATGGCGGCGTCAAAGCCCTCGTCTGGATTCTCCATGATCCGGGTGGTCGCCAGGGCATGCGCGCGGACTCCCGCGTCGGGGTGTCCCGACGCGCGCTCGACGACGGCCACGGCGGCCGGTCCGAGCGCGACGAAGGCGCGGCTGAGGCTGAGCTGCACCTCGCGCCCGCCGCGGTTGAACTGGGTCGACAGGGTCTCGGCCAGCGCCGGCTCGAGGCCGTCGGGAACCACGCCGGTCGCCACCCGCCAGGCCGCACGGGCGACCTCGTCGTTGTCGTCATGCATGAGCTCAGGAGAGAGCGCTTCCCAGGTGCGCGGGTCTTTGAGCTTGGACAGGGTGTGCAGGGCCTGGCTCCGCGCCTGCGGAACCTCGGAGGCAAGCTCAACGAGCACGCGGTCGACGGTGACGGTGCGGTCCTGGCGGATCAGGGCCCAGGTGAGCATGTCGCGTACGTAGAAGTCGGGCTCCACCGCGCACCGGGCAACCAGCACCTCGATGTAGTCCGGGTTCGGGTGCACGCCCGCGGTGAGCGCGGCCTGCAGCCGGGCCGACGGGTCGGCACTCTCCAGCGCGGACGTCAGTTTCTGGGCAGCGGTTGCGTTGTGTCGGGTCATCTCGACCACCTCCAGCCGTCAGTACAGACCTTGTCACGCTGTCAAGGTCAAGTCGTACGGCGAACCGCAGGTGGCGATCGAGGTCGGAGGGACCGGACGGGACGGCGGACGGCTCAGCGCTCGACGACGCCGGTCTCGTAGGCGAACAGCACCAGGCCGACCCGGTCGCGGATGGCCAGCTTGGACAGCAGCCGGCCGATGTGGGTCTTGACGGTGCCCTCGGCCATGTAGAGCCGGGTGGCGATCTCGGTGTTGGTGGCCCCGCCGGCGATCTCGGTCAGCACCTCGATCTCGCGGCCGGTGAGGACCGCCAGCCGGGGGTCCGGTCCGTCGCCGCGAGGCGTTCCCGGCAGGGTCGGGACCACGTGGGCCAGCAGCCGGCGGGTGGCGCTCGGGGCCACCACCGCGTCGCCGGCGGCCACGTTGCGGATGGCACTCAGCAGCTCTTCGGGGCGGGCGTCCTTGAGCAGGAACCCGCTGGCGCCGGCCTTGAGGGCGGCGAAGACATACTCGTCCAGGTCGAAGGTGGTCAGCACCAGCACCTTGACTGGGTTGTTCAGCTCGCTCAACCGCCGGGTGGCCTCCACGCCATCCATCTGCGGCATCCGGATGTCCATCAGCACCACGTCGGCCCGGACCCGGCTCAGTGCGGCCACGGCCGCCGCCCCATCAGCTGCCTCGCCGACCACCTCCAGGTCGTCCTCGGCCTCGATCAGCATCCGGAAGCCGCCGCGGACCAGGGCCTGGTCGTCGACGAGGAACACGCGTACGGTCATGACCGCCTTTCCTGCGGTGGGGTCCAGGTCGGTCCGGGCATCAGGCCCGGGCGGGCGTCGGGGATCAGCGGCAGCGAGGCGCGGACGACGTAGCCGCCGCCCGGTCGCGGACCGGCGGAGAGCGTACCGCGGTGCAGCGCGATGCGTTCGTGCATGCCCCGCAGGCCATGGCCCATCCCGTCGGTGGTGGCGGCCGCGCCACGTCCGTCGTCGGAGATCTCCAGCTCGATCGACGTCGCGGTGTAGGCCGCGACGACCCGGGCCACGGCGTTCGGCCCGGCGTGCTTGAGCACATTGGTCAGCGACTCCTGCACCACCCGATAGGCGGTCAGCCCGAGCGCCTGGCTCACCATCGGTGGTTGGCCGAAGCTGGTGAACTGGGCGGCCTCACTGGTCTTGCGCACCAGCTCGGGCAGCTCGGCCAGCCCGGGCGTCGGCAGATACGCCGCCTGCTCCGGCTCGGGGCCGTTGCGCAGCAGCCCGACCATCCGGCGCATCTCCTCCAGCGCCTCGCGACTGGTCTCCGCGATGGTCCCCAGCACCTCGGGTGCCCGTTCGGGCCGCTTGGCCGCGATCGCCTTGCCACCCTCGGCCTGGACCACGATCACCGACAGCGAGTGGGCCACGATGTCGTGCAGCTCCCGGGCGATCCGCTGCCGTTCGGTGACGGCGAGCATCCGTGCCCGCTGTTCCTGTTCCGCGAGGACGAGCGAGCGGCGCTCCGCCTCGGACCGGGCCCGCTGGCGGGAATTCTCGGCCCAGTCGCGGCGGCGTACGCCGAGCAGATAGGCCCCGGAGACGATGCCGGCGCAGGCCAGCACGGTCATAGCCATCGGCGCCAGGCTGTCCACTGGGTCGCTGAGCCAGATCCAGCGGATCGGACCCAGCAGCGATCCGGCCAGGCCGGCGGCCAGGGCGAGCTGCGCCTGCGGCCGGGTCGACCACCGGGCGGCGCTGTAGATCAGGATCGGCACCGCGACGATGCTGAAGGTGGGGCCGGGGACGGTGGCGACCTGCACCAGGGCGATGCCGACCGAGGTGGCCAGGGCGATCCGCGGCAGCAGTCGACGAATCATCACCGGCATGGCCATCAGCACCGAGAGGATCGAGGCCCAGACGCCGCCGTTGGCGTACGTAACGGTGCCGAGCAGCGCGACGACGACCGCCAGGCAGAAGTCGAACACCCAGCTGGGGTCGCGGATGAAGGGCTCGGGATCCTGGTGCGTGCTCATGACCGGGCCAGCCTAGATCGCCGTCAGGCGCCGGACATCGGCCTACGGTCTGACCTCAGCTGCGCTCCACCGGACCGGTGAAGCTGACCGGGTCGTGGATGTCATCGGCGCAGTCGACGGTGTAGGTGACCTTGCCCAGGGCGCTCACCGGCACCGCGAACCCGATCTGGGCCACGGCTTCCGCACCGATCTGGATGACGCCGCTGAAGCCGCTCTGGAGCTCGCCGGTCTCGTCGATGATCATCGGTGCCTCGGTCTGGTTGCCGTAGGTGGCGGTGACCCGCACGCTGTCGGCGAAGAACTCCTCCGGCGTGCCGTTCTCGATCCGGACCGACACGATGACGATCTCACCCTTGGTCGTCTCCGCACCCTTGTCCTTGGCCTGTGCCTTCGCGGCCACGGTGCCGGCGATCTCGATCTGCAGGCCGTCGTCGAACTCGGCGATGTCGGAGAAGGTGAAACCGGTGTCGTCCTCGTTGGCCGGCGTGCTGTTGTCCACCGGCCCCTCCTCGCTGGGCTCGGTCTCCTCGGTCGGGTCGTTCACCACCCGGCCGCTGGGGTCGCTGGGCTCCGGCTGGTCACCGGCGGTGGAGCAGCCGGCCAGCAGCAGCAGGGCGCACAGCAGGGCGGCCAGGAGTCGTCGCATGACCAAACGGTAGTCGGCCTTGCTGTGCTCGGCCCAGCAGCACCCGCCGCGGCTCAGCCGGGGTCGTGGGTGGGCAGGACTAGGGTGGGATCGTGAAGTGGAAGCTGATGCTGACCGCAGGTGCCCTGGCTGGATGGGTGGTGCTCGCCGCCCGTCGCCGCAACAACCAGACCGAGGCTGACGCCGAGCTCTGGGCCGAGGCGACGGACCCGGTCACGCCAGCCTGAGCGAGCGCTCCGACCGCTCTCGCTGCCGGGCACGGGCCCATGACTCCGCTAGGCGAAGACCCCGCTAGGCGAAGACCCCGCTAAGCGAAGACAACGGCGATGAGTCCGAGGCCGAGAATCAGGTCGAACCCGATGCAGGCTTCGGCCAGCGCACGGGACACCACCAACTGACGGCGGTAATGGATGACGTCCCAGATGGCGTGACTCGCCAGCACGAGCCCGGCCAGCACTACGCCTGCCCGGGGATCCCAGGCCAGCGCGATCACGGCCAGTCCGCAGACGATGCCGAAGGCCCCAACCTGGGCGAGCAGGACGCGCCGCGGAGCCGCCCGGAGCAGGCCGACGATCATCAGGGCGACCCCGGCCACGCTCAGACCCGCCCACCAGGGCATGCCGATCAGTTCGCTGGCCACCACGACCACGAAGGTCCCGGGGATGGTCGCCCAGGCGACCCAGCGCCGTCCCAGGGCAGCCGCGGCCAGATAGCACAGGGCAGCGCCGCTGGCCGCGATGGCCAAGGTCTCTCGGTTGGCCGCACCGGCGAGCAACATCAGGGCACCCACCAGCAGTCCCATCGCCAACGGCCAGTGAGGCCAGACGGTGTGGCCGGGATGGTTGCCGTCGGCAGCGTCGTCGGAGACGGAGTCGGTGGTCTGGGTGGTCATGAAATCCCCTTCCTCGAGGTGGACCGCGCCCGGCGCCCGGCGATGGGACGGGAGCGGCGGCGCACAGTCGCAACGTAGTGTGAACGCGTGTTCACGAAACGCTAGATCATGTTAGGTTCGGGCGTCAACACCTTTGGAGGACGCCATGACGCCGCCTCGCCCGGCTGCCGATCTCGACGCGATGCGCGACAACCTCCTCGCCCATGCCCGGGCCGTCATCGCGCGAGACGGTGTCGACGGCCTAACGATGCGCGCTCTCGCCCGGGAGGCGGGTGCGGCTGTCGGCCTGTCCTACAAGGCGTTCTCGTCCCGCGACGAGCTGCTGCAGGAGCTGACCCGGCGATCGCTTGACGAGTTCGCCGCACAGATCGACGCGTGGGCGGCACGACCGGGCGGCCGGCTCGCCGATCGCCTGATGGAGTTCTCCGACCTGCACGCCGCCTCCGACGCTCCCATGCTGGTGGCCCACCTGAGCCATGAAGCCGGTGGCAAGGAGCTGCTGACGGAGGCGGTTCAGACCGGCAGGACGCGGTCCTGGTCCAGCGTGATGACGGAGTTCCTGCAGCGCCGGCAGCGTGACGGCACCGTCCGCGACGACGTGGATGTCGAAGCGTTCGCGTTCATCCTGACCGCAGCGATGCATTACGTCCTGATGAGCGAGGAGCCGTTCCCGGGACCCGACCGGGCGACCCTGGGGCGCTACTTCGCCGGCGTCGCCGCTCAGCTCACAGTCACCGCCGAGGCCTGACGTCCGCCAGCACAAAGCCAGGCCTGCAGTCACGCCGGACCTGTGCCCGACCGCCTACCGCGCGTACGGCTGACGATCCGGGCGGCCACGACGGCGACTCCGACGGCGGCGCCGGCCAGCAGCAGGACCATCGCCGCCGGATAGAGACGGAAGGCGTCAGCGGCGGTCGCGGAGTTGCGCTGCAGGTTCGGGGCGACGACGAAGAGCACCAGGGCCAGGACGGGCACGATGAGCTGAGGCACCAGGCGAATGATGAAGCGTGGCGGCCCCCAGGTGCTGCGTCGATCAACCCAGCGCGGTGCGCGCCGCACGCCACGAACGCCGAGCGCCACCACCACCACGGTCAGCGCGCCGAGAGCCAGATCGATGAGGGTGGCCGTCGGCGCGCCCGCCTCCACCGGTTCGTCGGCCATGATCGCGATGACCCCTGAGCTGATCTCGTAGCTGTGTTCGATCGTCGGCGTATAGCTGTTGAGCATGACCACCACACCGAGGTCCCTGCTGGGCACGAGGTCTTGCTGTGCAGTGAACCCGCGCAGCACACCGCTGTGGGAGATCCGGGCCGGCGACACACCGACGCTGCTGTGCCGCCAGCCGAGGGCATAGCTGCCGGCGCCGGGCTGGGACAGATGCGACTCACGCACCAGCGCGGCGGAGAGGACCTGCTTGCCGTCGGCCGATCGCCCGTCCCGCTGTTGCATGATCATCCAGCGACCCAGGTCCGCCGCGGTGCTGACCACGCCCCCTGACCCCGCCACCATGGACTCGAGCTCGGGGATGGCCAGGGCCCCGCCGTACGCCGTGACGTGGCCATCGCGAAGGTTCGGCCGCGCGGCCCGGCTACTGATCGTCGTCGCGCTGTCGGTCATGCCGAGCGGGAGAAAGACCTGGCGGCGCAGATAGTCCTCGAACGACTGGCCACTCACCACCTCCACCAGGCGAGCAGCCGTCCAGTAGTTGGCGTTGCTGTAGCGGAAACGCGCGCCCGGATCCGCCTCCAGCTGCCACTCCTTGAGCTGGCTGATTCGTTCTTCGAGGGTGGCAGCGGGCGGCACGATGGTCGGATTCGGCAACCCCGAGGTCTGGCTGAGCAGCTGCCGCACAGTGATCACTTTGCCGCGGCGGTCGTCCAGGACGAACCCGGGAAGATAGTCGGCCACCGGTCGGTCCAGCTCGACTGCGCCCGCATCGACCAGCTGCAAGACGGCGAAGGCCGTAAACGTCTTCGACACCGAAGCGATCCGCAGCGGCGTCCTCGCCGTGATCGGCTCGCCGGTGGAATCGAAACCGTAGCCGGCGGTGTGCACCGGCTCGGCGTCGCGGACGATCGACACCGCAGCCCCGGGAAGCCCGTGCCGGGACAGGTAGCCCGTGACGAAGGTATCGACCCGTGCCGGGGCGCTCGGCTGATCCGGTTGATCGGTGGGTTGCGCCGCCGCGGGAGCAGCGGTGGCGATCAAGGCGAGCAGCAGCAGGAGCAGGGGAAGAGGTCGCCGCCTGGACAGCGGTGCGGTGATCATCGGCCCAGTCTCGTCCCGGTGGGGCCGGCGGGGCGTCCGGCGTCAGTCGGTCCGGGGGTGGACCTTCGACGCAGGCCGGACCCACGCGGGGTGGACCAAAGGATGACGGTCGTGATCGTTGCGTCGGGCTAGCTGGGCTGGGCGTCCGTCCCAGCCTCGGCGAGCAACAGGGCCAACTGCACCCGGTTCTGCAATCCGAGCTTGGCCAGCGTCCGGCTGACGTGAGTCTTCACCGTCGTCTCCTGCATCTGCATCCGCCGGGCGATCTGCGCGTTCGACAGCCCGTCGGCCACGCCCCGCACCACCTGCAGCTCTCTCGGGGTGAGGGACTTCAGGCTCGTCCGGGCACGGTCAGCAGACGGGGACTCGCGGTCGGCGAAGGTGTCGATGAGGCGGCGGGTCACGCTCGGGGCCAGCATCGCGTTGCCCTCCACTGCCGATCGGACCGCGGCGACGAGGTCACGCGGGGGTGATTCCTTGAGCATGAAGCCGGCGGCACGCAGCCGCAGTGCTCGGTGGACGTACTCGTCGTGGTCGAACGTCGTCAGCATCACCACGGCCGGCGGGGAAGGCAGCTCGACCACTCTGGCCAAGGCCTCCAGCCCGTCCATCACCGGCATCCGTACGTCCATCAGCACCACGTCCAGCGGCAGCCGGCGTACGGCGTCCACGGCCTCGGCACCGTTTCTGGCCTCGGCCGCCACCACGATGTCAGAGCTCGACTCCAAGATGGAGCGCAGCCCTGAGCGGACCAGATGCTCGTCATCGGCGATCAGGACGCGAATCATCGCGATGAGACCTCCACGCCAGGAGGGCTCGCGAGGGGCAGGCTGGCCGAGACCCGGAAGCTATCACTGTCCTGTCCGGCGGTGAACGTCCCACCGACCAGGGCCACGCGTTCACGCAGCCCCACCAAGCCGAGTCCGCTGCTGGGGAGCGGATTCCGCCGACCATTGCGCGTCCGGTTCTGCACCGTCACCGCCAAAGTCTGCGGTGACCAGTCGAGGGACACCTCCGCCACGGACGCACCCGCGTGGCGGTGAACGTTGGTCAACGCCTCCTGGACGACGCGGTACGCGGTCGCCTCCACCGCTTCGCAGGATCGGGTGGGGACTCCCCGGTCGTGGCGGAGGACGACGAGACCCGCGCGTTGGGACTGTTCGATCAGCTCACCGATCTGGGCCACGCCGGGCGTCGGAGCTGTGCTGGCCAGCGACTCACCGTCATCGTGCAGCGCGGAGAGCACGTCCCGAAGGTTCGACATCGCCTCGCGCCCAAGGTCCTGCACCAGCTCTGCCTCCGCCCGAGTGCTGGGTTCGGCGGTCCGCATGTCGATGGCGCCGGCGTGGATGACCATCAGCGACACCTTGTGAGCCACCACGTCATGCATCTCGCGTGCGATACGGGCCCGCTCCTCGGCGCGCTCGCGAGCGACCACCGCCTCCTGTTCCTGGACGAGTCGCTCGGCCTGGTCCCGCAACCCGGCCAGCACCCGACGGCGTTCGCGGACCCACCACCCGATGACGAGCGGGACGACGAGGGCACCCAGAATCGTCGTCCAGGCGCCGGCCAGTCCAGCAACCGCCGGGGGAGCGCCGGGCACGATTGCGCAGACGATGATCACGATGGTGGCCGCACCTACCCAAGCGGCAGCTACCGCCCGGGACCGCTGCGACGCCACCAGGTAGGACGCCAAGAAAGCGGCCGGCCACACGCCCGCCAGCGCGAGACTGGCCAGTGCCACCACGATCAGGAGAGACAGCCACCGATTGGCCAGATAGGCCGCCCCGGCTCCGGCGATGGCCAGCGCGACCACCAGTGGCTCCCGCCACCCCGGCAGGATCAGCAGCGAAGCCGAGCCGACGGCCAGCGCCGCCAGCCACCATCGAACAGCCCAGGCTCGCCTCATCAGGCTGGTCGTTCCTCGGTCAGCCAGGAGCACGCCCTCATGCTATGCCGATCGCTCGGGGTCGCGGGGGATGGTGGTTCGCCCACCGCCGCGGGGAATCTCGGCCAGCAACCGGGACCTGACCACAGCCGTGGCGGAAAAGACTCTCCGATTTGTGGTTGGTCGCGGGGCGATCGAAAATGCGACTGCGCCCAGACGCTGGGCGGGATTTCGCATGAAAATCCACGGCCTCCTGTCGGGGGTTCAGGCGGTCGTGGACTTCCTCTCCATTATACCCAAATGCGAGATATTAGTGGACAATTCCGGTTCCTGCGCCGAGATATCCAATTATTCTGGGCGTCGCGAAATTGTGAATCGATAATTCGGGCCTGCGTCGGCGTCTGTTGGGCCGCAGCAGCACCGCAATCTGGCCTAGTCAGGCGCCAGCTGCGTGCCCTTTCGGCGACGTCGGTGCTGATCGCCGCAGCTGGCTGGCCCGGTCCCTGCTCGATGGCGGCGGCGGCGGACAATCTCGCGGCTCGTGGTCGGATCAATTCAGACACTTCGGGTGTACAGTGCAAGCGCAGGGCAAAACGGCATACCCATTCGGGGGAAATCTCGGGGGAGAAGAATTGGGTGCAGTTTATTTCTGCTGGTGATCTCGGAGGGGAGCCTGCCGATTCTGGTGCTTCCCTTCGAGGTTCGCTCCAGCACCGATTTCCGCCCGCGAATCGCCCACCACCGCCGCGTACAGCCGACGAATAGTCGCTGCTGCCGAGCGGCGTCGAGCACTCCGCCTGACCCCGGACACGCGGTGCGTGGGTATCGCCGAATGGCTCGCCAACTCTTGACGGGGGACGGCAGCGACGGGCAACGGGCGCGTCGGCCGTGACTCGGAGGAGCTGGTCATGAACCACATCGAGCAGAACGACACGTCACCCCAGATCGGCCGGCGCGGACTGATCATGGGCGCCGGGATCGCCACCTTGGCGGCGACCTCACTGACGGGCCCCGCACCAGCGGAGGCCAAGCCGCCCGGCCCGGGCGGTTCCGCGGCGTCGAAGTCCAAGCCGCTGGCCACCCCGGTCACCACCACCGCCGCCTCAGCGCCGACCAGCGGCTACACCTATCGCCACGTCAGCATGTTCGACTTCGCGGCGGAAGGGGCCACGCACCGGCTATGGGGTGGTTCCGGAACATACGGGGGCGCCTCGGCGACGACCTTGTGGGCCTCGGTCGACATCCCGGCGGGTGCACTGATCCGCGACATCGAGTGGTACGTCTACAACTCCAGCGGCGCTAACGCCACCGGCATGGGACGGCTGTGGGTGGCCGGCAGCGGCTATCTCAGCGATGTCGTGACGGACGTGACCATCCCCAGCGGCGGCGGGATCCAGGCCCGGCGCGGGGTCGTCCCGTCGGCGGCCTACGGCCCCCACCCGCTGGGGACCAAGCTCAACCTCGGCATCTACACCCCGGCCAGCGGGGCGATCCAGGTCAACGGCGTGCGGGTCGGCTTCAGCCAGGGCGCGGGCAGCACCGGCCTGCTGCCGACCCCGCTGCGCGCGTACGACTCCCGCAGCAGCGGTGGGAAGCTGGCGGCCGGTTCGACGCGGGTGATCACCTTGCCGGCGTCGGTGGTCCGCCCCGGGACCGCTGGGGTGCTGGCCAACATCACCGTCACCGGGGCCGAGGGCTCGGGCTTCCTCAAGGTGTTCGCAGGCAACGCCGCCACGCCGGCCGCCTCGGTGATCAACTACAAGCCCGGCGTCGACATCGCCAACGCGATCACGGTCGGGGTGTCCAACTCCCGACAGATCAAGATCTTCACCAACAAGAAGGCGCACGTCATCGTCGACCTCACCGGCACCGTCGGCTGACCCGTCCGGGGAGGGTGTGGCCCCACCTCGCCCGCCGCGGGGCGAACAGGTGACAGGATCGGCACATGCCTGATTCCCGCGTCGAAGCCGCCGCCAACAACGCCGGGTGGTGCGACCTCGTCTGCCGCGCCCAGGGACTGCGTACCCGCTGGGACGCCGACGGCTGGTCGGTCAGCCACCGCTCACCCGCCGGCTATCCCGACGCGGTCACGCTGGTCCCCGGCGCGGACGTCCAGGCACTGCTGAGGCGGGTCGAGACCGGTGCCGGCTGTTCGGTCAAGGACAGCTTCGCCGACCTCGACCTGACCGCCGACGGCTTCCAGGTCCTGTTCGACGCGACGTGGATCCGGCACTCCGCCACCGAACCGGCCCTGCTGCCGATGCTCGACTGGCACGAGGTGGGGAGCACCGAAGAGCTGGCCCAGTGGGCGGCGGGGCAGGAGCTGAACGTTTTCGTCCCCGCCTTGCTGGACGCCGAGGACGTGTATTTCTTCGCCGAGGCGTCGTTCGGGGCGCGGTTTGTCCTGCACCGCACCGACCAGGTGGTGGGCGTGTCCAACGTGGCGACCGGGGAGGCGGCCGCGGAGTCGGTCTGGTCGGACCTGGTCGCCATCGCCGGCCGGACGTACCCCGGTCTGGATCTGGTCGGCTACGAGCGCGGCGCGGACGTCGAGGCGGCCCTGACGGCCGGTTTCGTGGGCACGGGACCGCTGCGGGTGTGGCTGCGCTGAGGCGCATGGCGGGCCGGTCGGAACAACGAATGTCGGCCGAGTTCACACCTTGGCGCAGATGTGTGCAAGGATGAACCTGCTGTTGCAGTTCTTGAGCCGTGGTAAGTGCTACGCCCCTAAGGATTTTGCGTGGGCGGTAGCGTCCGACAGCAGTCCGAGATCGTGCAGTGCGATCCCGACATGTAGGAGTTTGAAATGGCACAGGGAACAGTCAAGTGGTTCAACGGCGAAAAGGGCTTCGGCTTCATCGAGGTTGACGGTGGCGGCGCGGACGTGTTCGTGCACTTCAGCGCGATCGAGTCCTCCGGCTACCGTTCGCTCGACGAGGGTCAGCGCGTGGAGTTCGAGACCACGCAGGGTCCGAAGGGTCCGCAGGCCGACAAGGTCCGCCCCCTCTGATCTCAGATCTTTTGATCTAGATCTCCAAAGCTTGTGAAGGAGCGTCGGCCATTGGCCGGCGCTCCTTTTGCTATGCCCTGACGCGGATCGCTTCGTCGGGAGAGACTTGGGCCCGTGCCCAGCTCAGCGATGTTCGACAACGCCTCGTTCCCCCTCGGCCCGTTCGTGCCGTACGCGGGGAATCCGATCCTGCGTCCGCAAGGCGGCACCTGGGAGTCGGCGAATCTCTACAACCCGGCAGCGCTGGTCGACGGCGACGAGGTGGTGCTGCTGTATCGGGCGCACGCCGAGGACATCGTGTCCCACGTGGGGCTGGCCCGCAGCCGCGACGGCTTCCACTTCGACCGCGAGGGCGAACCGATCCTGTCGCCGAGCGAGGACTACGAGCGGTACGGCTGCGAGGACCCGCGGATCGTCCTGATCGACGGGACCTACTATCTGACGTACACGGGCTGGGACCGCCGCAGCGCACAGCTGTGCCTGGCGACGTCGACCGATCTGCGGCACTGGACCAAACACGGGCCGCTGTTCGACAACTTCGACACCTTCAAGACGACCGACCCGCGTGGCTTCAACTGGTCGAAGGCCGGCGTGATCGTGCCCGTGCAGCTGCAGGGTCGCTGGTGGATGTACTTCGGTGAGGGCGCGATCTATTGGGCGACCAGCGATGACCTGATCCATTGGACGCCCGGCACCCCGGACACCGAGCCGATGTATTCCCCGACACCGGGCTCGTTCGACGCCGACCTGGTGGAGATCGGCACCTCCCCGGTGCTGACCGACAACGGATTGTTGTTGATGCTCACGAACGGCGCGATTCGCACGGTCCACCCGGACGGTCGGGTCGAGGTCGACTATCGCTGCGGCCAGATCGCGATCGACCCCGACAACCCGACGACGGTGCTGGCGCGGCTCCAGGTCCCGTGGCTGCGGCCGCAGACGTTCGAGGACCTGAACGGTCTGGTCTCGAACGTCACGTTCGTCGAGGGGCTGGTGAAGTTCCAGGGGAAGTGGTTCGCCTACTACGGTCAGTCGGACACCACGCTCGCCGTGGCTGTTCATGATCCGGCCTCCCCCTGGGGCTCGTCGCTGCGGGAGTGATCTGGCTCCTGCTGTGCGAGCCTCGCGTCGATGGCTCCGCACCTGAGAGCCGGCCCGGCGGGGCGCGTGTGCCACGCTAGGCCGCGGCAGTCATCGCAGATTGAGCACCGGCGGTAGAGCTCGATCTTGTGCACAGGCTTGAAGGACCTGGAGATTTGTCCACGGACGTGCGTCACAGCACCGCCAATGAGGGAGGGAGCTGCTAAGCTTTCGCACATGAGCTCGAATGCTGCATCCTTTCGCTATGCGGACCTCTTCGCTGGCATCGGTGGGTTCCACGCGATGTTGGACCACGCCGGCGGCCGATGCGTGTACGTCTCGGAGATCGACGGTGAGGCCAGCGCGACGTACCTGCGCAACTGGGTGGACCACCTGCCCACCGAGAGTCAGCCACAGGTCAACAAGGACATCACTCTGGCGACCCCGGAGCGTGGTGACGTTGACGTCCCTGAGCATGACGTGCTGGCAGCCGGTTTCCCGTGCCAGCCCTTCTCCAAGTCTGGCTTCCAGCGGGGCATGGTTGAAGCGCGCGGCACATTGTTCTGGAACATCGCGCGCGTACTGGAAGAGCGGACGCCAGCCGTGGTGCTGCTCGAGAACGTTCGCAACATCGCCGGGCCGCGGCACACCCATGAGTGGGAGGTGATCATTCGGACGCTTCGTGAGATTGGCTATCGCGTGTCCTCGACTCCGTCGGTGTTCTCCCCACACCTCCTTCCGCCATCGCAGGGCGGGACACCACAGGTGCGAGATCGTGTCTTCATCCTCGGCACGTTTGTGGGGCCGGAGCGGGCCCTCCGTGAAACGGACGTGCGGCCCACCGTGGTCCGAGCCCCCGTTGATGCTTGGGACCCGAAAAAGTGGGATGTCGACTGGGTCCTCGATGACGACGAGACGATAGACAACCTTGATCGGTACCGGCTGACGGCTGAGGAGGAGCGGTGGGTCACAGTCTGGGACGGTCTCGTGACTCGGATGTGGGATGAGACCGGGCGCCGACTGCCAGGGTTCCCGTTGTGGGCTGACCACTGGGTGCCGCACAGCTCCTTGGATCCGGCCGAGCTGGAGCTGCTGCCGAAGTGGAAGCGGGACATTCTGAACAAGAACGCCCTCTTCTACGATCAGTTTGCGACGGACGTCATTGAGCCGTGGAAGGACGATTTCCCGGAGTTTGCGGCGTTCCCGGCGTCACGCAGAAAGCTGGAGTGGCAGGCACAGGACACCAAGTCGCTGTGGCAGACAGTCATGCATTTCCGCCCGTCAGGTATCCGAGCCAAGGCTCCGACCTACCTTCCCGCGCTGGTCGCGATCACCCAGACGTCAATCGTTGGTTCGCGTCGACGGAAACTGACGCCGCACGAGGCTGCGCGTCTACAAGGTCTGCCCCGTTCGTTCTCTTTCGAAGGTCAGCGCGACTCGGCCTCGTACAAGCAGGTAGGAAACGGCGTGGCCGTCGGGGCGGCATGGCACGTGTTTCGCACGCACGTGCTCCGCGACCGAAAGGATCTCCCTGAACGACTGGTTGCAGCAGTAGCTGCCGCCGACCAAAACGTGTTGTCAGACGCGCTGTCGCCGGCAGCCGTAGAATTCGAAGTCAGCTTTGCCCAGGACCACCAATCGGCCATCATCGACGGGTGACCTGGTTCCCAAGTACATAACCCTCGGCGGCGATTGCGGCAACTCGATGACCAGCGACGTCCCTATTCTGCACAATGGCGGTGCGATTCTGATCTAGTAGGCGCGTGCTCACCGCGCCTCCCGATGACCAGTCCTTCCTGCCCGCAGACTCGTTGGCTGAGGCCATCGAGCGAATTTACTCCCTGACCGGGGCGAGCGCCGAGGACAGTCCGGGCGGGGGGAGAGCAGGCAAACGTGCCCTCATTGCATTGCGCGACGCCCTTGGACTCCAGATCGACGTCGTCCGGACCCCAGCTGCCATGGCCGACGCGATCGCAGTCGCTGTCGTCGAGTCAGGCAAGAGTCGACAGCGCAAGTCCGCGTTCACGCCAAACATGTCGAGGCATTCTGGGTCCCGAACAGCGAAGGGCTGCGCCGCGGACAAGTTCGAGATGCGCATGCGGAAGCCTCGCCAGGGGCATGCGTGTGGCTCGCTACGATTGGCCAGCACGGGACCGCACTAGTCGGACGCTGACCCGGCGGACCGTCCGTAATGAAAGGACGCGGCCGACGCTGTGGTCAAACCGTACGAGCCTTGGGCGTCGTCGCCCGCTTCGCGTGCCGTCATGCAGGTCAACCGCCGTAGGAACACGAAGCCCGAGATGGCCGCTTGTCGGCTTGTCCCGCGCTGGCGGCTTGCGTTCCAGGATCGATGCAAAGGCGATCGCGGACCTCAACCGTCGTGCGGACCTTGTGTTCAGGCGAGCGCGGGTGGCCGGACGCTTCACGGCAGGCGAACCTTCCCGGTCGAGGGGCAGATCAGAATGTGGACCTTGGTTGGCATGCAGACCGCTCGCTCTTCGGGTGTCGAAGGCGATCACGTCGGGGCCGTCCCTTGAAGTCGGCAGCCTTCGTCAACCCTTTGCAGGCGAACGCGGGCAGACGAGCCGTGTTCACGACATTGATGCCGGGTGGCCGCTATGCATTGCTCGACAACGGTTGCTTCGTCTATCCCACGGGCGTGCTGCTGTGCACGAGGCCCAGGTGCCCGCGCGCAGTTCCCCGCTGGGGCACCGGCTCTGGCTGGGTCTAATCAGGCTGCGTCGGCCTCGGGGAGGATCACGCCCTCGAACACGAGACCCTGGCGGATCGACGTCATACCCGTCGCTAGGATCTGGCGGATCCGTTCGCGGGACACACCCCAGGCTTGACCAATTTCCTCGAGCGCCGCGCTCTCGTCATAAGGACGCAGGCCGTAACGGCGGCGGACGATGTCGGCCTCCTTCTCCGTCAGGTACTCGAGAAGTCGCTCGGCGTCATCGAGAAAGAGGCCGCGGATTTCGATTTGCTCGGGCGAGCCCTGCTGAGCGTCCACCAAGTCGCCGAGCGTGAAGCCGTCATCGCTCAGGGGCATGTCGAGCGAGAACGCGCCGGGCGCAAGTCTGAGGCACTGGTCGACCTTCAGGACAGTGGTGCCGCAGGCCGTGGCCAGATCCTGGCGCGAGGGCGAGCGCCCTTCGGCCGCCAGTCGCTCCCGAGTAAGGATGACCTTGCGGACGAGTTCCCACATGTGGACGGGGAGCCGGACCACCCTTCCCTCGTTGGCCAAGTTCCTGGTGACGGCCTGCCGGATCCAGGGGGTCGCGTATGTCGAGAACTTGTTGCCGGCGGCCGGATCGAAGAGTTCGACGGCCCGCAAGAGCCCGACAATGGCGCTCTGGACCAGGTCTTCGTACTCCAGGCCCTGGTTCTGGTAGCCCTTGCTGATCGAGTGCACCAGCCCGATATTGTGGAGGACCATTGCCTCGGCCGCGGTGCGGGCCTCTCCGGTCAGTGAGTTGAGCCCGCCCTGCTTCAGCGGCCTGGCGTCTGGACGGGCCATTAGGGTTAGTCCGACCTCCTCCTCGGCGGTCAGAAGGGTTTTGGAGAGCCGCTTTGAGGATGCGCGGCGGTCGAGCTCGAGACGACGATGCGCCGCGTCGACGGGATCAGTCTGAGGTCCCGACGTCGCAGGACCGGTCGGAGGTTCGACCGTCTGCGCCCCTGGCCAGGGATCTAGTTCCACCATGTCCTCCACCACCCGGATCCGGGCTTCGTCGAGCGCCTTGTCGAGCTCGAACCGAAGTTGGAGGGGAAGGTCCGGGAAGAGTTTGCCGACCTCGCGAAGGGTCCGCTCAACTTTCGACCGTGCGACTGAGCTGTCGCTCAGGTGCGGAGCAAGGTGCGTTACGACGGATCGACGTGCGAGCTCACGTCGCCGTGCGCCGCTCGCCTGTCCGTCCATATCTTGCTCCACTTTCTATTGAATGATGGGACCTTAATCTCTCGAGCCGACACGCGGGACGAGTTCGCGAATGTCGACGGGATTGCACCCGACATGCCGGCCCTGGTGTAGAAGTTCTCTGCATGGCCCGGGGGCGACTCGGGACGACCTGGGAGGTTTGATAGTGCTGGACGAGAGCACCCTATGGCGCCGGTGCGAGAACACTTGGGCGCAGTGGCTGACCGACAAAGGCAGTGCCGTGACTCGGCTGACGGATGCCACCAGCAACACTGCTCATTCTGGTGCCCCGTTGCTTCAGATCGGCGACAAACGTCTCCGAGCCCCTGATCTGCTGGCGACCAGCAAGACGGGCACAGAGTACTGGGAGGTTAAGACCCGGTCGCGAGCAGACATTGACCAGCTTACGGGTCAGAGCCAGCACTGGATGGAGTACGCCGCGTTCCGCGACTACCTCGCGGTGACGCAGTTTGCCGCGAAGGTGTGGGTGGTTCTCTTCGAGACTCCAACAGCGGTGGCTGTGGGTCGGTGGTTGCGCATCGACGTCGAGCGGCTGCGCGACGTGGGTTTCCTGACCCAGCGCCGTGGGCTCGGTGGTGCTCTGGTTGAGGCGTGGTCCTGGCCGGTAGCGGAGATGGAGCCGGTCGACGGTCCGACCGTTAATGTGCCCGCCGCCGACGTGCCGCTACTGCCGGACGAGGGGAGCGAAACGGTTCTAGCCGTCGGCGAGCTGGCGCCGATCGAGCGCCGGCTCCGGTCCCGCAAGCGACGCTCCAACCCGTCGACAGAGCCCGATGAGCCGGCGCAGGGGGACCCGACGGCGCCGGACCCAGAGCTCGTGATGCCTGGTGGATCGGAGGTGCTCCTGGAGCACTGGCTCCAGAGCGAGCCAATGCTCGCGCTCGACGTCCTGCGACGCACGCTCGGGATCTCGTTCCTCCCGCGGTACTCCGTACTCCGGGTGGGCTTGGACGGCATCGACGCCGACGAGTTGCTGGGCCTCCTGCGCTACGGGATCCGGGTCTTCGTGGTCTCCACTGAGATGCCGGACTTGAGAATGGACCCCACTGAGCTGCTCGCCTTCAAAGACAGCCGGATGCTGGAGTGGGCGGTCGTCCCCGAGGCGGCCGGCTGCGACGCCTGGATTGTGGATGGACAGGTGCCTGAGAGCACCCCTGAGCAGGCCATCCGTGCGGTTCAGGCGGCAGACGATCGCGGTGAGGTCAACCTCGCCCAGTACCGCATTGTGCATGCGCCGCTAGGCGCCGATGTAATGGTCCGCGCCGGCGCTGGCACCGGCAAGACCGAGACGATGGCCGAACGGACCGTCTTCATGCTGGCCACCAGTAGTGCGCGGGGCGTGGGCACGGCCAGTGCGACCGACCTGCGCGCGGACGAGATCGCCCTGGTCACCTTTACCCGAGAGTCGGCAGCCGAGATGCGCCACCGGATCGCTCGGACGCTCCTGCTCCGCCAACGGCTCTGCCATCGTTGCGTGCTGCCGGCACTCGCCTGGATGCTGCAGCTGGCGTCGGCTGACATCGTGACCATCCACTCGCTGGCCAAGCGCGTGACGGCGTCCGGGGCGGGCGCGCTCGGTCTCGGCCCGGAATTCCGGGTCGCCCAGCGGACCATGGATTTCCGCGCTGCGGTGTACGACGCGCTCTCGTCCCGGCTCACCACGATGATTGCGAGCTACGGCGACGAGGTGCCAGCGGCCTATGAGTGGCTCCAGCATGTACAGGAGGTCTGGAATGCGCTGGAGAACAACGGGGTCGACCTCTTCGGGCTGGGGACTAAGCATGAAGAGGTCTTCGTCGACTGGGGGGAGGCCTCGAGCACCGGTCTGGAGAAGGCGGTCGTGCAGGTCACCCAGGAGGTGGTGCTCGACGTCGCTAGGGCGATGAAAGAAATCTCGCTCCGGGACCAAACGCTGCCGGCGAACCAATTGGTGCCTTCTGCAACCGCGTCTTTGCTGTCTCAGGCGACCCCCCTCGTTCGCCGCTACCGGCACTTGTTCGTCGACGAGTTCCAGGACACCGACGCTGCCCAGATCGACCTGGTGCTAGAGCTGCGCGAGCGCCTTGACTGCCGGCTGTTCGTCGTCGGCGACGTGAAGCAGGGGATCTACCGGTTCCGCGGTGCCGAGGGTAACGCCTTCGAGGAGCTCCTTCGACGGGTGCACGACCGCGGGCTGCAGGCCATGACCGACTTCGGGCTCACCCGAAACTTCCGCTCGGGCGAGACACTGCTCGACTCCCTGCACGCCTATTTTGACCAATGGGGGCAAGGCGAGATGCTCCTTTACGGGCCCTCCGACCGGCTGCGACCGAACCACCGCGACTGCGACGGCAGCCGCGAGATCGTCATCGACTCGGTCAAAGCGAAGGACTTCGCTACAGCCGCCGCCGACCGAGTGGCGCGCTGGAGGGACCTGCATCCGGAGGACAGCGTAGGGATTCTCTGCCGGCAGAACTGGCAGGCCCAGGCCGTGCAGACCGAAGTTCGGGCACGCAACATCTCCTGTGAACTGCGGGTTGGCGGCAGTTTCTTTGAGTCTCCAGCCGCGCGTGAGCTGCGGGTCCTGCTGGAGGCCGCGGCGGACCCAGAGGACGACGTCGCGCTGCTCGAGCTCTGCGAGACCCGGTGGGCTGCGCGGATCCTTGAGGGTCAGGGTCCTGTCGGCATCGACTCCGAAGTGTGGGGGCCTGCCGGAGAGATGCCGGTTGCCTGGGCGGCGCGGATCGCTTCGGCGGCCGACGGTGGAAGCTTCCGGCGTGACGACCTGGACCTGCTCCGCCGCCGAATGAGTAGCCTGCGTCGGATGCTACGGGACGTGCCGGTGCTGGCATGGGTGGTCGAGATGGCACGGGTTTTCGAGCCAGAGGCGTACGCCGTCGCGGGGGAGGACGACGCCGAGCGGGTTAGGTACGGCCGGTGCCTGGACCACCTGATCACCGTGATCGACGCGCAGTTCCAGGACGGCACGATCACGTTGGAGCGGCTACTTTTCTGGTTGCGGTTGCAGGTAGCGACCAACCGCAGTGAGGACGAGCCCGATGTTGAGACCGACGGGAAGGTGGTTGCATTGACGGTACACAAGGCGAAGGGGCTCGAGTTCGACCGCGTGGTGGTTCCTAGCACGAGCTCGCAGTTTGGGCCGCGGGAGTCGGTGGCAACCCGGACCAGCGTGCTGCGTCCGCATGGTGGGAAGCCTCGAATCCTTTGGAAGTGGAAACCAGGCACTTCAACGCTGAACTTCTCGAACGTGCCGCCTTCCCGCCATGCTGACTGGGCCGTTGACGCGCTCGACACTACCCGTGAGGAGACCCGGTTGCTGTACGTCGCCATGACCCGTGCACGCGAGGAGCTGCTGGTGTTCGTTGCTCCGAGTACAAAGCCCAAGGAGAAGCCCCAGAGTTGGGCCGAGCTGATTCGGCAGGTGCCTTGATGGGGGCTTGGGGCGCCGTGGCTCTGCCCCGGGTTAGCCAGCCGGCGATCACAGCCGTCCTGGAGTCGATGGACCGGACCTGGGAGTCGGTCGCGCACGTCACTGCAACCACGACACTGGCGCATGCGATCAGGAAGACCGGGGTCCTCGCGTTACCGGTCGCGACGTTGGTGGACCTTTTGGTGATGCCGGGGATGCCGTCTTCGTTCGAGTTGCGCCTCGAAGCCTTTCCGGGGCCAGACGTCTTCGCTGCGAACAGCCTTGCCTACACCGAGCAGGTGGGAGCATGGCAGGACGAAGCGTCGGCCCGTCGCCTCCGGATAGGGATCAAGGTCGACGATCTGTTGCGCCAGTTCGTCCGCAAGGAGTCAGACAACGTCACGGGCCGTGCCCTCGTCTCGTCCAGGCGTGAGTATGCGCGGACGATACATGCACTGGTCAACGCCGGCGTGAACCCGCGAGGTCTTGTCGTACGCGACCACCTCGGCCAGGTCGCGGCGCGGGCCTGGGCCCATGCCGAGGACGAAGAACCCGCACTGAGAAGGCCGCGGGAACTGCTCTGGGTGAACCACGAGGACCTCAAGAACGGAGCGACCTCAGACGCCCGCGAGGCCGCCGCCCGAGTCAGGAACCTGCTGCGTGCCGCCTTTGGGGACAGGGATCGATGGACACTGGTCCACCACGGGTTCTACTTTTACACCCCGCCTCAGTGGGCCATGTTCCAGCTGTTGCGTCAGATCGACGAGGTTGACCAGGTCTTCATAATCCACGACGACGGGAGCAACCCGGCGTTCAGTTCGTGGCGACACTACTTCCGCAGCGAGTTGGCCATGCCTTCTCCGGTGCTGGTGCCGGGGTCCGAAGGGGTCACCAGTGCTGCTGCAGCGTTCCGCGGAATGCTCTTGGGTGAGCCCGCCGGCGACCTGTCCGCGCTTGAGGTGCGGGAGTGTCGCAGCGCCACCGAACTGGTGCGGCTGTGGCAGCAAGGGCTAGGCCAGGACCGCGCTGACAGCCCCAAGGCAGGCGTCGAGGAGGTCTCTACCTCAATCAGGTACGCCGCGGCGGCCAAAGAGGTTGATCGACTCGTTCAGCGTCTGGGGCGGACAAACGAGGTCGTCAGGCCGCGGCTCGCGGAGTTGCCGGTCGGCAGTTTCTTGATGTCGTTGCATGGGTGCATCCGTCAGGAAACCGACGGGCGGACGTCGGTCAACCTCGACGGCACGGCACTGCTCGACATCGTTGCGTCAGGCTTTCTGGACGTGTCAGCCCCGCCGCGGCCCTCGGTCCTGCGCCGGGTGTTGCCCTACTTCGAGGACTGCCGCAGCAGCGCCGCCTGGGTCCAGCGTGCGAGCCTGCTAACCCGTACGGTTCGTGACCGAGTGACGCCGCTCGGTGCTCGGGTTGACGGGGTGAGTGACGTCGATCGGCTGAGCGCGGCTGCGTCCAACGCCTCTCGCCTCGCGCCCTGGGCAGACGTGACCGTCGACGAGGCAGCCGCGATCGAGCGGGCCGTCCGAAGGGTGGTGGAGCTTGTAGAGGAGATCACGGCGCGTGAGCGCATCGCCCTAGGTGACCATCTGGAACAGGTGCAGGTGCAGTTGCGCCACGCACTTGTCCAGGCGGATGAGCGCGAGCGCATGAAACTGGAGATCATGCTGCGCGGCTTCGGCGTCGCACTGGAGGACGAGATCGACGTCGCTGGTCTGGTCGACGTCGTTGCCATGCTGCTCGGTCGCTCAGCGGAGCAGCCGGCCGACGCCGACCAGGAAGACCCTACCCGCGGCGGGACAGCCTCGGTCCAAGAATTGCGAGGCCTCGATGCTCTTGGTCTGGTCCGGCAACCCCATGATCTGCACTTGGCCAACCTTGCCGAAGACGTGTTCCCGAGCCGGAGCGCATCGGTGGGCTGGCCGTTCGACCTGGAGGACCTCAGGCAGTCCAGAGATGACGCGGTGGAGCCGATATCAGTCGACCTGTTCGCGGTGCGCGGCTCAACGAGTGCGCTCGGCGACATGTATCTGTTCTGGCTGGCGCTGGACGGCGCTGAATCGGGTCATTCGATCACGCTGAGCTGGCAGTCCGATGTGGGCGGGAACCAGCGTCGGTTGTCGCCATTGGTTACTCTCCTGACGGTGCCCGACCTGCGCAGTGAGGCGGTACGGGCGATCGCTGGCGGGATCACGGTCGGTGCGGTCCCGACTGCTGCAGACCGCCAGGCCGAGGCGGTGACGCCGAGTCCGCGCGACCTCGAGGCCGCCGACGATGCGCTGGACACTGTGATGGCTACGCTGGACAGGCGCACGGTCGCAGCCGCCGAAGCCTGCCCGCGGCGGTTCGCGATCCAGTGGGCGCTCGGTCCAAGCGCCGCATTCGGGGCCGATTTCCTGCAGACGATGTTGTTTGGCAACTTGGCTGGCGCATTGATCAAGACGGAGCAGGAAAACGCCCTAGGCGCACAAGCGACGTCGAATGACCTGTGGCCTCATTTGACTGAGGGACAACGTCAGAGCAGCCGGGCCAAGTGCAGGGTCAAGCCCGGCGGTGCACTGCCGGAGTGGGTCTTCACCTTGACCGGAAGGCAGGGAAACACCAAGCCGTTCGATCGCGCTTATCAGGCAGCGTTTGGGGCGAGGCGGACGGATAGAGACGACCTTGTGCCGCCCGGCACCGGGTTTCTTCCAGCCGGAATCGACAATCCGGACGTGTGCAAGTTGTGCCCCGTCCAGGCCCGGTGCTCCCAGCGCAAGCCTGCGCGAAAGTAGCTGACGGGGAGTTTCCTCGGCGGTGTCTGCAACCGGTTGGTGTCGACGAAATGAATGTGCCGTTGCGGGCGGAGAGAGTCGCCACTGCCGCAGATCGTTTCGACGTGCCGGCCCGGCCAGAGGATGCCATGCGGGCGTCCATAATCTGCGTACTTACCGGGAAGCTGTTGCAAGGCGCAGCGCCTCAGGCCAGTGGTCAAGGCTGGACAGCCAGACGTTGCCACTAAGCGGCCGAGGTTGTAGACCGGTTCCCCAGAAGAGACCAACGTAGATGGTTGATCTCGGGTTGCTGCGGTAGGCGTCACGGTAGGCCAGCGAGTTCAGGGCTGCAGCACGGGCTGCGTCGCCGGCGTCGCGGCGGTACTTGACCTCGACGACAGTCAGGGTTGGCGCGCCTCCCGCGGGGCGATGGTCGAGGACAATGTCAGGCCGGAGGGGTCCACTGGCGATACGGTGGTCGCGGAGGATGCGGTGGTAGTCGTCATGGGTGGCTAAAGCGCGCGGGGTGTCTTGGTAGTGCACGGTCAGGGTGGAGCCGTCAGGTCTGGTGTGCTCAATTCTGATCTGGCCGCGGACGAGTCGAAGACCTTGGCTAGCCCAGCCGAGCTGCCGAAGGATCTTCAAAGTGGTGAGAAGCGTAACTAGCTCGAGCAAGGCGCCGTCAGTGGCGGGAATGAGGGCGGTGGTCTCGACGAGCTGGCGGAGGAGGGTCTCGTCCTGAAGGTCGACGAGGTTGTGGTGGAGCTGCCAGAGGTCGGTGACGGGCTGGAACCGTCGGGCAGCTCGGCCGCGCCGCGTGCGATGCAGGTCCCGGGGGTGCAGTGGGTCGGTGACCGTACGGAGGACCGGGGAAGACTGGAGCCGGGTGGCGGTGGTTCCGAGGGCGACGATGCGGGCGCCGACCGGGGAGGAGGTCGTCCCGGCCCACGCGAGTTGGTAGTGGGCGCGGCGGACCGCGCTGAGGGCTGCGACGAGAAGCCGGTTCTCTGGGGTGGACATAATGCGTTCGGTGGGTCGGGTGGCGTACCCGAGCCGGGTGCCGCGGACGCCTCGCATGGCTAGGGTTGCGGGCCAGTCGACGGGTCCGCGGATCCGTTCGGGGTGGTCGTCTATGGTGACGGCGGTCGAGGCCGTGAGCCGACGGAGCAGCTCAGGGGCCGCGTCGACTAGTGCCGCGGCCTCGGGCGATAGCAGCAGATGCAGGGCGGTGAGGTAGTCGCGGTCAGTGCGAGGCAGTTGAAAGAGAGCGGCGGCGGTCGGAAGGATGTCCTGGGTACTGGTCGAGGCGGGCGAGACGTAGCGCCAGAGTTGGTCACGGATGACGCCCGCCTGCTCGTGGCGGTCCCAGCGGCGGTTGAGGCTCACGACCCAAACAGCGTCGCAGCGACAACGGCCTCGCCGGCCGAAGGTATCTCGACCTCAGCCGAACGCGGGCGCGTCATCTCTTGGTCGTGCTCGTCGTTGCGTTCGAGGATGTCGTCCGATAGCTGGTCAGGGTCAGCTTGGCCCGCGTCGTCGTTGCTGACGGCGGCGCGGTCCAACTCGAGGCCGAGGACCTCGCGAAGGACGCGGACAACGTCGTTGCGGCGTCCGGGCACCGCTCTGGTGACGAGCTGTAGGAGGTGGGCGCCGCGGCTCTCGTCGAGGCCCTCGAACTGGGGCAGCATGAGGGCATAGAAGACCGTGAACACGGTGTCGCGGGGGCTGCTGCCGGCCAGCACCAGCTGGCGTGCCAACTTGGCGGCATCGATGAAGATGGCCGGCCCAAATTGCTTGAGCCCTCGTAGCGGCAGAAGGGCGACAACTGCTGCAACAGCGCCGGCCGTGACGCTGGGGTTTGGGTCCTCGGCGTTCTCGTTGATGAGTTTCAGGTAAGCGTTGTCGTCGGGGGCTGGGACCTCGACGAAGGCGAACCGGCGCATCAGCGCGAACGACATCTCGAACAGCAGCGACTTGTCGAAGTTGTTGATCGTGCCGATCATCCTCCAGTCCCTGGAGACGACGATGTCCTGGTAACGGGAATCCTGGTTGGCGGCTGACCAGGTTATCCGGACGGGCAGGTCGGACTCGGCGTCGTTGTAGGGGAGGGTGACGTCGGCGCCCGCCAGGACTGTGAAGAGCTGCCCGAATGCCCGGTCGAAGTTGGACCGGTTCATCTCGTCGACGACTAGCCACAGGTCGCTCGCGATGGCCTCGACGAACCGGCCTGGCCGGTAGGCCAGCTGGTTGTCGGGTGTGGGGGCGAGACCGCCAATGGTGTCGTAGGTCGACCAGTCGGCGGTGGCGGTGGTCAGCAGGTGGCCGGCGCACAGGTTCTGAGTGGCGGCTACCTGGGCGACTAGAACGGCCAGGGTGGTCTTCGCGGTACCGGGTGGGCCGGTGAGGATAACGTGCTTCCCACTGTTTAGCGCGGCAACGAGCGCGGTGACCGTGGTCCTGGGCAGCAGCAGATCCTGCTCGAGGCATGCGGCGGCGACCCGGTCGACGGTTAGCGGCTCAGGCTCCTGCCGTCGCCCCGTGCCCAGATCGACGATGCGGTCGAAGCTGGCGCCGGTGATCTTCACGATGGAGTGCTGGGAGTTCCAATGCGGCGGGGCCCCGTCGACCTTCGGGACGGGCTGCGCAAACCGGGTGTACTCGGCGAACCGCGCAACCCAGGTGGGGCGGCCCTGCTCGTCGAGCGGGCCCTCCTCCACGCTCGAGATGTGGCCGTAGCCCACAAAGCACATCCGGTTCTCAGTGTGGCTGCTGGTGTTGTAGTAGACGAACTGGCCACCACCGGCAGCGACCAGAGCCTGCGCGCTGGTCACGGCCTCATGGAACCCGTAGTAGTCCTCGCCATCCCGCTCGGTGAAGTCCTCTTGTGAGGATCGGTTGAGGATGAACGAGGCCACGGTATCCGTGGTCTCGGAGATTGTGGGAGCGAGCGGCGCTGCAGCAGAAGCCTGGTTCCGCTGACCCCGTCGGTACTTGTTGGGCCAGTTCTGCCGGCCCAGCTGGAACGCCAGCGCGAGGACCTCCTTGGCCTGCGCCGGGTCGAGGGCTTGGACCTTCTCCACTAAGGCGTAGAAGCGGGCGTACTCGGTGTCCGGGTTGAGGTCGGAGGTGATCTCGGCCTTGCGGATGAATGGCTGGTTGTTCATCACATTTGTGCTGTCGGTGCGCATGTCAATCTGGTGGTCTCGGCCGTAGCGGACCAGCGCGTTGCCTACAAGGGAGGAGGAATACTCATCGCTGGCCTGGATCCGCCGGACGTTGACGTCAGGGGACAGCGCCCGCGCAACCAGCGTCACACACAGCACGGGCAGGTACGTCAGCGGGGTGCTGCGCTCGTAGAGAAAGAGGATGTCCTCCCGCCACCCGGGGTGGCTGGTCTCGAGGGTCCCCTGGGAGGTGGAGGTGCTGAGCTGGTCTACAGACTCCAGCAGTTGGTTGATCTGCTCAGTGCTGAGCGGCAGGGCCATGGTCGATGACCATACCCGGCACGGTCGGGCTGCACGGGCGATTCTGGGCTGTCAGCTAAGCTTTTGGCCATGGCTGACCTTGCGTTTCGCTTCATCGACCTGTTTGCCGGCATCGGCGGTTCACGCGGCGTTGACGGCGATGGGCGGCAAGGCTAAGTACGCCGTCGAGATCGACCCGGCGGCAGCCGGGGCCTACGCGCGGAACTGGCGCCGCAAACCCCTCGGTGACATCACCAAGACGCCATCTACCAGCAGGTCATCGTCCCAGGGCATGGCGTGCTCGCGGCGGGATTCCCTTGTCAGCCGTTCTCCAAGTCGGGCGCCCAGCGGGGCATGGACGAGACTTGCGGGACGCTGTACTGGAACATCCTGAAGATCATCGACGTCCACCGGTGGAAGGTCGTGCTGCTGGAGAATGTGCGGAACCTGGCCGGTCCCTGGCACCGCCACAAGTGGCAGGTCATCTCCGAGATCCTGACCGGCCCGGACTATCGGGTCGTCGCTACGCCGGCGGTCCTCTCGCCGCACCTCCTCCCGCCGACCCGAGGCGGACGCCCCAGGTCCGAGAGCGGGTCATCATCACTGCGACCTACAACCCCGGCGGCGTCGACAGTGACCGGCCAGGTGGCCCCGTCGCCCTCCCTAGCACGCGTCGAGGGCTGGGACCCGAGCGTTGGGCACCTCGACAGCGACCTCCCGCTGGACGACACTACGCAACGTAGACGGCTGTAACCTCACCGACCGGAACGTCACTGGATCACGCCTGGGACGCCTGGGTGCAACTCATGAGGGAGGCACGGGAGGGCCGGCGCCTCCCCAGATCCCGATCTGGGCGGCTCCTTGGCCGACTATCAGGAGCCCATCCCGGCCGGCACCCCGGCGTGGAAGCGGTCGCACCTGCTTAAGAACTACGACCTGTACACGCCACAAGGACCCACTGGGCGATTGGGCAGGCCGCAGGGGATCTTCAAGGAGGACGGCTCCAGCAATGACGTGTTCCCGGCCTCGCGCCGCCAGCTGGAGTGGCAGGCCCAGGACACCCCCGCCTGTGGGACACCATCATGAACTTCCGGACCTCGGGCATCCGCGCCAAGCGGGCCACCTACGTCCCGGCTCTGGTCGCCCTCACCCAGACCAGCATCATCGGCCCCCGCGAACGGCGGCTGCCCCTCCGCGAGGCCGCCCGCCTCCAAGGCCTGCCTGACAGTTTCAACTTCGGGAACCAGCCCCACGCGACGACCTACCGGCAACTCGGGACGGCGTCAACGTCGGTGTCGCCTGGCACATCATGCGGGAGGACGTTCGCCGGGATGCTGACATCCTCAAGCACGCCCCCAGGCCTGAGGATTATCGACGCAGTTCAAGCCGCACCCAGCTCCACCGACAGCATCCTCAACATATAGCCTGATCGACCGACTCACGGTTAACCTGCGCAGGAGGTGACCATGCCGGTGGAGCGTTGGGTGACGACCACAGCGGGGACCCACCTCTCCGGCCGTCGCAGGACCGACACCGTCCCCGAGGTGCTACTTCGAAAGGCACTTCACGCCCAGGGCGCACGCTTTCGCCTGCACCGGCGCCTTGCCCCCGCTTGCACACCGGACATCGTCCTGCCCGGCCGCCGGGTAGCCGTCTTCGTCGACGGGGACTACTGGCACGGGTGTCCCGAGCACGGCCGCAAGGTCCCGTTCACCGGTCCCAACGCCGGCCTCTGGGAGGCCAAGATGCGGCGCAACAAGGAACGAGACCTAACCGCCACGACGACAGCCGAGGCCCTGGGCTGGACCGTTGTCAGGCTCTGGGAGTGCATGATCAGATCTGACCCTGCCGCTGCAGCCACCGTCGTCCTGCACGCAGGCGAGTTGTCGAGATCCGACCGCAGCCCTAGCCTCCACCGCCGCCTGCGCGATCGGCCGGAGGCCCATGCGCACCTCGGGTGTGAGGGTGTTCCCGGTGCGGCAGGCTGCGTGAACTGACCGAGGCTGGCCACTCGCGGTTGATGCCAGTGAACGCTGCCGTCGATATGGACCTTGCTCAGTTCCACGCCGGGCTCAGCGAGACCATGTTGGGGTACGGCGGATTCGCCGGAGCGGCCAAGAATCTCATCGCACCTGGAGGCCTGAGCCATAGCGCGCGGTCATGACCAGCCTGGCTTCCACATCGGACGGCCTGACCTGACGGTGCTGACCGCACCCAGTCGCCCCGTCGAGCACTTCACGTCGGAGTCACTCGCAGCTTCCCCACTGCGGCTGGGATGTGTTCGACCGCGTTCTCGTACGCCGACGGGTTGGGCTCGGAGACTCCTGTAACTTGAGCCAAATCTGACTGGCTCAGACCAGCCGCCCGCCGCGCCGCCGCCCGCATGTCCACGGACATAGCCTAGAGAGGGCTGTAGCGCCGGGAAATGCTTCTGATTCCAGTCGCGGCCGCCGGTGGCGAATCGCAAGCTACCCGCTCACTTCCCCACCAGTCTCCCGGAGGACCGGGCGAATCAGCATGTGATAGACCGAGACTCAACAGAAGCGATGCTTTGACTAGGCGTCTATCCAGTGGAGCCAAGGGGACTCGAACCCCTAACCCCCTGCTTGCAAAGCAGGTGCGCTACCAATTGCGCCATGGCCCCGCGGTCGTTCCCGACCGACGCACGATCGTACGCCATCACCGCACCCCGGCACAAAGCCCCAGGGCGCCCCTCCAAGCCACCCGCCGGCCCGAGCGCCGCCAGGCAGCCCTAGACACCCCGAGCGAGGACATGGCCACCCTTCGGAGGAGCCACGTAACCTTGGGCCCATGTGGTCGCAGCGCGAAGTCATCAGCTATGCGCTGCAGCGACGGTCCACCCTGGAGTCGCTGCGGCGCCCCGGCCGTCAGTTGGCTCGGGCCGATGCCTGCGACGCCGACCCGATGCTGTTGCGGGCCGCCAAGCACCACGGCGAGCCGAGCGACGCGGAGTGCCCGGTCTGCAAGTCCCCCGATCTGACCCTGCTGCATTATGTCTTCGGCGAGCAGCTGGGGCAGTATTCGGGCCGGATCAAGCGGATCGCGGAACTCGAAGGCATGGCTCACGAGTTTGGAGAGTTCAAGGTCGTCGTGGTCGAGGTCTGCCCAGCCTGCAGTTGGAACCACATGATTTTGTCGTATCTCCTGGGCGACGGCGTCAAGCGGAAGCCGCCCCGCCGCCAACCGACTGTTGAGGACATCTATGGCTAAGCGCCCCACCGGGCACCCCACCGACGACACCGCAAACGCTCGACCTGACGGCAAGCTGCCGCGGTCGAACCGTCGAAAGTGGTCACTACGGATCGTCAAGATCCTCGTCGCCGGGCTAGTGCTCGGCCTGATCGGCACCACCGCGGTGGTGGCCATCGGCTATCAGACGACCGACATCCCCACCAAGGGCAACCCCGAGTTCACCACTGCCACGAGCTTCGTCTACTACAACGACGGCAAGGCCCAGCTGGGCAGCTTCGCGATCCAGAACCGGCAGCCGCTGACCTTCGACGAGATGCCCGACACGATCAAAGAGGCCGTGGTCGCCGCGGAGAACCGGTCGTTCTGGACCGACCCGGGCATCTCGCTGCGCGGCATGGTCCGGGCCGCCTGGGTGATCGCCCGCGGCGGCAGCCTCCAGGGTGGCTCCACCATCACCCAGCAATACATCAAGATCATGTATCTGACCCAGGACCAGACGCTCAAGCGCAAGTTCAAAGAGCTGTTCATCGCCTACAAGATCAACCAGGAGCGGACCAAGGAGGAGATCCTCGAGGGCTACCTCAACACGATCTACTTCGGCCGCGGCGCGTACGGGATCCAGGCGGCGAGCAAGGCCTACTTCGGCGAGGACGCTAAGGACCTCACCGTCCCGCAGGCGGCCGTCCTGGCCAGCGTGGTCAACAACCCGAGCCTGTTCGACCCCTCGGTCGACGACTCCAACACCGAACGCCTGCTCGGCCGCTACCGCTACGTGATCCAGTCGATGGCCGAGACCGGCGCCATCACCGCCGACGAGGCCGCGAAATACTCCGCCAAGCTGCCCAAGTTTCCCGACATCCCCACCAACGAGCGGTACGGCGGCCCGAAGGGCTTCCTGCTGAAGATGGTGGAGCGTGAGCTGATCGCCGAGGGCTTCGACGCCGGCCGGATCTCCGGCGGCGGGCTGCAGATCACCACCACCTTCGACAAGAAGGACCAGGACGCGGCCGTGAAGTCGGCGCAGAAATACACCAAGCAGGCGGCCAAGGCGGCCGACGAGAAGGCTTCCGACCTGCACGCCGCCGTCGCCTCGGTCGACGTCGGCACCGGCGAGGTGCTGGCGCTCTACGGCGGCCCGGACTACGTGAAGAACTCCCGCAACTGGGCCACCACCCCCCGGCCGACCGCCTCCACCTTCAAGACCTACGCCCTGGCCGCCGGGCTCGAGAACGGCTTCAGCCTGCGGACGATCTTGCAGGGCAACACCTTCACCCCGCCCGGCGACACCAGCACCGTCCGCAACGAGTTCAGCAACCAGTACGGCCCGGTCAGCCTGCTGCGTGCCACCGCGGAGTCCATCAACACCGCCTTCGTCGACCTGACCACCAAGATGACCAACGGCCCGAAGAAGATCGCCGAGACGGCCGAGGCCGCCGGCGCTCCCAAGGGACCGGGCTGGGACCTCAACTCCCGGATCGCGCTCGGTGCTGCCGAGGTGAGCCCGCTGGACCAGGCCAACGCCTACGCCACCTTCGCCAACGACGGGGTCTACGTCGCACCGCACGTGGTCAAGGAGGTCAAGGACTCCACCGGCAAGGTGCTCTATCAGGCCTCGCCGGAGGAGAAGCGGGTGGTCAGCGCCGACGTCGCGCACGACGTGACGTACGCGCTGCGCGACGTGGTCGAGGAGGGCACCGGGCGTACGGTGCAGACCCTCAACCGGCCCATCGCCGGCAAGACCGGCACCAAGGACGGCGACAAGGACGACATCACCTCCGCCTGGTTCGTGGCCTACACCAAGCAGATCTCGACCGCGGTGATGTATGTCGCCGGCGACTCCGGCAGCGAGGACCTGGACGACTACGCCCGCCCCGGCGACCAGACCTTCTTCGGCGGGACCTACCCGGCGCTGACCTGGGCCGACTACATGGAGACCGCCACCAAGGGGCAGAAGGTGCTGCAGTTCCCGGAGCCGGCCTTCGTGAACGCCAACAAGGCGCCCGCGCCGCAGCCGAGCCGGACCCGCAGCGCAACGCCGCAGCCGTCCGAGTCGGAGAAGTCCCCCTCGCCCGAGCCGAGCGAGAGCGACGAGCCGAGCGAGTCGAGCAAGCCGACCGAGTCCCCCAAGCCGACCGAGTCGAGTGAGCCGACCGAGTCCCGCCGCCCGAGCGCGTCGACCAAGCCGAGCAACCCGCCGACGACGACCAGGCCGACGCAACCGGTCCCGACGACCAAGGCGCCGACCAAGCCGGCCCAGCCGAGCACCCGGCCGAGCTCGCGGCCGACCAATAGCGGACGCGGGGGAGGCGGCTCCGACGGCGAGGCGAGCGATCCCGCGGACGCCGCGGACGGCAACTGATGGGCGCCCCGGCGCCACCAGTCCGACCGGCGCCGGGGGACAGGGCAGCAGCTGAGCCGACACCGCCGAGTCCGGCACCGGACGCCCCGTCGGTGAGCGACCCGTTCATTCGTACGCTCAGCCAGCGGTTCGGCGGTCCGCTCGGCCGGCACGCCGCGGTGAGCGGGTCCCTGGTGAACCCGACCCGGTTCGCGCTGCTGGCCGGGGCGCTGGTCTATCTCCTCGGCGCGCTGTTCCACCTGCCCTGCCGGGCCACCGTCGTCGGCCAGCAGGTCGACCAGTTCAAGTGGATGTGCTATTCCGACATCGGCCTGCTCTATAGCGGGCGGGGTCTGCTGCAGGGCAACACCCCCTACCTGGACAGCGGCGACTATCCGGTGCTCGAATATCCCGTGCTGACCGGCTGGTTCCTCGAACTGGAGCGGCGAATCACCGTGGCCCTGGGCGCACCGAGCGGCACCGGACTCAGCGAGCAGCAGCAGGTCGACGCCACCGCGATGTTCTTCAACGTCAACATCGTGGCGCTCGGGTTGTTGTTCCTGCTCGCCGTCTGGGCCCAGGTGCGTACGGTCGAGGGTCGGCCCTGGGACGCCATGATGCTGGCCGCCTCGCCCTGCGTGGCCGCCGCCGGACTGGTGAACTGGGACATGCTGCCGGTCGCCCTCACCGCCTTGGGCCTGATGTGCTGGGCTCGGCGCCACCCGGTGGCGGCCGGGGTGCTGCTCGGCCTGGGGATGGCGGCCAAGCTCTATCCGGTCTTCCTGCTCGGCCCGCTGCTGCTGCTCTGCCTCCGGGCCGGCAGGATGCGCGCGTTCGGCCAGCTGCTGGCCGCGTTCGCGCTGAGCTGGCTGGCGGTGAACCTGCCGGTGATCGTGCTCGCACCGCAGGCGTGGCTGAGCTTTTGGACCTTCAACTCCGATCGCTCCGGCGACTTCGGCTCGCTCTGGTATGTCTTGTCGCTGGCCGGCCATCCCGTGCCGCACCTCAACGCGGTCAACGCGGTGATCTTCGTGCTGGCCTGCGTCGGCATCGCCGTCCTGATCGTGGTCGCGCCCCGACGGCCACGGTGGGGGGCGATGGCCTTTCTGGTGCTGGCGGCGTTCCTGATGACCAACAAGGTCTATTCCCCGCAATACGTGCTGTGGCTGCTGCCGTTCGTGCTCCTCGCCCGACCGCGCTGGCGGGACTGGTGGATCTTCACCGCCGGCGAGCTGGTCTATTTCGGCGCCATCTGGTGGCACCTCGGCGGCTTCCTCGCACCCGGCGACGGGGCCCCCGACCGGGTCTACTGGCTGGCGGTGCTGCTCCGCCTCGCCACCCAGGGCTGGCTGGTGGCGATGGTGGTCCGCGACGCGCTGCGCCCCGAGCATGACCCGGTCCGCCGACCGGGGGTCGACGACCCGTCCGGTGGGGTGCTCGACGGTGCTCCCGACGCCGCCTGGATCGGCCGGCTGCGCCCCTCGCTCATCCATCGATCCGCACCGACCCATCGACCCACTCCCACCCAGGCGGTGCCGGCCGCGTGAAGCTCACCCCCCTCGACCTGCGCGGTGGACGACTCGTGGTGCAGGCCTGGCTGGCCAGCCGCGGCCTGATCGCCGCCGTCGCCCTGGTGCTGGCCGTCCACGAAGGACGCCGGGTGAGTGACATGGTCAGCAACTGGGACGTCCAGCACTTCACCAACCTGGCCACCGGTGGCTATCGGGCCGAACCCGACAACATCTTGATGGCCTTCTTCCCCGGTCTGCCCTCGATCCTCTCGCTCGGACTCGAGTTCGGGGTGCCGGTGGCGATCACCGGGGTGGTGCTGTCGCTGCTCTGCTCCGCCATCGCCGCGGTGGCGCTGATGCGGTTCGGCGGGCCGTGGGTGGCCACCGCGTGGCTGTTCGCCCCGACCGCGGTCTTCACCACCGTGCCTTACACGGAGTCGCTGTTCTGTGCCGCCGCCTTCTGGGCCTGGGAACGGGCCCGCTCGGACCGCTGGCTGGCCGCCGCGCTGCTCACCGCGGTCGCCTGTTCGGTGCGGGTCTCCGGGCTGTTTTTGATCGGTGCGCTGGTCGTGATGATCCTGACCACCCGCCGGCTCGACCGCCGGGTGCGGCTGCAGCGGCTGGCCCTGCTGCTCATCCCAGCTTCGGTGGTGGGGCTGTTCGCGACCTATCTGTGGACCCTGACCGGCAGCTGGATCGCCTGGTACACGGCGCAGTCGACCGGCTGGGTCCGCGGCTTCACCTGGCCGTGGCAGTCGTTCCTCAACACCCTGCCCGCGATCGAGCCCGGTGCCTTCGCCGACCACCCGTGGTGGGCGGCGGTGTTCCGCGGCGAGATGGTGTCGATGGCGCTCGGGGTGGTCGTCGTGATCTGGTGCCTGGCCAAGCGGCTGTGGCCCGAAGCCGCCTGGGTCGGCGTCCAGGTGCTGGCGTTCTCGCTGTCGTACTGGTTCTTCTCGGTCAACCGGGCCACCTTGTTGTGGTTCCCGCTGTGGATGATGCTCGCCTCCTGGGGCACCTGGCAGCCGCGCCGCGCCGCGGTGGCGAAGGTGCACCGGGTGGTGGTGATCGGCGCGTTCTGCCTCAGCGTCGTGCTGATGCTGTGGTGGAGCTGGCTGTTCTTCACCGGTCATTGGGCCAGTTGATCTCGGTCTGCGAACGAATCACTTCTCAAAGCTCTCTACTGGGTATCGTTTTAGTGAGAATCTAAAAAGAGGGCGGGGGCCTGAGGACGGGAGCGACAGTCCACCATGGAAAACCGGTCACTACGAGAGCTAGTCACGATAGTCAGTTGCGAGCTGAACGAGGCTGAGTCGGTCGAGTCCGTGGACTCGCTGCTGAAGCGGATACTTCACCTGTCCCGGGAGCTGGTCGCGGCCGCCGACTTCGTCGGGGTCTCGAGCGTCAGCACCCGCGGCAGCATCCAGACGGTGGCTGCGAGCACCGAGCTGGTCCGCGAGATGGATGAGCTGCAGTACGCCTTGGAGGAGGGCCCCTGCATCGACTCGCTGCGGCAGGGACGTACCGTCTGGACGCCGGACCTGACAGTGGACGACCGCTATCCGCGCTACGCCGCGGCTGCCCGAAAGCTCGGGGTACGCGCGCAGCTCGGCGCGGTCATGTATGTCGAGGGCCACGTCGTCGGCGGCCTCAACCTGTATTGCACCCGGCCGTTCGCCTTCGACATCGCCGACCGGGACACGACCGAGGTGCTGGCCGAGCAGGCGGCGCATGCGCTCGCCACCACCCGGCGGATCGAGCAGCTCACCGACCTGGTCGAGGGCCGACAGCAGATCGGTACGGCGGTGGGGATCGTGATGGAGCGGTTCGCGCTCGACCAGCCCCGGGCCTTCACCTTCCTGACCCGGATGTCACAACAGGGCAACCTGAAGCTGCGCTACATCGCCGCGCAGATCATCGAGGACGCAGCCCACAAGACCCGCGACTGAAGACCAGCAGCCAGCCGCCTCGCCGCCGGTGAACGGGGTGGCGAGGTCAGGAGCTGGTCCGACCCGACCCGGGCGTCCACTCCGATCGCAGGATTCCGTACGCCACCGAGTCGAACCGCTCGCCCCGCACCTCCCGGGCCTGCCGGAAGGTGGCCTCACGGGTCCAGCCGAGCTTCTCCCCGACCCGGCACATGGCGGTGTTGCCCGACCAGGTCAGATAGTCCAACCGGTGCGCCGGCGTCTGGCTGAAGACGTGGTCGGTCATCAGGGCCAGCGCTGCGCTGCCCACGCCCCGACCGCGGACCGCGGGGTCGTAGACGGTGATCCCGGTCCGGGCCCAGCCGCCCGGCTGGTGCTCCCAGTGCCAGCTGACCTGGCCGAGCAGTACGTCGGTCTCGTCGGTGATCACCAGCGAGCTCCGCGGATCGGGCTGGTCGTCGAGGGTCGCGGCCAGCTCGTCGACGTACGCCGCCACCTGCGCCGCGTCCGGCTTCGGGAAATAGGGCGCATCCCAGCGATGCCACTCCTGATCCGGCTGCAGCCAGCGGCGCAACGCGGCGAGGTCGTCGGATCGGAGGTCGCGCAGCCGGATCGTCATCCGCCGACCTTATGACGGCGCCGAGTCGGTACGCACTACAGTCTTCGTCGTGGAACGCCGATGGATCGATCTTGACGGACTGGCCAACCTGCGCGATGTCGGGGGTATCCCGACGGTGGACGGGGAGACAATCCGCCCCGGCCGGCTGCTGCGGTCGGACAACCTGCAGACCCTGAGCGAGCGCGACGTCGAGCAGCTGCTCGAGCTCGGCCTGACGGACGTGGTCGACCTGCGGAGCACGTTCGAGGTGCAGTCGGAGGGACCCGGCCCGCTGACGAAGCGGCCGGAGATCACCATCCACCACCACTCCCTCTTTGCGGAGTCGGAGCCAGGTCGGGGCGAGCCGAAGCCGGACGTACGCGCTGAGGTGCTGCCCGAGGAGGCGCTGCCGTGGGTGAATCTGCGGCCGTCGGTGGAGGTCGACAACTACGTCACCTCGACCTACCTGTCCTATCTCGTCGACCGGCCCGACTCCGTGGTGGCGGCGTTGCGGGAGATCGCCACCGCCGACGGGGCGACGTTGGTCCACTGCGCGGCGGGCAAGGACCGGACCGGCACGATCGTCGCCCTGGCCCTCAGCCTGGTCGGTGCCGAGCCGGCGGCGGTGGTCGCCGACTACGCGGCCAGCACCGAGCGGATCCAGCAGATTCTGGACCGGCTGCGGGCCAGCGCCACCTACGCTGACAATCTGCGCGGTCGTGCGGTGTCCTCGCATGAGACCCACCCCGAGACGATGGCGGCGTTCCTGGCCCACGTCGACGAGGCGTATGACGGGATGGAGAAGCTGATGGCCCGCCTCGGCTGGACCGACGCCGACACCGAGCGGCTGCGAGCGAAGCTGCGCGACTGAGCGCGCGGCCGGCTACGGCCAGACCTGCGCGAGCCGGTCGAACACCTCCGGGTCACTGTGCCGGGGGATCACGCAGAGCAGATGTCCACCCGGCACCCGCAGGGTCCGGCACTGCAGCCAGCGCGACACCTCAGCTGCCCCCAGCGCCAGCAGCCGGGCCGTCTCGGCGTCGACGTCGTCGGTCTCGATGTCGACGTGGTAGCGCGGTTCGCCGTCCTCGAGCGCCTGGACGGCGAAGACGAAGTCCGCGTGCACGGCGCGCAGTGCGGTGTATTGCTCCTCACCCGGCTCGGCTTCGGCCGCCACCCCCAGGGCGCCGGACCAGAAGCGGGCGGCGGCGTCGGCCTGCTCACCCGGGGTGTCGATCAGGAAGGTCGACAGTCGGCTGCGATGCATCCGGGCACGATAACAACGCCCGAGCGGGGTGACCAGGGTCGCCGACGGGGCGGGGGAGTCAGTCGCCGACGGGACGGGGGTCAGCCGACGACGGTGTGGTCGACCGTGGCCGTGGTCAGGCGCAGCTCGACCGGCACCTCGTCGCCGACCGCCGGCGGGGTCACCTTGCGCGGCAGGAAGACCAGGCTGGACTGCATGTGCGGTGGCTCCAGGAACCAGCGCTTGCGGCCGCCGATGGTGTACGGGCTGAGCGCCAGTCCGGCCGCCTCCAGGCCGCCGGTCGCCAGCGAGATCGCCCGCTGGCGCATGGTCGCGGCCGCCGTCGGAGCCTCCAGGCCGATGCCGTGCGAGGTGCCGCCGGCCACGACCACGATCCAGCCGTCGGCCGGGACCGTACGCTGCCGATAGCCGGCTCGCTGGCCGCGCTTGACCGGGTGCACGTCGAGCACGGTCGCGGTGGTCGTGCGGGTCGACTCGTCCCCGAGCCACAGCCGGGTGCCGAGCCGCAGCTTGACCGGGACCGGGCCGGCGGCGCCACCGAGATCGCGGGCCAGCGTGGTGACCTCCTCGGTCGGCAGGTGGGACAGCCACAGCGGACCGGCGGCGACGTCGAGCGCCGCCCGGGACAGCCGCTGCGCCTCGGCATAGCGGCCCTCGGCCAGCAGCGGCAGATGGATCGTCCAGCCCTCGAACTGCACGGACCCGAGCAGGTCGGCGACCCGCGGCAGGTCGACGACCGCGATCCCGTGCCGGGTCATCGAGGTGAGCACCTCGACCAGCACCCGGGGGCGGCCGCCCTTCTCGACGAGACGCTGCAGGTCGGCGACCCGCGACACGGTGGTCACCACCTGCGGGTCGTCGAGCAGCTCGGTGGCCACGGCGTTGTCCGCACGCCAGGGGGTGAGCACGACGATGTCGCCGCCGAACGCGTCGGCGACGACCGCCACCTCCTCGGCCATCCCGACCGCGAGAGTGTCGACGCCGAGGACCGCCGACTCCGCGGCCAGCCGCTTGAGCCCGTAGCCGTAGCCGTTGCCCTTCGCCACCGGCACCAGCTCCGGCGTGGCGGCGGCCACGCTCCGCAGGTGTTCGCGCCAGCGCGCGCCGTCGAGTCGAAGAGTCACACCAGCCACAGGGTCAGGCTACCGGCGCCGTAGGTACAGATCGAACGCCTTGTAGAGCACCGGGTTCAGCGGCAGGTCCCACTCGCCCAGATACTCCACCGCCTCACCGCCGGTGCCGACCTTGAACTGGATCAGCCCCAGGTGCGGGTCGGCGCTGTCGACGCTCTCGGTGATGCCGCGCAGGTCGTAGACGGTGGCGCCGGCGGCGCGGGCGTCACGGATCATCTGCCACTGGATGGCGTTGGACCCGCGGACGTCCCGCTTGGCCGTCGAGCTGGCGCCGTAGGAATACCAGGCGTGACCACCGACGCGGACCCAGGTCGTCGCGGCGACCAGGTCGCCCTCGTGGTGGGCCAGATAGAGCCGGATCCGGTCGGAGTCTTCGGCCAGCAACGCCTGGAACATCGTCTGGAAATAGCTCAGCGGTCGCGGCGTGAAGTGGTCGCGCTCGGCGGTCTCGCGATAGACCCGGTGGAACTCGGGCAGGTCGGCGACCGTACCCACCGTCACCGTGACCCCGGCCTTCGCGGCCTTCTTGATGTTGCGGCGCCACTGCTGGTTCATCCCGGCGAGCAGCTGCTCCTCGGTGGTGCCACCGATCGGCAGCTGGAAGACGAACCGCGGCTGACCGGCGGCGAAGCCCTCCTCATCGACCGGCGGACGCCAGCCGGCCTCGAGCAGCTGGGTCCGCAGGGTGGCGGCGTGGTGGTTGGTCTCGTCCGGCTCGACCTCGCTGAGCTTGGTCACCTTCTCGTCCGCGATGGCGGCCTTGATGGTGTCCGCTCCCCAGCGGCGAGCGATCACGGGCGTACCGATCCGGACGCCGAACGCGCCGGCCGACTTGAGGTGCTTGGCCAGCGGGTCGAGCCAGGCGGCGACGTCGTTGGTGGTCCAGTCGATCACCGGGCCCTCGGGCAGATAGGCCAGGTAGCGCTTCACCTTGGGCAGCTGGCGATAGAGGACCAGTCCGGCGCCCACCTGGGTGTCCCCGTCGAACCAGCCGACGGACTCACCCTTCCAGTCGGGCTTCACCTGGGCCCAGGCCGGGGTCTGGAGAAAGCTGAGTGCCGGACGTGTGCGGTTGTACGCCACGTGCTCGGCTGCGGAAATGGTCCGTACCTCGAATGCCACGGTACGAATCTAACGGTCGCGGCGCGGATCACCGCTTTCGTGTCGCTCCGGCCGTCTGATCGCAGCCGGCAGCGGGCTCACCGTCGTCGTGACTCAGGGTTTGCAGCTGCTGCTGACCTGGGCGTGCTGATCGGCCTCGGCACCGGGTCGATGGCCATGGTGTTCGCCGCCACCGTGGCCAACCGGTGGCTCGTGGCACGCCGCGGCCTGGTGATGGGCATCCCGACGGCAGCGGCGGCCACGGGTCAGCTCATCTTTCTCCCGGTGACCGTCGTCCTGGTCGGGAGTTCCTGGCGGCTGGCCTCCCTGGTGATCGCCGTGGCCGCCGTGGCCGCTGGTCATGCTCCGCGAGGCGGCGCGTTCCCGTACGTTCTGGGCGCTGGCGGGTGGCTTCGCCATCTGCGGCGCGACCACCAACGGCTTGATCGGCACCCATTTCGTCCCGTCGGCACCATCGCCTCCGGTGCGCTGACCGACAAGGTCAATCCGAGAATCCTGCTCGCGCCCTATGACGGCTTCCGCGAGTCGGGCTGGTGGTGCTGCTGTGGCGGCTGTCGGACGCCGTGCATCCGTCCATGCTGGTGTTCATCGTGATCTACGGGCTTGATTGAGTCGCGACGGTGCCACCGACGGTGGCCCTGTGCCGGAGGCGTTCGGCTGTCCGGCCGATCGTCTTCGGCTGGCCGCCACCGCCACGGCCCAGTGCCGCCGTGGCGAACCGTCAGACGACCATCGGCCGCCGTTGGATCGCGGCGCCCGATCCTGAGCGATGCGCATCTACCGCGGACGCGATGGCTGGCGTTCGCGGTGTCCATCCTGACCAACAGCGATCATGATCAACAAGGGTGGCGACGCGCCGCTTGCGCCCCGACGTCGTCGCGAACGGCTCTCGCATCGAGACGCTCACCACCTAATTCCCATTAGTTAACGCTTATCGGGTAGAGGGTGCAGCCGACGGTCGATGAGAAATCAGAAGCCAGCTCTTGATCAATCTTTTGCTGGAAAGTAGTTGACCGCCGAAGGCTGAACGGCTAAAGTACCACCTAATTCGTATTAGTACTGGGAATCGCGAGACGGGGGTGGCGATGGCTATCAGCAAGCGGCCAAGTCAGCGTGACATCGCCCAACGGGCGAATGTGTCACAGGGCGCGGTATCGATCGTCCTGAACGGCAAGGCCGCCCAGCACGGCATCTCCAAGGAGACCGAGCGGAAGGTCTTGGCGGCCATCGAGGATCTCGGCTACGTCCCGAACGTCTCGGCGCTCGCGCTGCGTAAGGGTCGTAACGGCCTCATCGGGGTGCATACCTTCGAGAACCTGTTCCCGACGACCCAGCACTCGTACTACTTCGAGTTCATGGTCGGCGTCGAGCAGGGTGCTATCGAGATGGGCCAAGACCTCGTGCTGCTCACCTCGGCCCATCAGCGCGAGGGCGACCAGAACATCTACAGCGACGGCACCAACCGACTGCGCTTGACCGACGGCGCGGTGATCCTCGGCTTCAACCAGAACACCACAGAGCTGTCTCGACTGGCTGATGAAGGCTTCCCCTTCGTGTTCATCGGCCGGAGAGACGAGGTGTCATCGCTGATGCCCTACGTCACCGTTGACTATGCGGCGGCGCTCAAGGCCGTGGTGGCCGAGGTTGCCCAGCGAGGTCACACCCGGACCGCTTATCTGGGGCTCGATATCCGTGTCGAGCCCCGAGTCGAGCGGCTGGATGCCTTCCACGCCTACGCGAAGGCTGCCGACCTCGAGATCTGCGACGAGAGCATGGCCGCACCTGGCGCTCTGACGTCCGCTTGGCTGGGGCGGCTGCGCGAGGCCGGTGTGACCGTGTTGTTGGTGGAGGGCTCGGATCACCTGACGGAGGTGGCTGCACTGGCAGAGCAAGGGGGCCTCTCCATCCCGGACGACCTGTCGGTTGTCGTCCTCGACAACCCCCGTGCGGCAGTCGACCGTCACGACTGGGCGCACATGGCCATTCCCCGAAGAGAGATGGGACGTCGCGCCGTCAGCCTCCTCCTTGAGCTGCTCGACGGACGATGTTCGACCGATTATCGCGAAGAGCTGCCGTGCACGTTCAACCTCGGCAACACCCTGACCACGATGACCTCACACGACCTACAAGGAGATCCTTTTCATGAGAATTAGGCCATGGAAGCGCATTACCGCGATAGCGGCAGTGGCTGCCCTGAGCACTTTCCCGCTTGCTGCCTGCTCGTCCGGAGGCGGTGACACCACCACCGCCGCTGACGACAAGACGATCTCCGTCTGGTTCCCCGGAACGGAGGCGAGCGAGATGAAGCTCGTCAACGAGACCCTTGTGCCCCAGTTCGAGAAGGAAACCGGGGCTCAGGTCGACGTGACCTTTGTCGATTGGCAGGAGATCTCGCCCAAGCTCAACGCGGCCTTCGCTGCAGGGACGGCACCCGACGTCTTCGGCCACGGCGTCGCTGCGGCCGCTGACTTCGTCTACAACGACCGGATCGCGGATCTCACGCCGTACGTTGACAAAATGGACGCCGATGAGCGCAAGGATTTCGAGAATGCGCTTCCCGGTGGTCAGGTGAACGGCAAGCAATACGTCATGCCCTTGCTGATGACTCTGCGCCTGATGGTCTACAGCGGCAAGGACTTCAAGGAAGTCGGGCTTGACCCCGACGCTCCGCCCACGACCTGGCAGGGCGTCAAGGCGGCAGCGGAGAAGCTGACGAAGCGTGATGGGGCGAAGATCAGCCGGTCCGGCATGGTGGTGCCGAGCAACCCCATCGGCTCGCAACAGACCTTCGCGACGCTGCTGTGGTCCAATGGTGGATCGCTCTTGAATGAGGACCAGACCGCCGCAGCCTTCAACTCACCTGAAGGCCAGGAGGCGCTGCAGTACTTCACCGATCTCTATTCCGGTGAGTCACCGGTCGACGGTCAGCTCGGCAGCAACTGGTCCGGCCTGCCTCCTGCTCAGCAGCCAGTCGTGACCGGTCAGGCGTCGATGGAGCTGACCAGTGTCAGCGTGGTGGCCGATCTGCAGAAGGCGGCACCGGACCGTGATCTGCGGGTCATGACGCCGCCTGCCTTCGAAGGCAAGGAACCTGCCGCCTTCGGCGGACCCGCCAACGGGCTCATGATCAACAAGGACAGCCAGAATCAGGAACTCGGCTGGAAGTTCGTCGAGTACATGATTTCGGCCGACACCAACGAGGAATACAACGAGGGCCTGGGCAACCTCCCCATTCGCAAGTCGTCCTCCGAGGCCCAGTTCATCAAGGACAGTCCCGAGTTGGCATTGGCTCTCAAGTCGCTGGACTATGCCCGCGGGAACCCCAACGTTGCCGGCTGGGTGCAGATGCGGGACGAGATCGACGCATCGCTCGAGCGTGCTCTGCGTGGGAAGCTGACGCCTGAGGAGACCCTGGCCGAAGCCGCAGGGAAAGTGGACAAGGTCCTTGCAGCCAACAGTTGACGACAAGAAACCAGCGGCACCTGTCCGGTCGGCGTCACTCTCGCCGGCCGGGCAGGACCGCCCGAACCGACTCTTTCGCCATGTACACGGCAAACAGCGGTTGTTTGGGATGCTCTTCGTCCTGCCCGCCGCGTTGTACATCCTTATCTTTCAGATCGGGCCGGTGCTGTACGGGTTCTATCTGAGCTTCACCGAGTACAGTCCGTTGAGTCGCTCCGGCCCCGAGTTCATCGGGCTGGAGAACTATCGAGCCTTGATGGACGATCCCGACTTCGGCAAGGCCCTGCTGGTCACGCTTCGCTATGTGGCACAGGTTCTGCCGTTCACGGTGATTATCGCCTTGTTCTTGGCCCTGCTGGCTAACCGGCCGTTCCGCGGGGTCGGATTCTTCCGAACGGGCCTCTATGTCCCGCACATCATCTCCCTGACCGCTGTGAGCATGATTTGGCTGTGGATCTATTCCGACACCGGGCTCGCCAACGGGGTTCTCGGGGCGCTCGGTCTGGAGGATCAGCGCTGGCTCGCGAGCGAGGACGCTGCTCTGAATGCGGCGTCAGCCATGCGGATCTGGAAGGCACTGGGAAGCAATATGGTCCTGCTCCTGGCAGGCCTACAGGCAGTGCCGCGTGATCTCTACGAGGCGGCCCGCATGGATGGTGCGAACGCCTGGAACCAGTTCCGTTACGTGACCCTGCCGGGTGTCCGCCCGATGCTGACGTACGTCATCGCGATGGACATCATCTATCTCGCGCAAGGCTTCGCGGAGATCTTCATCCTCACCCAAGGTGGCCCGTTGGGCAGCACGACAACTGTCAACTACCTGATCTACACCGAGGCATTTCAGTACAACCAGATGGGAAGCGCCTCAGCAATGGCATTCGTCCTCTTCGCGTTCATCGCCGGACTGACCATGCTCGCGATCCGCGGCGGCCAAGGGGGACGGAAATGACGGCCCGACGAAGAGGGCCGGGTGCCCGTCATGCCTCCCGTCTCCACTGGGGCCGAATCGTCGTCCTGTCCGTGGCCACCATCATGGTGCTGGCGCCGTTCCTCTGGATGATCAGTTTGGCGTTCACCCCCGAGGCGTCCGCGTTCGCCGCGGCGAAGCTCATCCCGGACAACCCGACGTTGGAGAACTTCTTTACCGCCGTCAAGGCGGCGAATCTGGGACGGGCGTTCCTCAACTCCAGTTTCGTGACCGTGGTGGCCGTCCTGTGTAACTGCATCGTGCCTGTGATCGCGGGTTACGCGTTCGCACACCTGCCCTTCCCCGGCAGCAGAGTCGTCTTCTATGGGCTGCTGTCCACCGTCGCGATCCCCACCGCAGTGACCCTGATCCCGCTGTTCCTCATGGCCAAGGGTTTCCCGTTGGCCGGCGGCAACGACATCTTCGGTCGCGGAGGAAGCGGGCTCCTGGATTCCTTGGGCGGACTGCTGCTGCCCTATCTCGTCGGCACCATGAACATCTTCTTGTCCCGGCAGTACTTCGCCGGGCTGGATCGTGATCTCGCGGAAGCCGGGCGGCTCGACGGTGCCAGCGAGTTCCGCATCTTCTTCAAGATCTATCTGCCCCTGGCGAAGCCGCTGATCGCCGTGGTCGCCATCTTCTCGTTCACCGGGGTCTGGGACGACTTCCTCTGGCCCCTGGTGGTCTCCACATCCGAACGCAGTATCACGGTGCAGTTGGCGATCACCACCTTCACCTCATCGGGGAACATTCAGTACGGAGCCCTGATGGCGGCCACCTTGCTGATCAGCATCCCAGTTCTGATCGTCTTCTTCCTCAACCAGCGAGGCTTCGTGTCCGGCCTCTCCGACGGTGGCCTCAAAGGCTGATCCGCAGCCATCCAACTTTCCTCCCGATCAACGAAAGACTGCACATCTATGACTGAAGAGCTTTCAACCGACCTCGTGATCATCGGCGGCGGCCTCGGCGGCGTCGCCGCCGCGCTGGCCGCGCTCCGACTGGGCAGGACGGTCGTGATGACCGAAGCGTCTGACTGGCTCGGCGGGCAGTTGTCCACCCAGGGCGTACCACCGGACGAGCATCCGTGGATCGAGAGCGACCTGGCGTCACCGAGCTATCGCGACCTCCGGACCCGGGTGCGCGATTACTACCGGCGCAACTATCCGCTCACACCGGAAGCACGCACCGACGACGAGCTCAACCCCGGGCGCGGCTTCGTCTCGCGTCTCTGCCACGAGCCCCGCGTGGGCGCGAGCGTGCTGAGTGAGATGGTGGCCGGCGCAGTAGCGGCCGGTCAGTTGCAGGTGTTCTACGAGCACGAGCCTGTGGCGGTCGATCGCGCGGGTGACCGCATCGAGTCGGTGCTGGTTCGCGACAGGAAGACCGGCCGCGAACGCCGATTGCGCGGCGCCTTCACCATCGACGCGACCGAGCTGGGCGACCTCCTCGAACTAGCAGACGTACCCCACGTGATCGGCGCCGAGTCGCGGCAGCAGACGGGCGAGCTCCATGCGCCGGACGAGTCGAACATGCGTGATCAACAGGCCATCTCCTGGTGCTTTGCGGTGGAGTACTGCCCCGGCGAGGATCACACCATCGATCGGCCTGCCGGCTATCAGCACTGGCGCGAGACCTGTGATCCGCGGTGGCCGGGATCGCAGTTGTCGTGGACCGACGTTCACCCGATCACACTTGAGGAACGCGTCCGGCCAATCTTCAGCGGCGCGCCTGAGGAGGCGATCGGCCACGACGGGCGGGACCTGTGGCATTACCGGCGGGTCCTCTCGACGGCGAACTTCGACGAGACCTTCGTCGGCGGCGAAGTGACCTTGGTCAACTGGCCCCAGATTGACTACTGGGAGAGCGCCCTGTTGTCGACGGACCCGGACGAGCGCCAGCGCACCCTGGCTGGTGCCCGCGATCTCAGCCTGTCGTTCCTGTACTGGATGCAGACCGAAGCACCGCGGTCGAACGGTGAACGGGGCTATCCCGAGCTCCGGCTCCGCGGCGACGTGACCGGGACGGCCGATGGTCTGGCCAAGGAACCCTATATTCGAGAATCGCGGCGTATGAAGGCCCTCTTCACCGTGACCGAGGAGCACATCGGCTGGGAGATGCGCCCGCCGGGGGCTGGGTCGGAAATCTTCGTCGACAGTGTCGGGATCGGCCACTATCGGATCGATCTGCACCCTTCGACGTCAGGGCGCAACTATGTCGACATCGGGTGCTATCCGTTCCAGATCCCCCTCGGAGCGCTGATTCCGGAGAGCGTCTCCAACTTCCTGCCGGCCAACAAGAATATCGGGACGACCCACATCACGAACGGTGCCTATCGGTTGCATCCCGTGGAGTGGTCAATCGGTGAGGCCGCCGGCGCTCTGGTGGCGTACTGCCTTGCTCACAACCTGACTCCCAGGCAGGTGCGCGAGGAGGAGAAGAACTTGCGCGACTACCAGGGCGTGCTCACTGGCGAGCTCGGCATCGTCTTGAGTTGGCCCGACGAGATCCGTTGCTGGCAGGGATAGTGCGGCGTGACCCTTGTGACGGGTCGTCTGGGCGGGCGCGCCGGTGGTCAGGTGGTGACGTCGAAGCGCCCCGCTCGGTGGCTCGGCCGATGGTGACGTCGACCGTCGTCGCCGGATGACCGAGATGTCCTCGACTGTCGTGATGGTCGCTACGTTTGCGACCGTCGAGGACCTCGGCGAAGAGCTCGGCCACCGGGTGACCGGCGCGTTTGGCCGCCACGGTCACGACGTCGTTCAGCGCCATGGTGACAACCATGGTCAAGACGTACAGAGCGAGGCGATGACGACCCGCAGGCGGACGCGCCTGTCGTGGCACCGGCGATCAGCGATGTGTGCGGTTGTACCGGGTCAGTCGGTGCGGGCGGCCGACAGCACGCAGAACTCGTTGCCGTCGGGATCGGCCAGCACCGCCGAGTTGTCCTCGCCCAGATCCACGTCGACCGCGACCGCCCCAAGGGACACCAGCCGCGCCACCTCCTCGTGCTGGGCGGTGCCGCCGGTCGGAGCGAGGTCGAAGTGGGTACGGCTCTTGCCGCGTTTCTCCCGCACCGGCGGACCGCCCCAGGAGACCTTCGGGCCGCCGTGCGGCGAACGGATGGCGGTCTCTTGGTCCTGGTCCCAGACCAACGGCCAGGCCAGCGCCTGGCTCCAGAAGTAGCCGACCTGCTGCGACCCTTCGCACGACAGCGCGCCGACGAGACCGCAGCCGGCGAGGAAGTTGTTGCCCGGCTCGACGACGCAGAACTCGTTGCCCTCGGGGTCGGCCAGCACGACATGCTGGGCGTCGGCGCCCTGGCCGATGTCGAGGTGGTGACCGCCGAGGCTCAGCGCCGTCGCGACCCGCTGCTGCTGGTCTGCCGGCGTGGTGCTGGTCAGGTCGAAGTGGAGCCGGTTGAGGCGGACCTTCGGCTCGCGGGTGGGGCGGAACCGGATCCGGAATTCGGTGTCGTCGCTCGGTAGCAGGGAGGTGCCGTCGCGGTCGTCGACCACCTCTTTATCCAAGAGGCCTGCCCAGAAGCCGCCGAGCAGCTGAGGGTCGTTCGCGTCGATGCAGAGTGCTATCAGCCGAGACGTCATCGTCGTCCTTTCCCGCGGCTCTCGTCGGCGGGCCGGTCCCGCCAGTGGGACGTCTCGATGCTAGGCGGCTCGGTGCCGCTGCAGCACCTGGTTATCCGTGCTGGTTCAGCCCGATCCGATAGATCGCCCGGGTCCTGATGCGACTGTCGCTCAGCGTTGCGCGACCTCGGTCACCGTCGCCCACCGGTCCCACTCGTCGAGGCGGCGCTGGTAGATCCCGCGGACGATGCCGGCCGCTTGGGCGCCGAAGATCACCCGGAGCGGTGGCTCGGCGCTGTCCACCACCTGCAGCAGTGCTGCGGCGGCGTCCTCCGGTGAGCCGGAGGTCTGGCCGCCACGTCGGGCGGCGGCCGCCTCGCGGAGCGGGTCATACGCGGGCAGCGGCGCGGAATGGCGGGCCGACGCGCCGGCCCAGTCGGTGGCGTAGCCGCCCGGCTCGACGATGGTGACGTGAATGCCGAACGGCGCGACCTCCAGGGCGAGTGACTCTGACAACGCTTCCAGTGCCCACTTGGATGCATGGTAGGCGCCGAGGTTGGCGAACGCCCCGATCCCGCCGAGGCTGGAGATCTGGATCAGCCGGCCGTGTCCCTGGGCACGCATGATCGGGATCGCGGCTTGGGCCACCCACAAGGCGCCGAACAGGTTGGTCTCGAGCTGGGAGCGGAGATCGTCCTCGGACAGCTCCTCGACGGCGCCGAAGTGTCCGTAGCCGGCGTTGTTGACGACGACATCGAGCGAGCCCAGCTGTTCCGCCGCTGCCGCGACGACCGAGCGCGCATCGTCGCGGCTGGTCACATCGAGGGCGAACGGCAGCAGCCGATCGCCGTACGTCGACCGCAGGTCGTTCAAGGTGGCCAGGTCGCGGGCGGTGGCGGCCACGGTGTCGCCGCGGTCCAGTGCGGCCGTGGCGAATGCGTGCCCGAGTCCGCGGCCGGCGCCGGTGATGAGCCAGGTGGTGGTCATGAGGTAGTCCGATCGTTGTTCGTCATGCTTCGAGTCTGGGCAGCCTCCGAGACTCGGGGAAGGCCCGGTTGCACCGGGGTGCGCCGCACCCACCCTCGCCAGCACCGCGAGGTTCGCCAGCACCGCGAGGTTCGGCGCCGTCGCGTGGGGCCGGCGCTAGAGTCGCAGCGTGCCCTCCACTCTCGGCGAGTTCCTGCAGGCCATCCGCAGTCGGGTGCAGCCCGCCGACGTCGGGCTCGGCCAGGGCGATCGGCGCCGAGTCCCCGGCCTACGCCGTGAGGAAGTGGCCCAGCTCGCCGGGGTCAGCGTCGACTACTACGTCCGCCTGGAGCAGGGGCGGGAGACCTCGCCGTCGCCGGCGGTCGCCGACGGGATCGGGCGGGCGCTGAAGCTCGACGAGTACGGCCTGACCCACCTCTATCGACTTGCCGGGCTGACGCCGCGGCGTACCAGTGCCACCGCCGACGAGGTGGACCCGGACCTGGTCGCCCTGCTGGACGAGTGGGTCGATCATCCGGCCATCGTTCTGGGTCACGCCTTCGACGTGCTCGCCACCAACGCGCTGGCGGAGGTGTTGTTCCTCGGCTTCCCCGGCACCCGCAACTATCTCGAGTCGGTGTTCCTCGAGCCGAGTTCGTGTGCGCTGTATGTCGACTGGGAGGACGTCGCCGCCAACACCGTCGCCGGTTTCCGCCTGCTGGACGCCGGTCAGCCCGACGACCCCCGGATCGGCGCGGTCCGGGATCGGCTGTACGCGGGCAGCGCCGAGTTCCGCGCGATGTGGGCCGACCACCTCGCCCGGGGCCGACGGCTGCGGGCCAAGCGGTTTCGCCACCCGGTCGCCGGCGACCTGGAGCTGCGGATCCAGACCTTCGACGTACGCTCGGCGCCAGGTCAGGAACTGGTGGTCTATCGGGCTGACCCCGACTCGGCGGCCGCCGCCGCTCTGGCGAAGCTGCGGCAGGGACCGGAATCGTCGCCCGGCGTCGAATAGCCGCGCAAACATCGGCCCGGGAAGCCCGACTGGCGTGACGGCGACGAAATGCCCCACGGCCGGACTAGCGTGTCCGCCATGGACTACGCCTACTTCGCCGCCCGCTCTGATGCGGCGGCCGCCGCCGTCCTCGACTGGCCGCGAGGTCCGCAGCGACCGCCGACCGAGGCCGACGCCGCAGGCCTGCTCACCGACGTGGTCGACGGAGTGCAGTTCTCCCAAGAGCTCGGTCGCTTCGTCGTCCTGCTGACCGGGCCGGGAGTCGACCTCGAGGACGAGGAGCACATCGTCGCCGAGACCGAGGATGAGCGGGGGATCGTGCTCCGCCTGCCGGCTGACCTGGTGAGCACCATCGCGGTCAGCGACGCAGACCGACTGCATGCCCTGGTCCCGGAGTGGTCGACGTTCGAGGATTTCGCCGACCCGGACCCGGCGCAGCTGCGGGCATACCTCGACGAGCTGCAGCGGCTGTGCCGGGCAGCCGTCGACGCCGGCGGCGGCGTGTATGCGCACGGCGGGGCCTAGGCGCGGACTGACCGGTCAGAGCAGAGCGCTGATCCGCGACGCCTCGGTCTGAACCGGACGTCCGGGCACCAGCGCTCCGTCGCAGACGAAGCCTTCCTCCCGGCCATCGAGATAGCTGATCAGCCGTTGGCGCCAGTCCTCGATCTCAGCCTCCCGCGTGACGTCGCCGATCAGATTGTGCAGCTCGTCTGGATCCTGCTCCAGATCGAAGAACTGCTCCAGCCCTCGGGCCGAGCTCCACAGGTATTTCCGCTTGCCGTCGGTGACCCACTGCAGCGACTGGTCGAAGTGGACGTGTTCACCGTGGATCTCGGCCCGCCAAGGCACGTCCCGGCGGCGCAGGTGGGGGAGCAGGCTGAGCCCGTCCACGCTGTCCGGGACGGGAACGCCCGCCATCTCCAGCACCGTCGGCATCACGTCCCGCAGCTCGGTCACGACGTCGATCACCTGCCCGGGAACGTAGTCGGGCTCGAACCGGGGCGCCGGTCGGACGATGAGCGGGACGTGCGCACTGCCCTCGTAGCCGACGCTCTTGCGATACATGTCGTGGTCACCCATCATGTCGCCGTGGTCGGACACGAACACGATCGCGGTGTCATCGGCCAGCTCGTGGTCGCTCAACGCCTCCAGCAATCGGTTCAGCTGCAGGTCGATGTGGGTGATGTTGCCGTAGTAGCCGCTCGTGGTCCGATGGTGCGACTCGGGGTCGAGGCGGCCCATCACCGTCTGGTGATAGTTGTCCCGGCGGAACTCGTCGTAGTCGCCGACCCAGTCGCCTACCGGCGGCTCCACCCGGGGGCCGTGGAAATACTGGTCGAAGGCCCATTGCGGCGGGTTGAACGGCGCGTGCGGACGATGGAACGACAGCCACAAGAAGAACGGTGCCGTCGGGTCCCGCCGGTCCAGCCAGTCGAGAGTCTCGGTGACGGCCCAGTTGGTGGGGTGCAGGTGCTCCGCGCGGTTCCACGGGATGGCCACCATTGAGTTGCAGCCGACGCCGTCATCCATGTAGTCGGCGACGGCGTCCACGCCGGGTTGACGGCGCAGCCAGGTCAGGTAGTCGTCGTTGGCCGCGAGGTTGCGACCACCGTAGCGGCGCCCGAAATGCAGGAAACCGTCGTGCAGACGGACGTCGTCGAACCCGCAGCGAGCGCGCTCGGGGAAGACGTGCATCTTGCCGATGGCCTGAGTCTGATAGCCGTGATCACGCAGCGTCTGCTGCATCGTGACCGGATGGGCCTCGGCGAACGGCACCCCCTCCCGATAGCCGGTACGTCCGTGGCGCTCCTGCGACTGCCCGGTGAACAAGGCGGCACGCGCCGGAACGCAGGTCGGGGTCGCCGAGTACGCCCGGGAGAAGCGGGTGCCGCTGTCGGCGATCTCGTCCAGGTGTGGGGTCTTCACGACCGGGTGGCCGGCGGCCGACAAGGCGTCGCCCCGCATCTGGTCGACACAGATGCAGATGATGTTGGGTCGATCCAGCGGTTGGGAGCGGGGACCGGCGGCACGTGACGGCGTCCGGACGGGCGGGGGATGTGGTGACGACATGGGTCTCCGAATCAGTGGGATGGGGGTCATCGGTGATCACGCGGCGGCGATCAGCCTTTGATGGCTCCCGCGAAGCTTTCGACGAAGTAGCGCTGGAGGAAGAGGAACAAGACGATGATCGGCAGCAAGGCGATGGCTGAGGCTGCGGTCATCACTCCCCAGTCGCTGTAGTACTGGTTGCGCAGGGCGTAGATGCCGACGGACAGCGTGCGGAGCTCGGGGCGGCTGAGGGTCAGCACCAGCGGCAGCAGGAAGTCGTTCCAGGAGTGCATGAACTGCAAGATCACGGCAGTGGCGGTGACGGGCTTGGCCAGCGGGAGATAGATCTGCAGGAAGATCCGGACGAATCCGGCGCCATCGACGCGGGCCGCCTCCTCCAGCTCCTTGGGCATCTGGGCGAAGTAGCCGGCGAACAGCAAGATGGTGACGGCGTTGATCCCGCCGGCCTCAGCCAAGGTCACCCCCCACAGGCTGCCACTGAGGTGCAGCGCGTCGACCAGGTCGAAGATCGGGATGATGGTGTAGCCCTCGGGCAGGAACACCGCGAGTGCGAAGAAGGCGATGACGACGCGCTTGCCGGCGAACCGGTACCGCCCCAGGACATACCCCATCAGCGCCGCGGTGGTGACGGCGATGAGGATGGAGAATCCAGTGACGAAAACGGTGTTGAACAGATATTTGCCCATGTCGGCGTCATTCCAGGCCTGGCTGTAGTTGCCGAGCCGGACCACCGAGGTGAACGGGTTGACGTTGCTGAAGATCTCGGTGTTGCTCTTGATCGACGACGACAGCGTCCATACGAACGGATACACCCAGACGAGCAGGATCGGGATCAAGATGATGCTAGTGAGTACCGCCCACCAACGTTCCCGCCGGGAGAAGCGGGGCCGTTGCCGGCGGGGAGGCGGCGTCGTGGCCGGCCCGTCAGGACTGAACGGCGCTCCCGGTCGGGCGTCGGTCAGCGTGCTCATGCGATCGTCTCCTCGGCAGTGCTGTCGGCCTTGAGCTCCCGCCGGGTCTCAGCGACCCGTTTGGCGGCCCAGGCCTGCATCAGTCCGATGATCAGGGTGGCCGTTCCGAAGAAGCACCCGGCGGCGGAGGCGTAGCCCAGTTGGGGAACCCCGCCGCTGGTGTCGGCAGCGAAGGCGGTCTGATAGATGAAGATCTCAATCACCTGCGTGGTGAAATAGGGACCGCCCTGCGTCATCGCCTGGATCATGGCGAACGCGTGCAGGTTCTCCTGGGCCGTCAGCACGATGATGATCACCGTGAAGGGGAGCAGGATCGGCATCGTGATGTGCCGCAGCAGCTGCCACGCCTTAGCGCCGTCGACGGAGGCGGCCTCGTAGTAGTCCTTCGGCACGGTCTGCAGGGCAGCGAGCCAATAGATCATCGTGATGCCGAAGTTCTTCCACAGATGCACCAGCAGGGCGGTCCAGAAAGCCAGCTTCGGGTTGGAGAGGAACTCCACCGGAGCGTCCACCAAGCCGGTACCGGTCAGAACCGTGTTCACCGGACCGTTGTTCGGGCTCAGGACGAAGGTCATCACCACACCGATGACCGACGCTGACGCCATCACCGGCAGGAAGAACATGGTCCGAAAGACGGTGGAGAGGCGGTTGACCTGGTGGTTGAGGATGAGCGCCACGACGAGGGCGAGACCGACGCGCAGCGGGGTACCCACCAGGACGAAGATCATCGACCGGCCGAACGCCCGCCAGAACAGCGGGTCAACGACCAAGGTGGCGTAGTTCTCCAACCCGACGAAGGTCATCTCGCTGGTGAAGCCAGACCAGGACATCGTCGAATAGACCCAGGACATGATCATGGGATAGAAGGTGAACAGTGCGGCCAGAATCAGGGCGGGGAGCAAGAATACGTAGCACCAACGGGCGGTGACGCGTTCGTACCAACCTCCCACCCGGTTCTGGACCCGCAGCTCGGTGGTGGACACTGTCGCCATCGTGGCTCAGCCCAGCGCTTTGTAGTCGGCGGCGACGTAGTCCTTCGTCGGGTCCCAGTTGGAGAACGCATACTGCTCGCGGTCGATCTTGGCGCCGTCCGCCTGGGCGGCGGCGATCGCGGTGTCGAGCGCCTTGTTCATCCGGGCGGAGTGCTCGGTGAGGACTGTACGGGCGTCGCTGAGCTGGCCGGAGAAGATGCCCTGCATCAGGTCGGTGATCGTCGGCGACACGGGCTTGAACCGGAGGGCCACCTTGGCGGCGTCGTCGCTGCGCAGCTCCACCTGGGGACAGGTGCGCATCATCGCCCGGGCCAGACCTGCCGCCTGCTCCGCCTTCGGGTCCAGCAGCCCAGGCTGGGCTGCGTCGCTGTTGGCCTGGGCGATGGTCGAGACGAGGTTGCCTTCGCTGAGCTGCACCATGGTCGTTTGACCGGCCAGCGAGCCCATGTAGGCGATCAGCTGGCCCGCCACCTGAGGATGGGGCGTCTTGGCGTACACCCAGACCATGTTGGCGCCGGTCTCGCGATAGGGCACGTGGTAGTCCCGGCCGTCAGGGCTCGGGGCCACGGCGATGGAGTAGTCCCAGTCCGGTGACTGCTTCTTCCAGGACGGGATGTCCCACGGTCCGTTCAGAATCATGCCGTATTTGCCGGTGGGCATCTGCGCACGAGCATCCTTGTCGCCGAGACTGAGGAAGCCGGGGATGACGGACTTGTCGGCGATCATGGACCGGAGCAGTTCGATGGCGTCCAGCATCTCAGGCGCGTCGTAGACGTATTCGCCCGACCGCATGTCCATCCCGTTGTTGTTGCCGCGCCAGCCGGCGCTGTTGGCCAAGATGGCGAGGCACACCGACAGCTGGTCACCCGTGACGACGTAGCCGACCTTGCCGGAGTCGGTCACCTTCTTCGCGGCGGTCCGGAAATCGTCCCAGGTCTTGACGGTGCCGGCCGGATCGTCGTATCCGGCGGCGGCCATCACCTTGGTGTCGAAGAAGATCATCTTGTCGAGCCGACGGGTGGAGTTCAACGGCCAGGAATAGGTCTTGCCGTCGAAGACATGCACGCCGGGAATCAGCGCAGTCTCGGGAAAGCCGGCCTTCCAGGTGGCGAAGTCAGGGACGACGTCATCCAGCGGTTGAACCCAGCCCTCGGCGATGGCCGTCTGCGCGGGGACGTTCTGCGGCAACGCGAAGACGTCCGGAGCGCTGCCGTTGCGGATGCCGAGCGGCACCACCTGGTTGACGTTGTCCCAGCCGTTGCCGTCGTACTGCGTGGTGATGTTGTCGTGCTTGGCGGTGAAGGCGTCCAGCACCGCCTTCTCGAAGACGGCCTTGAGGTCGCCGCTGTCCACCCAGCGGAAGGTGACGTCCTCGGTCGGCAGCTCGGTCGGAAAGTCCGGAAACTCCAGGCCGGTGCCGGACGCTTCCGCTCCGGCGGAGGCTCCGGTGTCGACCTGGCAGCCCGCGAGTGCCATGGCACCCAGTCCGGCGGCGCCGCCGATCAGCGTACGGCGGCTGATCCGATCCGTTGTGGCGTCAAACATCCATGGCTCCTTTGTCTGGGTATTCGTTTAACCGGGTATGCGATTAACCATTATGGTTCGGGCCAGATCTTGTCAAGGGTGCGAGACTGCGTGGTCATGGCGAAGGGGAGAGGGGGTTCGATGCCAGCACGACCGTCACGAGCAGTGACGCAGCGCGACGTCGCAGCGCTTGCCGGCGTCTCCGTCGCCACCGTCAGCTATGTCATCAGCGGCCGCGCGGACCGCAAGAGCCCGGCCACCCCGGAAGTTCGAGAACGCGTCTTCGCCGCGATGGCCGAGCTGAACTACCGTCCTCAGCGCGCCGGCCGGGTGTTGCGTCGCAACCGCACCGGCCTGGTCGCCGTGGCGGCGTACACGCCGCTCAACCCGTGGGCGCTGACCTTGATCACCCAGATCGAGGAAGTGGCCGATGAGGCCGGCTTGGGCGTGGTGATCGTGCGCTTCGACGACACCGGTCCGCGGACCATCGACCGCAGCGAGAAGCTCGTGTCGGACGGCATCGCCGATGCTGTCGTCGTGGTGGCCAACGCCACCTACGGCCAGGATCGGCTGGACCGGATCGCCGCTTCCGGCGTACCCGTGCTCGCGGTGGGTGAGGGATTCTCCCCCGGAGCGATCGACGTGTTGGTTCAGAACGAATACGACGCGGTGGCCCAAGCCGCCCAGTATCTGATCGATACCGGCACTGCTCGACCCGCCTACATCGCCCGCGATTCGGGCGATCATCCCGACCCCCGCAAGGACGGGTTCCTGGACACCTTCACGGCGGCCGGCTTCAATCGCGCCAGCATCACGACCAGGTTCACCGTCCCGGCCGCCTATGGCGGTGAGATGCAGATCCACGCGCTGGTCACCGAGCTGCTCCAGCAACCCGTCGACCGCCGACCGGACGCGATCATGGTCGGTTCGGACCGTGGCGCGATCACGGCGATGTGGGCATCGATCCAGCTGGGTCTGCGGGTTCCTGACGACGTCCGGATCGTCGGGGCCGGCAACATCGAGGAAGGCCTCGCCGTCACTCCGCCGCTGACCACGGTCGGCTGCGAGGACACCAACTATCGTCCGGCGATCCAGCGACTCCTGCGCCGGATCGACGAACCCGACCTCCCCTGCGAGCGGATCGCGGTGCCGTGGCGCCTGATCAGGCGCGGCACTGCCTGATGGCTCGGTCGTGTCCGCAGTCATAGTGACCATCGACGTGTCGTCGCTCTAGGCTCGCGTCATGCGGCCACGAGCGGGCGAGGTGCTCCACTTCTCGGAGGATCCGACCATCATCGAGTTCACCCCTCACGTCGCGGCCACAGCGACCGATCCCACCGCGTACGTCTGGGCGGTGAATGCTGACCATGCTCCCAGCTACTGGTTCCCGCGGCAGTGCCCACGCGCCATGGCATGGGCGACCAGCAGCACCACCGACGATGATCAACAGCGGGTCCTCGGCCCCTCCGCCGCTCGGGTCCATGTGGTGGAGTACGCCTGGCTGGATCGGATCCAGGCTGCTCAGGTCTTCGCCTACCGCTTCGACGCCGCTGGGTTCGACCCGTACGGCGACGCGGACGAGCCGCACGCGATGGTGGCTCGCCAGCGCGTCAGTCCCCTCGGGCCACCGGAGCCGGTGGGCGACCTGCTCGCGCTGCATGAACGAGCTGGGATCGAGCTGCGCCTGGTGCGATCGCTGTGGCCCTGGTGGGACGCCGTCGTCTCGTCGACGGTCGGTTTCAGTGGCATCCGGCTCCGCAATGCTGCACCGGCTCCCACGCAGCAGCAGCCATGAGACCCGCGGCGGTCAGCGGCGGCCCTGGGTACGGTGGCGGCATGGCAGACCTGGCCGGCTTCGCGGCAGTGGTCTTCGACCTGGACGACACCCTGCTCGACCACCGGGGCTCCGCCATCGCAGCGTGTCGGGCGTGGTGCGCCGAACGAGGGGTGAGTGACGCCGAGCTCGGCGAGCGTACTGACCGGTGGCTGAGGTTGGAGGCCGAGGCATTCAAGGCGTACCGGTCGGGCCGGTGTTCCTTTCAGGACCAGCGCCGGCGTCGCGTCCGGGCGTTCTGGCCGGGCGCCGCCGGCTGGGACGACTCTCAAACCGATGAGGCCTTCGAGGGCTACCTGACCCACTATCGCTCCCACTGGGTCGCGTTTCCCGACGTCTTGCCGAGCGTGACCCGGCTGCGCGCACAGGGCTATTGGCTGGCGGTGCTCACCAACGGTGATCATGATCAACAACAGCAGAAGCTCGCCGCTGTCGGCCTGGATTGCCTTGCTGATCAGCTGTTTGCGTCGTCTCGGTTGCCGGCGGCGAAACCCGATCCCCGGTGCTTCGCTGCCGTCAACCAGGCACTCGACCTCGCACCCGGGGATTGCGTGATGGTCGGCGACGATCTGGCCAACGACGTCCTCGCCGCCCGGGCGGCGGGGTGGGGCGCGGTGTGGCTGGACCGCGAAGGTGCTCTCGAAACGCCCCGCAGTCCCAGCACAGGGCGCCTCGACGACATCGCGGTCATCGCGACGCTGGCGGATCTCAGTCTCTGATACCGGGACCGCCGCGACCGGCGTACCGGTCCGCGCCGGTGAGGGGGGCCGGCGGCTGGGTCCCGTCCTCGAAGCATCCCCGCTCGGCAGCTCGCCCGATGGTGACGTCGACGGCCGTCGCCGGACGACCGAGGACATCCTCGACCGTTGTGGTGGTTGCGACGTTGCGGCCGTCGAGAACCTCGGCGAACAGCGCGGCCAGACCTGCGGCCAGGTCGGCCGGGACACCGGCCAGGACCGCCTGTTCGACGTACTCCGGGGCGGAGATCTCCCGGAACGCGACGGTCCGCCCAGTTCGCCGCGCTATAACGGCCATGACGTCGGGGAAGGTCATCGCCTGGGGTCCGGTCAGCTCGAGGATCCGGCCGTGCTGTGCCACGTCCGACAGGGCGGCGACGACGACGTCGGCGAGGTCATCGATGTCGAGGAACGGCTCGGCCACCGCCGGGCTCACCGGCAGCGCGAAGTCGCCGTCGAGGACACTGGGCAGGAAGGGTCCCTCGGTGAAGTTCTGGGTGAAGAACGAGCAGCGGACGGCGATCGCTGACGCAAGTGCGGCGTGGAGTGCCCGCTCGCTCGCGATGGCGCCGTCCTCACCCCGGCCGGAGAGCAGCACCACCTGCCGGATCTGCCGCTCGGCGAGCATGGCAGCGAGCCCGGCGATCTGTTGGTCGGCACCGGGAAACGCAAGGTCGGGGCTGTAGGTGATGTAGGCCGCGCCCGCGTCGGCGAGCGCCGGCGCCCAGGTGTCGACGTCGTCCCAGTCGAACCGGATGGGTGTGGACCGAGACACCGGGCGTACCGCGACGCCGCGTTGCTGAAGTCGTTCGGCTACCCGGCGGCCGGTCTTTCCGGTGCCGCCGATGATCACGGTCGGGCCCGGGTTGGGGTCTGGCATGGTGCTTCCTTTCGCAGAGGGTTCAGCTGGCGCTTCGGCCACAGGTGTGACCTCGGCCGCGGCGAATGAGTCCCCACCGAACCGGCCGGGGAGTCTCGTCGCCACAGGTCGAGTCCATCGCACTCAAGCCGGCGCAACCATGGCCAGAACACGCCGAAACATACGCAGGCGTCCACTAGATTGCCTCCATGGACGCACTGAGTGGACTGCTGGATGGTCCTCGGGCGGATGGGGCGTTCCTGATGCGGTCGGTGCTCCAACCCCCGTGGTCGATCCGGATCCAAGACGAAGCACCGCTCTCGATCGCGGTGGTGGCGCGCGGGGACGCCTGGATCGTCACCGACGATGTCGATCCCGTCCACCTGCACGCCGGCGACGTGCTGATCGCGAAGGGACCCACCCCCTACACGGTGGCCGATGCACCGGACACCGAACCTGTCTACTTCATCAATCCCGGGCAGATCTGCACGGACGCGTCCGGGCGCAGCATCTCAGCTGAGATGACGCTGGGTACGCGAGCCTGGGGCAACGACACCGAAGGCGACACGGTGCTGGTGACGGGGACGTACGAACGCGCGTCCGCGGTCAGCGAGCGGCTGCTACGGACGCTGCCGACCCTCATCGTGCTGACTCAAGACCGGTGGAGCTCTGACCTCGTCACGATCTTGTGCGACGAGGTGCAGCGCGAGCACCTCGGACAGGACGTCTTCCTCGACCGGCTGCTGGACCTCGTCGTGATGGCCGCTGTTCGGGCCTGGCTGGCCAGCGCGGAGGCCGACCGCCCAGGCTGGTATCTCGCGAGCAGCGATCCGGTGGTCGGCCCGGCGCTGCGGCTGCTCCATGATCACGTCAGCCGCCCGTGGACGGTGGCGTCGCTGGCGGCCGAGGTGGGGGTATCCCGGGCGGCCTTGGCGCGCACCTTCACCGAGCTGGTGGGTGAGCCCCCGATGGCCTACCTGACCGCCTGGCGTCTCGCTCTGGCCGCCGACATGCTGATCCGGACGGACTGGACGATCGGATCCATCGGCGCCAAGGTCGGCTATGGCACCCCCTTCTCCTTCAGCGCGGCGTTCACCCGAGTACGCGGCATCAGCCCAGCGCACTACCGCGCCGGAGCCCGTGGCCGTGCTGGCTGAACCGGTGCTTGATCACCAGTGCGGCGGGTGCAACCGAGTCACCGGGCGGGCCACATCGCCGGCCAGCAGGACTCAGCGTCGGTGGACCGCGGCGGCTGAGGCCTAGCCGGTCGCAACGTTGTAGGTGCCGACGACGGTGAGCAGCCGCAGTTTCTCCGCGCTCCGGGTGCCGGGGGTCGCGGTGAAGACCAGCAACGTCTGGGCCTGGTCGGGGTCGACCACCTGCTGGCAGAAGAGGGAGAGCTCGCCCACTTCAGCGTGCACGAGTCGCTTCTGCTCCGAATAGCGAAGCCCCACCTCCTGCGCGGCCCACAGCCGGGCGAACTCGGGACTGTGATCATGGAGGTGCCTGATCAAGGGCGCAGTGGCGGCCGGACCGAGTCGAGCGGCGGCGCCGCGGAGCTGGGAGACCTGGACCCGACCGTGGTGATCATGGTCCTCGGGCGGATACAGCTCGCGGGTGCTGGGGATGAGGAACCAGCGGTACGCCGCACTGCGGCTGAGCTCGTCGTCGACGGCGGTCGAGGGGTGGTCCCTTTCGTCGACGGCGGTCGAGGGGTGGTCTCTTTGATCACCGAACAACGCGACCGCGGTGGCGTTCTCGTCAGCGAACGTGATCAACCGGTTCCCGTTTCTGCTCAACGACCCGGCGCACGGTGCGTTGCCGTTGCTGTTCGCCGCCACCCAGGACGTCGCCGGCAACGCCTACGTCGGTCCCGACGGCATCGCCAGCATCAAGGGATATCCGACGGTACGCAGGCCCGGCAGGGGTGGCCGGGACTACGCCGCCGCCGCGAGCCTCTGGGCAAGCGCGAGTCGACTGGTCGGCCTGCCGCGACCCGGGATCGACAACTCGCTCTCGCCCCGATGATGTCTGTTCCGCAGACCGACCTGGTCCGTTCTTCGACTGGCTGAGAGGTCACGACGTCTGGCGCAGTGGCGTCGTCGTCGCCGGCGTCCGGACAGGATTCACCCGGATGGCAGCCGGAGCAGGGCGATCGTCGCTGCGACGAAGGCAGCTGCGTTGAGCAGGGCGCGGATCGTGTTCCAGGTGACCCAGGGACTCTCGAAGGCGGCGCGCAGGGCGGCTGCCGAGTCCGTACCGGATTCGAGCCGCTCGTTCAGCGGGACGTTGAGCACCATGGTGACGACCATCGTCGAGATGTACAGCACGAGCGCACCGACGACCCAGAGTCGGACCCCTCCCTCGTGGCGAACGCTGATCAGCGCGCTGACCAGAAGCGCCAAGGCGCCGGCGAAGATGACTCCGAAGACGGGGTTGCTGAGGATCGCCTTGTTGATCGACCGCATGCAGTGAACGAAGGTCGCGTCGTCGGTGCGACGAAGGCCCGGCATCACGGCATAGCTGAACGCAGCGAACAGGCCGGCCATCAGCCCGCTGGTCAGAACCGACAGGGTCAGGAGTGTCTTATCCACCTGTCGAGTCCATCGCACTCGACCCGGCGCAGCCATCGCCCAGACGCGCGCGTCCATACGCGAGAGTCCGTACATGGGCCTCCACCTCAGGGCCACCAGGGATCCGCTGGGCGTCGCCCCGTCTGGCCGCGGTGGTCGACCCGGTCGCGGCCAGGACAGGACCGCCTGCGTTCGGGTAGACCTGAGGAGACGAGGATCCACCGCGAGAGGGGAAGCCGATGACCGAGTCGCCGCCGTCCGCCGCCGATCGGCTGGCCACGCTTCAGCAGGGTACGACCACCGCCGCGGCGCTGGACTTCTTCGACGACCTGCCCGCGGTGGACCTGGCCACGATGCGCGGGGCGTGGCGGGGGAGCGAGCTGCCGACCGGGCATCCGCTGGACGGGTTGCTCGAGCGGCTGGGCTGGCACGGCAAGCGGTTCGACAACCCCGAGGACGGGCATCCGCTGATCTTCCGCGGCCCGACGGGAGAGCTGGTCGACGTGGACCCCGCCCGGTTGCCGCTCGGCCTGCTCACGGCCTGGCCGCGGCTCGGTCACCTGCCGCTGGCCGACCGCGCGTTCCGGCTGAGTCTGCCCCTGCTGAGCACCCGCGCTCCCCGGTCACGGCTGCGGATGCTCGAATACCGCGGCATCACCTCGGCCGCCATGATCTACGACAGCCAGCCGATCCAGGACGCCTTCCGACTGGTCGACGGGGACACGCTGCTCGGGGCGATGGACCTGCGGGGGATGGCGCAGCCGTACTTCTTCGTGCTGCGGCGCGAGCTCGGCCGCTGAGCCGCGCGTCAGGTCGGGTCGACGATCTCCACCAGGACGGGCGCGTGGTCGGAGGGACCTTTGCCCTTGCGTGCCTCCCGGTCCACCCAGGCGTCCACGACCTCGAGCGTGGGACTGGCCAGCACATAGTCGATCCGCATCCCGAAGTCCTTGTGGAACATCCCGGCGCGGTAGTCCCAGTAGGTGAAGGGATGATCGCCTTTTCCCGGCCGGGCCGCGATGTCGACCAGGCCCCAGTCGATCAGTGACTGCAGCGCGGCGCGTTCGGCCGGGGTGACGTGGGTGGAGCCCACGAACGAGGCGGGGTTCCACACGTCGGCGTCGGTCAGCGCCACGTTGAAGTCACCCATGATCACCTGCGGGACGCTGCGGTCGACCTCATCGAGACCCCGGCGCAGGGTGGCCAGCCAGTCCAGCTTGTAGGCGTAGTGCGGGTCGTCCAGCGAGCGTCCGTTGGGGACGTACACGCTGGTGGCGGTGACGCCACCGCAGGACGCCGAGACATAGCGCGGCTCGGGGTGGCCGGGCAGCTCGGTGGCGACCGGCTCCAACCCGACCCGGGACAGCACCGCCACCCCGTTCCAGCGGCCGTCGCCGACGGCGAGCGCCGAATAGCCCAGGGCACTGACGTCGGCGTACGGGAAGGCGTCCGCAGCGCACTTGGTCTCCTGCAGCGCGACCACGTCGGGGGAGCGCTGCTCCAGCCAGTCCAGCAGCCGCGGGAGCCGGGCCCCGACCGAGTTGACGTTCCAGGTGGCGATCAGCACGCCGACCATCCTGCCAGCCCACCGCCACCACCAGCGCGGCGCGGCATCAGGCCGGCGCGCATCAGGCCGCTAACGCGGCGCGGCATCAGGCCGCTAACGCGGCGAGGATCTGCTGGCCGTACTTGGCGAGCTTGTTCTCACCGACCCCGCTGACGGTGCCCAGCTGGTCCAGGGTGGTCGGCTGCAACGCGGCGATGCTGCGCAACGTCGCGTCGTGAAAGATCACGTACGCCGGTACGCCCTGCTCGCTGGCGGTGGCGGCTCGCCAGGCCCGCAGCTGCTCGAACACCGGCTGCGCGTCGGCGGGCAGCTCCGCCGCTGCGGCCGCCCGGCGGGACCCGCTGGAGCGGCCGGCGGATCGGGCGCTGCGCTCGGGTTCGCGCCGCAGCCGCACCGTACGTCCCGAATAGAGCACCTCGGCGCTGGCCTCGGTCAGCCCGAGGGTGCCGTGGTCGCCCTCCACGGCCAGCAGGCCCTGGGCCAGCAGCTGCCGGACCACGCCGCGCCACTCACTCTCGGCCAGCTCGGTGCCGACGCCGAAGACGCTCAGCTGGTCGTGGCTGAACTGGGCGACCTTGGGGGTGGAGCGGCCGAGCAGGATGTCGATCACGTGCCCGGCGCCGAACCGCTGCCGGCGCTCCCGGTCGAGGCGGTACACCGTCGAGAGCACCTTCTGGGCCGGCACCGTCCCGTCCCAGGCCTGCGCCGGACTGAGGCAGGTGTCGCAGTTGCCGCAGGGGCCGGTCTGCTCCCCGAAGTACGCCAGCAGCTGGGAGCGGCGGCACTCCACCGTCTCGCACAGCGCCAGCATGGCGTTGAGGTGCGTACCGAGCCGGCGGCGGTGGGCGGCGTCGCCCTCGGAGGTGTCGATCATCCGGCGCTGCTGCACCACGTCTTGAAGCCCGTAGGCCAGCCAGGCGCTGGACGGCAACCCGTCCCGCCCGGCCCGGCCGGTCTCCTGGTAATAGCCCTCGACCGACTTGGGCAGGTCGAGGTGGGCGACGAAGCGGACGTCCGGCTTGTCGATGCCCATCCCGAACGCGATGGTGGCCACCATCACCAGCCCGTCCTCGCGGAGGAAGCGGGACTGGTTCGCCGCGCGGGTCCGGGCGTCCAGGCCGGCGTGGTACGGCAGCGCCTCGATGCCCTGCTTGGTCAGGAACTCCGCGGTGGTCTCGACCGAGTTGCGCGACAGGCAGTAGACGATGCCCGACTCGTCCGGATGCTCGCTGCGGATCAGCTGCAGCAGCTGTTGGCGTGGCTGGTCCTTGGCCACGATCCGGTAGGAGATGTTGGGCCGGTCGAAGCTGGAGACGAAGTGCTTGGCCCCGGTGAGGTCGAGCCGAGTGGCGATCTCGGCCCGGGTAGCAGCGGTGGCGGTCGCGGTCAACGCGATCCGCGGGACGTCGGGCCACATCTCGTGCAGCGCCGACAGCCCGAGATAGTCGGGGCGGAAGTCGTGGCCCCACTGCGACACGCAGTGCGCCTCGTCGATGGCGAACAGCGCGATCGTGCCGGACTGGAGCAGACGCTGGGTGGAGGTGACGCGCAGTCGCTCCGGGGCCAGATAGAGCAGGTCGAGCTCGCCGGCCAGGAACGCGTCCTCGACAGCCCGTCGCTGAGCAGGGTCCTGGGTGGAGTTGAGGAACCCCGCGCGGACACCGAGGGCGGTGAGGGCGTCGACCTGATCCTGCATCAGCGCGATCAGCGGCGAGATGACGACACCGACACCGTCGCGGACCAGCGCCGGGATCTGATAGCACAGCGACTTGCCACCACCGGTCGGCATCAGCACCAAGGCATCCCCGCCGGCCACCACCTGGTCGATGATCTCGGCCTGGTTTCCGCGGAAGGCCGGATAGCCGAACACCCGGTGCAGAACCTCCACTGGCGTGCCCGCTGCGGGGCCTGCGTCCGGTTCCGTCTGCTGCGCCACCCGGCGATTCTAGGGGCCCGGACGGTGTCCTGCAGTGTCGACAAACCGGCAAGTCTGGAAAGCGCCTAGTTTTCCCCAGCCTCGTGTGTGATAGCGACTCGGAGGCGGTGTTGTCAACTGTCCGCCCACGCCGTCGGTGGGGCGAAAAGAATGTCGGTGCGGATAGTTGTCCACCAGCCGCTTATCGTGTTTCCCCTAGTCAAAGGGCACATTGGGCCAGTGGTGCTTAGTTGTCCCCAGTCTTGTCCCCAGCCTGCGCACAGGTGCTGTGCGTGTCGTTGACGGTTGTCCCCAGGTTATCCCCAGAAGCTGTGGATAACGTGCTATCGCGCGGACCGCGAGGGGCGTACGTTGTGCCCTGGCCCGGTCGGGGCTGACCTGAAGCGGCGCGGTGCACCGAAGTGTCCGAGGTTGCTCGTACGGTGAGCCTACGAGGTCCAGACCGACCGGTTCGAGGAAGCAGGCCGGTCAGAGGATCAGGCCGGTCGAGGAACAGTCAGCACCATCGCAGAAGGAGCGTTCGTGAGTCTTGCCGAGGTGATGACGCCGTTCGACGACGACAGCAGGCGATCGATCGATCGGACCCCTCCGCAGGATATGGCGGCCGAGCAGTGCGTCCTCGGCGCGATGCTGATGAGCAAGGACGCGATCGCCGACGTGGTCGAGGTGCTGCGCGGCGTCGACTTCTATCGGCCGGCCCACGAGCAGGTCTACGAGGCGATCCTCGACCTCTACGGTCGCGGCGAGCCGGCGGACGCCATCACGGTGGCCGACGAGCTGACCAAGCGGGGCGAGATCACCCGGGTCGGCGGGGCGCCGTACCTGCACACGCTGCTGGCCAGCGTGCCGGTGGCTGCGAATGCCGGCTATTACGCCGAGATCGTCCGGGAGAAGGGCATCCTGCGTCGCCTCGCCGACGCGTCGATCCGGATCGGGCAGATGTCGTACGCCGCCGAGGGCGATGTCGACCAGATCGTCGACCGGGCCCAGGCCGAGGTCTATGCCGTCACCGACCGCCGGGCCAGCGAGGACTACAAGCCGCTGTCGGAGCTGATGCAGCCGACCCTGGACGAGATGGAGGCGATCTCGTCCCGCGGCGGCCAGCTGGCCGGCGTGCCCACCGGCTTCGCCGAGCTGGATGAGGTGACCAACGGGCTGCACCCGGGACAGATGGTGATCGTGGCCGCCCGACCCGGTTGCGGCAAGTCGACCCTGGCGCTGGACCTGGCCCGGTCCGCCTCGATCAAGCACGGGCTGACCTCGGCCATCTTCTCCCTCGAGATGAGCCAGATCGAGATCACCATGCGGCTGCTCTCGGCCGAGGCCAGCATCCCGCTGAGCCACATCCGCGGCGGCAAGATGAGCGACGACGACTGGCACCGGGTGGCCACCAAGATGGGCCAGGTGTCCGAGGCGCCGCTCTACATCGACGACTCACCGAACCTGACCATGATGGAGATCCGGGCGAAGGCGCGGCGGCTGAAGCAGCGCCACGACCTCAAGCTGGTGGTGATCGACTACATCCAGCTGATGACCTCCGGCAAAAAGGTCGAGTCCCGTCAGCTCGAGGTCTCGGAGTTCTCCCGGCAGCTGAAGCTGCTGGCCAAGGAGCTCGAGGTGCCCGTGGTGGCGCTGTCCCAGCTCAACCGTGGCCCCGAGCAGCGCACCGACAAGAAGCCGATGCTGTCCGACCTGCGAGAGTCCGGCTCGCTGGAGCAGGACGCCGACATGGTCTTGCTGCTGAACCGTCCCGACCTGTACGACAAGGAGTCGGACCGCGCCGGCGAGGCGGACTTCGACCTGGCCAAGCACCGTAACGGCCCCACCAAGATCATCACTGTGGCCTTCCAGGGTCACTACTCCCGCTTCTCGGACATGCAGCACTGAGCTCACGATTGTCGTGACGCTCGCGGCTGTCCCGTTTGAGCTGCATCTTCAGTGACGAGTAGATCGATGGCGTGTCCTGGTCGGCCGGCTGCGGCGACCCCCCGAGTCTGCTGCGTGTGCAGTTGGAGCGCTGCGCCACCTCAGTGACTGACTGCGGCGGCCCGCCGCGTCCGCGGCCACGCCACGGTGATCCGCGTGGACGAGTCCTTGCCATGCCCCAGCTGCCTCCACTACTGTCCTGATCATCGGAACAGATGTTCCACTGATCGGGATACGAGGAGGTATTCGTGGTCTTCCGGGCAACGATGAGCCGGCGTTCACTGCTCAGTCGAGGGGCGCTGCTTGCTGCCGGGGCGGCGACGGCGGGCACGCTGTCGGGTTGCAGCCAGGCGTCACGCACCGAGGCGGAGCTTCCGACGCCCGCAGACGAATACGACGGGCCGCCGGTCACGTTGCAGTTCTGGAACGGCCTCACCGGCGGCGACGGCCCGGTCATGCGGTCGCTGCTGGGGGAGTTCAGCAAGGAGCATCCCTCGATCACCGTCGAGATGTACGCGCTCCCGTGGAACAACTTCTACCAGAAGTTCCCGGCGGCGGTGGTGAGCGGACTGGCACCGGACTTCGGCCTGATGCACAACTTCCAGGTCGTCACGAACGCGGCCCGTGAGGTGATCACGCCGCTCGACCCGCTGGTGCCCGCGCTGGGTCTGCAGCAGCAGGACTACCTCCCGGTGGTGTGGGAGTCGGGCCTGTATCGCGGGCGCCGGTGGTCGCTTCCGCTCGACATGTGGCCCGACAGCCTGTTCTACAACAAGCGGGTGCTCGACGACGCCGGCCTGGACGCCGATCGTCCACCGCAGACCGGCGAGGACTACCTGGCCGCGCTGGACACGATGCGCGGCCGCGACATCCAAGGACACTGGCTGCCGGCGATCGACCCGCAGGGTGTCGGACGCGGCTTCGACTCCCTGCTGTGGCAGATGGGTGGCACCCACTACAACGAGGACGGATCCCAGGCCCTGTTCGGGTCCGAGGCCGGCATTCGTGCGTTGGAGTGGCAGAACAGCCTGATCCAGTTGGGCTACAGCCCACGCGACGTCAGCGGCTCCGACGCCAACGTCGCCTTCAAGAACAACCGGACCGCCTTCCTCTGGGGCGGTCCAGGCGCCTTGATCAACGACTTGGCGAAGGTCAAGGAGCTGGAGTGGGATGTCGCGCCGCTGCCGCAGATCGGGACGCAGCGCGGTGCCTTCTCCGGCTCACACCAGTTCGTGATCATGAGGCAGCGCTCCTTCGACCCCGGCCGGATCACAGCGGTGGCGACCTTCCTGCGCTGGATCATGTCGAACTCCACCGGATGGGCCAAGGCCGGCCCAGTCCCGGCCCGGTTGCCGACCCTGGCCGAGCCGGCCTTCGCCGAGCTCGGTCCGCAGATCAACGTCGCCAAGGGCATCAACGACATCCACTTCTATCCCCTCATCGCGGGCATCGCTGAAGTGCAGACGACGGTGCTCTACCCGAACGTCGGTGATGCCCTCCTCGGTCGAGTCCCGGTGCCTAAAGCTTTGGCGGACGCAACGCAGCAAGCCTCGTTCCTGCTGGAGGAGAACCTCACCAAATACCGAGAGGCGCGTTGATCATGACCGTTCTTTCCACCGGCAAGGCCGCCCCCGTACGACGGCTCGCCACCCGCCCGCCGAGCCGGCCGAAGCCGTGGACGCCGTACCTCTTCCTGGCTCCGTTCCTGATCATCTTCGGCACCTTCGTCCTCGCTCCGGCCGGCTACGGCTTCTGGATGAGCCTCCACAACTGGGACTTCTTCCTGCCGGTGCAGCCTTTCGTCGGGCTGCGCAACTATGCCGAGCTGTTCTCACCGGCGGCCTTGGTGGCGCAGCAGTTCTGGGAGAGCATGCGCGCGACCGGGCTGTTCGTCCTGCTCTCGGTCCCGCTGTTGATGATCATCCCGCTGGCCCTGGCGCTGCTGCTCAACCGGCATTTCCGCGGTCGGACCTTCTTCCGGGCCATCTACTTCGCCCCGTACGTTCTCGGCGTCAGCGTCATCGGCCTGCTCTGGCAATACCTGCTGAACGCCAACACCGGCCTGATCAACTATTACCTGCTCGAGTGGGGCGTGATCGACACCAAGATCGCGTGGCTGACCACCGTGCCGTGGGTGTGGGTGTCACTGGTCGGCGTCACCGTCTGGTGGACCATGGGTTTCAACTCGGTCGTCTACCTGGCGGGCCTCCAAGGCGTCGACGAGAACCTCTACGACGCCGCCAAGGTGGACGGAGCCAGCCCGTGGCGCGAGTTCCTCCACGTCACCCTGCCCGAGCTGCGGCCGGTGGTGCTCTTCGTCCTCACCATGACCGTGCTGGCGTCGGCCAACATGTTCGGCCAGTCCTACCTGCTCACCAGCGGGAACCCGTCCAACCAGACCCGCACCGCCATCATGTACATCGCTCAGGTCGGGCTGGAGCAGTTCCGGATGGGCAAGGCCGCCGCGATGAGCTATCTCCTCGCGCTCGTCCTGGTCGTGATCAGCGCCATCAACTTCTGGTTCTTCCGGCAGAAAGAGAACTGACATGGCCACCTCCACCGCCGAACCCGTGCTGCACGCCCCGCTGCCGGCAGCCGACCCTGCCCCGCGCACCAGCCGGCGCACCAACCGCGGCCTGCCGGGCACCATCGCGCTGTACGCGGCGCTGCTGCTGCTCTCTGTTCTCTTCGTCGCGCCGCTGCTGTGGATGCTGTCGACCTCGTTCAAGACCACCGGGGATGCGACGGCGGTCCCGCCGCAGTGGGTTCCGCCGACCTTCTCCACCGACGGCTATCGCACCCTCTTCGCCGACGCCCAGGCCCCGGTCCTGCGGTGGCTGGCGAATTCGGTCCTGGTCGGGGTGCTGCACACGGTGCTGGTGCTGGTGACGGCGGCTGCGGCCGCGTACCCGCTGGCCAAGATGCCGTTCCGCGGCCGCAACCTGATCTTCGGGCTGATTATCGTCACCCTGTTCGTGCCCGGGTTCGTGTTCTTGATGCCGAACTATCTCATCGTGGACGGACTGGACTGGCTGGACAGCATCTGGTCGCTCGTCGTGCCAGGTGCGGCCAGCGCGTTCGGGGTCTTCTTCCTCCGCCAGTTCTTCACCTCACTGCCCGACGCGCTCGAGGAAGCGGCGCTGCTGGACGGTGCCAACCGGTTCCAGATCTTCTGCCGCATCGTGCTGCCACTGTCGCGGGCGCCGCTGGCCACCTTAGCGGTGCTCACCTTCCTGGCGAGCTGGAACGACTTCCTCTGGCCCCTCTATGTGCTGTTCAACCCGTCCAACCTGACCCTGCCGGCCGGCCTGGCCACGCTGCGTGGTTCGTACGCCACGGACTACCCGGCCATCATGGCCGGCGCCGCCCTGGCCAGCATCCCGGTGCTCATCCTGTTTGCCTTCGTCCAGCGCTATGTCATCGCCGGGGTGGCCAGGTCCGGACTGAAGGGCTGATGGTCACCACGCGCTCCGACTCCGCACTGTCGCCGGCTGCCCATGTTCTCCCGTCACGGGGTACGCCGGTGGCGGTGGGGGATGATGCGAGCATGAGTAGCGAAGCGTCGACCTCGTCCGCCGGCACCTTGGCACGAGGCCTGGACATCATCGAGTGGGTCGCCGAAGCCGAGCACGGCGCGATCGCGGACCTGTGCCGCGCACTCGGCCTGAGCCGCAGTGCGGCCTATCGGATCGTGGCCCAGCTGCGCGAGCGCGGCTATCTCGAGGAGACCGGCGACGGTCAGCTGCGGCTCGGTCCGGTCGCCATCCGGGTCGGCCTCCAGGCCCTGGAAGGGCTCGACCTGTTCAAGGTCACCCCACGACACCTGCGGGCGCTGGTGGCGACGACCGAGGAGACCGCCTTCGTCGCCGTGCCCGACGGCGACGAGATGGCGTACGTCATGCAGGAGGTCGGCCCGCAGGTCGTCAAGGTCTCGTCCAAGCTCGGCGGCCGGGCGCCGCTGCACGCATCGGGTCTGGGAAAGGCCTACCTGTCGGCCCTCCCGGCCGGCGAGGTGGAGGACCTGCTCACGCGGCTGACGCTGACCAGCTACACCCCGACCACCCTGACCACGCCCGCGGCCCTGCTGGCCGCGGTCCGCCGGGCGGCCGAGGTCGGCTACGCCGTCGACGACGCAGAACGGGAGCCGGGTGTGCGTTGCCTGGCGGCGCCCGTCCGCGACGCGTCGGCCCGACCGGTCGCCGCGATCAGCGTCGCCGGTCCCCGGGACCGGATCAGCGCCGCCGAGGACGAGATCATCGCCGCGCTGCTGGAGACCACCGGCACCATCTCGCGCAGCCTCGGCTATTTCGAACGCAACTCATCCGAACCCCAACCACAGGAGACCCGTGTCCCGTCTTGACCCGATCATCACCCGCATCGACATCGTTGCGCTGGAGACCGTCTATCCGCGGACCGTCGGCCGCAACGCCCGGCTGGGCAGCCACGGTTCCGGTGGGCAGTCCACCGTCGCGGTGCTCAGCACCGACAGCAGCTACCAGGCCTGGGGCCTGGTGGAGGGGCACCCGGCCGACACCTCGGCCGTCGTCGGGCGCACCCTGTCGGAGCTGATCGACCCAGGCACCGGCGTCCGCGACCCCGCGAACAGCTGGCTCGACATCGCCCTGCACGACCTCGCCGGCCTCGTCCACGACGTCCCGGTCCATGCGCTCCTCGGCTCCGCCGGCCCGACCACGGTCGAGGTCTACGACGGCGCGATCTACTTCGATGACCTCGATCCCGAGGATGCGCCCGGGGATGTGGCCGTGGTGCTCGCGAACGTCGAAGCCGACGCGCAACTGGGCTACGCGAACTTCAAGCTCAAGATCGGCCGCGGCAACCGGTGGATGCCGATCGACGAAGGAGCGGCCCGCGACATCGAGATCACCCGGGCGGTGCGCGCAGCCAGACCGGACGCCAAGATCCTGGTCGACGCCAACGACGGCTACACCCGGGAAGGGTTCTGCCGATACCTCGACGCCGTGGGCGACGCCGATCTCTACTGGGTGGAGGAGCCGTTCCTCGATGACGCCGACGACCTCGCCGCGCTCCGGGCGTACCTGGATGCGCACTCGCCCGCCACGCTGATCGCCGAGGGCGAGACCTCGCCCGACGTGGAGGCCTTGCTGCCGATCGCGGCGAAGCATCACATCGACGTGATGCTGATGGACATCATGTCCTTCGGGGTGACCCGCTGGCGCTCGCTGATGCCCACCCTGGCCTCGATGAACGTGTCGGCGTCCCCGCACGCCTGGGGTCGGCCGCTCAAGACGCTCTATGCGGCCCAGCTGGCTGCAGGGCTCGGCAACGTGAGCGTCATCGAGGGCGTCCCGGGCCACACCGTCGGTGTCGACACCCAGGCGTACGCCTTCGCGGACGGCCGACTGAGTGTTCCCGACCGGCCCGGCTTCGGGCTACCGCTGCCCACCCGCTGACTCCTGCTGTCTTGCGTAACGATCGATAAGGACCGCTGTGCCCGTGCTGCCTGCCACCCATCCCGACGACTTCGCTGGGCTCGACACCGAGGGCCTTCGCCGCCGGTTCCTGGTCGACTCCCTGTTCGCTCCCGACGTCCTCAGCTGGACCTATGCCGGGGACGATCGGATCCTCCTCGGCGGCTGCGTCCTCGCCGGCGCCAGCGTCGAGGTGACCGCACCGCCGGAGCTGCACACGCCCACGCTGTGCGCCCGGCGGGAGCTCGCCATCGTCTGCCTCGCCGGTGAGGTGAGCGTCCAGACGGACACCTCCTACCAGCTCGGAGCGCTCGATGTGCTCTACCTCGCCCGCGGGACCGACCGCATCACCCTCGGCGGAACCGGCCGGGTCTACCTGGTCTCGGCACCCGCCCACGGTGATCATCCCAGCGCGCTGGCGCGGAAGGAGGAGGCCTTCTCGGCCCGGCTCGGTGATCAGGCCGAGGCCAACGCCCGCACCATCCGGCGCTATATCCACGCCGACGGGGTGGCGTCGTCCAACCTGGTGCTCGGCATCACCACCCTCGAACCCGGCAGCGTGTGGAACACCATGCCGTGCCACACCCACAACCGGCGGACCGAGGTCTATCTCTACACCGGGCTCGGCCCGGACCACCGGGTGGTGCACCTGTGCGGTCCGCCCGAGGCGACCCGTTCGCTCGTCGTGGCCGACGACCAGGCCGTGGTCAGCCCGGGGTGGTCGGTGCACACCGGTGTCGGCACCCGGGCGTACTCGTTCGTCTGGGCGATGGCCGGGGAGAACCAGGACTACGCCGACATGGATCCGGTCGGACTCGCCGACCTGCGTTGAGGGTCGCCGACGGCTGAGGGGGCTCGGGTACGCAGGCCGGTCCCCGACCGGCTGTGACCCGCCGGCGGTCGGCAGAGGGGGACCGTCAAGCGGTGCCTTCCACGTGGCCAGCGACCCCGACTCGGCTGAATGCGAAAGACTGGGCCGGTGAGCACCGACATCCCCGAGGAGAATCCACCCGTCCTACCGGACGGCTGGGGGGCCCGTCGTCCCGTGCTGGCGGACGTTCCCACGCTGGCTGAGCTGGTGGCGGCCCACCGCCGCTCGGTGCTCGGCTCCGGCAGCCCTCAGGTCGACGCGGTCGCCGCCGAGGCCGCCGGGATCGGCTCGTGGACCCGCCGGGAGCTGGTGGTCACCGACCCTGCCGGTGCAGTGCGGGCATGGGTCCGAGTGCACGACCGCGCCGCCGGGCGTACGTCCGTCGCCGTCGACCTCGACCCGAGTCTGCCCGCCCCCGCTCCGCTGGCCTCATCGCTCTACGCGTGGGCCGCGACGGTGGCCGCAGAGATCACCGCACACCGTGGGCTGGCCGGCACCCAGCTCGACGCCCTCGCGTTCGCCGCTGACGACACCCGGCGGGCCTGGCTCACCGAGGCCGGCTACCGGCAGGTACGCACCTGGCTGCAGATGATCCGCCCGGTGACGCCGGCCGAGGGCGCACCCGGGGCGGTGCCGCTACGCGAGGGTGTGGCGGTCCGCCAGGTCGCCACCCATGAGAACGGGCTCCCGGTCGCCGACGACCTGCAGACCGTCCACCTGCTGCTGGAGCAGTCCTTCGCCGACCACTTCAACTCCTATCGGGAGAGCTTTCCGGAGTTCATCCATCGGTTGCGGGAGGACCCCGGCCATCGGTGGGACCACTGGTGGATCGCCACCGTCGAGATCGACGGCGCCCCGGCGCCGGCCGGCGCCGTGGTGGGATCCGTGCTGCCGCCCGACTCCGACGGCGTACCCGGCAGCTACATCGACTACATCGGGGTCCATCGCCGGGCCCGCGGTCGCGGGGTGGCCAAGTCGCTGCTCTTCACCGTCATCGCCGACGCCGCCCGGCGCGGCCGCAACCGAGTGGGCCTTGAGGTGGACGCCGACTCACCGACCGGGGCCGACGGGCTGTACCACTCGCTCGGCTGGCGGACCGACTACCGCACCGAGTCCTGGCACCGCGACATCACCATCTGACGTACCCGCAGGTCAGGTGGAATCCGGGCTGCTCCGCGCCCTCGGTTTGAATCCGGCCTGCTCCGCGCCATCAGTGGAGTCCGCCATCAGTGGAGTCCGCCCTCAGTGGAATCCGGCCGGCTCCGCGCCCTCGGCCGGACCCGGATTGCGCAGGAAGGCGGCGATCACGATAGCCACCGCGGAGATCCCGGTGGCGACCCAGAAGGCGGCGTGCAGCCCGTACGTCTGAGCAGCCACCCCCTCGGCCCCACGCTGGGTGGCGCCGGCGGCGCTCCCCGCGAGGACGGTCACCAGCAGGGCGGTGCCGGCCGCGCCGGCGACCTGTTGCAGGGTCGACATGGTGGCGCTGCCGTGGGAGTACAGGTGCGGCGGCAGCGGGTTCAGACCGGAGGTGAATGCCGGTGTGAACAGGCAGGCCAGCGCCAGCGACAGCAGCAGGTGCAGGCCGATCAGCAGCCAGACCGGGGTGGTGGCGTCCAGCGTCGTCAGCCGCCACATGATCACCGTCATCAGCACCGTGCCGCCGGTGGTCAGGACCATCGGACCGTACCTGTCGAAGAGCCGGCCCACCAGCGGTGACGCCAGACCCATCAGCAGGCCGCCGGGCAGCAGGATCAGCCCGGTCTGGAGGGAGTCCAGCCCGCGGATCGTCTGCAGATAGATCGGCAGCAGGATGACGACTCCGAACAGGGCCATCATCGCTATGCAGAGCAGCGCGACGGCCAAGCTGAACATCTTGAACCCGAAGACGCGCAGGTCGAGCAGCGGGCCCCGGTCACGCAGCGCATGCTGCCGCAGCCCGAAGAGCAGCAGGCAGACGACGCCGATGACCAGCGATGCCACCGGCACCAGCAGCCCGGAGTGGGCGCTCTCGCCGATCCGGCTCAGACCGAACACCAGCCCACCGAAGCCGGGCACCGACAGCAGCACCGACGCGACATCGAGTGGCTGCGAGCCTCGCTCGCCGACGTTGACCAGGGTCCGGGCGCCATAGACCAGGGCAGCCAGGGCGATCGGCAGCACCAGCAAGAACATGAAGCGCCAGGAGAGGTACTGCAAGATCAACCCCGACACGGTGGGGCCGATGGCGGGGGCGACTGAGATGACGATGCTGACATTGCCCATCACGACGCCGCGCCGCTGCGGCGGCACCAGGGTCAGGATGGTGGTCATCAGCAGCGGCACCATGATCGCGGTGCCCGAGCCCTGGATGACGCGGGCGATCAGCAGCACCCAGAAGCCCGGCGCGACGCCGGCTAGCAGGGTTCCGGTGCAGAACAGCCCCAGGGCCAGAATGAAGACCGTACGGGTGGCCAGTCGCTGCAGCAGATAGCCGGTGGTGGGGATGACCACCGCCATGGTCAGCATGAACGCCGTCGACAGCCACTGCACGGTGCTGGTGCTGATCGCCAGCTCGGTCATCAGCCGCGGCAGGGCCACCCCCATGATCGTCTCGTTGAGAATGACCACGAAGGCGGCGACCAGCAAGGTGATGATCACCGCGCGGTCGCGGGCCGGCATGGCCGAGGTGGTCGTGGTGTCGACAGACGCGGTCGTCACGTGAGCTCCATCCTGATGGTGCTGGCCCTGTCGTGCCGGGCAGCAGCGTGCTGGCTGGGTGATGCTGGGCTGGGCGGTGCTGGGGCGGGGCTGCCCGATCGGGGCCCGGAGGTCTCGATGGTGCGGGCGGGCTGCGGACTGCATCGCGGCTGGCCCTGCCCGGTGGCTGCCCCGTGGCTGTTCTGACCTGGAGTTCCCGATGAACTCATCGACCGTCTGCGAACTGTGGAGTGATCTGCGTCGCAGGGTCGGTGGCTCGTCGGGCTCAGGGGATCAGCACCCGAGCAAGGCTAGGAGATGTGGGGCGGCGCGTCATCTCGTTTGATCATTCTGCTCATCCGGAGATCGGGTGGGCCCGGGACCGATCGGAGGCTGCGACCACCGGCGAAGTAGGTCGAGCTGAATCGACGCGCTATGCTTTCCAAAGACATGCGTGCGCTAAGCACGCCCCACAGGTCGTTTGCTCTGCGCCGACGAAGGCGCTCTTCAACTCTCCTTCACACGTGAGTGGTTTGCAACCGCGGCCAACTCGACGTACAAGGATTTTCTGTGACTCAGCACGTTTCCCGCCAGTCCGCCGCGCCCGTTTCCGGCAGCTCCCTGCCCGCGGAGGACACCAACGGCTTCCTGGCCTTGGGCGTTCCCGGCCCGATCGCGGCCTCGTTGGCCGACGGCGGCATCTCCCAGCCCTTCCCGATCCAGACCGCCACGCTGCCCGACTCGCTGGCCGGACGCGACGTCCTCGGCCGTGGCCGGACCGGCAGTGGCAAGACCGTCGCGTTCGCCGTCCCGACGGTGGCCGCACTGGCCGCCTCCGGCGTTCCCCGTCAGGCCGGCGCCGTCCGCGCCCTCATCCTGGTCCCGACCCGCGAGCTGGCCACCCAGGTGGAGCAGGTGGTCGGGCCGCTCGCCCGCCGGATGGGCCTGCGCAGCATGACCATCTTCGGCGGCGTCGGCCAAGGGCCGCAGGTGACGGCGATGCGGCGTGGCGTCGACATCGTGATCGCCACCCCGGGCCGGCTGGAAGACCTGATCGACCAGCGCCACGTGCGGCTGGACAAGGTCGAGGTGACCGTGCTCGACGAGGCCGACCACATGGCCGACCTGGGCTTCCTCCCGGCTGTCAAGCGCCTGCTGGACGCGACGCCCAAGAACGCCCAGCGGTTGCTGTTCTCCGCGACCTTGGACCGCGGGGTGGACGTGCTCGTCCGTCGCTACCTGACCAACCCCGTCACCCACTCGGTCGACTCGGCCGCGTCCGAGGTGCCCAAGATGACGCATCACGTCTTCACCGTCGCACCCGACAACAAGATCGCTGTGGTCAAGGAGCTGGTCGGTGGGCAGGGCCGCACGCTCGCCTTCACCCGGACCAAGCACGCGGCCAAGAAGCTCGCCAAGCAGCTCACCAGCGCAGGCGTGCCGGCTGTCGACATGCACGGGAACCTCTCGCAAGGTGCGCGCCAGCGCAATCTCGCGGCCTTCGGCGACGGCAGTGTCCGCGTTCTCGTCGCCACTGACATCGCCGCCCGCGGGATCCATGTCGATGACGTCACCCTCGTCGTCCACGTGGACCCGCCGGCTGAGCACAAGGCCTATCTGCACCGCTCGGGTCGTACGGCCCGCGCCGGCAACGAGGGCGTCGTGGTCACCATCGGCACGCCCAGCCAGTCCAACGACGTCCGCACCCTGATGCGACAGGCCTCGATCAAGCCGACCCAGCACGTCGTCGCGCCCGGCGACCCGGTGATCACCGAGATCGCCGGCCCCGCCGCCGCCTTCGTGCAGCCGGCGCCGGAGCCCGCGGCCTCCGCCGACGGACGCCCGTCAGGCTCTCGGTCACGGGGGCGCACCGGGAGCGGCCGCGCAGCCGGCAGCCGGAGCGGGAGCGGACGCACCGGCGGACCCTCCTCGGCACGCAGCTCGAACACCGGTGGCCGCGATGGTGCCCGCCCGAGCGAGGCGGGTGGGCGTCGCAGTGGCCGCCCTGACGGCGCCGGTGCCTCGGCCGCCGGGTCGACCCGGAGCGCCGCCACCTTCTCAGCCGGACGTCGTCGCGGTCGCTGACCACGGCAATACTTATTGCGCCGCCGGCGATCTATTCATCTGACGAGCAGTCGTCGCAGAGGTGAAGAGGTCGCTGCGGCCCCGGGGATCGCCGCCTGGTGAGACTCCAAACATTAAATCTAGGTGAACGGCTCCGGGGTGGCTACACTGAGTGCATATAACATTCAGATGGAATATTTATTAAAAGGGGGGAACCGGTTGTCTGGCCAGCCCGGTTTGCGCGAACGCAAGAAACTCCAGACCCACGCTTCGATCATGCAGGCGGCTTTCGAGCTGTTTGCGGAGTTCGGGTTCGAGTCCGTGACAGTCGCCGAGGTGGCCCAGCGGGCCGACGTCTCGCCGGCCACCGTCTTCAACTACTTCGCTGCCAAGGAAGATCTGATCTACGGCACGGCGGACTTCTTCTACGCCGACCTGCTGTCGTCGATCGAGAACCGGCCGGCAGGCACCACGGTGGCCGCCCAGTTCCGCGTCTACCTGATGCAGCAGCGCCCCCTGGGCCGCACGGCCGAGGAGGAAGCGCGGCAGCGGACCTTGATCAAGATCATCACCGCCAGCCCTGACCTGCTGGCTCGGGAGCGGGATCTGACCCATCAGGCCGTGCGGTCGTTGGCGGCGATGATCACCGCCGAGTCCGACGTGTCGGATGGCGACATCACCTCCTGGGTGGTCGCCAACGCACTGATGGGCGTACATCAGGCGGTGGTCGAATACACCCGACAGCAGGTGCTGGAAGGCGTATCCGGCTCGACCCTCACCCGCCGAGTCCGCTCGCGGGCGTCCCGGGCGCTCACCCTGCTGGACAAGGGCCTCAACACCGGCGACATCGCATCCGCCACCTGATCTAAGCGCTGCAGTCACCATCGCGGTCGATCGCGTCCAGGCGACGTCGGCCGCGGACACCGACTGGGCGAGGATCGATCACCGCGACCTGCTGCTGAGCGGATCGCCGGTGGTCGAGCTGAACTGGGCCAAACCCCGGTCGGCCCTGGGCGGATCCGGCCGTCGCCGGATCCGGGAATTCTGCTCGAGGTGGAGCACGCCAGCTCGCGTCGGTCGGCCGTCGGGGTCGAGTGGGTTGCCAGATCGTCCTACCATGGACACATGCCACTTGAAGGTGAATACGAACCGAGCCCCGAGAAGTGGGTCCGCGACCAGGTCGAGCTCTACGAGCGGACGGGGGGTCGTGAGGGCAACACCCTTGCGGACACCGGAATGCCCGTCGTCATCTTCACGACCCGGGGGGCCAAGTCGGGCAAGCTCCGCAAGATCCCGCTGATGCGGGTCGAGCATGACGGGGTCTACGCCATGGTCGCTTCCAAGGGCGGCGCGCCAGAGCACCCCGTCTGGTACTACAACGTCAAGGCCGACCCGGACGCCGTCACGGTGCAGGACGGACCGGAGCCGATGGACGGCCACGCCCGGGAGATCACCGGCGAGGAGCGCGCTATCTGGTGGGAGCGTGCCGTCGCCGCCTACCCGCCGTACGCGGAATACCAGACCAAGACTGATCGTTTGATCCCGGTGATCCTGGTGGAACCGCGCAGCTGACGTCAGGGCTCCGGCAGCAATATTTGCGGTCCATAGCGGTCGGGTCTCGGTTTCAGCACAGATTCTGTGTCGCCGGCCGATCAGGTGGTCCCTGGGTGGACATGCGCTAGTGTCGGTTGGCGAAGGCGCGGCCCGCTCGGGGATGAGAGGGGTACGCCCCGCGGCTCGCCGCGCCGTGCGCTGCTCGGAGCAGTCCAGAAGAGCGTCAGTTCGCCGTTCGTCAAGGAGTATCAGGTCGTGTTTCGGACCATGTTCAAGTCGAAGATCCACCGAGCGACGGTGACGCAGGCAGACCTGCACTACATCGGGTCGCTCACCGTCGACCGTGATCTGATGGATGCCGCCGACCTCCTTCCCGGTGAGCAGGTGTCCATCGTCGACGTCACCAATGGCGCTCGGCTGGAGACATACCTGATCCCGGGCGAACGTGGCTCGGGCGTCATCGGCATCAACGGCGCCGCTGCGCACCTGGTGGCCGTCGGAGACCTCGTGATCGTCATCTCCTACGGCGTCATGTCCGACGAGGAGGCGCGCGCGTTCTCCCCGACCGTCGTGCACGTGGATGCGACCAACTCGATCCTCGCCATCGGCTCGGACCCGGGCGAGGGTGTTCCCGGCCTCGTCATGGACCCGCAGGACGTGGTGCATGTCTGAGCGGCGACCACGCCGGCTGCGGATCTCCGACCTCCAGTCGGCCAAGGACCGCGGCGAGAAGTGGGCGATGCTCACCAGCTATGACCAATACACCGCCGAGCTCTTCGACGAGGCCGGCGTCTTCGCGCTGCTGGTCGGCGACTCTGCAGCCAACAACGTCTACGGCTACGAGACCACCCTGCCCGTCACATTGGACGAGATGCTGCCGCTGGTTCGGGCCGTCGTCCGTGGCTCCAGCCGGCCGCTGGTGGTGGCCGATCTGCCCTTCGGCTCGTACGAGGACGGGCCGTCGCAGGCTCTGGCCAGCGCGGTCCGGCTGATGAAGGAGGGCGGCTGTCAGGCCGTCAAGCTCGAGGGTGGCGTACGCGCCGCCGCTCAGATCCGCAAGATCACCGAGGCCGGTATCCCGGTGATGGGTCACGTCGGCTTCACGCCCCAAAGTGAGCACAACCTAGGTGGCTACAAGGTGCAGGGTCGCGGCGCGGCCGCCGAGCGGCTGATCGCCGACGCCCACGCGGTGGCCGACGCCGGCGCCTTCGCCGTGGTCTTCGAGATGGTGCCCGGTGCCGTGGCCGCTCAGCTGACGGCCGAGCTCGCCATCCCCACCGTCGGCATCGGCGCCGGCGTCGGCTGCGATGCGCAGGTGCTCGTCTGGCAGGACATGGCCGGTCTGCGTCGTGGGCCCGCGCCCCGCTTCGTCAAGCGCTACGCCGACCTCGCCGGCGTGCTGGGTGGCGCCGCCCAGGCCTACGTCGACGACGTACGCTCCGGGTTCTTCCCCGCCGACGAGCACACCTTCGCCTCGACCGTTCCGACCTCCGAAGGATCCGCATGACACTCCACGCCCGATCACCGCAGGTGGCGGCCAGCATCCAAGAGCTGCAGGCGCTGCGGGGGTCCCTGGGGGAGGAGCGCGTCGCCTTCGTCCCCACGATGGGCGCCCTGCACGACGGGCACCGGTCGCTGATCAGGCTGGCCCACCAACTCGCCGACCGGGTCGTGGTGAGCATCTTCGTGAACCCGCTCCAGTTCGGCCCGGACGAGGACTACGCCCGCTACCCGCGGGTGCTCGAGCACGACCTTGACGTCTGTGCCGCCGAAGGCGTGGACATCGTCTTCACCCCGACGGTCCACGAGCTCTATCCTCCGGGACGTCAGGTCCTGCTCAACGCCGGACAGCTCGGCACGGTGCTCGAAGGCGCCTCGCGCCCCGGCCACTTCGACGGAGTGTTGACCGTCGTGCTCAAGCTCTTCAACATCGTCCGTCCCGACCTCGCCATCTTCGGGCAGAAGGATGCCCAGCAGCTCGCCTGCCTGCGGCGGATGGTCGTCGACCTGAACGTCACCGTGGGCATCGTCGGAGCGCCGATCGTGCGCGAGCCCGACGGCCTGGCTCTGTCCAGCCGTAACCGATTCCTCTCGTTGACCGAGCGCGCTTCCGCGCTGGCCCTGTCGACGGCCCTGCGGGCGGCGGCGGCGCACCCCACTCGCGACGCCGTGCTCGCCGCCGGCCGCGCGCGGCTGGACCAGGCTGAGGCGGGCGACCCGAGCTTCCGGGTTGACTACTTCACTGTGGTGAACCCGTTGACCTTCGCCGAGGTGCCCGACGACTTCGAGGGGGAGGCCCTGGCGCTGGTGGCCGCCCGGGTCGGCAGCACCCGACTGATCGACAACATGGCGGTGCAGCTGCAGCCGGAGGACGCCGGTCGGGGTCGCCGCCAGCTGTCCGACGTAGAGTTCAGCGACGTGGAGTGACCAGAAGTTCGCACCTGAGCTAGCCCGATCGTCACCGTGGCGGCCGGGCTGGTGACTTCTGTGGCTGGACGCATTAGCCTGGGACCCCTGTGACGCATGTGACGTGAGTCGAGTCGGGGGACCGTGCAACGCAACCTTCCCCGTTCTGTCTGCGTACGGATGATGTCCGCAGTCCTTCCGAAAGGAGGCCGTCATGCTCGTACGGCGCATCTCCGGCCGACCTGCCTCGGCCCGCCGCCCCGCCCCCCGTATCCACCGGGTTCTCGGTGCGCTGGCCGTTGCGGCCCTGTTGAGCGCCACGGCGTGCGGGGCTCCGGTCGACAACCCGCAGGCGGCGGCGCCCGCCACGCTGCAGCCGAGGCCCTCGACCTCGCCGACCGCAGGACCGGCGGGCCAGCAGGCCTCCACCACCCCGCGGACGCCCACGACCCCGGCACCCAAGACACCCGCCGCCAGCACGCCGGCGCCCACCGCACCGGCACCTCCCACCCCCACCCCCACCCCGACGCCGACCCGCCCGGCCGAGGAGCCCGCATTGCTGCGCAGCGGCGATCGTGGCGAGAAGGTGCGCGAGCTGCAGCACCGGCTGCTCCAGCTCGACTGGTTCAGCGGCAAGATCACCGACAGTTACGCAGCCGCCACCGTCACAGCGGTCCAGGGTTTTCAGGGCAAACGTGACCTCAAGCCGAGCGGTGCAGTCGACCGCAAGACCTGGGACGCGCTGGTCGATCGAACCCGCCAGCCCACGCAGGACGAGATGCACAACGTGCTCCGGCCCGGTCCGGCGATCCTGAAGAAGGGCGCCGAGGGCGAGCAGGTACGCGAGCTGCAGGCGCGGCTGAAGCAGATCGGCTGGTACAGCGGCAAGATCACGGGCCTCTACGGCACCGACACCGTGGCGAACGTACGCGCCTTCCAGGACAAGCGTTCGATCCCGGTCACCGGGGAGGTGGATCAGCGGACCTGGGACCGACTGCTGGCGATGACCCGTGAGCCCACCAAGGACGAGAAGAACAACCGCACACCGAAGCCGTCCGCGACCGGACTGGACTCTCGTTGCCTCACCGGTCGTGCGCTATGCGTCAGCAAGTCCAACAACTCGCTGGTGTGGGTGATCGACGGCAAGCCCCAGCTTCGGGTCGACGTGCGCTTCGGCTCCGACGAGCTGCCCACCCGCGAGGGCGCGTTCTCGGTCGGCTGGAAGTCACGCAACCACGTGTCGACGATCTATCACACGCCGATGCCATTCGCGATGTTCTTCAGTGGCGGCCAGGCCGTGCACTATTCGGCAGACTTCGCCGCCCGTGGCTACAACGGGGCTTCCCACGGCTGCGTCAACGTCCGCGACCGGCAAGCGATCGAGCGGCTCTTCGACACCGTCCAGGTCGGTGACAAGGTGATCGTCTACCGCTGAGGCGCATCGAGCTCGTGCGGGGTGACGTCGGAGGGCGGGGGATAGGTCGCCAGGCTCTTGACCACCAGCACGGGGGCCGGCGAGTCAAGTACGACGCGTTGGACGGTACTGCTGAGCAGGAAACTGTTGGCGGGGGTACGGCGACGTGAGCCGATCACCAGCAGCTCGGCGCCGACCTGCTGCGTCAGCTCCACCAAGGTGGCCCCCACGCCCTGCTCAGCCGGGCCGAGACGCAGCCGCCACTCCACGTCGAGGTTCCGCTTTGCCAGCAGGTCCGTGATCTCGCGCCGGAGGGCGGTGGCGTCGAGGGTGTCGACGGCCAGCTCGTCGGTGACCCGCAGCACGGCGAGGTCGGTGCCGAGGAAGCGCGCCTCGCGGGCTGCGTACACCAGCGCGGCCTCGCCCAGTGGGCTGTTTCCCCATGCAGCGGCAATGGTCATCGAGCTTCACCCCTGTCCCGGTTCACCCGGCGGACAGGTCGAGCCGCCGGCGCGACGCCTGTGTGTTCGTCGTCTAACGGGGCTCTACCCGCGGGCAACCACCTCACACAGCCCAGACGAAGGCCATCCCGCTCGGCGGTGCGCCCGCGAACTGGGGGAGGCCGGCCTTCTGCTCAGGCGGTGCGCCCGGCCACGTGCCCGAGCAGGGCGACGGCCGCGGTGATCAGAGCGGCGATGGCGACACCAAGGCCCAGGGAAGCCTGCAGGGCGAGTGCGCCGGCGGCGGCACCGGCGCTGATCAGCAGCAGCGCAGCCACCCGGCGGAACCACTGCTGCTTCACCCCGGCGCCGAGCCAGGAGTCAAAGGCCAGACCAGTGATCAACGAGGTGACCACGACTGTCGTGATGTCCTTGACCGCCAGGTGTCGCGCGGTGGCCGCCTGCATTCCCATGGCGAAGCCGAGCGCGATCGTGATCGTGAGCGCGACGGCGCGGGACGGCGCATCCCCGACAGCGAACACGGTGCCCGCGATAGCAGCGAGGATCACCGCGACCACGGCCAACATGAGGGTCGACCTGGCCGACCAGCCGGCTTCGACCGGCTTCAGTACCCGACCGACCAGCGCGGCGCCGAGCATGAACCCGGCCAGCGCCAGGGCGGGCCCCAGGACGGGCAGGTCGGCGGCGCCGGCCAGAGCCATGCCGAGGATCACCACATTCCCGGTCATGTTGCCGGTGAAGACCCGGTCGAGCCCGAGATAGCCGACGGCGTCGATCACCCCGGTCGAGAAGGTCAGAGCCAGCATCAGGCCCAGGTGGACGTCCGCGGGCCGGGAACGCAGTCGGGTCAGCACAGGAGTCGTCTTCTCTCGATGTCGTGGAGCTGGGTCGTGGAGCTGGGTCGTGGAACTGGGTCACGGAGTCGGGCCGCCGAGTCGGGGCGCAAACGCACCCCACGGGGCCGCGCTAACGATGCCAGGCCGGCCGAGGCCGGTGGACATCTGGTCCATGCCCGAGCACCCACACGACGCCCGCCCGGCCGTCGATTTGACGCTGAGGCGCCGTCGCCCGTAACGTTCTCGTCGTCGCCAAGAGTGCGGGACGCAGCGGGAAACCGAAGCGGCCGACCAGGCTGACACCCTCCCTTCATCGATGACTGGATGGGGTGTGCGTTCCACTCGAACCCACCTCGGATCCAGCAACATCGGTGTGCGCGGGGGGCGAGCAACAGCCGGGTTGAAACCGACTGGCTCGATGTGTAATGTAGGGCGAGCCCCAAGGGGAGAACGTGAGGCCGGGAACCGGTCGAGCGGACTGCCAGGAGGGCACCATCTCCTAGATTTCACCGGGTGGACGTGCATCGCACGGACTCGCGGAGGATGACCATGAGATGGGGCGGGATCGGATTCGCTGGGTTTGACTTGGTGGGTTTGGTTGCGTAAGGTTGGTCGAGTTGCCCCAAGCGGATGTCAGTGATGGCGGATGTGCGGTGTGTGCCCGAATTTTGAGAACTCAACAGCGTGCTAAAAGTCAATGCCAAATATGCACTATTGAACCCGTGCTTGGTTGGCTGGCCTCCTCTTTTGGGGTGGTTGGTTGGTCGAGTCGGATTCCTTTGAGATTGAAATTGATTGACCCAGCTATTGGGTTCTGTCAGCGTCAAGCTCGTTGTTTTTGACGATTATCCGGCTTTGCCGGTTGTCGATATTTTTCAACGGAGAGTTTGATCCTGGCTCAGGACGAACGCTGGCGGCGTGCCTAACACATGCAAGTCGAACGGTAAGGCCCCTTCGGGGGTACACGAGTGGCGAACGGGTGAGTAACACGTGAGCAACCTGCCCTTGACTTCGGAATAACAGTTGGAAACAGCTGCTAATACCGGGTATTCATCTTTGGAGACATCTTCTTTGGTGGAAAGCTCCGGCGGTCAGGGATGGGCTCGCGGCCTATCAGCTAGTTGGTGAGGTAATGGCTCACCAAGGCTTCGACGGGTAGCCGGCCTGAGAGGGCGACCGGCCACACTGGGACTGAGATACGGCCCAGACTCCTACGGGAGGCAGCAGTGGGGAATATTGCACAATGGGCGAAAGCCTGATGCAGCAACGCCGCGTGCGGGATGACGGCCTTCGGGTTGTAAACCGCTTTCAGTAGGGACGAAGCTAACGTGACGGTACCTACAGAAGAAGCACCGGCCAACTACGTGCCAGCAGCCGCGGTGATACGTAGGGTGCGAGCGTTGTCCGGAATTATTGGGCGTAAAGGGCTTGTAGGCGGTTTGTCGCGTCGGAAGTGAAAACTCAGGGCTTAACCCTGAGCCTGCTTCCGATACGGGCAAACTAGAGGGATGCAGGGGAGAACGGAATTCCTGGTGGAGCGGTGGAATGCGCAGATATCAGGAGGAACACCGGTGGCGAAGGCGGTTCTCTGGGCATTACCTGACGCTGAGAAGCGAAAGCGTGGGGAGCAAACAGGCTTAGATACCCTGGTAGTCCACGCCGTAAACGGTGGGCACTAGGTGTGGGGGACATTCCACGTTCTCCGTGCCGAAGCTAACGCATTAAGTGCCCCGCCTGGGGAGTACGGCCGCAAGGCTAAAACTCAAAGGAATTGACGGGGGCCCGCACAAGCGGCGGAGCATGCGGATTAATTCGATGCAACGCGAAGAACCTTACCTGGGTTTGACATATACCGGAAAGCTGCAGAGATGTAGCCCCCGCAAGGTCGGTATACAGGTGGTGCATGGCTGTCGTCAGCTCGTGTCGTGAGATGTTGGGTTAAGTCCCGCAACGAGCGCAACCCTCGTCCTATGTTGCCAGCGGATAGTGCCGGGGACTCATAGGAGACTGCCGGGGTCAACTCGGAGGAAGGTGGGGATGACGTCAAGTCATCATGCCCCTTATGTCCAGGGCTTCACGCATGCTACAATGGCTGGTACAAAGGGCTGCGAGACCGCAAGGTTTAGCGAATCCCAAAAAGCCAGTCTCAGTTCGGATTGGGGTCTGCAACTCGACCCCATGAAGTCGGAGTCGCTAGTAATCGCAGATCAGCAACGCTGCGGTGAATACGTTCCCGGGCCTTGTACACACCGCCCGTCAAGTCATGAAAGTCGGTAACACCCGAAGCCGGTGGCCCAACCCTTGTGGAGGGAGCTGTCGAAGGTGGGACTGGCGATTAGGACTAAGTCGTAACAAGGTAGCCGTACCGGAAGGTGCGGCTGGATCACCTCCTTTCTAAGGAGCTAATTGGCGCACGACGGAAGTTGCGCGTCCATTGCGTCCAGTGCCGAGGCGTCTGTTCTCGGCTGGACAAGTTCTGGAATGTGGAACATTGACTATTAAGCAGCTATGAGATTGTCAGTCAGTACAACTGGATCGCCTTTCGGGGTGTGATGGAGTGGAACCTCTGGTGGTGGAGTGGTTGCCTAAGCACGCTGTTGGGTCCTGAAGATTCGGTCACCTCATCTGGACTTTGGTTCGGGTGCTGGGGCGGTCTTCTTGCGGGCCAGGTGGGTTCAAGCCTTTGGGTTTGGGTTCTCTGGTGTCCGCCCGTATTTTGAGAACTTCACAGTGGACGCGAGCATCTTTGTAGTAAAAACAAGCTACTAAGGGCAATCGGTGGATGCCTAGGCACCAAGAGCCGATGAAGGACGTTGTAACCTGCGATAAGCCCCGGGGAGCTGGTAAACGAGCTTCGATCCGGGGATCTCCGAATAGGGAAACCTCGAAAGAAACCGGAGTAATGTCCGGCGACCTCTGCCTGAATATATAGGGCAGTAGGAGGGAACGTGGGGAAGTGAAACATCTCAGTACCCACAGGAAAAGAAAACAACCGTGATTCCGTAAGTAGTGGCGAGCGAACGCGGAAGAGGCCAAACCTCACTTGTGTGATAGCTGACAGGCGTTGCAAGTGTGGTGTTGTGGGGCCGTTCTGACCATGCTGTCAACTGGTCAAAGAGTCATAAATGATCATCGAAGTCGAAGTACTCTGGGAAGGTACGGCAAAGAAGGTAATACCCCTGTAGACGTAACATGATCACTCTTGAGCGTTACCCCAAGTAACACGGAACCCCTGAAATTCCGTGTGAATCTGGCGGGACCACCCGCTAAGCCTAAATACTCCTTGGTGACCGATAGCGGACAAGTACCGTGAGGGAAAGGTGAAAAGTACCCCGGGAGGGGAGTGAAATAGTACCTGAAACCGATTGCCTACAATCCGTCGGAGCAAACACACTTGTGTGGATGTGACGGCGTGCCTTTTGAAGAATGAGCCTGCGAGTTAGTGGTACGTGGCGAGGTTAACCCGTGTGGGGAAGCCGTAGCGAAAGCGAGTCCGAATAGGGCGATTTAGTCGCGTGCTCTAGACCCGAAGCGGAGTGATCTATCCATGGCCAGGTTGAAGCGACGGTAAGACGTCGTGGAGGACCGAACCCACCAGGGTTGAAAACCTGGGGGATGAGCTGTGGATAGGGGTGAAAGGCCAATCAAACTCCGTGATAGCTGGTTCTCCCCGAAATGCATATAGGTGCAGCGTCGCGCGTTTCTTGCTGGAGGTAGAGCACTGGATAGTCTAGGGGGCCCACAAGCTTACCGAAATTAACCAAACTCCGAATGCCAGTAAGTGAGAGCGCGGCAGTGAGACTGCGGGCGATAAGGTTCGTAGTCGAGAGGGAAACAGCCCAGAACACCAGCTAAGGCCCCTAAGCGATTGCTAAGTGGAAAAGGATGTGGAGTTGCGCAGACAACCAGGAGGTTGGCTTGGAAGCAGCCACCCTTGAAAGAGTGCGTAATAGCTCACTGGTCAAGTGATTCCGCGCCGACAATTTAGCGGGGCTCAAGCAATCCGCCGAAGCTGTGTCATTCACGTATTAGCCCGGCCGGCTTTTGTCGGTCCAAGCGCGTGGATGGGTAGGGGAGCGTCGTGTGCGCGATGAAGCGGCGGAGTGATCCAGCCGTGGAGAGCACACGAGTGAGAATGCAGGCATGAGTAGCGAATGAGGAGTGAGAAACTCCTCCACCGAAAGACCAAGGGTTCCAGGGTCAAGCTAATCTGCCCTGGGTAAGTCGGGACCTAAGGCGAGGCCGACAGGCGTAGTCGATGGACAACGGGTTGATATTCCCGTACCGGCGCTAGAACGATCCTGCCGAGGCGAGTGATGCTAAGCACGCAAGACTTCTGGCGACCTTCGGGTCAATAGAGGTTGAGTCTGCGACCCGATCTTGTAGTAGGCAAGCTGCGGAGTGACGCAGGAAGGTAGCCCATCCCGGGCGATGGTAGTCCCGGGCTAAGTGCGTAGGGCGAGGTATAGGCAAATCCGTACCTCACGTGCCTGAGACATGATGGCTCTTGTGCATTCGTGCATCGGAGTGGGTGATCCTATGCTGCCTAGAAAACCTTCGTGAGCGAGTTGTAGAGCCGCCCGTACCCTAAACCGACTCAGGTGGTCAGGTAGAGAATACCAAGGTGATCGAGATAACCGTGGTTAAGGAACTCGGCAAAATGCCCCCGTAACTTCGGGAGAAGGGGGGCCGGACACGTCAACGGATTTACTCCGGAAGGCGTTGAAGGCCGCAGAGACCAGGCCCAAGCGACTGTTTACTAAAAACACAGGTCCGTGCTAAGTCGCAAGACGATGTATACGGACTGACGCCTGCCCGGTGCTGGAACGTTAAGGGGAAGGGTTAGCACGCAAGTGCGAAGCTCTGAACTTAAGCGCCAGTAAACGGCGGTGGTAACTATAACCATCCTAAGGTAGCGAAATTCCTTGTCGGGTAAGTTCCGACCTGCACGAATGGCGTAACGACTTGGGCGCTGTCTCGACCACGGACTCGGCGAAATTGCACTACGAGTAAAGATGCTCGTTACGCGCAGCAGGACGGAAAGACCCCGGGACCTTTACTATAGTTTGGTATTGGTGTTCGGTACAGCTTGTGTAGGATAGGTGGGAGACTTTGAAGCAGCCACGCCAGTGGTTGTGGAGTCAACGTTGAAATACCACTCTGGCTGTTCTGGATATCTAACCTAGGTCCATTATCTGGATCAGGGACAGTGCCTGATGGGTAGTTTGACTGGGGCGGTCGCCTCCTAAAAGGTAACGGAGGCGCCCAAAGGTTCCCTCAGCCTGGTTGGCAATCAGGTTTCGAGTGTAAGTGCACAAGGGAGCTTGACTGTGAGAGGGACACCTCAAGCAGGGACGAAAGTCGGGACTAGTGATCTGACGGTGGCATGTGGAAGCGCCGTCACTCAACGGATAAAAGGTACCCCGGGGATAACAGGCTGATCTTGCCCGAGCGTCCATAGCGACGGCATGGTTTGGCACCTCGATGTCGGCTCGTCGCATCCTGGGGCTGGAGTCGGTCCCAAGGGTTGGGCTGTTCGCCCATTAAAGCGGCACGCGAGCTGGGTTTAGAACGTCGTGAGACAGTTCGGTCCCTATCCGCTGCGCGCGTAGGAGTCTTGAGAAGAGCTGTCCTTAGTACGAGAGGACCGGGACGGACTAACCTCTGGTGTGCCAGTTGTCCTGCCAAGGGCACGGCTGGTTGGCTACGTTGGGACGTGATAACCGCTGAAAGCATCTAAGCGGGAAGCACACTTCAAGATGAGGGCTCCCACAGGATAACCTGGTAAGGCCCCCAGCAGATCACTGGGTGATAGGTCGGATGTGGAAGTACAGCAATGTACGGAGCTGACCGATACTAATAGGCCGAGGGCTTGTTCCTACAAAGATGCTACGCGTCCACTGTGCAGTTCCCGAGATACGGTCGGGAACTGTCATCATCACCCCACCCACCCCTTTGTCGGGGTGTGGTTGGTGGTGAACATATGACAAGTTTTAACCGCTACATCTCCATAGAGTTACGGTGATCATGGCGAAAGGGAAACACCCGGCTCCATTCCGAACCCGGAAGTTAAGCCTTTCAGCGCCGATGGTACTGCACGGGGGACCGTGTGGGAGACTAGGACGTCGCCGGACATACACACTTCAAGGCCGACCACTTCACGTGGCCGGCCTTGAAGTGTTTT
>NZ_JBXHBL010000004.1:0-392952 GCF_056896895.1 Microlunatus sp. M237 | reverse complement strand
ACCGTCACCAACGCCCGGCAGATCGGGGACCTGGTCGTGACGAAGGAGATCGACGGTGAGGTGGCCGGGGCCAGCACGACCTTCCCGATCACTGTGGACTGTGACGCCAACGCCTACGACACCACGTTCGATCTGACGATGCCCGACGGCGCCACCGAGGTCAGCACGGATCCGCTCGAGATCCCGGTCGGGGTGACCTGCACCGTCTCCGAGTCGTCTGTTCCCGACGGCTGGGGCCTGGACAGCGTCACCCCCGACGGCGGCACCGTCACCATCACGACCGGCACCAGCGAGGTCACCATCACCAATACCCGTGTCGCCGGTTCGCTGGTGGTGAGCAAGGCTGCCGCGGGTGACCCCGTCGGCGCCAGCAGCGTCTTCACCGTAGAGGTGGACTGCGACAACGACTTCAGCGAAACGGTGACGTTCAACGGCGATGATGGGGCCGACTCCGAGCTGATCGGCCCGATCCCGTCCGGGGTGACCTGCACCGTGACCGAGCCCACCACCCCGGATGGGTGGAGCCTGGCCGACATCGACCCTGCGAGCGTCGTCATCGGAACCGACCCGACCACCCCCGTCAGCGTGACCGTCACCAACGAACGCGACCTAGGGACGATCGCGGTGCAGAAGACCGCCGTGGGCGATCCCGCAGGGTCGGACCCGACCGCCTCCATCCAGGTGGACTGCCCGGGCACCGACTACGACCAGACCCTGACCGTACCGCCCGGGGAGACGGTGCAGACCGGGCAGATCCCGACCCGGTTGGAGTGCGCGATCTCCGAACCCAACCCACCCGCGGGCTGGGACGTCACCATCAACCCCGACACCGTGGTCGTCCAGAACGGGCCACCGATCGAGGTCACCGCCACCAACACCCGGCAGACGGGGAAGATCACGGTGGTGAAACGCCTGAGTGGTCCGGTTGCAGGTGCGGACACGGAGTTCACCCTGGCCCTCGACTGCGACCAGGACCAGTTCGATCAACAAATCGAGGTCGAGGTCACCAATGGCCGGTCGGTGTCCAAGACCATCGACGGGATCCCGACCGGCACCATCTGCAGCCTGACCGAACCCGAGGCATCAAAGGGCTGGGAACTCGCCAGCACCTCTCCGTCCCAGGTCGTGGTCGGCGACGAGCCGGTCAGCCTCCTTGCGGTCAACCGGCGCCTCACCGGCGGCCTAGAGATCTTCAAGTACCTGCTCGGACCTGTCGACGGCGCCCCCACGACGTTCTCGGCGTTCCTGAACTGCGACGGAACCGCCTTCGACCAGGACGTCGTCATCGAAGTGACCAACGGCGTATCGTCGCGCACGGTGGTTTCTGGCATCCCCACCGGCGTGACCTGCACCGCAGAAGAAGTTGAGGTTCCCGACCAGTGGAGTCTCGGCGGTGTTGCGAGCGACACAGTCACGATCACCGACACAGAGCTGATCACCGTGCAGGTCGTCAACACTCGGGTGACCGGTGAGCTGACAGTAGTCAAGGCGGTCGAAGGGGATCCGTCCGACAGCGATACCTCATTCGACCTCCACCTCGACTGTAACGACGACTTCTTCGACACTGCAGTCCCAGTGGACCTCCCAGCCGGGGACAAGCCCGTCTCCGAGGCCTTCTCCGGCATACCGACCGGCGTCATCTGCTCGGTTTCGGAAGAAGCACTCCCTGATAACTGGGAGCTTGTATCAGTCACGCCGGCGCAATCCGAGATCACGAAAGACGAGCCAGCGGTCGTCACCGTTCTCAACCACTTCGTCCCTCCGCCGCCCGGGCCTCCGGTCGAAAACCCGCCGCCCATTGATACCGCCGACCTCGCCGACACCGGCTCCCAGATGTCCCCAACGGACCTGTTGGTTCTGGTCACGCTGAGTGCCCTCGCGATTGCCGCAGGATGTTTCATGATCACGGCGTCACGTCGCACGCCATAGACAATTCTCGAAGGGTGAGTAACGGCGGACCAGCAGTGCCCGCCGTCGGAGACCAAGGCGTCGAAGTAGGTCACCGGTCCCATCGGTTCTCAGTGGCCCACATTCACCGACATTTCGCCTGCGTCGCGCCACTCGGACGCTGGCTCAAGAAGGCCACGACGCCGACCACGAACACCGCATCGCGACTTGGGAGTGAGTCGGTGCAAGCCCTCAGGGGCTCGATCCCCTATCCTCCGCCAAGAGTGTCCTCACCAACCCTCAGCCCGCCCTGCGGACCGCGGTGGGGCAGGCGTGCCGACGAATCCGAGTGCAGCGGAGATGGCCTTGGCGTGGGACGCCACCAGGCGACCCAGCGACTGGTAGAACTTCTCCGGCTGCTCAAGCTTCAACCCCGTGACGGAGATGGCGCCGATGCATTCGCCGGTGTGGTCGTGGAACGCCGCGCCGACGCAGTAGATGCCGTCGGCGTCCTCCTCGTCGTCGACGGCGTAGCCGACCTGCGCCACCCGCCCGAGGTTCTCCAGCAGAGCATCGAGCTCAACCAGCGTCCTGCGCGTACGTTGCGGCGCGCCGGCCTCCTCGATCAGCTGCCGGACCCGGTTCTGTGGCAGCTCAGCGAGGATGGCCTTGCCCATGCTGGACGAGTGGAGATGTTCCCGACCGCCCATCCGCAGATCGGACCCGGGAGTGATCTCTGGGTTGACCTGGTCGATCACCACTACGTGGTCGGAACCCAACACTCCCAGCCGCGACGTGGCGTGGGAACGCTTCGTGAGGTCGATGAGGTACGGCCGGGCCACCTCGCTCAGCGAGATCTGAGCACGCGCTTGGGCTCCGAGCCGGATGAGCGCCGGACCGAGCCGATAGCGCTTGGTCGGCCCGTCACCCGTGGTGGCGACGAAATCAGCCGTGACCAGAGTCTGCAGCGTGGCGAATGTGGCGCTCTTGGACGTGCCGACGTGACCGGCCACCTCGGTCACCGACAAGCCCGCGCCGCCGGTGTCGGCGGCCAGCTGCGACAACAGCTGAATGGCTCGGCTGACGGCCTGGACCTGATAGCGAGGGTTCGTGCTCCCGCCGGAGCCTCCCGGGGACGTGACCACGATTTCTCCGTTCTCGGCATGTCTTACCCGGCGAGGGCCGATCACCGTCGCGACTGGCCGGGGAAGATCCTAGGCTATGCCCCCTCCTTCGCGGCGTCCTGCTGATCCAGTCGGCTCCGGTAAGGGGACATGTATCGCAGCCGGGGCATCTGGTCGGCCAGCACGCCCCCGTCGATCACGATGGTGGCTCCGGTGATGTAGCGGCCAGCTGCGGAGGCGAGCAGCAGCACTGCCCCGACGCAGTCATCGGGCCGGCCAGTGCCGCCGAGCGGGATGCGAGCTTCCCAGGCGTCGTCGAACGCCTGCCGGTCCAGGTCGAACACCTCGCCGATCTCAGTGGCGATCATGCCGGGGGCGATGGTGTTGACCGTGATGCGATGCGGTCCGAGTTCGGAGGCCAGACTGCGGGCGACGAGCTCCACGCCAGCCTTGGATGCGTTGTAGTGGGCAAGACCGCTCTCAGCCATCAGACCGTTCTTGGACGACACACAGATGATGCGACCGGGGATACCGCCGTCGATCATGTGCTCAGCGACTCGTTGGCTGAGGAAGAAGACAGCGTCGAGGTTCACCGCCATCACACGCCGCCACGAGTCGGGGGTGATCTCGTTGAAGTGCTCGAGCGCGGCCGTACCCGCGTTGTTGACCAGGACGTGGACGCCGCCGGTCAGCCGCCAGAGCTCATCAGCGAGTGCAGTCAGTCCGTCCGTGGCCGCCAGGTCGAACTCGACGATGTGGACGCGTCTCCCCCGGCGCCGGATGTCCTCAGCCACGGTGGCCAGACCGTCAGCGGCCCGGGGCTGATCGAGCAGCACCAGGTCAGCGCCCGCGTCGGCGAGACCGCGGCTGATGGCGGCGCCGATGCCACGGGCCGCACCGGTGACGACCGCCCACTGCCCGTCGAGCTCGAAGCGGGCCATCATGTCCTCGGGCTCGGCGTTCATGCCATCACCGTAGCTGCGGACGTAGCGTGCTGGGCGGTGTCGGACATGAGTCTCCTGTCACGTAGGGAAAGGGGGATGCTCGGCGGTGTCATCAGGCGAGCGGTGCTTCGAGGCCCGGCTCGGAGACGATCCCGGCGGTGAAACGGCGGGGATCCGGGACAGCCACCCAGGCGCCCTGCTGAGCGATCGATGCCTCCGAGAGGATGCCGGGCAGGGTCATGTCGAGAGCACGATAGATATCGATGTCCGGGGACCGATCGGCGAGGATCTGATCGATGAAGTCCTGGATCGGCCAGCGGTCAGCACCCCAGTGCCCGGCACTGCCGACGTCTGACTGGCGGTATCGATCCGGCAGGAACCTCTCGGTATAGGCGTCCAATGGCTCCCAGGTGTTCTCAGGACTGAGGCCTTCGAAATACACCGACGGCTGCGCTCCCGGCAGCCGCGCAGACTCGAAGGCGCCTTTGGTTCCCTGGAGCGAGTAGTAGTCCATCAGGTGTGGGCGATTCGACAGCAGGTCGAGGCGCGTACGCACGAGTCCACCGCGAGCCGTGCGCCCGAGCAGGGTGATGGAGTCTTGGATCTCGTGCTCCGGCGCCACGTGTCGCCCGCTGCCCGTGCAGCTGACCGCCACGATCCGGTCGTCGAACCACTGCAGCACCGGCCCCAGACTGTGCGTGGGATAGGTGACGCCGTCGCGGCCAACCTGCCAGTAGGACCGCCAGGTGCGCGCACCGTCAACGGTGCGCTGGTAGGACTTCATCTCGTGCAGGTACTCACCCTCGCCGTAGTACAGGTCACCGAAGAGTCCTTCCCTGGCGAGCGCAGCCACAACGAGGTTGCTCCGGATATAGCAATAGTTCTCGGCCATCGCGTACGACGCCGAACTGGCGCGGACCGCGGCGAGGAGGCCCGCCGCCTGCTCCATCGACACCACGGCAGGGACTTCACTGAGGACGTGGACGCCCGCCGCCAACGCCTCGATCGCCTGCGGGGCGTGGTATTGCTGGGGTGAGGACAGCACGACAAGATCACAATGCGCCAGCAGCTCCGCGTAGCTGGCGACAGCGTGCTCCACCCCGTACTCGGCGGCGAACGCCGATCGCGCCGAGTCGCTGGGGTCGTAGACCGCGGCGAGCGTTGCTCGTTCCCCGGACGCCCGGACTCCGGCCACAAAACCCGCGCCGCGCGCAGCTCCGGCGACGCCCACTCGTAACTTCTGCATCTATTTCACCGATCCCATAATGAGCCCACTTCTGATCTGTCGTTGGAAAATGAGGTACACCACGACCACCGGCACGGCTGAGAAGAGCAGCCCGGTCATGAACAGTGGTGTGTCGGAGGAGTAGCTGGAGACGATGTTGGAGACGGCCAGCGTCACGGTCGACTTCTCCGGCGATGACAAGAAGACCAGCGGCGTCAACAGGTCGTTCCACCATCCCGTCACGTTGAAGACGGTCAGGGTGACGATCGCCGGCACGCTGAGCGGGATCACGACCGATGCCATCGTCCGGAAGTATCCGGCCCCCTCCAGCTGGGCAGCCTCGATGAGCTCGGTCGGGATGCCTCGCATGACGGCGGAGAGTAGGAAGATATTGCCGGGCACAGCTCCACCACCCCAGAGGATCATCATCCCCAGCGGACTGTCGATCAGATCGAGCCGAGCGAAGTTCGTGTACAGCGGAACCAAGAACGCGACCCCGGGAACGGCCATGGTGACCACGATCCAGGCCAGGAACAGACGCCGAAGCGGGAACGTCAGCCTGGCAATGGCGAAGGCAGCAGGGATCGAAGCGATCATCGCCAAGACCCAGGCACCGCAGCAGTACAAGGCGGTGTTGCCCGAAAGCCGAACGATGTCGAACCGCGTCAGCATCGCGACGAAGTTCTTACCCGTCAGCGTTCCGGGCAAACCCAGAGGCCGCGCCAGATAGTCCGCGTTGGTACGCACGCTGGACAGCGCCATGTACACCAGCGGCCACAGCGCGCACACAGCGATCAGGCTCAAGAAGATGACGATCATGGCTCGGACCGGACTGAAGCGCAGCGTCATGGCTGGGCCAGCTCCTTGTCACTGCGTCGCACGTTCACCCAGGCGATGATCGACACGATCAGCAGCAAGACGGTGGACAGCGCTGAAGCGAAGCCGAGATCCCCTGAGCGGAAGGCCGCGGTGTAGATCCTGAAATCGATCGGTGTGGTGACGGTTCCCGGACCGCCGCCCGTGATCGTGTACACCAAGCCGAACAGCCCGATGAAGACATAGATGGTGTTGGTGACGAAGAAGTAGGAGATGGCCGGCTTCTGCAGCGGAAGGATGACCTGGAACAGACGCTGCCACCAGCTCGCCCCGTCGATGGTTGCCGCCTCGATGACCCCCGGATCGAGTGACGACAGTCCGGCGAGGAAGATCAGCGTCCCCTGGCCGAGGGTCTGCCACAAGAAGGTGAGCAACAGTGCGGCGAACGCCGTGGGCGTTTCCTCGAGCCAGCTCCGCGTCCACGACTGCAGCCCGATCTGTGACAGGAAGGTGTTGAGCGTGCCGTCCGGCAGGAAGATGCTGCGCATCAGGAACCCGAGAACAACGATGGACAAGATCGTCGGAATGTAGAACACCGACCGGAAGAACCGCCAGCCGGGAACCTGCTCGTGCAGCAGCACGGCGACGATCATGCAGATCACCAGGATGACCGGGATGGCCGCGAAAAAGATGAGGTTCGTGCGCAGCAGGCCGAGCAGCTCCCAGTCCGCGACCATGCGTTGGTAGTTGGCCAGCCCGATCCAGGTCGAGGTCCGGCCGTTCCACTTGGTGAAGCTGTGCCGGACTCCGACGATCAGCGGATACCACACCAACGGGATCAAGATCACCAGTGCGGGAAGCATCGACACCACCCCGATGACGCGTTCCCGGCGCCGCAGGTGTGATCGCCTCGATGGGGAAGACGAACTAGCCATTCTTCACGATCTGGTCGCGCTTCTCGTCCAGCTGTTCGAGGTAGTCAGAAGTGGAGAGCTTGCCGTTCCAGACAAGCTGCGTCTTGGCGGCCACCTCGGCGATGAGATCCGCGTGCAGCGTGTTGTCGGGCCAGAAGATGAAGTCCGCGCTGGACCACTCCGCCACCCGTTGCTCCAGTGGATCGGAGAAGATCTCTGACAGCTTGCGACCGGCGAGATTGGGCAGCGGGCCCTCGCCCATGGTGGCGCGCTTGACCTGCTGCTCCTCGGAGTTGAGAAAGGCGACGAACTCCACGGTCTCGCTGATGTGGTCGGAGTCGGCAGAGATGACGAAGGATGCGCCCGGACCACCGATGCCGCTGTCGCGCACTGGGGCGTCGGGCGAAGCGTTCGGCAGTTTGGTGATGGTGAACTCGTCGCCGAGCTTGTCGCGGATGTCCTTGATGTTGCCGGCAGAAGCAATCGCCGCCTTGCCGTTCAGGAACATCTGGAAACTGTCGTCGCCCTTCAGCACGGGAGCACCTTTGGCCACGTAGGGAACCAGCTCAAGCCACTGGTCTACAGCGAGTTTGACCTCAGGGCTTGAGAAGGCACGCTTTCCGTTGTTGAGCTCGACCACGCCAGGTGTTCCGCCGACCTGTTGCGCGATCCAGTACATGAGGCTGAAGTAGAGGTAGGACGTCTGGTCCCACACGAGCGGCGTCACCCCGGTGGATTTGATCTTGTCCAGCATGGTGACGAATTCGTCCCACTCCTGCACGGCGTCTGGATCGACCGATACGCCGGCCTTGTCCAACAGCTTGGTGTTGTAGGACAGGCAGGTGAGCTTGTCAGTTCCGCACGGGATGCCGAGGATCGGGCCTTGGCCGGCAACCATGCCATCCGTGACGGACTCCCACCCCGACACCGCGCCTGACATCTCCGGGGTGATGAACTCGTCGAGCGGGGCCAGGAAGTCCTTCACACTGAGCAGGTACGTGCCCGCCCACACCGTCGCCAGATCCGGACCGTTGCGGGCGACCCCGCTTGTCCGCAGCTTTGTCAGCAGGTCAGGCCCTTCGAGTGTGTTGTCGATCTTGAGCGTCGCGCCGCTCTGCTCCTGATACTGCTTGACCGCCTGGGCAAGCCAGTAGTCGCCCTCTGCCTTGGTGGTGTCCGTTCCTTTGCCCAGGGCGTTGAAGGTGCCGTTCCACATGGAGATCTCGGCACCCCCAGCGGCGCCGGCGTTGCCTGGTTTGTCGCTGCAGCCTGCCAGTGCCGCTGCGGATGCGGCCGCCCCGGCCAGTCCGAGGAACCGGCGGCGATTCAGTGGTCGAGCCGATGTGGTGGCGAAAGCGTTAGACATGGTTGGGCTTCCTGACGTCGGTGGGCTGGTTGAGTAGTTGCAGCGCGGAGCTCCAGGCGTGCCGCTCTTCGTCCGAGCGGTAGTCGGGGATGAATCCAAGGCGGAGGTACGTACGAATGGCCGCCTGGCGAAACGGATCGGTCTCCAGCACTGCCGTACCGAGTCCCCGCTCCGCGAACCCGGTCAGGCATCGGTGTGTGACCAGCTCTCCGAGTCGCAACCCGCTCGCCGACGGAAGGACGCCGACATAGTGGACATAGCCTTCGGCCGGGTAGAGGTCGGTGATCCGCTCGGACGCGGTCCCGATAACTTCCCCGTTTCGGGTCACCACCCAGGTCCGTGGGACATCGGGCGCCTCCAGCAGGACGTCGTCGACCCGATGCGCGTCCCACGCTTCCTCGAAGGTGACTGTCAGAACGTGGGCCAGCGCCCCCCGGTCATCAGCAGTCGCCTCGCGGATCAGATAACCGTCAGGCGGTTGCGTCGTGGCGGAGGGCAATGGCCCTGGGTGTCGCATGAACAGCTGCATAAGCCGGTCCTCTGTGATGAAGGTGACCGGAATCTTGCCTGACCGATCTGTTCTGCGCAATAGCGTTCGGCTGTGCCGAACGCTATTGCGCGTATTCGGACGCGGATCGATTACAAACGCGACATAGGGCGTAGCCGACCAAATGCGCAGACTTGAGCCGGGCCCCGCGGTTTGTCCGAGTGGCGTCTACCACCTCGAATCGGGTCGTGACGTCCTGCGGGTCGGGCTGGGCCATTCGTCCAAGCAGCGACTGACAGCTGTCGTGATCACGTTCGGGGCAGTTAGCCCCGCGAACACGCGCGATCCAGCCCTCTACAAAATCCGACTGTCAGCCCTTACAAGCCCGCGCGTTCCAGCGCGAGGTCATACAGCTCGCTGGCCTCCGTGACCGACTTCCCCTCGTCCAGGGCCTCCTGATACACCGCGATCATCTCGCCCGAGACCTGTTCGAACTTCTTCGCCCAACGCTCAGCCTGGACTCGCCAGTAGCCGACGATGGTGAACTGGTCTGTCCCCCAGCCGAGGCTCTGCCGCAGGTGCTTGCGCACCCGCCGCGACTCTGAGGCCTCGCCGGCGAACCAGGCGTATCCGAAGCCCGGCGGTGTGTCGAATGCAATCACCCGGTCAGCCAGCACGCTCGGCGCGTGACCGTTGCCCGTTCCCACGCTCGCCTCCACGGTGACATTGGGGCGGCGCGGGATGGCATCGAGGTCGGTGGCGTCGAGCACCTCGACGATGGCGTGCACCTGGGCGGCGTCGTCAAGCTCGTCGATGGCGCGGGCCAGTGCGGGTATGCCGGTGAGGTCGGCCACCAGCAGCTGCCACGCGGCGTCGGCCGGCGGCGCATACCAGGCCCGCGGTGGGGCGAGCACGACAGTCCGCCCGGGACGGGCGTCGAGGGCCCACTGGGCCGCCACGCCGCCCTCATGTGCGACGAAGTCGACGGTCATCTCGCCGCGATCGGGATCGAAGGCGCGCACCGTGTAGTTGCGGCCCTCGGGAGCCCGGCCCGGCCCGAAGTATCCCCAGGTGCCGTCGTCGCGCTGCTGCATCGGTTCGGAGTCGGACTGGCCGGGCTGGGGGAAATAGACAGCGACTGCTTCGTCCGCAACCCCGATGGAGGTATACGCCGACAGCCCGGGCCCACCCAGGACGATCCGGACGAAGCTGGCCGACAGCCGCTGGACCGTCAGGACCTCTGCGACGTAGAACCCCGGCTTCGCCTGAGCTTCGGCGGTGACCTCGGAACTCATGGCGTCATCCCTCCTGCGGCGCGACGATCGCGCCAACTGAGGCTAGCCTAACCTGACGCGGACCGCGAGAACTGCCCGGTGATCATTCCCGGGGCACACGTCGGAGGCAGCGCCACGACGGTCAGCACCAGGGCCGCCAGCACGGGACCAGATACGTGTGCGTCCCCGTCATCGCGGTGAGGTCAGAACACGACCGTGAACAGAATGACCATGATCACCACGATGACGGCGAAGACGGCGCCGATCGTTGCGAGCATGCGGCCCTTGGAGCCGGCCATGGTGCCTCCAGGTCTATCGTCGGCGCCGGGGATCGGCGCCTGGGGTGAAGTGATTGCGGTCCACCGGTACCCAAAGTCCGGCGGGCCCACCAACTACTCCTCTTCGTCCAGCTGGACCTCGGTGAGCTGCTCCAACCGGTCAGCCTCGTTGACCTCACCCTCGGTGACGTCCACCCCAGCCACGAGCGGGTCGAGCCCGTCTCCTTGCGGGTCCACGTCCGCGTGCTGCTCCACCCAGTCTGCGTCGGTCACTTCGTTCGGCGAGATCGGTCCGTTGGTCATCTGCACTCCTTCGGGTCGTGCTGGCCACGCCGCTGTTGGCGACTGAAATGCGACCCTACCCGCGGCTACGGACCGGTTCCAGCCGAGACCGAGGAGTAAACCTGTTGCTCTGCGCCACACAGGCTCCCTAGTGTTTCACTCGGCGCTATCGACAGCGTCCTCGCACAGCTTCCGAAGGAGGTGCCCTTTGATCGTCTTGACCGATGCTTTCGCCGTCGCTGCCCAGCAGGGCACTCCCGGCGGCGTGCTGCTCGGCTGATTCGCGACTGCGCGACCCTCGGCCCCTCCGCTCCGCCTTTTGGCTGAGCTCCGCCCTCACCGATGTACGCCGTCGGCATGCTCGCTTCCCGATAGCCCGACCGCGTTGACGCATGCCCGAAACCTTTTGACGTCATTCCACGTCATTTCCTTATTGACTTGGCGTCATCATGACGCCATGCTGGTGTCACAACGACGCCACCACCTTTTCGAAAGGCACCACGATGAATGCACTTCACTGGAGGCCGTACGACCTCGACAGCTGGACGGTCCGCGACGCCTACCTCTCCGACCCGACCCGGCTCAACCGCCACGACCTCAGCCGACTGGCTGCGGAGCGCTCGGCGATCCTCACGGCCCTGGCCGAACGGCGAGCCACCACCTCCTTGCGGACACCGCGAGCACGGCACCGGCTCAGTTGGCGCCGACTCCGGGCCGCCCTCACCAAGCCCGCCTGACCATGCATGGTCAGGCTGCCGGGCACGAGCTACCCGTGCCACCCCCCGACATCCCCGTCACCGATATGCCACGGTGGCGGGGATGTCGTCGCTTCAGCCTGCAACGGCAGACTCGCCCACATGCCCGTCAGCGCACCGGATTGAGCCATGCGATCACGTCGATCTCGACGTCGAACCCGTTCAACCCGGCGGCCAGCGTGGTCCGAGCCGGGAAGTCGGCGGTGAGGAACTCCGCCAGTACGTCGTTCAACGCAAGCCGGTCGCGGATGTCGGTGAGATAGACGGTCATCTTCACGATGTCCTGCAGCCCGCAGCCACACGACGCCAGCAGCGTTTCGACGTTGACCATGGTCTGGCGCACCTGCTCCTCGAACGAGGTCCCCACTCGTTGTCCTGCTGCGTCGAACGGTCCCTGACCCGCCAGGAAGACGAAGTCGCCGGCGATGACAGCGGGCGAGTAGGGACCCTTCGCCGCGGGAACAGTGGATGGCGCGACGATTCGCTTGGTCATGGTTGCCTTTCTGGGCGTGACTGGCTGGATATGGATCCCCCGATGGCGGTGGGTGCCTTGCGCAGCAGCCGACCCGGCCGTGCCGGGGTGCGGCCACCGTGGCGCAGCACCGCCTCGCCGTTGACGAGCACGGTGGCAACGCCAGAGGGAGGTAGGAGAGGTTGGGCATACGTGGCGTTGTCCGCCAGCCGGTCGAGGTCGAAGACGACGAGATCGGCGGCGTACCCGGCTCGCACCAGGCCGCGATCCGTCAAGCCCAGTCGAGCCGCAGGCTTGCCAGTCGCCTTGTGCACCGCTTCCTCGACCGTCATGCCATGGTCGACCAGCTCGCGGATCGCGCGCGGGAAGGTGCCGATCGACCGAGGGTGCGCCAGGTTCGCGCTGTGGTCGAGATCAAGCGTGACGCCGTCGGACGCGATCGAGACCAACGGGTCGGACATCGACATGATCGTGTCGACCTGGCTGGAGCCAAACACGATGACATCGGTCTCCGCCTCGGAGTCGATCAGCAGGTCGACGACGAACTCGGCCCAGGGAACGTTCGCGATCGCGGCGGCCTTCGCAACCGTCTGGGCGGTCAGGGTGGCGTCCCTGGTCTTGGCGATCATGATGCCCGCAGGGCTGCTGACGCGCTGCTCCAGGTAGGCCACCGCCTCAACGCGCCGCTCCAGCGCGTAGTCGATCACCGCTCGCGGACCGAGACCGCGTATCTCGGGCGGAAACAGCTGGAGCAGCGTGGTGTGCCCAGCCAGGTAGGGATACGCGTCGGCCTGGACGTCGGCTTCGCTCGCGTGCAGCAGGGCGAGGACAGCGCGCATCGCGGCGGCGTCTTGATCGTGGATGGACCGAAGGTGGGAGATCTGCAGCGGCACCGATGCCTGCTCTGCCACGTGCAGCAGCTCTCGGACCGCGTCCGCCAGCGTCTGGGCGGCGTAGGACCGCAGATGGGCCGACACAAAGCCTCCGCGCCGACCGACCTCGGTGGCGAGGGCGATCAGCTCGGTCTCGCCGGCGAGCTCGCCGGGAGCGTACATCAGGCCGAAGCTCAGTCCCCAGACGCCGGCATCCATGGCGCGGCCCAGCTCGGAGATCATGAGTCCGAGCTCCCGCTCGGTGGTCTCGGGCCGGTCACCGACCACCGCCTGGCGCAGTGAGCCGTGGCCAAGAAGGGGCGCGACATTGACCGCGCTGGCACTGCCCTCGATCCGGTCCAGATAGTCCTCGACGCCGGCCCAGTCGAGGTTCACCTCAGGACAGACGTCGAGCGGGCCGATGACAGCCTTCAGCTCCGACGGGTCCGCCGGAACCGGGAAGGGACTCATGCCGCAGTTGCCGGTGACCTCGGTGGTGATCCCTTGGAGGACGCGGGAGGAGGCGGCGGGATAGTGCAACCGGGTCAGGTCCGAGTGCGTGTGGATATCGATGAACCCGGGGGCGACCACGTGCCCCGTGCAGTCGATCAAATCGGCGTCGCGGGGGTGCTGAATCCCCACGGGCAGCACCGCCTCGATCCGGTCAGCCGCCACCACGATATCCGCGGGCACTGCCGGCGCACCGCTGCCGTCGACGACGAGGCCGCCGAGGAGCACCGTACGTCTCATCGGTCGGCCGGATCGCGCGGATCCTCCAGCCCCATAGCTGTCAGCGCATCCGCGTGGATGATCTGCTCGATCTGCTCGAGCGAGACCCGTGGCAGCGCCGTCCCCTCGACGATGTCGTTGACCGCACGCAACCGGTCCATCGCGTCCTGCGGCGTCGAGTGCGGGAAGTCGGAGCCGAGCAGCAGCTTGTGCATCACGTTCCACTCCGTGGCCATGATCAGGCCCTCGTAACAGGTCCACGGCCGGACATAGAGCATCGAGACGTCGGCGTACACGTTGGGGTGCTTGCGGATGACGGCGACCGTCTCGCGAGTGAATGGATGTCCCAGATGCGCCATCACGATCTTGAGCTCGGGAAACGCGATAGCAACTTCGTCCATGACCAACGGGTAGCTGTAGCGGATGGGCGCGAACCGCATCGGTGACGTCCCCTGGTGGAACAAGATGGGCAGCTGCTCGGCCTCCGCGTACGCGTACAGTGCTCGCGCCTCATCACCCAGCGGGTCGAACCGCTGGTAGTTGGCGGCGAGCTTGAACCCCTTCAGACCGGCGGCCCGGCAGCGCTCGACCTCTTCCATGTGACCATCGACCAGCGGGTGGACGGACATGAGGCCGATCCTCTTCGTCGGCTTATCAGCGACGAAAGCCTCGATCACCCGGTTGACGCTGTCGAACGGGCGCTGCACGGTGACGTCGTAGCCGTCTGGGATGGCGATGTTGCAGACGATCGAGATGTCCGCGGCGCTGGTGAGCTCGTCGTACTCGGCCCAGCTGCGGCTCATCGGCAGCGACTCCTCCCCAGGTCGCCAGCTGCCGATGGCTGTGAACTCCTCCGGCGGCACATCGTGCTGGTGCGTCGGACCGTGGCTGTGGACGTCGACGATCATGAAGGTCTCCTTCTATTCACGAGATGCTCGGTATCGCTAAAAGTAGGTACGGATGAGCCCGGTCGCCATGGGTCGCTCGCCGGCAGGCGAATCGACCACGATCACGGCTCGGTGCTTGTCGAAGGCTGTACACGGGTGGGAGATCCCCAGCCGGATGCGGTCACCAACGCCGATCAGGTGCCGGTCGGGGTCATAGTGCAAGAAGGCGTGCTGGTCGTTCAGCGCGGTGATCTCCCCGGACAGCACGACCTCCGCCCCCACACCGTCGGCCCGGATCCCCAACACCACCGGCAGCCCTTGGTCGCTCGGTACGTCACGACGCCCGACGTCGAGTATCGCCACTCCCCTCTCGGCGACCGACAGCACTGTCGAACAGACACTGAGGGCGGACCGGAACTGCGGACCCTCGCCCCGGCTCCACGGCGTGACCCGGGCATACAGACCGTCGTCGTGAGCGATGTACGCACCCGATCGCACCATCACCTGCGTCGGTCGCGGTGAGCTCGTTGCCGCCGGTCCCAGGATCTGTGCGACTCGGTCGAAATAGGCACTGCCGCCAGCACTCAGATAGGCGGTCGGCGTCTCGTACAGCTCGCCGATCTCGCGATGCAGCTCAGTCATCTCGATCAGGAACCGGTCGACGGCGGCGACAGAGTCCTCGCCAGGAGACGTCTTCACCGACCCCTCATAGCCGGCGACCCCGGTCAACCGCAGGACGGCAGACCGATGCACCGCACGAGCCAGCTCAACCCCATCCTCGACGCTGCGACAGCCTGCACGACCACCGCGGGATCCCAGCTCGACGAAGGCATCGAGACGTGCCGGCTCGCCGGCCAGCGCCTCCTCGATCACTCGCAGCGTGGCGATCGAGTCCACCCAGAGTTGGACACAGAGCTCGGAATCCGCGGCCAGCTGCGCGGCGACCCATCGGAGTCCCTCGCGGTGGAGAAGCGGGTTGGCCAGCTGAACCCGACGGACTCCACTCACCATCGCCACCCGCAGTTGCGCCTCGGTGGCCACCGTGATGCCCCAGCTTCCGGCGTCCAGCTGACGCTGCCACAGCGTCGGTGCCATGGTGGTCTTACCGTGCGGGACCAGCAATACACCGTGGCGGTCGCACCATTGCTGCATCTGCGCCACGTTGGCATTCGCGGCCCCGCCGTCCATGATCAAGATCGGGGTGGCGATCTGGTCCAGCGGCACCGGCGACGCTGCCAGCTGGGCGGCACTGCGACCCACCAGCGACGGCCCGCCGCACCGATCCAGGGGTGATATCGGCTGGCTATGCTCCCGTGCCACAAAGGCCGCCAGGTTGGCCGATGTCATGCGTGATCTCCGGTCCGGCCGGAGCTCAGAAGGTGGCCGACAGGCCGCCGTCGACGGCCAGCGCCGTACCGGTCACGTAGGTGTTCTGCGGACTGGCCAACCACGCCACGTAGCCGGCGACCTCTTCAGGTGTGCCGGCACGCCCCATCGGCAGCTTGCCGAACTCCTGGTAGACGGTCTTGTATTTGTCGGTGGTCAGGTCGGTCCCGCGGGTGTCGATGAACCCTGGGGCAACAGCCGTCACGAGGATGCCCGACTCGGCCAGCTCCATGCCCAGGGTGCGGGTCAGCGCCCCGAGGGCGGCCTTGGAGATGTCGTAGACCAGACACTCACGCGCCCCGCGCGAGCCATGGATGGAGGTGATGTTCACGATCCGTCCGTAGCGACGCTGCGCCATGGATGAAGCCACCGCCTGAGAGAGGAACACCGCGGCTTCGAGGTTCACCCGCAGCACGTGCTTAAAGTGGTCGATCTCGAGGTCCAGGAAGGCCACTCTGCTAGGCATGGCCGCGCAGTTGATCAAGATATCCACAGAACCTTCGGCAGCTTCGATCCTCGACACCAGATCGGCGATGCCGGCAGTGTCGGCAAGGTCGTACTGGTAGTGCGGTCGGTCAGCGTCCGACGGATCGATGTCCACCGTGACGACCGAGCAGCCGAGGCTCTCAAAGGTCTCCGCGATCGCCCGCCCGATCCCCCGAGCGCCACCGGTCACCAGCGCCCGTTGTCCTGTCAGTGTCATCGCAGTGTCCTTCGCGTCGGTGGCTGGATCAGTCCATCCCCAGAGTGCGCATTTATAAAACCACATTGCACCCAGTGAAAGCCAGCGACGCACCCAACATGCCGACGCTCGACCGCGGGCGGCGTCTCACCGCTCGAACTGGGTCCTTGCTTTCGGCCGGGCACACCGTGTTAACGTCCCATCGCACCATCCAGTGAAACCTCCTTCCAGAAGCGAGTTCAGTCATGGTTGCTCATCCTCCCCGGCCAACCGGCCCCATCCGTCTCGCCGTCGTCGGCGGCCATCGTGGCGGCAGCTTCACCCGCTCGCTCGAACGCCTGCGCGGCAGAGTCGAGCTGGTCGCCATCTGCGATCCCAACGAGGACGTCCTCCGAGCCTGGCGGGATGCTCATGCCGGCATCCGCTGCTATGGCGACTACGCGGAACTGCTCGAGGACGACGACGTCGACGCCGTGGTGATCGCCACCCCGATGGACTTCCACGTCACGCAGACCGTGCAAGCCCTGGCCGCCGACAAGCACGTCCTGTGCGAGGTACTGGCGGCGAACACGGTCGAAGACTGCTGGCGGATCGTGGAAGCGGCGGAGGCATCGCCGCGCATCTACATGATGGCGGAGAACTGCTGCTATCTGCGCCCGGTGCAGATCGTGGAGAAGATGGCAGCCCAGGGCCTGTTCGGGCAGATCGCCCATCTCGCCGGCGGCTACCTCCATGACGTGCGGAACCTGTTTCACCAGCCCGATGGGTCCTTGACCTGGCGGGGAGAGGCCAAGGCCGCGCTCGACGGCGTCAGCTACACCACCCACGCGCTGGGGCCTTTGATGCACTGGCTTCGCGCCGCCAACGGGCCGGACGATCGACTGGTCAGTCTGACCGCGGCCACGTCGACCGCCGCAGCCACCGCGGCCTACTACGCGGCCACGTTCGGAGCTGACCACGAGATGGCGAAGGCGGAGTCGTGGGCCCGGGGGGACACCGGGACCGTATTGATGAAGACCTCGAGCGGCGCCGTCGTGACCGTACGGGTCGATACTGCGTTGCCGCGGCCGCACAGTCACCAGACGACGTACCACGAGCTGCACGGGACGAAGGGGGCCTTCCTCGGACCACGGCAGGTCAGCGAGGACCCGTTGGTGTGGCTCGAGCACCCGGACCAGGTGGGCCCCCACGACTGGTCCCATCCCGAGACGCAGTCCTGGGACTCGCTCTGGGACTACGCCGAGGAGTACGAGGGGGACTTGTGGCGGGAGTGGTTCGGCCACGAGGACTTCAGCGACGGGCACGGCGGCGGCGACTTCTTCATCCTCGAGCGGTTCGTCGCCGCGGTCGAGGGAAAGATCCCTCCGCCGGTCGACGTGTATGCCGCGGCTGCCTGGAGCTGCATCGCCGAGCTTTCAGCGAAGTCCGTGGCCCAGGGTGGAGCGCTCCAATACTTCCCCGACTTCACCCGGCCTCGCACCGCTTTGGCCCAGCCATGAGAATCGTCAACCTGCTTCATCTCTCATCGAACTTCTGGAACGACTCCCCGGTGCCGCCGACACCGGACGCGGACCACCGAGTGCTGTATAGCCCCGGGCTGCGCTTCGACGACGACCTCTGGTACGAGCTCACGGAGCGGATGAGCACCTCCGGCTTCACCTCAGTGTTGATCGACCTCGGCGACGGAGTGCAGTACGAGTCGCATCCAGAGATCGCGGTCGAAGGAGCATGGAGCACCGAACGGCTCCGAGAGGAGCTGGATCGCCTCCGCTCTCTCGGCCTGGAACCGCTGCCCAAGCTGAACTTCAGCACCACGCACGATGCCTGGATGGGCATGATGGCGCGGCGGGTGTCCACCCCGGAGTACTACGACTTCTGCGCAGACCTGATCCAGGAGGTCAGCACGCTCTTCGAGCAGCCTGAGCTGTTCCACATCGGCATGGACGAGGAGATCCTGCAGCACCAGGAGTTCTATCCGCACGTGGTGCTGCGCCAGTACGACCTGTGGTGGCACGATCTTGAGTTCCTGGTCGCCGAAGTGGAACGAAACGGCTCGCGGGCCTGGATGTGGTCGGACTATGCCTGGAACCACCCGGAGTTCTTTCGCCGGGTCTCGCCGCGGGTGGTGCAGAGCAACTGGTACTACGGCGATAACTTCGCCGCCGACGAGTCAGCTCGGCCCCGCGCGGTGGCCTACGCCGACGCATCGCTGACCTACCTCGACCTCGACGAGGCCGGGCTCGACCAGATTCCGACTGGCAGCACCTGGGAAAATCCCGCCAACTTCGCCCAGACGCTGCAGTTCTGCCGCGAGCGGGTTGCCGATGATCATCTGGTCGGGTTCTTGCAGACGACCTGGAAGCGGACCGAGCAGCAGTTCCGTGACCTGCACCTGCAGTCCATCGAGGCTGTCCGCGCCGCTCTGTCATGACGACAGGCCGAGTCCTGGTCATCGGGGCGGGCGTCATCGGCTGCTCGATCGCCTACCACCTAGCACTACGTGGCATCGCTGTCACCGTAGTCGAACGCGACGCGGTGGGGGCACACGCCTCGGGCGCCAGCGCCGGTGGCGTGCGACAGCTCGGCCGTGACCCTCGAGAGCTTCCGCTGGCCATCCGGGCCGTCGAGCGGTGGCAGTCACTCGAGGACGAGCTCGACGCCGACCTCGCCTTCCGCCGCGGCGGCCAGCTGTCGGTCACGGAACACCCCGACGACATTCCTGAGCTGGAACGCCGGTGCGCTCGTCAGCGAGCCGGCGGCCTCGACATCCGCCTGCTGGGCTCCGACGAGCTCCACGCGCTCTCCCCCGGCCTTGCCCCGACGGTGGTGGCCGGGCTTTACACCGACAACGACGGTCAGGCCAGCGCCCCACTGACCACGCGGGCCTTCGCCGCCGCCGCACAACGCCACGGCGCAACGATGCTCAGCGGCGTGACGGTGACCGGCTTTCGTAGTCGCGACGACCGGATCGAGGCGGTCGAGACGACCACCGGACCGATCGGCTGCGACTGGCTGGTGCTGGCCGCCGGCGCGTGGACGCCGAACCTGGCAGCAATGCTCGGGCTCGACCTGCGGGTCCGGACGATGGGCCTGCAGATGCTGATGACCGCTGCCGCGCCGCCCATGCTGGCGCAGACGGTCGGAGCTTTGAACCGGCGCCTGAGCCTGAAGCAGACACCGACCGGTGAGTTCCTCATCGGTGGCGGCTGGCCCGGCGATGTTGATCTTGACCAGCGGACGTCGAGTACCCGGCTGGACAGCATCCGAGGCAGCATCGCCGATGCGACAGCGATCTTCCCCGCCTTGGCCGGCTTGCCCCTGGCGCGGACCTGGGTCGGGATCGAGTCGCTGGCTCAGGATGCGGTGCCGATCCTCGGATCCGTGCCGGAGCTGGACAATCTCACGTTGGCCACGGGCTTCTCCGGCCACGGTTTCGCCCTCAGCCCGTTGATCGGTCAGCTGCTGTCCGAGGTGATCCTCGACGGCGTCGCGTCAGTGTCGATCGACGCCTTCAGCTATCAGCGTTTCGCCGACCTGGCCGACGACGCCCCGTTCGCCGACTGGCAGGCCGGCTAAGGATCACGACCGGCCCACGACCGGGTGCACGAACTGTCGCGCCGCTTCCGTGGGTGCGCTCAGATAATCCAGGTCGCATCCTTCGGGTGCCTGCAGGACGTGGTCTGCGTAGTGCCGTGGCCACCCCCGCAGATGCGGCCCCGGCGGCAGGGCGAGCGCGGACCGTCGGCGGTCGAGCTCCGCCTCGTCCACCTCCAGGTCGATCCGGCGTCGGTCGATGTCAAGACTGATCCGGTCGCCGGGCTCTACCAAGGCCAGCGGGCCGCCGACCGCTGCCTCTGGGGCGATGTGCAGGACGACGGTCCCGAAACTGGTCCCGCTCATCCGGCCGTCGGTGACGCGAAGCATGTCCCGCACGCCTGCCTCAGCCAGGCGCTTGGGGATGGGTGCCATGCCCCATTCCGGCATCCCGGGCACGCCGACCGGCCCACACCGCCGGACGACGATCACGTCGTCCGCGCTCAACTCGAGCGCCTCGTCATCGAGCCGCTCCCGCATCTCCTTGTAGTCCTGGAAGACGACTGCCCTCCCCGAGTGCCGCAGCAGCTCAGGGCTGGCCGCGGCGATCTTGATCACGGCTCCGGACGGTGCGAGCGTGCCGAACACTGCAGCCATGGTCGGACCCTCCTGCACGGGCTGAGCAGCGCTCCGGATCACCCCCGACGGCGGCGGTGCGGACTCGGCGACCTTCGCCAGCGGCATCCCCGTCGCAGTCGAGGTGGTTCCGTCCAGAGCCCCCGCAGCGATCATCGACTGCGCCAGCGTGGGGAATCCGCCGGCCGAATAGAAGTCCTGGATCAGCCCGGCGCCACACGGCTCCACGTCCACCAGCAGGTCGACCTCGGCCCACAGGGCGTCGGCGCGGGTCAGGGAGCAGTCCAGTCCAAGGCGGCCTGCCACGGCGGCCAGGTGCACGACAGCGTTGGTCGAGCCGCCGACGGCGGCGAGCACCCGGTACGCGTTGTCGAGAGCCTGCTGGGTCATGCGTTCCTGCGGTACGGCGCCTGAGCGCACCTGGCGGACGACCTCGACGCCCGTCCGGTAGGCGAAGTCGGCCAGGTCAGCGCCGATGGCGGGACAGCCCGTGATCCCGGGCAGGCACATGCCCAGCGCCTCGGTCATCAGCGCCATCGTGGAGGCCGTCCCCATCGTGTTGCAGGAACCGGGCCCGGCACAGCCGAGCACCCGTTCCATCTCACTCCAGTGCGCCGCGTCGACCTGGCCAGCCCGCCGGTCCTCCAGCAACCGCCACAGGTCAGTGCCGCTGCCGAGCCGCCGGCCGCGGAGCAGGGGCGCACTGCGAGCTCCGCCGAGCAGCAACAGCGCCGGCAGCGGCACACTGGCCGCGGCCATCAGCGCGGCGGGGACTGTCTTGTCGCAGTTGGCCAGCAGCACCAAGCCGTCCAGCGGGTACGCCCGGGCGTTCTCCTCCAGCTCGATCGACAAGAGGTTGCGATAGAGCATCGCCGAGGGCTTCATCAGGTCCTCGCCGAGGGACATCACCGGGAACCGAGCCGGGACCCCGCCGGCGTCGCGGATGCCACGCTCGATGTCAGGCAGCACGTCGGCGAAGGCGAGGTTACACGGGTTCAGGGCACTGGACGTGTCGGCGATACCGATGATCGGCTTACCGACACCATCCTCGTCCACCCGGAGCGCGACGCGGTTGAGCACCGCCACCTCGTCGTCCCCGTCGAACCACTCGCCACTGCGGTACGAGCGTTCAGCCGTCACCTCGTCCACCGGCGCACTCTCCTGGTCGTCGCGGTCACAGGCCAAGGTAGTTGGTCTCCTTCCAGATCGCCTCGGCGTTGGCCACGGCCTCGGCAGAAGGAATGAACTCCCCGTCGACGCTCGGCCAGGGCTGACCCTCGCGTCGGTCCTCCGGCCACGGCGACCAGTCATCGTTCTCGTGCAGCTTGCGCTGTTCCTCGTTGCTGAAGTCGGGCACGTCGAAGGCCACGCCGCCCTGCAGGGCCGACTTCCAGGCCAAGATCCCGACGACCGACATCGCGACGCCACGATAGACGTTCAGGTAGGGCTGCTCGCCGGATCGAATCGCCGCGGCGAAGTGGAACGAGGTCCAGAAGTCACCGCCGCCGTGGCCCGCCTGCCGGGCCAGGTCCTCATGGTCGGGGAACCGCGCCTTGAAGGTGACCTCCTCGTGCTCGTCCGCGGCGATCTCCCAGGCGTTACGGACCACGCGCACATCGGTGTTGCTGACGTTGTCGAGCCGGCCCTTGAAGCCGTGCACACGGTAGTAGTTGCGATAACCGGCGAAGCCACCCTGGAGGATCCGGAAGATGGCGCCGTTGTCCATCCGGCACATGGTCACCGCGCCGGGATCTCCGGTCCTGATCCGGGTGGCCTGTTGATCCTCGGACCCACGGATGGCCAGCGCATTGACGCTCACCGGCATGGTGTCGGTGATGTACATCAAGGGGGCGATGGCGTGGGTGCAGTAGTACGTCGGCGGCATGTTGTTGCGCCAGTGATCAAGTCCGGGCGAGATCCGCAACGACTCGCGTTGCTGCATCGGGTGGATGTACTCGCCTTCGGCGTACTTGACGTCGCCGACGACACCCTCCTGATACAGCCGTCGCATCTCCTGGTTGGTAGCGAAGTAGGGGTAGTTCTCGGCGAACATGTAGATCAGGCCGCTCTTCTCGACCTCGCGGCAGAGCTCGACACCTTCGGCCAGCGTCTTGCACGCCTGGGTCTCGCTCATCACGTGCTTGCCGGCGCGCAGCGCCTTGATCGCGAAGGGAACGTGCTGGTGGAAGTAGTTGGCCACCACCACGGCATCCATCTGGAACGTGAGGAACTCGTCGTAGTCGGTGAAGACCTCGACGTCGGGGTGAGCGGCCTTGAATTCCATCAGCTTGGTCTCGTTGAGGTCGCAGACTGCTACGAGCTTGATCCCCAGCACCCCGGAGTCCTTGGCGAAGGTTCGTCCCCGGGAGAGGCCCAAGACCCCGATCCGAATCTGCTGCGGCGTTGCGCTGGTCATGTTCTTCCCATCTGGTTGGTGGTCGGACTGCGGTGTGCCTCGGAGCAGGAGCTCGTCAGCGGTGTGGTCGGTGGTCCTGCCTGGTCAACTGGTCGCCATGTCGTTCAGCACCTCGACGACGCGCTCGACCAGCAGGTCTGCGGTGTGGGGGGCGAAAGCCATCTGGTCCACCTCATAGCCGCCGATCGCGGCGGCCGCGGGGGTGGGCAGGTAGCCGTTGGCGCCGTTGGAGTAGCCGCCGAAGAGCGTGTACGGAAACGGAGACCTGGCCCGGATGGTCAGACCGAGCTCGCAGAACGGCTCGATCGGGATCCCGACCAGGGCCACGTCTCCGATCCTGGTGACATGGATCTCGACGTCGAAGGACGTCTTCCCGTGGAAGGTTCGCGACTGCTGCAGGGCCATATTGCTCCGCCGCAGCCGGAAGCTGGCGTCGTGGATCTGCTCAGCCGACGCGCCCTCGCTCTTCAGTCGGTTCACCAGCTCGAACAGCTCGTCACTTCGGGCCTGGACCTCGTCCGGGTGGGCGTGGTCCCGCAGCGGGAGCGCGACCATCTCGGAGCGGACTTCCAGCGGTGTCACTCCTGGCGCCCGGCGGGTACGAGACCAGACGCCGAGGTCGGCGCCCGAGCGGACCAGTTCTTGATAGGCGTAGTCGAACTGCTGCTCTTTAGCCTCCAACAGGGTCTGCGTGGCTGCGCAGCCCACCTGGGTTCCGATGCTGCGGACCACGTCGAAGTTGCTGAGGAAGCCGCCGGGACCGGGGCCCACATCGCCGGCCGCGCCCTGGAGGAACAGGCAGATGCCGCCCAACGTCTGCTCGACGAAGCGCTTCGCCACCCCGGGGTAGTCCGGGCTGAGCACGTCGTTGGTGTAGCCGAGCGTGGTGGGATGGGCCGCGTAATGGACGATGCTGGCGACCAGCTCACCGGCGGAGTCGTCGAAGCGGATGGTGGAGACCGTCGGGTCGGTGATGCCGTCGGGGTTGTAGCCGGCGACCATCAGCCCGTCGTCCAGCCGCTGGCGGCGGCTCTGCGCCATCGTGGACCGACCGTACGCAGCGTTCACCGACACCGGCACCTGGTTGCGGGACGCCTGCAGGGCCGCGCTCACGCACTGCTCGGTCAAGAAGTCGATGTAGTTCACCTCGGCCGCCAGGTTGACCGCGTATTGGTCGGCTCGAAGGACCGGTCCGGCGTGGGTGTGGGTGACCGAGACGCGTACCTGGGTCGGATCGATCCCCAGCGTCTCTCCGACCCGGAGCCGGATCCGGTCAGCCCGCTCGTTGGGAATGGTGCACAGGTCGAGATCGATCAAGACCGCAGTGGTTTCGCTCTCGCTGAGCACCAGGGCCGTCGCCCAGAAGTCGGACTCGATCCCGCTCGGCGTGACGTGGGCCTTGGCCCCCCACACGCCCTGTTCGATGGTCAGCGGTGGATTCACGGTTGCGCGCGCGGCGCCTGCCTTCAACATGGTCACTCCCAATTAGCGATCGTGTTCGGTCATCTGGTGACGCTCCGGAGGCCCCTGGCGTGGGTCCGGAGTCGCCGTCATGCTCACGCTGCCGCCGTGTCGTCGGCGTCTGGGCTGTACGTCGTCCTGATCCGGGTTCCGCGCAGGCGGGGATCGGGGATCGGTACGGCCGAGAGCAACGACCTGGTGTAGCCGTGCTGAGGGTTGTTGAAGATCTCGCTGGCCGAGCCCTGCTCCACCATCCGCCCGAAGTACATCACCGCGACCCGGTCGCAGATGCGCTCGACCACCGAGAGGTCGTGGGAGATGAACAGGTACGTCAGGCCGAGCTCGGCCTGCAGATCCGCCATCAGCTCGAGGATCTGTCCGCGGACCGACACGTCGAGTGCGGACACCGCCTCGTCGGCCACCACCAGGCGCGGTTGCGTGATCAGGGCCCGGGCGATGCCGATCCGCTGACGTTCGCCGCCGGAGAAGGCATGCGGATAGCGGCTGCCCATGTCGCGACGCAGACCCACCCGGTCGAGCATCGTGGCGACCCGCTCCTCGATCTCATACTTGTCCACGCCCGCCGCCCGCAAGGGATCACCGATCACCTGGCGCACGGTGAGCCGCGGATTCAGCGAGCCGTACGGGTCCTGGAACACCATCCGGACCTCCCGCCGGTACGGCAGAAGCTCCTTCTCGTCCATCGGCGCCAGGTCGACCACCGGACCCGCCGAGGACCGATAGAGCAGCTGGCCGCTGTCCGGGCGGTAGGCGCGAAGCACACAGCGCCCCAGTGTCGTCTTGCCGCAGCCCGACTCACCCACCAGTCCGAAAGTCTCGCCCTCGGCGACGTCGAGGGTCACGGAGTTGACCGCGTGGACCGCCGTGCCGGCCTTACCGAACAGGCGGCCCGACGACCCCCCGAAAGTCAGGTCGAGATCCTTGATCTGCAGGATCGGCTCCTTCGGGGCGAGGACGGCAGAGTCGCTGTCACGTTCCTTCACCGTCGTCCCGACGGCCCATCCGCCATCGGCGTCGCGCTGCGGCAGCGACGACAGCAGCTCCTTGGTGTAGTCGTGCTGCGGGCGATGGAAGACGTCGTCGACGCTGCCCTGCTCCAACACCTTGCCGTGGCGCATCACCACCACGTCATCGGCGATCTCGGCCACCACACCGAGGTCGTGGGTGATGAAGATCATCGTCATCCCCAGCGACTCCTTCAGCTCCGCCAGGAGGGTGAGGATCTGCGCTTGGGTGGTGACATCCAGCGCCGTCGTGGGCTCGTCGGCAATCAGCAGGCGTGGCCGGCAGATCAGCGACATCGCGATCATGGCGCGTTGCCGCATCCCACCGGACAACTGGAAGGTGTAGGCGTCGATCCGCTCCTCCGGCTTGGGAATCCCGACCCGAGCGAGCTCCTCGATCGCCTGCGCCCGCATCTCAGCCGCCGGAGCCGGCCGGTGCAGACGCAACGCCTCGATGATCTGGTTGCCGATGGTGTGCACCGGGCTCAGCGCCGACATCGGCTCTTGGAAGATCAGCCCGATCTCGCCGCCCCGGATGGACCGCAGTGCCGCACCCTTGGGACTCAGCGCGGCCAGGTCGATGACCGGAGCGTCCGGATCGCTGCGATAGAGGATCTGGCCCGACTCGATCAGACCCGGGTTGTCGACCACCTGCAGGATGGACCGCGCCGTGGCCGACTTGCCCGAGCCGGACTCCCCGACGATGCAGGTGGTAGCGCCGCGCCGGACCGAAAGGTCGACGCCATCGACCGCGTTGACGGTTCCCTCGTCGCTGCGGAACACGGTGCGCAGACCCTTCACAGTCAGCAAGGCGCCGACGTCGGGCATCTCGCTCGCGTCCACCGTCGCCGCCTGGAGGCCTTTGCGGACCTCCTGATCTCGTCGCGCCTGCCGTCGCGCGGAGTTGAGCCGTGCCATCAGTCTCTCCTTCCGTAGGGATCGGCGGAGTCACGAAGCCCGTCACCGACGAAGTTGAAGGCGACGACCGCGAGGACGACCGCCAGTCCCGGCAGCAGGAGCCAGGGCGAGCTGTAGAGGGTCTGAACGTTCTGAGCGTCTTGGAGCAACACACCCCACGACACCGCCGGCGACCGCAGACCGAGGCCGAGGAACGACAGAGCTGTCTCGGCCAAGATCATCGACGGCACCGCCAGGCTCACCGTGGCGATGATGTGTGAGGCGAACGACGGCAGCAAGTGGCGGCTGATGATCTGTCCCGAGCTCACCCCGTCCAGCTTCGCGGCCATCACGAAGTCCTCACCACGGGTCTGGAGCAGCCGGCCTCGGATCACCCGCGCCAGGTTGGTCCAGCCGATGAGCGACAAGATCACAGTGATCATGAAGTAGGTCAACGTCGAGCTCCAGCGCGGCGGGATGGCTGCCGCCAGCCCGAGCCAGAGCGGCAACGTGGGAATCGACATGATCAGTTCGATCACCCGCTGGATCACCATGTCGATGCGGCCGCCGAAGTAGCCAGAGATCCCACCGATGATGAGGCCAAGGAACAACGACACCGTGACGCCCAGCAGGCCGAGCGACAGGGAGATCTGGCCGCCGTAGATCGTGCGCGACAACAGGTCGGCGCCCGAACGGTCGCCACCCAGCGGATACCACCGCTGGGCGGGGTCCTTCGGCCCGAAGAGATGCCGGTCGCCGTCGATAAACCCGAGCAGCTTGTAGGAGTCGCCCTTGACGAAGAACCCGAGCTCGACATAGACGTTCGTGTCCTCCACGAACTGACGGTTCATCGAGACGATGTCGGTCTTGCCGACGCTGGGATGGATGTACAGCCCGTGCTCGAGGGAGAACTTGGGCATCTGCGGCGGCTGCAACGCCTGCTCGGCGTTGAAGGAGCCCTTGGAGTGGGGGGCGACGAACCCCGCGAGGATGGCCGTCAGGTACATGACGATCATCACCACGACACCGATCATCGCCAGCTTGTGCTTGCGGAATCGGCGCAACACCAGCCGCCACTGGGCGGCCTCCATCGTCTTGACCCGCGGATCACTGGGGGCGCCGTCCGGCGAAGCCGGGCCATCGCCCTGCGGCGGCAGCTCTGTCTGGAGCGTCATAGGCCTATGCCTTCCCGAATCGGACTCGTGGGTCGACCACGGCCAGCAGCAGGTCGGAGATCAACGTGCCGACCACCGTCAACACGGCGACGATCAACAAGATCCCGCCAGCCAAATACATGTCCTGCGCCTTCAAGGAGGTGAGCAGCAGTGGACCGATGGTCCCCAAGGCGAGGACCTGGGCGACAACGACCTCGCCGTCGAAGATGGCCGGCAGGTGCCAGCCGGAAGTGGAGATGAACGGGTTGAGCGCGATCCGCACCGGATACTTCACCGTCAGGCGACCTTCTGGCATGCCCTTCGCGCGGGCCGTGGTCACATACGGCTTGTAGAGCTCATCCAGCATGTTGGCCCGAGTGACCCGGATGATTCCCGCCGTCCCGGCCAGCCCGATGACGACGACCGGGATCCACAGGTGGGTGATCAGGTCACCGACCCGGCCCCAGCTCCACGGGGCGTTGGCGTACTCCGCGGAGAACATGCCGCCCACGCTCATCCCCCACCGAAACCCCAGGTACGCCAGGAGCAGTGCGGCCAGGAAGTTGGGGACGGCCAGCGCCAGGAAGCCGAGTCCGGAGATGGTGTAGTCGCCCACCGACCGCTGCTTCATCGCTGAGTACACGCCGGCGGGCAGGGCGATCACCCAGCTCAGCAAGATGGTCGCCACGCCGAGCAGGATCGTCATCGGCAGCCGCTCGGAGATCAGATCCCAGACTGGCCGTGAGTACTGGAACGACAGTCCGAAGTCGCCCTGGAAGATGCCACCGATCCACTTCCCGTACTGGACGAAGAATGGTTCGCCGATGCCGTACCGGACCCGCAGCGCCTCCAGGTAGGCCTCGTCGACGACTTGGCCTTGTTCCTGCATCTTGGCGGTGAGGGTGGTGAGGTAGTCACCGGGTGGTAGCTGGATGATGAAGAAGACGATCACGGAGATCGCAAACAGGGTGGGGATGACGTACAGCAGACGTGTCCCGAGGAACTTCAGCATGCAGTTGGCTTACCTTTCTGCCGCTCGGCCGTTGACAGATCCTCGGAATCAGGACGCGTAGTACAGCTGCTCTGGCCGCGTCTCCCCGTCAAAGCCATGGAAGTACACCAAGATCGCCTTGTCGTCCTCCCGGACGTTTTGGAGCTTCTTGCTCACCACGATGGGCCGGAACGGGACATCGATCAGGCCGAGGACGTAGACCTGCTCGTCCCACTGCTTGGAGATTTCCTGCCCGATGGCAATCCGCTTCTCGTCGGTGGGCGCCTGGGACAGCTCGGTCCAGCGGTCCCACAGGTCCTTGAACTCCTGGGTGGGCTCCATCCCGCTCTTGCCTCCAGTGGCACACCACTCGCCGTAGGCAGGGGCGGTCCGGAACTGGGAGGCGGTCGGGGAGAACCAGATCGGTTCCATGTCCCAGTCGAGCATGTGACCCGAGTACTGGATCATGTCGTACTCGTTGGCCGGCAGCAGCTCGTAGTACAGCGTGTTGTCCACTGCCTTCAGTGTGAGCTTGACGCCGATCTTCTCCCACGAGTTGGCGACGTACTCGAGGACGTCGGACACCTGAGCGGTGCTGTTCGCCTCGACGAACAAGACGACGAAGTCCAACGGCTTGCCGTCGGGACGCAGCCGGATCCCCTTGCTGTCCTTCTTGTCATAGCCCAGCCCGTCCAGGAGCTGGTTCGCCTTGTCCACATCGAACTCCAAGAACCGGTTCCCGGTCCCTTCGACGTAGTACGCGTCACCAAGCTGCGGGCAGAACTGGCGGTAGGTCCCCACCCCGCCGAGCAGCTGCGAGTTCAGCTCGTCTCGATTGATGGCGTGCGACAGCGCTGCGCGGAAGTCGATCTTGGTGAAGACCTCGCGGACGGCGGGGTCCTTGTGCGACAGGTTCGGGAAGATGTTGATCTGGTTGGAGGCCGGCTTCCAGCGCACCACCCGGTAGCCCTTGGCATCCGCGCTCTCCTGCAGCAGACCGGTGCTGGCGAAGGACAGTGACAGACCCTGCACGTCGAGCTCGCCGCCCGCGGCGCGGAGGTTGAGCGTCTCGGGCTCGAGGATCTGAGCCTGGACCTTGTCGATGTAGGGCAGCTGACGACCGTCGGGATCGGTCTTGTAGTAGTACGGGTTCCGCTCCAGCTCGGCCGTGCCGCTCTGGCCGTCGGCGGCCGTCTTGAGCACATAGGCGGCAGCGGTGGGAAGATCCTTGTTCAACCACCGGTTGTCCCGGGCCATGAACAGCTGGTCCCACGTGTCGAAGCCTGCCTTCTTGGCCGCGGCCACGACCTTGGCCTTGTCGGTGTGATCGGGGTGGAACGCCTGCAGGTAGTGCTTCGGCTTGATCGGCTGGGTCGCCAGGAACGGCATGTACAGGTACTTGCGGAACAGCGCGAACGAGTTGGCGAAGGTCACCACGACCTTGCCGTCCTTCTCCTCCACCTTGGGGTCCGACCCGTCGGCATTGCGGAACCAGCTGGGTGCCGCAGGGTTCAGCGTCTTGTTCTGGATGACGTCCTTCAGGGCGAACAGGATGTCGGCGTTGGTGAGGGGTTCACCGTCGGACCACTTGAGACCCTCGCGCAGCGTGATCGTGAACACCGTGTTGTCGTCATTCGGCTCGACCGACTCGGCCAGGCTGGGGACGCCGTCGTTGCCGAGGATGTTCCACTCCAGCAGACCGTAGGAGGCGTACATGTTCGGGATCTGCTCCTGCAGCGCCGAGACCTGGGCGGTGCGGATGGTGCCGCCGTACGTACCGGGGCCCTTCACCAGCTCCTGGACCATCGGGTTCTTCGGCAGGCGCTCGGCCAGCTCGGGAAGCTTTCCGGCCTTGACCTGCTCGGTCAACATCGGCGCCTCGAGAACATCGGCGCCGGCGCCGGCGCCGCCGGTGGGCGGTGTCGGGCTGGGGGTAGGGCTGCCGCTGCACGCGGTGAGTCCTCCGAGCGAGGTGGCAGCCAGTGCCCCCGCGCCAAGACCCAGCAAGCTACGGCGGCTAAACGGTGATGACGTCATGTGACTGCTCCAAATCGCTCGGCCCCTGAGCCACCGGAACAGGTCTTTCATCCAGCGCAAGGGTGTTTCATTTACACGAGTATTTAAGCGTTGGAGATGAGTGGCGTCAATACGTCAGACATATCGAGGTGCGAGTCCTTGCTGTGGCGCTGGTCACGCCGCGCCGGATGATGGTCTGAATCGGCCGGGCTGTCACGGAATGGATAGCGCTACCGCAGTGGTTACGTGCGTCGCATTGGCGCGCACAGCCCTAGAAAGGAAGGCGCCCACCAGGCGGCGCCACACCCATCAGGAGCGAAAAGGGGTGCGCGCCGAGGGTCGCTCAGGACCCGTCGACCGCCGGCGCGTCTGTCCACCCGAGCTCACGCGAGATCCCGGCCGCCGCTGTGCGTACCGCCGTCGCGATCCCCGACACCGCGTCCAGGGTGATCCGATAGGTCGGACCGCTGACGCTGATGGCGTACGTCGGAGCACCGTGAGCGTCATGGACAACCGCACCGACACAGCGGAGGCCGACCTCGCTCTCCTCATCGTCCATGGCGAAGCCATCGGCGCGGACGCGACGCAGCGAACCGAGAATCTCGTCGGCGTCGGTCATGGTTCGGTTGGTGAACCGGGTGAGATCGGCTTTGGCCAGGATGGTCCGCACCTGCGCCGGTTCGAGCTCGGCCAGGATGGATTTGCCGAGGGAGGTGGAGTGCCAGTAGTCCTGCTCGCCCACTTTGGCGCCCTTCGCCACGTCGTGCGAGCCCCGCACGGCAGCAGTGACCACCAAGCGGGAGTCCTCGTGGACCGCCAGAACGGAGGTTTCGCCGAACTGGTCGCGCAGCGACTCCAAGTACGGCCGAGCGACACTGCGCGGATCCTGCGCCCGCAGCGCGCTGTGACCGAGCTCGAAGAGCTTGATCCCCAGCGTGTAGGTGCCGGAGTCGGGATCGCGGGTGACCAGTCGGTGCTCGCGCAAGGCCGCGAGATAGCGGTGGGTGGTGGGTTCGCTCAGTCCGGTGATCCGGGCCACCGCCGCGAGCGTGGCACCTGGAGCCGAGTTGAGTGCGTCGAGGACCGCGACGATCCGGTCAAGCCCGTTCAGACTGGAAGGTGCCTTCACGTCGTGTCGTTGAGTCGTCACGTCTCTACGCTACCTTCCGGTCGACCGCGGCACAGCCGACACGTCACTGACGCCGCCTTCCGATGTGGATGGTGCACAGCGGGGCTCATCACTCGAGCCGGTGCCCCACGATCGCTGCCAGCCGGTCCACCAGCCGGTCGAACTCGTCGCGGGTCTGGTCGTCGAGGACGAACCCGACCGGCTGACGTTGACGCTCGCTGTCGAACACACCCTGGCGATGCAGGAGGTGCTTCTCCAGCGCCACGTACGAGTCCAGCGTGGTGACGAGGCTCAACACCGGGCTCAGTCCTTCCTGCACACGGTAGGCCGTCTCCCAGTCCTTGCGCACCAGCGCCTGCCACAGTGGCACGATGGCCCACACCATGTCGGGGCCGGGCATGGAGCCGACGATGCCGCGCTGGTAGTTGTCGACCAGGGCCAGGCCACCGCTTCCCTCGAACACCCGCGCCATGCCGTCCGTCAGTTCCAGCAGCGCGGTCAACCGAGAGCCCAATGGCTCAGCCTCAGGCTTGAACTGCACCTTGGTTCCGCCATACCGGGCACAGAGACCGGCCAGGCTTTCCAGGCTGAGCGGCGTTCCGATGTATCCGGACGCATCCTGGACGATCAAGGGAGTGTCGCCGGAAGCCTCGGCAATGGCGCAGAAGTAGGACATCAGCTGGTCGTCCGACAATGATGAGACGGTCAGCGGGGGGTTCGCCATGATCGCGTCCGCACCAGAGGAGAGCGCGTGCGCGACCAGGCTGAGGGCCTGGTCGGTCGACTCGCCACCCACCGACACGATCAAGGTGCCGCGCCCGTCCAGTGCTGTGGCCACCTCTTCGGTGAGCTGCTTGCGCTCCTCGTGGGTGAGCCGCAAGACTTCCGACACCATCGCGATGGTCACACCATCGACCTGCTGGCCGACCAGCCAGTCGATCTCCTTCTTCAGCGCCCGACGGTCCAAGTTCCAGGCGGTGTCAAAAGGCGTCGAGATGACGGGGAGGACACCTTCGATGGCAGTCATTACGTTCGCACTCCAAGTTTCTGATTCCACTGTCTAACAGCATCTTACGCACAGTGAAACCACGACGGCAATCACCGGTGATGGGTGGCGTCTAGCCAGTACCCCGGCGTGATTGACCCAGTCACTGAAGGGGTGGAAGACTCTTCCATTGTCTGACAGACCACCCCGAAGCAGGAGATCATGTCGTCACTGTCCCTAGGCCCAGGCCCAGGCCCACTCCCCGCTGTCCTGGTCGGCACCCTGGCCACCGACGATCGCGCCGGCACCGTCCAGCAGCTCGGTTCGGCCGCATCGCTGGTCTCAGAGTTGTCCGAGCGGCAGGGTGTGGCGGCCTTGGTCTGGCACCCGCGTCTCCCGGTGGCGTACGGACTGACCATGGGTCCCGAAGGCCGGGTGTTCTGCTGGGCAGCGGGTGATCAACAGTGGCAGACGCTCGCTGATGTCCCCTCCTACGGAACGGTGCCGTGTCACCTGGCCGTGAGCCCTGGCGGGACCTTCCTGGTCGTCACCAACTACGGCACCGGATCGTTGGCCGTCTATCCGCTCGATGGCGCGGGACGACCTGGCGTGCCGAGCTGGCTGGAGACCCTGGCCGGCGAAGGCTCCCACGCCGATCGCCAGCGTCACTCGCACACCCACCACGTCACCTTTCTCGATGAGGAATTGCTGCTGGTGACCGACCTCGGCGGCGACGCGGTGGTCAGCTTTCACCTCGACCGCCGGTCCGGGCGGTTGCGCCCGATCCAGGTCTCCGCCATGCCGGCCGGGTCCGGGCCTCGTCACCTGGTGATGATGCCGAACGACCAGGTAGCGATCTCGGGTGAGCTGGACAACACCGTGATCCTCGGCCGGATCGATCGCAGCAACGGTTCCATCACTGTCACGGCTGTGGCTCCGAGCAGTTGGCGGACCGACCTCCGCGACGACGCCGCCGAGAGCTTTGCCAGCGACATCACGACCGACGGGACCGTCGTGTACGTGGCCAACCGCGGCTACAACACGGTGGCCGCACTCCAGGTCGGGGACAGCACTCTGACGGCCATCGACGAGGTTCACAGCCAGGGCCAGTGGCCCCAGCACCTGTGCCTGTCCGGCCCGCTTCTGCTTGTGGCCTGCCAGCGCTCAGATCAAGTCACGATCTGGTCGAGATCAGCCGATGGTTCGTTGACCTTCGCCGACAGCGTCTCACTCCCTCGGCCGGCTTGGCTGACCATGATCGCGAACTGACCAGACCAGCCTCATCACCAGCTCGACCGGCTGGTCCGGACGTGCGACAGCGTCGGCATCGAGACCGATCGTATTGGGCGCTGCACTGAGTGGCTCCACGCAGACGCCGCCCGGAAAGGTCTCGCACAAGATCCAGTACGGCGTATCGCTTTCGACGGCGAGCTCGAGACTGGGCCACCGCAGTCGCGGCGTCTCGGCGAGACCGGTGAAGACGTCGTCCCACGGCCTCCGCCCGAGATCGCTCGTCGCGCCCGCCAGGCCGACGCCGGCGGGCAGCCGGGCGGATGGCTCGAAGATGATCATGACGTCGTCGTCATCGCCTTCGAGGCGGCGGCGGAACCACGGGTGAAACCCCACGGCAGCCGGCGAAGGGGTCTCGGCGCTGACGGCGAGACGCAGGGTCAGACTCTCGTCGTCGAGAGCTGCCGTCAGGCTGGCTGAGCCACCGAACGGCCATTCCGCGGGCATCATGACCGCCAGCCGCAGCTCTCGCTCGCTGTGCTCAGCAACCTGCCACTGACGGTCGTAGACCAGGCCGTGTGCAGCGTGCTGACCGGTGTTCCGCGGGACCGACCACGAACGTCCCGCCCAGCGGACCTGCCCGCCGACCAGCGTTCCAGGGTAGGGCGCCATCCAGAAGCACCCGGAGAAGAAGCTGGCCGGGGCGGAGCCGACCGGCTCGCTTCCCCCGATGAGCTCGAGACCGGCCACGACGAGCGAGGTCAGCCGGCCACCCCGGTCGGCGTCGAACACAGCCCGCGCGCGACCACTCGCCAGCGTCACCTTTCCCGAGCCACCACTCATCTGTGAGACCGACGACCTTTCAAGCGAAGCACCCGAAAACCCACGGCTCAGTAGGTAGCACGTCCACCGCTGATGTCATACACAGCTCCCGTCGAGAAGCTGCACTCAGCGGACGACAGCCAAGACACCAGGGCAGCTACCTCACTGGCCAGGCCCAGTCGTTGCATCGGGATCTTGCTCACCAGCGAGGCGAGCACATCGGGATGAGTCGCCGCGTTCATCGGGGTCTCAATCACCGCCGGCGCGATCGCGTTGACCAGCACGCCGGTGGTGGCGAGCTCCTTGCCGATTGACTTGGTGAGACCGATCACGCTCGCCTTCGAGGCCGAATAAGCAGCGAGATTGGGGTTCCCGTCCTTGCCCGCGATGCTGGCGATGTTGACGATCCGTCCCCAGCCAGCGTCGATCATGGCTGGAGCAAAGGCGCGGCACAGGTTGAACGTGCCATGGATGTTGACGGCGAAGGTCTGCAACCACTCCTGGTCCTCGAGCTCCCAGAAAGGCTTATTGGGGCCAACGATTCCGGCGCTGTTCACCAGCACGCTGGCCAGCCCCACCTCGGCCGAGAGAGCCGCGACCTGCTCTGGGTCCGAGACGTCCGCGGTGTAGTCGGCACCGGAGGCGATGTCTACGGTAACCACGCGATACCCATCTCTTGCGAGTCGCTCAGCGCAGGCCTGCCCGAGTCCGCTTGCTGCGCCGGTGACGAGTGCTGTTCTTGGCAAGAGCTTCTCCTTCGCGTTCGGGTGGAGTTCGCCGAGGCCCAAGGCGGCGAGACATACACCGGAAATCTTTCATTCGATGAAATGGACTTCCAGATAGAGATATCACACGAAGGCGAACGCGGGAAGCGCAACACGACTCCGCCATACCCGAAGCGCCGAGGCGTACGCTGCGGAGATGCAGTTGGACCGCGACTCCCTGATCGCCGCTGCACAGGAAGAGTTGGACAACAGTGTCGATCTGGCGGGCGCAGTCTTGCGGTCAGGCTGCGAGAGCGTCGTGCTCGAGACCACAGACGGTTGGATCGTGCGGTTCCCGAGACCGCATGTCGCCTTCGAGCGGGAACTGGCTGTTCTGGTGCGCCTCGACGGCCGCCTCCCAGTACCGATTCCACGGGTGGAGCGGGTCGGGCAGCGCCGACCCTTCGCGGCCTACCGAAAGCTGGTCGGATCCGACTTCGAGGTCGACACATATCGAGACGCGCCAGCAGCATCGAAAGACGCGCTCGCCGCCTCGTTGGCGGGTTTCCTGCTGGCCATGCACCGGGCCCTGACCGCCGAGGAGGCCGAACAGCTACAGCTCCCCACGCAGCACCTCCACGATGGGATAGACCGTGTGGTCGCCCGATGGAGCGCCGTACCCCAAGCGACGCGGAAGGCGGTCGCTGCGCTGTTGGCCTCTGCCGAGATGGTCGCCACAGAGCAGACTGATGTGGCTCACCAGGTTCTGCACAACGACTTTCACTTCGGGAACCTCGTTCTCGCAGGGCCGACCGGGGCGCTGGCGGGCGTGTGGGACTTCTCCTGTGTCGAGCTCGGTCCGCCGGTCGCGGATCTGCGCTACTTGGCGGGTGACTCCCTCGACCTGCTCGATCGGGTCGCCATGCAGTACGAGGTGCTGGGTGGCGATCACCTTGACGTCAACGCAGCCGTCGTAGCGCACCACTTGGAGGAGGTGGTCGACGCCTTGGACGCCGAGCCGGCAGCACTCGAACAAATCGTCGCTAGGTGGCAGGAGCCGCCGCGATGACCGCAGCCGAGATTTAGTTCCCCGCTCAGCAGGTCGCACCGCCGCTGAGGTCGTACCCGTGGCGACCTCGGCGGCCAACCCGAGTCGCTGCGGGAGATTCCGGCACAAGCTGGAGGGTGTGATGTGAACATCGACCGCGACTTCTCTAGTCACTCCTCTTCGTCCGCACGGCTGCTTGACCCGCCCCTCAAGCGCGCCACGTTCGCCGCGGCACCCAGCCGATGACCTCGGCCGCCCGCTGGATCGAAAAGCAGCCGGCGTTCCCCGGCAAGTCGGCCCGGACCTGAGTCTGCGGGGCATGCGCGGCCAATAGATCCTTGGTGTCTTCTCGCCGCAGCGTGTCGGCCGCCACGATGTTCATCGGGACGAACCCATACGGCTGGCGCCGAGCCGCCTCGATCGCGAGCCGGCACGCCCGGGCAGCATCCAGCAGGTCGACATAGCCCCACATCCCACGCAGCTCGGCGGCCCAGTCGCGGTCCTGCTCGGAATCTGCGTCCGGGACTGCTGCCAGCTGCTCCTCGCGGGTGGTGATCCAGTGGAACCGCAGCGCAGCGACACTCATCCCGGTCTGCCGGACGAACATCTCCGCGGTGCGCTCGTCGACCTCCTTGGACAGCCCGTACGGATCGGCGTTGCGCATCGGATGATCCTCGTCCACCGGTACGTAGTCGAACGTCGTCGGCTCCGGCGACCACGCGGTCCCGTACGCCGAGCCGCTGGACGCCAGCGCGACGGCGGTGACCCCCGCCTCCGCCGCGGCCTGGAGGACGGTGAAGGTGGCGCGGGTGTTGTTGACGAAAGTCTCGGTGGGTGGCGCCATCGTGGGTGTCGGGAGGGCCGCGAGGTGGACAACAGCTGTGCAGTCCCGGACGGCGTGACGCAGCCCGGTGAGGTCATGTCCGTCCAGACGATGGAAGGACAGCCCGTCCGGCCACTGCTGGGGGTCCACCCGGTCGACGCCGACCACCGCGTAACCGGCAGCGACCAGGTCGGCGACCACGGCCGTCCCGAGCCGCCCGGCGACGCCGGTGACCAGCACGCGCTCCTCGTTCGGCCGGCTCATCGATCCTGTCGTCACCGCGTGTCCCTCTTCTCTGTGTAGGTCTTCTACTGTGCGTCTCGGGTGAGTACACCGCTGGGTGGTTCTGCTCCAACGATGTGCCGACGATGGAGGCCACCACCCGGTCCACGACGATCCGCCGGGTCCGACTGGTGCACGGCGCCAGACAGGCGTGGCACGTCGGCGTGCCAAATCGTAACTTGGCGGTGCACGGGTGACCGGCGTTTCTTGACTAGAGTGATCCAGTGATTTTCAAGCGCGTCGGTGACGTACGCCCGTACCCAGACCATGGCTACGTGCAGAAGCAGTGGGCCAGCATCGCCCCGCACCAGGTGCGCTTGGACCAGCTCGTGACCACCAAGCGGACGCTGGACCTCGAGGCGCTGCTGGAGGAGGACTCCACCTTCTACGGCGACCTGTTCGCCCATGTCGTGTCCTGGCGGGGCGAGCTGTATCTGGAGGATGGCCTGCACCGCGCGCTGCGGGCCGCGTTGCAGCAAAGACAGACCATGCACGCGCGTGTGCTCGAGCTGAAGTAACCGATCCCTCGGGTAGGCTCACGCGCACTGTCAGGCCCCAGCGGCGTCCGCCCGACCTTCCGGAAAGGAGCACGGCCGTGATTGGTCGCGTCTTCCGCATTCTGCGGACGCCACTGACCCTGCTGGTCTTGTTGGCCGTGCTCTGCTACGGCGCCTGGTGGGGCTGGAACAACGTGATCGCCACCGTGCCGCCGCTGCCACCGGAACCGTGCGTTCAGCAGACCGTCGCCAAGGGACAGCTGAAATCCGACCAGGTCGTGGTCAGCGTCTTCAACGGCGGAACCAAGCGCGGGCTGGCCGGCGATGTCGCCCGGTTGCTGCGTGAGCGTGGGTTCAAGATCCAGCGCAGCACGAACACCGAGGAGAAGATCCAGAAGACCGTGATCGTCGGCGCTGGGGCGAAGGACCCCGAGGTGCTGTTGGTCAAGAGCTTCTTCAAAGACGCCGAGGTACGCGCCGACAAGCGCCCCGACCACACTGTCGACGTGCTGGTCGGCAACAAGTACGCCGGTTTCAACAAGAAGGCCAAGACGACCCTGGCCGTGAAGACGTCGACCGTCTGCCTGCCGCCGTCGTCGACCGCCAGCCCGGAACTGGGGAACTAGCGCCGGTCCTCCGGTGCCGGGCGATCCCCACGCCAGCGCGCCAGCCGGCCGCCGCGACCCAGGACCCGCAATCGTTCCTCGGTCAGGGCCCGCTGCCCGGTCGGGGCGACGATCAACATCTCGTCACCGGTACGGATCCGGTCCCGGGGCAACGGCACGAACGGGGTCCCGTCACGGATGATCAGCGAGACCGCCGTGTGCTGCGGCAGCCGGAGCTCACCGATCTCCACACCGTTGAGCCGTGACTTCGGCGGGATCCGCACCTGGAGCAGATCCGCGGCGATCCGGTCCAAGGGAGCCGCCTCGACCTCGACTTCGCGGGCCCTGTCGTCCTCGGCCAGGCCGAGCAGCCGGGCCACGACGGGCAGGGTCGGCGCCTGCAGGCAGGTGAACACCACCACGAAGACCAGCACCACGTCGAACAGATAGCTGGAGTTGACGATGTCGTCGGAGAGCGGGATGGTGGCCAGCACGATGGGCACCGCCCCGCGCAAACCGGCCCAGGACAAGAAGGCCTGCTCGCGCCAGGGCACCTTGAACCACACGGTGCTGACGTAGACCGACAACGGTCGGGCGACGAAGGTCAAGAAGGCGCCGGCGACCAGGGCCACGACCACAGCCTGGGCGGTGACGCGCGATGGCGTGGCCAGCAGCCCGAGCATGACGAACAGCCCGATCTGTGCGATCCAGCCGATCCCCTCGACGAAGGAGCGGGTCGCCGCGCGGTGCGGCAGCTGGGAGTTACCGAGGAGCAGCGCACAGACATACACGGCAGCGAAGCCACTGGCGTGGACGCTGGCCGCAGCGGCGTAGGTGAATACCGCCCAGACGAGAGCGGCCAGGGGATACAGACCCGAGGACGGCAACGCCACGCGGCGCAGCAGCTGGACGCCGAGCCACCCCAGCGCTACGCCGATCAGCAGACCGAAGGCCAGCTCGATGACGATCAACCCGATCAGCTCCGGCACCCCGCCAGAGGCTTGACCGGTCGCTGCAGCGCTGGCGACGACCACCAGCAGCACGGTCGGAGCATCGTTGAGTCCGGACTCCGCTTCCAGCGCCCCGCGGAGCCGGTGCGGGATGGGAACACGCCTCAGCACGGCGAACACGGCAGCCGCGTCAGTGGGCGAGGTGACGGCACCGAGCAGCACGGCGACCCACAGGTCCAGATCCAAGACGTAGAAGCCGAACAGGGTCATCAGCCCCACGCTGGTGCCGACGCCGACGGTGGCCAGCACGCCGGCCATGCCGACCGACGGCTTGATGTCGCTCCAGCGGGTGGTGAGACCGCCTTCGGCCAGGATGAGGACCAACGCCCCGAAGCCGAGGGCGCGCGCCAGGTCCGCGTCGGAGAAGCGCACCCCCAGCCCGGAGTCGCCCAACACCATGCCGAGGCCGAGGAAGAGAAGCAGCGACGGAAGCCCGATCCGGGCACCGAGCCGAGCAGCCAGGATGGCCGCGATCAGCACGACGGCGCTCACCAGGAGGATGCCGTCGAGATCGATCATGCGGGCCATCCTTTCGGGTCCGGCACATGCTGCGGCAGGCGGCTCAGAGTAGCGGTGGAATGCTTCAGCAAGGTGACGCCTGTGATACGTACGCCGGATCGGCATGGTCGGTGCCGCAAGGTGTGGCTACCCCATCCTGCAACGGTCGCCAGTCGGACGCGAGAGCCCGCTGGCGGACGTGGGCTCCTCGACCGGGCACTGGGGCCACCGGCGCAACTTGCCCCACAGGAAAGTACGTAGTAGGTTTCCTCACAGGAAAGTTCAATCCTTCAAGGAGAGGAAGTCCCCATGGACGCCCAGGATGCTCAGCAGGCCCTGACCGAAGCCCATCGCCGACAGGAACAGAGCATCGCCGCAGGCAGTGCACCCTGGTCGTGGCGGATGCTGCTCGGCGGGGCCGGGGCCTTCGTCGCCTACGGGCTGGCCATCGACTTCGACATGATCTGGCTGGTGGGCGTGATCGTCATCGCCGCAGCGGCGACCGTCGGACGCACCATGGTCAAGCTGCGCACCAAGCCGTCGCCAGGCTGGAGTGCCGCCCTGGCGGCCACGTTCGTCGTCGCGCTGCTGGCCGATATCGCCGTCCAGTTCGTCCTCCGCGGAGCAGACCTGCCGCTGCCGAACACGTTCGGCGCCGTGGCTGCTGCACTCACGGTCATCCTGCTGGGTCGACCGATCCAGGCCCGCGCTGCGGCGAGCCGCCGGGCATGACCGCGACGGAACCGGATGCCACCCCGGTGGCGGCCACCGGCGCACCTCCGCTTGACGAGTTTCTCCATACCCAGGCCCGGTTGAGCATCTTGTCCTTGCTCGCGCCGGCCGACTGGGTGACCTTCTCGTTCCTGCGAGACACCATCGCCACCACCGATTCGGCGCTGTCGAAGCAGCTCAAAGCATTGGAGGAGGTCGGCTATGTCGAGGTGGTCAAGAACCGTGGCGCTCGGCGGAGCACGTCGGTGCGACTCACCGAGCCGGGGCGCGCGGCATTCGAGAGCTATCTCGACGCACTCGAACAGCTCGTCGCCCGCTCGCGGCGCACCACGTCGCCCTGACCCGCCGGGCAGCCCTCGCTTGAACCTACGCTTGCGTAGGTTACGCTGTAGTAGTGAGTCTGACCGCCGCACGACGAGCCCATCCGGGCCGCCGCCTGCTCCGGGCCGCGGCACGCCTGGCCGAGTCGGTCACCACCCCGCTGGTGCCCGCTGACTATCTCGACATCGTTGCTCCGCTGCGCTCCGGCGCGGAGCTGCGCGGGCGGGTCGTCTCTGTGTCTCCCGAGACTCCGGACGCCGTCACGGTGGCGATCAAGCCCGGCCGCGGCTGGCGCGGCCATCGGCCCGGACAGTACATCCGGATCGGGCTGGACGTGCACGGTGTCCGCAACTGGCGGGCGTACTCGATCACCTCGGCCCGCACCGCCGACGACGGGCTGCTCACCATCACCGTCAAGGCCATCCCCGACGGCAAGGTCAGCAACCATGTCGTGCGGCAGCTCCAGCCGGGCGCACTGATCCACCTCGACCAGGCCGTCGGCGACTTCGTGCTGCCCGACCAGCCGCCCGCCCGCGTCCTGTTCGTCACGGCCGGCAGCGGTATCACCCCGGTGATGGGGATGCTCCGCAGCCATCTGCCCGAGCTGACCGACGTGGTCGTCGTGCACTCCGCGCCGACCGAGTCCGACGTCATCTTCGGTCGCCAGCTGCGCGACTGGGCCGAGGACGGGCGGATCCGGTTGCTCGAGCGCCATACCAGCAGGCACGGCATCCTCGTCCCGAGCGAGCTCGACGAGCTTGTCCCCGACTGGCGCGAACGCGACACCTGGGCGTGCGGACCCACCGGCCTTCTCGACGCCTTGGAGACCCACTGGGACGCCGCAGGCGTGGCGGACCGGCTGCATACCGAGCGCTTCCGGCCGGTGGTCATCGCCGCCGGCGAGGGCGGCACCGTCACGTTCGCCCAGCAAGGGGTCGTGGTCGAGGCCGATGGCGCCACCCCGCTCCTGGACGCCGGCGAGGACGCCGGTGTCTTGATGCCGTCCGGATGCCGGATGGGCATCTGCTTCGGCTGTGTCGTACCACTGCGCGAAGGCGCCGTCCGTGACCTGCGCAGCGGCGAGCTCACCATCGCCGCCGAAGGCGACGGCGTCCGAATCCAGACCTGTGTGTCGGCGGCCGCCGGCAGCTGTTCGATCGACCTGTAGGAGGAACGATGACCACCACCGCACACCCGACAGACGCCGCTGCTGATTCCGCAGCACCGAGCCGGGCGGCCAAGGCCGTCAACAGCCGACTGTCGGTCACCACCACCGAGCGCCACCACGTACCGAAGCGGTCGGGCAAGCCCGACCCCACCGCGCACCTCACGGCCGAGCAGGTCGAGGCCTTCGCCCGCGAGCTCGATGCGCTGCGCCAAGAGGTCCTCGACGACCGCGGCGAAGCCGACGCGGCCTACATCCGCAAGGTGATCGACGTCCAGCGCAAGCTCGAGCTGAGCAGCCGCGCTGTGTTGCTGTTCTCCCTCTTCCCGCCCGCCTGGTTCGTGGGCACAGCGGGCCTGGCGGTGGCCAAGATCCTCGAGAACATGGAGATCGGCCACAACGTCCTGCACGGCCAGTGGGACTGGATGCGCGACCCCAAGATCCACTCGCAGGCCTGGGAGTGGGACCACGCCTCGCCCGCGGAGCTGTGGAAGCGGTCGCACAACGAGCTGCACCACACCTACACCAACGTGCTCGGCCGCGACAACGACCTCGGCTACGGGATCATGCGGGTCGACGAGGACCAGCGGTGGGTGCCGATGTATCTCGGTCAGCCGCTGTGGAACTTCATCAACGCCTGCGTCTTCGAGTACGGCATCGCGGCGTACGACCTGGAGCTGGGCAAGCACCTTCGCGGCCGCGGCGACCAGGTGAGATTCCGCGAGGACGCCAAGAAGGTCGTGCGCAAGATCGGCAAGCAGATGCGCAAGGACTATCTGCTGCACCCGCTGCTGTCCGGTCCTTCCGCCGTGCACACGCTGACCGCCAACCTGACGGCCAACCTGATCCGCAACCTGTGGTCGCACTCGGTGATCATGTGCGGTCACTTCCCGGAGGGGGTGGAGACCTTCGCCAAGGAGTCGATCGAGAACGAGACCCGCGGCGAGTGGTACCTGCGGCAGATGATCGGCTCCGCGAACATCTCCGGCAGCAAGGCGATGCACATCATGACTGGGAACCTGTCCCATCAGGTGGAGCACCACCTCTTCCCCGACCTGCCGAGCAACCGCTACGGCGAGATCGCCCCGCGGATCCAGGAGATCTGCACCCGCTACGGCCTGAGCTACACCAGTGGCTCGCTGCCGAAGCAGGTCGCCTCCGCCTGGAAGCAGGTCATCAAGCTGTCGCTGCCGAACGACTTCTCGCTCAAGGACACGGTGAAGTCGACCGTACGCTCCAAGCTCAAGCTGCGCCGCCCCCAGGTCATGACTGCCTGAGCGCAAGCAGCGGCTCGCCGCCACAAGGGCCGGGAGCGTCCAGTGAGGTCCTGCTCCGGCGAGCGCAGGACCGCCGATCAGTCCGACCGCAGCCGAGTAGCCAGCTCGGCCACACCGCCGCCGGACAGCCGCGACTCCTCCACCGGGCGTCCGACGGCCAACAGCAGCAGCTCGCCGGCGGGTCCACGGACCTCCAGCGCGCCGGTGCCGGTCGAGAAGCTGGCGTCGGTGGCGGTGAACCGCAGGCCGGCGAACCGCTTGCGGGTGCCGTAGAAGATGCTGGTGAAGACATGCTGCAACACCGGCACCACCCGGTCGAGCGGCATGGCTCGCTGCCGCCCGAGCGGTCGGGCGATGTCTTGTCCGTGCACCAGGATGTCGGTGAGCGGGTCGAGGGCGCTGCTCAGCGGAAACCGTCGGGGTCGTGCCGCGGTCTCGCGCAGCTGGGCCACCAGCTCGTCGGGGCCAAACCGACCGGCCCGTTCGCGGGCCCGCTCCGCGGTCACCCGGTCGAAGTCGCCGCGGGCTCGGGCGATCCGCAGTGCCGTCGCCGCGAACTCCCGATCGGCCAGGGTCAGGTGGGCGACGACATCACGGACCGTCCAGCCCGGGCACAGCGACGGCGTCGCCCACTCCCGGGCCTCGAGTGTTTCGAGCAGCTCGGCCAGGTCGAGTCGTTCGGCAGCGACATCACCCACCATGGCGACGCCACCCCACCGGGCCGTTCGCTGTCGCTTCTTCCGGTCGGGGCCGGCATTGAGGGTCATGGCTGATATGACCGGCGCCGCGGCCCGTTCTCATCGGCCTGCCGACCAGATCTCCCCCGCGGCGAACCCGGGCCACTAGGCTGCCGGGCATGGTCTACTCCCTCACCTACGTCAGCTCGGCGACCAACATGTTGTCCCGCGCCGACCTCGAGGACATCCTGGCGACGAGCAGGCGCCGCAACGCCGCAGCCGATGTCTCGGGGATGCTGCTCTATCGGGACGGGAACCTGATGCAGGTCCTGGAAGGCGACAAGTCAGCGGTCACTGCGGTGTTCGACCGCATCCAGCAGGACCCGCGCCACCACGGGATCATCACGATCTGGGACGGCGAGGAGCCGGAACGGCAGTTCGCCTCCTGGTCGATGGCGTTCCAGGATCTCCAGGGCGTCGATGAGGAGTCCAACCCGGGCTTCAGCGCGTTCCTGAACACGCCGCTCACCGCTGAGGCGTTCGGCTCCGACCCTTCGCTGGCACAGCAGCTGTTGCTGGTGTTCAAGGACCAGCGCGCGACCGGGCTCGGCTACCGACGTCCGTAGGTCGAGTCGGGCCCGGCGGCCTACTGGCCGGTGCGGCCGTCGATGCACTCGCGCAGCAGGTCGGCGTGCCCGCAGTGCCGGGCGTACTCCTCGATCATGTGCACCAGCACCTGGCGCAGCTCGATCTCTTGACCGTCCCCGAGCTGGCCGGGGACGTCCAGGGTGGGCGCCTCCTGCACGACCTTCTCCGCGTACGCGATCTCGGCCCGCAGGCTCTCGAACGCCGCGTCGACGCACTCCTGCGTCCCCACCGCGTCAAGGAAGTCGGCCTGGTTGTTCTGGTCCTTGCCCCAGAGCCGCGGCAGGTCGGACTGACCGCCCATCACCCGGCGGAACCAGGAGTGCTCCACGGCGGCGAGATGCCGGATCAGCCCGAGCAGCGACAGGTTCGACGGCGGCACCGAGCGGGTCGCCAACTGCTCCGGCGACAGACCGTCACACTTCAGCTGGAGGGTCAGTCGATAGTCGGCCAGATAGCTCTGAAGGGTCTCCAGCTCACCGTGGGTGTACACCTCTGTCCGGGGGTCGTCGGCGGCCGGCAACCACCGGCCGTCATACGAAGCAGGCGAGGGACGAGATGAGGTCGACATGCCGCTCATCATGGACGACCCGGCGCGCTCGTGCCAATCGTTAACAGAGCCCGCCCCGCGGTGCGGGACGGGCTCTGCTGCGGCGAGCCAGTTCGGATCGCGCTGGCGGTGGCGGAGGGATTTGAACCCTCGGAGGTTTTACCCTCACGCGCTTTCGAGGCGCGCTCTTTAGGCCGCTCAGACACGCCACCGCGGGAGAGATTACCCGCTCGGGGCGGCCGGAGCGAATCCGGCGTCGGTGCGGACCCGGCCGCGGGCACCGCGCTCAGGCGTACGGTCAGCCGTCGCGGTGGCCGGTGAAGAAGTCGACCAGCAGCTGACCGCACTCGGCCTCGAGGATGCCGCCGCTGACGTCGACCCGGTGGTTCAGCCGGCGGTCGCGCACCACATCCCACAGTGACGCGATCGCACCGGCCTTCGGGTCGTAGGCGCCGAACACCACCCGCTGCACGCGGGCCAACACCAAGGCGCCGGCGCACATGGTGCACGGCTCGAGGGTGACCACCAGGGTGTGCCCGTCGAGGCGCCACTCGCCGGCCGCCTCGGCCCCGCGACGCAGCACCAGCACTTCGGCGTGCGCCGTCGGGTCGCCGGTCAGCTCGCGCTCGTTGCCCGCGGCGGCGACGACGGAACCGGCCGGGTCGAGCAGCACGGCGCCGATCGGCACGTCGCCGTGCTGCTCGGCCCGCCGGGCGTACTCGAGGGCCGTCCGCATCGCCGGGTCCCAGACACTGGGCATCGGCTCAGGACCGGAACTCGGCCTCGGCCACCTTGCGGAACTGGGAGCCGCTCATGATCTTGTCGGCGATCGCCATCACCATCTGGTCGCTGCCCAGATCGAGGTCGTCCACGAGGGTGGCCATGTCGAAGTCGCTCATGCCGAGGTCGGCGAAGATGCCGAGGTCCCCCATCGGGTCGCTGTCCTCGTCCGGGTCGGGGATGTCCGCCCCGAGATAGTCGGCGACGTCGCGGGCGATCGGCCAGTCGGCCGCCGCAGCACCATCCGACAGCAGCACCTGGACGTGCTGCCCCCGGACCCGGGCGATCACGAAGACCTCCTCCACCAAGCTGACGAAACCGATCGCGCCGGCGTCGCCGGGGAGTCGGCGCAACTGGCGCACGAGGTCCTCCAGATCGTTGGCCAGATCCTTGTTCAGCGCCTGGACCTGGGGCTGGCCATCCTCCCGGTAGGCCGCGAGAACGAAGTCGATCTCGTCCTCGGCCGCGTCCTCCAGGTCGTCGTCGTCATCATCATCGTCATCGTCGTCGTCGTCATCGTCGCCCTGGCTGGCGACAGCTGAGCGCGGGGCGACCACGGGGATCGGCTCGCCCCGGTCCTGGCCGACCGCACCGTCGCCAGCGGAGTCGTCCAGATCGAAGGACTCGTAATCGTCATCGTCGAAGTCCGTCATGATCGCTCCTCCACACCACAGCCCATCGTGCCCCGATCATCGCGTCGGAGCCCAACTATCGTGTCAGAGTTTCCCACCCGACACGACACCGATATCCACAGCGCCCGGAAGTCGCTACGGTTTCCTGGTGGAACTCTGCATCGTCGACCATCCGCTGGTCGCTCACAAGCTGACCACCCTGCGCGACGAGCGGACGGATTCCCCGACGTTTCGCCGGCTCACCGAGGAATTGGTGACGCTGTTGGCGTACGAGGCGACCCGTGAGGTCCGAGTCAGTCCGCACACCGTGCAGACTCCGGTGAGTGAGGCCCACGGGGTCAAGCTGTCCCCGCCGCGGCCCCTGGTGGTGCCCATCCTGCGGGCCGGACTGGGGATGCTGGAGGGGATGACCCGGCTGATCCCGACCGCGGAGGTTGGCTTCGTCGGCATGGTCCGCAACGAGCAGACGCTGGAGGCATCCACCTACGCCGAGCGGCTGCCCGACGACCTGTCCGGGCGGCAGTGCTACGTGCTGGACCCGATGCTGGCCACCGGTGGCACCCTGGCCGCCGCCGTCAAGTTCCTGGTCGACCGTGGGGCTGACCACATCACCTGCATCTGCCTGCTGGCCGCGCCCGAGGGGATCGACCGGCTGACCCATCTGCTGGAGAACCTGGGGGTCCCCTGCATCCTGGTCACCGCCGCTGTCGATGAGCGGCTCAACGAGCTGGGTTACATCGTGCCCGGGCTGGGCGACGCCGGCGACCGGCTCTATGGTGTGGCCGACTGAGGGCGTGACAGCCTCTCAGTAGTACGGGAACGCGGGAGCCACGCACGGCCTAATGAGCGCGGCCTTGACATCTTTACATGCGTTAACTTGTGTGCCGCCCCGCTTCGTGGCAGTATTCAGTCACCTGCTTGGCACGTCTCGGCGGCCAGGACCAGAACCGGACCTACGGGTCCGGTTCTTTGTTTTGGTTGACTACCAGGAACCCGGGCGACTGATCGCGCCATGCACATCAGTCAGCACCGGGGGGAACTGACAGGCCGCGAGCGCCGCCGGCCGGACCTGACGTCGGGTGTCGCCCACTAGCGGCGGGTGCCGCCGATTTCGCGGCGTCACGATGATGACTTGCTTGCTCAGCTCCCCGCGGACGATGTCGACTGCCCCCTGCAGGTCGCTGTCCTCGCTGATGATAACCGCAGCGTCGTAGAGGTCTTGGAAGCCGTCTCGTACTACCGCGACCGCCAAATTGACGTCCGAGCCCTTCTCCTCGGTCTTGATGATCGGCACGGTCGCGGCGGAACAGCACGTGCAGCCGGGAGGAGCCAGTTGGCAACAGGCACAATTTGACTCAGGCCGACGGACAGCTCTGGTGTGGTTCGCCTTGAATATGCCTTCGAGTACCACCACCTTGGGCAATGTCGCCAATGCCCGAAGATATGCCTGCTGGCGGACGTCCACGCCGGGATTCGTCGGCATAGCGTGGACGCGAGCCGTGCAGTATAAGATCTGTTTCACTGAGTATCCGGGCAGGAGCCGCGCACACCAGGCCTCGAGATCGAGCCACTTGTTGGGCGTCCCCTTCAGCGCCCCGTAGTAGAGATTGAACCCATCTATGTACACCCGGGCACGCGGCGATGAGGGCGTCCCCGAACTACTCATCACCAGCCCCACTGTTCACGCCATCGGAGACGGGGTAGTCCCATTCAAGGACGTTGTCGAAACTCCGCTTGAACATGTCGCGTTCGCGGCTCGTCCACGTCTGGCCGAACTTTGGCAAGCGCTCGAGTACACCGCGCAAGGCCGTGCTGAGGCCGTCTACCAACGGATCGGCAGTCGCCTGGGGCGGGACAGTCGCTTCAACCGCCGGAGGCTCAGCCTGAGGCAACTTGCCATTCGACGAACGTCGGGGACCTGACGTGCCGCTCGCCGGCGTCTTCCAGAGCGAACCCGTGCCGACACCCGCCCACTTGGCCGCTCCCAGGTAAAAAGCGACCGCCTTACGCCGCGTGTCCCCTCCGAGCCCCCAGGTGTTCGCGAAGTACTCAAGGAACTGAGCCTGAGTCTCATTCGCCTGGGCTGCAGCCTCAAGGCCGGGGTAACGCTGCTTGAGCGCCTCGCCAAGAAGCAACCGACGCTGTCCCTCGGGCGATGTCACTATCTCCTTAAGTGCGGCTGTCGGCCGGCCGTCTTCGTGAAGGTATCCCAGCCATCGCAGGCTCGCGATCACAACGGTCGCGTAGCCACCGGCCGTGCTCTCGAGGAAGCTCTTGTCGATGCGCGCGGGGAAACCATCGGTCGCCAAGCGGTCCCACAGGTTCAACAAGCTCTTGAACGAAATGTACGGCGGCTTGGCAACAGCCTTGCTCGCGTCGACGGTTTCAGTCATGACTACCTCTCGGTTTGTGTAAACCTTATGGCAAGACTCATGTAACCGCAAGGTTTGCCAGATCTACATCGACCGCAGATTCTCGGGTAGGGCCCTGTACCGCAAGGATTTACACAGGCAGGATGGACGCATGAACACATCGATGATGAACACGATTCGCCCCGGCGATCGCCTTCGCGTTCACGACGCGTTGGGTCAGATCCTCGACGCCACCGCGACAAGCGGCATCGAGGAAGGACATTCCTTTGAAGTGGTTTGGGCGACGCTTGAGGGCCGCGACAGCGCACACGCTGTGCCGTGGCCTGTCGACGACGTCGAGAGGGTCGAGAGAGCCGATCACCGACTTCAGAGGATGTGACACCAACCTCAGCGCTCGTACAGGGCGCACGGCATCAAAGCTTCTCGCGCGGCGAGGCCACGAGCTGCTCGATCTTGTCCGAACGGATGACAGCAGAAGCGTCTGCTCCCACCAGCAGCGCTTTCGATAGCGTTCCGGTGAACTAACAAGCGGGAGCATCGGCCGATGACCGCTGCGCAATCCCCCTTCCTGTTCACGGCTGCTGGGTGGCGGGTGATCCCCTACGCGTGGACTGGGGTCACGGTCAGGCCCAGCGCATCCACAGTCCGCGACGGTCAAGGGGTCGGCGGTACCGTCAAATTTCTGCCCACTATCTGCCGTGGGCCAGACATAGACTTTTCGACCTAAGACCGCGCATGGCTCGCGCAGATGAGCAGCTGGCTCAGTAGTAGTACGGGAAGTCGGCCCAGTTCGGCGGCCGCTTCTCCAAGAATGCGTCGCGACCCTCCACGGCCTCGTTGGTCATGTACGCCAGCCGGGTCGTCTCGCCGGCGAACACCTGCTGACCGACCAGGCCGTCATCGATGGCGTTGAACGCGAACTTGAGCATCCGTTGCGCGGTCGGGCTCTTGGCACAGATCTTGCGGCCCCACTCCAGCCCCACCCGCTCCAGCTCGGCGTGCGGCACGACCCGGTTGACCATGCCCATCCGATAGGCGTCCTCGGCGGTGTAGACGTCACCCAGGAAGAAGATCTCGCGGGCGAACTTCTGGCCCACCTGCCGGGCGAGGTACGCCGAGCCGAAGCCCCCGTCGAAGGAGCCGACGTCGGCGTCGGTCTGCTTGAACCGGCCGTGCTCAGCACTAGCCAGGGTGAGGTCGCAGACCACGTGCAGACTGTGGCCACCGCCCGCGGCCCAGCCGTTCACCAAGGCGATGACCACCTTGGGCATGAACCGGATCAGCCGCTGCACCTCGAGGATGTGCAGTCGGCCCAGCGCCGCCGGGTCGACGGTGTCCGCCTGCTCACCGGTGGCGTACTGATAGCCCGCCCGGCCACGGATCCGCTGGTCGCCCCCACTGCAGAAGGCCCAGCCACCGTCCTTGGCGGAGGGTCCGTTGCCGGTGAGCAGGATGCAGCCCACGTCGGAGCTCATCCGCGCGTGGTCGAGCGCCCGATAGAGCTCGTCGACGGTGTGCGGCCGGAAGGCGTTGCGGACCTCGGGCCGGTCGAAGGCGATCCGGACCACCGGCGCGTCGACCGCCCGGTGGTAGGTGATGTCGGTGAAGTCGAAGCCCGGCACCACCGTCCAGGCGGTCTCGTCGAAGGGCTGGTCGGCAGGGTTGTCGCTCACCTGGACACGGTAGCGAATGCTTCCGGGCCGCCTCGTCGGCGCCAGGGTGGTCTCGTGCCTCGGTGGCGGCTGCCCGCCGCTGGGCGGCCACTGGGCAGCGTGGACACTGGGGGCACCTGTTTCCCCCAGCGAGAATGAGGCGCCATGAGCAAGAATCCTGCGGTCTCCGACGCCGCCCTGGTCCAGACTCTCGGCGCCTACGCCGGGATGGTCCACCAGGTCCTAACCAACCCCGAACGTTGGCTCGGACTCGACGACGACCCACCACCGACCGCCGCCCTGCCCGTCCGCGTGCTCGACGCCATCCGCGACCGCGCGTTCGGCGCCGTCACCCCCGCCTCGACCGAGTGGGAGCAACAGCCACGCGACCGGCGGATCCAGTGGTGGGTCCGCCGGATCCAGATCAGCGCGGGTCTCGCCGCGGCTGCACCCCGCTTCGCCGGCGCACTCGCCGACCGCGTCCCGCTGCAGGCGGCGCTCGGAGCCTCGGCGGCGGGTCTTGCCGTCTGTGCGACCGCTCGTGAGCATGGGGTACGGGCACCCGAGGACTGGGTCCCCCTGCTGGCGAAGGTGCTGCTGGACCGCGACCTGCCGCCGCGACCGGGCGACGTTCCGGCTCCGACAGAGTCACAGGCGCGGCTGACCGAGCCGAAAGACGTCGGCGACGAGGAGGATCCCGGCGCCGTACGCAGAGCGGGCCGCGGCGCCCAGAGTGCCGCCCGGACGCTGTGGCGGCTGGCGCGGGCGCTGTGGGACGTGCCCAACCTGCTCGACGAGCGACCCCGGGGCAGCCTATTCGCGCGAGGTCTGGCGAAGTTCCCGGTGATCGGCATTGCGGGGGGCTGGCTGGATGAGCGCGGCGGTATCCGTAAAGCCGCTGAGCAGACCAGTTCGCTGCTCACGAGCTGATCGCTCCCGGCGGGCCGGCGACGATCTCCTGCAGCGCCCGGACGTGGCCCCGGTAGGCCTTCCGGCCTTCGCTCGTCAGCGACAACCAGATCCGCCGGGAGTCCCGGCCCGACCGTTCCTGGCGGACGTAGCCCGCGTCAGTCAACACGGTGACCTGCTTGCTGAGCGCGGAGGCGCTCAAGCCGACGGCGTCCTTGATGACGGCCATCTCGACGGCCGTACCGGCATCGAGCATGGCGCAGATCTTCAGTCGGTGCGTCGGGTGGATGAGCCGATCCAGCTGTCCGCTCATCGGCGGGTGCTCCTGTAGTGCAGGACCGAGCCGAAGCCATAGCTGAGTGCGGCCCCGGCAGCGCACGCGATAGGCACCCAGCCAGGGTCCCCGGGTCGGGCGAACAGCGACGCAACGACGAGCACGCCTGACAGGGCCGCCAGGATGCGGAAGCCACGGCTGGTCGGGATCGCGAACGGCGTGCCGATTCGCTGGCCGGCCCAGTAGTTGAGGGCAGCTATAGCGATGCTCAGGCCGACCGTCACCAGGGCTGCGACGATCGACGAGCCGATGAGCCCCGTCAGGGGCATCGCGCCCAGCAGCAGGGCATTGCTCGGATACAGCCAGAGCGGCCAGGGGCGGTCTCGAACGGCGCGCCGTGCGTCGGCAACAGACTCGAGCGCCAAGGACGCCTCAGCAGAACCCGGGCGAGGATCAATAGTTTCCATGTGTGCAACTATATATGAATAGTTTCCAGATTGGCAACTACTCGTGCGGATTGCCGCTGCCCGCTGTTCCACCCGCCGAAGCGCGCCGATCAGCGCATCGGCAGGCCCCGCAGCCGAAGCGAGGCGGCCATGGTGTGCCGACCCTTGAGCCCGGCCACGCGCGCCAGCCGCTGCACCACCCGGTCGATCCAGCTGTGCTGCAACCCTTCCCCGGCATAGAAGTCGCTCATCCGCTGCTCGTACTCGGTGAGCACATCGGCGGTGGCGGGCCGGTACTGCTCGGTGTGGACCACCGCGGCCTGGGACAGCCGCGGCTTGACGCTGGTGCCGCGCTCGGGGTCGGGCCGGCCGAGCGCCAAGCCGAAGGCGGCGAACGTACGCGAGGGCAGAGCGAGCTCGCGGGCGACCTCCTCCGGGTGGTTGCGGATGCCCCCGACGAAGACGCCACCGAGGCCGAGCGACTCAGCCGCCAGCAGGGCGTTCTGGGCGGCGAGCGCGACGTCGATGAAACCGACCAGCCCCGCCTCGAGATAGTCGGCCCCCTCCAGCTGGTCGTGCCGACCAGCCACCAGCGTCTCGGCGCGGGCGAAGTCCACCAGCCAGACGCAGAAGACCGGCGCCTCACGGATGAAGTCCTGGTTGCCGGCCAACGTCGCCAGCCGGTCCCGGCGCGCCGGGTCGCGGACGACGACCACGCTCCAGGGCTGCAGGTTCGACGATGTGGACGCCGACTGCGCCGCCGCCAGCACGGTGGCTATCGTCTCCGGGCTGATGTCGTCCGCGGCGAAGGCCCGGACGGACCGGTGCTCGAGTTGGGTCCGGATCACCTCGGACCAGTCACTCTCGGGCAGGCCGACCGAGGTCCCGATCGGGGTCCCGTAACGTCGCGCGAGGCCGTCGCCCCCGGGGCCGTTGAGGGGGCTGTCGCCCCCGGGGCCGTTGAGGCGGCTCTCGGCGGCGGTGCTGGTGCTCATCGCTCTTCCTTCGCGGTGGGGCTGGGTGCCACCCGGGTGCTGGGCGGCGGCTCGGCCGGCGGGTTCGCCATGGAGCGGGTGAACAGGTGGTTCTGGTCGAGCCGGCTGCCGGGCACGCGACCACGGCCCCAGCCCAGCACCTCACGGTAGGCGCCGAACTGACCCGCGTCCACGAGCGCCACCTCGTCGGTGTAGCTGCTGTCGGCCGGAGCGGGGCCGGCGAACGGAGCGACGTAGAGCGCGTCGGTCGGGCAGTACGCCTCGCACATGAAGCAGGTCTGGCAGTCGGACTGCCGCGCGATCACCGGTACGCCGTCGTCGCCGCGCTCGAAGACGTCGGTCGGGCAGACCTGGATGCACAGGTCGCAGGTGACGCACCGCTCGGCACTGACGACCTCGATCATGACGCCTTCCTCTCCAGCTCGCCGATGCTGAACCGGTCGGCGAGCAGCCGGCGTGGGGACGGGTCGGGTCGGGTCCACACCTCATCCAGGCCCCCGACCAGCAACCGGTGCTCGAACTGTGTCCGGGTGTCGGGCCGATCGGTGCGCTGGTGCATCCCCCGCGACTCGTCGCGCTCCAGCGCGGCGGCGGTGATCCAGCGCGCGTGGGCCAGGAACGATGCCGCCTGACGAGCCTTCAGCGCAGCACGCCCGTCGCCCGCTAGGTGCGCCGCGGCGTACTGCCAGCTCGGCTCGAGCTGGCGACAGCTCGTCCGCAGCTGGGCACCATCGCGGACGAAGCTCCGCAGTGGCGGCAGGACGTGACCCTGCGCGTCGGCGATCAGGTCAGCCACGTCGGCCGGGTCGGCGGGGGCCGATGTCGGCCGCAGTCCGACTGTGCCGAGCGGTCGGCCGGAGAGGTCCGTACGCCCCCGGGACCGGGCGAAGGTCGCGGCGCCCTGACCGGCCCAGGTGCCCGACGAGATGGCCCAGGACCCGTTGTGGCTGCCGCCGCCACTGATCGCACCGGTGATGAGCTCGCGGGTGGCCGCGTCACCGGCGGCGAACAGACCGGGGACGGTGGTGGCGCAGTCGTCGCCGACCACCCGCAGCCCACCGGTGCCTCGAACGGTGCCCTCGAAGATCATCCGCAGCGGATAGAGGTCGCGGAACGGGTCGATCCCCGCCTTCTCCAGCGGGACGAAGAAGTTCGGCTGGGCTCGGCGCATCGCCGTCCGCAGCTCCACCGGGGCACGATCAAGCCGGGCGAAGACCCGGACCCCGTGGCTGAGCAGGTCGGTGGCCGCCGCGCGGCCCGGCACGCCGGGCGGCAGCACCAAGGGCTGGCCCTGCTCGTCGTAGTAGCTGGCGAACTGCATCATCAGTCCCTTGGTGTGCACTCCCCACTCCGCCGAGAGGGCGTACGCACTGGAGAACTCCATCCCGGACAGCTCGGCACCGGCCTCGGCCGCCATCAGCTGACCGTCGCCGGTGTCGACGTTGGTCCCGTAGCCACCCGCCAGGAATGCGCAGCCACCGGTGGCGATCACGGTCGCGCCGGCGTGCACCCGCCACGGCCGCATCCCGTCCTGCCGGGCCAGACCGGCGGCCCCGGCGACGACCCCGTCCTCGTCGGCCAGCAGCTCCAGGGCGGGATGGTGGTCGAGGATGCGTACGCCACTGCGGTGCACCTTGCGGCGCATCCGGCGCATGTACTCCGGGCCCTGCAGGCTGCTCCGCCGCTGCCGGCCGTCGGTCTCGGTCGGGAACGGATAGCCCCAGTCGGCGAGGTCGGCCACGCGGCGCCAGGTGGTGTCGAGGGTGCGGGCCATCCAGTCGGCGTCGGTGAGCCAGCCCGCAGCCGCCTCGCGTTTGCGGATGCTCAGCTCGCGCTCCGGACCGGGTGGGACATACCAGAGGTTGTTGCCGCCGGAGGCGGTCGCGCCGCTGCTGCCGCAGTAGCCCTTGTCGGCCAGCACGACGCGGGCTCCCGTCGCGGCCGCGGTGACCGCCGCCCAGGCACCGGCCGGGCCGCCGCCGAGCACGAGCACGTCGGTGGTCAGCTCGTCGACGTCGTGAGGGCCAGACTCGGGTGCGCCGGCGGCCGCGCGGCTCACCGGGCGGCCTCCGCGCTGCCGATCTCCTCGGTCACGCCGAGCTCGGCCAGCAGGCGGGCCCGCAGGTCGGCGAACCCGGGCTCGTTGCGGGACCGAGGCACGGCCAGCGTGATCGGCAGGTCGAGGCTGATCACCCCGTCGCTCAGGACCACCACGCGATCCGCTAACAAGATGGCCTCGTCGACATCGTGGGTGACGTGCAGGACCGCTGGACGGTGCCGGCTCCACAGGTCCCGCAGCAGCGCGTACATCTTCAGCCGGGTCAAGGCGTCCAGCGCCCCGAACGGCTCGTCGAGCAGCAGCAGGGCTGGTTCGCGTACCAGAGCCCGGGCCAGCGACACCCGCTGTGCCTCGCCACCGGACAGGGTCAGCGGCCAGGCCGACTCCTTCTCCGCCAGCCCGACTTCGCGCAGCGCTTGGCGACCACGGCCCTGCGGGTCGGGACCGCCGAGGGCCAGCACCACGTTGGCCAGCACCCGCCGCCAGGGCAGCAGTCGTGGGGCCTGAAACACCATCGACCGCACCCGCGGCACGCTGACCGTGCCGCTCACCTCGGGATCGAGGCCGGCCAGTGCCCGCAGCAGCGTGCTCTTTCCTGAGCCACTGTGGCCCAGCACCGCGACGAACTCTCCCTGGCGCACTTCGAGATCGAGTCCGGCGAGCACCTGCTGCTCGCCGAAAGCTCGGCGGGCGTCGGCGACCCGGACGACGACGGGGGCGTTGCTCGTCATGATCATGCTCCTTCGAAGCCGTTGCGCCAGCTGAGCAGCCGGCGCTCGAGGAACCGCACCAGGCCATAGCTCAGCATCCCGGCCGCGGCATAGATCAGGATGATCAACACAGACACGTCGAACTGCAGCAGTGTCTGCGCCCGTGACATCAAGAACCCGATGCCCTGGGTCGTGTTGATCGACTCCGCGAAGATCAGGCTCAGCCACGCACTGCTCAAACCGAGCCGGAGGCCGACCAGGAAGCTGGGCATCGCACCAGGGAGGATGACGTCGCGGATCAGGGTCACCCGGCTGGCGCCGAGGATCTTGGTCACCTCGATCAGCTGCGCGTCGACGCCGCGGATGCCGCTGTAGGTGTTGATGTAGATGGCGATGCCGACGCCGAGCGTGATCAACAAGACCTTGGGTCCCTCGCCGATGCCCATCCAGATGATCAGCAGCGGTGTGAGGGCGAAGTTGGGCACTGCCTTCAAGACCTGCATCGTGGAGTCGATCAAGTCTTCGCCGAGCCGGGTGAGGCCGGCCAGGACGGCCACCACAGTCCCGATCACCACCCCGAGCACGGTGCCTTCCAACACCCGCAGCGCCGAGCGACCCACGTGCAGCTGCAGCTGTCCGCTCCGCAGCAGCTGCCACGCGGCTTCAGCCACCTCCCCGGGCGGTGGGAAGAGGTCGCGGTTGAGCCAACCGAGCTGCGAGGACACCGCCCAGGCCACCAGCAGCAACAGGGGTCCGGACAACCGGCGCAGCCACCGCGGCACCGGATACCGGCGGGCACCGCGGACCAGTTCGGCGGTGGTCAGCTCGACGGTGTCGGACGGGGCCGGCTGGGCGAGCTGAGGCGTCGCGCCGGTCAGGACCGCGGTCACGCTGCGCCCCCTGCCCAGGCGGCGACGTCGAAGGGTTCCTGAATCGCCCCGTCGGCCAGCAGGAAGTCGTACGCGTTCTGGAGCTGCTTGATCCCGACCGCCGGGAACGGCTCGGTGTTGAACGTGTCCGGGGTCGTCGCCTTCGTCACCAGGGCCAGATCGACCCCGTCAAGATCAGCCGCCCACTGGTTGTAGGCCCCCAGGTCCGCGAGGATATTGGCGTTGGTCGCCCCGATGGCCTGCTGCCACGCCTTGGTGAACTCCGGGCGCGCCGTGACGAAGGCCGTGCTGGCCACCGTGGTGCCGACGCTGCCCAACCCGTGGGCCGCCGTCCTGTCCAGCACCGGGAATCCCTGGTTCGCGAGCTCGACCGCGCTGGTCCCGCCGACCGCCGTCGCGTCGATGCTGCCGGAGCTCAGCCCGGCGATCGACTCGGGGGTGGGCACGTCCTTGACGGTGATCTTGTCGCTCAGCTTGGCCTCGGCGATCAGCTGCTTGGCGGCACGGTCGCGGATGGTGCCCTGCGGCGCGGTGACCGTCTTGCCGACCAGACCTTCGATCGACGTCGGCCCGCCCTTGGCCCCGATCAGCCAGGTGTCGCCGTTGACCGAATCCAGAGCCAACAGCGTCAGGTCCCCCCCGTTGCCCCGGGCCGTCAGCGAGGGCTTGTCCCCCACCGCCGCCACGTCGACGGCTCCACTCAGCAGTGCGGCCACCACGTCCTTGCCGGACTGGAAGAAGGAGAACTTCACCTCCGACACCCCGGCGGGCGCCAGCGTGTCCTTGAGGATGCCGGTCTTGTCGCCCCAGCCGATGGCCCCGGCAGGCGTTCCCGTCACCGACGTGACGCCGACCCGGAGCGTGTACCCATCCTCGCTGGTGGAGCCGGAGTCCGAGGAGCCACCACCACACGCCGCGGTGGCCATCGCGCCGAGCAGAGTGACCGCGAGGACAACGCGTCGAAATGGTGCGGGGAATCTCATCGAGGTGCTCCAAGAGAGTTCTGGCTGGCCAGCACAGCTGCTGGCCCCGGACACGGTCGGTCCGACGTGGCCACATTGCCATGTCTCGTACTAGGCAATATCTGGAATCTTGTTCTTCGGGATTCAGTATCGCCAGTTGAGATCTGCGTGAGCCCGCCGGCTCGTGTTTGGGTTTAGCCCAAATAATGAGATGCCTGAAGTCGGCGCACCCCACTCGCCCCCTTAATCAAAGGTTGCGCTTGCTACTGAACGCAGAACTCGTTGCCTTCGGGATCGGCCATCACGAAGAAGTGGCCGGTCTGGTCCTGGACCTCGCGGAGCTGACGTGCGCCCAGCGCCACCAGCCGGCGAACCTCCGAGGCCATCGCCTCGCGACCGACATTGAGGTCGATGTGCCAGCGGTTCTTCCCCGACCTCGGCTCCGGCACGGTGTGGAACAAGATGCGCCGGCCGTCGCCGGTGAGCGCCTCGAACCCTGCCCAGGAGCGCACGCCGTCACGGACGACGGTGTCGCTCTCTCGGGCGTGGCCGGCGGTCAGGATCTGCTCAATGACCGCAGTGTTGTCTTCCTTGACGTAATGCAACGCCTCGGCCCAGAAGTCCGCGAGCGTGTGGGCGTCCTGGGCGTCCACGGCGAGCTGCCAGGACGTGGCCGTCGTCGTTGGTTCGGTTGTGCTCATGTCCTCTCCTCCGTCCGGGTCCGGACCTGGACCACGATGAAGGTGGCCAGAGCCGCGACCAGTGTCAGTGCCACCACGATCGCAGCCACGGGTGACAGTTCATAGAGCCGGCGCCAGGCGGTGAAGGTCACCAGCCCGGCGGTCGCGTAGAGCAGGCCCCAGAGCACGCAGCCGATGGTCACGGCCGGCAGATAGCGCCGCAGTGGCATCAGCGCCACCCCCGCGGCGAAGTTGACCGCTGTCTGCAGCCCCACCGTCAGGAACGAGACCGTGATGATCGGGCCTCCCCAGCGCGCCACCAGCTGCTGAGCGCGACCAAAGGCGGGCGACGACAGCAACCGGTGCGCGCGAGTCCGATCTGCGCCGCGGTGCACGCTGCGGCCCAGCCAGTACGTCGCATTGGCCCGCAGCATCACGATCACGAAGAGCGCGGCCACCGCGAGGGGGAAGGGCAACCCGCGGATGTAGTCCATCACCGCTCAGTCATGGCCAGGTGAGTTCATCAGGAGAGTCTAGGCGCGGCGGCCGCCATGCAAGGCCACCCTTACTCGCGCAACAGGCGCCGACGTGTGATGGTGCGGAAATGGAACTTCGCATCGTCCGGCTGCAGGTGCAACGCCGCCCGCTCAAGCAGGGCGACCGACCCCGCCGCTACGACCCGTCCGCCATCACCAGCGTTCCCGCGATCGAGGTGGACGAGCGGGGATGCCATGGGCTGGTGGCGGAGCCCGCCGAGCGCATCGTGGACGCGCATCATCGCCACCACCCGGAGTCGCGCGACCCGCAGGGCCGAGGCGGGGTGACAGTGATGGCCACGGGCGACTATGTCCGGCTGCGGGAGCACTACGGCCCTCACGTGGTCGACGGGGTGGCGGGCGAGACGATCCTGGTCGACGAACCCGCCGGACTCGCAGGACGAGTCGAGGGCGACTGGTTCGCGGTCCACACCGCCGGCGGCACGCTGCGGTTCGCCGACCTGCAGGTGGCGGATCCGTGCGTGGAGTTCTCCCGGTTCTGTCTCGGGGAGGAGCCGTCGACCACGGTCAGTGACGCGGTACGCCGGGCCATGCTGCACCTCGCCGCGGGTGTCCGCGGCTATCGCGCCGTACCCCTTGACCGAGGCCGAATGGCTCTCGGCGACGTGCTCGAGATCTTCTGACCTCGGCCACCCCGCCGGCAGTCAGGATCCGTCAGGTCGGTCGCGCCAGGGGTGATCGGGCGGGCTGGTCGGAGCGTCGGACCCGGGCGCACCCTCCGCCTCGGGCGCCCAGCTGACCTCGTCGGCTCCCTGCTCGGCCGCCTCGATGGTCGGGTCCGCCGCCGCAGCGGGGCGTACTGGGGGCACGGCAGGATCCGCGCTTTCCACGTCCGGCACCGAGGCACCTCCTGCTGGGGTACCCTCACCGGCCAACGTGCCCAGCGGACTGTCTGCGGGCTGATAGGTGTTCGACGCCGACTGCGGCACCGCACGCATCCGGCGATAGACGGCGACGGCCAGCAGGACGATCACGATGACGACGATCAGCAGCAGCCACTTCATTCGCACGGCTCCTTGACGGACACACTCGGCTTGTCCTTGGGATTCGACCACTCTAGCCGGGCCACAACTGCGAAGAGGCGACCCGACGGGTGCTCCGTGGAGCTCCGTCCCCCCTGGGCCGCCTCTTAGCAACAAGCCGTCGTACAACCCCATGCACCTGACGCCTCCCCCGAGTCGGTGTCCCTTGCGAGGTGCAAATGTGTCTGTCCGTGGCCTACTGCGCTCATTCTCCTGCGCGGCCGCCGCGCTCTCCACGAACAACGACCGGACAACCCCGCTTCGTGGCTACAGTGGGAGCGTCGGTCGCGGCCGCGCGACCAGGGGGACTCCGGCGATGGCGCATCTGGGTGACGAGCTGCGACGGCTCCGGCGACAGTCAGGTTTGTCTCAGGAGACGCTCGCCCACCGGGCCGGTCTGAGCCCCGAGGCGATCTCCCTGCTCGAGCGCGGCCGGCGCACCCCGCGGATGACGACGCTGCAGCTGCTGGTGCAGGCCATGAACCTGTCGTCGGCCGAGGCGGCGGCGCTCTTTCGGAGCATCTCCCGCCCAGAACCGCGTTTCCGACAGCCGCCCACCTTCGCCGACGAGCTTCTCGGCCGGGATGACCTGCTGGGCTCCATGGCCGACCTGCTCGCCGACCGCCGCAACCGCTTGATCACCGTCACCGGGCCCGGCGGTGTCGGCAAGTCCAGGCTGACGGCGGCCGCAGTGCTGCGGGCAGAGCCCTTCGTGGCGGACGGAGTCTGTTGGTTGCCCCTCGACTCCCTGGTCGAACAGGACTCGCTGTTGGGCGCCGTCGGGTCCGCGCTCGGCATCCACGCCGACCCGGGAGGGCTGCTCGCGTCGCTGGTCGAGCACCTCGCCGACAGCGATGTGCTGCTCGTCCTGGACAACAGCGAGCATCTGGCTCGGGCCCGGGCGTCGCTGTGCACGACTCTGCTCGAGCAGACCCGCGCAGTGCGCATCGTCTCCGTCAGCCGCGACACGGCGGAGCTACCCGGCGAGGTGGTCGTGGCTGTGCCACCGCTGGAGCTGCCGCCGAAGCGGCCGACCGTGGCGCAGCTGCAGTCGGCACCGGCCAGCGCCTTGTTCCTCACCCGCGCCCACCTCGAGCGTCCAGCGGGCTCCCTGACCGAGATCGACACCGCCGACGTCGCCGCCATCTGCACCCGGCTGGATGGGCTGCCGCTGGCCATCGAGCTCGCCGCCGCCCGTACCGCGGTCCTGGGGTTGCACGAGCTGGCCACCGCCTTGGAGGACACCCTCGGCGTTCTGCACGGCCGTCCGGACGTGCAGCGCTCCACGCTGGATGCCACCGTGGCGTGGAGCTATCGGCTGCTCAGCCGACCCGAACAGTCGCTGCTCGCCCAACTGTCGGTGTTCGAGGGCACATTCGACCGAGCGGCGCTCACGGCGGTGTGCGGCGCCGGCTCACACGGTGCGTCGGTGCTGCTCGACCGACTGGCGTCCCTGGTCTCGAAGTCCCTGGTGATCCGGCGGCAGGGCTCCGACGGCGAGGTACGTTTCTGCCTGCTGGAGGTGGTCCGAGACTTCGCACGACGGCGACTCCAGGTTCGGCGCACTGCCCGGCTCTTCCACCACCGCCATGCCAGCTACTACGCCGGTCTGGCCCGGCAGGCGGCGCCGCACCTCGCCTACCGTGACGAGCAGCGCTGGCTCGGCGTCCTCGACGTCGAGGTCGCCAACCTGCGGCGTGCCGCGCAGTGGTCGGTCGCGCACGACCCGCATCTGGCATTGCAGCTGATCGGCGACCTGTGGCCGTGGTGCTATCTGCACGGTCGGTACGCGGAAGGTCGCCGGTGGGCCGAGGCTGCCCTGGCGGCCTGTCCGGACTCCCCCGGCGACGTCCGCGCCCAGGCCCTGGCCGGGGCCGGCATGCTCGCCTTTCTGCAATGTGACTACGAGACGGCCGCTGCGCGGATCATCGAGTGCCAGGAGCTGTATCGCGAGCTGGGCGACATCACCAAGGTGGGCTGGAGCCTCGCCCGGCTGGGATCGATCGCGCGCGAACGCGCCGACTACCGCCGGGCGACCGCCCTGCACCGCGAAGCGCTCGACCTGGCGGTGTCCAGCCACGATGAGCCGGGCGTCGCCACCCAGCTCAACCACCTCGCCTTCGTGGCCTGGCTCCGTGGCGACCACGCCGCCGCCGCCGACCTGGCCGGCCAGGCGTTGGAGCGGATGACCGTGGTGAAGGACCACGAGGGGATGGCGTGGGCACTGCTGAACAGCGCAGCAGCCGCCTGCTACGCCGGCGACCTCGTCGGAGCGCGGTTGCTGGCGGAGCAGGCCCTGGCTCTGTGCGAAGAGGTGGGCTATGCCGAGGGCATCGCCTGGAGTCTGAACCTGGCGGGCCTGACCGCCCGCCAGGAGGGCCGGCTGGTCGACGCCCGCGCGCTGCAGCAGGCCAGCCTGGCCGAGCACCGGCGGCTGGGCGATCGTTGGCGTGAAGCCAGCGGCTTGGAGGAGCTGGCCACGGTCACGATGCTGACCGGCGACGCGGTGGCGGCCGCCGGTTATCTCGGGGAAGCCGATCGGATCAGACGCACGATCGGAACCCCCGTCCCGCACGTCGAGCGGCCGGCTCGAGCCGAGACGATGCGGCGCGCCCGAGAGTGTCTCGGCGCCACCTTCAACGCAGCGCGGGCAGCCGGAATGGCCAGATCGGCGGGCGCGGAGCCTTCCGCGTCACCGACGCCCTGAGCAGCGTGTGGATCAGAGCCGAAGCAGCGTCACGACGCAGGTGCCCCCAGCGGGGTCACAGGTCCACGCTGGCGTTGTCGCCGATGTCGGGCTGTTCGCCGGTCGCGATCGCCTTGGCGTACTTGAACATCGCCACGACCTTCGGACTGTCGAGGGTCCAGTACTCGGCCGAGTCGGCGTGAACCTCGAGCAGCGCGACACTCGGGTCGTCCTTGCCGTTCTCGAACCAGGCCTCGGACTGCTTGTTCCACAGCTGGTCGATCATCGCCTGGTCATGCGAGACGGTGGCCGTCCCGGCGAGGGACAAGAAGCCGTTGTCCAGCTGCACGGCCACATTGACGTGGTCGTTCACCCGGACCTGTTTGGTCTTGTTGGACGGGTCGGGGGTGAGGAACCACAGCGTCCCGTCGAAGTCCCGGTCCTGCAGAGCCAGCGGCCGGCTGACCAGCCGCCCGTCGCCAGCCACCGTGGTGACGAAAGCGATCCGTGCTCCGCCGAGGAGCTCAGCCACCTTGGCAATCTCGTCCGAGGTCTGGGGCGTGTCGGACGTCTGGATCTTGTCGGATGCGGTCATGCCAGCCAACGTACGCCGCCCAGCAGAATCGGCTAGAGCCGACCGACGTCGGTCACCGTCACCACCGCGATGCCGTCCTCGTCACTCGCGGCCAGATCCACCTCGGCCACGATCGCCCAGTCGTGGTCGCCGGCCGGGTCGTCCAGGATCTGTCGCACCCGCCACACCGTCGGCTGCCGGTCGATGATGAGCAGCGACGGTCCCCGCGCGTCGGCACCGGTGAGGACCTGGTCGTGGTCGGCGAAGTAGTCAGCCAAGGTGTCCGCCCACCGCTGCGCATCCCAGCCGGACTCACCGTCCAGCTCGCCCAGGTCCCACCAGCGACGGCGGGCAATGAGCTCGACCCGGCGGAACAAGGCGTTGCGGACCAGCACCTGGAAGGCACGGGTGTTGCTGGTGACGGGCGGCGGTCGCTCATCGACCGGACCGGCGACGACGGGTTCGTCGGGGTTGCGGAGCCGCTCCCACTCGTCCAGCAGCGAGGAGTCGACCTGCCGCACCAGCTCGCCGAGCCACACCGTGAGGTCAGTCAGCTCCTCGGTCCGCTTATCCTCCGGCACGGTCTGCCGCAAGGCCTTGTAGGCGTCGGCCAGATAGCGCAACACCAGCCCTTCGGAGCGGGCCAGCCCGTAGTAGCTGACGTACTCGGTGAAGGTCATCGCCTGCTCGTAGAGCTCGCGCGCCACCGACTTGGGTGACAGCTCATGGTCGGCGATCCAGGGGTGGCCCGACGCGTACGCCGCGAACGCGACAGTCAGCAGGTCGTTCAGCGGCTTGGGGTGGGTCACCTCCTCGAGCAGCTCCATCCGCTCCTCGTATTCGATCCCCTCGGCCTTCATCGCCTCGACCGCCGCGCCGCGGGCCTTCGACCGCTGCGCGTGCAGGATCGGGCGCGGATCCTCCAGCGAGGACTCGATCACCGACACCACGTCAAGGGCGTACGTCGGCGAGGCCATGTCCAACAGGTCCAACGCCGCCAGCGCGAACGGTGACAGCGGCTGGTTCAGCGCGAAGTCGGGCTGCAGGTCAACGGTCAGCCGGGCACGCCGGCCGAGTGCGTCCGGTTCGTCGAGCTGCTCCACGACCCCGGAGTCCAGCAGTCCGCGATAGATCGACACGGCCCGGTGGACATGGCGCCGACGGCGCTCGGGAGGCTCGTCGTTGGTGGTGAGCAGGTGCCGCATCGCGGCGTAGCAGTCGCCCGGCCGGTTGATCACGTTCAGCAGCATCGCGTGGCTGACCGCGAAGCTGGAGGTGAGCGGCTCGGGCTCGGCCGACACCAGTCGCTCATACGTCGGCAGGCCATAGCCGACCACGCCTTCGGGCGGCTTCTTCCTGACCACCTTGCGGCGCTTCTTCGGGTCATCACCGGCCTTGGCGAGGGCCTTCTCGTTGGCCACCACGTGGTCCGGCGCCTGGACGATCACCGTGCCCGCGGCGTCGAAGCCCGCCCGGCCCGCGCGGCCACCGATCTGGTGGAACTCCCGTGCCGTGAGCAGCCGCGGTCGGATGCCGTCGTATTTGCTCAGCGAGGTGAGCAGCACAGTCCGGATCGGGACGTTGATCCCGACGCCGAGCGTGTCCGTGCCGCAGATGATCTTGAGCAGACCGGCCTGGGCCAACAGCTCCACCAGCCGCCGGTATTTCGGCAGCATCCCTGCGTGGTGCACGCCGATACCGTTGCGGACCAGGCGGGACAGCGTCTTGCCGAAGCCGGCGGTGAAGCGGAAGCCGCCGATCAGCTCGGCGATCTGATCCTTCTCGTCGCGGGTGCAGACCTTGAGGCTGTTGAGTGCCTGCGCCTGCTCGATCGCCGCCGCCCGACTGAAGTGCACCACGTAGATCGGCGCCTGATGGGTGGCCAGCCGCTCCTCGATCGTCTCGTGCAGGGCCGACGTCACATACTCGTGATGCAACGGAACCGGCCGGTCGACCGAGCTGACCACCGCCGTGGGCCGGCCGGTGCGTCGCGTCAGGTCGGCCTCGAACCGGGTGACGTCGCCGAGGGTGGCCGACATCAACACGAACTGTGCCCGCGGCAGCTCAATCAGCGGCACTTGCCAGGCCCAGCCGCGGTCCGGGTCGGCGTAGTAGTGGAACTCATCCATCACCACCGAAGCGATGTCGGCGTCGGCCCCCTCGCGCAGCGCGAGGTTGGCGAGGATCTCGGCCGTGCAGCAGATGATCGGCGCCGAGGCGTTGACCGACGCGTCGCCGGTCATCATCCCGACCTGGTCGCTGCCGAACACCTCCACTGCGGCGAAGAACTTCTCCGAGACCAGCGCCTTGATCGGAGCGGTGTAGAAGGTTCGGCCGCCGCCGCCGCCGCTGTGCCGGCGGGCGGCGAGGGCCGCGAACTGCGCCCCGGTGGCGACCAGCGATTTCCCCGAGCCGGTCGGGGTGGACAAGATCACGTTGGCGCCGGAGACGATCTCGATCAGCGCCTCCGTCTGTGCGGGGTACGGCGTCAGCCCGCGCCCGGTCGCCCAGGCGGTGAACGCCTCGAAGATCGAGTCCGGGTCGGGCTGGGCGGGGATCGCGTCGGTCAGGGTCATCGTGGCCCCATCGTCGCCGACCGGAGGCCAGAATGCGGCATCGGGCTCACGCGTTTGGAGCAGACAGGCTCGGTGCGTCCACCCGGTCGCGGTCACAGACCAGGCGCCCGTCGGCCACTGTCAGCTCGGCCACCTGGATGCTGGACCGTCGACTGCGGATGGTCGGGTGCTGCTGCCCGGGCCGGTCCGGATGGGTGAAGTAGAAGATCCACGCCCGGTCCCCGTCCACCACCACATCGGCGTGCAGCCCTGGCCCGACATCGTCGGTGCGGGCGAAAGGCTGGCCGTGCTGACCGGCCAGCACGGTGCCCGCCGGCTGCCAGGTGGTGAGGTCGGTCGAGGAGTACGCGAGCTGGCCCTGCCAGCTGTCGACGATCAGCCAGTATCGGTCGCCGAAGAAGAAGACGTTGGGTCCCTCGTGTCCGGTGGGAGTGCGCAGCACCTCACCGATCACGGTCCACTCGAACAGGTCGTCGCTGTCCGCGGCCCAGGTGGATGAGCCGGCGAGCTCGTCCTTGAACCACATCCGGAAGCCGCCGCCGGGGCGGGCCAGCACACACGCGTCGATCACCCGGTCCGAGCTGAGCGGCAGCGGACCGTGATGGGTCCAGCTGACCAGGTCGGGGCTGGTGTAGTGGTGGATGTGCATCGGCGGGCTGGCCCCGGGCGAGGGGATCCCGCGGATATAGCTGACGTAGAGGTGGAAGACCCCGTTGTGGTGCACGATCTCCGGCGCCCAGTACGTCCCCCGGCCCCACTCGAACGCGAGGCCCTCGAGGATCCCGCGGTAGTGCCAGGTCGCCCCGCCGTCGGTGGACGACGCGACGCCGAGGTCGCTGCCGAACAGCCAGGAGAGCCCTTGCTCGAGCGTGATCGTGGTCCGGCGGTTGGTGTAGACCATCCACCAGGCCGATTCGCCAGGGTGGTAGATGACCGTGGGGTCGGCCGCCCCGTCGAAGATCGGGTCACGGAACAGGGGTGCGTTCGCCGGGGTCACCCGTTCACTCTAGGTGCGACCACACGGCCCGGACCTCCGCCAGGAACTCCTCGCCCAGATGAGCACGGTGACGCTTTGCAGTCGATCCCCACGAGCCGCGCTGATCGGGCGGTGCTGGGGTCGAGAAACGGCGGCGGGCCCAGCGGTCCTTCAACCGCTGGGCCCAGCCTCCCCCGTACAGCAGCTCCGCTCCCCCGAGACACGACCTGCTGCGTTGCGCCCGACCGACGGTCCCCCGACATCATCGCCCGGCGCGCTCTCGTCAGGCTGACGATCTGCTCTCCGCCTGACATGTTTGATCTTGCTGGTCTACTCTCCGCAAGAGACTCGAATGGCGGCAGGAATACCTCAAGATGTCATCAGTTTCCGTGGCACCATGACGGCATGCCCCTGCGTACGGTCGTCGCCGCGGTCATCGTGGACGACCTGCACGGCCCTAGCCAGGTGCTGGCCGCCCGACGGAGCCGCCCGGTCGAGCTGGCCGGTCGGTGGGAGTTCCCCGGTGGCAAGGTGGAAGCCGGTGAGCTGCCGACGGACGCCCTGGCCCGGGAGCTGCGCGAGGAGCTGTCCGCCGCGGCAACCCTGGGGCCGGAGCTGCTCGCTGCGAGTTCGGCTGCCGGTTGGCCGATCTCGGACCAGTACGTGATGCGCGTCTGGTGGGCGACGATCAGCGGGAGCGGGGCCGTACCGGGCGACTCCCACGACCTGCTGCGGTGGGTGCCGGTGTCGGAGTTGACCGGCCTGGACTGGCTGCCGGCCGACGTGGCGGTGGCCGAGCGGGTCGTCGTCGAGGCGTCCCGGGCACAGCCGGGTCGGCGACGGTGATCTACTGGGGTCCCCACCTGAAGTTGCGACCCTCGAGGAGCGACGATGCCCCTGACCACATTCGGCCTGATCGGCAGCGGCTGGCGGACGGAGTTCTTCCTCCGGCTGGCCACGATGGCGCCCGACCGCTTCCGGCCGACCGGGGTGGTGACCCGCACCGCGGAGCGCGGTGCGGAAGTCACTCGAGAGCTGGGCCTGCCGACGTATCGCACGGTGGAGGAGCTGGTGGCCGCCGAGCGCCCGGACCTGGTGGTGGCCTCGGTTCCCTGGGCCGCGATGCCGGACGCGATCCGGTCGGTGGTGGCGCTCGGCGTGCCGGTGTTGGCGGAGACCCCGCCGGCGCCCGACGCCGACGGTCTCCGCTCGCTGTGGGCCGACGTCGGAGCCAGCGGGCTGGTGCAGGTGGCCGAGCAGTATCTGCTGATGCCCGGGCACGCCGCCCGACTGGCCGCCGTCCGGGCCGGACTGATCGGGCAGGTGACGTCGGTCCAGGTGTCCTCCACGCACCTCTATCACGCGGTCTCGATGATCCGTGGGCTGCTCGGGGTGGACTACGGACCCGTCACCGTCTCCGCCCGGACCTTCGTGGCCGACCTTGTCGATCCGCTGACCCCGGCGGGCTGGACCGGTGAGCTGGAGCCGAAGCCGGCCACGACCACGTTGGCCACCTTGGACTTCGGGTCCGGCATGGGCTTGTACGACTTCACCGACAACCAGTGGTGGAATCCGCTGCGCAGCCGCCGGATCGTCATCCGAGGCTCAGCGGGTGAGATCAGCGACGACCGGCTGATCCGGATGGCGGACCCGACCACGCCGGTGGAGTCACTGCTGATGCGGCGCCAGACCGGAATCGACCTGAACCTGGAAGGGGTCGACCTGCGCCACATCAGCCTCGACGGCGAAGTGCTCTATCGCAACCCGTTCGCCGGCAGCCGGATGTCCGACGACGACATCGCGGTGGCGGCGATCCTGGAACAGGCCGGCGCCTGGGCCCGCGACGAGGGACCGGCGCCGTACCCGCTGGCGCAGGCGTGCCAGGACCACCTGATCAGTGTCGCCATCCAGGACTCGGCCGCGTCCGGCGCCGAGGTCACCACGGCGGTCGAGCCCTGGGGCCAGCAGGCGTAGCCGGCGACGGGTCCATGATCACCAGGAGTGCGCCGCGGGTGACTCCCCCTGGCCGATCTTGCGGCCCTTGTTGATGTCGAAGATCTCGTTCAGCTGCGCCATCACCGCCGGTTCGAGCGTGAGCGAGGAGGCCCGGTCGAGGCCTTCAAGCTGCTCCACGGTACGGATCCCGACGATGGCGGAATCCACGGCCCGGTGCTGGAGCACCCAGGCGATGGCGACCACCTGCTCCTTCTCGCCCAGCTCGGCGCACAACCGGGAGAAGTCGGCGAACTGGGTGTTGTCGGCGCCGAGCTTGATTCCGTACTCGGCCTCCACCTGCGCGGTCCGCGACCCGTCGAAGGACGAAGTCTTGCCGGTCAGCAGCCCGCCGGCCAACGGCATGTAGACGATCACGCCGATGCCGAAGTCCGCGGCGGCGGGCAGCACCTCCATCTCGGGTATCCGGCTGAGCAGGTTGTACTGCGTCTGCTCGGAGATGAAGCCCAAGAAGCCACGCTGCCACGCCTGGGTCTGGAACTTGGCCAGCCCCCAACCGGAGAAGTTGCTCGAGCCGGCGTAGAGCACGTCCCCGTCGGCGACCATCCGCTCGTAGGTGCCCCAGAACTCCTCGGGCGTGACGTCGTCGACGATGTGGTGCACCTGATAGAGGTCGATGTGGTCGGTCTGCAGCCGACGGAGCGAGTCGGTGAGATGCTTGCGCACCTTGTAGGCCGAGAAGCCGGCGCGCTCGTTCGGGCCGGGCTCGGTGGTCATCGGGTTGTAGACCTTGGTGGCGAGCACGATCTGGTCGCGGGCCTCAGGCCGGGCCGACAACCAGGACCCGATGATCTCCTCCGAGCGGCCGCGCTGCTCACCGCCATAGACGTTGGCCGTGTCTATGAAATTGATCCCCAGTTCAAGGGCCCGGTCCAAGATCGCGAACGACTGCCGCTCGTCGGCCTGGCTGCCGAAGTGCATGGTGCCCAGGCAGATCTTGCTGACCTCCATGGTTGAGCGGCCGAGGTTGTTGTACTCCATCGTCAAGTCCTGCCTTCGTGTGAGTTCTGCGGTGAACGTCGTGTCCAGACGCTACCCCGCCCGTCGATGGGCTCAGCCGCGGCCCAGGTAGGGCATCTGGGTGGCCATCACGGTCATGGTGGCGACGTTGGCCTCCAGCGGCAGGCTGGCCATGTAGACCACGGCCCGGGCCACGTCCTCGACGTCCATCCGCGCCTCCGGACGTACGGTGCCATCCGGCTGCAGCGCCCCGTCGGCGACCGCGCTGGTCATCGCCGTGGCGGCGTTGCCGATGTCGATCTGACCGCAGGCGATCCGGTACGGCCGGCCGTCGAGCGCGGTCGAGCGGGTCAACCCGGTGATCGCGTGCTTGGTCGCGGTGTAGGCGATCGAGCGGGGGCGCGGCACGTGGGCGGAGATCGAGCCGTTGTTGATGATCCGCCCCCCGGCAGGCTCTTGGTGACGCATCTGCGCGAAGGCGGCACGGGTGCAGAGGAAGGCGCCGGTGAGGTTGACCTCGACGACCTCCCGCCAGGTCGCGACCTCCAGCTCGTCGAGGTCGACCGCCGGCGCGGCAGCTCCCGCGTTGTTGAACAGCAGGTCCACCCGTCCGTACGCGGCCCGGGTGGCGGCGAACAACGCAGCCACGCTCTCCTCGTCAGTGACATCGGTCGGGATGACCAGCAGGTCCAGGTCCCGACTCCCGTCGACCACGGCCTGCAGGGTCTCAGCCCGCCGGCCGGCCAGCACCACCGTCCAGCCGTCTCGGGCCAGCGCCAGCGTCGAGGCCGCACCGATTCCGCTACCCGCACCCGTCACGACGGCGATCCGACGACTCTGTCCCATCGCACCATCCTGGCCGAGACCGCGACCCGTTGGCGACCACCGCGGTGCGCCGGTGCTCGTCGCCCTGATCCGAGCTGACTATCTCCGAGCGCTGCGGGTACCACTGTGGTGTCCAGCTGCCTTGGGCAGAGCTGACCGCCGCCGCGTGGGGGTGGCACAGGACCGCTCCTGTGCAGGCACTACGTTGTAAACTTGAGCACGGCTCGGCGCACTCCGCGAGGAGTCCGCGACAGTCCACCGAACCAGGGGTCACGATGAGCAAACTTGCCAAGATCAGCTACCGTCCGTTCGGCCTGTTGGCCGGCTTCGCCGCTGCGTCCGTCGCCGGCGCCGTGTTCAAGCAGATCTGGCGGCACGTCTCCGACGAGGATGACGCCCCGGACGCACTCCAGTCGGAGTATCGCCTGCGCGAGATCATCGCGGCCGCCGCTCTGCAGGGCGCCATCTTCGCCGTCGTCAAAGCCCTCATCGACCGCGGTGGGGCCCGTACCTTCGAGCGCCTCACGGGCTCCTGGCCCGGCAACTGACCAACGAAAGGAACATCATGATCCTCAAGCTCAAGACCATGCTGACGCTCGGCGTCGGTGCCGCGGCGGGGTACGTGCTGGGCACCCGCGCCGGCCGTTCCCAGTTCGAGAAGATCAAGTCGCAGGCATCGGCCGTGGCCCACGATCCCCGCGTCCGCTCCAACGTGTCCAACCTGGCCGAGCAGGTCAGCAACGTCGCGGAGGGCGCACCGGCCCCGGTCGCCAAGATCGTCAAGACCGCCGCCGAGCAGGTGAAGTCGAGCCTCGGCGAGGACAGCTCGACCGAGTCCACGGCTGACAGCTCCGACAGCAGCTCGACAGCTACCTCGGCGGAGGAGAGCAGCCCCAGCGAGACCGTGGCCAACGCCCCGTCAACGGGTGTCGCCGGCAATGGCGAGAACCAGAGCCCCGGCACCCAGAGCTGACCAGACTCTGCCACCGGCGCCGGCCGGAGGTCGAAGCCCAGGCCCTGCCCGATGGCAGGCCTGGGCTTCGTGGTTCTGCGCCACGACACCCGCCCCGCCTCGCGGCCGGCCAACGGCCTCCGATTGACCCCGACGCCCATAATCGGGACATGAGACGTCACAGTGTCGGTGCCGCGATGATCATGACGATGCTGGTCGGCGGTTGCACCAGCCCGGACGCCGAGACGGCGCCGAGTCCCGGCAGTGCCGCGAGTCGGCCGGCAGCGTCCGGGTCCGCCGGCGCCGACTCGTCGACCCGCCCGAGTTCACCGGCCACCACCGGCTCACCGGCCAACACCACCCCCGCCACCCCGACGACCCCTTCGCCGTCAGCCCCGGCCACCAGCGCCGAGCCGGACCCGGTCTCGGTCCAGGCGCTGATCAACAAGCGCTACGACGGCCGAGATCTCCGGGTCGGCCGGTTGCTCGCCGACGTCGGAGCGTACAAGCGCTACGCGATCACCTACCGAAGCGAGAAGCTCACTATCAGCGGCACGATGAACGTGCCCGACGGCAAGGGGCCGTTTCCGGTGCTGGTCCTCAACCACGGCTACATCGACCCTGCCGTCTACGTCACGGGCCAGGGCATGCCACGCGAGGAGGACTATCTCGCCCGCGCGGGCTATGTCGTCCTGCACACCGACTACCGCAACCACGCCGGCTCCGACGTCGACGACGATGTCGACGTCGAGCTCCGGCTGCCATACGTGGTGGACACGATCAACGCGGTCAAGGCGGTCAAGTCCTCGGAGCTGGCCTATCTCGACACCGACAAGGTGGGCTGGTTCGGCCGCTCCATGGGCGGCGGGGTCACGCTCACCGCGTTGGCCGTCCAGCCAGGGCTGGTCGACGCCGCCGTGGTCTACGCGTCGGTGAGCTCGCTCGCCGCCGACAACTGGCGTCAGTTCTACGCCGACGACGACGGTCGCCGCGAGGTCAACGCGAAGATCGAGAAGACCTACGGGCTGCCGGACGACGCGCCGGACTTCTGGCGCAACGCTTCCGCCCGGACCTACTTCGACCGGGTCACCGAACCGGTGCTCCTCTTCCACGGCGAGGCTGACGACACGTGTCCGGTGTCATGGTCCCGGGCCACCGTGAAGGCGCTCAAGGCCGAGGGCAAGGACGCCACCTTGATCACCTATCCCGGGGAGGGACATACGTTCGAGCAGGAGTTCCGGCGCTCGATCGCGCGGACCGAGAAGTTCTTCGACCAAGAGCTGACCTGAGCCGGAGACCGGCGGCGACGCGATCGCCCTAGTCGTCCACGGCGCGCGATGCCTCCAGCTGCTGGGGGATCAGCGGCGCGGCGACGATCGGAAAGAGCGCGGTCAAGGCGAAGGCGGCGGGGAATCCCAGCAGGGTGACCGCCCCACCGACGGCCGGGGGCACCATGGCGGCGGCGAGGAACTGGGCGGTGTTCTGGGTGCCCAGGGCCCGACCGGCCCAGAAGGGACCACTCACCTCGGCGATGGAGGTGAAGGCCAGCCCGTTGTCCGCGACCGTGACGACCGAGGCCACCACCAGGATCGCCACGGCCACGGACCAGTCCAGCTCGGCGGTGAGCGCCAGCGCAGCCATGCTGACCCCTGCCGCGACCGCCACCCATCGCAGCGGGCGCATCCGGCTGCCGACCCGATCGGACAGCGAACCGATCGCGATCCTCCCCAGAGCCCCGAGCACCTGGGTGAGAGCGACGACCAGTCCGGCGGCGCCGGCGGTCCAGTCGCGATCCGTCATCAGCCACACGAGCGCGTACGTCCAGACCGTGAACTGGGGCACCACCAGCAACACCGAGACGGCATGGATCCGCCAGAGATAGGAGCTGCTCCGGTACGGGTTGGCGAGCTGACCCGCCGTCTGGGCTTCGGCCAAGGACGGGCGGGGCGGATCGAGGACGAGCAGCAGGCACAGCACCGCGGCACCGGCAGCCAGCGCTGACGGCAGCCACAAGGCGTGGCCGATGCCGGTGGCCTCGGCCACCCGGGGCACCGCCAGGGCGGCGGCGGCCACCCCGAGCGGCTGCGCCATCTGCCTGATCCCCATGGCGAGCCCGCGACGCCGGCGTGGGAACCAGCCGACCACGACCCGGCCGCTGGCCGAGCTGGTGCTCGCCGCCGCCATCCCGCCCAGCAGCAGGAAGATGCACAAGGTGAGCGTGCCGCTCACCACCGCGGCCGCGGCGCCGGCGGCAGCCGTCAGGAGCAACCCGGTCACCAACACCCGTCGCTCGCCGAACCGGTCGGCGACTGCGCCCCACGCGATCAGCGTCAGCACCACCCCGACCGTCGGCATCGCGGCAACCGTCCCGGCGAGGGTCAGGGAGAGCCCTTCCTCCTGCAGAGCCGGGATCAGGAAGGCAACTCCGTGGATGAAGAACGCGCTGCAGGCCTGAGCGACCATGCTGACGATCAACATCGTCCAGCGGCGTCCGCTGCTCACCGTGACGACTGTCCGACTTTGTCTCATAAGTTGATACTTTCTGTCCCAGCAGGCGGATTGCACCACGGTAGCGCCGGGTGGCGCCGGGTGGTCCGGTCGGCTCGAACGCCGAGACCGGGGCCGGGCCGCCTGACCGGTCGTCATTCGTCCGGCCACCGAGCCCTTGGGCTTACGATGTAAACTTTCGCTACATCCCACCCGGCCTGCACGTGGCGCCACCGGGTGCCCGCCCGAAGGAGGTGCTGGCAGTGCCTGATTCCGGCGTGACCAGCACCAGTGGTCCGGTGCAGCCCGCGAAGCTCAGCCGCCGCGTCGTCATCACCGCCGCCCTCGAGGTGGTGGACCGCGAGGGCCTGCAGCGACTCACCATGCGCCGGATCGGCCAGCAGCTGGGCCGCGAGGCCATGAGTCTCTATCGCTACGCCAGCAGCCGAGACGACATCTTGGACGGCATCGTCGAGCGGTTGCTCGAGGAACTGGATCCGCCGATCGAAGGCGTCGACTGGCGCACCACCCTGCGCTCCGGTGCGCACAACTTCCGCGCCCTGGTGCTGAAGCACCCCAACGTCGTGCCGCTGCTGACGTCGCGGCCTTCCGCAGCGCCGGTGTGGCAGCAGGCCCGCGGAGCGCTCCGACCTGTCGAGCGGATGTTGGACGTGCTCAGCGAGGCCGGCTTCCCGCCCCAGCGGGCGCAGCGGGTGCAGCGTCTCTACACCTCCTTGGTGCTCGGCCACGTGATCACCGAGCTGCGGCAGCTGCGAGCGATCGCGCTCGATGCGGAGAAGTCCCTCCCCGCACTACAGCGCCTCGGCGACGAGTTCCCCAACGTGTACCGACTGGCAAGCGACGAGGCCGAGTACGACGGCCGGGCCGAGCTCGACGAAGGTCTCACCATCTTGTTCGCCGGGATGGATCAACACTTCTCTGCGATCTGAGGCTGCCGGCGACGATGCCGGTCAGGTGGTGGCCAACCCGCCGTGCTGCGCGTCGGCGGCCGTGTCCTTGAGGATCACCGCGGCGATGCTCAGGGCGGCACCCCGTGGGTGGTCGTGCTGCGCCGCCTCGACGTCCAGCTCGTCGGCCACGGTCTCCAGGACCGACGAGATCTCATCTGTGGAGATGCGTTCGATCACCCGGTCACGCCGCGCCAGCCACTCGCCGAACCAATCCAGGGCGTCGGCGTCGTCCGGAAGGGTCCGGAGCCTAGCCACCACTTCTTCGGCGGTCTCCAGCGTCTTTTCCATCGGACCCTCCCTCGTCGCTCTCTCCCGGTCCGGCTCGGAACCGGCCAACAAGTATGGGCTACGTCGTGCACCATCAAGGAATGCTCCGGTCTGGACCTGCCGAGGCGGACCAGGTTCTGGCGTCGGCGGCCCGCTCTCAGGCCCCGTCGCCGTGCTCCGCCTCCAGTCTGATGACGTGCAGCACGGCGTTGATCAGCGCCAGATGGGTGAACGCCTGCGGGAAGTTGCCCAGGTGGTTCCCGGTCTCGGCGTCCAGCTCCTCACCGTAGAGCTGCAGCGGACCCGACAGCGACAACAACTTGGAGCACAGCGTGCGGGCCCGGCGATACTCGCCGATCTCGCACAGGGCCGACACCAGCCAGAACGAGCAGATGGTGAAGGTCCCTTCCTCGCCGGCGAAACCGTCGTCGGTCTCGTCGACCCGATAGCGCAGCACCAGCCCGTGGACCGTGAGCTCGTCGGCGATGGCCAACACCGTGGCCCGGATCCGGGGATCGTCGGCCGGCAGGAACCTCACCAGCGGCGCGAGCAGCAACGACGCGTCCAGCGCGTCGGTGCCGTAGTACTGCGTCAGCACCCCCCGACTGTCCACCCCGTGGGTGAGGATGTCCTCGCGGATCTCCTCCGCTGCCAGTTCCCACTCGGCCGCCTTGGCGTCGTCGCCCCCGAGTCGTGCCAGGCGCGCTCCGCGGTCCACCGCCACCCAGCACATGATCTTGGACGAGGTGAAGTGCTTCAGCTCGCCGCGGACCTCCCAGATGCCCGCGTCCGGCTCCCGCCAGTGCTTCAGCGCCTCGGTGACCTGCTTGTCGAGGATCGGCCAGATTCTGCCATCCAGGTGGTCGGCGGCTTTGGAGTGGAGATAGACCGAGTCCAGCAGGGCACCCCAGACATCATGTTGTCGCTGGTCGTAGGCCGCGTTGCCGATGCGGACCGGGCGTGAACCCTGATAGCCGGGCAGGTGGTCGAGGATCTGCTCGTCGAGGTTCCGCTCGCCGCCGACGCCGTACATGATCTGCAGATGGTCGTCGCGCTCGGCGACGTCGGCGATGAAGGAGAAGAAATCCACCGCCTCCCAGTCGAAGCCGAGCGAGTACATCCCCCACAGGGCGAAGGTCGCGTCGCGGATCCAGGTGAACCGGTAGTCATAGTTGCGCTCGCCGCCGGGCGTCTCCGGCAGTGACGTCGAGCCGGCCGCCGAGATCGCTCCGGACGGCGCATAGGTCAGGCCTTTGAGGGTGAGCGCGCTGCGCTGCAGATAGCTGCGCCAGGGGTGGTCGGGGAAGGTGCCGCGCGCCAGCCAGTGCTGCCAGTGGTGCGCAGTCCAGACCTGCCGGGAGTATGCCTCGGCGTAGTCCATCGGCGGCGCCGTGTCACCCCACGACAACGCGACGTAGCGCACGTCGCCGGCTTTGAGCAGCGTCCGTGCGCCGGCCTGTCCACCCTCGAAGCCGAGGCGGAGGTCGGTGGTGAGAGTGAGCCGCAGATCCGAGCCCTCCGCCGTCGCCACGCCTTGGTGATAGCCCTGGCCGGAGTATTCCCACCTGACGTGGGTCCGGCCGTAGTCCAGCACCGGCTCGCAGTCCACCACCGTCTGCACCTCGCCGGTGACGCAGCGGATGGTGCGCAGCAGGGTGTGCTCGGTGTCGTAGTCGTTGGGGATCCGGCGGTGGGTCTGTGACCGGTCCTTCTCATGCCGCCACGGCCCCATCAGCAGCGCGTCGCGCACGATGATCCAGCCGGTGGCCGTACCCCAGCTGGTTTCCAAGATCATCGTCCCCGGCACGTAGCGTCGGTCCACCGGCACCCGGACGTCCGACGGCGCCACCCGGAACGTACCCGCATGCTGACCCAGGATGGCGCCGAACACGCTCGGCGAGTCGAACCGCGGCAGGCACATCCAGTCCACGTCACCGCCGGGGGCCACCAGGGCCGAGACCTCGCCGTCGCTGAGGAATCCGTAGTCCCCGATGGGGACGGAGGCGATGTGATCGACCCGGTCACTGACGTGGGCCTGGACGCCGACCTGATCACTGTTCATGAGCGAAGCATCGCCGCGCGGGGCCCTGCTGGCAAGCACCCTGATCGGGTGTGGAACATCTGGTCTGGACCGCGACGGATCTGCGGCTCCTCCGCGACACCGTCTCGGCACCGGGACATAGTTTCGCGATCTCCTTCCACGGGTAAGCCCACTGGCGAGTTCCAAGCGTCCGAACTGACCGACGATCGTCGGGCCTATTTCTGCGGAGGTTCAATGCGCGCGATGGTCTATCGCGGTCCCTACAAGGTCCGGGTGGAGAAGAAGGACATCCCGCCCATCGAGCACCCCAACGACGCGATCATCCGGGTCACCATGGCCGCGATCTGCGGCTCTGATCTGCACCTTTACCACGGGATGATGCCGGACACCCGGGTCGGGATGACCTTCGGTCACGAGTTCATCGGCGTGGTGCACGAGGTCGGATCGTCGGTGCAGAACCTGCGGGTGGGCGACCGGGTGATGGTCCCGTTCAACATCTACTGCGGTTCCTGCTTCTTCTGCGCCCGCGGGCTCTATTCCAACTGCCACAACGTCAACCCGAACGCCACGGCGGTCGGTGGCATCTACGGCTACTCCCACACCTGCGGCGGCTACGACGGCGGGCAGGCCGAGTTCGTCCGGGTCCCGTTCGCCGACGTCGGACCCAGCATCATCCCCGAGTGGCTGGACGAGGAGGACGCGCTGCTGCTCACCGACGCGCTGTCGACCGGATACTTCGGGGCGCAGCTGGCCGACATCGTCGAGGGTGACGTGGTGCTGGTGCTCGGTGCCGGTCCGATCGGTCTGTTCGCCGCGAAGTCGGCCTGGTTGATGGGCGCGGGACGGGTGATCGTCGTCGACCACCTGGAGAACCGGCTGGAGAAGGCCCGAACCTTCGCCCACGCGGAGACGTACAACTTCGCCGAGTACGACGACATCGTGGTGCACATGAAGAAGATCACCGACCACCTCGGCGCCGACCGGGTGATCGAGTGCGTCGGCGCCGAAGCCGACGGCAACTTCACCCAGCACGTGACCGCAGCCAAGCTGAAGCTGCAGGGCGGTTCGCCGATCGCCTTGAACTGGGCCATCGACGCCGTCCGCAAGGGCGGCACCATCTCGGTGATGGGCGCGTACGGTCCGATGTTCTCGGCAGTGAAGTTCGGCGACGCGCTGAACAAGGGCCTCACCCTGCGAATGAACCAGGCACCGGTGAAACGGCAGTGGCCCCGGTTGATGGAGCACATCCGCAACGGCTATCTGAAGCCGAACGACATCGTCACCCACCGGATCCCGCTCGAGCACATCGCTGAGGGCTATCACATCTTCTCCGCCAAGCTCGACGGCTGCATCAAGCCGCTGATCATCCCCACCGCCAGCTGAGGAGCCCATTCACCATGGCCTACACCGCCGACAAGCCGCCGCTGCCGAAGACCATCGAGGAATTGCGGGCCACCATTCCGGGTTGGGGAGCGGATCTCGACCCCAAGGATCGACCGGCCGTCCCGCGGGAGCGGTTCGACCCCGCCGCGTCCGGCGCCCATTGGGACTTCCCCGAACGGCAGCCGGAGAAGTGGCCGCGGGAACGCTCGATCGAGCACAAGTTCCTGACACCCGTCTTCGGCACCAGCTGTCCGCCGAAAGGGCTGTCCGGGGTGATGCGCACCTTCGCGTACGCCCGCTTCAGCGAAGGGCGAGCCGCACACTGGCTGCTGCTCCTGGCAGCGGACCGGGTCGACGCGGTCGAGAGCCACGTCGCCTCCTTCGCCACGCTGCACCCGGACAACCCGATCACCGAGACCGGCATCCGGGCCGAGTTCACTCACCATGGCATCGCGTCGCGGTTCGGGCAGGGCCGCGCCGATCTCCGCCATCAGCCGCTGGACGTGATCCTCGTCGCCGGCCCGTGGGTCGCGGCCGGCGCGGTCGCCGTCGCCGGCGTTCGTGCGCTACGTGACCGCAGTGGTGGCGCCCGACGGCGCTGACCGGCGTCGGATTTGTCTACGGGCCGCCCCCGCGGGGTACCGTCAGTGGGATCCGCCCCGCGGCGGTCTGATCGCGGAGGTGTTCCCCATCCCACTCGACGGTGCTGGACTGCTCTTCGTTGCGCTTGGCCTAGCCGCTTTCGCCGCAGCACTGCTCCCCCGGGTCCTCGGCCGGGTCCCGATCTCCATGCCGATGGTGTTCCTCGGCCTGGGGATCCTCGCCTTCTGGATCATTCCGGATCTGCCGACCCCCGACCCGATCGCGTACGGCTCCGTGACCACCCACCTGACCGAGGTCTGCGTGCTGATCTCGCTGATGGGTGCCGGGCTCGCCTTGGACCGAAAGGTCACCTGGCGGGGATGGATGACCACCTGGCGGCTACTGGGCATCACCATGGTGGTCTGCATCGTGGCGGTCACCGTGCTGGTCTCGGAGCTGCTCGGCTTCGGACTGGCGACCGCCCTGCTGATCGCCGCGGTGCTGGCGCCGACCGACCCGGTGCTGGCCAGTGAGGTTCAGGTGGCGGAGCCGTCAGAGGACCCGGAGCAGCCGGTGGAGGACGAGGCCAGGTTCGCCCTGACCGCCGAGGCTGGACTGAACGACGGGCTCGCCTTCCCTTTCACCTACGCCGCCATCGGTCTGAGCACCGCCGGCGCCGTGACCTGGGCCGGGGTGGGGCACTGGCTCGCGGTGGACGTGTTCTGGCGCCTCGGGATGGGTGTGGCGGTGGGAATCGGTATCGGCTGGCTGCTGCGCAAGCTGTTCTTCAACGCCCCGGTTCGGCCGCTCCGGCTCGCGGACCACGCCGAGGGGTTCGTGGCACTCGCCGCCACGCTGCTGACCTACGGCATCGCCGAAGTGGCCGAGGGGTACGGATTCGTCGCCGTCTTCGTCTGCGCCTGCACCATCCGAGCCGGTGAGCGCACCAACGGCTATCACGGGGTGCTGCATTCCTGGGTCGAGCAGATCGAGCGGCTGCTCACAGTGCTGATCCTGGTGCTGCTCGGGGGCGCCATCGCTCGAGGGCTACTCGCGCCGCTGGAGTTCGTCGATGTGGTGCTGGTGCTGGTCTTCCTGCTGGTGATCCGGCCCGTCGCGGGGTGGATCGGCCTCCTCGGCGGCGCCACCGGTCCGCGCGAACGGGCGGTCATCGCATTCTTCGGTGTCCGTGGCATCGGATCACTGTTCTACATCTCCTACGCCCTCGCGCACGGCGCGTTCGCGGGGGCCGACCGGCTGTGGGCGATCGTCGGACTAGCGGTAGCCGCCTCCGTCCTGGTGCACGGCATCACGGCGACGCCCGCGATGGCGCTGCTCGACCGGGCCCGCAAGCGCGCCGCCATCGCCCGGCACGGGACCGAGAAGGCAGCACCCGAGACCGCGGTCTGAGCCAGCGGCCTCGGAGAACGGGCCGCTACGGCGCCCCCATCACCAGACCTTCGATGGTGTGCTTCTGCACAATCGGGACCAGCTCGTCGACCACCCGTGCATGCAGGTGCCGGCGGACCTCGTCGGGCAGCGACGCGGCGAACGCGCGGGTGATCATCATGTCGTGCAGCTCGGCGTGACCGGCTCCCGGCGCGTCGACGCCGAGCACCAGCACCGGCCGGGAGAGCTCCGACTGGTTCGCGGTCCCTCGGTGGATGGTGAGGGCGGACCGAGCCGAGATGTCGCCCATCTGCGGCATCTTCAGCTGCCCGATCCCTTCGTAGCGCGGCCACTCGCTCTTGTCCGGGAACATGCCGTGGTCGAAGTCCAGTCCACTCTCGTACTGGGTGCCGGGGGCGATGTGGAACGGGCCCATCTCCGCGGTGGTGTCGACGGCTGTCAGGTTGAACGCCAGCGAGGTCAGCCGGCGCTGCTCGTACGTCTCCGGCGGCGACGGGAAGTCGCGATGCCACGGCTGGTTCATCGCACCGGCGAAGGGGATGTCGAAGCCGACCTCGACGATCTCGTAGTCGGGCCCGAGGACCGTCTCACAGACCGTTCTCACCCAGGGGTGGCTGACCAGGTCGACGAAGCCGCGGAGCTGCTCGGGATGGATCTCCACGTAGTAACGCTTCGGACCGCGACCGACGGCCCCGCCCTCACGCCCGATGGCCTCCTCGAACGCCGCCATGACGTCCTCGTGCATCGCGGCGGCCCAGTCGCGCGAGAACGCTGCTTTACAGGCGATGATGCCGTCGGTGTACAGCCCGCGGACGAGCTCCTCGGCGGGAACTTCGCTGGTGTTGGTCGTGGTCATCGGTGTTCGCCTCATCTTCGGGTCGGGTGCGGTCGGCACGGCGCACCGCGCTCAGACGTCAGGGTCGATTCGGGTAGTCGGTGGTGGGCGGCACGACACTGACCGAGCCGTCGGCGGCGAAGGTCACCTCGCTGAGCCACATGGTCCGCCCCGGCACCTCGGTGTTGATCGCCTCCGGCGACCACGCGTGGTAGACCATCCAGACCTTGCCGTCCTTCGCGAACAGGGCGCAGTGGCCCGGCCCGGCAGCAACGTCATTGGTCACCAGAACGGGCTCTTCAGTCTTGGTGAACGGCCCCAGCGGGCTGTCGGCGACGGCGTGTCCGACGGCATAGTCGGCGGAGGCGTAGGAGTTGGCGGAGTAGAACATATGGAACTGACCTTCGTGCTCCCACACGAACGGTCCTTCGACCAGCGATCCCTCCCACGGCAGGTCCTGCTTGAACAACCGCTTCGGCTTCCCGACCAGCGCTGTCCCCGCCTGGTCGAGCTCCTGCACCGAGATGTAGGTGTCGACGCCGACCGCGTTACCGTCGTTCTTCCAGTACAGATAGCGCTTGCCGTCGCTGGCGGTGAACGGGTGGGCGTCGATCGAGCCCCCCTGGTCGTCCTCACAGACCAGCGGTTCACGGGAGCGGTCGGTGTAGGGCCCCTGCGGCGCCTCAGCCGTCGCCACCCCGATGCACTGGATCTCGGGGTCCGGCGCCCGCGTTGTGTAGTACATGACGTAGCGGTTCTCGTCGTGCACCGCCACCTCCGGTGCCCACACCTTGCCGGGGGTCGACCAGTCGGGCAGCTGCGGCAGGGCGTCCGATCCCTGCTGCCAGCTGGTGAGGTCGGTGCTGGTCAGCGTCTGGACGTTGTGGCCGTTGCCGTTCGTGCTGATGGCCAGATAGCTGCCGTCGTCGTTGAACAAGATCATCGGGTCGGGGAAGTTGGCGTCGTACACCGGGTTGGTGAACCCCGCCGCCGAGCTCGACGGCGAGGCCGCCGGCGCGGACTGGGCGCTGCCCGAGCAGGCGGGCAGCAGGACCAGTCCGGCCAGAGCGACCACACCGAGCGCGCGAGTGCCGGGCCGGCGAGGGCTCCGTCCGAGAGGGCGATCCGTCATCCGCGCTCGCCCGGCCAGCTGGTCGCGTAGAACCGGAGATAGTCGAACGACGCGGTGGCCGGCGGGTTGTCCCCACCATGGGCGACGAGGCCGATCTTGGGGTCGGCGTCGGCGGCGAAGGTCCACACCGCACCCCAGGTCCAATCCCGGCCGTCGCGGCTGGTGGCGGCCCGGTAGAGGTGTTCCCCCGCCCGATTGCGGGTGTGGGCGAGGCGGAGCCAGACAGTGGGCGCCGGCGTTCCGATCACCGCACCGCCGAAGCTGGTGGCGCCCTCCGGCGTAGCGACCAGCTCGCGGCCGTACTCCGTCTGCCGGGTGTTCCAGATGGCCACCGACGACAGGCGGGCGAAGTCGTCGTCCGACTCGTACGCCACCAGCCCTGCCTGCTGGTAGTTGCGTACGTCGTTCACACCGAGGTCGAGGGTGAGCTTGGTCTCGGCGATCCAGGTGCCCCGCGGTGTGTCGCGTAGCAGCACGCCGGCGTTGTTGCTCGCACCCGTCAGATCGGCTGCCTGCAGCGGCCAGGCGAGCGACCCTCCGGTAACCGTGGCGTCGGGATCCTCACGGACCCACGACCAGGCGGAGGAGAGCGGACGGTTGAACTCGTCAGCCGCCAACAGCCGGCCGGCCTGCGGGGTTCTGACCAGCGTGCGGGCCTCGGTCGCGAGCTCACGCACCGACACGTTGTCCACCAACGCGCCCCGGCTGGCCAGCGTCAGCGGCGCCCGCCCGAGCCGGAAGCCCCGACCCGAGAGCCGCACCTCGGCCACCGGGTCGGCCAGGTCGCTCTCGCTGACCTGCGCCAGCACTGAGGACGCGGCGACCTCGATGGTCAGCGTCTGCCAGCCCTGCCGACCAGCCGGCACCGCGGTGGTGGCGCGGCGCTGTTGGCGGCCCGTTCCGGTGGTCACGGTGAGCCGGCCCGCGGACGGGTCGAAGGTGACCGCTACCTGACCTGAGCGCTCTCCGAGACCGACCGTGACGGGGCGGCTGCTGGAGACGTCCAGCCGGACCCGGACCGAGCGGTCGCGGATCTCGCTGCGGGTGCGGGCCAGGCCACGGACTGCAGCCGTCCGACCGGCCTGCGGATCGACGGGCCCCATGGAGAGCCCGCGGAAGCCGCCGGCCGCCGGGTCGTGCGGGGTGATGCCGAGGTCGGAGCCGGTGACCGGAGCCGGTTGGCGTCCCTCGCTGGGGCCGGCGCCGGCGCGGACCCGCGGCCACCCCGCCACCCAGTCGATGCGGTCCATCAGCATCGGGCGGCGGTTGATCTGGAAGGGTTCGCTCAGCCACGGGTCATTGCGGTCGATCGCGTGGTAGACGATGAAGTCACGACCGCTGGCATCGGTGGCGATGGCGTGATGGCCGGCACCGATCCAGCGGTTGCCGTTCTGAGTGATCATGATGGTGCCGCCGACCCGCGAGTCGAGCAGCCCCAAGCCGTCGGCGTCGACGAACGGCCCCAGCGGCGACCGGGAGCGGCCGGAGAAGACCGAGTAGCCGGTGGTCGGTCCGGCGCAGCAGTTCGCCGCCGAGCCCATCAGGTAGTACCAGCCCTCGTGACGCACCACGTAGGCGCCTTCGTAGCGGTTGTCGATGGCCACCTGGACCGGAGCGCCGGTGGCGGTCAGGCCGTCGTCGGTGACGCGGGTGACCCACAAGCCGCCGTTGTAGCTGCCGAAATAGAGATAGCGGTTGCCCTCGACGTCGGTGAAGCCCGACGGGTCGAAGGTCCAGAAGAATCCGCCGTTGCCCGGCCGTGGGGCGACCACCGGGGCCTCGGTCGGCGTCCACGGGCCGACCGGGGTGGGCGAGGTCGCGGCGCCGATGGCGGAGTCGTCACCGGGGTTCAAGGTGGTATCGGTGACCGTGTAGTACATGACGTACTGGCCGTCGACGTAGCGGATGTCGGGCGCCCACAGCCCAGAGGTCTCAGTGGCCCAGGACGGCCGGTTGTCGGCGTTGAAGACGGTGCCCTGGTAGTCCCAGCGGACGAAGTCCCGGGTTCGGGCGATATGCATGATCCCGGGGTCGTCCCCGGCCCGCAACGGGTCGGCGGTGGAGTACGCATACCACCAGCCATCCTTGGCGTGGATGATCGAGGGATCGGCGAAGGTGTCCGCGAACGATGCGCTGACCGGGTTGCGGTAGCTGCGCGCCGACGTGGAGGACGACCGATCGGGTGCCGCCCCTGCGCCGGCCGGAGCCAGGGCTGTGGCCAGCGCGGTGCCGACGGCGACAGTCGTGAGCAGCGCGCTGCGCGCCAGGAGGGCCAGCGGCGAGCGGCGTGATGGAGCGGTCATGGCTACCTTCTTCGGATCAGGAATGGCGTCGTCGGCACTACTGAGATGTGCAGCGTTCGCCGCTGATCCGGTCCCTGAGCTGGTGCGGATCGACGACGGATGACCGTCTGCTGTGCATATGTCTACAACGGTTAACTTTCCTTGTAAAGGCTGGCGAACGGAGCCGGTATAGCCTGCGACGGTGACGACCACCACCCCTGCGCGCCGTCTCAGCGGCGGCACCGACGTCGGCAGCGGCGGCTGGTGCACGCCTGGAGTGGCTGTGCTGGATCCGGTCGCTGCGGCCTCAACCCGCGTGGATGGTCGGGTGCGGAGACACCTCTGATGGCGGCCCGGCTCCGCGACGTGGCCGAGCTGGCCGGGGTCTCGGTCAAGACGGCGTCGAACGTCATCAACAACTACCCGCATATCAAGGCGAGCACTCGGGCCAAGGTGGAGCAGGCGATCGCCGAGCTCCGCTATCGCCCGAACGTCAGCGCCCGGCAGCTCAAGCACGGCAAGGCGGGTTTCCTGGCTCTCGCGGTCCCGCAGATGGACTCGCCCTACTTCGCCGAGCTCGCCGCGATGATCAGTGCCGAAGCCGCACGACGGGGCTACATCATGCTGCTCGATGTCACCGGTGCCGATGCGGACGCCGAGCGGGTGGTGCTGGACGGCATGCGCTCCCACGTCATCGACGGGGTCATCTTCTCCCCCCTCGCGTTGTCCGCCGCGGAGATCGCGGGCCGTGGTGACGACCTGCCGATGGTGCTGCTCGGCGAGCGCGCCGTCCCCGCGGGCTACGACCACGTCGCGGTCGACTCGATAGCCGCGGCGCGGGCCATGACCCAGCACCTGATCGGGCTCGGTCGGACCCGGGTGGCCGCCATCGGTCGCGAGTCGGTGAGCGGTACGGCGTCGGTGCGCCTGCAGGGCTACCGAGAGGCGCTGCAGGGAGCAGGCCTGCCGTACGACTCCGACCTGGTCGTCGGGGTCTCGGACTACGAGCGACGAGACGGAGCGCAGGCGATGCGGCACCTGCTCGCTCTGCCCGAGCCACCGGACGCGGTGTTCTGCTTCAACGACCTGATGGCCATCGGAGCCATCCGGGAGTGCGCCGACGCCGGGATCCGCGTCCCCGACGATGTCGCCATCGCGGGCTTCGACGACATCGCCGAGGGCCGCTTCTCCAACCCACGGCTGACCACGATCGCCGCAGACCTGGCGGTGCTGAGCCAAGAGGTGCTCCGGCTGCTGATCAGCCGGGTGGACGGGCAGGGCGGCCCAGCCGAGTCTGTGGCCGTGCCCTGGACCCTGCAGGTCCGCGAGAGCACCGCCGGCCCGATGCCGAGGCGTCCGTGACCGACGCCGGCGGCAAGGTGACGCTCGCCGACGTGGCTCGCGAAACCGGGGTGGCCACGTCAACGGTGTGGCGGGCCCTGAACCAGCCCGGTCGGCTCCACCGCCAGACCCAGCTGCGGATCGAGGCGGTCGCGGCCAGGATGGGATATCTGGCCCGGTCCGCCGCCCCGCCGGAGGCAGCACTGTCGACGATGGTCGGGATCCTCACCCCGGGCATCACCGGCCCCTTCCTGACCGACATCGTCCGCGGCATCAGCGTCGAGGTGTCCGCAGCGGGACTGGCCACGACGATCTCCGCCGTCGGACACGATGCGGACCGAGAGGCCTCAGCGGTCGCAGTCCTGCAACCGAGTGTTCGCGGCTTCCTGCTGCTGAACCCGCGCTCCTCCGACTTCGCCATCCAGGCGCTGAGTGCTCATCGCCCGACGGTGACCGTCGGCCGCCGTGTCGTTGGGGTGGCGGGGGTGGTCCTCGAGTCGGACAGCGGGATGGATCTGGCGGTCCGGCACGTCCACGACCTCGGTCACACCCGGATCGTGTACGTCGCGGGCCCCGACGCCAACGCGACCGGCCAGCGGCGCTGGTCAGCCCTGCAGCGCATCGCGGCCGACCGGAGACTCGAGGTCAGCAGGGTCGGTCCCTATCGGGCGACGTACGACGGCGGACGCGCCGCCACAGCCGAGGTGATGGGCGCGAGCGCCACGGCCGCGATCGCCTTCAACGATCACCTGGCGCTGGGCCTGCTGACCGGTCTCGCCGAGCGCGGCCTGCGCGTCCCCGACGATCTCAGCGTCCTCGGGTTCGATGACGCCTTCGGTTCTGCGCTATCGACTCCGGCACTGACCACGGTGGCCTCCCCGAGCCGGGAGATCGGGCGGCAGGCGGCTCGACTGCTGCTGGCCGCCGACGAGGGCGGCGGTGCATCGGCGGTCCACCGGACGCTGCCGATGTCCTTGATCGTGCGCCAGTCGACTTCGGCGCCCCGCAGCACGGCGGTGCCAGGTCGGAGCACGCCGTGACGCGATGACCTGGAGTGGCAGTGCCCCCTTGCCTGCCACGCCGGGGTGATCAGTGACGTCGCCGACGCAGGTGTGCGTGGATCGCGCTGACCAGGCCGACGATCCCCAGCACGATCAGTGCGATACCGCCGAGCTGCGCGAGAAGCAGCAACGACTCGCCGGGGAAGATGGCGACCACAAAGCCTGCCACGATGGACAGGATTCCGCTGACGATCAACAGTGCCATTTCCCCCGCCGACAGCCCGCGGGTGATTCCCCGCGACAGTTCTGCCACGCCGTCCGCGATCCACCCGGCCGCCAACAAGATGGCGATCAACAGCAGTGACGCCCCTGGCCTCAGGAAGCAGATGATTCCCGCGATGATCGTCAGTACGCCCAGGACGTAGCTCAAGATCTTCAGCCACCGCGGACCCGGTGGTGCCATCACCATCCGCACCACACCGAGCAGGATCAGCTGGACGCCGAACAGCAGCGCCACCAGCAGCAGGGTCTTGACCGGCAAAGCGAGGACCACGACTCCCACCACAATCGAGGCGAGTGCCATACCGACCCGCACGCCGGTGCTCCATCCGGCCGGTTGCGGATCGAGGTCCGGTTCGAATGGTGGTGCCTGCGGCGGCAGTGTCACAGTCGTCGGCCTGTCTCCTGGGGGACCTTCAGATAGTTCGAGCATGATCCGACCACAGGAATACGTCAATGGTGCTGCTCTACTTATGCCTTGGCTCGATTTTCGTACCGGGCGATTGGCGGGATTGAGCCCAGGTGCTCGCGGCCTGATGTGTTTTCCTTCGAGTCTCTCGATTTCTCTCACGCGTCCACGTCCGCGCTAGTACGCTCTGCGGTGGTACGACAGACGCGCGAAGCTCAGGAGGTGTAGACGGTGGCGACCAACTTCTGAGCAGAGCCACCCCGTGTCGGCGTTCGCCGGCGCCGGGTGGCCGTTCGCCTCTCGGGGCGAACCCGGGCACACCTGCGTGGGCCACGGGCCCGATGGCCCGCGACCCACGCAGCTGCGGCAGCGAGATGATGCCGTCAGAGCCTGCGACTCAGAGAGTCTGCGCCGCGACGATGAATGGTCCGGCTGCCGCCAGCACCGTCTCTTTGGACGCGGGCTTCTCGAAGGCCCCTCGATAGACGCCACCCTCGGCCGACTTCTTCTGCAGCTGCCCGATGATCGCGGCGTGCCGGGCCTCGACCCCGAAGATGCTCGCCGCCGCGGTGAGCAGATCCTTCTCCTTCAGTAGCGACGGGGCGGCTCCGAGGTAGGCCTGGACGCCCAGGTTCTCGAAGACGTACGCCGTCTCCAGATAGCTCTCTGCACTCTTGAAGGCGCCGCCGAAGTCCACCTTCGGAGCACCGACGGCCGTGCCGCCGAGCTTGGTGATGGTGTCCTTGAGGGACCAGACGTGCATCTCCTCATCCTTCTGGATGGCCTTGAGATATTTCGCTGCTTTGCCGTCCAGCAGGTCGGCCTGGTTGCCCTGGCGATAGAACTCCGCCTCCAGGTATTCCAGTGTCAGTGCGTAGTTGAGCACGTCGAACGGGCCGGTGAAGTCCTTGTCTTCAGCGAAGGCCCACTTGGTGCCCAGCATCTCCAAGGCGATGGCCCCGGGGATGGCGACAGCAACGCCCTTGATCAGATCTCTGCGGTTCATGGTGATCTCTCCCTTACGACTTGATGAACGGGCCGGCGGCCTTGAGGACCTGGGTCATCGTCATCCGCTTCTCGAACGGCGACGGGAACGGGTTGGTCCCCAGCAGGTCAGCGACGATGGCGGCGTGCCGGGACTCGACACCGGCGATCGACGCGGCGGCGGCGAGGATATCGCCGTCCTTCACCCGGGCGACCTGACCGTGGTATGCCGTGACCCCGAGCTCCTCGAAGGCCGAGGCGGTGGTCAGGAACTTCACCTTGTCGTCGAAGGTGCCCTCAGGGAACATGAACTCCGGCTTCGACACCGGCTTCCCCCCGAGATCCTTGATCGTCTGGGTGACGGCGGTGACATGCTCCTGCTCATGTTCACGGATCGGTTCGACGAGCTCGAGGTCGCGGCCCTTCAGTGAGCCACCCTCGATCCCTCTGGTGTAGAACTCCGCCTCCAGATACTCCAGGGTGAGTGCGTAGTTCAGGATCTCCAGGTCGTCGGTGGTCGCGTCCGCGAAGGCCCGCGGGTCGGACCGGGTGGCGGCCACCAGCGTCGACCCGGCACCGATGATCGCTGCCGTCTTGATGAAGCGTCGGCGTGCGTTGTCGTCGCGGAAGTTGATCACTGGCTGGCCGTCGAACACGACGGCGTCGCCGGACTGCGGCGGTGCTGATCTGAGGTTGTCGTTCATGTCACATCCTTTGTGGTGGAAAGCTGAGTCGTTCGGGTGCTGCCGGGCTGCGGTGCAGGCGGCGGGACTGACCTCCTTGGCTCGATGGGTGTCGCTGGGCCGGACTGGTCAGGCCGAAGCAGATGCCGAGACGATGATCCGGAAGACGGGGTTGCCTTCGGGGTGGCAGGCGAACAGGGTGAGCTGTCGGACGTCGCCATCAGCGGGCTGACGCAGGACGAAGTCCTTGTACTTCTCCTGGGCGACGATGGTGGTCGACGTCACCCGGTAGGTCACCGGCGCAGCCGAGCCGGACGAAACGATGATCGTGTCACCGGAGGACAGCTCGTCCAGCTGCTTGAACGGCTGGGTATGGGTGTTGCGATGACCGGAGATGACGGAGTTGCCTCGGCCACCCGGCATCGGCGTACCGGGCCAGTGGCCGGGCCCTCGCTCCAAGGTCTCGGCGAAGACGCCCTCGCCATAGCCGACGTCGAGCCCGATCGCCGGGATCTGGAGTCGCCCGAGCCTTTGGTACGGACCAGGGATGGTGCTAACCGAAGCGACCTCGGCGGCCGAGACCGGCAGGTCGGTCCCATCGGCTCCCGAGACCTCCTCGGCCAGCTCCCCGACCGCCTGATCGCTCGGCTTCTCCGCTCTGGTTGGAGCTTCGGGAACCGCCTGACTCTGGCGAACTGAGGAGGGCGCGGTTCCCGGCGGGTCGGCTGAGGTCGCGCCGCCCCAGGGGATGAGCCACGGCACCACGGCGACGAGGGCAAGCACACCGACTGCGCCGGCCGTTCGCTGCCGCGCGCGCCCACGCTGCGGCCGTCCGCCACGGGATGCGGGTGTCGTCATCGATCGTCGCCTCCATCAAGTCACCGACTCGAGCTGCGGGTGGTCGCGTGCTCTCGGTTCCGGGAGTGGTTCGGGGGCCTCGCGCTTTCGGATTGGTGCTGCGTCGCCAGCGTGCTCAGCCAGCCCACGATCGGATAGCCGCATCCGCGTCGGGATGTCGAGAACGGCGCTACGATCAAGCCCATCGCCATCGACCGCAGCGCCGCGTCCCCCGGCCACGACCTGATCGCACGTCTCGACGGGCCAGCCTCCCGGGCAGGAACAGCCCATCTCGCGTGCGGGCATGGGCAGCCACGTGACGGCGTCACCGCCGTCGGCCAGTCGGAGAGGTGAACTTGGTGCACGCCAGCTCGTCGGAAGAGCGGATGATCAGCTACTTCGCCGGCACCCAGTGGGAGGGCATCGGGCGTTTCACCCTCCGGTTCGACCGCCTCCAGTGGGAGTGGTCCGCCGACATGTACCCGCTGCTCGGCTATGCGGAGGGCGAGGTCGACCCGTCCTGGCAGGCATGGCGGTCACTGATTCCGGCCGCCGACGCGCCGCTTGTTGTCCAGGCGTACACGACAGCCCGGACGCGGCCGGGGCCGATCAGCTGTTCGTGTCGGATCCACGCTGCCGACGGTGTGGTCAGATCGGTGCTGATGATCGGCGAGAGCGTGGCCGACGAGACCGGCGAGGTGGTCAGCGTGACCGGATTCCTGGCCGACCTCACCGAGTTCCGGCTGGCGGGACTCCACGCCGCTACGGCCGACGCGGTCCGCGACGCCATGCGGCATCGGGCGGTCATCGACCAAGCGAAGGGAGCCTTGATGCTGGCGTACCGGATGGACGACGACCAGGCCTTCGACCTCCTCCGCCGCCACAGCCAGCGCAGCAACCGCAAGCTGGCCGCCCTCGCGTCGGAGGTGGTCCAGGCGATCACCGGACCGGACGCGTCCACAGACGACCCCCGCGAGGTGGTCGGACGACTGTTCAGTGAGCCACCGGGGACTTCCGGCGCTAGAGCGTGAGCTCGACCATCACCACGGGGATCTCGTCGAGCAGCTCCCGGGCGAGGAATCCGACCGCGCCGACCCGAGCAGCCAGCCGGTCACCCGACGCCGCGTGCAGATGCGTCGCCCAGGCCGCCGCCTGGGCGGGCTCGGCGCCGCGGGCCAACAGGCCTGCCACCGCGCCCGCCAGCACGTCCCCGCTGCCGGAGGTCGCCAGGCCGGTGTGGCCGGTGCCGATCTCCCATACCCGGCCGGAGCCGTCCGCCACCCGCCCCTGCAGCGACACGACCGCAGAGAACCGGCGGGCGATCTCGTCGGCGTCGGTCTTCTCGTCGGTGACGTCGCGGTCGAGCAACCGGCCGCCCTCCGACTTGTTCGGGGTCAGCACCATGCGTCCCGCCAGGGCCTCGACCACGTCGTCGAGCTGCGGCAGGACGCCCAGGGCGTACGCGTCCAACACCACCCGGGTCTCGTCGGACAGCAACGGCACCAGGCTCCGCAGCAGCTGCACGGTCTGGTCGGCATCGTCCAGCCCGGGGCCGACCAGGACCACGTCCGCGCTCGCCACGTCGTCCGCGATCGCACTGAGGTCGGCGCCCAGGACCGAGCCGCGGCTGTTCTGCGGGAGCCCGGTCACCCCAGCCTCCGGCAACGCGACCGCCACGGCGACCGCGGCACTCGCGGCGACGGCCAGGGAGAGGTGACCGGCACCCACCCGCAGTGAGGCCAGCCCGCTCAACAGCGCAGCACCCGGGGTGGCGGCGGCACCGCCGATGACCATCACCGCGCCTCGGCTGTATTTGGAGTCCCCGACCGCGGGCAGCGACCACTCCCGCAGCGTGGACGGGGTGACTGGTTCACTCTGGATGGACACGACGTTCTCCTGGGTGGCTGGTGACGGGGACCTCGGTGCCGGCGAGGTGGCTGACATCGTTGTAGGCGAGCAGCTCCCAGCGGCGCTGACCTGGCTGGGAGCGAAGCCGGGTGACCGAGACGTTCTTCACCGGGTCTTTGGCCTGGAGGTCTAGCACCTCCTGCTCGGAGAGCCCTTCGCAGACGTAGCGGAACGCGAGCACGAGCGCGTCGTGGCACACCACCAGGACCCGCTGCCCAGGCTCGAGCGCGAGCAGGTCGGCGATGACCGAGCGGACGCGCAGGATGAGGTCGGCCCAGGACTCACCGCCGGGTGGGCGGTGGTAGAACTTGCCGAGCCAGCGTCGCCGCTCAGCCTCCTCCGGGAACCGAGCCGCCACGCCCCGGGTGGTGAGCATGTCCAAGATTCCGAGCTCACGGTCCCGCAGCCGCTCGTCGACCACCACGGGCAGATCGAGGCCGGCGGCGTCGAGGGCCACCTGGGCGGTCTGACGGGCGCGGACGTAGGTCGAGCACCAGACGCTGGTCGGGGCGAGCTCGGCCGGCCATCGGGCCATCCCCTCCCCCAGGGCCGTCGCCTGGTCCGCGCCGGTCGGCGACAGCTCCACGTCGGCATCGCGCCGATCGACCTCGATCTCTTCGCCCTGCTCCTGGTGGGCCCGAGCCGCGGCCACGTTGCCCAGGCTCTCGCCGTGGCGGACCAGGATCAGCTCAGTCCTCTGCAGCCGGCCGCTCTCCGGACTGGTCCCGTCCGGCGATGGGCCGGGCGGGCGCTGGTCGGCGGGAACGGGTCCGGGCGCGGACTCATGGTTCATCGGTGCACCTGTGAACTACGTCGCATCGCGCCAGGATAGGAGGACCCGACGTCTTGCGGTGCAGCGGCCGGACGATCCAGGCCACGCGACACTGCGGCCACGACATCGATCACGCCGATCACGAGATAGAGAGCAGATGCCAGGTGGAACCGGCCGACGCCGTCCTGCCGGAACTTGCGCACCGCCAGCCAGCTGCATCCGGGCAGGTCGGCGAGGTCTTGTGCCACGAAGCCCCATAGACCGACCGGCGACCGCCGGGCGAGGAAGGCGATCGCCACCACCAGCTCGCGGACGCCGAGCCAGCGCAATACCTTCGTGGTGCTGGGTGTCACGTCCAGTCCCAGAGTCCGCGCGGTGCGATCGGCGCTCAACAACGGCGCCAGTCCCATCAGGACACTGGGCAGCCCCAGACCCAGCAGCAGGGGCCTTGACACGGTCGCCGGGTCGGGACCGGGTCGGAGTCGGGGCACCTGCACGGCATACCCGGTGTGCTCAAGTCCAACCAGCCGCGGGTGCGGGTCCGGATTTCGGCGGGTCGTCTCCCCGGCCAGCGGCGGCAGCGGCAGAAAGTTGCCTGATCTGCGGGCAAGGGCGGTTTACGTTGTAAGGGGTGGGGTATCACCTGTTCGGACGTCAACGAAGGCGCCGGCCCACCTGTGCCGACGCCCACGACACGTGTAGTGCAGTGACACTGCACGGACACCAAGAGAGCGGAGAGACAGATGACAGATCCCACACAGCCTCGTCACCAGGAGACCTCCGGAGTCGGACCGGGCAGCTGGGACGACGCCACCGCCGGCTCCCACACCGATCCGACGACCGGCACCACGGGTCTCCCCAACCAGGGCTTCTCGGACGACCAGGCTTACACCGGCGCCGAGTCCTACACCAGCGGCCAGGGCTACTCCGGCGGCGACCAAGGTGGCTCGTCCACCAAGGAGACCGCGACCCAGGAAGCCGGTGCCGTCAAGGAAACCGCCACCGAGGCCGGTCAGCAGGTCGCGGGCGTGGCCAAGGAGCAGGTCGGCCAGGTTGCCGCTGAGGCGGGCGCGCAGGCCAAGAACCTCGTGCAGCAGACCCTGGGCGAGTTCGGCACGCAAGCGTCGCAGCAGCAGCAGCGTCTCGCCGGCACCATCCACGGCTTCGCCAAGGAGTTCGGCGCCATGGCTTCGTCCACCGACGAGTCCGGTCCGATGACCGACCTGATGGCTCAGGCCGCACACCGTACCGGCGAGATCGCCCACTGGCTCGAGAACCGCGAGCCGAAGGACGTGCTCGCTGAGCTGAAGTCCTTCGCCCGTCGTCGTCCGGGCACCTTCCTGATCGGTGCCGCCGTCGCCGGCGTGCTGGCCGGCCGGCTCACGCGTGGTGCCGCCGCACAGCATGCAGCTGAGGCTGAGGTCTCCGCCACCCCGGAGCCCGCGGCGCTCACGTCGCAGTCGTCCTACCAGCCGACCTACGAGGCGCCCGCGCAGTCCTACGGCGAGTCCGTGGGGACCCGGTCGGTGTTCGACGAGACGATGCCAGAAGCAGCGCCGCCCGCTGGAAGCTTTGAGGCTCCCGTGACCCCGGTGCCGCCGGCACCGCTGCCCGGCCAGGGCGGCGGTCCTCGATGAGCGACTTCTACACCCCGGACCAGTCCGTGTCCGGTGCCCACGTCGCACCAGGCACGGACACCGGCGAGGAGCGTCGCTCCATCGGCGACCTTCTGGGCAACGTGACCCGCGACATCTCCACGCTGATGCAGCAGGAGGTGGCGCTGGCCAAGGCTGAGGCCAAGCAGTCAGCAACCCAGGCAGGCAAGGGCATCGGCATGTTCGCCGGCGCCGCGGTGGCCGGGTTCTTGGTCCTGCTGTTCTTGTCGATCTCCCTCTGGTGGGCGATCGGCAACGAGATCGGTCGTGGATGGTCGGCACTCATCGTCGCCGTCATCTGGGCGATCATCGCCGCCGTTCTGGCCACCGTCGGCAAGAAGGAGATGCAGCGCGTGCAGAGCCTTCCCCGCACGACCGAGACCGCCGGCAAGATTCCCAACGCACTCAAAGGGCATGAGGAGAGAAACCGATGACCAGCACGAGCAACCCCGACGAGATCCGCGCCGAGATCGAGCGTACGCGGGCCAACCTGAGCAACGACGTCGACGCACTGACCGACCAGGCCAACCCCAAGAACATCGCCCGCCGCAAGGCAGACGACGTCAAGGACAAGGTCGGCGGCGTGCGCGACAAGATCATGGGCACCGCCGCTGACGCCACCGATGCCGTGAAGGACAAGGTCTCTGCCGTCGGCGAGTCCGTCTCCTCCGCCGGTCACTCGGTCGGCGACAGCGCATCCTCGGTCGGTGGCGCAGTGTCCGGCGTACCGGGTCAGGCCAAGTCGAAGGCCGAGGGCAACCCGCTCGCCGCGGGCCTCGTGGCCTTCGGTGCCGGCCTGCTGGTGTCCTCGCTGTTCCCGGCGTCGCAGAAGGAGCAGAACGCTGCGGCGACGGTCAAGGACAAGGTTCAGCCGCTGCAGCAGCAGGTGACCGACATCGCCAAGGACGCGGTCAGCAACCTGCAGGAGCCGGCTCGTGAGGCTGCGGAGTCGGTCAAGGAGACCGCCACCGACGCCGCAGCAACCGTCAAGGAAGAGGGCCAGTCGGCCGCTCAGGACGTCAAGGGCCAGGCCCAGGAGTCCAAGCAGAACGTGCAGGACTCCCGCCAGAGCTGAGGCTCGCGGTCCAGCATGAAGACCGCCCCCGCTCACCCGCCTTCGCGCGGGTGACCGGGGGCGGTTCTGCGTCCGCGCCGATCTCCATCGTCACCGTCGCCCGTCACCGTCTCCGGTCGGAAGACCTGAGCGCCCACGCGACGAGGGTCACGCAGACGATGCCGAGCCACTGCAGCACCGGCAGCGACACGAACAACAGCGCACTGGTCGAGCTCTCGCTGAGCAGGAAGTCGAAGTAGATCGTGTACGCGGAGATGCCCACGCAGCAGAGGCTGGCCAGCACCGCCGTCACCCTGCTCCATCGTGACCAGCGGCGGCTGAGCAGCAGCAGCCCGGCCAGACCGAGGTACGGCGCGATGCACCAAAGCCCGAAGAGCACGGTGACCACGAGGTCGCCGGCGCTCGTGCTGGTGCCCCCGCTGGCATAGATCAACACACCGGCGGTGCCGCAGGCGCCGAGGATGGGCACCGCGAGCCAGCCGAGGAACGCCGAAGTCCGTCGAGGGGTGCCCGGCGGCAATGCCGAAAGAAGTGCCGTCTCGTTGTCTGGGGTCATACCAGGACTCTGCCGCATCGCGGCGTCGTCCACCTGCACCCACAGCATGAAGTGCGGGTCCACCCGTGGGATGACGAGGTGTCAGAATGCGCTGCTCAATGTTCGCCGTGAAGGCATTGCCAGAGCAGCCTCGACAATCTGGCGATCAATTCGACCGCGGATGCACTCGCAATGAGCCATCTCCACAGCAACGAGCGGTATTGCGATGGGTGCGACCTGAGAGTTTGAGCATGCGATCGACTGCACGAACCGCAGCCGATTGACATTGCGTCTTGAGAATCAAGCTCTACCTGTCACCGCCGCATTCAGGGCTTATCCGGGGCAAGGTGCGCCTGCAACGCCCGGCGAAGCGGATATTGTTTTGTCACCGTCACTGCACCACTCAGCACGCCTCGCGCCAGTGCAGAACAGCCGCGTGGGTCAGGGGTTCCGCTCGTCCAGGAGGCCGTTGCGCTGCGCCCAGAGGGCGGCGGACGTCCTGTCGTAGACGTCCAGCGCGGCGAAGATCCGGGTCAGGTGAGCTTTGACGGTCTTCTCGCTGATCTGCAGCCGTCGGGCGACGCTCTTGTTCGGCAGCCCGACGGCCACGAGCGCGAGCACCTCGCGTTCTCTCGGGCTCAGGTTCGCCCCCGGTGAGGGTTTGTCGATGCCGCGCGGCGGCAACAGGGCCAGTGCCGCCCGGGGTGAGATCGGGGCGTGTCCCGCAGCGGCTTCGCGGACCGCCTGGACGAGGTCATCGGGTTCGGTGTCCTTGAGCAGATAGCCGACCGCGCCCGCGTCCAGGGCCGCCCGCACGCGCGCGTGCTCCGCGAAGGAGGTGAGCACCACCACGCGGACCTCGGGGCGTCGGGTCAACACCTCACGCGTGGCTTGGATGCCGTCCATGCCAGGCATCGACAGGTCCATCAGCACAATGTCGACCTCCCCGGCGACTGCGGCGTCGGCCGCGAGGCCCCCATCGGCCACCGCGTCGACGACCTGGATGTCCGCGGCATCCGCAAGCACCCCGGCCAGGCCCTGGCGGACCAGGGGATGGTCGTCCACGATCAGGACCCGGATCACTGTGTCGCCGCGCTGGTCACGGCGTTCGCCCGGCGCGCTGTGGACAGGGGCAGGCGCAGGGTGACCGTGGTGCCGAGGCCGGTGGCCGATGCCACCCGCAGGTGCCCGCCCCGCTCCTGCACCAGGGCGGCCAGCAACGGAAGGCCGACGCTGCCCTGCCGCCGAGTCGAAACCGCAGGATCGAATCCCTGCCCGTCGTCGATGATCTGCAGTTCGAGCCAGCCGTCGTCCTCCGTCACGCCCACCTGCACCTTCGACGCGTTGGCGTGCCGTACGACGTTGCGGATCGCCTCCTGAGCGACGCGATAGATCAACGACTCGCTGGTCTCGCTCAGGTCGTCGCTCACCCGGACGTCAAGATCGACCTCGATCCCCCGCGCCTCCAACGTGGCGACCAGGTCGGTCAACGTGGCGTGCAAGCCCTCGCTGTGCAGGGCCGGCGGAGTCACGGTGACGATCAGGCTCCGCAACTCCCGGATCCACTGCCGCAGGCTCCGGGCGGTCCCGGCGAGGGTGTCCGCGAGCTCTGGCTGCCCGGCTGCCCGGGTGCGGTTCGCGGTGTCGGTCAAGGTATAGCTGGCACCGGTGAGACCTTGAACGACGCCGTCGTGGAGGTCGGAGGCGATCAGTGAACGTTCCCGGTCAGCGGCGGCAAGAGCGGTGACCAGCAGCTGCTCACGTTCTTCCTGTACCGCATGCAGACCTCTGGTGAGCCGGTAGGTGAGACCAATCTTGACCAGATAGAGCAGGACCAGGGCCAAGATCAGGCTGGGCAACAGGCTCAGCCACACGGTTCGACTGGTCATCCACACAGCCTCGAACGGTTGGCTCGTCTGCAGCAGGAGCGGCTGGCCTGAGGGAGCCCGCAACCCCACGCTCACCTCGAGCGACCGGTCGGTGCGGGCACGGAGCAGGTTCGTGGGATTCGAGCCATCGTCGCCGCGAGCGGTGACAGCGCCGGCGCGGAGCGCGGTCAGCTCATCCGCCGTCAACGCCTCTCGTTGCCCGACCACCCCCGCATCGGTCGCATAGACGACTAGCCCTGTCTCGTCGACGAGGCGAACACGAGTCAGTGGGGCGCGCAGCACCCGCTCGACGACGACCCGATTGAAGCTCTGGTCAGCGTCCAAGCGCTCTGCCGCGGTGTCAGGTAACGCGGGCTGCACGACCCGGGTGGCCAGCAACGTGGCCGTCGTCTCGGCGTCGCGGACGGCCTCCTTCAGGGCGGCGTGTCGCTCAGCGAGGGCAAGGCCCGCCCCGCACAGCACGAAGGCTCCCAGCGCCGCCATCATGTACAAGATCACCAGACGTTCGATGCCACTACGCCACCACGGCCTGCGTCGGTTGCCGCGTGCGTCCTGCGATCGTTCCGAGTTGAACACCATGTCCTCCATAGACCGCGGGGTCCACGAGGTGAACCTTTGAACGAGGGTAGTACGGGCCTGGCGCCCGCGCCGGTCAGATTTCGCCGAACCATTAGTCGTAGGACTGTTGGGTCCGTCTAAGAACCAGCTGGGGTCGGCGAGCAAATCGCACATCGCCCAGTACGAACTGTCCCGGGCGTAGAAGTCAGAGTCAAATGATAACAACGCCCAAATCCTGGTCTTAGGACCGTCGGGGCGATATCGGCAGAAATGGTTCGCATTCCTCACCAGAGCGTCCAAGGAACTCGGCGTGGCTCCAATGTCGAATCGACACAACCAGTTCCGTCTGACAACGTAGATATCGACGCCAAAGCAAAAAACCATTGGAAAGGCGTCAGGCGAAGAAGTCGGGAACCGGCTCCGCCACCGTCGCGACAAACTATCGCGGCCCAGCACAAGGAGAACTGATGACCACCGCCAACGCAGCACACACCGATCTCGACCTGGGCGTCGACCACACCCGCCGGCTGACCACCGAGACGAAGAACTCCACCAAGACGAGCGAGCTCATCGCCTATGTCCTCGCAGTCGTGGCCGTCGTCGTGACCGCGAACCTCTACGACAGCAACGGCACCGATGGCGACCCGTTCGGCGCCACCACCGCCATCCGCTACGTCGTCTACCTCACCATCGGCTACATGCTGGCCCGCGGACTGGCCAAGTCCGGCAGCCGCGAGGCCTACGACGCCTGATCTCGGCGCAAGCCGATGACCACGCGCCGCGCTAGCCGCTAAGAGCAATAGTGCAGGCACCAGCGAGGGCCAGGTGACAACGTCACCTGGCCCTCGCTTGCGCTGCCGCTCGAGACGCAGGCTGGGTGCAAAAATGGCGGCATGGCGGAGAAAGATGAGCGCGCGGATGCGTGGCTCGGCGAACTACTCAGCGACGCCTACGGCGTGAAGCCGACCGCGATCGCTCAGATCGCGGCAGGGACCGCCACTGACAACTATGTGGTCTCCGATCAGTTCGGCCCACGATGGTTCGCAAAGGTCTATCGCGATCACCGCACGTTGCCGGATGAGCTCGCGGCGATCGAGCTCGCGAACTTCGTCCGCGACGCCGGTGTGCCGGTGCCGCCGGTCCGGCGCACCACCAGCGGCCAGCTGCTGAGCACCAGCGACGGCGCCAGGGCCATGTCGCTGTGGGACTACGTGGGCGAGGCCGAGACTGCCGAAGGCGGCCTGACCGGAGACCGCTGGACGTCGGTCGGGACCGTCCTCGGCCGACTCCACCGCTGCCTCGCCGAGCACCCAGCGGCACCCCCCACACGGGAACCGGCGACACGGCTCTGTCAGATCGAGCACGCTCGGCACCACTACGACTGGTTGATCACGCAGTATCGGCAACGGCCCTCGTTGACCGCGTTCGAGAGCTGGGCTCTGGAAGCGGCTCAGCAGCGCCGCAGTCTCTTGACCACGGTGGAGTCGATTGTGCGTGGCCTGCCCCCACTCACCGCTCAGATCCTGCACGGCGACCTGGCGGCTCCCAATGTCTTGCTGCGTGGCGACGAGGTCGCCGCACTGGTGGACTTCCAGCCGCCGAGCTCGTCCTTCGTCGCGTGGGAGATCGCCCGCATCGCGTGCGACCCTCGCACCGTCATGCTGAACGACGAATGGGTGACCGGGCTCGTTCGGCTGCTCAGCGCCTACCGCTCGGAGAACCCGGGGTTGACGACCCACGACCTGACGTCAACGATCGCGCTCGGTTGTGCGTACACGATCTTCTCCGTCTATCCGCTGGCTGAGCCGCTGAAAAGATCCGAAGCTGTCAGTGACGGGCTCAAGACCTACGCCTACGCGCGTCACGAAGCTGCACTACGCATGCTGCACGAGATCGACCGGAACCCGGAGGGCCTGCGAGACGCCCTCGGGGACTACTGAAATCAGCCGGCCGGCAGTGCCATCGCAGCCGTCACGCCTGGGCGTCGGTGCCTGGTCCGTCCGATCCGGCAACCGCCTCGGTGTCCGTGGCCGATTCCGCGGCGTCGACCTCCTCCGGAGCGGCTGGCGGCTGCTCGCGGGTGCTGATCAGATAGGCGGCTGAGCCGAGAGTTGCTGCCAGGGCACTAAACCCCATCCATTTGCGGTTCAGCCGATGTCCGAGGGCGTGGTCGAGGGAGTAGCGACCCGGTCCCGCCAGGGCCAGCGCCGTACCGACCAGGCCGAAGGTTGCGGGAAGCTCATAGCCGCCGCTGGTGTTGAAGAAGCCGTTCGGTACGTGGGTGGATCCAGCCACACTCATGGTGCCGGCCACCGCGGCCCCCGCCGGGCCAGTGGCGAGCCCAAGAGCCAGGAGCACACCGCCACCGAACTCACCCAACCCGGCCAGGACGGCGTTCCGCTTGCCTGAGCCGGCGAACCCGAGGGAATCCATCCACTGCCCCGTACCGGACGGTCCGTAGCCACCGAACCAACCGAACAGCTTCTGTGACCCGTGGGCCGCGAGGGCACCGCCCACACCCACCCGGAGAGCCAGCAGTCCTGCATCAGTCCACTTGTCGCTCATGGCGTCCTCTTTCGCTTCGAAGTCCGGATTCGCGCATCTCGGCCCGGGGGGCCTGTTGCCAGTATCCACCCGCCTCCACCTCGCCCGTCCGAGACCGCGGCCGGGTTGGCCTCAGCCGCCCTCGGGTACAGGTGAGCATGACGTCAACCCGGAGGTTCTGATGAAGCTCAAGCCGCTGAACCAACAAGTCGCTGTCGTGCTCGGCGCCTCGAGCGGGATCGGGCGAGCGTCGGCGCTGGAACTCGCTGGACGCGGAGCCAAGGTCGTCGCCGCGGCCCGAAGCGAGCCAGGACTGCTCAGCCTGGTCACCGAGATCACCGCAGCCGGCGGGTCAGCGACGTACGTCGTCTGCGACGTCGCCGACGTCGGACAGGTCACCGCGGTGGCCCAGCACGCTGTGGCCACTTATGGCCGAATCGACACCTGGGTCAACGCTGCGGCCGTGTCCTTGTTCGCCACGTTCGAGGACACCACGCCCGAGGAGTTCCGCCGGCTGATGGAGGTCAACTACCTCGGCCAGGTCTACGGAGCCCTTGCCGCTCTGCCTCACCTGCGGGAAAGCGGCGGCGCGCTGATCGCCATCTCATCGGTGGAGAGTGTCGTGTCGTTGCCCCTCCACGCGGCCTACAGCGCCTCCAAGCACGCCGTCGAAGGAGCGATGGACGCGCTCCGCCGAGATCTGATTGCGGACAAGGCGAAGGTGTCGGTGACCAGCATCAAGCCGGGCACCATCAACACACCTCTGTTCACCAACTCACGGAGCCGGATGGGTCACAAGCCGAAGGGGCCGCCGCCGATCTACTCCCCGTCGGTCGTGGCCGACTGCGTCGTGTACGCCGCTGAGCACCCGGTCCGAGATCTCTTCGCCGGCGGCGCCGCGAAGCAGATGGTGCTGACCCAGTTCTTGTCACCGCATCAGATGGACCTGATCATGGCAAAGCTGGCGATCCGGTCCGAGACCGCTGAGGAGCCGACCCCGCAAGGTCAGGTGGGCAACGTCGACGCGCCGCGGTTGGAGGACAACCGCACCGACGGCGACTTTCCATCCCGACGCAGTGTCTACACCTGGTGGCAGCTGCACCCGATGGTCCGCGCGGGCGCGATGACCGCCGGACTGCTCACGGTGCCGACGCTCGGACGCCGACTGCTCCGTCGTCGGGCTGCCTGAGCGCGGCGGCACGGCCGGTGCCTCCTCGCCAGTTCTGTGGACCGCGGTGGGAACGATCTTGAAACTCCGGCGCCGTCAGCGGTGCGTCCTCAGCACGCGGAATGGAGCTCAGGATGATCTACGAAGAAGTCCGCCCAGCGCTCGACTTCGTTCGTCGTGATCAACGCGTGCGGATAGTTCGCCGCCATGTGCTCCATGTCAGCGATGGAGTCGACGACCCACGGACCGACCGTGAAGCCCTGCTCGGTGATCATCTGGTCGTACTCGGGAGTCATCATGCGCACCGGAACCCCCAACAGCTCACAGCGCATCTCATGCATGAAGTCGAAGACGTACGGCATCGCACAACTGCTGGTGAGACCCAGCGTCACCTCGTCGTCCAGCCGGCGCAGCCGCTCGATGCTGAAGTGGTCGAAGCTGATCACGATCGAGTGGTCGAACGTGTCGGTCGCTCGCAGGAGTTGCAGCGCCTTCTCCTCCAGTCCCGGATAGAGATGCCCTGCCTGCTTCAGCTCCACCATCACCGAAGCCCTGCCATGGATGAGACGTAGAGCCTCCTCCAGCGTCGGGATCCGCTCGTCCTCCCCCACCGGGAAGGACTGCAGCTCTGCCAGCGTGAAATCCCCGACCGCCCCCGGCTGCCCCGTCAGCCTGGCGACTGTGTAGTCGTGGATGAGAACCGGAACACCGTCGCTGGTGAGCTGGACGTCGATCTCGACATGGCTGAAGCCCAGATCAAGAGCCGCCGCCACGGCGGTGAGAGTGTTCTCGGGATACTTGGCTGAATAGCCGCGATGGGCGATTCCTTTGATCTTCACTGATGCGCGCCTTTGTACGAGGGGTTGGCTGGGTCGACGACAACGACCACTAGACGACATCCAGCCCGGACCGAAGCCCGCCGGAAAATTCCTGCTCGTTCGCTGGTGAAGTCGCCGAAAGCGATCTTGGTATCGACGTCGGCAGACGTGACGGTGTGGAACGGCGCCGGGGACGTCTCATCCACTGCGGTCGGAGGGGAATACAGTTGCCCGTCTCCTGCACGTTGTTGAGCAGGGTCGGCGCGAGCCTTCCGCACGGACCCAATCGGCTTCCGTTTGATGACAGATCGAACGTAGGGTGGCCTCTTGCCATAAGTCAAGGCGTCGATGTCAACACGTGTCCATCGGCTGCTTTGCTTTGCTCCTCATCATCACGACTCAGCTCGATCTCGCCATCAATCAAGGAGCCTCATGCGCGGCGTCACGTTGCCCGGCAACAGCACAGTGCAGATCACTGACCTCCCCGACCCGGTCGCCGGTCCGGGACAGGTCGTCCTCGCAGTCCGCGCCTCGACCATCTGCGGCTCCGACCTGCGGGCGATCTATCGTCAGCATCTCGGTGGCGATCCCGCTGAGGCCTATCAGGGCGTGGTGGCCGGCCATGAGCCCGCCGGCGAGGTGGTCGCGCTCGGCAGCGGCGTCACCCGCCTTCAGGTCGGTGACCGGGTCGCCGTCTATCACATCAGCGGCTGCGGCCAGTGCGACGACTGCGTCGTCGGGTCGCAGATCAGCTGCACCTCCCCACAGCGCGCCGCCTACGGCTGGCAGCGAGACGGTGGCCATGCCGAACTGCTGCTGGCCGAGGAACGTGACTGCATCCAGCTGCCCGACAGCGTGACCTACCAAGATGCCGCCTGCGTGGCGTGCGGGTTCGGTACGGCGTACGAAGGGCTGGTGAAGGCCTCCGTCAGCGGCCGCGACAGCCTCGCGGTGGTCGGCCTGGGTCCCGTCGGGCTGGCAGCAGGCCTGCTGGGCGGCAAACTCGGCGCCACGCCTCGGCTCGGCATCGACCCCAGCCCACAGCGGCGCGAGTTCGCCGTCACGATCGGCGCGGTGGACCGCGCCATCGACCCGGCCGACGAGGACGCGGCAGCCGACCTGCTCGGCCGCGGCGCCCACGTCGCGGTGGACTGCTCGGGCAGCACCGCCGGTCGAAACACCGGCATCCGGGTACTACGTCCACGAGGGCGGATGGTCCTGCTCGGTGAGGGCAACGACCTGCTGGTGTCCGACGCGAGCGCTGCGCTGATCCACAAGCAGATCACCATCTACGGTTCCTGGGTGACCAGCGTCGGTCGGATGCGCGAGCTCGTGGAGCGGCTGCCTGTCTGGGGTCTCCACCCCGACATCGTCGTCTCTGACACCTTTCCGCTGGAGGAGGCCGGTGCGGCGTACCGGCTGGCCGACGTCGGCGCAGCCGGCAAGGTGGCCGTCCTGCCCAACGGGTAGTCCTCGGCGCCCGGGCGACCACGAACAGGGAGAGTGATGGAATTCTTTTCGGGCTTGATCTCAGACACGAGTGCCCTCGAGCTGAAGCTGCTGCTGGCCGCCTTCGTGCTCTGCTCGCTGATCGGTTTCGAGCGGCAGGTCCGGCAGAAGGCCGCGGGCTATCGCACCCACGTTCTCGTCGGCCTGGGTTCGTGCGGCTTCACCTTGGTCTCGGCGTACGGCTTCGACATGGTCGTCGGTCAGGACGTGAACCTGGATCCATCCCGGATCGCCGCCCAGGTCGTCAGCGGCATCGGCTTCCTCGGTGCGGGGGTGATCTTCAAGGGCCGCGACGTGGTCCGCGGTCTGACGACCGCCGCGACCATCTGGGAGGCAGCCGCGGTCGGCATGGCCTGTGGCGCCGGCATGGTCTCCCTCGCCGCCATGCTGACTGCGTTGCACCTGGTGACCTTGTTCCTCATCGCACCGCTGGTGCGCAAGATCCCCAACGCCGACCGCAAGCGGGTCGTGCAGATCACCTATCGCGACGGACAAGGGGTGCTGCGCGATGTGCTGCACGCCGCGGCGACGATGGGCTTTGCGTCGGCGATCCAGCGCAGCCGGCGGGTCAGCGAGGATGACGTGGCCATGGTGCGGATGGACATCCGCTTCATCGGCCGTCGCCCGGTGAAAGACCTCATCGCTCCGATGATGGAGCTCTCGGGAGTCGAGCGCATCACCGTCAAGGGCCTCAACGACGAGCCGAGCGACGATGACGACGACGACGACGACGACACCCTCTGACCTTCGAGCCGTCCCGACCTGACAGTCCCACCCCGGAAAGACACGCCATGACTGAGTCCACCTTGCCAGCCACGTCCACCTTGCCAGCCACGTCCACCCTCGACGCAGTCCTGTGGGACTTCGATGGCACCCTCGCCGACACCGAACCCCTGTGGCTGGCCGCCGAGTACGAGCTGGCGCACAGCCTCGGTGCAGGCTGGAGCGACGACCACGCCGAGCACCTGGTCGGGAACTCCCTGATCGACTCCGCCACCTACATCCTGAAGGCTCTTGACCGACAAGACCTGGATCCGGAATGGGTCGTCCAGGAGCTGCTGCGCCGGGTCGTGACGCAGCTGCGGACCAGCGCCATCCCGTGGCGTCCCGGGGCGCGGGAGCTGCTGGCCGCGCTCGGCGAGGCGGGAGTCCCGTGCGCCTTGGTGTCGGCGTCCTATCGGGTGATGCTGGACGCCGCCTTGTCGCAGCTGCCGCCCGACAGCTTCGCCGCGTCCGTCGCGGGCGACGAGGTCGTCCACGGGAAACCGCATCCGGAGCCGTACGAGAAGGCCTGTGAACTGCTCGGGGTGGAGGCACCCAACTGCGTGGTGCTGGAGGACTCGCGGCCCGGTGCCGCCTCGGGCAACGCCGCCGGGGCGCTCGTCGTCGCCATCGAGAACCTGGTACGGATTCCGCCGGCGCCGCGCCGGGTGCACGTCGCCTCGATGACCGAGCTGGACCCCGACGTCGTCCGTCGGCTGATCGAGGGATAGCCGAGGCTAGCCGGCGGTGAGCACCGACCGGAGGACCTCGGCCACCTCGGCGATGTCGGAGTCAGGCAGCGGCTGCGGGTTGAGTGCGACGGTCCGGTCGTCGAGCACCAGCACGGCCAGCCGGGGATCGTGCGCCCAGAGTGTGCGCTCCAGCGCGTACGCGTCCGAGCCGGGGCTGAGCTCCACCAGGAGCCGGGAGTGCGGCTGACCCGCCTCACTGGGATATCCCGCCCGGACCGCCACGGTGGCTACGTCGGCGAGGGCGGCGACCCAGCCGGCCACAATCTGCTCATAGCGGGCCAGCAGGGCCGGCTCGTCGGCGGCCAGCGCCACCTCCACGGCGGCCACGCAGCCGGCCAGCTCCTCCTTGCCGACCTTCATCGACCGACCGATCCCCTGCGCCGGGGAGGCGTGGGCCCTGGCCCCGCGGATGACCGCGGACCGGCCCAGCAGCAGGCCGGTGGTCTGGGGGCCGCGCAAGCCCTTGCCACCGCTGAGGATGACGGCGTCGGCCCCGAGGTCGCGGGTGTAGTGCCACAGTGTCGCCACCGGCGGGATCTGCGCGGCGGCGTCGACGACGACGGGCACCCCCCGGCGATGGGCGATCTCGACGATCTCCGAGATCTCCAGGCCGGGGGCGGGCCGCTGCGTACCGGCGAACCACAGCACCGCGCAGGTCCGCTCCGTCAGCGCGGCGGCGAAGGCGGCGGCGTCCGGCTCCGCCTCGACGATCCCAGCGCCGGTGAGCCGGACCGCATAGTCGTAGGGGTTGCGCTGGCCGCGGAGCATCACGACCTCGGTCCGGGTCATCCCGGCGAGGGACGGGAACACCTCGAGGTCGGCCGGGTCCGGGCCGGTCAGCAGACTGGCGATCACCAGGGTGATCGCGGCGCTCGCCCCCGCGGTGACACACGCAGCCTCATTGCCGGTCAGCCGGGCCAACCGCTCACCGGCGGCGTCCATCGCGGCCGGCAGGTCGACGTAGGCCTGTGCGGCCACGGTCATGGCGTGCACCGCCTCCGGCGCCAGAATCGATCCGCCGAGGCGGGTCAACGTCGCCGCGGCATTGAGGATGCGGCCGCTGTGGCCAGACGCCGGGGCCGGCCCGGGCTCCACCGGAGCCGGCAGGTCCGCCGCAGTCACCGAGATATCCGGTCAGACACGGCGGGTCGCCTCCTCCAACAGCTCCAGCAGGTGGCGGTAGTCCTGACCTGTTGCGCGGGCCATGCCGAGCTCACAGGTCCGGTTGACCGAGGCGTACGCGTCGAACGAGCGGCCGCTCAGCTCGGCCGCCTCCTCGCGGGTGGCCGAGGCGGTCAGCTCCGGGTGCAGCAGGCCGCGGTCGCCGGCGAAGGCGCAGCAGCCCCAGCTGGTGGGGATGTGCACGTCGTCGGCGATGGCGTGTGCCACCGCCTCCAGCTGGGCGTTGATACCGAGCTCGGTTGACGAACACGTCGGGTGCACGGCCAGCGAACCGAGCCGCGACGTCACGGTCAGCCGGCTCAGGACGTGGTCGTGGACGAAGGTGACGGCGTCCAGGATCTGCAGGTCGCTGGTCAGCTGCCCGGACCCACGCGCCAGCTCACGCATGGTCTGGAGGCCCTCGGTGCAGCTGCTGGCGTCGACCACGATGGGCAATCGGCCCCCGTCGGTGGCTTCGAGGATCGCGGGCAGGACGGTCTTGGCCATGTCGTCATAGCCCTGCTGATAGCCCTTCGACTTCCACGGCGTGCCGCAGCACAACCCGCCGATGTCGTCAGGTACCGAGACCGCGACGCCGGCCCGCTCGCACAGGGCCACGAAGGCCGCCGTAACGCCGGTGCCGCCCGCCGCCGCACCGAACATCGACCCGATGCAGGCAGGGAAGAACACCGCCACCGGGTTCGCGACGTGGACCGGCCGCCGCTTGCGTCCGCCCCGCGGCAGGTCGGAGCCGTACTGCGGGACGGTGTCGGTGCCGAGCACCGCCCGACCCGCGGTGGTGACCCCGCGGACCAGCGGCGCCGGCATCGCGTCGGCGACGGTGAGGGCGGTCCCACTCAGCGTCAGCACCGAACTCCAGTGCTTGGACGCCTGCCCCCAGAGCCGCTGCTCGACCGGATTCGATCCCTCGAGTCGTAGCCGGCGGACCAGGTCGCCGGTGTTGATGTTGACCGGGCACGCCCCCGCGCACATCCCGTCCACCGCGCAGGTCTCGACCCCGTCGTATTCGTACTGGTCCCGCAGCTCCGCCAGCAGCGCGACATCTCCGGCCTCCTCGGCTCTGGCCATCTCGCGGCGGGCGACGATCCGCTGGCGGGGGGTCATGGTGATGTCGCGGGACGGGCAGGTGGGCTCGCAGTAGCCACACTCGACGCAGCGATCCACCTCCGCCTCCACGATGGGAGAGATCTTCAGGTCGCGGAGATAGGAGTCCGGGTCGTCTGACAGCACAGCGCCCGGGTTCAGCATCCCCTGCGGGTCGCACAGCTGCTTGATGTCGCGCATCACCGCGAACAGCTCGTCGCCGTACTGCCGACGGACGAACGGCGCCATGATCCTCCCCGTGCCGTGCTCGGCCTTGAGGGTGCCGCCGTGGCCCAGTACGAGCGTGACCATGTCCTCGGTGAAGCGCTGGTAGCGCTCGATCTTGGCCGGCTGGTCGAAGCTCTCGTTGACGAGGAAGTGGATGTTGCCGTCCTTGGCGTGACCGAAGATCACACTGCTCTCGTAGCCGTGCTCGTCGAAGAGGGCGGTGAGGTCGGTGCAGGTGTCGAGCAGTCGGGGAACCGGAACGGCGATGTCTTCCAGCAGTGCAGTCGTGCCGGCCGGTCGCGCCTCGGCGACGGCGGTGTAGAGCCCTTTGCGGATGTGCCAGAGGTTCGCGCGGATCTGCGGGTCGGTGGTGAACGACACCGGTGCCGCCACCGGCAGCTCGCGCAGCACGCGGGCTCCCCGCTCGAGGCAGTCGGCGAGCTCGGCGGCATCCGCGGCCTGGAACTCGACCAACAGGGCGGCATGCTCCCTCACGTGCAGCCCGGCCACCTCCGCGGTGATCTGCCGCTGGGTCTGTGCCACCCGCAGCGAGGTGGCGTCAAGCAGTTCGATCGTCGCCAGCCCGAGCTCGACCAGGGCGGGGAGCGCACCGGTGGCGTCGGCCATGGTGGGGAAGATCGCCAGCGCGGTCGCCACCTGGGGTAGGACGGGGGTGGTGCGGAACACCGCCTCGGCCACGAAGCCCAGGGTGCCCTCGCTGCCGACCATCAAGTGGGACAGCATGTCCACCGGTCGGTCGAAGTCGAGCAGCGCGTTGACGCCGTAGCCCATGGTGTTCTTCATGGCGAACAGGCGCCGGATCCGCTCAGTGGAGTCCGCGTCGTCCGCCACTCGGCGCCGCAGCCGGTCGAGGCCTTCGTAGAGAGCAGGTTCGATGGAGCGCAGGCGCTGGTCGGCGTCGGTCGCCGCGGTGTCGATCCGGGTTCCGCTGGGCAGCACGAAGACCATCGAGTCCAGCGTCTGGTAGGTGTTCAGCCGGGTGCCGCAGGACATGCCGCTGGAGTTGTTGGCCACGACACCGCCGACCGTGGCCGCGATCTCGCTGGCCGGGTCCGGACCGAGCTTGCGGCGGTGCCTGGCGAGCCTGGCGTTCACCTGCCGGATCGTCGCTCCCGGCTGCGCCCGCACCCGGGAGCCACCGTCGAGGACGTCGATCGAACGGAAGTGCTTTCGGGTGTCCACCAACAGATCGTCGGAGAGGCCCTGACCGCTCAGGCTGGTGCCACCGGAACGGAAGGTGATCCGGCGCCCGCTGTCTCGGCCCAGCCGGAAGAGCTGCACCACCTCGTCGACCGACGCCGGGGTGGCGATTCCCTGCGGCACCTTGAGGTAGTGGGATGCGTCATGAGCGCCGGCCAGCCGGTCCAGTGCCCTGGTGCTGATCTGGCAGCCGGTCTCGACTGCCGTCCTGGCGTTCATGGCGCATCCTCTCGGTTCAGCGAACGAGGTCAGAAACGGCCGCTACGGACCGGCCAGAGCGTATCGACCGCGCCCTCCGCTGGAGAAGCCGGATGCCCGCTGCTCGCCCACCAGGCATCTGTTCGCGCAGATGTGACAGGTCTTTGATGGTCTCAGTAGAGGACGACGCCTGCTGGATAGCGGTCGGCGGGGGCGATCGGGTCCGGGACCAGGGTCATCGGGTCATCGCCGGCCGCCACGGCGTCGCGCAGGCTGCTCGATCCCCACAGCCGGTCGATGGCGTACCCCCGTTCGGGGGCGTCCACCCGTTCGCCGGGCGCGGAGAAGCTGAACTCGTCCGGATACAGGCCGGCGAAGGTGCTGATCATCGCCACGGCGCAGCTCACGGGCTCAAACGTCGCCCGGTCGCTCACGTGCAGCTGAACGCCCGGGATGATCTGGTTGGCGTACTTGTGGAAGGTCGGGGTGAACCACGCCTCCCGAAACAGAGCACCAGGGATCTCGAGGTCACGCAGGGACCGCAGCAGCCGCTCGTCGACGAACGGTGCCCCGATCAGCTCGAACGGCTTAGTGGTGCCCCGTCCCTCACTGACGTTGGTTCCCTCAAACAGACCTGTGCCGCTGAACGCGAAAGCGGAGTCGACGGTCGGCATGTTCGGCGACGGCGCCACCCAGGGCAGACCCGTCTCGCCGAAGTCGGTGTCCCGGGTCCAGTTCGTCATCTGCACCACCTCGAGCTCGACCTCGCGGCCCACGATCGACGGCAGGAACTGCCGGTTGAACAGTCTGGCGAGCTCCCCGACGGTGAGGCCGTGCCGTTGCGGAATGTCGACGCGACCGACGAAGCTGGCGACGCTCTCATCAAGGCCCGGGCCACTGCTGGTCATCCCACCCAGCGGGTTGGGCCTGTCGAGTACGACGAAGCGCCGGCCCGTCCGCGCCGCACTGAGCATGGCGTCGTACATCGTCCAGATGTAGGTGTAGTACCGCACGCCGATGTCTTGCATGTCGAAGATCAGCGTGTCGACCCGCGAGCTGAGGATGAGCTCGTCCAACTCCTGCGGCGAGGCCAGGTAGGTCTCATACAGAGGGAGACCGGTGCTCGCATCGGACCGTTCGTTCTCCGTCTCCCCCGCCTGGACGCTGCCGCGCATGCCGTGCTCGGGCCCGAACAGCGCCCGCACATTGAGCCCGGACTCCAGCAGGACGTCGACGTTACGGTGCAGTGATGGCGTCGTCCCGGTGAAGTTGGTCAGCAGGCCGAATCGACCAGGCCCGATGAGGTCTGGGTTCTCGGCGAGAATCGAGACCCCGGGTACTACGTGCTGCGCCATGCTGGTCGCGCTCCTGTTCGTTGATGACCCGCGCCATGTCAATATTTTTTTCGATCCTAGTTGTGGATGTAACTTAGTGTCGCACCGAGAAGGAAGAGGTACGTTTCTTGAACGACGCACGAGCGTACGAGCCAGGGCCGCGGCAGGACAACGCTGTGACCATGGCGGTCGACCTCGGCAAGTCGTCCTGCCGGGTGGCGCTGATGACCTCCACGGAGGTGCTGTTCCTGGGCCGCAGCCCGGGCGCGCCTGGTCTGGCCGCCGGCGATGGCGAGGAGCTCGCCCTGGCTGCGATCCGTGCTGCGCTCCGCGGAGCACCGACGGACCTCCTGGGCGGCGTGATCGGGGTCGGCGTCGGCGCCGCGGGCGCCGACGCGGAACCGACCCGCGCTCAGGCATTGGCGGAGGCACTGGCCGGCGATCATGACGCCCCTGCCGTCGTCATCTCGGATGTGCTCACCGGCCATATCGGAGCCCTGCAAGGCGGTCCCGGAACCACTCTGGTCGCCGGCACCGGATCCGTCGCCTTCTCCCTGGACGCCCTGGGTCGGCTGTCCCGTGCCGACGGCTGGGGCATGTGGCTCGGCGACGACGGCAGCGGACGGTGGCTCGGCCAGCAAGGGCTGACAGCAGCACTGCGGGCCTACGACGGGCGGGGTGCGGCGACGACGCTCCACGACGCCGCGGCCGAGCTCGTCGGCGGCCACCTCCCCCGGCTGCCCAGCTTCGTGTACGGCCAGGGCGAGCCGTCGCGTACGCTCGCCGCCTTCGCCCCGACCGTCCTGCGTGAGGCCGAGGCCGGTGACCGGGTGGCGAGGTCGATCATGACCGAGGCAGTGGCCCTGCTGACCCGCACCGCCACCACGGTGGCCGTCGCGTCCGAGCCAGTCTGCGTCACCGGTGGCCTGATGGGTCATCATGGGTTCGCGACGGCGCTGACCGCCTCCCTCACCTCGGCCGGCCTCAATGTTCGTCCTCCCCACGCCGACGCCCTCACCGGCGCAGCCATCCTGGCGTCGCGTACCGACCTTCCCCATGAGAGGCATGCCATCCGTGTCCTACCGCAACGCTGACATCTCCCCCAGCTCCGATCGTGCTGATCTGCGCGCCCAGCTCGGCGGCCTTGCCACCGAGGCGGTGGACCCGGCCGGAGCGGCGGTGGACTCGCTGCCCACGCACGACCTCGTGCTCGCGATGAACACCGCAGACGCGACGGTCCCCGCCGCAGTGCGCCAGATCGCCGATCGGATCGCCGATGCGGTCGACGACATCGCCGCCCGGCTGGGCCGAGGTGGCCGGCTGATCTACGTCGGTGCAGGAACGCCCGGACGACTCGGCGTCCTCGACGCCAGCGAGTGCCCGCCCACCTTCGGCACCGACCCGTCGATGGTGCGGGGGGTCGTGGCCGGTGGCGAGAAGGCCATCCGCAACGCAGTCGAAGGGGCGGAGGATGACGAGGAGGCGGGCCGGCACGACCTCGAAGCCTTGGGCCTGGTCGAGGCGGATGTGGTCGTCGGCGTCTCGGCCTCGGGACGTACGCCCTACGTCGCCGGCGCCTTGGACTACGCGAACACGCAGCAGGCGCTGACCGTGGCGCTGGTGTCCAACGCCGGATCGAGGATCGCAGACCTGGCCGACCACAAGCTGGAGGTGGTGGTCGGGCCGGAGTTCATCGCCGGGTCGACGCGGCTCAAGGCAGGCACGGCGCAGAAGCTGGTGCTCAACATGCTGTCGACCTTGAGCATGATCAAGCTCGGCAAGACGTACGGGAACATCATGGTCGACGTACAGGTGACGAACGAGAAGCTCCTCGCCCGCGCAGAGCGGATCGTGATGCAGGTGGCCGGAGTGTCGGCCGAGGAGGCGTCATCGGCCTTGGTGGCGGCCGATGGCTCGGTGAAGGTCGCGCTGTTCACGCTTCTCTCCGACGTCGAGCCGGATTCGGCCCGGGAGCTGCTGGCCCAGCACGGCGGTCACCTCCGTGCCGCCCTGGCCGACTCGCAGCCCCGCGGGCGGCTCTGAGCCGGGCCGACGGGGCGGTCCTTTCTCGCCGACGGGGCGTGTCAGGCTGGGACCGTGCAGCCGGACGCGGACCCGCCCGTCGCGGGATGCCCGAAGAAGATGGTCTTCGGGCCGTGCGGCGGCGTCCGCCCGGACGGCGGCTGCGAGATGGTCCCGGCTCCGTGTGTCTTTCCCACCCTGCCCGACTCCGGCCCGGCTCCCTTGAACCGCTCGGTGGACGTCCAGGCGCCGCTGGTGCTGACCGATCTCAGCGCTCCCCCGGCCGACGCCGCCACCCTGACGGCCACCGCCCGGATCCTGGCCGGCAGCTGCGACGCCGCACTGCTCGGCGACCATCAGGACCGCGCCGACTTCCCGCCGACGATGCTGGCCCGGCTGCTGGCCGAGGTGGACGTCCGACCGTGGGTGACGCTCGCCTGCCGCGACCGTAACCGGGTGGTGTTGGAGCAGGAGCTGCGAGGCCTGCACCACGACGGGCTGGCCACTGTGCTGTGCGTGACCGGCGACGGACGCGCCTTCGACATCCGCCCCGACGTGACCCAGGTGTTCGATCTCGACGGGCCCCGGCTTGCGTCCCTCGCCTCGTCGCTTGGCCTGCCGGTGGCAGTTCCCGAGACCCCGACCGCGCCGCCGCTGCACCTGCGGCCGGCCCGGCTGGTGCAGAAGCAGCGCGCCGGCGCGGGAGCGGCTGTGCTGAACCATGTCCGGACCCCGGCTCAGGTGGCGGCGTTCATGGCGGCTGCGCAGGCCGCCGGGCTGAGCATCCCGGTCGTGGCCTCCGTCGCGGTCTACACCGACGTCCGCTCGGCCGCCGTGCTCACCGCCCTGCCGGGGCTGGAGCTCGATACCGTGACCGTCGACCGGGTGCTGCAGGCACCCGACGCGGTGGAAGCGGGGATCGCGGCGGCGGTCGCGGAGGCGCGGGCGCTGCTGGCTATCGACGGGGTGGTCGGGGTGAACCTGTCCGGGATGGCCTCCGCCCGGGGTACGGCGTACGCCGCGGGGGTACAGGCCGAGACGGGACGACGTATTCAGGAGGAGTGGCGCCGATGAGCGAGGCGATGCAGGCGGAGTTCGACACGGTCGCGGCCTGGACGGCCGACGCCGCCGTTGAGCTCGGCCCCGAGCACTTCCTGCCCGCGGGGTGTCGGGGCAGCGGCAGTCCGGCCGCGCTGCGGTGGTTCGTCGACCGGCTCGGTATCACCCGTACCGATCGGATGCTCGACTGCGGAGCCGGGGTGGGTGGGCCGGCCGCCTTCGCCAACGACGAGACCGGGGTACGCCCGATTCTGAGCGAACCTGAGGTGGGCGCCTGCCGCGCGGCGCGACGGCTGTTCGGCCTGCCCGTGGTCCAGGCGGCCAGCGACCTGCCCTTCGCCACCGGGTCCTTTGACGTGGGCTGGAGTCTCGGCGTGCTCTGCACGGTGCCGGATCAGCCGCGGCTGCTGGCCGAGCTGCGCCGGGTGCTGGCTCCGCAAGGACGGCTGGGCCTGCTGGTGTACGTCGCCCAGCAGGAGCTGTCGGACTCCCCGGATGGCAACAACTTCCCCACCGAGGCGGGGCTGCGGACCATGCTCGATGACGCCGGACTGCGGATCGTCGACAGCGCCACCACCGCCGACTACACCGAGCCGCCCCCGCTCTGGCAGGACCGGGCCGACGCCGTGGACGCATTGCTCGAGCGCCGGCACGGGGATGACCCGGCGTGGCAGACCGCGGAGCGACAGTCGGCGACCATCGGCAGATTGCTGGCCGGTGGTGAGCTGGCCGGCACCATGATCATCACGCTTCCGGCACACTGACCAGGTGATCAGACCTCGCGCTGTCCTCGCCGGCGGTTCCGGCTTCCTCGGCCGTCGCCTCGCCGACGACCTGACGGAGCGGGGCTACCAGCTGGCGTACGTCGGCCGGACCGGCCCGGATGCCCGCTGGGGCGAGGCTGACCGTATCCAGGCACTCGTCGACGGCGCCGACCTGGTGATCAACTTGGCGGGCAAGAGCGTTGGCTGTCGCTACACCGACCGCAACCGCGATGAGATCTATCGATCGAGGATCGACACCACCGCCGAGCTGCACGCCGCCGTCCGAGCCGCCGCCAATCCGCCGCGGCTATGGATGAACGCCAGCACCGCGACCATCTATCGGCATGCGATGGACCGGCCACAGACCGAAGCCGACGGCGAGCTCGGCGAAGGCTTCTCGGTCGACGTCGCCCGCAACTGGGAGCGGGTGTTCTTCGACGGCGAGCTGCCGACCACCCGGCGGGTCGCGCTGCGAATGGCCATCGTCCTCGGGAACGGTCCGGCACTGACCATGCTGGCTCGGGCCGCGCGGTTCGGCTTGGGTGGCCCGCAGCACGACGGCTGGTGGTTCCGGCACGACCGCTACCGCGGCATCGGGCCGGATCCGAGCCCGTCCGCCGGCGCCGGTCACGGCCGGACTCGCGGGGAGCAGAAGTTCAGCTGGATCCATCTTGAGGACCTGGTCGCGGCTGTGACGTTCCTCGACCGGCACGACGACCTCGTCGGCCCCGTCAACCTGGCCTCACCCGGCACCTCCACCAACCGCCGGCTGATGGCTGCCCTGCGCACAGCCGTGCACGCACCGGTCGGGCTGCCGGCATACCGGTGGATGCTGGAGCCGGGGATGTTCGTGCTGCGGCAGGAGTCGGAGCTGGTGCTGAAGAGCCGCTGGGCGGTGCCGGACAAGCTCGCGTCCGCCGGGTTCGCGTTTCGCTGGGACGATCTGGATGCGGCGGTTCGCGACCTCCTCTGAGCTGTCGCCGGATTGGCGCCGATAGGCTGACGGGCATGGGCAAGATCATGCGATTAGTGCTGGGTGACCGCCGCGATCCCCGCAGTGTCTTGGACGAGATCTTCGGCACCCGGACCGATGCGGGCAGTCCCCCACCCCAGGCGCGTGCGTGGGCGGGCGACGTTCTCCGCGCCGCGGGCGTGGACCCGGCGGCGTCGCCTCTGAAAGCGATCAAGGTGCTGCGCGAGGCGGAACCGCGGCTGGAGCTTCGGCCCGCCCAGTATCTCGTGCATCACCTCTGAGCTCCGAGAGACGCCTGGATGACGCCGTTCAAGGCTATAAGCATCCGGTGGTCTGCACCCGATGAGTTCTGCTCCGGGCAGCTGTCTCTCTCGCAGGTGCCCAGCTCGGGCCCGTCGCGAAGGGAGAACCCGCATGTCGACCCAGTCCGCCACCGAAACACCCACGGTCGTCCACCGACCGGCGCAGCCGTACGCAGCCATCCGGCGCGAGGTCGCCATGGCCGACCTGGCCCAGGCCATGCCGCCGCTCAACGATGCCGTCGAGGCTTGGCTGTCCGCTCGAGACGTACGCCCGAGCGGTGCGCCGTTCTGGCGCTATCTGGTGATCAACATGGAGACCGCCTTGGTCCTGGAGGTCGGCAGCCCGACCGCTGAGCTGGCTGTCGCCGACGGCGAGGTGATCACCGGCACACTGCCGGCCGGCCGGTACGTCGAGCTACGGCACACCGGTCATCCGGACACGCTGCTGCAGGTGACCGGAGATCTGTTGGCATGGGCGGAGCAGCAGGGCCTGACTTTCGACTACACCGACACCCCGCAGGGGGAGGAGTGGGGGTGCCGACTGGAGATCTACGAGACCGACCCCGCGGACGAACCGGACCTCAACCGGTGGGTCACGATCTTGGCCTTCCGCCTCGCCGACGACTCCCGCTAGCCCCGACGACCTTCGGAGCGACGCGCCTGAGGTCGTCGTCGACGTCGTCCGACGGGTGCTGACGGCGGACCCGTAGGGGATGCTGGTGCGGTGGAGATCATCGCGGAGGTGTGGCGGCGGGCGCTGTCTGTGCAACCTGTACCCGAGCCCAAGACCGTGGCCCTGATTGCGCTGGTCGCGCTGGCTGTCGTCGTCCTGCCGATGGTGTGGCCACTGACCCGGCTGCTGGTGACGATCACCCACGAGGGCGCCCACGCCGTCGCGGCGGTGCTGGTCGGGCGGCGCCTGCAGGGCATCCGGCTGCACTCCGACACCTCGGGACTCACCGTCTCCCGGGGCCGCCCGTCCGGGCCCGGCATGGTGGCCATGCTCGCCGCGGGCTATCTCGGACCTGCGCTGGTGGGTCTTGGCGCCGCGCTGCTGCTGGTCGCCGGACGCAGCCTCGGCCTGCTCTGGCTGCTGCTGGTGGTGCTGGCGCTGATGCTGTTGCAGATCCGCAACTTCTACGGGCTGGCGGTGGTGCTGATCTGCGGCGCGGCGGTGTTCTACGTCAGCTGGTATCTCTCCCCTACCGCCCAGTCGACGGTGGCGTACCTGATCACCTGGATTCTCCTGCTCGCCGCGCCCAAGCCGGTGCTGGAGCTGATCGGCGAGCGCCGCCGCGGCCGTGGTGGGCAGTCCGATGCCGACCAGCTGGCTCGCCTCACCCGAATCCCCGGAGCGGTGTGGACCGCACTGTTCCTGGTGGCCAACCTCGCCGGTCTCGGGGTCGGCGCAGCGCTGCTGTTGCCCGGCCTGACCGAGCTCGCCGCCACCACTGTCAGCCGCTTCGCCGGCTGAGGTCGCGGCACCGCGGCTACGCGCCGCCAGGCCAGCAAGGGGCGACAGAAACAACTTCGAACAGCACCGGGCTCCCGTCCAGCTGGACGGGAGCCCGGTGCGATGGTGCGGAGATCAGCGGTGAATGCCGATTCCGGTGTTGCGCTGCGCAACGATGACCAGCTCGTCCCGCATGGCGGGGGTGGCGGCGTTGGCGATAGCGCGGTTGAGTTCGTGACGGGCGCGGCGAGTCTCACGGCGGCTCCGGACTACCTTCGCGAGGCGTGACATGGCAGAACGTTCCTTCTTTGGGTCGGCGGCTTCGGAATCGAAACCTTTGATTTCGAACTAATCGTACAACGCTTCGCCGCCGCTCAACATTCCCGAACGATCCGGCTACCGGTGCGGCAATTCCACCGGCAGCCGGCCGGCCGGTCGATGCGTCGGGTCGGTCAGCGCCAGCGCCAGTCCGGCCGCGCTGACGGCGCTGTCGCCGTACGTCAGCAGGACAGTGCGGTCGGGCCCGACCAGCGACGCGTCGTACGGCGCACCGGCGGCGACCAGCACCGCATCCGGCAGCAGGCGCAGCAGCCCGAGTGCCCGTTCCGCCTCAGCAGGATGGCGGCGCAGATCCTTGCCGACCACGAGCACCGCCGCCTCCGGCGGAACGTCAGCCGGTGGCAGGTCGACCAGAACGTCACGGTCGCCCGCCAGCAGCACCGAGGCCAGCCGCACCACGAACGGACTCTGGCCGAACAGCACCACCGGGCGCCCGGGCTCCAGCGAGAAGGTGGGACCGAGCACGGTCACCGCCCGCGCCGCCAGCTCGACGCCGCGGGCCTGGGCAGCCCCCACCTCGACCAGGTCGCCCACCGTCGTCAGCTCCCCCGCCAGCGCAGTCAGCAGACCGAGGCGCTGCTTCAGCTGCAAGACCCGGAGACAGGCCTGATCCACCCGCTCGAGTGGCACCCGACCGTCCTCGACAGCGCGCAGCAGCGCGGCGTGGGCCGCGGCGACGTCCACCGGCATCAGCAGCTGGTCGACACCGGCCAACAGCGCGGCCACTGCGGCCTCGGCAGGGTCTCGCCCCTGCAGCGCCCCAGCCATCTCCAGCGCATCCGAGACCACCAGTCCGCCGAAGCCCAGCTCGTCGCGCAACAGGGTGGTCAGCACCGCCGTCGAGTAGGTCGCCGGCCGGTCGTCGCACCACGGCATCACCAGGTGACCCGACATCACCGCATCGACCCCGGCGTCAATGGCGACCTGAAACGTGGGCAGGTCGCTGCGCCGCCAGGACGCCTCGTCGCGCTCCAGGCTGGGCAGCCCGTGGTGCGAGTCGGTGGCGGTGTCGCCGTGGCCGGGGAAGTGCTTGACGGTGGACGCGACCCGCCCGGAGGCATAACCGGCGATGGCGGCCCGGATGCAGTCCGACACGCGATCGGGATCGCTGCCGAACGAGCGGACACCGATCACCGGGTTGTCGGGGTTGGTATTGACGTCTGCCACCGGCGCGAAGACCTGATGGATGCCCACGGCGCGCAGTTCGGTCGCCACCACCGCGGCCGCCCGCTCGATCGCAGCGAGATCGTCCAGCGCGGCCATCGCCATGGCCGAGGGGAACTGGCTGAACCCCCGCCGCAGCCGGGCGACCGGTCCGCCCTCCTGGTCCACCGAGACCAGCAGCGGGTACGCGGCTGCGGCCTGCAGAGCCGCGAGCGTCTCGGCCACCTCCTCGGGCAGGTTGCCGTCGGGCCTGCCGGCGAAGTAGCAGACGCCGCCGAGCCGCAGGGTGGCGATCTCCTCGGCCACCCGCTCCCGGTCGCGAAGCAGCGCCGCCCGGTGCTCGCGGTCGGTCAGCGTACGTCCGTTGCCGGCATCGATCTGGGCACCGGAATGGTGTCCGACGGAGGTGCAGAGGAGCTGCCCGAGCTTCTCCGCCAGGGTCAGCGAGTCGAGCATGATGGCGGCCGTGGTCACGCGTGTCACCGTACTCGCGGCTGGGCGCCCTTCTCACCGACCCACCAGGCCCTAGGCTCAGGCGCGTGTCCGCTGACCTCTCCGTCTCGATCGACCGGCTGCTCGACTCCGGTCTGGCCGGCTCGCCGCCCACCTTCCCGGGTGCGGTGGTGGCGCTCGACCTGCCATCGGGGTCGGGCCGGACCACCGTGACCCGCTGGGCCGGCCAGGCCCGGCGCTACGCGGACGCCGACGGCACCCTGCTGCCCGCCGACGAGCAGGTGCCCACGGCAGCCGACACCTTGTATGACCTCGCCTCACTGACCAAGCTGTTCACCGCGACCGTGGTGACCCGGCTGGCCGCCGACGGCGTGCTTGATCTGGACGACCCGGTCACGCAGCACCTTGAGGGTTACACCGGGGCCGACAAGGCGATGGTGACGGTCCGCGAGCTGCTCACCCACAGCTCAGGCCTGCCGGCCGAGATCGCCATCTGGCGCGACCAGGCGCCAGCCGACCGCCGCAACGCCGTGCTGCACTGCCCGCTGGAGGCAGCACCGGGGTCGCGTTTTCGTTATTCCTGCGTCGGCTACATCACTTTGGGCCTGCTGGCGGAGCGGCTGACCGGGGAGTCGCTGGACGTCCTGGTCGACCGCCTGGTGACCGCGCCCTTGGGCCTGTCGAACACCGGTTATCGCCCCCGCGGCTGGGCCGACCGCGCCCGGATCGCGGCCACCGAGGTACGCCCGGTGTGGTGGTCAGACCAGATGGACGCCGACGACCTCGACTCCCGCGGCGTGGTGCACGACGAGAATGCCGCCTCGCTGAGCGGCATCTCCGGCAACGCCGGGCTGTTTGGCACGGCCGCCGACGTCGTCACCCTGGGCCGCGCCTTCCTCGACCCGCATCACTCGCCGCTGCCGGCGGAGGTGGTCGCCGCCATGCTGCAGCCCCAGCTTCCCGACGGACTGAACCCCGACTATCAGGCGGGGCTCGGCTTCCGGATCGACGACGCGTCGTTCATGGGCGCCCTGGCCGGGACGGACACGGCGTACGGACACACCGGGTTCACCGGTACGTCGCTGGTGGTCGATCTCGCCCGCGACGCCGTCGTGGTGGCGTTGACCAACCGGGTGCACCCGAGTCGCGCCTGGTCCCAGCTGAGCGACTTCCGTCGTTCGGTGGCCGAACTGGTGCAGGGTTAGGCCGCTCGCCCGTACCGGGGGGTGCTGATCACCAAGCCGGCCCGCTCGAGCTCGGCCTCGATCCGCAGGCGTTCGATGTCGCGCTCCATCCCGCCGGTGTCCGCGGCCAGCTCATGCGGCACGCTCAGCATCGTGCAGGCCTGGATCAACACCCGGTCGTACGCCAGCCGGTTTCCGGTGTGATGGGCGGCGGAGCGGGCGGCGTCGGCGGAGATCAACCGGCGCAGCCGGCGGAGATCAGCGGCCACCTGCTCCAGCGGTACGCCACGCTGGTCCCGCAACGCCCGCACCTGACGCCGGTGCTCGGCGTTCTCCGCGTACGCCTGCCGATAGCGCCCGATGGCCTTGTCCCAGCGACCGGTGACGAGGTCGAAGGCGACCACGCACAAGATGGGGACGCCGATGATCAGCACCACGGCGATCAGGCCGCGGACCACCTCGCCGATGTCCACCATGAACAAACCCTAAGGCTGCCTCTCAGGGTCCACAAGGCGGTTTGAAAGACGCGGTGATCCTCGTGACCAAAGGTTTCTATGAGGTTGCGGAGCTCCCGTAGACCGTGACGTGAACGTGATCGTAATGGTTGGCCGAGGCCGACCCACGGTCCGGCATCGAGCGCCAGCCCTCGGAGCTGCGCTGCACGGTCCAGATCTGCTGGGCGTAGAGCACCTCGCTGACGCCGAGCTTCGCGGCGTTGGCACGTACCCAGCGGGCGATCTCCCAGCCCAGGGCCGAGTCCGACACCATCGCGTCCAGCGCCCGACCTGACGGGTGCTCGGGGAGCGAGTCGGCACGGACGCCGCCGAAGGATGTGACCCCGGGGAACTGCGCGCAGATCGCGCGGTGCACGCGGATGGCATCCGAGGTCAACCCGGACTCCACCGATGAGCCGGACGGACAGGTGCCGTTCGCCAGTCCCTTCGGCGCCGCCTTCTTGGTGGCGAGGTATTGCGCCCGGACCCAGCCGCGCCGGCCGTCGTGGACCACCTGGCGCCACTCGTCGTCGGTGTTGGCGGTGACCGAGACCTTGTCCCCGCTGTCCAGGACCGTCAGCAAGGCGGCCGACGCGCTGGCGTCTTTTCGGAGGTTGAGGTCCACGGTGGCGTAGCGAGTGCCGACGACCTTGGCCTTGGCGAGCTCGGCAGCCTTCTTCTTCTTCTTGGCGGTGTCCGCAGCGGCCTTCTTCTCCGCCGCCTTCCGCTCGGCTGCCTTCCGCTCGGCTGCCTTCCGCTCGGCTGCCTTCCGCTCGGCCGCCTTCTGATCCGCAGCCTTCTGGTCGGCAGCCTTCTTGTCCGCAGCCTTCTTCGCCGCAGCCTGCTTGTCCGCAGCCTTCTTCGCCGCGGCCTGCTTGGCCGAGGCATCGAGCGAGGCCCGGGCGGTGCCACGGTTGGCGCGCTCGGCGGCTGCGGCCCGATCGGCGGCGGAGGGGGTCGACACCGCGGGAGAGACGATCGACGACGGCGCCGGCTCGGCCGCGATGATGTCGGGCTGCGCCCAGGCGACCACCGCCCCCGTCGCGAGCAGGGCCGCCGTTGCGGTCGGAACTCCGACACGGATTGCTCGCGACCTCCAAGAAGGCCTCAGCGCCCGTCGGGGCTGGGGTCGAGACACCGTTACACATCCTCACGCTTCGAGACCGAATCGTTATCTGCGGTGGAGTCTAAGCAGGGATTTCCCCTATCGACGAATCGAGCGCCCTAGATTGTGGATATGACGACGTACGACGCGATCGTGGTGGGCGCCGGCCAGGCCGGACCGGGAGTAGCCGCCGCTTTGGCGGGCGAGGGCAAGAAGGTGGCTCTGATCGAGATGGACAGGGTCGGCGGCACCTGCCTCAACCACGGCTGTCGGCCGACCAAAGCGCTCCGAGCCAGCGCGGTGATGGCGCACCAGGCCAGGCGCGCCGGTGACTACGGAATCGGGACCGGCGAGGTCACCGTCGACTTCGGGGCGGTGATGGCACGGATGCACACCATGATCGACGCGATGCGTGGCAGCCTGACCGACTGGCTGTCCGGCAACGACAACCTTGAGTTCCTGCACGGGACCGCCGAGCTCGTCACCTCGGCGGACGGTCTGCACCAGGTGCACCTGGCCGGCGAGACCCTGGAGTCGACCCAGATCTATCTCGACCTCGGTGCACGGGCTCTGGTCCCGCCGATCGACGGGCTCGACACGGTCGACTACCTGACCGAGGTCGAGCTGCTCGCGCTGGAGGAGCTGCCCGAGCATCTGATCGTGGTCGGCGGTGGCTACATCGGGTTGGAGTTCGGCCAGATGTTTCGCCGGTTCGGGTCCGAGGTGACGCTGGTGGCCGGCGGTGGAGTCGCACCGCGCGAGGACGACGACGTCTCGCAGATCCTCACCGACCTGCTCATCGACGAAGGAGTACGCGTCGTCGCCGCCCGGACGGAGTCAGTAGCACCCGACGGCGACGCGATCGTCGTCACGCTGAGCGACGGCAGCACGGTCACCGGCAGCCACCTGCTGGTCGCCACCGGGCGGGTCTCCAACCTCGATCTGATCGGCGACCGGCACGGGCTGGACGCCGACGACCGCGGGTTCGTCACGATCGACGGGCGGTTCGCCACCTCCGTACCCGGGGTGTGGGCCCTCGGTGACGTCAACGGGCACGGCGCCTTCACCCACACCGCCTACCAGGACAGCCAGATCCTGCTCCAGCCCGACCGCACCGTTGAGGGCAGGGTCAGCACCTACGCCGTGTTCACCGACCCGCCGCTGGGTCGGGTCGGGATGACCAGCCGCGAAGCTCGGGAGTCGGGCCGGCGGGTGCTCAAGGCCGAGGTGGCGATGGACCGGGTCAGCCGCGCGGTCCTGGACAGCGAGACGACCGGTCTCCTCCGGATCCTCGTCGACGCCGACACCGAGGAGTTCCTCGGCGCGACCTTCCTCGGCATGCACGCCGATGACCTGGTTCAGATCATCGGCGTCGCGATGCAGTCAGGCATCCGCTATCCCGCAGTGCGCGATGCCCTGCCCATCCACCCAACGGTCGCCGAGTTCATCCCCTCGATCCTGGGCTCGCTCCAGCCTCTCGACTGACGACCCGTTGGTGGTGCACAGCGTGATCGCCTTCGTCTTCAACACGGTGATCGTTGCCCTGCTGGTGTCAGCGCTGCTGACCATCCCCAGCTGACGTCGCAGCCGCCCGCGGGCTGCGGCGGTAGTCCGACACGTACCGGTCGTCGGTCAGCCAGAACCGCCACGCCACGTCGGCGGCGATGGACACCCCGACGCGTGGTCCCCGGCTGACGGGCCCCACCGATCCGGTCGGCGGCTCCAGCCAGACGTCGTCCGGGCCCGGCTGCCACGACGGGTCGCCCCGCAGCGCAGCCAGCACGTCGGCCCCGCGATGGCGTCCGTCGAGGCCGAGTGCCTGGGTCAGCCGACCGGGGCCGCGAGCCAGGTCGCGGTCCCGAGCGCGGCCCCGCCGTTGCCGGGCCACCTCGATCCCCTGCACCACCTCACCGGAGCGCAGCAGAACGCCCGCGGCGGTGCCGTCCGGCCCGCAGACGACGTTGGCCGCCCAGTGCATCCCGTAGCTGAAATAGACGTACAGCCGACCGGGCGGGCCGAACATCACCGCAGTGCGGTCGGTCGGCCCGCGGAAGGCGTGCGACGCGGGATCGGAGTCCCCGCCGTACGCCTCCACCTCGGTGATCCGGACCGCCACCGGGCCGGCGCAAAGGAAGGCACCCAACAGCCGGGGCGCGACGTCGGTGACCGACCCGGCGAAGTCCGCAGCTCTCAGACCGTGACCCACTGCTTCTCGGCATCCGAGCGCAGCATGGCGTCGCAGATCGCGGCGGCCCGCGCCCCGTCGGCGAAGGTCGGCAGACCCTCGGGCACCTCACCCGAGCCGTTCTGCGCGTCGATCGCCGCGTAGGTGTCAGCGACGAACCCCTCGAAGCACTGGGCGTACCCCTGGGCATGGCCGGCCGGCAGGCTGGACAGTCGGCGCTGCTCCGACGATCCGTGATTCGGATCGCGGACCAGCACGGTGGCACCGCCCTCGGACCCGACCCACAGCTGCTCGGGCAGCTCCTGATCGAAGACCGCACTCTGCTGCGCGCCGTCGACCTCGAGCCACAGCCGGTTCTTGCGGCCGGCGCTCAGCTGGCTGATCACGGCCGAGCCGGCGATGCCGCCGTCGGTCTGGAACAGGATCAGCGCGCTGTCCTCCGTGGTCACGTCGACCAGCGGCGCGTCGCTCTGCACGGCACTGAACGCCTTGGCGGTCGACGCCGGCCGCTGCGGGATCGTGATCGACGTGGTGGACACCAGCTCGGTGATCCGCTGACCGGTGACCCACTCCGCCAGGTCGCACCAGTGCGAGCCGATGTCACCGAACGCCCGAGACGGCCCACCGGCGGCGGGGTCGACCCGCCAGCTGGTGGCCAGCGGGTTCAGCAGCCAGTCCTGCAGATAGGTGCCGTGGATCAGGTTCACGGCACCGAACTCATCGCTGCCGACCCGGGCGCGCATCTCCCGCGCCATCGGGTGGAACCGGTACGCGAACGGCATCGTGTTGACCACGCCGGTCCGCTCCGCGACCGCAGCCGCGTGCTGCGCATCGGCCAGGCTGACGCCCAGCGGCTTCTCGCAGATGACGTGCTTGCCGGCCTCCATCAGCTGGATCGCGTAGGGCACGTGCGAGGCGTTCGGCGTGCAGATGTGGACCACGTCCACGTCCGAGGCCGCAACCTCGTCGATGTCGGTGAACGCACGTTCCACCCGCCATGACGAAGCCACCTCCTGTGACCGCTCGGGGGTGGAGGCCATGACCCCGACCACCTCTGCCCCACCCAGCACCGCGGCGCGTCGGTGGACCTCGCCGATCATGCCGGCGCCAAGAATTGCTACTCGTCGATGAGTTGTGTCTGCCATGGTGCACAGCGTAGGGGGTCTGGATCGACTTATCCTGACCGCGTGACCACTCACAGCCGCCCCGTCCGCGGTCGCCAGACGCTCGTCTTCGACGCGGACGACACCCTGTGGGAGAACAACCGCTACTTCAACCAGGTGATCGAGGACTTCGTCACCTGGCTCGCCCATCCCACCCTCGACCGCGCGGCGATCCGGGTCGTGCTGAACGACATCGAGCGGGTCAACGTCCACACCACCGGCTATGGCACTGCCGCGTTCTTGGACAACCTGGCCGAGTGCTTCGAGCGGCTGCACGCCCGACCGGTGACCGCCGAGCATCGAGGAGAGATCCTGGCGCTGGCGCGGGCACTGACCCACGCCGAGGTCGAGCTGATGCCCGGCGTCGCCGACGTGCTGGACGAGCTCGGTGAGAGGCACGACCTGCTGCTGCTGACCAAGGGATCGGCCGACGAGCAGCAGCGCAAAATCGACGCCTCGGGTTTGGCCGACCGCTTCCAGGCGGTGCACGTGGTGGCCGAGAAGAACCCCGACACGTATCGGTGGCTCACCGCGCACCACCTGCTGACCCCGGCCAGCACGTGGATGATCGGGAACTCACCACGCTCCGACGTCGTCGCCGCCCGGCATGCCGGGCTGAGGGCGGTCTTCATCCCGCACCCGGCCACCTGGGAGCTCGAGCACGCCGAGGTCGACCACACCGACGACCAGGTCCTGGTGCTCGACGCCTTCACCGAGCTGCCGCGTCACTTCTGACGCGTCAGGACAGCGCCACCTCAACGGGCGGCAGACCATACGGCGACAGCTGCGTGACCCGGTCCCCCGGGTGCAGCCGGTCGTCGCCGCGATAGCGAGCCGCCAGCTCCGTCTCGGCCGTCTCGTCACCGGCGTCCGCCCGGACCAGGAGCGCGGCCAGCTGATCGGTCAGCTCGGCGTCCGGCTCCAGCGTCGCGCCCCACTCGTCCCACAGCAGCAGCTCGTCGCCATAGCGGTGCGCCACCTCGAAGATGACGTAGCCCGCGATGAAGTCCGGCCCGCAGAGCTCCGTGCCCCGCCCCACCCCGTACGTCCATGGATCCACCTCGCCGGCCCGATACCGACGCCACACCTCCGCCGCGGTCTCGAACGGCGTTCCCGGACCGGTCGGCATATCGCGGACATCGAAGTCCCGGCTGCCCCTGGCCAGCTCGGGGTCGGTCCGGACCCAGCGGCTGCCCTCGACGTAATCGACCACCACATGGTCGTGGGAGAAGCCATCCTCGAAATAGTTCGCGAAGCCGATCCGGTTGCGGGCCGGCACCCCACGCTCACGCAGCGCGCCGACCAGGAACAGCGAGTGGTCGCGGCAGCAGCCGGCGACCCGCTCGGGCAGCGGCCGCGGGCTGTCCAACGGCAGGCCGAACCGCTGCTGGTCGAGCTCGAGGATCCGGCGCAGCCAGCGGCTGTCGATCTCCCCACGTCGCTCCACGGCCAGGTCGGGTACGTCGCCGCGGTAGTGCGCGATCACGTTCCGGCTGGCGGCGCACAGCGACTCCACGTCATCGGGGAGCGCGCGCAGCAGTTCCGCGTACTGTCCCGGGTCGGAATAGGCGGAATGGCGCGCGGACGAAGCGATTGCGGTCATGCTCGGCATTCTGCAACAAGACCCCGACATCCACCGATCCTGCGGCCTAGCCTGGGGAGGTGACGTCCTCCCCGCACACCACCGGGCGCTGCCCGGTCCGCAAGCTCACGCCGGCAGGCGAGACACCGACCGACCCGTCCGCACCGGGCGTGGAACGTCAAGGCGACGGCTGGGTGGTCCGCGCCTTCGAGCCGGCTCGGACCGTGATGCGTGCCTCGGAGTCGGTGCGTCAGGCCGGCTTCGGCGCGGACACCATGGACCGGGCCGGATCCGGCATGCGACCGCCGATCCTCTACCTCGAAGGTGACGCGCACCGGACCCAGCGCCGGGCCGCGGCCCGGCTTTTCGCCCCCAAGGTGACCGAGCAGTACCGGCCGATGATGGAGTCGCTCAGCGACGAGCTGGTCGGCCGGCTGCGGGCCGACAAGGCAACCGACCTCACCGCCTTGTCGTTGCAGATGGCCGTCGAGGTCGCGGCCCAGGTCGTCGGGCTGCTCAACTCATCCCGGGCGGGGATGGCTCGGCGGCTGGACACGTTCTTCGAGGGCGACCCGACCGAGAGGAAGCGCGACCCGGCGGCGGTGATCGCCATGCTGAGGCGCAACTCCGCTCTGCTCCGCTTCTTCTACCTGGACGTGAAGCCGGCCATCCGGGCGCGACGGCGACACCGGGGCGGCGCTGCGAACCGCGACGACGTGATCAGCCAGCTGATCGACGCCGGCTTTCGCGACCTGGACATCCTCACCGAGTGCGTCACCTACGGCGCGGCCGGGATGGTCACCACGCGCGAGTTCATCACCGCCGCGGCGTGGCATCTGTTGGACGACCCGCAGCTGCTGGACCGCTACCGTCGAGCGGAGATGGACGAACGGCTGGACATCCTGCACGAGGTCCTTCGGCTGGAGCCCGTCGTCGGCCACCTCTATCGGCGGACCACCGCCGCCTTCGAGCTGACCGCCGGCGGCGACACCCACCACCTGCCGGTGGGCACGTTGATCGACCTCGACGTCCGGGCCATCAACGCCGAGGCGGCCACGGTGGGGGCCGAGCCGCTCGGCCTGTGCCCCGGCCGGGCCCTTCCACGGACGGTGCCACCCACCCTGATGGCCTTCGGCGACGGGCATCACCGCTGTCCGGGCGCGCCGATCGCGATCATGGAGACCGAGGTGCTGCTGACCACCCTGCTGCGCCACGACGTGGTCGCCGACGCTCCGCCGAACGTACGGTGGAACCCCGTCACCCAGGGCTATGACCTGGACAGCTTCTTCCTCCGCCTCCGCAGCTGAGGCTGGGCCGGGAGCCTTCAGTCCCGCAGCGAGGCCATCCGTCCGAGGAGATCCTCGAGGGCGTCCTCGAAGTCGTCGCGATAGTCACCTCTGGCGAGCTCATCGGCGAGCCGTCGGATCTCCGGATAGTTGTCGAGATCGCTCTCCTGCGGCTGGGAGTCCTGCTCCAGCGCAACGCCCATGTCGGCGCCGAGCGAGGCCGACTCCAACAGCAGCTCGCCGAGCAGGAAGGTCGAGAAGCCGCGATAGACGGTGGCCCGCTGGGCGTCGCCGAAGCCGTAGCGGCCGAGCGCGTTGAGAAAGGCTTCGACCCAGTCCAGGCTGCGCAACGGTGGCCGCAGCCATGGCGCGGACGGCGGCCGGGTGGCGACCAACGGGAAGATCTGCGGATGGGCCAAAGCCACGTTGCGCACCCCATGGGCCAGCCGTTGCAGATACTCCTGCCACGACGGCGCGTTGGCCTCGGCGTCGGCGTCGACGTACTCGTCCAGCACCGTCTCCACCACGCCGTCCAACAGCTGTTCGCGGCTGGGGACGTAACGGTAGAGCGCCATCGCCTCGACCCCGAGGTGGGTGCCGAGTCTTCGCATGGTCAGCTGCTGCAGACCGTTGCGATCGATGAACCGCACAGCTTCGGTCAGGATCAGCTTGCGGTCGAGTGACCCGCGGGAGGAACCGGTGTCGGCGTCCCGCCGGGTTAGGGTGTCGGACGAGTGCTCCGCACTGTCGCGACTCATGTCCCACTTCCGATCGGTTGAGGGTTTCGCTCTCGGTGGGACACTTTACAAGACGACGTCGCGGCAGCGCCGATTCCCCCGGCGGGCCCGATATCGGAACCTGTGCCCTGGCCTCTGCAGCGACGTTTCTCCCCGATGGACGCTTCGGAGTCCGCTGGTTCGCCGTCGTGACCCGTAGGCTATGCGGATTCAGTTCGCGACGAGAGGCTCGGCATGGCAGGCACGACAGTAATCACCTTCGGTACCTTCGACGTCCTGCACGTCGGTCACGTCCGCGTCCTCAACCGTTCGGCCGAGTTCGGTGACCGCCTCGTCGTCGGCGTGTCCTCCGACGCGCTCAACTTCTCCAAGAAGCAGCGGCAGCCGGTGTTCACCCAAGACGAACGACTCGAGATCGTGGCCAACCTGAAGGTGGTCGACGAGGTCTTCCTCGAGGAGAGCCTGGAGCTGAAGCGTGAGTACGTCCTGCAGCATCAGGCCGACGTCTTGGTGATGGGTGACGACTGGGAGGGGAAGTTCGACTTCCTCAACGACATCTGCAAGGTGATCTACCTGCCTCGGACGCCGTCGATCTCCACCACGGGGATCATCGAGCACATCTCCACCTCAGCGAGCTGACCCATAGTGGCGCGGACCGTCGCCGCACCCACCTGGGTGGAGCACGTCATCTGGTGGCAGGTCTATCCGTTGGGCTTCGTGGGTGCAGAGAAGACGCCTCCGGCGTCCGGCGACGTCCAGCACCGGCTGCCCGGCACCGCATGGCTGGACTACCTCCTCACCCTGGGCGCGAACGGTCTCGCGCTGGGCCCGGTCTTCGCTTCACAGACGCACGGCTACGACACCACCGACTATCTGCGGATCGACCCGCGACTGGGTGACGACACCGACTTCGACCGGCTGGTCGCAGCCTGCCGCGAGCGCGGCATCCGGGTGCTGCTCGACGGGGTGTTCAACCACGTCGGACGCGCGCACCCCCGGTTCGCCGCCGCGGTGGCGGACGGACCGGAGTCGGCGGCGGGCCAATGGTTCCGCTTCGACGGCGACCAGCCCCGAGTCTTCGAGGGCCACGAGCAGCTGGTCGCCCTCAACCACGACCACCCGGCGGTGGAGGACCTCGTCGTCGAGGTGATGTGCCACTGGTTGGAGCGCGGCGTCGACGGCTGGCGCCTCGACGCCGCCTACGCGGTCCCCGCCGGCTTCTGGGCGAAGGTACTGCCCCGGGTCCGCAAGCGCTTCGGCGACGCCTGGTTCGTGGGCGAGATGATCCACGGGGACTACGCCGGCTACGTCGCCGAGTCGGGTCTGGACTCGGTCACCGAATATGAGCTGTGGAAGGCGACCTGGAGCAGCATCACCGAGCGCAACTTCTTCGAGCTGGACTGGACCCTGCGCCGGCACAACGAGCTGTTGGCCCACTTCCTGCCACTGACCTTCGTCGGCAACCACGACGTCACCCGGCTGGCGAGCATCATCGCCGACAACCGGCACCTACCGCATGCAGTGGCGCTGCTGATGTTCCTCGGCGGTGTTCCCAGCATCTACTACGGCGACGAACAGGGCTTTCTCGGGATCAAGGAGGAGCGGTTCGGCGGCGACGACGCCATCCGCCCGACCTTCCCGTCGTCTCCCGACGAGCTGACCGGCTGGGACCACTTCGCCCTGCACCAGCAGTGGATCGGGCTGCGCCGTCGCCACCCGTGGCTGACGCACGCGACGAGCGAGGTGGTGCAGGTCAGCAACACCGCGCTCGCGGTCACCGCCCGGGCGCCCGGGAACGCCGAGGTGTTGACCTTGCTGCTGAACCTCGACGACCAGGAGACGACGTTCGAGGCGGACCTGGGGACCGTTCGCGTGCTCGAGCAGTCGCCGGGCAGCCGGGGCGATGCACAGGTGGTGGCCCCCCACGGCTGGGCCGTGGTCGCGCGCGTAGATTGAGCCCCGTCTCCCTCCCCACGCGTTAGGTCCCGCCTGCCCATGTCCATGCTGTTGGACCTCACTCCGCTGCGCGAAAGCCAGGCCTTCCGTCGGCTGTGGTGGGGGCTCGGGATCTCCAACCTGGGGACGCAGCTGACGGTGGTGGCGGTCGGGCTGCAGGTCTACGACATCACCGGCTCGACGTTGTCCGTCGGCATCCTCGGCATCTGCGCGCTCGTTCCCCTGGTCGCGCTCGGGCTCTACGGCGGGGCGCTGGTCGACGCGTACGACCGGCGCCGGGTCGCGCTGTTCTCCTCGATCGCGCTGTGGCTGATCGCGATCGCGCTGGCCACCCAGGCGTGGTTGCACGTCGACTCGGTCTCGCTGCTCTACGCGCTGGTCGCGCTCCAGTCGGCCGGATTCGCCATCAACAACCCGGCGCGATCAGCCATCGTGCCGCGGCTGATCGACCCCGAGCTGCTGCCGGCCGCCAACGTGCTGCAGACCATCGCCTGGAACATCGCCTTGACCGTCGGCCCGCTGCTGGGCGCCTTCCTGGTCGCCACCTGGGACTTCGCCGAGGCGTACACCATCGATGTGGTGCTGTTCACGGCCACGCTGTGGGCACTGTGGCGACTGCCGGACCTGCCACCGGTCACCTCCAACGGCGAGCCCGCTTCGACGGCCCGCGGCGGGCTGGCCTCGGTGCTGGAAGGGCTGAAGTATCTGGCCACTCGGCCGAATGTCCGGATGACCTTCGTGGTCGACCTGATCGCCATGATCCTGGCGATGCCGCGGGTGCTGTTCCCCGCCGTCGGCGTGGTCTTCCTGGGCGGCGGCGCTGCCACCACCGGCACCCTGAGCGCAGCGTTCGCGATCGGTGCGGTGCTGGCCGGGCTGTTCTCCGGCGGGCTGGTGAAGATCCGCTGGCAGGGCCGGGTGATCGGCGCGGCCATCGTCGCCTTCGGGTTGTCGGTGGCCGGCTTCGGTGCCGTCCTGGTGCTGGTCGGACCGGACTCGCCCGACCAGGTGCTCGTCGGCGCGCTCATCGCCGCCATGATCTTCCTGGCACTGGCCGGTGCGTCCGACGCGGTCAGCTCCGTCTTCCGACAGACGATCTTGCAGTCCGCCACCCCCGACGACATGCGTGGACGGCTGCAGGGCGTGTTCATCGTGGTCGTCGCGGGCGGACCGCGACTCGGTGATCTGGTGCTCGGCAGTGAGGCCACTCTGTTCGGCGAGGGCTGGGCCGCGGTGATCGGCGGCCTGTGCTGCGCCGTCTTGGTGGTCGTGGTGATCGTCGCCCAACGCCGCTTCCTCGCGTACGACGCACGCCACCCGCAGCCCTAAGTCTCGAGTGCGCGCTTGCCGCCCACCCCGCTCACGAGGATGGGCGCGAATAGCGCACTCGGCGCTCGAACAGCTCCGACCACTCCGCGCTGAATCGGGGTGGCGGTCCTTCGTAGCCGGCGACGGCCAGCTGGGCGAAGACCCGGTGAGCCACCTCGCGCGGCTGTCGGAGGCGATCCGCGGTGACGCGGACCACTGCATAGCCTTCGTCGCCGAAGGCCTCCAGCCGCTCGATGTCGCGGTTCCACTGGCGGCGGTCGGTGAGGTGCTGGGCGCCGTCGTACTCGACGATCACGCGGTAGCCGTCGAACAGCAGGTCAACGCGGCCGATCGGCCCGTACGTCCCGCCGAGGGTCGGGTTGCACCGGGGCACCGGTAACCCCGCACAGACCAACAGGAGCCGCAGGCGCGTCTCCCGCGGTGACTCCACGCCGTACTGGACCAGTGCAGCCGCACGGCGGGCACGCCTCGCGCCACGCCCGATCTGATGCTCGGCGTGCGCGACCAGCGACGCGGGTGTGACCCTGCCGAGGTGCACCAGCCAGTCGCCGGCGGCCACCGCGTCGACGAGGTCGAGCTCGGCACAGGCTGACACGAAGGCGTACGGAGCCGCGACGACAGCACCGTTGTTCAGCGGCAGCTGCGCAACACGTACGTAGCGGATGCCTGGGCGTCTCACCTGATGCGGGCTCGTCCCCACCAGTCGTACGGGCTCGACAGCACCGATGTCTGCTCCGAGCAGCTGTAGCGCGGTGGCTCCGGTGGCCACCGCCCCGGCGGGGACCGCGCGGATGGCAGCCGCCACCCGGATCGGGAGGGTCACCTCACACGCAGCCGCGAGATAGATGCCTCGGTGCAGCTGGCGGAAGCGGCTGCCGCGCAGCATCTTCGGGCTGAGTCCCCAGCGTGCGGCGTCGGTCGCCGTGAACGGACGCCCCAGGGCGACGGCAGGTATCGGGCTAGGACCAGGCATGCCAGCACCCTCTCCCCGCCCACCCCATCCCGCCCTCCCCCGACACCACGACTGTGGATAGAGGCTGAGTGCGCGCTTCCCGCCCACACCCGTCAGTACGGTGGGCGCGAGTCGCGCACTCGGGTCACTTCCGCAGGTCCCCCAGCACCCGGGCGAGCTGGGCGACGCCGGAGTCGAGCTGGGACTCGGTGATCACCAGGGCCGGGGCGAACCGCAGCGTCGAGTGGTGAGTGTCCTTGGCCAGGACGCCGTAGTCAGCGAGTCGGTGGCAGACCTCGCGGCCGGTGGCCAATGCCGGGTCGATGTCGATGCCCGCCCACAGGCCGCGGCTGCGTACGGTATCCACGCCGTGACCGACGAGGTCGTCCAGACCGGCGCGGAGCCGCTCCCCCAGCCGGGCCGCCCTGGCCTGGTACTCACCGGTGGCGAGCAGCTGGACCACCGCGTGGCCGACCGCACTGGCCAGCGGGTTGCCGCCGAAGGTGCTGCCGTGCTGGCCCGGCCGCAGCACGCCGAGGACGTCTGCGTTGCCGACCACCGCGGACACCGGGACGATGCCGCCGCCGAGGGCCTTGCCGAGCAGATAGAGATCGGGCACAACGCCCTCGTGCTCGCAGGCGAACGTGCGCCCCGTACGCCCAAGGCCGGACTGGATCTCGTCGGCCACGAACAGCACGTTCTCCCGGCTGGTCACCGCCCGCACCCCGGCCAGGTAGCCGGCCGGCGGGATGAGCACCCCGGCCTCGCCCTGGATCGGCTCCAGCAGCACCGCCACCGTCTCCGCGGTGATAGCTGCCTCGAGCGCGGCCAGGTCACCGTACGGCACGGTCACGAAACCGGGCGTGTACGGGCCGTAGCCGTCGCGGGCATCGGGATCGTCGGAGAAGCTGATGATCGTGGTGGTGCGACCGTGGAAGTTGCCGGCGGCGACGATGATCTGCGCCTGCCCGTCCGGCACGCCCTTCACCTGATAGCCCCATTTGCGTGCCACCTTGATGGCCGACTCCACCGCCTCGGCGCCGGTGTTCATCGGCAGCACCATCTCCTTGCCCACCAGAGCCGCCAGCGCCGCGGCGAACGGGCCGAGCTGGTCGGAATGGAACGCCCGGCTGATCAGCGTGACGCGCTGCAGCTGAGCCGCGGCGGCCGCGACCAGCGCCGGGTGCCCGTGGCCGAAGTTGGTGGCCGAGTAGCCGGCCAGGAAGTCCAGATAGGTACGCCCCGCCACGTCGGTGACCGTGGCGCCGGTCGCGCTGGCCACCACCACCTCGAGCGGGTCGTAGTTGTGCGCCACGTGCTCATCGGTCTGGGCCAGCAGCTGCTCGGTGCGGGTCAGGTCGGACTCGACAGTGGACATGATCAGCCTCTTTCAGGGGGTGGGCAGGGGCGAGGGCGGATCTCCTGGGTGCAGCACTTCACACTGCCGCCGGCCTTGAGCAGCTCGCTCAGGTCGACCGGGACCACCCGGAAGCCGGCTCGACCCAGCTGGGCGACCAGACCGTCGGCGCCGGCGGGGACGAACACGGTGCGACCGTCGCTGACACAGTTGAGGCCGAGCACCAGCGCGTCCGCCTCGGTGGCGAGAATGGCGTCGGGATAGCGGCGGCGGAGCGTACGCCGGCTCTCGTCGCTGAACGCGCCGGGGAAGTAGGCGATCTCGCCGGTCACGTCATCGAGCACGGCCAGCGCCACATCCAGGTGATAGAACCGCGGGTCGACCAGCTCCAGGCTGACGACTTGGCGACCGGTCAGTACCGCCAGCTCGGTGTGGGCGGCTCGGGTGGTGCGAAAGCCGTAGCCGGCCAGCACCCGCTCGGCCAGCACCACGAAGTCGCCCTCGCCTTCGTTGGTCTGCGCGCGCGAAGCAACCGCGCGACCGCCGTACGTGTCGGCGTGCTGCGCGTGCCAGGCGGTGTGGTGGCGCGCCTCGGCGCGACGTTGCGGGGTGGCGAAGCTCGCCGGGTACACGTCACCGCCGACCACTGTGGCGCCGTTGGCGGCGAACACCATGTCGACCAACCCGGGGACCGGCTGCAGCAGGTCGACCCGGTGCCCAGCATCTCGATACGCCGCGACCAGGCTGTCCCACTGTCGATGCGCCCGCGCGCGGTCCACCGGGACTGACGTGTCCATCCACGGGTTGATCGCGTACGTGACGTCGAAGTAGTGCGGTGGACACATCAGGAAATGCCGCGGTCGGGCGACCCGCTCGACCGCAGCCACCGGTCGCGCGGTCAGCATGGTCACCTCTTCAGGGTACGGTGGCCTGAAGCAACGACCATGGCACTTAACGCCCGTACTGAGGTGATTATCTTGCGTCTAGACGACATCGACCGCAATATCATTGCTCACCTGGTGGAGGACGGCCGAATGAGCTTCGCCGCCCTCGGCCAATTGATCGGGCTCTCCACGCCGGCTACCAAACGCCGGGTCGACCGGCTGGTGGCCGCCGGGGTGATTCGGAGCTTCTCGGCCGAGATCGACCCAGGAGCGCTGGGCTGGACCATCGAGGCCTTCGTGGAGCTCTACTGCGAGGGTCGGGTGCCGCCGGAGAAGATGGCCGAGATGGTGCGGGCGATCCCCGAGGTCGTCGACGGCTACACCGTCACCGGTGACGCGGACGGGATCCTGGTCGTCCGGGCGTCGGACCCGTCCCACTTCGAACAGGCCCTGGGCACCATCCGCAACCACCCCGGCGTTAGCCGGACCCGCAGCTCGATCGTCTTATCGCACCTGTGAGACCGGACTCAGCCGACCAGCAGCGATCCGAGCAGCGAGACGACCAGCAGCGGCAGCAGGGTGAGCACCACGGCGAGCACCACGGTGTTGTAGTCGGCGTGCAGCCGGGCCGCGACCAAGGTGGCGCGGCGGCGATCCCCCGAGCGGCGCCACTCGCGACGGTAGACCGCCATGAAGACGCCGCCCACCACGCACAGCAGCCCCAGCGTGCCGACCGCGACGATCAGGTTGGCGAGGTGGGCCACGCCGAACAGTAGGCACGAGGTGACTCGCTGACGCAGTGTCCATGCCTCGCTTCCGGTCCGAAACCACAGCTCCTCGGCCAGGGCGGCGGCGAACAGCCGCTGCCGTGCCCGGGCCCAGCGGAGCCGGAACAGCGCGACCACCACCACGGCCAGCACCACCGCCACGACCACTGACCGGACAACGTCGGCGCGGCCCTGGCCCGCAGCGTCACTCCCGGTGACCAGGTTGATCGGGGTCCACTGGGTGGCCGGCAGATACCAGGCCAGTGTCCCGACACAGGTGAGCACCGCCGCAACCAGCACGACAGCCAGCCAGCGGTACGTCGGCAGCCCGGCCAGCTCGTCGGGGTGGTAGCGGATCGGAGCCTGTCCCTCGGGCAGCGGTGGCAACAAGGCGTTGATCGGCTTGTGCAACCAGCGGTTCGGCCGCCGATAGAGGGTACGACCGACTGCCGGCTCGAGACGACCAGAGGCAGGCACCCGACCATTGTGCCCGGGCGGCGCCGGTCGCTGCCAACGGTGCCGACCGGTCCGGCACCATGGGGTGCATGGATCTGGACTCGGTGGCCGCGGAGCTCTACGCCGCCGCCCCGGAGGACTTCCTCACGCTGCGGACCGAACGGGTGAAGCAGGCGCGGGAGGCCAAGGACCGCGATCTGGCCAAGCAGATCGGAGCGCTGCGCAAACCCACCCGATCGGCCTGGCTGGTGAACGTGCTCGCCCGGGAGGCGGCCGAGGAGCTTCAGGCGCTGCTCGACCTCGGCGACGCGCTCCGTGAGGCGCAGGAGCAGCTGTCCGGGCCGGACCTGCGGCGGCTCTCCGGTGAGCGGCACCGGGTGGTCGACGCCCTGGTCCGCCGGGCGGCTGCGCTCGGGGTGGACCACGGCCACCGGCCCAGCGAGAGCACCCGGACGGAGGTGGCCCAGACGCTGCAGGCCGCGCTGGCTGACCCAGCTGTCGCGACCGAGGTGCGCGCCGGCCGGGTCGTGCAGTCGACCAGCTATGGCGGGTTCGGCACCGTGATGCCCGGTCCGCCGACGCTGTCGGTGGTGCCCCCGATGGCCGACGAGCCCGCCGCCGATCCTTCGGCAGAGCCGAAGAAGGCCACGGACGCGCGCGCCGCAGAGCTGGCCGCTCGTCGGGCCGAGCTGGTGGCTGAGGCGGAGCAGGCCGCCCGGCTGCTGGACGAGGCAAGAACGGCGCACTCGACTGCAGCCGAGGAGCTGGACAAGGCCGACTCCGGGTTGGCCGACATCCGCACCGAGCTGGAGGAGCTCCGCCGCCGGCTGGACAGGTTGACGGCCGACGAGCAGCAGGCGGTGGTCAAGGTCGCGGACCGCGCTCGGCGACTGCGGGACGCGGAGCGAGGCGAGGAAGCAGCGGCTGCGGCCGCCGAGCAGGCCGGTGCCGCCCTGGAGCAGCTCAGCGGCGGGTGATGTGGGTGGTGAGCTGGGCCTCGATAGAGCGATCGCCCCGCGAGTCCGGTCACACTCTGCGCCGCTAGCGCGTCAGTGAAGTGACCGAACAAGGTGAGAGGGTGCAATCCGTGGACCAGACAGATCTGTTCGAAGCCGAGCGCCCACGCCTGCTGGCCCTGGCGGAACGGATCCTCAGCGACCATGCCGAAGCCCAGGACATCGTGCAGCAGGCGTGGCTGCGGCTGGATGGCACCGATGCCGTGATCGAGAGCTTGCCGGCGTGGCTGACGACGGTGACCACCCGACTCTGCCTCGACCGCCTGCGGTCGCGAACCCCCGTCCCGGTCGATGAGGTCAGATCGTCGGAGTCCGTCGGCGACCCCGCTGATGACGTCGCGCTTGCTGACACCGTCGGTCAGGCCCTGCAGGTCGTGCTCGACCGACTCGCCCCACACGAGCGCATCGCCTTCGTGCTGCACGACAGCTTCGGCTTCGAGTTCGCGACCATCGCGGCGATCCTCGACACCACGCCGGTGGCCGCCCGCAAGCTGGCCTCCCGTGCGCGGGCCAAGGTCGCCCAGCCGCGTCGGGAGGACCGGCTGGCCGACTGGGAAGTCGTCGATGCCTTCATGGCGGCCGCCAAGAAGGGCGAGTTCGACCGCCTGCTCCAACTTCTCGCACCCGACGCGAAGGTGACCGCCGACGACGCGGCGATCCAGGTCGGCACGCCGCGGAGGCTCGAGGGCCGTGACCAGGTGGCGACGTTCTTCAGCGGAAGTGCCCACGCCGCCCTGCCGGTGTTCGTCGGTGACCGGCCGGCGAGTGCGTGGTTCCACCTCGGCGAGGCCAAGGTGCTCTTCGACTTCACGGTCACCGACGGCCTGGTGCGGGCCATCACCTTCCGCGCCGCGCCGGACGTGCTCGGGCAGGTCATGCGCCGTGACGGCGACCAGCCGCGTGGCTGATCCGGTCACACCCGTCGGATCCCAGACGTCAACACAGTGAACCCGAACAGAAGGAGACACCATGAAGACCATGACCTGCCGCGCCCTCGGAGGGCCGTGCGATGTGGAGCACCGGGGCGAGAGCGCCGACGCCGTCATTCAGGAGCAGGACCGCCACCTCAAGGAGGCAGTGCAGGGCGGTGACGCCACCCACCAGGAAGCCCGCGACGCGATGAAGGGCCGCTGGCGACATCCCAAGAAGTCGATGGACTGGTATCGCGAGGTGAAGGAGACCTTCGCCGCGCTGCCCGAACACTGACCCACCCCAGCGTCCCCGGGGACCTCCTCGGCCGAGGACCGCGGCGCTAGCATGACGGGGCTGACCCCTTGCTCTGGAACGGACGCATGAAACCCGCCAATCTGCACGACGTGGCCCGGCTGGCAGGCGTCTCGCACCAGACGGTGTCGCGGGTGATCAACCACCACCCGAGCCTGCGACCGGACACCCGGGACCGGGTGCTGGCCGCGATCGCCGAGCTCGGCTACCGGCCGAACAACACAGCCCGGACGCTGGTGACCCGGACCAGCCGGACCGTCGGCGTCGTCTCGAGCGGTGACCCCCACTACGGTCCGGCGAGCACCTTGTCGGGATTCATCGCAGCCTGCCGGGCGGCGGGGTACGCCGTCCAGGTCGCCACCGTGCCCGAGACTCCGACGTCCTGGCCGGAAGCGGTCGCCGACCTCGTCGACCGCGGCGTCGATGGGGTGGTCGTGGTCGCCGCCCGGGTCCCCGAGCTGGCCTCGCTGCGGACTGTGCCTTTCGCCTCGCCCCTGGTGGCGGTGACCAGCGCCTCGGACACGCCGCTGCCGACGGTGTCGGTCGATCAGCGGGCCGGAGCGGCACTCGCCACCCAGACCCTGATCGCCGCCGGGCACCGGGAGATCGCCCACGTGAGCGGACGGTCGGACTTTCCCGACGCCATCGCCCGGGAAGACGGGTGGCGGACCGAGCTGGCGGCGGCCGGACTGCGGGTCCGCCGTCCGATGGCCGGCGACTGGTCGGCGAGCAGCGGCTATCGCATCGGCACCGAGCTGTTGGCCGACCGCGACGTGACCGCGGTCTTCAGCGGCAACGACCAGATGGCCCTGGGCCTGTTGCACGCCTTCGCCGCCGCCGGGGTGCGGGTGCCCGAGGACATCAGCGTGATCGGGTTCGACGACATCCCCGAGGCCGAGCACTTCTGGCCGCCGCTGACCACGATCCGGCAGGACTTCACCGAGGTCGGCCACGCCACCATGGCGCTGTTGCTCGCCCTGCTGGCGGGTGAAGAGGTGTACGACGTGACGATCCAGCCCGAGCTGGTCGTCCGCGCGTCCGTGCGACCCCGCTGAACCCCTGAACCCCTGAACCCGCTGAACCCCTGAACGTCAGCCTTGGGCCGGCGGCGGATTCCGCAGCGTGGCCGAGTGCAGCCGGAACCCTGCACCGGTCGGGTCGGTGACGTCGGCGATCCGGCCGAACGGCGTGTCCTCCGCGGGTCGCTGCACACTGCCGCCCAGCGACTGGACGGCCGCTTGGGCTGCATCGGTGTCCACGACGTTGAAGTAGACGACCCAGTGGGACGAGACGTCGGCGGGCAGGAATCCGGCGGAGTCCATCATGCCGGCCACCGGGTGCCCCCCGAGCTGGCCGTTGTAGTAGCGGAACTCGTCGGTGTCCGACATCTTCGCCACCTCCCAGCCGAACAAGGTGGGATAGAAAGCGGTCGTGGTGGCGAAGTCCTTGCTGTGATATTCGTTCCAGGTCACGGTGTTGGGCTCGTCGTACTTGGTGAACCCGGTGTGGGTGCCGCTCTGCCACAGCCCGAAGACGCCGCCGCCGGGATCGGCGAGGGCCGCCATGCCGCCCAGGTCCCCGACGCCCATGGGTGGCGCGATCACGCTGGCCCCGGCGCTCACCGCCGCCGCCAGGGTGGCGTCCAGATCGGCGCTGGAGAAGTAGGTGCTCCACATGTCCGTGCCCGGTTGCTGGTTGACCATCATCCCCGCCACCCGGTGTCCGCCGGAGCGGAAGGTGACGTAGCCGCCGAACTCCGGACCCGAGCTCTCAGCGTCCCAGCCGAAGAGCGAGCTGTAGAAGGGGACGGAGCGGTTCGGGTCGGAGCTGAACAGATCGATCCAGCACGGCGTACCGGGCGGGAAGGGCGTGTCGCGAGTCGTCATCCTTCGACGATAGAGCGCGGCGAGATTCGCGGCGGTCAAGTCGGCAGATTCGTTGGGCGTTGCCTCAGACCGGCTCGCTGCGGGTCGGTACGACCCCGGCGCGGAAGAGATAGGAGGTGAACAGGGTGACGCCGGTGACGTAGAGGACGCCGAGGAAGATGTGGGCACCGGCCGCCCCGGTCGAGCCGAGGATGAGCTGAGTGACGGTCAGCAGCAAGACGAGGATCGCCGCCAACGCTGTCCAGCGCGGGCCTCCGGAGCGGGCGTACAAGACGGCGGTGGCGACGGTGAGCAGGGCGACGACCCCGACGACGATGCCGTTCACCCCGTGTCCGTCACGCAGCGAGGGGCCGCCACCGGAGAGGAAGCCGGCGGCCAGTCCGGCCTGGCCGATGGCCAGCGACATCAGAATCGTCGCCTCCGTCTGCAGCAGCACCAGCAGTGGCGGTCTCTTCGGGCGAGGGGGCATGGCCGACAGTATGGCCGAGCCCGGTCGGAGCCGCAGCGATCGACGCGAGGCGAAAACCCTTGCCTTTGTTACTGGCCAGTAGCATAATCTAAGTTACTGGTCAGTAACTTCTGGCCGTCGCCCCTTTCGCACCGAGGTGTCCTTTCGTGAGCCACTACAAGTCCAACCTGCGCGACATCACGTTCAACCTCTTCGAGGTGCTGGGGCGCGGGGAGATCCTCGGCCACGGCCCGTACGAGGAGCTGGACCGAGAGACGGCCGAGGCGGTGCTGGCGGAGGTGGATCAGCTGGCCCGTACCAAGCTGGCGGAGTCGTTCGCGGTCTCCGACGCCGAGCCGCCGGTGTTCGACCCGGCGAGCCACAGCGTGACCTTGCCGGAGGCGTTCAAGAAGTCCTACCAGGCCTACATGGACGCCGGCTGGTATCGGCTCGAGCTGCCCACCGAGCTGGACGGCCAGCCCACGCCGCCGTCGCTGCAGTGGAGCGTGGCCGAGCTCATCCTCGGGGCCAGTCCGGCGACCTACATGTATGCCTCCGGCCCGACCTTCGGCTACGTCATGTGGGCCAACGGCACCGAGCGCGACAAGCGGATCGCCAAGATCATGATCGACCGGCAGTGGGGCGGCACCATGGTGCTGACCGAGCCTGACGCCGGCTCGGACGTGGGCGCCGGTCGCACCCGGGCGTACCCCCAGCCCGACGGCAGCTGGCACATCGAGGGCGTCAAGCGCTTCATCACCTCCGGCGAGCACGACCTGAGCGAGAACATCATGCATCTGGTGCTGGCTCGCCCGGTCGGGGTGGACGGCATCGGTGGCCCGGGGACGAAAGGGCTGTCGCTGTTCATGGTCCCCAAGCACCACTTCGACCTCGAAACCGGTGAGCTGACCGGTGAGCGCAACGGCGTCCACGTCACCAATGTCGAGCACAAGATGGGCATCAAGGTGTCCACCACCTGCGAGCTGACCTTCGGTGACGGCGCGCCGGCCAAGGGCTGGCTGCTGGGCGAGGTGCACGACGGCATCAAGCAGATGTTCCAGGTGATCGAACACGCGCGGATGCTGGTCGGCACCAAGGCCATCGCCACCTTGTCGACCGGCTATCTGAACGCGCTCGAGTATGCGAAGACCAGGATCCAGGGTGCGGACCTCACCCGGGCCAACGACAAGACCGCGCCCCGGGTGACGATCACCCACCACCCGGACGTACGCCGGTCACTGATGACCCAGAAGTCTTTTGTGGAAGGGATGCGGTCGCTGGTGCTCTACACCGCCAGCATCCAGGATCGGGTCTCGCTGGCTCGCGCCACCGGCACCTCAGACGCCGAGGCGGTGGCCCTCAACGACCTGCTGCTGCCGATCGTGAAGGGCTACGGCTCGGAGCGGTCGTGGGTGCTGCTGGGCACCGAGTCGTTGCAGACCTTCGGCGGCTCGGGCTTCCTCACCGACTACCCGCTCGAGCAGTACGTCCGTGACGCCAAGATCGACACTCTCTATGAGGGCACGACAGCCATCCAGGGCCAGGACCTGTTCTTCCGCAAGATCATCCGCGACCGCGGCCGGGCACTGGGCACCATCTCCACCGAGATCGCCGCCTTCGTGGCCCGCGGCGCAGGCAACGGTCAGCTCAAGGTGGAGCGCGAGCTCTTGGAGCGGGCCTTGGAGGATGTCGGGGAGATCGTCGGTGCCATGATCGGCGACCTCCAGTCGGCCGCCCCGGACGCGCCCCAAGGTGACGTCCGCAACGTCTACAAGGTCGGCCTGAACACCACGCGGTTGCTGATGGCGATGGGCGACGTGATCTGCGCCTGGTTGCTGCTGCGCGGTGCCGAGGTGGCCCTGGAGCGGCTGGGCACCGAGCTCAGCCCGGCGGAGCAGCGCTTCTACGAGGGCAAGGTGGCGTCGGGGCGCTGGTTCGCCCGGACGGTGCTGCCGCGGCTGGCGGCCGAGCGAATGATCGCCGAGAACACCGACCTCGCCGTGATGGATCTGGCCGAGGGCGCTTTCTGACGACACCCGTCCGATCGCTCAGACCAGCAACTGGTGCCGGGCCAGCTCGGCGTAGAGATCGCTGCTCTCAAGCAGGTGGCGGTGGGTGCCGGTCGCGACCACCCGACCGGCGTCCAGCAGCACGATCTGGTCGGCGTCGGCCACGGTGGCGAGGCGGTGGGCCACGATGATCACGGTGCGCCCGACCGCCGCCGAGCCGATCGCCTGCCGCATCGCCTGCTCGTTACGTCCGTCCAGGCTGGCGGTGGGCTCGTCCAGCAGCAGCAGTGGCGCGTCCCCGATCAGGGCGCGGGCGATCGCGAGCCGCTGACGCTCCCCACCGGACAGGCCGACGCCGTCGTCGCCCACCACGGCGTCCAACCCGTCAGGGTGCTGATCCACCCGCCCCAGCAGGTTGACCGACGCGAGGACGTCCCGGCTGCGCTGCTCGTCGGCGCCGGGAGCGGCCAGCAGCAGGTTCTCCCGGATGGTGCCGGCCAGCACCGGGGCGTCCTGCTCGACGTAACCGATCCGGGCCCGCAGCGCGGCCCGCGACATCGACGTCACGTCCACGCCGTCGATCCGGATGGTGCCCGACTGCGGCTCGTAGAACCGCTCGATCAACGCCAGCAGGGTGGACTTGCCGGATCCGGACGGTCCGACGATCGCCGTGGTCGAACCGCGCGCGACCCGCACGCTGACGTCGGCCAGGACCCTCTCGCCGTCCCGGTAGGCGAAGCAGACGCCGTCCAGGGCCAGTGCCTCCTCCCCGTCGCGGGCGAGCCCCGGGTGGTAATCCGGCTCGGCGGAGGGCTGGACCGCGTCGTCGTCCTCGGGCGTCAGGTCGAGGATCTCCTGGATCCGGGCCAGCCCGCCCAGGGCGCTGCGGACGGTGACGACGGCGCTGAACGCACTGCCCAGCGGCATCAGCATCATGAAGAGGAACAGGATGAAGGTGATCAGGTCCGCCACCGAGAGCGAACCGACCGCAACCCGATAGCCGCCAACACCCAGCACGGCGAGGAACGCGCCCTGGACCGCGAGGCCACTGATCGGCCAGAGGATCGCCCCGAGGCGGGCGATCTGGATGCCGAGTCGGTACGCCCCCTCGGCGTCGGACTCGAGCCGGCGGCCCTCGCGCTCGGTCGCGCCCGCGGCCCGGATGGTACGGATCCCGGAGAGGGCCCGCTCAACACCCGCCGCGACCAGACCCACAGCAGCCTGGGACGCCGAGGTGAGGGACTGGATCCGGGCGCTGGTGAGCACCACGCTGACCACCGCAACGGCGATGACCGCCACGGTGATAGCCAGCAGCATCGGGTCAAGCACGGCCATCGCGACCAGCGCCCCGACGAAGACCACGCCACCGCTGACGGCGTCCACCAGGCCGCCGGTCAACGCGGCCCGGATCAGCGTGGTGTCCGAACCGACCCTGGACACGAGATCGCCGGTCCGGCGCTGGTCGTACTCGGCGATCGGCAGCCGAAGCAGGCTGCGCAGGAGCTGACGGCGCGCGTCGAGCACCACCCCCTCGGCGGTCCGCTCCAGCAGGTATTGCTGGACGGCGCCCACCAGGCCCGCGCCGACGACGAGCGCCACCAGCGCCACCGCCGTTGAGCGGAAGCCCTGTCCGGCGCTGACGGCGGAGATGACCCGGTTGACCATCACCGGCTGAGCCAGCGTCAGCGCTGCACCCAGCAGGGACAGGGCCAGCACCAGGCCCAGGGTCCGGTGGTGCGTGCGCAGATAGCCCAGCAGCATCCGCAGTCGGGCCGGTGGCGGCTCGGCCGTCGAGATGGCCGCCGGGTCGGCGCCGTCATTCACGGGTGAACCGCGTGCCGCCGTACTTCTTGTGCACGGCCTGACGACTGACGCCGAGCACCCGGGCGATCTCCGCCCACGAGGCACCCCGGGTCCGCGCCCGCCGCACCACCGTCGCTTCAGCGCGGTTGATCTCGCGCTGCAGTTCTGCCACCGCAGCCAGGGCCCGGAGCGGGTCCTCGTCGCCGGCCTGAGCCACCAGTGCGCTCATCTGCTCATCCACCTCGCGATCCTCTCTGCCAGAACAACAATGTCAATCTAGATTGACGAATCCCGAGCTGTCAACCAAATATGACGATGTTGTCCTGGCGGAGAGGTTACGAGTGGGCTGGCGATGCGCCGTTCAGCGCTCCCCCGCCCGCGGGCGGTGCTCGAACGCAGCCGGCTTGGTCTGCATCGCCCGGATCCGCTCGACATCCAGCTTGCGTCCGCGCCGGAAGTCGAAGATGCCGTTCTGCTCCTGGAACACGTCAGTCAGCTGGGTGTAGCAGTAGCCGAACATGTTGGGGTCACTGAGCAGGACGTCGAAGAGGCCTTCGAGGCGCTGATAGAAGTCCTCCTCATCGGCCACCCGCTGGCCGTAGCCCCACGACTCGGTCGAGATGTCGCCCGCGGCGGCCGGGTCGGCGTTGGGGTCCCACCAGATGCCACCGAACTCGGACACGAAGTACGGCTGGCCGGCGTACGGGAGGGAGATCGCCGCCCCGTCGTGCTCGTTGGTGTAGGGCTGACCGGTGGACAAGCCGAGCATCTGGTCGGCGAACTTGGCCGGGTCCTGCTCGTAGTTGTGTGAGTCGTAGACGTCGGCCCCGCGGACCCGGTGGCTGTAGCCGGAGGTGTCCAGCACCGGTCGGGACGGGTCGGCGAGCTTCGTCGCGAGGTACATCGCGTGCGTCACGTCGTCGAGGACGGTGATCCGGTCATGGATGGGCTGGTAGGTCTCGTTCAGCGGGCACCAGCCGATGATGGACGGGTGGCTCTGGTCACGCTCCACCGCTTCCAGCCACTGGGTGACGAAGCTGGCCGTGGGCTGCTGGTGATCCCGCGGATGTCCGTACCCGCCGGCGCCCCAGTCGCCGAACTCGCCCCAGACGAGATAGCCCAGCCGGTCGGCGTGATAGAGGAAGCGCTCCTCGAATACCTTCTGGTGCAGCCGAGCGCCGTTGAAGCCAGCTTCCTGGGACAACGTGATGTCGGCGATCAGCGCCGCCTCGTCGGGGGCGGTCATCAAGCTGTCGGGCCAGTAACCCTGGTCGAGCACCAGCCGCTGGAAGATCTGCCGGCCGTTGATCAAGACGGCGTTACCGTCGATGGCCACCGAGCGGAGACCGGCATAGCTGGTCACGGTGTCGATCACCTGCTGGTCGCGCCCGATCAGCTCGATCCGCAGGTCGTACAGATGCGGGTCCTCCGGCGACCAGGTCCGCCGCTGGGAGGCAGGCACGGTGAGCACCACGGTCGGGGCCAGGTCCAGGTCCGCCGACACCGTGGCCTCGACCACGTCCAGGCCCCCGGTCGAGACGACCACCCGGACCGACGATCCCGGCAGGTTCTGGGTGAGCGGGGTGGTCACCGTGAACGACCCGCTGGCCAGCTGCGGCACGATCCGCGGCCGCCGCAGTGACACCGCCGGGACCGGCTCCAGCCACACGGTCTGCCAGATCCCCGTGGTCCGGGTGTAGTTGCAAGCGGCATTGGCGTACGCCACCGACTGCTTGCCACGGGCCTGTGGGCCGCTGCGCGGGTCACGGGCGCGGACGACGATGGTCGCCTCCTCACCCGGCGTCACCACGCCATGCAGGTCAGCGCTGAACGGGGTGAAGCCGCCGCGGTGCCGGGCGACCTCGACGCCGTTCACCCAGACCGTCGCGTCATGGTCGACGGCGGCGAAGTGCAGCAGGACATGGTCTGAGCCCCACTCGGCCGGCACGGTCACCGTGCGGCGATACCAGACGGCATGCAGGAAGTCGGTGTCGCCGATGCCCGACATGACCGACTCCGGCGCGAACGGGACCAAGATCTCCGACTTCAGCGGTCGCTCGCGCAGTCCCCGCTCCAACCCGCTGTCGCCGCGGTCGATCTCGAACTCCCAGGTGCCGTTGAGGCACAGCCAGCGGTCGCGGACCATCTGCGGACGGGGGTACTCCGGCTTCGGGCAGGCCTGGGTCGTCGCGCTGCTCTCAGCGGCGGGTGAGCTCATCGAATCATCCTTCGTTGCATGGTCGGTCGGCGATCGTGGCGACGACTCTAACCACTCCCGCCGATCACGCAACTCGGCCCCTTCCACCGTTGTAAATCGTGACGCCCGGCTCGGTCTCCATTCGTGGACATCTCGGCGAACAAGTCCAGTTGGGGCGCCGAAACTCTTGCGGGATAGGCGTCGGGCTTGAGAAGTTGGGGTCGCGTTGCTGACCGGACGCCCCCACCACGAGGAGAACGCCGCCATGGACCACTTTCCACGATGGAGGCGTACGGCGGCCGCCGCTGCCGCCCTCGCTCTGGCCGCGGGAATGCTCGCCGCCGCCCCCACCACGGCGACCGCCGCCGCGCCACTTCCCATCGCCGCCATCCAGGGCACCGGGGCGACCACCCCCTACGCCGGCCAGGCAGTGACCACCACACCGTCGGTGGTCACCGCGGTCTACGGCCAGGGCAGCACCGCGGAGCTGCGGGGATTCGTCATCCAGACTCCGGGCACCGGCGGCCGCAAGAACCTCGACTCCGCCTCCGACGCGGTGTTCGTCTTCATGAACAACACCGCGTTCGACGTGAAGATCGGCGACCAGGTCAAGATCACCGGTACGGCCGGCGAGTTCAACGGATTGACCCAAATCGCCGGATCGGTCGCCATCACCAAGGTCCCGGGCCGCTACGCACCGGTGCGGCCGGTGACCAGCAGCTGGGCGAGAACCGTGGCCAAGCGCGAGAACCTGGAGTCGATGCTCTACCGGAGCAGCGAGAAGTTCCTGGTGGCCGACACCTATCCCCTGCTGCGCTTCGGTGAGATCGGACTGGCCGCCGGCACCAAGCTGCCGGTGCAGCCCACCGACATCGGCGCCCCGAACAGCGCCGAAGCTGCCGCGCAGGTGGCACGCAACGCCGCCATCCGGGTCACCCTCGACGACGGCAGCAACCGGGGCTACACCCGCACCGAAGACCTGCCGGGGCGGACCCTGCCGTACCTGGGCGCACGTTCTGGGGTCACCGTCGGCGACAGCGCGACGCTGGACGAACCGGTGATCGTCGATTTCCGCAACAACGCGTGGAAGTTCAACCCGACCCGCCCGATCGTGGCCGGGGACGAGGTCGCCTCGATCCGCGCCGCCAGGACGGAGAAAGCACCCCGGGTCGGCGGCGCATTCTCGGTCGCCTCCTTCAACGTGCTGAACTACTTCACCACCACTGGCGAGGGACGCAACGGCTGCGTCGGGGAGAACCTGGACACCGAGGACAGCTACAACGTGTCCGCCGACTGCGACGCTCGCGGTGCGTGGGACGTCGCGGACCTGCGCCGGCAGCAGGACAAGATCACCACCGCGATCAACTCCTTGAACGCATCGGTGGTCGGACTGATGGAGATCGAGAACTCCGCCAAGCTCGGCGAGCCCGCGGATGAGGCGACGGCCACCCTGGTGCGGGCCCTCAATGCCGCGGCGGGTGAGCGGAAGTGGGCGTACGTACGCTCCTCTGGCCAGCTGCAGGCGGTGGCGGATCAGGACGTGATCACCAATGCGCTGATCTACCAGATCGATGAGGTGAAGCTGAACGGCACGGCGTACGCCCTCGGCGCCGAAGCCGGCAGCGACGGCGCCTTCGCCAACGCCCGCACCCCGATCGCCGCGTCCTTCACCGACCGCGCCGGCGGCCAGCCGATGCTGGTCGTGGTGAACCACTTCAAGTCCAAGAGCAGCAGTGCCGACGCCACCGGGAACAACGCTGACGTTGGCGACGGCCAGGGTGCGTTCAACGGCGACCGCGTCCGGCAGGCGAAAGCCCTGCTCGACTGGCTGCCCGGCCTGCAGGACGCCGCCCGGACCGACGCCACCGTGCTGCTCGGGGATTTCAACGCCTACACCGCCGAGGACCCGATGCGGGCGCTCTACGCCGGTGGGTATCGCAACGCCGCCCCTGCCGACGACTACTCATACAGCTTCTCCGGCCTGGCCGGGTCACTGGACCACATCCTCGTCAACCGTGACGCTCGCCAGCGGTTGACCAGGGCTGCGGTGTGGAACATCAACGCCGGCGAGTCGCCGGCCCTGGAGTACTCGACCTATCGGACCACTTCCCGCAACTACTACACCTCCGGCCCGCTGCGCTCCTCCGACCACGACCCCGTGGTCGCCGGCTTCAGCAAGGGACGACGCAGCGGCGAGACCGACCTGACGTTGCTCAACTTCAACGACTTCCACGGCCGGATCGCCGCCTCCAGCCCGAACACCGTCGGCTTCTTCGGCACCATCGAGGAGCAGCGGGAACTGGCCGGCGACGACAACACCTTGGTGCTGTCCGCGGGTGACAGCATCGGCGGTTCGCTGTTCACGTCCTCGGTCCAGCAGGACCAGCCGACCATCGACGCACTCAACGCCATCGGCCTGGACGCATCAGCGGTCGGCAACCACGAGTTCGACAAGGGCTTCGAGGACCTGACCGGCCGGGTGGCCACCGAGGCCGACTGGAGCTATCTGGGAGCCAATGTGTATCGCAAGGGCACCACCACCCCGGCCCTGCCCGAGTACGCCAGCTTCAAGCGGGCCGGCCTGACCGTGGCCGTCGTCGGTGCGGTGACCCGGGAGGTCCCGACGCTGGTGGCCGCGGGGGGTGTGGCCACGCTCGACTTCGGCGACCCCGTTGACGCGGTGAACCGGGTCGCCAAGAAGCTGAGCGACGGCAAGCGGTCCAACGGCGAGGCCGACGTGATCATCGCCGAATATCACGAGGGCGCGATCGAGGGGGCGGTCACCTCCGACCTCGCCGACCAGGTCGCCCGGGGAGGGATGTTCGCCAAGATCGTCCAGAACACCTCGGGCAGCGTGGACGCGATCTTCACCGCGCACACGCATCAGGCGTACGCCTGGGACGGGCCCGTTCCCGGCCACGCCGACCGCACCCGGCCGATCCTGCAGGCGGAGTCCTACGCCGCACTGCTGGGCAAGGTGACGCTGACCATCGACAAGCGCAGTGGTGAGGTGGTGGCCTACGACCACGAGAACCTCACCGTCACCACCACCCCGAACGCCGAGCTGGTGGCGGCCTACCCGCGGATTCGGACCATCAGCGGGATCGTCGACGCCGCCCTGGCCAAGGCGGCCGAGGTGGGCAATGTGGTCATCGGCTCAGCGACGGCGCCGATCACCCGGGCCTTCACCACCAACGCCCAGGGGCAGGCGGTGGAGGACCGGTCGGCTGAGTCCACGATCAGCAACCTGGTGGCGAACATGCTGCGCGACCAGCTGGCCGACCCGGCCCGGGGCGGTGCGCAGATCGGGATCCAGAACCCCGGCGGCAACCGCGCCGACCTCGATGCCGGCGACGTCACCTTCGGTGAGGCCGCGGCGGTGCTGCCGTTCGCCAACTCGCTGTTCACCGAGTCGCTGACCGGGACACAGTTCGAGACGCTGCTCGAGCAGCAGTGGCAGACCAACGAGGACGGCTCGCCGTTCACCGGCAGCCGGCCGTACCTGCAGCTCGGCCTGTCCGACAACGTCAGCTACAGCTACGACGCCTCGCTGCCGTGGGGCGCCCGGATCACGTCGGTCACCATCGACGGCAAGCCGCTGGACCCGAGCGCCACCTACCGGGTGGCGATGCCGAGCTTCCTCACCACCGGCGGGGACAACTTCCACGTCCTCAAGTACGGCGCCGACCGGCGCGACTCCGGCCTGATCGACCTCGACTCGTGGACTGACTACGTCACAGCCAAGAGCCCGCTGTCGCCGTCGTTCGCGAAGCGGTCGGTGTCGGTCAGCCCGTCTCCCTCGGCGCTCGCGCCGGGTCAGACGGTCACGTTCACCGTCAGCCGACTGGACCTGACCAGCACCGGCAGCCCGGCGACCACCTCGCTGACCGCGAGCCTGGCCGGGGAGCCGCTGGCCACCACACCGGTCAGCAACGGCTCGGCGACCGTCCAGTTCACCGTGCCTCCCGACTCCGCTCCGGGCAGCACCACCCTGGTGCTCACCACCGACACCCAGACCACGGTGAGCATCCCGGTCACCATCGGCTGAGCCCGCCGAGATCAGGGCCGCGGTCAGAACAGGAGTCTCTCGGTCAGAAGAGCAGCCCCAGGGCGGGATCGCACAGGATGGCGGCCACGTCAGCCAGGAACCGCGAGCCCTGTTCACCGTCGACCACCCGGTGGTCGAAGGAGACCGAGAGCGTGGTGACCCATCGTGGCTCGATTCGCTCCGTCTCGCCGGTGCCGATCACCCACGGCCGCCGGTCGATGGCACCGAGACAGAAGATGCCGGCCTGTCCGGGGTTCAGGATGGGGGTTCCGGCGTCGACGCCGAACACACCGACGTTGGTGATCGTGAACGTTCCCTGGGCGGTGTCGGCGGGCTGGGTGCGTCCCTCTCTGGCGGTGACCACCAGCTGGTTGATCGCCTGCGCCAAGCCCAGCAGGTCCAGCGAGCCGGCGTCCTTGACGTTCGGCACCAGCAGGCCTCGGGGGGTCGCCGCGGCGATGCCGAGGTTGACCGCGTGCTTGATCACGATCTCCTGCGCGGTCTCGTCCCAGCTGGCGTTGAGCTGCGGGTTGCGCCGCAGGGCGACCAGCACCGCCTTGGCCACCAGCAACAGCGGGGAGATCCGTACGCCGGCGAACTCCGGCCGTGCCCGCAGCCGCTCGACCAGCTCCATCGTCGCCGTGACGTCGCAGGTCAGCCACTCGGTCACGTGCGGTGCGGTGAACGCCGAAGTCACCATCGCCTCGGCGGTGATCTTGCGGACACCCTTGACCGGGACTCGGGTCTCGCCGGCGCTGGTCGACGCTGTCGCAGCCGGGGCGGCGGACGGCTCCGCGGCGCGTTGGACATCCTCGCGGGTGATCACGCCCCCGGTGCCGGATCCGGTCACCGCCGTCAGGTCGACGCCCAGGTCCTTGGCCAGCTTCCGCACGGGCGGCTTGGCCAGCACCGCGCCACCGCGAGCTCGTGGTCCGGCCGGCGTGGCCCCGGGCCCGGGCAGCGGCTCGCCGACCGGACGGGACTGGTGTGCCGTCAGCTCGGTGCGCCCGCCGGCCGGGCGGGAGACCGGCTGTTCGGTGGAGAAGGTGTCGGCCAGCTGCGCGTGAGCACGTTCGGGCACCGGCTCCGCCCGGCGTGGGCGCCGCTTGGTGTCGGGAGTCCGGGGACCGTAGCCGACCAGATTCGCCACCCGCGCGCCGTCGGCGGCCACGGTCTCGGTGCCCGGGGCGGCCGGGGTCGGGGCGTCCGCGGACCCGTCGTCGATCCGGATGATCGGAGCACCGACATCGACGGTCTGACCTTCCTCGACCAACAGCGCGGTCACCGTGCCCGCATAGGGCGTCGGCAGCTCGACCAGGGACTTGCTCGTCTCCACCTCGACGACGATGTCGTTCACCTCGACCCGGTCGCCGTTCTTGACCCGCCAGGTGACGATCTCGGCCTCGACCAGGCCTTCGCCGGGATCGGGCAGGCGGAACTCTCTCATCGACTTCTCCTGTGCGTTCAGTAGGCCAGCGAGCGGTCGACCATGTCGAGCACCCGGTCAAGATCAGGAAGGTACTCCTCCTCGATCCGACTGGCGGGATATGGCATGTCGAAACCGCCGACGCGGAGCACCGGGGCCTCGAGGGAATAGAAGCACTGCTCGGTGATCCGCGCCGACAGCTCCGCCCCCAGCCCCAGGTTCACCGGGGCCTCGTGAACGGTCACCACCCGGCCGGTCCGCTGGGCCGACTCGACCACCGGGGCGAGGTCCAGCGGGGACAACGAGCGCAGGTCGATCACCTCGAGCTCGTGGCCCTCCTCGGCGGCGGCCGCGGCGGCATCCAGGCAGGTCTTCACCATCGGTCCGTACGCGAGCACGGTGACGTCACTGCCCGGGCGGACGACTCGCGCCGCGTGCAACGGCATCGGAGACGCGGCCTCGTCCACCTCCGCCTTCTCGTGGTAGCGACGCTTCGGCTCGAAGAAGATCACCGGGTCGTCGGAGGCCACCGCCTGCTGGAGCATCCAGTACGCATCGACGGGGTTGGAGCAGGTGACGACCTTGAGCCCGGCGGTGTGGGAGAAGTACGCCTCCGGCGACTCGCTGTGGTGCTCCACCGCGCCGATCCCACCCCCGTAAGGGATCCGGATGACCAGCGGCATCTTGATCTTGCCGGATGAGCGGAAGTGCATCCGGGCGACCTGGCTGACGATCTGGTCGTACGCCGGATAGACGAAGCCGTCGAACTGGATCTCGCAGACGGGCCGGTAGCCCCGCAGGGCCATGCCGACCGCGGTGCCGATGATGCCCGACTCGGCCAGCGGCGAGTCGATCACCCGGTGGTCGCCGAAGTCCTTCTGGAGACCCTCGGTGACGCGGAAGACGCCACCGAGCTTGCCGATGTCCTGACCGGCCAAGATCACCTTGGGATCGGCCTCGAGCGCGCGGCGGAGCCCGGCGTTGAGCGCCCGGGCCATTGTCATGGCGGTCATGCCCGTCCCCCTCCGACGTGACCGGACTCGGCGAACGAGTCGACGTACTCCCGATAGCGCGCCTTCTGCTCCTGCAGGTGTGGTGTCTGCTCGGCGTAGACGTGGTCGAAGGCGTCGAGCATGGAGGGGTCGGGCAGAGTCAGACAGCCCGCCCGCAGCACCTTGGCCATGGCCTCGGCCTCGGCCTCGACCGAGGCGAAGAAGGCGTCGTCCGCTGCGCCGGTACGGTCCAGGTAGGCCTTGACCCGCGCTATCGGGTCCTTCAGCCGCCAGTGCTCCAGCTCGTCGGCCAGCCGATACTTGGTCGGGTCGTCCGACGTGGTGTGGGCACCCATCCGATAGGTGTAGGCCTCGATGAAGGTTGGACCGTTGCCGGACCTGGCCCGCTCCAGCGCCTCGGCCGTGACGGCCTGCACGGCCAGCACGTCGTTGCCGTCGACACGGACGCCGGGGAAGCCGAAGCCGGCTGCCCGCTGGTAGAGCGGGATCCGTGACTGTCGCTCGATCGGCTCCGAGATGGCCCACTGGTTGTTCTGGCAGAAGAAGACGACCGGAGCGTTGTAGGAGCTGGCGAAGATGAACGCCTCGTTGACGTCGCCCTGGCTGGTCGCCCCGTCGCCGAAGTAGCAGACCACGGCGGCGTCGCGGGCCGGGTCGCCGGTGCCGACCAGTCCGTCGCGCTCCAGCGCCATGGCGTACCCGGTGGCGTGCAGGGCCTGTGCCCCGATGACGATCGTGTAGAGGTGGAACCGCGCTTCCTCGGTGTCCCAGCCGCCGAGGTCGGTGCCGCGGAACAGCCCGAGGAGCTTGAGCGGCTCGATGTCCAAGCACCAGGCCACGCCGTGCTCGCGGTAGGTGGGGAAGACGTAGTCGTTGTTGTTCAGCGCCCGCCCGGACCCCACCTGGGCCGCTTCCTGCCCGAGGCAGGAGGCCCACAGACCCAGCTCACCCTGACGCTGCAGGGCGGTGGCCTCGGTGTCGATGCGACGGGTCATCACCATGTCGCGGTAATAACCCCGGACGGACTCGTCGTTCCCGGCGAAGGCGTAGTCGGCGTGCTCGACACGCTCACCCTCGGGACTCAGCAGTTGGACCAGGTCAACCTCGGCGCTCACGCCGCTGACATCGCTCACTTCCAGGCATCCTCTCGTCCTCATGCGGGGGGTCATCCCGCATCCAAGTGGTCCCGCCGCAGGATCACCGCGGTGGAGGTGGTGCGTCGTGGAGCCGGTCGGGCTGGGTGTGGCCCGGAGCACAGTCCATTTCGTTCAACGTACCGCGAGATCTTGGGCGATGAGAAAACAAGTTGCATGTCCTATTTGTTTGACTCATCCTTGCCAGAACTGCGGTCCCAGAGCGGACCCGAGGAGCCGAAGGGGGTGTGGACATGGTGAACGCCGTCCGGGCGATCGTCTCGCGCCCACCCTCGTCCCTTCGCTTCAGGAGCACCGCAGATCATGTCTTCTCAGGACCCTTCTTTCCCTGATCCCACGTCCCCGTCGGCTCCGTCCGACTTCACCTATCTCCCCACCGACGAGCTCGAACCGGGCCAACGTTGGTCGACCTGGGACGAGATGGGCATCGTCGCCGGGCCTGAACCGTGGCCCGACTGGGTGATCACCGCCGACGCCGCCATCGACACCGAGCTCGGCATCCTCAAGACCGGCAAAGAGGCCGACGTCTTCTTGCTGGAGCGCGCCACCGCAGACGCGTCGGTCGTCCTGGCCGCCAAGCGGTACCGCTCGCACGAGCGGCGCCAGTTCCACCGTGACTCCGGCTATGTCGAGGGTCGACGGATGCGCAACAGCCGTGACCGCAGGGCCGCGGCCAAGGGCACCCGCCACGGCCGCAGCGTCCAGGCCGGCGAATGGGCGATGGCCGAGTTCGGCTATCTCGCATCCTTCTGGTCGGCCGGACTGCCGGTGCCCTATCCCGTCCAGCTGGACGGGACGGAGATCCTGATGGAGCTCATCACCACCGCGGATGGCGCGGGGGCTCCCCGGCTGGCGCAGACCCGGCCCGACCCCGAGCTGCTGGCCGCGTACTGGGAGCAGCTCCACCAAGCCCTGATCGTGATGGCCGGCTTCGGGCTCACCCACGGTGATCTGTCCCCGTTCAACATCTTGGCCACGGAGCACCGGATCGTGATCATCGACCTGCCGCAGGCGGTGGATATCGTCGCCAACCCCTCGGGGATGGAGTTCTTGTCCCGCGACTGCCGCAACGTCTGCACCTGGTTCACCGCGCGGGGCCTGCCGCGCGACGGCGACGAACTGATGGCGGAACTGGTCGCGTACGCCTTCTGACGGCCCGGGTCAGCTCGGCGGCGGCGGGCCGTCAGCGCGCTGGGACCGGCGGGCGCGGTACGCGGCGACGTGCATCCGGTTGGCGCAGTTGCCGGAGTCGCAGAACCGCTTCGACTTGTTCTTGGACAGGTCGACGAGAACGTCGTGGCAGTCAGTGGCCTGGCAGATCCTGAGCCGGTCAAGGTCCTGCATCCGGATCAGGTCCAGGAAGCCCATCGCCGCCTCGGCGGCGATCCGGTCGGCCAGCGGGGCGTCGGGGGCGGTGACGTGCAGGTGCCAGTCGTACGCGTCGTGGCGGGTCAGATAGGGGCGTGCGTCCGCCTCGGTGAGGATCTCGTTCACGATCAACGCGGCGGCGTCGCTGTCCGGCGCCTCCCAGACGGTCCTCAGTCGGGACCGCAGCGCCCGGACCGCCTGCAACTCCTCCTCCGTGCCCAAGTGCACCCCGGAGTAGGGGTGGGCAGCCAGGAAGGTGTCGAGACCGGCGCGGTCGACGATGACGTCCTTGTCGTCGCTCAGCGTGTTGACCAGCGCCGCCGCCTCAACCAGTGCCTCTTGCGTGTCATGGGCAAAATGCATCTTGACTCCTGACATGCGGTGCCTCTAGTGTCATGAGCATACCGACTTTCGCTAGTGACACCCTTCCGGACTCCTCCAGGATCACGATGACCACAGCCTCTCGCCCCACCCATGCGACCCGCAGCCACGTCTCCGCGCGGGGCCTCGGGTGGGCTCTTAGCTCGGCGGCCGCGTTCGGGATTTCGGGCCCTCTGGCCAAGTCGCTGCTGGGTTCCGGCTGGTCACCGGGTGCCGTGGTGGCCGTGCGGGTGGGCGGCGCCTTCCTTGTGCTCCTCGTGCCCTGTCTGATCCTGCTGCGGCGTACCGGACTTCCGACGGCGTTGCAGGGTCGGCGGATGGTCGCGTACGGCGTGATCGCCGTCGCCGCCGCGCAGCTGTGCTATTTCAGCGCCGTGCAGTATCTGTCCGTCGGGGTGGCGCTGCTGCTGGAGTATCTGGCGCCGGTGATGCTGATCGGGTGGCACTGGTGGCGTCGGCGCACCCGTCCGGCAGGCACCGTGTTCGCCGGGGCGGCAGTCGCGATCGTCGGGATGGTGCTGGTGCTGGATCTCACCGGCGACCTGGTGATCTCGGTCGTCGGCGTGCTGTGGGGGCTCGGTGCGGCGGTGGGCCTTTGCGCCTACTTCGTCCTCGCCGAGGAGTCCACGACGGGACCCTCCGTGCCGCCGCTGCTGATGACCACAGCCGGCACCGGGATCGGCGCCCTGGTGATCGTGCTGGTGGGACTGACCGGGGTACTGCCGCTGGCTGCGAGCACCAACAGCACCAGCCTGGCCGGTGAGACCATCGCCTGGTGGGTCCCGCTGGCCGCCCTGGTGCTGATCGCCGCGACCTTTGCCTATCTCAGTGGCATCGTCGCCGTGCGCCGACTGGGCAGCTCCGTGGCCTCGTTCGTCGCCCTCTCCGAGGTGGTGTTCGCGGTGATCTTCGCCGCTGCCCTCGTGGGCCAGCGTCCCTCCGCGGTGCAGATCATTGGCGGCGCGCTGATGCTGGTCGGCATCGCCATCGTGCAACGTCCGCAGCGCCCGGGCGCCGACAGCCTGACTCAGCCGGTCGTAGCGGACTCCACGTCGAGCTAGTCAGGCGGCGCTGGCCGCGGGCGCGGCCCGGGCTGGTCGGCGTTGCAGGGCGGTGGCGGTGTGCCAGATGCGGTCGGTGAAGGCGTTGTTGCCCAATGCTTGGGTGCCTTGGTTGGTGACCAGATACACCCAGCCGTGCGGTGATCGCCAGAGGTATTCGCCCGGGACGGGTTGTCGGAGTCGCCAGCGGCCGTGGGTCTTGAGGCGGTGGTGTCGTCGGTCGAGGGGTCCGAGGTTGGCCAGGCTGGTCTGTTGGGGTGGGCCTGGGTTGGCGTAGGGGATGGTGTGGTCGAGGTCCATGGTGCGGCTGAGGCTGGTGCTGTAGGGGAAGGCGTCGGCGGGGTTGCGGAGTCGGAGGGCTTCGCGGTGGCGGTGGGGGATCTCGTAGGCGTCTACCGGTGCTGGGTTCGGGTCGAGGACCGGGCGGACGGTGATGGTGTTGGGGGTGTTGGCGAGGAACCGGCGGATCTGGTCGATGGTGACGGGGCCGTCGCCTTCGATCCGGCCCACGTAGCCACCGATGGTGCCCGGGTCGTCGCCTTCGGCCCCACCGACGTAGCTGCGGACGCCACCATCGGTCACACGGTCATGAGGTCCGGCGCCGCCGGTGTCGGGGGCGCCGGCGTTGGTTGCGGTCATCAGGGCTTCGTGGCTGAGGTGGATGTAGAGCGTGGTCTGCGGTCGAGCCTTCACAGGATCCACCACCGGTCCGTCGAACCGCACCGACTGATGCGTGTCCACCGGCTCCGGTCCTTCGGCGGTCGGTTCGACCTGATCACACGGGTCACCCTGGTGTGTCTGCAGCAGCGCCAACGCTGTCGCCGGCTGACCGAGAATCCCGATCGCCTTCGATCGGCGGACCCCGACGGGACCGGTATCGCCTTCCAATTGAAGGATTTCGGCGATCCGGTTGACCATGGCGACGAACCAGACCACATCACCGGCATTGGCCCGGGCGACCAGCACCTTCAGTCCGCCCACTTCGGTCCGGCCGGCGCGGACGAACCGCTCGGCTTCCCACAACCTCGCCCGCGCTTCCGCTCCTACGGGGTCGGCGCTCATCACGGCCGCCTGCAGCAGGTTCTCAAACCGTGCCCAGGAGATCGCCCCGATCGGACCGCACACCATGGCGTCGACCATGCTGGCTGCTTCGGCTGACAGGTGGCGGGTGTGCTGGGCGACCTTACGGGCCTTCCACCCGCGGACCTCCCCGGCCAGCACTCGTGCCCAGAGCCGCGGGAAGCGGTGCCGCAGATCCAGTGCATCGGCCATCTGCGCCGACGCAGCACCGGTGGTGGTCTCCTGCAACGTCCCGAGTTCGCCGGCGGCGTATTCCGAGACCAGCGGCGTACCGTCGCCACCGAGCTGGCGAAAGTGTTCCGTGTTCGGTCCGGAATCAACCACAGGTTCAGGTCCTGGTCCGTGCAGGTCAGCCCAGTGCGCGGCGACCACCAACAACCGCGTCTCCGCCATCACCACCATCCGGTGCAGCTCAGCGACACACGTCGCAGTCGCCGACCTGTCAGCCGGCAACTCCATCCTTAAATCGAACATACGTACAATTTACGATCCGCCACTGACAGTTTTCTCGCGTCGTGACGACCTTGCACAACCGCCACCGCAGCAGCGGCTGGCGACCGAGGCAGCCGCCTGACTAGTTCCCGTTCGTCACGTCGGTAAGCCCGTACATGCACTGGCTGCCCCCGCTAAGACACCGTCAACGCGCGCCAAGATGGCGTTAAGAGAAGCTGCTGTCGACGACCCGACGGCTGGGATGGCCTCATGAGTCTCTTGCCTATCGGCCTGGTTGCGGCTGCCGCGCAGGCCGTCTATCTCCCGATCGGCCCGGACCGGATCTGATGCCCGCCCTCTCCGCCTGCGGCTCTCTGCTCCTGGTCGCCAGCACCGTCCGCGGCTCCGACGCCGACCCGCCGGAGGCCGAGCTGCCGACCGACCGGGTGGCTGAGCAGGCCCCGGCGACCTCCGACCGCAGCCTCGGCGAACCACGGGGCGACGTGGTCACGCCGAACGCTGCCCTGGCCGCACAGCGCTGAGTGCGACGACAGTGAGCCGACCCGAGCTGGGCACCTCGGCGGTCGACCTCCCCAGGCTGAGGCAGACTGAGGGCATGGCAGAAGGTCAGCTCCGGGTGTATCTCGGGGCCGCGCCCGGCGTCGGCAAGACGTTCGCCATGCTCGAGGAGGGTCGACGGCGGCTCGAACGCGGCACGGACGTCGTCATCGCCTACCTGGAGACCCATGGCCGGGTGCGAACACAGGAGGCCGCGCACGGCCTGGAGGCCGTACCGCGCAAGGCGGTCCGCTACCGGGGCGTCGAGATGAGCGAGCTGGATCTTGACGCCGTTCTCGCCCGTAGACCCGAGGTCGCGCTGGTCGACGAGCTCGCCCACAGCAACGCCTACGACGCCGACTATCTCGCGTCGCACCCCGGTGCGCACGCGAAGAGATGGCAGGACGTGCAGGCTCTGCTGGCGGCGGGGATCCATGTCATCACCACCGTCAACGTGCAGCACCTCGAGTCGCTCAACGACGTCGTCGAGTCCATCACCGGCGTCCGCCAGCACGAGACGGTCCCCGACCAGGTGGTCCGCGACGCGGCCACGGTCGAGCTGGTCGACATGAGCCCGCAGTCGCTGCAGCGGCGGATGGCCCACGGCAACATCTACGCCGCGGACAAGATCGAGCACGCCCTGACCCACTATTTCCGCGAGGGCAACCTCGCGGCGCTGCGCGAGCTGGCGTTGTTGTGGCTCGCAGACCGGGTCGACGAGGCACTGGACCACTACCGCACTGCCCACGGCATCGACGCCACCTGGGCCACCCGAGAGCGCATCGTCGTCGCAGTGTCCGGACGGGAGGAGTCGGCGGCACTGCTGCGCCGGGCCGCGCGGATCGCGTCCCGCAACACCGGGGGCGAGTGGATGGCGGTGTATGTCACCCGGCGGGATGGACTGAGCGGGGTCTCCGCGGTCCAGCTGGAGCAACTGCGAGCGAAGACAGCCCAGCTGGGCGGCACCTTTCACGCCGTGGTGGCCGCTGACGCCGCCGAAGGTCTGCTCGATTTCGCCCGCGGAGTCAACGCGACCCAGGTGCTGATCGGCGCCAGTCGCCGAAGCCGGGTGGCCACCTTGCTCCGGCCCGGCGTGGGCGAGGTGGTGATCGCGGAGTCCGGGAACATCGACGTTCACGTGGTCACGCATGCGTACGCCCGTCGGGGATCCGGCCCGGCCCGACGCCGCACCACAGTGAGCCGACAGCGGCTGGTCGGCGGCTACGTGATGGCGGTCGCCGGGACAGCGGCGCTGGCCACCGGGCTGGCGCTGACGCCGCACCTGCACGGGCTGCCGACCGAGTCCATGCTGTTCATGGGGCTGGTGGTCGCCACCGCGCTGGTCGGCGGGCTGCTGCCGGCGGTTCTCGGAGCGGTGCTCAGCGGAGTGCTGCTCAACTATCTCTTCGTCGCTCCGACCGGCACCCTCACGATCGCGAGTCCCGAGAACGCGCTGGCGATCGCCGTGTTCTTGGTGACCGGGGTCTCGGTGGCGACCGTCGTCGACCGGGCGGCCCGGCGTACCACCGAGGCGGTCCGCGCCCGAACCGAGGCCAACGCCTTGGCCGTGCTGTCGCACACGCTGCTGCACACCGGCGACGACCAGACCGAGCTGCTCAGCAAGGTCTGTGAGGTCTTCAACATGTCGGGGGCCGCGGTGCTGCACCGCAGCGAGGACGGCTGGGTGGTGGAAGCCGACTTCGGCGACGCACCGACCACCATCACCGGCTGCGACGCCACCATCCAGGTCTCCCCCGAGGTCGCCGTCGTCTTCCGTGGTCATCCGCTCGACGCCGCGGACCGCCGACTGCTGTCGGCCTACGCCGCTCACTTCGCCGTGGTCCGCGAGCGCCGTCAGGCTCTGGCCGAGTCCCGACACGCAGCCGAGCTGGCCGAGGGCAACCGCACCCGTACGGCCCTGTTGGCTGCCGTCTCACATGACCTGCGTACGCCGCTCGCCGCGATCAAAGCGGCGGTCAGCAGCCTGCGTGATCCGAGCATCACCTGGTCGGCCACCGATGAGGCCGAGCTGCTGGCCACAGTGGAAAGCGGTGCCGACAGGCTGGAGAACCTCATCGACAACCTGCTCGACCTCAGCCGGCTGCAGATGGGGACGGTCAACCCGCTGCTCGGCGACGTCGACCTGACCAGCTCCGTCGCCTGGGCGCTGGAGCCGCTGCATGCAGGGGAGCGGATCGAGGTCCGGCTGGAGGCTTTGGACCGCTCGGTCCTGGCCGATCCAGGGCTGCTGGATCGGGTGATCGCCAACCTGGTCGAGAACGCTTTGCGGCACACCCCCGATGGGACGCCGGTCGAGATCACCGCCCAGGCTCCCGCCGAGGACCCCGACCGCGTCCAGCTGCTGGTGATCGACCACGGGCCGGGTATCCCACCCGGCTCGCGCGAGGCCCTCTTCGCACCGTTCCAGCGGCTCGGAGACGTTCCGAACGGCGACGGCCTGGGGCTGGGGCTGGCCGTGGCGCGAGGGCTGACCGAGGCCATGCGCGGCAAGATCAGCGCCGTCGACACTCCGGGCGGCGGCCTCACCATGGTCGTCGACCTCCCAGCCGTCCCCCGATCCGGCGAGGACGACCCCGGCGATCGCCACACCCCTGACTCCGACGCCACCGATCGTGAGCCCGCCCTCCCCGGTGCATCTACGGTGGTCGCACCATGACCTTCGTGCTGGCCGTCGACGACGACCCCTCCCTGCTGCGGACTCTCACCATCAACCTGCGCGCCCGCGGGTACGAGGTGGAGACGGCAGCCGACGGACGCTCGGCCCTGCAGGTGGTCAGCGAGCGGATGCCCGACCTGGTCCTGCTCGACCTGGGCTTGCCCGACCTCGACGGGATGAGCGTGCTGCGCCAACTGCGTTCGTTCGCCGAGGTCCCGGTGCTGGTCCTGTCGGCGCGGCACGCCTCTGACGACAAGGTGGAAGCACTCGACCTCGGGGCCGACGACTACGTCACCAAGCCCTTCGGCATGGAGGAGCTGCTGGCCCGGATCCGCACCGCGCTGCGGCACAGCCCGCTCAACGCCGAAGCACCGGCTCGGGTGGTCCAGGCCGGCGATCTGCATCTGGACCTCACCGAACAGCAGGCCACCCGCGCCGGAGCGCCGGTGCATCTCACCCCGACGGAGTGGCGCTTGGTGGAGGTCCTCACCCGCCAACCGGGCCAACTGGTGCGACAGACCGAACTGCTCCGTGAAGTCTGGGGCCCGAGCTATCACCGCGAGACCAACTATCTGCGGGTCTACCTGGCGAATCTCCGCCGCAAGCTGGAGGCCGAGCCCGGCCGGCCCCGGCACTTCCTCACCGAGCCGGGCGTCGGCTACCGCTTCGTGCTCTGATCACCGGGTCCGCCCGCGGGCACTCAACACGCCGCCGTGTGTCTCATCACCGTGCGAATGATCAGTAGTCTGAGCCCATGTCTGCCGATACACCGCACGATCCGGTGCACGACATCTCTGTCGTCATCCCGGTCTACCAAGGCGAACGACACCTCGCCTCCGTGGTGGACCAACTGGCGCCGTATGTCGAGGAGTTCCGCACGCCTGACGGCCACCGCTGCCGCGTGGGCGAGATCGTTCTCGTGTGGGACAACGGCCGCGACGACTCGCCTACGGTGATGCGAAAGCTAGAGCAGCATTACGACTTCGTACGGACGGTATGGCTCAGCCGCAACTTCGGTCAGCACTCGGCGACACTGGCCGGGATGTCGTCGTCGGGAGGCGACTGGATCGTCACCGTCGATGAAGACGGCCAGCAGGACCCGGCCGACATGGCAGCGATGCTGGACACCGCACTACGGCAGTCCGCTGCTGTGGTCTACGGCGCCCCGGTCAACCCACCGCCCCACGGTTGGCTGCGCAACGCTGCCTCGCGTGGCGCCAAGTGGACCGCTGGACGACTGGGCGGCGCCGGTGACGTCGCGAAGTACAACAGCTACCGCCTGATCCTCGGCGAAGTCGGCCGCAGCGTCGCCGCGTACGCCGGAGCGGGGGTCTACCTGGATGTGGCTTTGGGCTGGGTCGCCGCCCCCGTTGTCACGTGTCCCGTGACGCTGCGTGACGAGGGCGACCGCGTCTCCGGGTATCGGCTGCGGTCCCTGATCTCCCACTTCTGGCGACTGGTGCTGACCAGCGGAACCCGCGGGCTCCGCGTGGTGAGCGTGCTGGGCGTGGCATTCGCGGTGTTGGGGCTGGTCGTCGCGGTGGCACTGGTGGTCGCGCGGCTCGCCGGCAACGACATCGAGCCGGGCTGGACGTCACTGGTCACCATCATCCTCATCACCACCGGCGCCATCCTCTTCGCCTTGGGAACACTGGCGGAATACCTCGGCGTCGCGGTCAACATGGCCATGGGTCGCCCTCCCTATCTGATCGTTCGCGACCCGGCCGATGGTCCGCTCGGCTGGGGCCGGCCGCCGCAGCTGACCGAAGACGGCAGCTGACGTGCCGGTCACCTGGGTCGTCGGTGCCTCAGGTCTGCTCGGTCGCTCGACCTCGGCGCTGGCCCATCACCGGCACCACGACGTCCTCCGTAGCGCTGTCCCGTGGGAGGAGGACCGAGACGTCGTCGTCGCGGCACTGCTGGATGGTGCAGAGCGAATGATCCGCCAGGCCGGTCACGACCGATGCAACCTCGTCTGGGTGGCCGGAGCCGGCGTGGTCGGGTCATCGGCTGAGTCGCTCGCCCGCGAGGTGGCGGTCTACGAGACGTTCCTCGCAGAGCTGGAACCGCTGCTCGATCGCCGGCGCAATGTCTCGATGTTCCTCGCCTCCTCGGCCGGCGGCGTCTACGCCGGCGCCACTGGACCGCCCTTCACCGAAACCACTGCCGTCGCCCCGCTGGCCGCCTACGGGCACACGAAGCTGGCGATGGAGGCCGCGACCCAGGCCTTCGTCGAGCGAACCGGGCTGCCTGCCATGATCGGTCGAATCTCGAACCTGTACGGGCCGGGGCAGAACATCGCCAAGCCCCAGGGTCTCATCTCGCAGCTGGCCAAGGCCTACCTGCTGCGGTCCCCGATCCTGCTCTACGTCTCGCTGGACACGATCCGCGACTATCTCTATGTGGGTGACTGCGCCCGGATGGTGGTGCGCGCGGTTGAGCTCATGCGCAGCGATGTGCCGGCCACGACGCCCATCGTGAAAATCCTCGCGTCGGGGCGGCCGACGACGATTGCCGAGCTGCTCGGGATCTTCCAGCGTCTGTTCAAGCGTCGCGCCCCCCTGGTCATCGGCGACTCGCCGAACCGAAAGCTGCAGGTGCGCGACCTGCGGATGCGATCACAGGTGTGGACCGAGCTCGACCACTTCCTGTCCACGCCACTGCCGGCCGGGATCGGTCGCACCATCGACGACCTGGCAGCACGGCAACGCAGCGGGGAGCTCAGCCGCGCTTCCTGATCCGCGGATCGGCGCTACAGCGCGAATACGCCCGGCCAGAATTCTGCGCCATCGCGCGCGCCAACATCCGTGCGGCGCGGCAGCGATCCTCTATGGTGAACTGCGTGAAGCAGCCTCAGATCGAGAATATGGCCAACCTCGAGGACGACCACTGGTGGTTCCGCGAGCGGCGGCACATCATCGCCCAGGCTATCGCGGACGTGCCGCCGTCGCGGGCTCTCGACATCGGAGCAGGAGCCGGTGGCAACACCCGGGTGCTGGAAGCGGCGGGCTGGGAGTCCACCGCATTGGAGTTCTCCCCGGCCGGTGTTGAGCTGGCGCGGGCGCGTGGGCTGACTGTGGTGCAGGGCGACGCTCGCGCCATCCCGTTCCCGGACGACCACTTCGGGCTCGTCGTGGCGTACGACGTGCTGGAGCACATCGACGAGGACGACCAGGTTGTCGCGGAGATCGCTCGGGTGGTCCGCCCCGGCGGCAAGGTTCTGATTGCTGTCCCGGCAGACATGCGGCTGTGGAGTGCTCACGATGAGGCGATCGGCCACGTCCGGCGCTACACCCGGGAGTCGCTGGTTGCCCTGTTCGACAACGACAACTTCGTCATCGACGAGGTCCGCTCGTGGAACGTCCTGCTGCGACCGGTGGTCGCCTTCCGGCGCCGTTCCATCACCGACAATGACCTCACCCCTGTCCCCCGGATCGTCAATGCCTGCCTCTCCGCGGTGATCAAGGCGGAACGCTTCCTTCCGGTCGGCAAGCGATCGGGCGTCTCGCTGTTGCTGACCGCCACGGTGCGGTGACCTGGCGTACGACGCTGAGCGGTTTTCTCTCCAGCGACCGCGGACGAAAGCTGCACACGGCCGCACGGTTCCTGGTCGTCGGCGGCCTGTCCACGGTGGTCACCATCGGCTTGTTCAACCTGTTGGTGCATGTCGGCGATGCACCTCTCCTCGCCAGCCACCCGATCACGGGCTACGCCGTGGCCATGCTGGCGGGCCTGGCCGTCAACTACGCCGGCAACCGGTTCTGGGTCTTCGGCGGTACGTCCGCCGGCAGCCGCTGGGCCGAGATCGTCGGCTTCGTGGTGACCAACGCGGTCGCTGTGGCGATCCCGTCACTGTGCCTTGCGATCAGCAGGTACGTTTTGGATCTCGACTCGGCCTGGGCTGACAATGTGTCAGCCAACGGAGTCGGGCTCGTGCTGGCCACGTTGTCCCGCTGGCTCGCCTATCGCTACTTCGTCTTCAGCCGTCCCGGCTCGACCGACGACGCCCGCGAGATCGACCAGCCGACGTCTGACCGCGCCGTGTGATCGGGGCGCCACGAGCAGGCAGCAGACCCAGCCCGCTCGGCGGGTCCATGTCGATCACGATCAGCGCGGCTCGATAGCCCACTGGAGGAACCCATGCCCAACTCCCACGTTCACCCGTCGCCGGGGCGTATCAACGTCTCGGTCGTCGGCGTGGCCGCCGCCTGGCTGGGCATTCTCTCCGTCGCGTTCGTCAGCCTGCATCAGGCCGGCGCTCCTGCCCTTTCGATTGTCGCCTTCCTCGGCGCCTGGCTGGTCGGTTGCACGTTCCCCGGCGTGATGCTGTGGCGTGCGCTGGTCGGAACCAGCACGCTGGTCAAGGAGCTCGGGTTCGGGTCGGTCCTGGGAATTGTGGCGCAGCTGATCGCCTGGGCAGTCAGCACGGCTGTCCATCAGCCGCTCCTGATGTGGGCTCTGCCCGCGGGCGTCGCGATCGCGTTCGCCGCAGCCCCCGGACTGCGGCACCACTGGTGGCCGCATCGGAGCCCAGAACTGCGGACGCCGGCGCGCTGGCACCTCGCCATGGCTGTCGTGATCGCGCTGGCGGTGTACCGCTTCTATCGCCTCACCATGGTGCGCCGCGCACTGCCAACCGAACCGAGTCTGGTCGCCCGAGACACCTGGTACAACAGCGCCGTCTCCTACGAGCTGAGCCGTACTCTTCGACCGCAGGACCCCTTCGCGGTCGGGGAACCGCTGCGCTATCACTGGTTCGCCGACGCCCATGTGACCGCTACTGCACAACTCAGCGGGACGCCGATCGCCGACGCGATGATCACCTACTGGTTGATCCCGATCCTCATCGTGCTGCTGCTGGCCATCGCCGCGGCTGCGCAGCAGTTCATGGACGGGCCGCGGCTCGTGGGGCGCGACGGGGCGCCGCTGAGCGATGCCCGCCGCTGGTGGGTGGGTCCGGTGGCGGCGTTCTTCTCGATGGCCGCTCCGGCCATCTGGCGCCTCGGCAGTCCTGGCACGCAGCGCGTCGGCGACGGGTTCGTCGCTAGCAGCCCGTCCGGCATCCTGGCCATGATCTTGATCCTCGGGTTGGCGGGCCCGGTGCTCGATCTGCTGCGGAGACGATCGCGGCGCGGCACCTGGGTGGTGCTCACGCTCCTGCTGCTCACCTGCGTCGGGACCAAGCCCAGCATTCTGCCGGTGGTCGCCTGCGGCGCCGTGACCGTTCTCCTCTTCGATCTCGTCCGCAGCCGCCGCATCAACTGGCCCATGGTTTACGTCGTCGGGGCTTCGGCGGTGATCGGGCTCGTTGGGGCGCCGATCCTGACGGGGAGCACCGGCGGCAGCCATTTCCAGCTGTTGGCGTTGGTCTCCATCGATAGCTCGTACGCCCAGCTGCTCGACGGGGAGCCGGTTGTGCCGGCCGCTGGCGGCTGGCTGGTTCCCGCCCTCGCCGATGGTCGACCAGATGCAGTGCCCATCATCGCGATGTTGCTGGTCATCTGGCTGTTGTCCGAGACGCCACGGCTGCTCGGTTTGCTGAGCATCTTCTCCCGTCCCCTTCGCTCCGATCCGGGGGTGGTGTGGGCGTGGGGGCTGCTGGGCGGTGGCTACGCCGCCATGTGGATGCTGGCTCATCCCGGCTACAGCGAACACTACTTCTGGACTGTCACGCTGTCGCTGGCCAATGTGCTCACCGTGACCAGCGCGGTGCGGCTGCTCCCTGCGAAGCGCCGGGTTCGGACGCTGGTCGTGCCGGTCCTGGTCATCTCGATTCCGGCCCTGATCGTGGCGTACGTCATCACCACCTTCGACCGGGTGGATGTACGCGCCGCCACGGACGTCGTGATCACCGGAAGGCTCCGGCCCTATGCGCTCATGGTGGCCACCCTGGCGGGGACGCTGCTGCTGGTGTTGGTGGCTCGGATCTTCATCCGTCGGCTCTCGGTGCCGCTGCTGACCGCCGCGGTGATCTTCGCACTCGCCGGCGCACTCGTCGTCCCGTTCCAGGCAGTCCTGAACGCCCGCCCGCCGGACATGCGACCACTGCCCAAGGTCGGCGCCAGCTACCAGTACGTCTCGCCGGAGCAACAGAGGGCGGCGGTGTGGCTTCGTCGCCATTCCGCCCCGAATGCGGTGGTGGCCACCAACAGCTTCTGCTGGCCGATGGGCAAGGACACCCCCGACTGCCTGGTGAACTCCATGTGGGTCTCCGGGGTGAGCGGGCGTCGGATGGTGCTCGGCGACTGGACGTACACGTCGGCCAACATGGCCAACTACGACGGCACGAGATCGATCAACCGGATGCCGAGCCCGTGGCCGGAGCGCCGCAGTCTCAGCACCCGCGCGGTTGAGGCGCCCACCGAGGCAGTGCTCGGCCAGCTCCGCCGGGAGTATGGCGCTCGCTGGATCTTCGCCGACAAGCGATCGACCACCATCTCGCCGGAGCTGAAACGGCTCGCCACGCTGCGGTATCGCAGCGAGCACATCGAGATCTACCGGTTGCGAGACTCCTACCAGGAGTGAACAGCCGGTTCGCCGCACCCGGCCCGAGGTTCAGGCGACGAAGGGCCCGCACGGGATCTGCGGCGACGTGGCGAAGAGTGTTCCGTCGAGAGCGGGGAAGGCAGCTCTGACTAGGGCTGATATGTGCGCACCCGGTAGGATTCGAACCTACAACCTTCTGATCCGTAGTCAGATGCTCTATCCGTTAAGCTACGGGTGCTCATCGCCGGTCGAGGCGACTGGAAGAGAATACCGGACGTCCGCGGACATACGGAAATCGAGGTCGCCCGGGCGCTCGAACGCCGGGCCCACCGCGGCAGACAGTCCGTCAGCGTCTCATCGCCGCCGTAGGTCGTCGGAGGTGTTGAGCAGCCAGTCGATGATCTCGTGTGCCTCGGCGATCCGCTTGATGGCTTTTCGGGTCCGGAGCGGCTCTTCGTTGTAGTAGGGGATCTTGCCCTCCAGGGTCAGCTGGGCGAAGTACAGCTGCCGGGCGATGCGGACCAGCACGTTGTGTCCGTCGATGGTCTTCTTGTGGTCGAACGGCCGGCCGTAGACGGTGATGTTGCCCATCGGCGCGATCAGCATCTCGCGGGCGATGGTGTCGTGGTGGACGAAGCCGTCGTTGCGGATCTCGTCGATGGTCGTGGCGGTGCCCAGGACGTTCTCCATCCCCATCACCGTGAGCGAGATCTTCTGGACCGAGCCGGTCAGGTCGAGCAGCTCGATACCTTCGTTGAAAGTGGTGTAGTCAAAGAACGACCCGCTCAGGACCACGTCGAAGTCGATGTCGCCGGGCTGGTCGGCCCGGACGTACGACCCCGCGATGGAGATGTGCTGCACCTCGAACCCCAGCGGCCGGTAGTGCGTGTCGATGAAGCTGAGCACGATGTCGAGGTTGTGGTTGATGTGCACCACCCGATGCACCATCTTGGCCCGGTCGAGGCTGTTCGCCTTCTGATACCAGTAGTTCTTGATCATGTAACGCTGCAGCTCCTGGGCCTCGGCGCCAGTCTCCACGAAGACGTCCTGGAACTCGATCAGCGGATACTGGGCCCGAAAGGGGATGCTGTCGCGGTCGTGGTAGACGTGCTGCCCCGCGGGCTCGGTCGCCAGGGTTGTGTAAGGTCCGATCTTGGTCATGCTGCACTCCTCATGGTGGCGGGCACGAGCCACCCTCGCTGGTTGGACGAGGACCCACAGCGGGTCCTCAACGCTGGCTCACAACAGGCTGGGTCGGGGCGCCGATCAGTTCGGCCAGCAGAGCGTCGTCGCCGCTCACGGCGTGGAAGGCTTCCTGGCTGAAGTCGCCCTGCCCGTCCAGCAGGGATCGAGCCATCTGATCGATCGCCCAGACCGACAAGACCGTCTGCACGTAGGCGTCGACCAGGTCGTCGAGCGACAGGCCGAGCAGGTCGAATCCGGCTGCGTCGAGGGGGACCAGCCTGCTGTCGTCAAGGGTCCACGCGCCGGAAGCGTCTCTGCTCGACAGGTTGGTGGCGAAGCGGCGTGGCGCGGCGGAGCCGCTGCCCAGCGGGTCGCGCGCCCGACGGGCGTAGGCGGCCAGCGGCTCGAACCCTCGCGGTCCGCTGCAGACCAACATCCGCAGGTCGAAGGCGAACCGCCGACCCACGTCATCGGGCCGGGTGCCGAGGTGCAGGTGCTTCGGCAGGTAGTCCGCCGAGGCCTCCACGTCATCGACCAGCTCCTGCACCACGAAGCGGTCGTACGCGTGCGGCTCCGACTGGAAGGCGGTCAGTGCAGCGCGGTCGGTGATGATGTAGATGCCTTGGCCCGCGTTGCTGTACGGCACCTTGACCACCGCCCTGCCACCGAGCGCCGCCACCAGCTCGCCCACATCAGCCAGCTCGACGTCGGCGAACGTCATCGGGGTCCGGACCTCGAGGCCGGTGCCGGCGAGCGTCGAGTTGAGGCGTTCGTATGCCTTGTGCGCCACCAGCTTGTTGCGACCACCGGCGAGGCAGGCCAGGACGGGGTTGATGATCGTGGTCTGGGTCCGCAGGGGCAGACGGGTCCATGGGCGCTGGGTGACGTAGCGGAAGGCCCGCTCGACCGGGTGCCACCGGTCCCCGTCATCACGCACCTGCAGCACGCCCTCGCGGAACCGGACAGCAGCGTAGGGGTCGTCGGCGGCGAACTGGGCGACGAGCACCGGCTGCTGCAGATGGTCGGCCAGCGCGCGGGCGTAGCCGAACACCTCCATCGGGTTCTTGTCGTAGATGACGGCGGTCGCACCTGCAGCCGCCGGGTCGAAGAGCGCCCGAGCCAGGCGGAGGTAGCCACCGTGTCCGTCCCAGGACGCCAGGGTCGGCATCGACTTCTGCCCCGACGGGCAGGAGTTGGTCTCGAGGACGATCATCTGCCGACTCCGGTCGGCCCCTTTGACCAGCAGCAGATCCGAACCGGCCCACATCAACTGACGGCAATGCTGGCCGAGTAAACGGCCGAGCTGCACCGGATCGGTCAACCGATGACGACCGCAATAGCGCTCGATGATGTCGCAACGTTCGAGTGCGAAGAATCGTTCAACGTCCGCATGGGGTGGCTGCGCCAGCACTTGCGGATAAAAGGCCTCTGCACGCGAAAATGTGCCGGGATTCACCAGCGCCGCTGGTGCACCGTTTCGCAACCGCTCCATCCCTTCCAAAAAAGCTGACTGTGGCCCCGAGCGGTTTGAATCACGATCGGCGCAGACACTAGCATCGCTTCGAAATTGTCGAACAAAGGGGTGAGGCGCATGGCCAGGTGCTGACGAACAGCCTATTTTTATGGTTCGACCAAGCATTGTTCGACTTTTGGCTGGGGCAACCAGCACTGAGCGGAATCTGGCGGATCTATCTCTACGGTGGCCTGCTCGCCTTGGCCGTGTTATCCCACCGACACAGCCCGCCGTTCGGGGACTCACCCCTGCAGGCGCCCGAGGTTGTCGGCCGATCTCATCCGGACTTCTACGAGCCTCAAGGACTGATGCGCCAGGTCGGCGCGCTGGCCACCAATCGGCTGTGGTTGGCATCGATGCGGGCCATCCTCATCGTGGCCTGGGTGGCCTGTCTGGTCGGCTTCGGCGGCCGCTGGGCCGCGCTGATCGTCGCGGTGAGCGCTTGGGTCCTGCATGGGGCCATGGCAGGCGCTCTCGGAACGAACCATCGGTGGGTCATTCCGCTCGGCGTGCTCGCCGCGGCGCCCTTGGTCGACCTGAATGCGACCTGGTCGGTGGACAGCTGGTTGGCACCGGTGGTCGCGGGATATCCGTTCCCACCCGGGTCGGCCTCTGCCCTGCCGGCTGGCTTTCTGCGGCAGTTCGCGATGGTGATCGCGGTGTACACACTCTTCGCCGGAGGACTGTCCAAGCTTCGCCTCGGTGGTCTGCGATGGCTGGACGGCGAGTCGCTGCGGTATTTCGTCTCCCGCCCGCGGGTGGGCGCGTGGCCGGCCCTGAAACGCTTCCTCCACGACCACCCGCTCGCCTGCCGGGGGCTAGCGGTGGCGACGGTCGCGCTCGAGCTCGGCACTGTGGCAGCCCTCTTCGTCGATGACCTGCGGGCTCCCACCCTGGTGGCCGCGGCGCTGTTCCACCTCGGAATCTGGCTGACGATGAACCCGAACTACCTGCCCCAGACCTGGTGCTATCCACTGGCGATGGGCGGAGCAGCCGCGGCCGTTCCCGATCGCGGCGCCCTCGGCACCTGGCCGCTGATCGTGGTCTACGGATCGACACTGCTCAGTCTGGGGCTGGTATGGGTGGCCTGGCGAGGCATCGAACGCTGGCCACTCACCTGTGTCCCCATGTACGCCTTCTACCGCGGCCCCGCCGAACGGTGGTCGCACGACTCGATCCACGACGCAGCCCAGGCCGGCCTGCTCGGTGAGGAGTACGTGGCCAGCCGGCTGCCCTATCCATTGGCCTGGAGTGACGGCTGGGTCCGGCTCCAGCTGGTCACGGGCGACGGCCGAACCCGCACCTTCTGCCCACCCGGGCTGCTCCGCAAGCACTGGAACCGCTTGCTGCAGCGCGCCGCGGCGCTCCACTTCGCCAACCCCGCATCGGCAGCACCGCAGGCTTTTTTGGACAGCCATCGAATCGCCTTGCTCGATAGCCGCAACCACGATGAGCTCGACAGCAACAACGGCGTCATCCAATTCGTCTGTCGGGTGGGAGACCGTGATCAAATATTGGGTTCGCTGAGGGCCTGAAGAAGATGAGCCCAGTTCTTAAATCAACTGTGCTCGACGTCGCATCCAGTGGGTGCCCACGCGCTCGAGCCGTAACCTAGTCTTACCCCCGTGACTGTCGATCAGGGCTTACTGGACAAAGTTGGACGACCGAGATCTAAGAAACGTCGGGTGGGGCTCAGCGTCCAGTCAAAGTTGTTGACCATGCTCCTTGCTGTCAGCCTTATTTCGGCCTGCGCGGTCGGGTTGTTCGGCCTGCATTCGGGCACATCGTCGCTACGCGACGCGGTGGAGGAGAAGCTGATTGAGGTGCGGGAGTCCCGGACCCGGGAATTGACCCAGTATTTCGACACCCTGCAGAGCTCAGTGATCACGAATGCTCAGGGCTTCACCGCCATCGAGGCCGTACGGGGCTTCACCACCGGCTTCGCGACACTCAACACCGGTCCTGCTGATCCCTCCCAGGCGAAGCTGGTGAAGAAGTACTACGACGACTCCTTCGTCGGACCGTACGAGGAGCGAACCGGGATCAGGATCGACGCGGCGGCGCTGCTGCCCCGGACTGCGGCCCAACAGTATCTGCAGGCGGAATACACGGTCACGACCACGGACTTCGCCCAGAAGCTGGCCACCAACGATGCCGGCGACGGCAGCGCCTGGTCGAAGACCCACGCCAAGCATCACGGCTATTTCCGCTCGTTGGTCGCCAACTTCGGCTATCGCGATGTCTTCCTGCTCGACACCCAGGGCAACGTGGTCTACAGCGCCTACAAGGGCAACGACCTGGGCACCAATGTGCACACCGGTCCCTATCGCGGCGGCGGCCTCGAGAGCGTCTACGACGGCGCGTTACGGTCCAACGCGTTGGACAGCTTCACGCTCAGCGACTTCCAGCCCTACCAGCCGTCGTTCGATGCGCCGACCTCCTTCGCCGCGTCACCGATCTGGTCCAACGGCGACATCGAGGGCGTCTTGGTGGTGCAGCTGCCGCTGGACCGGATCAACGACATCACCACCGACGACGGCGGGTGGGTGGCCAACGGTCTCGGCACCTCCGGCGAGGTCTATCTGGTCGGCACCGACAAGCTGATGCGGTCCACGTCGCGCAAGCTGATCGAGGATCCCGCTGGTTATCAGAACGACACGGTCAAGGCGGGAACGCCACCCGAGATCGCGGCCCGAGCCGTGGCGGCCAAGAGCTCGGTGCTGATCCAGTCCGTCGAGACGCCGGCGGTGGAACAGGCACTGAGGGGACAGACCGGTCTGGTGATCGGCCCCACCTATCTGGGCGCCGAGGCTCTGACCGCGTACGCCCCGCTTCACATCGACGGGTTGGAGTGGGTGATCATCGCCAAGGTCGAGACCGCCGAGGCGTACGCTCCGTCGACCAGGTTCGCCCGCAACCTCGGGGTGCTGACCGCCGGCCTCATCCTGCTCGTATCCCTGGCATCCCTGCTGCTGGCCAGAGTGTTCACCCGCCCGCTGGCACGGCTGGTGACGGCGGTGCGCACGGTGGCAGGTGGTGACTTCACGACCCAGATCCCGGTCACCACCCGGGACGAGTTCGGCGACCTCGGGTCCGCGTTCAACGACATGAACAAGAACCTGCGAACGAAAGCGGAGCTGCTCACCGCGCAGCAGGCGGAGAACGACCGTCTGCTGCACATGCTGATGCCGCCAGGTGTTGCCGAGCGTTATCGAGGGGGTGAGGCCACCATCGCCCGCGAGCTGGCGAACGTCAGCGTGATCTTCGCCGACATCGTCGGGATCGACCGCGCCACCCAGGGGCGAAGCTCGGCAGAGGTGCTGACGCTGACCAACGCCTTGGCCCGGGCCTTTGACGACGCCGCCGAAAAGCTGGGCATCGAGCGGGTGCGCAGCATCCGGACGGGATACCTGGCCAGCTGCGGTGCGGTGGTCCCTCGGCTGGACAACGCGCGGCGGACGGTGGAGTTCGCCCGGCAGATGGAGCTCATCGTGGCGCGGTTCAACGCTCAGCACGGGCTCGACCTCGGACTGCGGGTGGGCATCGACACCGGGCCGGTGACCGCCGGACTGATCGGGAGCACGCAGGTCGTCTACGACATGTGGGGTGAGGCCGTGGACCTGGCCCACCAGGTCCGAGACCACGGCGCCCCGTCCGGAATCTTCGTGACCGAGCGCGTGTACGACCGATTGCGCGGGGAGTTCGGCTTCCAGCCGACCACCGCAGCCGGCGCCGACAGCGGCTCCACCTGGGCGCTCGACCTGGAGCCCGCCCGTGCCTGACCTCTGGCAGCAGCCGTGGCTCGCCTGGACCATCGGCATCGCGGTCGGTCTGCCGGTCGCGCTCGTGCTGCTCACCGAGCTGCACCACTGGCTGGCGCGGACGGGGAGCCGCATGGTCAAGGCCGTCGCCTTGCTGCGTACCTATGTCGTTCCCTCCCTGGCGCTGTTGCTGCTCCTCACCAAGGGAGCCGGAATCCAGTTCCAGGTGACCGGCGTGCGGCTGGTGGCGACCGTCTTCGCGTTGCTCCTGCTGTTGCTGGTCCTGTCGTCGCTGAATGTCGCGGTGTTCGGCCAGGCGAAGGCCGGATCCTGGCGTGACCGGGTCCCGTCGATCTTCATCGAGCTCGCCCGGCTCGTGATCGTGGGCGTCGGGCTGGCGATCTTGCTGGCCCAGGTGTGGGGTGCCGACGTCGGCGGTCTGTTCACCGCGCTCGGGGTGACGTCGCTGGTGATCGGACTGGCGCTCCAGTCTGCGGCGGGGTCGATCGTCTCCGGCCTGCTGCTGCTGTTCGAGCAGCCGTTCACCCTCGGTGACTACCTGCGGACCAGCACCGGGAAGATCCCGGGGGTGGAGGGGCGGGTCGTCGAGGTCAACTGGCGCTCCGTGCACCTCGACTCCGGCGGAGCCATCTGCATCGTGCCCAACGCCTTGCTGGCCCAGTCCGCTTTCGTGAACCTGAGCCGTCCTTCGATGGCGGCCACTGAGACGGTGGCGATCAAGTTCGCCAACGACGACTCGCCGGTCCAGGTGTGCGCCCTGCTGGAGCGACTGGCGGCCGAGCTGCCAGGCTCGCCTGTGGGGGCGAGACCCGTCGCCACCGTTCAGGGCGGCGGGGCGTACGAGGTTGTCCTGCGGCTGCAGAACCTTTCCGACATTGCCGGCTCGCGCAGCCTCTTCCTCAGCTGGCTCTGGTACGCGAGCCGGCGCGAAGGTCTGCACCTCGACGGTGCGGACCCGCGCGGGTGGGCGACGGCGGAGCTGACCGAACAGGCCGCACGATCGGTCTGCGCGGCCCTGTTCCTCTCGGCCGACGAGGCGGCCGAGCTGGCGTCGGAGTTCGAGCTGGTCCGCTATGGCACGGGTGAGACCGTGCAGAGCGTGGGAGAGCAGCCGGGCACGCTGGGCATCGTCGTCACCGGCACGATCCAGCTGCTTCGGGTGCTGCCCACCGGGGACAAGATCCCGGTGGGCGTGGTCGAGCGCAACGGCTATCTGCACCCCTCGGCGCTCACCGACGAAGCGGTCACGCTGGCCGGGGTGGCACTGGAGGAGACGTCGGTGCTCAACGTCCCGGTCGATTCCGTCCACGACCTGGTCAAGCGTCGGCCGTTGTTGGCCCGCGACCTCAGCCACGAGATCGACCGCCGCCGAGACCTGGCCCGCCAGCCGAGGGAGGAGCCGGAGGTCACCGCCCTCCCTGAGCCGGCGAGCGGGTCAGTCCCTCTTCGCTGACCTGCGCCGCGGCCACCAACTCGGCGACGACGAGCCGCTTCATCTGCAGCATCGCCTGCATCACCCGCGCGGCCACCTCCGGGTCAGCGTCTCGGGTCAGCTCGGCCAACACGGTGGGGACGACCTGCCAGGAGACGCCGTACTTGTCCTTGAGCCAGCCGCACTGTGACTCCTCACCGGCGTCGGCGATCAGCCCGTCCCAGTAGTGGTCGACCTCGGCCTGGTCGCGGCACGCGATCTCGAACGACACCGCCTCGCTGAAGGTGAACAACGGTCCACCGTTGACGATGCTGAACGGCTGGCCGTCCAGGGTGAAGTAGACCAGCATGGCGCTGCCCGGCTCACCCGGACCGGCCTCGGAATAGCGCACCACCTCGGTGACGGCGGAGTTGGGGAACAGCGAGCAGTAGAACTGGGCGGCTTCCTCGCCCTGGTTGTCCATCCACAGGCACGGCGTGATGGCGGGCATGGTGACCTCTTCCTCGATCCAGACGGGCACGGTGCCCGCACCAGGACAGACAGGTCGGCGCACCGGGACTCACCGGCCGGCGCACGCGTTTTCACCCGGGGCCGTGACCACCTCGTCACTGGACGGCCGGATTGACAACCATCCGGTGTCACCTATTGTTCATCTGGCCGCTTACTCCTAGCGTCAATCCTGCCGGGGTGCATCAGCACCTGGAGCCGACTCATCCAGATGGGACCGCAGTGACCCTGTTGTTCGTCGTGATCGCCGTCATCGCGGTGGCGCTCATCTTCGACTTCACCAACGGTTTCCACGACAGTGCCAACGCCATGGCCGGGCCGATCGCCACCGGGGCGCTCAAGCCGCGTACCGCCGTCATCATCGCAGCGGTGCTCAACCTGGTCGGCGCCTGCCTGTCGACCGAGGTGGCCAAGACCATCTCCAACGGGTTCTTCGACGAGTCCCTGATCACCCCCTCGATCGTGCTGGCCGGCCTGGTCGGCGCCATCGTCTGGAACCTCGTCACCTGGCTGCTGGGCCTGCCGTCCAGCTCCTCGCACGCCCTCTTCGGCGGCCTCATCGGAGCGGTCATCGTCGGGGCCGGGCTGAGCTCGGTCAACGGCTCGGTGGTCGTCTCCAAGGTGCTGCTGCCGGCCATCGCCGCACCCGTGGTCGCCGGCATCGGCGCCGCCCTGGCCACCCGCCTTGCCTACCGGATCACCCGGAAGACCCCGACCTCGCACACCGAGACGGGGTTCAAATACGGCCAGGCCTTCACCGCCTCGCTGGTGGCGCTGGCCCATGGCACCTCCGACGGGCAGAAGACGATGGGGGTCATCACCCTCGTCCTGATCGCCGCGGACATGCAGACCCCCGGCACCGGTCCGCACTGGTGGGTCATCCTGGCCGCGGGTGTCGCCATCGGCCTGGGGACGTACTCGGGGGGCTGGCGCATCATGCGGACCATGGGCAAGGGAATCGTGGAGATCGAGACTCCGCAGGGCTCGGCCGCCGGCGCCGCCGCCACCGCCACCATCCTGGCGTCCTCCCACCTCGGGTTCGGCCTCTCCACCACCCACGTGTCGACCGGCAGCATCCTCGGCTCGGGCCTGGGCCGCCGCGGTGCTGAGGTGCGCTGGGGCGTGGCCCGCAAGATGATGTACGCCTGGCTCCTCACCCTGCCCGCCGCCGGCCTGGTCGGTGGACTGGCCGCCCTGCTGGCTGACAGCGGCATCGCCGGGGTCATCGCCCTGCTCGTCCTGCTCACCGTCGCGTGCACGGTCATCTGGGTGATCTCCCGCAAGCACGCCGTCGACCACACCAACGTGACCGACAGCCACGAGGTGATGGTGCTGGCCGCCGCCAAGCCGGAGTCGTTCCTCGACGGCCCCCGGGTCGACGGGTCGGGCGATGAGCCGCTCGAGCCGGGCCAGCAGCCGATCCAGACCAAGGGAGGTGCCCGCTGATGAATGTCGACTGGGCCGCCCTGGGCACCGTCGCGGTGGTGTCCGTCGTCGCCAGCGTGGTCTTCGTGATCCTGTTGTCGTTCGGGATCCGGTTCGTCTCGGTCGCCAAGGTCGCCACCGAGGCCGGCCGCTCCTCGGCGGCCGCGATGACCATCGGGTACGTCTTCCTCGGCGTCGCGATGCTGCTGGTGCTGTTCTGTCTGTGGCTGATCGTGCCGCAGTTCCACTGACCTCGGACCCACCCGTAGGCTGACCAGCATGCCCTGGCCGGATGCCTTGCTCGCCCCCGACGGCACATCGATCAGCACCGCCGAGCAGTGGCGCGAGCATCGTGGCGCATTGTTGCGGCAGTTCGAGGACCAAATCTACGGCCCGTGGCCCGGCGCTCCGAGCACAGCCACCACTACCTTGGTCACCGGGCCGGTGCCGCTGTTCGCCGACACCGCCGAGCTGCGTGAGTGGCGGGTGGAGACCACCGGCCCCGACACCTCGTTCACCTTGACGCTCATCACCCCGACCGACAGCGAACCGGTGCCACTGTTCCTCGGCGCCACCTTCTTCGGCAACCACCGGGTGTTGGCGGACCCGCGGATCACCCGGAGCAGCGCGCCCAGCTCGCCCGCCGGACCCGGCGACACCGACCGCGGCGCCGAATCCGAGGCCTGGGACGTGGAGCGCACGCTCGCCGCCGGCTTCGCCTTCGCCTGCTTCACCAAGGACGACATCGTGCCCGACGATGCGGCGATGGCCGCCGAACCGCTGCGGACTTTCGCCGGCGGCCGGCGGACCGGCGCCATCAGCGCCTGGGCCTGGGGCTTCGCCCGCTGCCTCGACCTGCTCACCGCCCTGCCCGCGATCCGGCAGGACGCGATCGTCGCGGTCGGACATTCCCGGCTCGGAAAGGCCGCCTTGTGGGCCACCGCCAACGACGAACGGATCGCCGCTGTCATACCCAGCCAGTCCGGCTGCGGTGGCGCGGCGCCGTCGCGTACCGAACCGGCACTGGCCGCGCCGGGGCCAACCGGACGACCGACGGCCGAGACCGTCGCCGAGATCACCCGCCGCTTCCCGCACTGGTTCGCCCCGGCGTACGCCGAGCTGGCCGACCACGTGGACGACCTGAGCGTCGAGCAGCACCAGCTCGTGGCGCTCTGCGCCCCGCGTCCGGTGCTGTTGCCCAACGCCGTCGACGACGCGTGGGCCGACCCGGCCGGTCAGTTCAGCGTGCTGCGGGCCGCCGCACCGGTCTATCGGCTGCTCAGCGGGGACGGCCTGGAGCAGACCACCCAGCCCTCGGTGGGGCAGGCGACCCTTGGCCGGCTGGGTTATGCCCTGCGCGCCGGCGGGCACGCGATGACTGCCGAGGATTGGGTTCTGTGGCGGGAGTACGCCGACCGCTGGCTGCGGTGACCAGTCCGGCGCCATCGATCGGACCCAGGCACCTCACACCAGCTGGCTGAGCATCGCGGGCGCTGCCGCGAGAAGCAACGCGATCACGACACAGAGCCAGTCGCGGGCCCGCCACGGGGACGCCAGCGCGAACGTACGCCGGGTCGCACCGGCGAAGCCGCGAGCGTCCATCGACATGGCCAGCTGCTGGGCACCTCGCAGGGTGGAGACCAGCAGTGCGAACGTGAGCGACGCCGCCGAACGGACCCGGGCCGATATCGACCGTCGAGGATGGAGTCCCCGGATGGTGCGGACGTCGGTCATCTGGCGCCAGGTGTCGATCAGCTGTTGCAGCCGGAGCAGGGCCGCGGCCGCGGCCACGACGGGGCGGTGCGGCAGGTGCCCACGCTGGGCCAGCGCGTCGGCGAGTCGGCTGGGCGCGAGCGTTGCCAGCAGCAGCACTCCGGGCACGATCAGATAGACGATCCGCAGCACCTCCCGTCCCGCCACCGGCCACGCAGTGGCAGCGAAGGCACCCCGGTCGCTGAACACCAGCGTGGACCAGCCGACGGTGAGCGCGGCGAGACTGACCGGGACCAGTCGGAGCAGCACCGAGCCGACGCTGCGGACGGCCAGCGGCGCCAGCACGGCGACCAGCAGCACGGCCAGCGCGCCGACAGCCCAGTCGCGGATGAAGAACGAGCCCACCACCGCACCCAACGCGACCAGCAGCAACGCCATCGGGTTGCACCGAGCGGCGGGCGGGCTGCCGGCCTCGACCACCTCGCGGAGCAGATACGCCGCTGGCCCGAGCGGTCGCGGCTCGCCAGTGGCTGCTGCGTCGTCGAGCGACACCGTACGTCCCAGCGCATCGGCCAGCTCGGTGTCGTGGGTGGCGGCCAGCACCGCGATCCCTTCCGCCTGCAACGTGGCCGCCACCCCGACCACCGCCGCCCAGGTGTGTCGGTCCTGACCGACTGTCGGTTCGTCCAGCAGCACCAGCCGGGGCTCGTGCACCACTACCGCCGCCAACCCCATCCGGCGCTGCTCCCCCACCGACAGCTGGTACGGGTCCGCATCGCGCAATGCCCACAACCCGAGCGCCGCCAGCACCCGCTGGGCCCGGTCCCGGGCGACAGCGAGCCGGTCCGGCTGGTCGCGGTACAGCGCCTCGCTGGTGGCCAGGACCTCCGCCAGCACGCTCCGCTGGGTGATCAGGTGGTCGAGGTGTTGCGGCAGCCACGCCACCGCAGCCGCCAGCGCGGCCGAGTCGCGGACCAGCCGGTCGACGGCAGTGCCGGCCACCAGCACCCGACCGGACGCGGGCCGGACGAACCCGGCCACCGTCCGCAGCAGGGTCGACTTGCCGGACCCGCTGCGTCCCAGCAACGCGACCGCGTCGCCGGCCGCCACGGTGAGGTTGAGGTCAGCGACGAGCAGCCGCCGGTCGTCGGGTGCGGCTACGGCGAGGTCGACCAGCTCCAGCGCGACGGCCGCTGGATGGTCGTCGGGCCGCTGGCCGGTGCCGATCGTTTGACCCCAGTCCACCGGGGTCACCGCCGGTGGCGGCGCTCCCGGCACCCACAGCCCTGCCGCCAGCAGCTCGTCACCTCGCCCGGCCAGCACCTCCGCGGTCGCGCCGTCGGCCAGCACCCGACCACCGGCACCCAGCACCACGATCCGGTCGCACAGCTCCAGCCACCCCGCCATCTGGTGCTCGACGACCACCATGGTCAGGTCGTGCGCGCGGACCGCGTCAGCCACCGCCGCCCGCACCTCGGCCGCCGCTGCGTCGTCGAGCATGGCCGTCGGCTCGTCCAGCAGCAGCACCTCGGGCTCCAGCGCCAGCGTGCCGGCCAGCGCCAGCCGTTGCAGCTGGCCGCCGGAGAGCGCGGTGGACCGGCGGTCTGCGCCGTAGGGGAACCGGACCGCGGCCAGCGCTGCCGCCGCCGTGGCCCGGATCTGCTCGGCCGGACGGCCGGTGTTCTCCGGCCCGAAGGCAACGTCCCGGCCGACGTGCTCGGCCACCACGGTGTGCAGCGGGTCCTGGAGCAGCAGCCCCACCTGGCCGGCCCGCTCGCCGGGCCGCCCGTTCCCGAGCCGCACCGTACCGGTCTGCTCGCCGAGGCTGGGGTCGAGCAGCCCGGCGAGGGCGCGCAGCAGCGTCGACTTGCCGGAGCCGCTGGGTCCGACCAACAGCACCCGCTCTCCGCGAGCAAGCTGCAGGTCCACATCGCGCAGAGTGGGCTCGGCGCGGCCGTGCGGGCGCCAGCTCAGCCCACTCACATCCAGGTCAGCCATACCGACTCAGATCCGGTGACGCTCCGCATGCTCCCGGCCGACCGGGAACGGCGCCAGGACCCCGGTCCGGGTGAGCGCCCGGACCAGGCCGACGCCGAGCAGTCCGCCGACCACGGCGCCGGAGACCGTCATCGTGGCTGCATACACGCCGGCGTATCCGACGGCCCATTCGGGGAAGTACAACCGCCACTCGTACGGGCTCTCCAACAACCCGGCCAAGGCACCACCGAGGACGGCAGGCACCACGGTGAAGCGGCGGAAGGCGAACAGCAGAAAGCCCAGCTCAACGCCGAGCCCTTGGATCACGCCCGAGCCGAGGGTGGTCAGTCCCCATTGCCCGCCGAGCAGCGGCTCGACGCTGGCCGCGACGATCTCGGCCAGCAGCGCGGCGCCCGGGCGGCGGATCACCAGGGCGGCCACCACGGCGGGCAGCCACCAGAAGCCGCCGGTCAGCCCCTTCAGCGGGGGCAGGGCGACGAAGACGGCGTCGGCCAGGTTGTAGACCTGACCCCAGCCGATGAACGCGACGCCGAAGACGACGCCGATCATCACCGTGGTGATGAGGTCCACCGTTCGCCAGGCGCCGAGGCGTCCGCTGGCGAGGTGGGATGGGTGCTCACGCGTGGAGCTGGTCATGACGGTTCCTTCCCGGTCTTGCGGAAGGGGAGCCAGTGCAGCATCGCTGCACGGGCTCGAGATCCCGACTCCCTACGCCGGTATCAACCGGATCAGGTTCGAGGGTCTGCGACTCATCGCACTCTCAGCGCCTGGTGGCGCTCCCCTGTCGTCGGGAACCACTGTAGTCATGCCCGCCGGTCGCCGCCCACGGGTCTCAGCTCAGCTCACTTCGTGGCGGCGTCCTGGATCCGGCCGGAGCTGCGCAGCTGCTCCCAGCCCTCGCCGTGCGGGTACGCCCAGCGCTCGACCGACGCGGGGTGCATCTGAGCGTTGTTGCCCGGCACGGCCGGCGCCCGGTAGCGGCCGTCGACCACAGTGACCGGGGCGACGAAGTGCTCGTGCAGGTGGTCGACGAACTCGATCACCCGGTCCTGGTGGGTGGTCGACACCACGGCATAGTCGAAGAAGGAGAAGTGCACGACCAGCTCGCACAGGCCGACTCCGCCGGCGTGCGGACAGACCGGCACCCCGAATTTCGCTGCCAGCAGCAAGATGGCCAGGTTCTCGTTGGGCCCGGCGACCCGGGTCGAGTCGATCTGCACGATGTCCAGCGCCTGGGCCTGCAGCAGCTGCTTGAACATGATCCGGTTGTGCACCGCCTCTCCGGTGGCGACCCGGATCGGGGCGATCTCGGAGCGGATCCGGGCGTGACCCAAGATGTCGTCGGGGCTGGTCGGCTCCTCCACCCAATAGACGTCGTGATCGGCCAGGGCGTTGATCCACGTCGAAGCCTCGTGGACCTCCCAGATCTGGTTGGCGTCGATCGCGATCTTGATGTCGGGACCCACGGCCTCGCGGGCCAGGCTCATCCGGCGGACGTCGTCCTCGACCTTGGCACCGACCTTGAGCTTGATCAGCCCGAACCCGTCCGCCACGGCCTCCTTGGCCAGCCGGACCATTTTCTCGTCGCTGTAGCCGAGCCAGCCGGCGGAGGTGGTGTATGCGGCGTAGCCGCGCTCCTGAAGCTCGGCGATCCGCTCTTCCTTGCCCTCTTGGCCGCGGCGGAAGATCTCCAGCGCCTCGGCTTCGGTGACGGCGTCGCGCAGGTGGGAGAAGTCGATCACCTCGACCAGCTCCTCCGGGCTCATCCGAGCCAGCAGCTCCCACAGCGGATAGCCGGCCTGCTTGGCCTTGATGTCCCAGAGCGCGTTCAGCACGGCTCCGGCCGCCATGTGCGAGGCGCCCTTCTCCGGGCCGATCCAGCGGTACTGCGAGTCGTGCACAAGCATCCGCGACACCTCGCCGAGGTGACCGAGCATGGTCTCGACATCCTCGTCCGGCAGCAGGCGCAGCGCGGACTCGATCGCCGCCACCACGACCTCATTGCCCCGGCCGGCGGTGAAGACCAGGCCGTAACCGTCGGGTCCGTCATCAGTCTGCAGCCATAGATACGCGGCCGAGTAGTCGGGGTCGACATTGACGGCGTCGGATCCGTCGAGGTCGAGTGAGGTCGGAAATCGTACGTCGACGACCTGAGCACCAGTGATCTTGGTCATAGTTTCCCTTTCACAGTACGAGGAGGATACATCAGACAAATGCCGGTCCGCAGCCCCCGGTTGCCCCCAAGAGAGCGGCTTTTCATCCGACCTATGTGTCGAAACGGCGCACGCCTATCCCGCTGTGTACCCCTGAGAGCTCTCCGTCCACCAAGACCTGCTCGCCGTTGACCCAGACGTCGTCGATCCCGTCGGCCGGCCGTCGAGGGTCGTCGTAGTCGGCGCGGACCCGGACCGCGGCCGGGTCGAGCAGCACCACGTCGGCGAACGACCCGGGTCGTAGCGATCCCCGGCCGGCCAGCCCGAAGCGCTGCGCGGGCGCGGCACTGAACCGGGCCACCCCTTCGGCCCAGCTGAGGTCGCCGCGCTGTCGGGTGAACGTGTCGAGATAGCGGCTGAAGGCACCCCAGCCGCGCGGGTGGGCGGCGCGGCCCAGGTAGATGCCGTCCGATCCGCCCATATGCCGCGGATGGGCCAGGTGCTGGGCGATCTCGTCGTCGGAACGCTCCACCGGGGTCCGCATCACCACACTGACCTCCAGCCGGGATGCGGCCAGCACCCGCAGGCCCAGCTCACCGGGAGTGGTGCCGACCTGGGCCGCGGCCGCGGCCAGGGACAGCCCGTGGGCCCAGCCGAACTCGCTGGCGGCGATGTGGGCGAAGCGTACGTTCTCCGCCCAGCCGGGTCCCATGTCGGCCCGCGCCACCAGCACCGGTATCCAGCGCGCCGCCACGGCCTCACGGGCAGCCGGGTCTTCCAGCTGCGCGATGCACGCCTCGAGCCCTTGCTGGACCAGGTCTGGCGGCAGCATCAGCATTCCGAGCAGCGAGCAGCCGCGTGAGTACGGGTAGGAGTCGAACGTCAGGTCAACCCTGCTGGCCGCAGCGTCCACCAAGGTGGTGATGATCTCCGGCCGGGCGTGGAAGTGGGAGATGTGGCCGCGGACCCCGGCATCGGCACAGATGTTGACCACCTCGGCGATGCCGGCGGCCGAGTTGTCTTCGTAGCCGCCACGCATGTGAGTGACATAGACACCGTCGGCGGCGGCGACCGGTCGGCACAAAGCGGTGAGCTCCGCCGCATCGGCGAACAGCCCTGGCACGTAGTCCAGCCCGGAGGACAACCCGAGTGCGCCGTCGGCCAGCCCGGCGCCGACCAGGGCCTGCATGGCGGCCAGCTCCTCGGCGGTGGGTGGCTCGGGCCGGAGCCCCATCACCTGCTGCCGGACCACACCGGCGGGTACCAGATACCCCACATTGACGCCGGTGGTGCGGTCGTAGGTGTGCAACAGGTCCGCCACGGTGGAGCCGGTGTAGGTGGGATGCGCACCGTTGATGGCGGCGAAGTAGGCGGTGGCGAACCGGCCGTCGCCGGGGGCGTAGGAGACCCCGTCCTGGCCGGCGATCACCGTGGTGACGCCCTGGCGCAGCAGCGCGAGCGCCACCTCGTCGTCGAAGACCTGGCCGTCGGCGTGGCTGTGGGTGTCGATCATCCCGGGCTGCAGCTGTCGCCCGCCGCAATCGACCACCCGGTCACCGGGTTCGGCCGGGACCGTCCCGGCGGCGACGATCCGTCCGCCGGCCAGCGCCAGGTCACCGGGCCGGGACCCGGACTCGGCGTCGACCAGGGTGCCGCCGCGCAGCACCGTACGAGCCGTCACGGCTCCTCCTCGCGGATGGGGATCAGAAGTAGGTCAAGGCGACGTCGCTGACCCGGGGCAGCGGCACGTCGGCGGAGTCCACCATGGCGATCGCTCGCCACTTGTCGAACGCCGTACACGGGTGGGACAGGCCCAGCTTGAGCACGTCGCCGACGGCCAGGGTCGCGTCGGCGGGGATGCGGACGAAGGCATGCTGGTCGTTGAGGCTGACCACTTCGGTCCGGCTCACGTCCAGCGGTATCCCGCCGCGGGTGCCCACCACGATGGGTAGGTCAAGATCGAAGGGCAGGTCGCGCCGGCCGGCGTCGAGAATCACCAGGCCGGGCTCGGGGCGCGACAGCACCGCCGCCCAGACGTGGATGGCCGACCGCAGCTCGGGCCCCGCGCCGCGGGTGCTGGGGGTGATGGCGCGGTAGTGCAGGTCGTCGTGCACCACGTACGCGCCGGAGCGCAGCACCACGTCCACCCGCGGGTCCTCGGCCAGCGGAGCCAGCACGGCGGCGACCCGGTCGAAGTAGGCGCTGCCGCCCGCGGTGACGATCACCCGTTCGGTCTCGTACAGCGGGGCGAGCGCGGAATGCGCCCGTACCACCTCGCCGAGGAAGGCGTCGACCGCGCGTAGCCCGGCCGGGCTGGTGGAGGCATCCGGAACGGCACCCTCATAGGCGCTCACCCCGGCCAGCGACAGGGCCGGCGAGGCAGCGACCGCCTGCCCGACGGCGACCACGTCGTCGATCGAGCGGGCGCCGGTACGCCCTCCCGCGGCGCCGACCTCGACACAGACCGGGATGGGGGCGCCGGTGGCGTTGGCCGCGGTCATCCGAGCAACGCTTTCGACCGAGTCGACCCAGCCACAGAAAGCGAGCTGCGGGTCGCGGCGGAGCTCAGCGCCGATCCAGGCGATGTCGCGCGGATCGACCAGCTCGCTGGCCAGGTGGATCGACGGCACCCCGAACTGGCGGGCGGCCCGCAGCTGGGACCCGTTGGCCACCGTGATGGCGGTGCAGCCGGCCAGCAGCTGTCCCAGCCAGAGCACCGGGGCCATCGTCGTCTTGCCGTGCGGGGCGAGGGCGACCCCCCGGTCCTGGCACCAGCGGCCCATGGCGAGCAGGTTCGCCGCCACCGCCGACACGTCGACGGTCATCATCGGCGTGCCGAGGGCGGACAGCTCGAGGCCGTCCCGCTGCACGTCGGCGACCCGGACCGGATTCCCGACGGTGGCGAAGCCCTTGTATCTCCAGTCGAGCACGACCTCGCCCTGGGAGGTGAGGAAGTCCTCCAGTGGCTGCAGCGGGTTCATCGTTGGGTCAGTCAGCCTGCGGCCGCACGGCGACGACGTCGATCTCCACCAGGATGTTCATCAGCTGGGAGCCGACCGTGGTGCGGACCGGGTAGGGCTCGACCATCCGGGAGCGGTAGACGGCGTCATAGCCGGCGAAGTCCCGCTTGAGCTCCTGCAGGTGGGTGGTCACCTTGACCACGTCGGCCAGGGTCAGCCCGTCGGCGGCCAGGATGGCCTCAAGGTTGGCGAGCACCTGCGCGGTCTGCTCCTCGACCGTGTCGCCAACGACCAGTCCGGTGGCGGGGTCGGTCGGACCCATTCCCGCGGTGAACAGCAGTTCGGAGGTGGCAATGCCCTGGGAGTACGTCCCGGCGGGTGGGGGGGCCTGGTCGGTACGGACGGCGCGGCGCATGGGAAACCTTCTTCTCTGGGTCAGACGATGTCGGGATACAAACTAGTGGTCGCCGGTCAGGACCCGGCAGCCTGCCCAGCGGCGGAGACGACAGCGCGGGAAAACGAAGAAGCCCGCCCGAGCGGCGGGCTCGGACGGGCTTCGACTTCGCAGGTCGTGACCTGCAGGGCGGAGGCGGCGGGATTTGAACCCGCGAGAGGGGATGAACCCTCAACCCGCTTAGCAGGCGGGCGCCATAGACCGGACTAGGCGACGCCTCCAGCATGTGCGGGAACGCGGTGCGTACCCGTGCATGCGCGTCCGACCATGGCCGAGCGCTGAGTCAGCGTACCGATCGGAACGGGCGGGAGGCAAAGCGAGATGTTTCCCGCCACGACGGCCACGTACAGTTAGCGGCAGTCTTGCGCACGTTTGCCCGTCCGCGCGCGAGCGCCGAAGGACCGTGCGCGCGAGCGCCAATGGAGTTGCGCGCGTGAGCGCCGAAGGAGGGGACGTGCCGCAGCAGCAGCCCGAGGACTGGAGCTGGCAGCTCGACGACCCCTCGATCGCGCGGCAACGGGTGCCGAGGCGGGCCCTGCCCCCGCGGGATGACTTCCGCCGTACGGTCTGGCTGACGGTGCTCGGCACGGTGATTCCCGGTGTCGCGCTGATCGCGGCCGGCCGACGTCGCAGCGGCGCCGTCATACTCGGGTTGTTCGTGAGCGTGCTCGTCGCGTTGGCCGCCTGGGCGGTGGTGGACCTGCGCAGCCTCGCCTCGATGGCGGTCCGACCGTCGGTGCTGCAGCCGCTGGCGGTGGTGCTGGTGCTGGTCGCGCTGACCTGGGTCGGGGTGGTGATCGCCAGCCACCTGTCGCTGCGCGGCCGGGTCTCGTCGATCCAGCGGGTCACCGGGGGCGTACTGGTCGGCGTCCTGGCCTTCGCAGTGGCGGCCCCGATGGCGGTGGCGGCGCGCTACAGCTATGACCAGGCCAACCTCGTCACCACCATGTTCAAGAGCGAGAAGGACACCAAGAGCGCCACCCGGCCCACGATGAACGAACCCGACAAGGGCCAGACGCAGGACCCGTGGACGGACAAACCCCGGCTGAACATTCTGCTCCTCGGCGGTGACGCCGGCGCCACTCGGACCGGCACCCGGACCGACACGGTGATCCTGGCCAGCCTGGACACCCGCACCGGCGACACGACGTTGTTCAGCCTGCCGCGCAACACCGGTCGGATGCCGTTCCCGGCCGGGTCGCCGCTGGCGGCCCACTATCCGAACGGCTTCACCAACGGCAACGGCGACGACGCCGAGTTCTTCCTCAACGCCATGTACGACAACGTGCCCAACACCGTGCCCGCCGATGTGCTGGGCGCCACCGACAACCTCGGCGCCGACGCCCTCAAGCTCTCGGTCGGCGAGGCACTGGGGCTCACGGTCGACTATTACGTCTTGGTGAACCTCGACGGCTTCAAGCAGCTGATCAACGCGCTCGGCGGCATCATCGTCAACATCAACACCTACATCCCAGTCGGCGGCAACACCGACCGCAACATCCCCCCCGACTCCTATCTGCCGCCGGGCCCGAACCAGAAGCTCGGCGGAGAGAAGGCCCTCTGGTATGCCCGAGGCCGCTACGGCTCGGACGACTTCGCCCGGATGGACCGGCAGCGATGCGTCATCGACGCCATCATCAAGCAGGCCAACCCGGCGAACATCCTCACCCGCTACGAGGCGGTGGCGAAGGCCAGCAAGGACATCGTCCGGACCGATCTCCCGCAGGAGATGCTGCCGCTGATGGTCGACCTGAGTCTGCGGGTCAAGGACGGCAACGTGCGCAGCATCGTGTTCAAGCACGGGGTGGCGGGCTTCCTCAGCCCCAACCCCGACTTCTCAGTGATGCGGGAGCGGGTGAAGGTGGCCCTGGGCGAGGCGAAGACGGCCAAGCCGAAGTCCACAACGTCGACCTCGAGCAAGCCCAAGCCGAGCACCTCGAAGTCGCCGAGCAGCTCCTCGTCGTCGGCCACCCCGACCACCGAGAGCGAGGACGTCACCGACTCCTGCGCCTGGAAGCCCGAGGTGGCCGCCACGGCTCAGCCGGCTCGCTGACCGGCACCCACGTCGACGCTTCGTCCGTCGTCGCCCGCGAGAGCGAGCCGGATGTCGTCGGCAATCAGGTCGGCGTTGATCCCGCCCCCGGCGAACGCTCCGGCGCCGATAGCCACCGGGACGTTCGCGAACGGGGTGGCGGCGTTGCCGGCGGCCCAGACGCCAGGCACGCTGGTGCGGCCCATCGAGTCCACCGTCACCCAGGTGCCGCCCGGGCCCTCGGTCCGATCGGCCCCGAGCGTGACCAGCAGCTCGTCCAGCGGCACCGGCCGCGGCGCGGTGAAGATGGCGTCCAGCCCCACCCGGGTCCGGTCGGCCAGCTCGATCCCTTGCAGCGCTCCGTCGATGCTGACCACCCGAGCCACCGGCCTGCTCTCCACCACGATCCCCCGAGCTCGGAAAGCCGCCAGCTCTTCGTCAGCGGGCTCGAACTCGCCACCGGTGAAGTACGTCAGATCGGCCGACCACTGGCGCAGCAACTGGGCCTGGTGCACGCTTGCCGGGCCCGTGGCCAGAACCCCGATCCGCTGGTCGCGGACCTCGTATCCGTCGCAGTACGGGCAGACGACGACACCCTTGCCCCACTGCTCGGCCACCCCGTCGATCGGCGGTAGCTCGTCACGCAGGCCGGTGGCCACCAGCAGGACCCGGGTCCGCAGCCGCTCGCCGCCGTCGGTGACCACAGTGAGACCCAAGGCCTCTCGACTTGCGTCGACCGCCAGGCCCGACCGCACCACGCCGCCGTACCGTTCCACCTCCGCCCGGCCATCGCGGAGCAGATCAGCCGGCGACGATCCGTCACGCCCCAGAACCCCGTGCATATGGGCGGCGAACCGGTTGCGCGGAGCACCGGCGTCCAGCACCAGCACGCGTCGACGCGCGCGAACCAGCATCAAGGCGGCGCTCAGACCAGCACCGCCGCCGCCGACGATCACGACATCCCATTCGTTGTTATCCATGAAGCCAGGTTGCGCGGTGGCACTCATAGCAGCAAACATGTTTGCCACTACTGCAAGTCGAGGAGGAGCCATGGTCGAGCAGAACCTGTCCAAGGTGCTGAGCCTGGTGGCGCCTCGGCTGCGCGAGCTGCGGCACCGCCGCGGACGTACGCTGAGCGAGCTGGCCGAGGAGACCGGCATCTCGATCAGCACCTTGTCGCGGCTGGAGTCCGGGCAGCGCCGGCCCACGCTCGACCTGCTGCTCCCCCTGGCGATGGCCTACCACGTGCCGCTGGACGACCTGGTCGGAGCGCCGACGACCGGTGACCCGCGGATCCACCCCCGGCCCGTCCACCGCAATGGCATGATCTTCATCCCGCTCAGCCGGCACGCCCAAGGCCTGCAGGCCTTCAAGATCGTGCTGCCCGGGCGTACCGGCGGCGGTCAGCCGGAACAGGGCTCGCACGAGGGCTATGAGTGGCTCTACGTCCTGGACGGGCGCCTCCGGCTGGTGTTGGGCGACCGCGAGCTGGTGCTGGAGTCGGGCGAGGCCGCCGAGTTCGACACCCGTACCCCACATGCCGTGGTCAGTGCCGGTCCGGCCTCGGTGGAGATGCTCACGCTCTTCAGCCCGCAGGGTGAGCGGATGCACCTGCGCAACGCCTGAGGGCTGCGGCTAGCGCCCGCCCCGGGTGCGCGAGACCACGAACGCGGTCGGGGTCGCACCGCCGTAGCGCAGCACCCGCTGCTTGACGATCTTGATCCCGGGGGTGCCTGCCACCGACGCCAGCAGCAGCCGCTTGTCCTCGGTCAGCAGCACCGCCCGTCCCTTGTCGGCCAGCACCCTGGAGATCTCGGCCAGCACGGCGGGATAGAGCCGCTCATTGTCGGCGTGACTGCCCACCTGCTTGCCGAAGGGCACGTTGCTGACCACCCGCTGGATGCTGCGGGGCTCGACATCCAACCGCTCCGCCGAGGCCACCGTCAGCGTGGCTTGGCGACCGTCGAGGTTGCGCCGTGCCATCTCGATCGACGTGGCGTCGTGATCGGAGCCGATCAGGACCAGATCAGGGGTGGACCGCGCGGCCGCGACCAGCAGCGTCCCGACGCCGCAGAATGGGTCCAGCACCCGGTCCCCGGGCTGCGGCTTGGCCAGCCGGACCAGCGTCTCCGCCACCAGCGGCGCGGTGGACCACGGCCGGCGCTCCAACGGCTCGAACCGGCGGGTGAAGAACAACGGGCCGATCTGGGCCAACCAGCCGTCCAGGCCCCGCGTCAGGTTGACCACCCAGCTGCCATCAGCCACCACCCAGCCGAGCTCGCTCTCGATCCCTTGCTCCAGCCGCCGCCGCAGGGCCAGGTCGGCACTGTCGACCCGGAAGGTCAGCGGTCCTCGGTGCTGCAGGGCTGACAGCACCCCGCTCTCCTCGGAGCTTCGCAGCGGGTCACAGAAGGTCGGTGCGGTCTCGGCCGCCTCGAGGCGCAGGGCGAGAGTCGAATACAACGTGGTGGTGAACAGCTCGTGCAGCGGGCCGTCGACGCCACAGCAGACGTAACCCGGCAGCTGGCGTACGGCACCGACCGTCGACAGGGTGGCGAGCTCACCGGCCAGCAGGTCCTCGGCCCCTTCCAGGGCCCCGAGCACCAGCTCATCACGGACCGATCGGGTCAGGTCGAGCTGGGGCGACGCGTCGCCGACCGCGGGGTCAGTCATGTCGATGGCTCCTCTGGGTGCCGGGGCGTCACTCGGGCGTGCGATAGCCGCGGTCGGCATCCAGCCGCTCGCGTACGGCCGCGCTGAGCGCGCTGACCGTCGGGTCCTGGGCGCCCCGGGGAATGAGCACGTCGACCGGTTCGCCGTCCTTGACCGACACCTGCAGGCGGTCGCCGCGCAGCGTCACCCGCGAGATCGAGCTCCAGGTCAGGTCACTGGCGTCGGCGCGGTGGCGGAGGTGCAGGCCCGAGTCATCCAACGTGACAGTGGTACGCAGTCGGTTGGTCAGCACCACCGCCGCGACGAGCAGGGCGCACCCGGCGAGCAGCAGGACGGCGGCGAGGACCACCACCACGACCGGCAGGTCGAACACCTGCGAGGCCACCAGCAGCAGCGCACCGACCAGGTCAGCCACCGACGCGATGGCCAGCGCGCGGATCGGTGGCGGCGGTCCGAGGACGAAGACCTGTGGCGGGGTCGGCTGGCTCACAAGAACAACACCTTTTGCTCGGGACGGTGGCGGGCGTTCGACAGGTTATCCAAGTTGCCACTGAAGACCCTCTTTCCGTGGCTGAACTCCGCACGGCACGGGGCCAACCAGACAAGCCCTGTCAGGTCGGCGCTCGACGACGATTCGGTCACCGAACGGCCGTCAACGCGTCCTCTTGAAGTACGTGGCCGAGGCGTCGTAGCCGATGGAGTCATAGAAGGCATCGGCGCGGCGGGTCGCTACCGCGAAGTACCGCACGTCTGCTTCGGTGATCGCCCAGTCTTCAAATGACTGCATCAGTCGCCGCCCCAGTCCCGCGCCCCTGAACGTGGCGTCGACCAGCAGCTCCTCGATCCAGCCGATGTTGCCGTTGGCATGCAGGGCCGGATGGACGAGGCCGCAGATGTAGCCGGCCACGGTGCCGTCCAGGTTGTCTGCAACCAGCAGGCATTGCGTCGGGTCGGCCAGGATCACCGTGAGCGATTGGTCGAACCGTGCTTGCTCGAGGACTGCTGACCTGGCCAGCAGGCCGGCGAGGCGGAACAGCTCGGCTGCGTCGGCCGCTTTCGCGGGGCGGATCCGGGGCTGGGATTCGACGGGCACACTGTTATCTCAGCAGACGCTCGACACTGCTCGCCCGGCTTTCGCTTGAGCACCTCCGGCGTCGCGTCTCCTGCGAGGGCGGCGAGGGTGGGATTCGAACCCACGGAGCGGTTTGAGCCGCTCGGGCGCTTTCAAGGCGCCTGCACTAGTCCACTATGCGACCTCGCCATCCCGGGCTGGTCGGCCGCGGGCTCCCCAGATCCTAGCCGAACGCCGACGAGGCGGTGTGGCACGCTGACAGCCATGAAGGCGATCATCCCCACCGGTCCGGGCGGGCCCGAGGTGCTGCAGCTCAGCGACGTGGAACAGCCCGAGCCGGGACCAGGTCAGGTGCTGGTCAAGGTCCACGCCGCCGGGGTGAATCGGGCGGATCTGATGCAGCGCCAGGGGCACTACCCGCCGCCACCCAGGGCCTCCCCGATCATCGGGCTTGAGGTGTCGGGCGAGATCGCCGCGCTGGGCGCTGAGGTGTCCGGCTGGCAGGTCGGTGACCCGTGCGTCGCGCTGCTGTCCGGCGGCGGCTATGCCGAGTACGTGGCGGTGCCCGCCGGTCAGGTGGTGGTGCCGCCGGCCGGCATCGACAAGGTGATAGCCGCCGGCCTGATCGAAGTCGCCGCGACCGTGCAGTCAAACCTGGACGCGGCGAAGCTCGCCGCCGGCGAGCTCTTCCTGGTGCACGGCGGTTCGGGCGGGATCGGCTCGTTCGCCATCCAATACGCCCGGTCCCAGGGCGCAACAGTGGTGGCCACCGCCGGATCCGCGGCGAAGCTGGACTACTGCCGCTCGGTCGGCGCCGACCATGCCGTCTCCTACCGAGAGGACTGGGTCGCCGCGGTCCGCGAGCTTGCGCCGGACGGGGTCGACGTCATCCTGGACAACATGGGGGCGAAATACCTGGAGCAGCATGTCGGGTTGCTGGCCACCGCCGGACGGCTGGTGGTGATCGGGCTGCAGGGCGGTCGCAAGGCGACCCTCGACCTGGGGACGTTGCTCAGCAAGCGGGCGTCAGTGATGGCCACCTCGCTGCGCCCCCGGCCGGTGGCCGAGAAAGCGGCCATCTGCCGGCGGGTCGTCGAGACGATCTGGCCGCTGATCTCCTCCGGTGACCTGCGCCCGGCGCCAGTCACCGCGCTCCCGCTGGCCCAGGCCGCGGAGGCACACCGTCAGCTGGAGTCCGGCGACGCGTCCGGCAAGTACGTCCTCACGCTCGACTGAGCGGAGGCCGGTTCAGCAGCTGACGTAGCCCTTGGCGTCGGAGACGGTCTTCCACGAGCACTTGTCCACCTTCGCGCCGGACTTCGTCTTCAGCGTGGCGCTGTCGCCGCCGGAGTTGTTCCAGACGTGCCAGGTCTTGTTCCAATAGCGCGTGGTGGCGGTGTTCTTGCCCTTACCACTGCGGACGGTGACCGACTTGCCGGCGCCCAGCTTGAAGCTGCCGAAGGTGTAGACGTGCTTGGACTCGTCCCGCAGCGTGTAGCCGGTGAGCGTCTTGGTGCTCTTGCTGGTGTTCTTGATCACGACGTACTCGCCGTTGAGCACCTTGTTGTTGCTGGTGTCCGGGCCCTTCGGGTTCACGTACACCTTCGTGATCTGGATGGAGCTGGCAGCAGCCGCCGGAACGATCGGGGCGACGACGCCCACTGCCGTGAGGGCTGCCGCGACCGTGAGGCCGACGATTCTGCGCATACTGCTCCTTTTGTTGAACCTTGTAGGACCGAACAGTAGTAGGGCGAAGGTCGACGCCGACCCAGAACAGATAACGATTGAGCGCGCGGTCGTTGAGAGACGCGGGCAGGAAATCAGTTGCCCGGTGTCTTCGAGCCGCACTAACGTCGCCGCTGATATGAGCGCCCAGATGACCATCCGGACCCGCCGCCGGTAGCGGCGCAGGTCCTCCTCGAAGCAACTGCGCCGCCACCCGGGCAACCGCCGGGCGGAATTTCGTGCTGCCCGGCTCCCTCCTCCTCGGAATGGAGCTCCCATGAGCACACCCCACCGTCCAGGTCCGCACGAGCTGGGCCAGAACTTCCTCCGCGACCGTCAGGCCGTCCGCACCGTCGTCGACCTGGTGGCCGCCAGCGAAGGACCGGTGGTCGAGTGGGCCGCCGGGGACGGCGCCCTCACCGGTGCCCTGGCCCGGCTCGGGCGGCCGCTGGAGGCGGTCGAGATCGACTCCGCCCGCATCGCCCAGCTCCGCCGCCGGCTGCCACCGCACGTCTGCGTGACGGAAGGCGACATCCTCCGTCACGCCCCACCGCCCGGCACCGGCGTGATCGTCTGCAACGTGCCCTTCCACATCACCACCGCGGTGCTGCGTCGGCTGCTGCGGCTGCCGAGCTGGCAGAGCGCCGTGCTGATCACGCAGTGGGAGGTCGCTCGCAAACGAGCCGGGGTCGGCGGCGCCACCCAGCTCACCGCGCAGTGGTGGCCGTGGTTCACCTTCGAGCTGCGGCGACGTATTCCGGCCACCGCCTTTGCGCCCCGGCCCTCCGTCGACGCCGGTCTGCTCCTTGTTCACCGGAGACGCCAGCCGCTGGTGGAGGATCTGCAGGGTTATCAGCGTTGGGTCAAGCAGGTGTTCACCGGTCGCGGTCGCAGCCTGCCGCAGATCCTCGCCCTGGCCGGCAACGTCTCCCCCGCCGTCTTCGAGCGCTGGTGCCATCGGGCGGGTCTTGGCCCCCGGTCTCTCCCCCGTGATCTCACCGCCGCGCAGTGGGCCGCCGCCTTCCGGTTCACTGCGGAGATCCGGCATCGAACACCGGCAGCCGTACGCCCCAAACCTGATCGCTGACTTATGCGTGAATCTGCTGACTTGGACATCCTCTTGCACACATAAATGCATCCCGCCTAGAGTCGACGCGTGTCTCACACCATGAAGATCGGCATCGTCGGATTCGGCCAGCGCGCAAGCCTGTGGAAGCACGCCCACGACCCCGCGCAAGGGGTCGAGGTCACAGCGATCTGCGACACCAGCGAGCGCGGTCGCTCCGAAGCCGCCGCAGCGCTGCCGCAGGCCACGGTGACCGCCAGCCTGGACGAGCTGCTCGAGGCCGATCTCGATGCGGTAATGGTCACCACCCCCGACCACCAGCACCAGCCGGTCGCGGTCGAGGCGCTGCGACGCGGCCTGGCCGTGTTCTGCGAGAAGCCGCTGGCCACCACGATCGAGGACTGTGACGACATCCTCTCGACCGCCTATGCCACCGGCAGCAGGCTCTACGTCGGCCACAACATGCGTCACATGCCCGCCGTCACCGCGATGCGTGACCTGATCGTCGCGGGACGGATCGGCGAGGTGAAGGCGGTCTGGTGTCGTCACTTCGTCGGGCACGGCGGCGACTTCTACTTCAAGGACTGGCACGCGGACCGCCGCAACTCCACCGGACTGCTGCTGCAGAAGGGAGCGCACGACCTCGACGTCATCCACTGGCTGGCCGGCGGGTTCTCGTCCACGGTCAGCGCCATGGGCCAGCTCGCGGTGTACGGCGCCATCACCGACCGACGCGACCGGACCGGTGAGCGGATGTCGGACTGGTACAGCGTCGACAACTGGCCTCCCGCCAGCCAGACCGGTCTCAACCCGGTGGTCGACGTCGAGGACATCTCGATGATGACCATGAGCCTGGACAACGGTGTGCTGGCGTCCTACCAGCAGTGCCACTTCACCCCTGACTACTGGCGCAACTACACAGTGATCGGCACCGAAGGCCGGCTGGAGAACTTCGGCGACGGCCCCGGCGGCACGATCGGGCTCTGGACCAAGCGCCACGAGGGGTACGCGCCGCCGGACGAGACCATCACCATCGGCGGCTCCCACGTCGGCCACGGCGGCGCGGACTCGGTGATGATCCAAGAGTTCCTCCGCTTCGCCCGGGAGGGGGGCGCCACCCAGACCTCGCCGGTCGCAGCCCGCCAAGCGGTGGCGGCGGCCTTGACCGCCACCGCATCGCTGCGGGGTGACTCGTCCGCGATGCCCATCCCTGCCCTCGACGACGCGCTGGTCGACTACTTCGCGCGGGGCCAGGTCAAGGGCTGACCCGGCGTCAGGAGGTCCAGGCGCGCCAGAGGCTGGCGTATTCGCCGTTCGCCTCGACCAGCTGGTCGTGGCTGCCCAGCTCGGCGATCCGTCCGTCGATGACCACCGCGATCCGGTCGGCGTCGTGAGCGGTGTGCAGCCGGTGCGCGATGGCCACCACGGCCCGGCCCTCCAGCAATGCCGCCATCGACCCCTCCAGGTGGCGCGCCGTCCGTGGGTCGATCAGTGAGGTGGCCTCGTCCAGCACCAGGGTGTGCGGGTCCGCCACCACCAGCCGGGCCAGCGCGATCTGCTGCGCCTGCGCCGGGGTCAGGTTGAGGTTGCCGGAGCCGAGCATGGTGTCCAACCGCTGCGGCAGCCGCGCGACCCAGTCCCACGCGTCGACCGCCCGCAGCGCCTCGATGACCGTCTCGTCGGTCGAGTCCTCCCGGGCCAGCACGATGTTGTCGCGAATGCTGCCGACGAACACGTGGTGCTCCTGGGTGACCAGTGCCACCTCGGTGCGGAGCACGTCCAGCGGCAGCGCCGTCAGCTCGACCCCGCCCACCGTCACCGAGCCGGTTCGCGGACCGTTGATGCCCGACAGCAGCCGGCCCAGGGTCGACTTGCCGGAGCCGCTGGGTCCGACGATCGCCAGCCGCTCGCCCGGCTGCAGGGCAAGGTCCACCCCGTGCAGCACGTCATGGCCCTCCCGGTACGCGAACCGCAGGTCTTGGCCGACGATCTGCGTCCCCAGCGGCAGCTCCTCGCCTGCCACCCGGTCCTGCGGCACCGTGGCGATGCCGAGCAGCCGGGTGGTGGAGGCGACGCCGACCTGCAGTCGGTCCACGTTGCGGATCAGCCGGTCGAGCGGCTCCACCACAGCCTGGATGTAGAGCGTGGCCGCGGTGATCTGACCCAACGTCACCCAGCCGTTGGCATAGCCGATGCCGCCGAGGATCAAGGTCAGCACCAACGGGGTGTTGTAGGCCAGGTCGATCACCGCGAACAGCAGGTTGCGCAGTGCCATGGTGTAGCGCTCGGCCTGGCCGGACACGGCCATGTCGTCGTCGCCGCGGTCGATCCGTCCCCGCTGCAGCCCCAGCGCCTCGACCGTACGAGCGCCTTCGACGGTCTCGGTCAGCGTGGTGTTGATCTCGGAGTAGGTGCCACCTTCGGTGATGTAGCCCTTGGGCGCGCGCTTCAGATAGCGCCGGACGCTCCACACCAGCAGCGGCGCAGACAGCAGCAACGGCACGGTCAACAGCGCTGAGTTCAACAACATGGCGGCCACGGTGAGCACCGTGGTCACGGCGGCGATCAACGCCTCCGGGAGGCCGTACCGCACGCTCTCGCTCATCGTCGAGACGTCTCGGGTGACCCGGGTGACCAGGTCGCCCGAGCTGGCGCTCTCGACCTTGCCCAGTGGCAGCCCCAGCACGGTGCGGACCACGTATTCACGGGCCGAGGCCAAGATGTCCTGACCGAACACCGCGGACGCGAGCCGAGCGAAGAAGGTCAGCAGCGCCTGCGCGAGCACCACCCCGCCGACGGCCAGGGCCAGCCCGTTCAGGGTGGCCGCCAGGGTGCCGCCGGCGGCAGCCCGGTCGACCAGCGCCCCCAGCAGCCGTGGCACGACCAGCCCGGCCACCGCCGCCAGACCGTTGAGCCCCAGTACGACGATGATCAGGCCGCGACGAGACCGCATCAGGTCGCCGAGGAAGCCGATAACGGCCCGGGTGGGAGCCACCGGCAACCCGCGCTCGGGGTTGCGGGAGGCGGCGAAGTAGTCCTGGGCCCGCCGTTCCCGCAGCAGGTGCCGGCGCCGCCAGGCCGCCAGCCGCTCGCGGACCGACGCCTCGGCGGGTATCGACAGCTCGTCTGGGACGCGGGAGGTGACCGGCTCGCTACGCCAGGTCTCCGCGGAGCCGGGCAGCCGTGGGCCGCGCTCCATCGTGCTCACGTCAGACATCGACGACCTCCTCCATGCTTCGCACCACGACCCGCCGATAGTCGGCGTTGTCGCGCAGCAGCTGTTCGTGGGTGCCGGTGTCGACGATCCGGCCGTTGGCCATGAACGCCACCCGGTCGGCGTGATGCAACAGCAGCGGTGACACGCTCATCACCACCGTGGTGCGGCCGGACCGATAGTTGGCCAGCCGGCCGGCGATCATCGCCTCGGTGTGGGCGTCGACCGCCGAGGTGGGCTCCACCAGGACCAGCACCTCGGGGTCCATCGCCACCGCCCGGGCGAGCACCAGCCGCTGCCGCTGCCCTCCGGACAGCCCGCGGCCGCGCTCGTCGATGATGCCCTGCCAGCCGCCCGGCAGGGCCTCGAACACGTCCTCGGCGGCCGCCGTGTGCAGCGCCTCCTCGGCCTGTTCCCGGGTCAGCCGGCCGTGCGGGTCGACCGCTGACTGCAGCGTCCCGGCGAAGACCTGGCCGGAGGTGTCGCTGATGAGGATGTGGCGGCGGATCTCCTCGATGGCCACGTCGGCGAGATCGACGTCGCCGACCTGCACGGCCCACCGCCGGTCGGCGATGGCCTGGTCGCGCGCCACCAGCCGGGCCCGCGCCTCGGCCTGCCGCGCCCGGGCGGCCTTGGCCTCGCGGCCCTTGATGCTCTCGTCGATGTCCAGGCTGATCGGGTCGGTCTCGGTCGGCAGGTATCGGCCGAGCCGGTCGGCCAGGGCCGCCGAGTCGTCCGGCACCGCCGAGACGACCACGGTCATCAGGCCCGGGGTGGCGGTGAAGTCGGACTCGTCGTCATGCAGCGGTGAGCCGATCGGGAGCTGCAGCGGCTCAGCCGGGTCCTGCCACGGCGGCTGCTGCCCGAGGACAGCGATCGTCTTGCGCGCCGAGACGAGACCGCGGACCCACTTCTGCGCCAGCTCGAAGAAGGTCTGGATCGGCCACACCATGAACACGGCATAACCGAAGAAGCTGATCAGCTGACCGACCGTGAGCTCCCCGGCCGCGACCTGACGCGCACCCATCCAGGTGAGGGTGACCAGGAACAACCCGGCGAACAGCACCCCGGTGGCGTCCACGGCGGCCTGCCAGGAACCGGCGGCCACCCCGGCCCGGCGCACGGTCTGCGACTGGGTGGCGTAGTTCTGGGCGAACGTACGCTCGCCGCCGATCCCACGCAGGATCCGCAACCCGGCCACGATGTCGGTCGCCATCGAGGTGAGCTCCGACGACGTCGTACGTTCCACCGCCTGGCGGCGCTGCAGCGGCTTGAGCAGCGGCATGGCGGCCAACACCAGCACCGGGGCGGCGATCAGCACCACCACGCCCATCTGCACTGAAGTGGACAAGATCAGACCCGCCACGAAGAGGTAGGCCACCAGCGCGCCGACCGCGCGGCTGACCACCTCGTTGAGGGCGCCGAACTGGTCGCCGTCGGCCGAGGCGACCGACAAGATCTCGCCGGCCGGGACCCGCTGGGGCTGCACGTGGCCCATCTGCGCGGTCTTGCGGGTGACCAGCATGGTGATCCCGTACAGGGTGACCAGCCAGGCGCGCACGATCAGGGTGTGCCGCAAGACCCCGAACAGGGCGCCGACCACGATGGCCCCGAAGAGCACCAGCGCCCAGCGCAGCACCGAGTCGAGGTCGCTCGGGGTGATGCCGTCGTCGACGATGCGGCCGACCAGGTAGGGCCCGAGGGAGCCGGGCAGGAACTCCACCATCGCCACCAGCGACGCGATCAGCAGTGTTGACGTCTGCTGGCGCAGGATCCAGGTGAGGAACCGGGCGGCCGACCGAGTATCGGGGTTGGTGAAGTCGCGGGTCCGGGCGCTCTCGCGGGCGCGGACCTGCGTGGGAGAGGTCGACTGGAAATCCGGGATCACCGGAGGGAAATCGTGCATGACCGCCTCAGCCTAGGGGCTGGCACCGACAGTCCTCCAATCCTTTAACGCCCGTCCCGGTCACCGAATCCAGGGGGTAGCCGAGGGCCGTCTCACGGGGCGTGGACGCAGCGTGGAACCGGATAGTCTGTCGAAGTTCCACGTCCCCGAGTCCAGGCGGATCCCTCCTCATGCGCTCCCCACTCGGCCGCCCCCTGCCCTGGCTGGTGATGGTCGGCATCGTCCTGATCGGCTTCAACCTCCGTGGCCCGCTGGTCGCCATCGCACCGGTCCTCGACATCATCCGGGCCGACCTCGGGCTGAGCGCAGCCCAGGCCGGGTTGCTCACCAGCCTGCCGGTGCTCTGCTTCGCCCTGACCACGCCACTCGCCTCGGCGCTGGCGGCCCGTACCGGCGCCAACGTCGCGGCCACGGTGACGGTGCTGGGCGTGCTGCTCGGCACCGTGGTCCGCTCCGGTGGCCACGGTTGGATGGTGTTCGCCGGCACGGTGGTGCTCGGGGTCTTCATCACCATCGGCAACGTGGTGATGCCGGTGGTGATCCGCCGGGACTTCCCACCGGAGCGCGTCGGGATGGCCACCGGCGCCTATACCGCGGCTCTCAACATCGGCTCCGCCCTCACCACCGTCGGAACCGCTCCGCTGATCGGACGCATGGGGTGGCAGGCCGCGTTGGCGGTCTGGATGGGACTCGGTGTCCTTGCGGTGGTCGTCTGGGTGCTCGCGGTGGGCTGGCGGGAGGCCGTCGGGCGTCGCCCGGCCCACGAGGTGGCGAGCTTCGCCGCGGCCCGGAACGCCGCCACGCCGCCCGACCCACGCCGCCGTCTGACCACCATCTTGTTGGCCGCAGCGTTCGCCGGTCAGGCCTTCGGCTACTACGGTCTGACCGCCTGGTTCCCCCAGCTGCTCAGCGAGGAGGTCGGGCTCACCCGCGCCGGGGCCGGCGCCAGCTCGTCGGTCTTTCAGCTGGCCGCGGTGATCGGCGCGCTGGGCGTCCCTGCGCTCGCGCACCGCTTCTCCCCCGTGGTCGCCGCAGTGGCGATCGGAGTCTGCTGGGTCTGCGTGCCGCCCGGGCTGATCCTGGCCCCCGACGCCTGGCCGCTGTGGACCGTCGCCGGCGGCATCGCGCAGGGCGGCGGGATCACGATCTGCTTCATGCTCGTGGTCGCCCTGGCGACCAGCGGCCACCACGCCCGTCGGTTGTCGGCGGTGGTCCAGGGCAGCGGATACGCGTTCGCCGCGCTCTCGCCCACCCTCGTCGGCGGGGTTCACGAGCTGACCGGGGGGTGGACCGGGCCGCTGCTGCTGGTCGCCGGCGGCGTCACCGTATTTGCGGTCTGCAGCATCTGGGCCGCGGTCCGCACCGGCGGCACAAAGCCCGAGGTCGCAGCACCCCAATCCGTGCAGATCACGACCTAGGATGGGTCAATGACCAACCAGAGGCACGAGCAGCCAGGCGGACAGACCCCAGGGGTGGCCGGGGCCACCGAGGACGGACGCGTCTTCGTCGTCACGCCCAACGCGATGGCGGTCGAAGGTCCCGCCTCCTCTGCCTCCTCCCAGGACGCCGAAGGCGACGAGTCCTCCGAGGGTGAGCAGGGCCGGTCGGTGACCGACATGGTGGAGCAGCCGGACAAGGTGATGCGGATCGGGAACATGATCCGCCAGCTCCTTGACGAGGTGAAGTCCGCTCCGCTGGACGAGGCGAGCCGGCAACGGCTGCGCAGCATCCACCAGGCCTCCATCACCGAGCTCAAGGACGGTCTCGCGCCCGAGCTGGTGGAGGAGCTGGAGCGAATCACCCTGCCCTTCAGCGAGGACGCCACCCCGACCGACGCCGAGCTACGGATCGCGCAGGCCCAGCTGGTGGGCTGGCTGGAAGGTCTGTTCCACGGTATCCAGACCGCCCTGTTCGCCCAGCAGATGGCCGCCCGGGCCCAGCTCGAGCAGATGCGCCGGGCGCTCCCGCCGGGGATGACCCTCGAGGGTCAGGCGGCGCCGCAGCCGGGTCAGCCGCGCGGCGCCGACGGCATGTATCTCTGAGATCGCCTGCCTGCCTGCTTGGCTGGGCTGATCGGGACGGCTCGAAATCGGTTGGCCCACGGGCCCGCGGGTACGTTGACCTCATGCCCAACAACGACAAAGACACCGACACCGATAAGCCGCAGCCGCAGCCGGACAAGGTCGCCAGCCAGGGCCAGCCGTCCGAGGCCGGGTCCGGTCTCGGCGACGCGGAGACCTCCGGTGGCGGCGCCGACGCGGTGCCCGATACCCCCGACTATCTCCCGTACACCCCGCCCGAGACCCAGAAGTAGCTGACACCGCCGCCGCCGTCCCGGCTGCGATCAGTTCTTCTCCGTCGCTCTTGCGCGGCGGTGAGCTGTGGCAGCATGCCCAGGATGACTCTGCCACCGGCGTCGTCCGATCCGGATCAGGTGATCGCGGCGCAAAGCCGATGGGGCCGCGACGGTCGAGAGGTACGGCTCTTCGTCCTCCTGCTGTTCGCGGTGGGCGCTCTGTTCTACGCGCTCGGACCGCTGATCGGGAGTCTGTCGGGTGTCACGCGAGCGAACGTACCGGGTGCGGCGCTCGGGTTCGTCTCCCCGCTGATCGCCGCGGTCGTGTGGCCAGATCCGCGCGACGCAGCAGCGAGCTGTGGGCCTGGGTCCGAAAGTGGCCGCGCTGGAGCCCGTACTGGGTGGTGGCTGTCGCGGCCATGCCGATCGCGGTCTTCGGCAGCGCGGTGGCCACCGGCGAGAACGGCTTCGTCGGTCCGGGGTGGGGCGCACTCGGTTTGGCCGGGGTGTATCTGCTCAGCGCCACCGCGGAACAGATCGGCTGGACGGCCTTCTTGTTGCCGCGCCTCCTCTCGCGCTTCGGGGAGCTGGCGAGTGGCCTCATCAGCGGGTTCCTGGGGGCCCTGTGGCATGTGGTCCCATACGCGCAGGCCGGGAACTCGGCGGGCTGGATCGCGGGCCAGGTTGTCTTCACGACCGTGTTCCGCGTCCTGCTGGTGCGGTTGGCGTTGGGATCGGGCGGATCGATCTGGCTCGCGGTGATCGCGCACGCGTCGTACGACCTCGCGTGGTCACTGTCGCCGAACGCAGGCGCCGGGTACGACCCGTGGACGGTGGCGGCATTCACCGCCGTGATCGCCGCTGGACTGATCGTCACCGGCTGGGCCGGGAAGTTCCTGCGCCGCCGGACCCGGTAGTCGGGCTCGAAGTCTGCGCCAACAAATTTCCAGGGTTCTCCCTTCTGGTGGAACCGAGTCCCGCAGGCCGTCGTCCCATGCGAGGCCGGTTGAGACACGAGACCTCTGGGAGACACCATGACGACCACCATCTCCACCCACACCGCCGCTCCCGTCCAGAGCACGGTGACGGGTTGCGTGCGGTTCGCTGACTTGTTCCAGGATTCGCTGCTGGAGGAGCCGCCGACGACGAGTGCCCCGGTTCAGACCCGCCGCCGCTACGCCGTGCTGGAGCGCCAGGCCGAGGACGTCTGCATGGCCTGCCCGCTGATGACCGCCTGCCTCTATCGCGCGGTCGCCGAGCACGACGTCTCCGGCTATGTGGCCGGCACCACGGCGCGTCAGCGGACCGAGATCCGCCGTCGGCTGCAGATCACGGTCGAGCCCGAGGACTTCGACACCCTGGCCGGTGTCACCGGTCGCAATCGGCAGGTGGACCACGACGAGGTCCTCCGGCTGCGCCACGCCAACCCGCACGAGAGCCTGGAGACCCTGGCCAACCGGCTCGGGTGCTCACTCTCGACAGTCAAGCGCCACCTCCGCGCCGCCCGCAACGGCGAGCCTCGTCCGGTCCAGCCGCGGCGAGTGCCCACCACCACCGAGGTCATGGCGGCCTATGCCGCAGTCGTCGGCATGGGCGTCGCGCACACCGTCGCGGCCTGAGCATCGCGGCGGCGCCGAGGCGCCGAGACGGCTCAGAACCAGCGTCGGAGCTCCGCCACCGTGCCACCGTCGGCGAACCGTCCGGTGACCGCGTCGGCGACGCCCTTCACCTCGTCCAGGGCGTCCCCCAGGGCGACGCCCCGGCCGGCCCAGGAGAGCATCTCGATGTCGTTGCGGCCGTCACCGAGCGCCAGCACCTCGGACTGGTCAACACCGAGCTCGATGCAGACGTCACGCAGCGCGGTGGCCTTGTTCACGCCTTCGGGGGCGATGTCCAGCCAGGCGCTCCAGCCGACGAAGTAGGTCACACCGTGCAGCCCGAGGCGCTGGGCGAGCTGAACGAAGTCATGGTCGGAACGGCGGGGATCGCGCAGGATCACCCGGGTCACCGGTCGCGCTGACAGCTGCGCGGCGTCCTCGATGATCATCTCCCCGGTGAGGTCGCCGCCCGGGAAGTGATCGTTCAACCGATAGCCGACGCCGATCTCCTCCACCGCGATCAAGGTGCCCGGGGCGAACTCCTCCACCCGCGCGATCACCTCGGACGGGTCGAAGGTGATCGCCTGGACGATCTCCTGCGGCGGGTAGCGGACGGTGACCGCCCCGTTGGAGAGCACCGCGGGGCCGGGCGGCAGCTCGAGGTGGTCGAAGATCGCCTGGGTGCTGTGCCAGGCACGCCCGGTCGCCAGCACCACGCGTACGCCGGCGTCCACGACTCGGCGAACGGCCAGACGTACGTCCTCGGGCATCTTGCCGTCGTGGTCCACCACCGTGCCGTCGATGTCGAGGGCGACCAGCCGGGGCCGCCAGCCGGTCGGTGGGGTCGCGGTCATCGGATCGGGACCAGGGCCTCGCGGCCACCGAGATAAGGCCGCAGCGCCTCGGGGATCCGGACCGAGCCGTCCGGCTGCTGGTGGTTCTCCAAGATCATCACGATCATCCGGGTCATCGCGCAGAGGGTGCCGTTGAGGGTCGCCACCGGCCCGGTGCCGGACCCGTAGCGGGCGCGTACGTTCAGCCGCCGGGCCTGGAACTCGGTGCAGTTCGAGGTCGAGGTGATCTCGCGGTAGCGGTTCTGGGTCGGCAGCCAGGCGTAGCAGTCGAACTTGCGGGCCGCGCTCAGCCCGAGGTCGCCGCTGGCCAGGTCGAGGACCTGGAACGGGATCTCGAGCGCGGCGATGAACTCCTTCTCCCACTGCAGCAGCCGCTGGTGCTCCGCCTCGGCGTCGTCGGGGTGACAGAAGACGAACATCTCCACCTTGTCGAACCAGTGCACCCGGAAGATGCCTCGGGTGTCCTTGCCGTGCGAACCGGCCTCGCGGCGATAGCTCGGGCTGTAGCCGACGTAGCGCAGCGGCAGCGAGTCGACGTCAAGGATCTCCCCGGAGTGGTAGGCCGCCAGCGGCACCTCCGCGGTGCCGACGAGGTACAGATCGTCGTCGGGCAGGTGATAGACGTCCTGAGCCGCCTGGCCGAGGAAGCCGGTGCCCTCCATCGCCGACGGCTTCACCAGCGCCGGCGGGATCATCGGGATGAACCCGTTGCGGATCGAGGAGCTCATCGCGAAGTTCATCAGGGCCAGCTCGAGCTCCGCGCCCTGGCCGGTCAGGTAGTAGAACCGCGAGCCCGAGACCTTGGCCCCGCGCTCGGTGTCGATGGCGCCCAGGCGTACGCCCAGGTCCAGGTGGTCGCGGGGCACGAAGCCTTCCGCCGCGAAGTCACGCGGGGTGCCGTGGGTCTCGAGCACGACGTAGTCGTCCTCGCCGCCGAACGGCACACCGTCGGCAACGATGTTGCCGACCTGCAGCAGCAACGACTGGTAGGTCCGCTCGGCCTCGCCGGCGGCGGCGTCGGCCCGCTTCACCTGGTCGGCGAGCTCGCGGGTACGCAGCAGCAGGGCGGCGCGCTCGTCGCCCGCAGCCTGAGAGACCTGCTTGCCCAGGTCCTTCTGCTCCGCGCGCAATGTCTCGTACGCGGTGATGGCCTGGCGCCGGGACTCCTCGGCGGCGACGAGCTCGTCGACCATGGCCTCCGAGTCGCCCCGCGCCCGCTGGGAGGCACGTACACGGTCGGGGTCCTGGCGCAGCAGCTTGGCATCGATCACACGGGCAAGGGTAGCCGCCGGCAGTGGGATGATGGGCGGCACTATGGTCCGCAAACCCCCCACGCGCACGGCGATCGCCCTGACCGCGGCCCTGTTGCTGGTCTTCGTGCTCTGGACGATCTTGACCATGTGGACCCCCTGGCTCGACACCATGGACCGCTCCGCCCTGGCCCCGCGGCTGAACGAGGACGGCGCGGTGGCCGAGGTCGCGGGCGCCTTCGCCCTGCTGACCTGGCCCGGGCTGATCTATGCCTCGCTGGCCGGGGTCGCCCTGTGGGCCGCGCGGCACCGGCTACGGCAGCTGGCCATCGCGCTGGTGGTGATGAGCGTGGTCGGCTGGGGCGGGTCGGCCGCGCTCAGACTGCTGTTCCACCGCGCCCGGCCGGATCGCGCGGTCGACCTGCTGACCGCCAACGGCTATTCCTACCCGTCGGAACATATGACCGCCGTGATGGTCGGGGTGATCGCGGTCGGTGCGACGCTCGCGGTGACCCGGCGCAGCCCACCGGCGAAGCTGGCCTGGCAGGGCGGCGCCTCGGTGATCGTGCTCGCCGTCGCCTTCGACCGCTGGTTGCTCAGCGCCCACTACCTCTCAGACATCATCGGCGGCGCCCTCTTCGGCGCCCTCGCTGCGATCATCGGCCTGGTCGTCGCCGGGGTCTCCGTGCCGGCCCCGCACGAGATCGTCTCCGAGCTGGTGCGCAGGCCGGTGGCGGTCGAGCAGGGCGAGCCGCAGAAGCGGTGCGCGGTCATCTACAACCCGGCCAAGGTGACTGACTGGACCACCTTCCGTCGCCGGGTCGAATACGAGCTGACCAGTCGCGGCTGGGCCCACCCGATCTGGCTGGAGACGACGCAGCTGGACCCGGGACGCGCGATGACGGCGCACGCGGTGGCTGAGCAGGTCGACCTGGTCCTCGGCGCCGGCGGCGACGGCACCATCCGGGTCATCTGCGACGGCCTGGCCAACACCGGCATCCCGTTCGGTCTCATCCCGGCCGGCACCGGCAACCTGCTGGCCCGCAACATCGGCATCCCGCTGGACGAGGTGGCCGCCCTCGACGTGGCCTTCGATGGCGTGGACAAGCCGATCGACCTGGTACGCCTGACGGTCGACGGCGACCGGTCGGAGAACTTCGCCGTGATGGCCGGGATCGGGATCGACGCGGTCATCATGCAGGGCACGAACCAGGAGCTGAAGAAGGCCGTCGGCTCCGCGGCGTATTTCGTGTCGGCGGCGAGGAACGCCAACCATCCGGCGCTGCACGCCACCATTCAGCTCGACGACCAGCCACCGATCCGGCGCCGGGCGCACGTCATCGTGATCGGCAACGTGGGCTTTCTGCAGGCCAACATCCCGCTGATCCCAGACGCCCGGCCCGACGACGGGCTGCTCGACGTGATCGTCGCCTCCCCACGCGGGATGGCGGACTGGGTGAAGCTGACCACCCGGGTGCTCACCCGGCAGCGGCGTACCGACGACCGGTTGGACCGGCTGACCGGTCGCCGCGTCACCATCACCGTCGAAAAGCGCGACCACTACCAGCTCGACGGCGACACCGCAGGCGAGTGCAACCAGATGGTGGCCGAGGTCCAGCCCGGTGCCCTGCTGCTCCGGGTGCCGCAGCCGGGTCGGCGCGAGCTCAGCATCCGCGCCGCGGAGCTCGAGGCCGAGCGTGGTCTGGCGGGGTCTGCGCTCAGGGAGCCTGTAGCGCCGTGAACCAGGCCTCAGCCTCCGCGTAGGCCTCGTTGGAGGTGCCGAGCATGATCCTCGGCCGGACCTCGTCGGCCCGCGGATAGCTGCCGAGGAACACGACCTCGGCGCAGGTTCGGTGCAGACCCCGCATCGCCTCCGACATCCGGGCGTCGCTCAAGTGACCCTCGGCGTCCACGGAGAAGCAGTAGTCCCCCAGGGTCTTCTTGGTGGGTCGGGACTCGATCCGGCAGAGGTTGACCCCACGGCTGGCGAACTGCTCCAGGATCTCCAGCAACGCGCCGGGGTGGTCCTGGCGCATGAACAGCACCATCGATGTCTTGTCCGCCCCGGTCGGCGGGGCGACCGGCCCGGGGCGGGCGACCAGCACGAAGCGGGTGACCGCATCCGGGTTGTCGGCGATCCCCTCGGCCAGCGGGGTGAGGCCGTAGAGCCGGCCGGCGACGTCGGCGCAGATGGCGGCGTCGAAGCGGGAGCCCGGGTCCGCCACCTCGGCTGCCGCGGCGGCGGTGGAGCCGCCCTCGGTCACGATCGCGTGTGGCAGGTGGGTGGCCAGCCAGGTGCGGCACTGGGCGGCGGCGTGCGGGTGGGTGAGCACCGACCGTACGTCCGACAACGTCACGCCGGCGCGGGCGAACAGGGTGAACTGGACCGGGAGCAGCACCTCACGGGTGATCACCAGCGGCTCGCCGTACGTCAGGTTGTCCAGGGTGGCGGTCACGCCGCCCTCGACGGAGTTCTCGATCGGCACCAGTGCGGCCGAGACCTCCCCGCCGCGGACCGCGTCCAGGGCCTGGCCGACGGTGGCGTACGGGACGGGCTCGCCGCCGACCTGCGGCAGGGTCAACAACGCCTGGTGGGTGAAGGTCGCCACCGGACCGAAGTAGCCGTACGGGGTGTCAGTGACGTCGGGCACGGGCCCAGGCTAGCGGGCGGGCGGGCGTCACTTCATCGCGAGAGTGTCCAGCGCGTTGTTGAGCGCGTCCTGCGTCGCCTTGCCGGAGTCGCTGGGTCGCATGGAGTAGAAGGCCGCGTAGCCGGCATCGACCTCCAGCACCACCAGCAGGACCCGGTCGTAGCGGGTGGGCAGACCCTCGATGTCGAAGTGCAGCTGGCCGGAGTACCCGACGGCCCGGCTGCGCGGCACCCCGCTCAGCGTCTGCACCAAGGTGTCGCTGACCGTGACCGGCGCGCCGGCGTAGAACTGGCTCTGGATCGAGGCGAACAGCTTCTTCGCCGTCCCCTCGGGATCGCCGGCCACGGTGAGCTCGGCCGGCAGCAGGGCGAGACCGGCCGTCGCACCCCAGTCCGCGTCGCCCGCGTAGTTCTCGTGCACCTTGGCCGTGCAGGTCGCGGTGGAGGCGAAGCTCGCGAGGGCGGGAGCAGGGCCCTGGCATACGTACGGCGATCCGGGCAGCTCGACGCTGACCCCACCGATCCTGGCTATCCGGTTGACCGGGTCGTAGTCGACCGCCTCGGACGGCGTCGAGCTGGCCGGCGACGGAGGGGGAAGAGCCGGTCCCTGTGGAAGATCGGAGGCGCGGATCGAGATGACCACGCCGACGACGAGGATCACCAGCGCCGCCACGGCGGCCGTGATGCCGGCCGCGACAGCGAACCGCACGGTCGGCTCCTCCGGCTCCCCTGCGGTCGGTGGGGTTGGCGCCGTCTGTGTGGCGGTCGGCGCGACGGTCGACGGCTGACCGGTTGCGTCGAGCTGCTCCGCCGGGGCCGGCGCTTCGGGGTCGATGCTCAGCCACCGGGTCCAGGCCGTCCCGTCCCACCACCGGAAGGTGGCGTCCTTGCCGCTGGGGTCGCGATACCAACCGGGGGCCTGGGTCACGCCCTTACCTTAGAGCGCCTGACGTCGCAGCCGGCCCGAAAAGCGACTCATGAGGCGAGCAGTCTCGCGAGGACTCACGAGGCGAGCAGGCGGTCAGCGGCGCGATCGGAGTGTCGACCGACGGGCACGGCGCTGGTCGCCTTGGCCAGTCCGGACACCGGCATCCCGGCGTAGACCGACTCGGCCCGGGCGACCAGGAAGGTCTCGTGCCAGATCCCGACGCTGCCCGGTGCCTTACGGGCCTTGCTGTTGAACGCCGTCCATGCCGGCCGGTGCGACGCCTTCGGTTCACTGGCGTAGGCGTACAGCTTCTCGGCCGAACTCCAGTACTGCACCAGCAGCGGGCCGCCGGCGCCGATGGTCAGCCGATAGCCGAGCAGGCCCGAGTTCGGGTCACGCGACAGCTCGGCCAGCATCGGGGGCATCGCCGCGAAGACCGGCCACCACCGGTCCGGGCGCCACGGCTGGTTGATCCGCATGCCGATCAGGAACACCACCAGCTCGCCCTCGTGCTGGTGCGTCATCCGCGACAGTGGTGCCATGATGGCCGTCCTCGATATTAGAGAGTTATGATGTCTAATATTGGGGAGTAACACTATCCAATGTCAAGACCTTTCAGAAGGGCGATTGTGCGCATCTCGCAACTGGCCGAACGGGCCCAGGTTCCGGTGGCCACGGTGAAGTTCTATCTCCGCGAGGGCCTGGTGCACGAGGGCGAGCTCACCTCGGCCACCCAGGCGCGATATGACGACAGCCATGTCGCCCGGCTGCGACTGGTCCGGGCGCTGCTCGGTCCGGGAGGGCTGAGCGTCGCGGCGGCCAAGCAGGTCCTGGCCCAGATCGATGACCCGCCCAGCTCGGCACACGACCTGCTCGGCACCGCACACGCGGCCATCAGCCCGCCGATGGATCCCACCGTCGACCTCACCGAAGCGCACGCGCTGCTGCAACGCTGGGGATGGCGGGTGACGGAGAAGGACCGCCTCAACCACGTCGCTCTCGCCCGGGCCCTGAATGCGCTCGCCGACGCGGACTTCGACCTTCCGGTCGAGGCGTTGGACAGCTATGCCGAGGCCATGGCAGCCATGGCGGAACGCGAGGTGGCCGGCGTGCCGACGGACTCGCCCGGCGCCGCGGTGCGCTACGTGGTGCTCGCCACCGTGCTGGCCGAGCCGCTGCTCCTGGCGCTGCGGCGGCAGGCGCAGGTGGAGGCCTCGGGGCGGCGGTTCGGCGCCGCCGAGGGGGAGACAGACTGAGCGCATGACCGTCTCGACCGCCTTCATCGCCGGCCTGCCCAAGGCAGAGCTGCACGTTCACCACGTCGGCTCGGTCTCGCCGCAGACCCTGTCCCAGCTGGCCAGGCGGCACCCCGGCGTGGTGCCCACTGACCTGGCGGCCCTGCGCCGCTACTTCACCTTCACCGACTTCGCGCACTTTATCGACGTGTATCTCTCCGTGGTCGACCTGATCCGTACCCCAGAAGACGTACGTCTGATCACCTACGAGGTGGCCAAGGAGATGGCCGGCTTGAACATCCGCTACGCCGAGCTCACCGCGACTCCTTACACCTCGATCCGGCGCGGCATCGCGGTCGAAGGCTTCGTCGAGGCGATCGAGGACGCCCGGGTCGCCGCCGAACGCGACCACGGCATCGTGCTGCGGTGGATCTTCGACATCCCCGGCGAGCTGGGGTTGGAGGGTGCGGAGGGCACCGCCGACATCGCTTTCCGCCACGGACCCTCGACCCTGGTCGGGCTCGGACTCGGCGGACCGGAGATTGGCGTCCCGCGTCCGCAGTTCAAGCCCTACTTCGACCAGGCCCGCGCGCTCGGCCTGCACAGCGTCCCCCACGCCGGCGAGACCACGGGACCGCAGACCATCTGGGACGCGTTGGGTGAGCTGGGCGCGGAACGCATCGGTCACGGCACGTCGGCCACCCAGGACCCCCGGCTGCTCGAGCACCTGGCCGAGCACCAGATCCCGGTGGAGGTGTGCCCCACCTCCAACCTCGCCACCGGTGCGGTCGCCGACCTGGAGCAGCACCCGCTGGCTGAGATGGTCGCGGCCGGCGTACCGGTCAGCATCAACAGCGACGACCCGCCGATGTTCGCCACCGACCTGAACGCCGAGTACGCCATCGCTGCGCGGCTGCTGGACCTGGACGAGAGCGGCGTGGCCACGCTGGCCAAGGCGGCCGTGGACGCCACCTTCCTCGAGCCGGCCCAGCAGGCGACCCTGCGAGCAGAGATCGACGCGTACGTCGCCGCCGCTCAGCCGGTCGGCTGACGCATCGCCTGCGAAGCGTCGGCCAGCAGGAGCTCGTGCTCGCCGGCGGGAAGGGCGGCGCCGTCGGCCAGCACGCCGACCAGCCCGACCGGGATCACGACCCGCCCACGCAGACCCTCCGGTGCGACCCGCCAGTCCACGGCGATCTCGCCGAGCGGGGTCGGCACCCGGCCGGACGCCTGCCGCAGACCACCAAGGTCCGGGGCTATCGCGAACCGGGCGAAGCCGGGCTCGAGCGGTTCGACGCCCAGCACCTCCCGCTGGAGGAAGCTCAGCGGGGTGGTGGCGAAGCCGTGGCACAGACTGCCCGCGCCGCCGAAGGCCTCGGACCCGATCTGCAGCACGCCGGCCTCCCAGATGGTCGGTGAGCCCTGGTCCACCATCGGTCCCCAGTAGCGGCGGATGGTCTCCAGCGCGGCGCCGGATCCGGACCGACTCGCCTCGGCCCGCAGCACGTAGTGCTGCATGAAGAGATCGGCCGGCAGGATCTCGGCTCCGTGCAGTCGGGGCTGACATCCCTCCCGCAGCCGGCCGGACAGGATGGCCAGCGCCTGGGTGATCTCGGTGGCATACGGACTCCCGTCGCGCGCGCCTTCGGTGAACAACGACTCCGCCGGGCTCCAGTAATGCTCGTGCAGGCGGTCGGCCACCTCGGCCGCGCCGCGCTGCCAGCGTTCGGTGTGCTCGACGCCGACGCCGGTCCAGGCGGACAGCCGCGTCATGGTGTCGACGGCCAGCACCCACCACCAGTTGAGGCTGGCGCAGGCCTGCCCGCGCAGGGCGTGCAGCTGGTGGTCGTCGATGGACCAGTCGACGAAGTTCCAGTGTCGCTCCGGTGGCTGCAGCAGACCGTCGTCGTTGCGCCACTGCTCGACCGACTCGAGGACCGTGAGTAGGTGCGAACTCAGCCGGGCCGCGATCTCGACGTCGCCGCCGTATCGGAGCAGGTCCTCGACGATCTCGCTGAGATAGAGCTGCGTGGCGGGGAAGGTCATGTAGGCATCGGCTGCAGCGTGGTCCATCCCCGGCTGCAGACCGTTGGGCACCGACGCCGGGAGCAGGCCGTCGGGACCAGCCTCGGCCAGCCCCAGCAGCAGTGAGCGTACGGTCAGCCGGCTGTCGCCGAACGCGGCGAGCGCGACCGCGTTCTCCACCAGCAGATCGTTGAGATAGAGGGTGTTCTCGCGCCAGGGGCAGTCGACGAAGGTGTCGGTGGCACAGGCTGACAGGGTCTCGGCGCACAGACCCCAGAGGGTGTCGAGCTGCAGGTCGTCGCTACTGAAGGTGCCGCGCCCGACGAACGGGTAGCGCCGGTCAGTGGCGGTCACGGCGTGCACCGACACCGGTCCGGAGATCTGGCGGAGGCAGACCTGGACGTAGCGGAACCCCCGGTCGGCGAAGCAGGTGCCGACCTGCTGCCGGCCGGCGCGGGTGAGATAACGGTCGGCGAAGCGATAGCCCAGCGGGGTGGCCCGAACCCGGCCGGCGTCGTGGAGGTGCTCGCCGTAGGCGATGTCGATCGTCACCCCTGCGGGCGCGTCCAGGTCGAGGTGCACCCAGCCGTTCACCTCCTGGCCGAAGTCCCAGATCATCACCAGATCGTTGCCCAGCTGGTCGGGTTCGAGTCGCAGCGGCTCACCGCCCGCCTCGCCGAGCACCTGGAGCGGCAGGGACACCGGCAGCGGCACGTGTGGCTCGTCGCGCATCAGCACAGCGACGTCGTCGCGCTGCTCCGTGGGCGGTACGGCCGCGACCCGAGTGGTGGCGACGGGCAGCAGGGTCGTGCAGCGAAGCTGCGGGATGTCGCGGGGCATCAGCCGCTTCGCCAGCAGCTCCACCCCGGGGTCGTCCGCCGCTGCGGCGGTGACCGTACGAGCCGGGACCCAGTCGGGTCCGGACAGCTCAGCCGGCCGGTCGGGCCCGTCCTCGAGGTCCACCCACTCCATCGGGCCGTACTGGAAGGTGAAGACGGGTGCGTCGGTCCGCCACCCACGGATCGGGCGGGTGAGCCAGTCCGAGCCGGTGGTAAGTCCCGGCTGGTCCGACTCCACCCGGACGGCAGGGACCGCCACCGACGAGCGGAAGGTCTTCCAGCCCGGGGCCGATACGGCGATCATCACCTCGTTGCGCCCCGGCCGCAGCAGCGAACCGACCGGATGCGTGTCGTAGTAGCTGGTCCGGCGCGTTCCGCGAACCGGGCCGGCAGCGACAAAGCTGCCGTTGACCCACAGCCGATAGCTGCACTCGGCCGCGATCTGCAGGACGGCTCCCGGCACCGGCGCCTCCAGATCACATGCCGTGCCGGCCCAGAAGGCGTGGCTGGCCGCGGACGCGTCCAGATCGGGGCAGGTGATCCAGCTCGACGCCCATTCCGCAGCGGAACCCGCGGCCAAGACGGAGGCAGAGGCCGATCGCGCGATGGTGGTCATGCAGCTCCTGAGTCGAGACGGTGGTGCACGACCGTATCGGGACTGCCGTGGTGACGCCTCGGGTGGTGCCGCTCGCACCCCGGCCTCGATCAGGTCGGGCGATCGTCCGCCCGCGCCAAGCTCTCCGCGAGGTCTCGGATTCGGTGCAGCCGGGCGTCCCAGCCGCGCGCGGCGGCCGCCATCTCCTGGGAGGCCGTCTCCAGCCGGTGGTCGTCGAGCCGGAACCTGACCTCGCGCCCTGCGGTCCGCCGATGCACCAGACCCACGCGTTCCAGCACGGCGAGGTGCTTCAACACCCCCTGCCTGCTGATGGAGACTTCCGCCGCGAGCTCGGTCGCCGACGCCTCCCCCGCTTCCAGCAGCATCGTGACGAGCTGGCGCCGGGTGCCATCGGCGAGCACCTCCCACGCCTGCGGCTTGCGCCCGCCGGGCTGCGTCATGGGCGCGACTGACCGGCGACCAGGTCGGCGACGTACTGGGTCAGCTCGGCGAGCTCGCGTCGCCAACCCGCCCTGTTCTCCTCGGTGTGCTCGGCTCGCTCCGGCCCTGGCCAGGGCAGCGCCGCGAAGCCACTCTCGACCACGCGGAGCCGCGTACCGCCCTGCTCGGCAGTGAGCCGGAACTCGACCAGAGTCGAGCCCTGATCCAGGGTCATCCCGACGCGGCGGATCCAGCGGAACGCGAACCGCGCCTCAGGTTCGACCAGCTCGATCCGGATCGGGTACTCGCCGTGCCCGTGCCAGGCAACGGTCCCTTCACTGCCGGCCTCGGCCGCGAACGAGGCCTCGTCACCGAACCAGTGACGGACCTGCTCCGGGTCGGTGATCGCCCGCCACACGATGGCCGGCGCCGCCTGAATGAACACCTCACGCTCGATGCTGTCTGCTGCGTGGTCCACAGTCCTCCTTGCTCGGTCCGGCTGCGCCGAATCTAGCGCAACCCCTGGTTGCGCGAAGTGCAACAAGTGGTTGCACAAGTGCCGATCAGACTGCAACCATAGGTTGCACAACAGCTCGCCACCGGAGCGGGAGACGGTGGCACGACACAGGAGGTATCGATGCTGCTCGAGGACAAGGTCGCCATCGTCTACGGCGGCGGGGGCGCGGTCGGCGGGGCCACCGCGCGAGTGTTCGCCCGGGAAGGAGCCCACGTACACCTGGTCGGCCGCACCGCGGCGCCGTTGGAGGTCGTGGCACGCGACATCCGGGCCGCCGGCGGACGGGCCTCGACCGCCCTCGTCGACGCCTTCGAGACCGACCAGGTCCGCGAGCACGTCGAGCAGGTCACCAGGAGCGAGGGACATGTGGACATCGCCCTCAACGCCGTCGGCGTTCCACACCTCCAGGGCAGCCCGCTGGACGAGCTGTCACTGGCCGAGTTCATGCACCCGCTCGAGCGGACGCTGCGGACGACCTTCGTCACGACGAAGGCGGTCGCGGTGCCCATGCGGGCCCAGCGCAGCGGGGTGGTCCTGACCATCTCGACGCCCGGCTCCCAGCTACCCGGGCGGGGCTATCTGGGCTACGCAGCCACCTGCGGGGCGGTCGAGGCGTACTCGCGGGTCTTGGCCGGCGAGCTCGGCGGCGACGGCATCCGGGTGATCTGTCTTCGTCCGAACGCCATCCCGGAGTCCGTGACGTCGTCCCATGTGGCACAGGTCTTCGCCCCGGTCGCCGCGCGCGCCGGCACCGATCTTTCCGGCTGGCTGGCCACGATGGCGACGCAGGGCACCTTGTTGGGACGTCTACCTTCACTGTCCGACGTGGCCGAGTACGCCTGCTTCGTCGCCTCGGACCGGGCGGCGGCCATGACCGCCGCGATCGCCAACCTGACCTGCGGCACGCTGGCCGACTGACGAACCGGTCGGCTCTAAGCCCGATGGCGGCGGCCCCCGGTGGTTACCTTGGTATGGATGCCATCGGTATCAAAGGAGCCGTCCATGACCACCGCCGCGAGCCCACTTCCCGATACCGATGTCCGTAGTCGCATCATCGACGCGGTCGGACTGTCACTGACTACCCGACACCACAAGGTGTTCACCGACGTGGATCTGGCCGCGGACGAGGGCGATCTGGTCGTGGTCCACGGCCGCTCAGGCTCGGGACGCTCGGCACTGCTGCTCACCCTGGCCGGGCGGATGCGCGGCTGGACCGGCCGGTTGACCGTCGCCGGCTTCGACGGACAGACCCAGGCTCAGCAGGTCCGCTCGTCGGTCGCCGTCGCCCGGATCGACACGGTGGTGGACCTCGAGGGGCAGCTCACGGTCGCCGAGTCGATCACCGAGCGTGCCCTGACCGAGGGCATCCGGGTCGATGGCGCCCGGGCAGCGTTCGGGCACGCCGAGACGATGCTGGGGACGGCCTTCGACCAGAGTGTGCTGGTCGACGAGGTCGAGGCTGCGGACCGCACCCTCCTCTGCATCGCCTTGGCCACGCTCGCGCCGGCGCAGCTGCTGGTCCTCGACGACCTCGACCGCAACCTGGCCGTGCACGAGCAGGAGGCGGTTCTGGCCGCCCTGGCCCGGGTCACCGACACCGGCGTCACGGTGGTGACCAGCACCACCGAACCTCTCTCCATCCCGGCGAGCGCCGTCGTCGTCGACCTGACCGAGCCCCCCTCAGACCCCATGGAGAGCTGACCATGACCTTCCCCGCCGCCCGCCTCGGCGGGTTCGAACTCCGCCGCTTCCGTGGTCCGCTGCCCAAGCTCGCCCTGCTGTTCGTGCTGATCGTCCCCCTCCTCTACGGCGCCACCTACGTGACGGCCAACTGGGATCCCTATGGTCGGCTCAACCACCTGCCGGTGGCAGTGGTCAACCAGGACCGGCCCACCACCGTGCAGGGCAGGACGATCGATGCCGGCCGCGACTTCGTCGACGACCTGCACGAGAAGGCGACGTTCCAGTACCACGACGTGGACGAGGCCGAGGCCACCCGGGGGTTGGCGAACGGTGACTACTACCTCGCCATCGTGGTGCCGCCCAACTTCTCCACCAACCTGGTCAGTGGTGAGACCGACCACCCGGAGCGGGCCGAGATCACGCTGTATCGCAATGACGAGAACGGCTTCGTGATCGGCACGGTGACCGACTCCGCCCAGAACACGATCGCGCGTGCCGTGGACGAGTCCGCCGAGGAGAGCTATTTCCGGGCCGTCTTCGCCAACCTCGCCACCATCCGCGCCGGCCTGGTCGACGCCCGTAATGGAGCCGCCGAGCTCAACTCCGGGCTGGCCACCGCGCAGGACGGCGCTGCCAAGCTGGAGCGCGGCGCCAAGGCCGCGGAGCGCGGGAGCCAGCGCCTGTCCAGCGGCGCCACCGCGCTGACCTCCGGGCTGAGGACCGCCCAGACCGGCTCCGCCGACCTGGCCAACGGCCTGCGCAGGCTGGAACGCGGGTCGGCGGAGCTCACGTCCGGCGCGTCGGCGGTAGCCGCCGGCACCCAGCAGCTCGACAACCAGGTGGTGCCCGTGCTCAGCGACGTGCAGCGGGCGCTGCCCGCGGTGGAGGCCGACGCGGAGCGGGTGTCCCGCACGCTGGAGGGCATCGGCAAGAAGGCGAGTGCGCGGTCGAACTCCATCAGCACCGATCTCCGCTCTGCCGACCAGGCCCTGATCCAGCTCCGGCGGGCCTATCCAGAACTCGCGGACGAACCGATCTTCAGCACCGTGCAGCAGCAGGTCGCGACCGCCGCGGGTCGTGCCGAAGACATCGCCGACGCGGTCGATGCCGGAACCACCCAGGTGGCCGAGGTGACCGAGGTGGTCCAGTCCGGCGGCATCCTCGACAAGCGCGTCGGCGCCGCGCGGCGGAACCTGGTCCGACTCAACGACGGCGCCCAGGATGTGGCCACGGGCGCCGGCCGGCTGGAGCGCGGCATCGTCAGCGCCTCGACCGGGGCCTCCTCACTGGCCACCGGGATCGACTCCGCCTACGCCGGCTCAGCGAAGCTGACCGACGGCGCCACCGAGCTCACCAACGGGCTGGGCGACCTCCAGACCGGCGCGACCAAGCTCGACTCCGGGCTGGGCACCCTGCACGACGGGGCCGGCAAGCTGCAGCGGGGCCTGGCCACGGGAGTGAACCGCATCCCCGCGCTGAGCGCGGACCAGCAGGACCGCGCCGTCCAGGTGTTGTCCTCGCCGGCCGAGGTGAAGCTGAAGGTCGACAATCCGGCCAAATACTACGGTCGGGGTCTGGCCCCCATGTTCTTCTCCATCGCCTTATGGGTGTTCGGCATCTCGGTCTTCCTGGTGCTCCGTCCCACCACCGGACGGGCCCTGGCCGGGCGTGCGAGCGCTCTGCGGGCGGCCGTCAGCGGGTGGCTGCCCATCGGTACGCTCGCCGTCGCCGCCGGCTGGCTGATGCTCGGGGCGGTCTGGTTGTTCCTCGACCTGAACCCGGTCCATCCGTGGTTGATCGTGGCTCTGGTGGCGCTGGCCGCCGTCGCCTTCTCCGCCTTCGCCCACCTGCTGCGGACCGCGCTCGGCATGGTCGGGTCGTCGTTGCTGCTGGTGCTGCTGATCCTCCAGCTGACTTCCTCCGGCGGCACCTATCCGTCCCCCTTGTTACCGCGCTTCTTCCAAGTCGTCGCGCCCGCCATGCCGATGACGTATCTGATCGACGCGTTCCGGATCACCATCTCCGGCGGCTCGACAGACCACCTGGTGCGTGACGTTCTCATCCTCGGGTTCCTCGCGGCCATGTCCATCGGGCTGTGCGTCTTGGTGGTCCGCCGACGGCGGCGGTTCTCGATGGAGGATCTGCACCCGTCCCTGGTGGAGCCCTAGCGAAGCGCCGGGTGGCCGTGCTGGGTGAGCTCGGCCACGAGGAGGTGCATCGCCGAAGGCTGCGTCAGCGGCGGGCGGTGGAGCGCGCCGACACGGTGACCGGCTGCTGAGCCGCCGGCTGTCGCGGCGCGCGGAGGGGGAAGAGCTCCGGCCGATCCGGCTTGCGCCACCACAACACGATGGCCAGCAGCACGCCGAACTGGATCGCCGGGCTGAGCGTGTCACGGATCCGGGAGGCGGTGAAGTCCAACGCCTCGCCGAAGTCCACAGCGCGGCCGGGGACGTACGCCAGCGACAGCGGGGTGATCCGCAGCAACATGATGCGGTCGAGCTTGGTCGCGGCCAGCACGGCCAACGGCACCCAGGCGATCAGGTCGTACCAGGACAGCGTGTACATCGAGGTGACCAGCCACGCCACCGACAACACCAGCGCCGTCCGCAGCGCGATGGTCAGCGGGTCGCGGGTCGGGTCGGCATCGCGGTCCAGGCCGGGAGCGGCGGTCCACGGCAGCACCCTGGACAGCATCCAGGCGATCACCACCAACCCGAGATAGGCCACCGTGCCGACGATGATCTTGGCGGTGACCGAGGGCAGGAACAGGTCGAGGAAGCGGAACACCGGGTTCGCCCAGGACCCCACCGACACGTAGCTGCCGTTGCGCAGAACCTGGAAGAACGCAGACGGCTCCCAGACGACGTAGGCCAAGGCCATCGGCACGGCGGTGCCCAGGCAGAGCAGGAACGCCTTCTTCGGTTCGCGTCGGTACGCCCACAACATGGCCAGACCCCAGATACCGATGCTGAGCTTGGCGCAGCCGGCCAGGCCGATGCCCACCCCGGCCAGCAGCGGGCTCTTCCGCATCATCAGCAGACCCATCACCGCGAACATCACCGACAGGGCCTCGTTGTGGGCCCCCGCCACCACGGCCCAGATCAGCACCGGATTGGCGATGCTCAGCACCGCCGCCCGGGCCTGGCGCTGCCGGTCACCGTGGGCCAGCAGGACAACGCCGGCGGCGGTGATGATGAACGGCACCACCGCACACACCTGCAGCCAGAACACGATGTCATGCATGTTCTCGCCACCGAGTCGGTTGGCCATCAGCTGGGTCCAGGACGTGATCGGCCCGTAGACACTGGGGGTGTCGGTCCAGGGCCGCTCGGTCCAGGTGAGCACCGGGTCGTACTGGCCGCGGAAGACCTCCGCGGGGGTGATGTCGTACGGGTCGCGGCCGATGGCTTGCAGCCGGCCGTACGCCGCGTACATCAACACATCGGCCGAGGTGAGGGGCGGGACCGTGATGGTGGCCAGGCTGAGCGCAGTGCCGAGGGCGAAGATCCGCTTGACCCGTGGCTGCCAGCCGTCGGCGAGGGCCCGCAGCGAGATCCACAGGCCGACCGCGCCGACCAGGATGGCCAGCCAGATGAGTGCGGAGACAAGCCATTCATTGGGGACCCCGAACCTGGCCGGCAGATACCACGGGGGCAGGAACGAGTCCCGCGGGCCGAGGGTCAAGGTCACCACGGACTTGCCGAGGAAGCCGGTGAACACGGTCAGCACCGTCGCGGCGACGGTCAGCCCGAGGCCGAAGCGGTGGTCGCGGTGCCACACCGTCGGTGCGTACACCTTCGGTTTGGGCCGCGCCGGGTTGCCCCGGCTGCCGTGCCGGCGGCGAGTGGCGTGGGTCATCGGCGCAACCGCCGGACCAGACCCTGAACCGCCCCGCTGTCCTTGAGGTCCTGGATCCCAGCGCCGACCAGCCCTCGCGCCCTCAACGCCCGGGTGACGTCGCGGAGCTGCTTGGCCCGGTGCAGCTGGCCGCGCAGGTCGCTCCCGGTGGCCCGGTGGAAGAGGTCGACCGGGACCTCCTCGATCGGAAGTCCGGCCCGGAGAATATCGATGGTCATGCCCACCTCGATGCCGAAGCCGGCAGCCAGCGGGCTGGCCAGCTCGAACGCACGCCGGGTCAGGCAACGCTGCCCGGACAGCGGGGCGGTCGGAGTCCACCCGGTCAGCTCGGAGATGCCACGGGCCGCGGTGCTCATCACCAGTCCGAAGCCGCCGGCGTCCTCGCCGGTCGGCGTACGCTGCGCCGGGAGCACCCCGATGGTCATCGCCACCCGGCCACTCACCACCGGCTCGATCAGCGGAGCGGCGGCCGCCGCGCTGGCCTCGAGGTCGGCATCGAGCAGCAGCAGGGCGCGGGCCTCGGGTAGTCGGTCGCGTTGCTCCAGCACCCCCAGCGCGTTGACCGCGGAGTCGACGGCGGCGGCCTTGCCCCGGTTGCGTTTGTGCGACACCACAATGGCGCCGGCCGCACCGGCATGCTGCGCGGTGGCATCGCTGCTGCCGTCGTCGCAGACGATCACCACATCGACGCCCGGCACCGTCCGGGCGGCGGTGACCGTGGCCGCGATGCCCTGCTGCTCGTCCTTGGCGGGGATGATGCAGGCGACGCGCATCCGGGTGGAGTTCACGGGGCAAGGCTATAGCGTGCGGTCGCCGTCTGATCGTCCCGACGACGGCTACGCTCGGCGATAGTCTCCCTGCATGTCCGAGATCTCATCCGCGCCGATCGGCATCCGCTCCGAGGTCGGCCGGCTGCGTACCGTTCTGCTGCACCGACCCGGCAACGAGCTTCGACGGCTGACCCCGCGCAACAACGATGCCCTGCTCTTCGACGGCATCCCCTGGGTCGACCGGGCGCAGGACGAGCACGACGGATTCGCGGACGTATTGCGGGGGCACGGCGTCGAGGTGCTCTATCTCAGCGAGCTGCTGAGCGAGACGCTGACCGAGGCCGCCGCCCGGGCGCAGGCCATCGACCTCACCCTGAGCGGTTTGCGGCTGGGCGACCAGCTGCGGCGACTGCTGCGCGACCACCTGGCCGGGCTGGACCCGGACAGCCTGGCCGACATCTTGATGGCCGGGCTGCGCAACGACGAGGTACGCGGCAGCGGCCTGGTCGCCTCGCTGCTGGCGCCGGAGGACTTCCTGGTCGACCCGCTGCCGAACCTGCTCTTCACCCGGGACTCCAGCGTGTGGGTGCAGGATCGGGTCACCGTCACCTCGTTGGCCATGCCGGCTCGGCGGCGGGAGACGCAGCTGACCGAGCTGATCTACACCTTTCATCCGCGCTTCGCCGGGGTGGAGCGGATCCACGGCTGGGAGAAGGAGCACCTCGAGGGCGGCGACGTGATGGCGCTGGCCGACGGGGTGCTGGCGGTGGGCGTCGGCGAGCGGACCACGCCGGCCGGGGTCGAGCGATTGGCGCGGACGGCGTTCCGGCTCGGCCTGGCGCACAGCGTGCTCGCGGTGCCGATCGACCAGGACCGCGCCACCATGCACCTGGACACCATCTGCACCATGGTCGACACCGACGCGGTGGTGATGTATCCCAACGTCGCGCACCGGCTGGCAGCCATTCCGGTCACCGCTGGACCCGACGGCGACCTGGTCGTGGGATCGCCGGCGCCGTTCCTCCAGGCCGCCGCGGCGGCGATGGGGATCGACCAGCTACGGCTGATCGACACCGGGCTGGATCCGGTCACGGCCGAACGGGAGCAGTGGGACGACGGCAACAACACGCTCGCGATCGCTCCCACGTTGGCGGTCGCCTACGAGCGCAACGTGGAGACCAACGCCCGGCTCGAGGCGGCGGGCATCACGGTGATCGCCATCGCCGGCGCCGAGCTGGGCTCGGGCCGTGGCGGACCGCGGTGCATGTCCTGTCCGATCGCGCGGGACTGAGCCTCAGACCCCGACGAGCTGGCGGCCCGGATGCCGCTTGAGCACCGCGATCAGTCGGTCTGGGTAGTCCGTGGTGTAGGAGTGGACACCGAGGGACCGGCAGAACTCCATCTCCTCGGGGTCGTTGACCGTCCAGACGTGCACCTCGTGGCCGCGCGCGTGCGCGCGCTCCACCAGATCGGGGTCGGCCTGGAGCAGCTTGACGTCGACCCCGACCGCGCGGACGCCGGTGGGCAGCGTCCCGTCCACCCAGTGACCGAGTCCCTCCACCAGCAGCGTGCGTTCGATCTCGGGCAACAAGTCGCCGATGGTGGTGATCGCGTCGACGAAGAAGCTGATGATCCGCACGGGGGACCCAGCACGGTGCCAACCGAACTCGGTCAGCAGCTCCGCCACGGCCTCCTCGACGGCGAGACCACACGGGTTGGGGTGCTTGGTCTCGATCGAGAGGCCGATGTCGTGACCCTGCGCCCGCGCATCGCGGACCAAGCCGAGCAGCTCGCGCAGGGTGATGATCTGTCGCTGCTCCGGCGTTGGGTTCGACACCATCCAGGAGCCGAAGTCGATCTGCCGGAGCTCGGCCAGAGTGCGGTCGCGGGCCAGACCACTGTGCGACGAGGTGCGGTCGAGGCGGAGGTCGTGCAGGCAGATGAGCTCGTCGTCGGCGCTGAAGTGCACATCACACTCCAGGGCGAGGCTGACGCCGTGTTCGATGGCCCAGTCGATGGCGGACCGATAGGCCGCGATAGTCATTTCAGGTTGACGGGAAGCAAAGCCGCGGTGGGCGACCACCGAGGGGTGCGGGTAGGACACGGTCTCTACCCTCACACAGCAGGCGACACTGGCCCGGCAAGGTCCAGACAACGTCGACAAGTGTTGGATACGACGTCATCTCGTGTACACGCCGCGGACGGCGGGCGGATCGACGCTCAGACGAGCTGCATCTTCTGCCGCGCGAGCATCTCGCGCATCTCGGGGGTCTGCTCGTCGGGGTACCGGCCGAAGACCGCCAGCACCTCACGGCGCTGGGTCAACGCGGTGGAGCCGCTCCGCTGCCGCTGCAGGTGCTGGCGCTGTGCGCGGGCGGCGCGGGAGTTGGCGAAAGTCGTGGCGAGGATGTTCGGCATGCGGAGCCTCCGGTGGGACTGGAACAAGGAGGCGACGTTGCCCGGGCGGCCGGCTCGGCGAGTCGACCACCATAGTGAACGACACAGGTGGCGCGGCTATTCCGCGGGGCCACCCGCCGCCGAGTGATAGAGGACATGCGGGCGCAGCGGATGGCCGACCGGCAGGTTCGGATGGTCGAAATGGCTGTGCTCCACGAGCCCGATCCGGCGCATCACGGCCTGTGAGGCGGTATTGGTCACCGCCGTCATCGACCAGAGCTCGGCTAGGCCGAGCGAATGCAACGCGAGCCGCAGGGCGGCCCGGGCCGCCTCCGTGGCGTAGCCGTAACCCCAGGCAGCGCGCCGAAGTCGCCAGCCGATCTCCATCCCGCCCTCGCTCGGCGTTCCCGGCGGCATCGGATTGAGTCCGGTGTAGCCGAGGAACTCCCCGCTGCTCCGCAGCTCGACCGCCCACAGCCCGAATCCCTGCTCCTCGAACCGTTGCTCGATCCGGTCGACGAAGGCGTTGCTGGCCGACTCGTCCAGTGGCGCGGGGAAGTGCCGCATCACCTCGGGATCGGCGTTCATCGCCGCGAACGGCGCGCGGTCGTCGTCGTGCCAGCGGCGCATCCAGAGCCGCTCGGTGACCAGCTCATCGAATCGCGTCATCGTCATGGCGACACGCTAGCGAGAAGGCTGGGCCGCAGCGGTGGCGTGGCGACGGGTGGCGGTGATGACCTCATCCAGCCGGTTACGCGTGGTGGCCAGCTCGCGCATCTGGGCGTCGATCCGATCACGCTCGGCCGTGAGCTGAGTGAGCATCTCCGGCGTGGCCACCCCGGTGTGCACGCACGGCAGCAGTCGGGTGATGGCCCTGCTGCTCAAGCCCGCGGCGTACAGCGCCTGGATCCAGCGCACCCGCTCCACCGCCTCGTCGGGGTAATGCCGTTGGCCGCTGCTGCTGCGAACCGACCCGAGCAGCCCCTTCTCCTCGTAGTAGCGCAGCGCCCGGGTACTGACCCCCGAGGCCGCAGCGACCTCACCGATGCGCACCGGCGCTCCTGGTCATATCCCCGTCCGTCATATCCCCGTCCGTCATATCCCCGTCCGTCCGGTCCCCATCCATCGGTCCACCCCCACCTTCTGCCCGGGCGCTGCGGCAGGAGTTTCGACTCACCCTTGCCTTTGACGCCAACGTCAACTCTTAGCCTAGCCGGTACCGGCTGATCGGGCCCGCTCACGGGCTCGCCGGAACCTACGAAGGAACACTGCTGATGAACATTCCCGGATCCACCGCCCTGGTCACCGGAGCCAACCGAGGTATCGGCCGTCACTTCGCCGCTGAGCTCCTCGAGCGGGGCGCGGCCAAGGTCTACGCCGCCGCCCGCCGGCCCGAGAGCATCGACCTGCCCGGCGTCGACGTGATCGCCCTCGACATCACCGACCCGGCGTCGGTCGCTGCGGCAGCGGGACTCGCCGGTGACGTGGACCTGCTCGTCAACAACGCCGGCATCTCCACCGGCGCGACCCTGTTGGGCGATCTCGACCCGGTCCGGGCCGAGATGGACGTGAACTTCTGGGGCACGTTGTCCATGGTCCGCGCGTTCGCGCCGGTGCTGGCGGCCAACGACGGCGGCGCGATCGTCAACGTCTCTTCCGCGCTGTCCTGGTTCGCACTGCGCGGCTCGGGCGGGTATTCGGTGTCCAAGGCAGCCAACTGGAACATGAGCAATGCCATCCGTCTTGAGCTGGCCGGTCAGGGCACCCAGGTGACGTCGGTACATCTCGGCGCGGCCGAGACGGACCTGACCAAGGACTACGACGGCGCCAAGATGGATCCCGCCGCGGTCGTGGCCACCACCCTCGACGCAGTCGCGGCCGGTGAGCTGGAGGTCATCGTCGATGAGTGGTCCGCGATGATCAAGGCGTCCCTCGCCAAGGATCCCCGGGAGTTCTACGCCCAGTTCCTCACCCTCTGACCCGGCGAGGCCGAAGGTCCGGGCGTGGCCGACGAGCGGTGCGGGACGGTTCAGGCCTCGAGTGGCCGGCCCTCGTCTGCCCACCGGTGGACTCCGCCGACCAGGTTGAGGGCTTCCCGACCCTGCGCAACGGCGTACTCGGTGGCCTTGGCCGACCGGCCACCACCGGCGCAGACGAAGACGACCTGCGGGTCGACCTCCTCGAAACGGGCGACCAGCTGGTCCAGCGGGATGTGGCGGGCGCCGGGAATGCGGCCGTCGGCCCACTCGTCGTCGGTCCGGACGTCGACCAGCTGCCAGCCTTCGGCCAGCTTGGTGTCCAGCTCGGACGGGTTCACGCTCGGTACCTCAGGTTGTCCCCACATGCCTTCCATTCTGACCTGCCCGGCGCCGTTAGCGCGACTCCAGCAGCTCAGCCAGGGTGAGCGGTCGCCGTCCGGTGAGCGTCTCGACGTCGGCTGTCACGTCCGCGACCTCACCGGCGGCGATGGAGGTGTACGTGGAGACCCAGGCGTCGACCTGGAAGGCGGGGGCACCCCACGGGCGCCGCGACGCGTAGGCCTCAGCCACGGTCTCGTGGTGGAAGCTGACGGCGCGGCCGGTGACGGCGGTGATGGTCGCCGCCACCTCGGTCAGGGTGAGCGCCTCGGGGCCGGTGAGGGTGTAGGTCGCACCGCGGTGACGTCCGGGATCGGCGAGGACGGCGACGGCGGCGCGGGCGATGTCCTCCCGGGCGACCGCGGCGACCCGGCCGTCCGCAGCCGGCCCACGGATGACCCCGTCGTCGCCTGCCGTCTCGGGCAGGAAGTCGAGATAGAAGTTGTCCCGCAAGAAGGTGTAGGCCATCCCGGAGGCCCGGATGTGCTGCTCGGTGGCGTAATGGTCGCGGCCGAGGGTGAAGACCGAGTCCGCAGCCGCACCGGCGAAGGAGGTGTAGACGATGTGGCGCACCCCGGCCTCGACGGCGGCGTCGACGAACGTACGGTGCTGGTCGACGCGGTCGGCCGCCTCCGCGGCGGAGACCATGAACACGGTGGTGACGCCCGACAGGGCCCGGATGGACGCCTCCCGATCCGCATACGAGCACTGGACGACGACCGCACCGTCAAGCGCCGGTGCCTTGGCCGGGGTCCGCACCAGCAGGCGCTGCTGGATGCCCCGGCCGGCGAGGTCGCGCGCGACCATGCCGCCGAGCGCGCCGGTCGAGCCGGTGACGGCCAGGGTGGTCATGAGGCTCCTCGGTGGGTCGATCGCGCCGGGATGGGCCGGCCTTGGAACCGTACGGGCGACGACAGCCCTACTTGAGCAGGCGGGACATCCGCCGGTCGGCAAGCTTCTTTCCTCCGGTCTGGCAGGTCGGGCAGTACTGCAGCGCGGAGTCGGAGAACGACACCTCGGCGATCGTGTCACCGCAGACCGGGCAGGTCTCACCGGCCCGTCCGTGCACCCGCATGCCGGACTTCTTCTCGCCCTTGAGGTCCTTCGCCGCCAGCCCTTCGGCACGCAGGATGGCGCCGGACAGCTCGTCCTTGATGGCCACGAACAAGGTCGTCCGCTCGTCCTCGGTCAACGAGCCGGACGGCTTGAACGGGCTCAGCCGGGCTGCGTGCAGGATCTCATCGGAGTACGCGTTGCCGATGCCGGCCAGCGTGCGCTGGTCCCGCAGCACCCCTTTCAGCTGCGCCCGGCCGGCTGTGGTGAGCACCTCGGTCAGCGCCGCCAGGTCGAAGTCGTCGGCCAGCGGGTCCGGCCCCAGGGTGGCCACGTGTGGGATGTCCATCGGATCGCTCACCACGTAGACCGCGAGCTTGCGCTGGGTGCCGGCCTCAGTGAGGTCGAAGCCCGACCCGTCGTCCAGGGTGAGCCGCAGGGCCAGCGGGTTCTTGCCCGGCCGGGGCGGCGTCTCCGGCTGGGTGTCCTTCCACCGCAGCCACCCGGCCCTGGCGAGGTGGAAGACCAGGTGCAGACCCTGCGCCGAGACGTCGAGAAACTTGCCGTGGCGGCGAACCTGGTCGATCTCCAGCCCGGCCAGGGCCGACAGCGGCGGGTCGTATGTCTTCAGGGCGCTGAACGCGGCCAGGTCGACGCGGGCGATCGCGTGACCGACGCATCTGTCAGTCAGGAACCGCGCGAGCGACTCCACCTCTGGCATCTCTGGCATGACGACATTATGGTCCCCAGCTCGGTGCCGGCAGGGCCAGAGCGACCTCAAGCCGGCGCAGATATTCCTGCCGACTGATCTCGACAGCGCCCAACGACTCCAGGTGGGGCGTCACCCACTGCACGTCCAACAACCGCCCGTCGTCGCCGGCGGCGGTCAGCAGCTCGACCAGCCCGACCAGGGCCGCCTTGGAGGCGTCCCGCCCGATGTCGGGGCGGTGGAACATCGACTCACCGGCGAACAGCCCGCCGATGCTGACACCGTAGAGCCCGCCGGCCAGCTGCCCGTCGCCGGTCCACGCCTCCACCGAGTGCACCACCCCCTGGGCGTGCAGCTCGCGGTAGACCGAGGTGATGTCGTCGTCGATCCAGCCGCCGTCACGGGCAGGATCGGCGCAGCCCGCCAGCACCGCGTCGAAGTCGGTGTCGATCCGCACCTCGTAGCGCTTCAGCGTCTTGCGGAGCGACCGGGTCACCCGCAGCCCGTCGAGCGGCAGGACGCCCCGGTGCAGCGGGGAGTACCAGCCCATCAGCCCGTCCTCGGCCGGCATCGGGAACACCCCGTTGGCGTACGCCGCCAGCACGAGATCGGCGTCGAACTCGTGCGACAGCGCGATCAGGTCGCTCCGGCGCCAGCGGCGCGGCGGTCCGAAGGGCGAGGTGGGCACGAGCTCGATTCTGCCCGCTCCCCCGGGCACCTTCGCCGCGCGGGTCGTTGGCCGCTCAGGTCGCCGCTCAGGGCTGGGTCCGGGTCGCCTCCGGGTCAGCGACCCGCCAGGACCACGATCGGACACGTACGCTGGGAGTTGCGACTGCCGTCGTCCGGCGCCGCGACCCCGATACGCCCTGGGAGGCCCGCATGCCGTCAGCACAGGAGGTAGGCAAGATGATCGTCCGCGGCATCGGGCCTGTCGTCCGCGGCTCACAAGCGGCCGGTGGCGTCCTGCGCCGAGTGCTCGAAGCGGCGATCGACGGTGTCGGAAAGGTCCCCGGGGCGAAGGCCGCGGCGGCCCGCCAGCTGGAGCGCCATGGCGGTTCGGTCGAGGCCGCGATCGAGGCGGTGATCGACCAGCACGTCCGGCTGGGCTCGGTCCAGGGCTTCGTCACCAACATCGGCGGCATCGCCACCTTGCCGGTGGCCATCCCGGCGAACCTCACCGGCGTGGCCATCGTCCAGGTCCGGATGGTCGCCGCAATTGCGCACCTGAGGGGCTACGACCTCGACGACAACCGGGTCCGGACCGCACTGGTGATGTGTCTGCTCGGCGGTGAGACCGTGGCCAAGCACATCGTCGACGGCAAGCTGCCGACCTCGCCGATGGCGATCGCCACCGCACCCGTGTTCGACCCGGGTCTGGACCGCCGGGTGGCCGACGAGGTGGTCGCGGACCTGCTCGGCCGGATGAGCGGGAAGGGCCTCGCTCTCAGCCTCACCCGGCGGGTTCCGCTGGTCGGTGGTGGCATCGGCGCCGTGATGGACGGCATCGCGACCCAGCAGATCGGCAAGTACGCCAAGAGCGAGCTGCTCACCCGTCGTTCCCTGTCCGGCTGATCAAACCCCGAGCTCCGGCGGGGGCCGTCGCCTTTTCAGCGCAGACGTCGCGCGGGGCTGCGCCTCAGCCGCTGATCCGGCGGAGCACGCCGAGCGGCAGCACCCGCATCGGCCCCGCCATCAGCGCCCACGGCCGAGTCGGCACGTATGCCCGGGCCGGCTCCCGTTCGATCGCCTCGATCATCGCCGCAGTGCCGGTCCGAACATCGACGGCCCACTTCACGTGCGGGTCCTCGGCGTTGATCGCGGTCCGGATGTAGCCCGGATGGATGGTGGTGCACGCGATCGCGGTGTTCCACAGGTCGGACCGGATGCCCTCGGCCAGGGTGGCGATCGCTGCCTTGGAGGCGGAGTAGGCGTTCATCGGTCCCCGCAGCCCGCGCAACGCCGCCATCGACGAGATGACCACCAGGTGGCCGTACCCCTGACGACGGAAGATGCTGACGGCCGACTCGGCGGTGTTGAGGGTGCCGAGGATGTTGGTCTGCAGGGTCTGCCGGTTCCCCTCGGCGAATCCCCGGCCCACCGACCCGCCGCGGGCGATGCCGGCGTTGGCCACCACCCGGTCCAGTCCGCCGAGCGTCTCGGCGCAGCGGACGAAGACATCGTCGACGGCGGCGGGGTCGTTGACGTCCAGCGCCTCAATCAGCACCGTGCAGTCCGGGTGGTCGCGCACGAGCTCGTCGCGCAGCCGTTCCAGCTCGTCGCGGCGCCGGGCGCAGAGCGCGAGTGCCCGGCCGTCGGCGGCCCACTGCCGGGCCATCTGTGCCCCCAGACCTGACGAGGCCCCGGTAATCAGGATGCGGCGCCGGCGCACCGGTGGAAGTCGTCGGACCATGGACCCCACCGTACGGCCCACGGCCGGCGGTCGGAGGCGTCAGTCCCGACTCTGGTAGACGTCGGGGGTGCCGTCGGCGTCCTCGTCGATCGTCTCCCGCTCCCACAGCCGTCGATACGTCCGGTTGCGGGCCCGCAGCAGGATCGACGCCAGCACCGCCGCGAGCACCGAGCCGGTCAGCACCCCCACCTTGACGTGCTCGTCGCGGACGCTGCCACTGCCGAAGGCGAGATCGCCGATCAGCAGCGAAACGGTGAAGCCGATACCCGCCAGCATCGACACGCCCAACACGTCGACCCAGCGCAGCTCGTCGTCCAGGCTGGCCCGGGTGAACCGCGCCATCAGATAGGTCGCCGCGAAGATGCCGATCGTCTTGCCCACCACCAGGCCGACCACGATGCCGAGGGCGACCCGGTCCGCCAGCGACGTGCGCAGTCCGTCGAAGCCGCCGATGGTGACACCGGCGGCGAAGAAGGCGAAGACCGGGACCGCGAACCCGGCCGACAGCGGGCGGATCCGGTGCTCGAAGTGCTCGGCCAGTCCCGGGCCCGCGTCCGGGCCGCCGGCCGCCTGGCTGCGCATCACCGGTACCGCAAAGCCGAGGAGCACGCCGGCCACGGTGGCGTGCACGCCGGAGGCATGCACCAAGCCCCAGGTGAGCGCGGCCAGCGGCAGCAGCAGCCACCAGGAACGGATTCGTCGCTGCACCGCCACGGTGAACAGCGCCAACGGCACCAGGGCCGCCAGCAGCAGCAGCGGGTGCAGCTCGCGGGTGTAGAAGAGAGCGATGATGACGATGGCCAGCAGGTCGTCGACCACCGCCAGCGTCAGCAGGAACGTCCGCAGCCCCACCGGCAGGTGGGTACTCACCACGGCCAGGACCGCGAGCGCGAAGGCGATGTCCGTGGCGGTCGGGATGGCCCAGCCCTGCAATGCGCCATCGCCGGTGCTGAGGTTCACCACCACGTACAACACGGCAGGGACGATCATCCCGCCGACGGCGGCGACCACCGGCAGCGCGGCCCGGCGCGGATCCCGCAGGTCGCCGGCGACGAACTCGCGCTTGAGCTCGAGCCCCGCGACGAAGAAGAAGATCGCCAGCAGGCCGTCTCCGGCCCACTCCCCCAGCGTCAGGTCCAGATGCAGCGAGGCGGGACCCACTGTCAGATCGCGCAGGCCGATGTAGTCGGCCGACCACGGCGAGTTGGCCCACAGCAGCGCGACCACGGTGGCCACCAGCAGCAGCGCACCACCGACGGTCTCCTGCCGCAGCAGTTCGCCGATCCGGCTGGCCTCGGGCCAACTGCCCCGGCCGAAGAGACGTTGACCGGGCGGAGTGGTGGACATGAAGGACCTCTCGGGGTAGACGGACTCATCGCCGACCAGACTTCCCGGCACACCGCGTCTCAGCCTACCGACTCGAGCGCGGAGCGCCCGTCCGCTCAGTCCGTGGGCTCCGCGATCTCTTGCCAGGCCCCGATCCGCGAGTTAGGTTAGCCTAGGCTCGCCCTCATCGCGACGAACCACCTCTCGGACCCCTGAGGTCCGGGCGTCCGGATTCCGCGAACACCGAGAAGGTAGACGAAGATGGTGGCCAATTTTCTGATCGGCCTGCGGGAGGGCTTGGAAGCCGCTCTCGTCGTCAGCATCCTGATCGCCTACCTGGTCAGGTCCGGCCGCCGATCGCTGCTGCCCCGGGTCTGGGCCGGGATCGGCTTGGCCGTGGCGATCTCCCTGGCCTTCGGCGCAGCACTCACCTACGGCCCGCGGGGGCTGACGTTCGAGGCCCAAGAGCTCATCGGCGGCATTCTGTCCATCGTCGCTGTCGGCTTCGTCACCTGGATGATCTTCTGGATGGCGAAGGCAGCACGTAGCCTCTCGGGCACCCTCCGGGCCCAGGTCGACGACGCCGCCGACGGTGGCCGGTTCTCGCTCGCGCTGGTCGCGATGCTGGCCGTCGGCCGGGAAGGGCTGGAGACGGCGCTGTTCCTGTGGGCGGCGACCCAGGCCACCAGTCGCGCGTCGGGGGCGACCAGCACCCCGCTGATCGGCGCCGCCCTCGGGCTGGCCACGGCGGTGCTGCTGGGCTATCTGATCTATCGCGGGGCTCTGCGGATCAACCTCAGCCGGTTCTTCACCTGGACCGGCGCGTTCTTGATCGTGGTGGCCGGCGGGGTCCTGGCCTACGGCGTGCACGACCTCCAAGAGGCCCGGTTCCTGCCCGGTCTGCACACCCTCGCGTTCGACGTCTCCGCCACCATCCCCCCGACGTCGTGGTACGGCACGCTGCTCAAGGGCTTCTTCAACTTCTCCCCCGCCACCACCGTCCTCGAGGCGACGGTGTGGGCGCTGTACGTCATCCCCGTCATGGCCGTCTTTCTCATCCGGGCCGGGCGGCGCAACCGCTCCCCGGTCCGCCCGGCGCCGGCCCCGTCCGCGCCGGCCCGATCCCCGTTCTCTGGAGGAACATCAGCATGAACCTGCGTCCGACCGGTCGCCGTACCCTCGCGGGCTTCTCGACCGCCGCGATCCTCACCCTGCCTTTGCTCGGCGGGTGCACCGACAACGTCACCTCCGGGTCCGCCTCACCGGGTGGTGATCCGCGCACCCTCGCCGTCCAGGCCACCGACACCACCTGTCAGCTGTCCGCGGCCACGGCACCGTCGGGGAACCTGCGGTTCGCCGTGACCAACGGCGGCACCAAGGTGACCGAGTTCTATCTGCTGGCCGAGGACGGTCTGCGGATCGTCGGCGAGGTGGAGAACATCGGGCCCGGCCTGTCCCGGGACCTGGTGCTGACGGCACCTCCCGGCAGCTACTTCACCGCCTGCAAGCCAGGCATGGTCGGCGAGGGCATCCGCTCGGCGTTCAGCGTGTCCGACTCAGGCGCGGACCTGACCCCGGCCGGCGACGACAAGACCCTGGTCGACGAGGCCAACCGCAACTACCAGGCGTACGTCAAGGACCAGACCGCCCAGCTGGTGGCCAAGACCGACGAGTTCGCTGCGGCGTATCTGGCCGGCAAGGACGACGAGGCCCGGGCCCTGTACCCCGTGGCGCGGACCCACTGGGAGCGGATCGAGACCGTGGCCGAGTCGTTCGGTGACCTCGACCCCAAGATGGACCTGCGCGAGGCGGACCTGGAGAAGGGCCAGGAATGGACCGGATGGCACCGGATCGAGAAGGATCTGTGGCCGGCCCGGGCCAAGGGTTACCAGCCGCTGGACGACGCCGGCCGGCAGAAGTACACCAAGGATCTGGTGGCCAACACCGCCGAGCTGAACACCCGGGTGCAGAAGCTGAGCTACACCGTCGACCAGATCGCCAACGGGTCGAAAGGGCTGCTGGACGAGGTCGCCACCGGGAAGGTCACCGGCGAGGAGGAATACTGGTCCAGGACCGACCTGTGGGACTTCCAGGCCAACGTGGACGGCGCCCGAGTCGGGTTCGACGGTCTGCGGCCCCTGCTGCAGAAGAAGGACGCCGAGCTCGATAAGCAGATCGACGCGAGGTTCGTCGCTCTGCAGAAGCTGCTGGACCAGCAGAAGAAGGGGGACGGCTTCGTGCTCTACAACGAGCTCAGCACCGACGAGGTGAAGCAGCTGTCCGACGCCGTGAATGCCTTGTCCGAGCCGCTATCGAAGCTCACAGCGGCCATCGTCTGACCATCTCGCCTGAACCAGAACGTCCTCGGATCCAAGGAGAACGGTGAAGATTCGACGCAGTCGACGCAGACTCCACGCGGAGAGCACGTCAGGGTCCCCCGAGATCCTGGACAGCTCCACCTCCGCCGTCGCAGCGACCCCGAGTGGGGTCTCCAGGCGGGGTCTGCTCGGTGCCGCCGGCGCCGGTGTTGTCGGGATCGGCGCCGCGTTCGGCGGCGGTCTCGCGGCCGGCAAGCAGGAGGTGGAAGCGGCCACGACCGCTCCGGGACCGCTGCAGTATCCGTACTACGGCGATCACCAGGCCGGCATCGTCACCCCGATGCAGGACCGGCTGCACTTCGCGGCCTTCGATGTGGTCACCGACTCCCGCGACGACCTGATCCAGCTCCTTCATGCCTGGACCGAGGCGGCTGCGCGGATGACCGCTGGGCTGCCCGCCGGCGAGATCGGGCCCACCAGCGGCAACTACGACTCACCGCCCGACGACACCGGTGAGGCGATCGGGCTGCCCGCCGCCGGCCTGACGCTGACCTTCGGCTTCGGTCCGTCGCTCTTCGCCGCGAACCGGTTCGGTCTCGAGTCGCGCCGTCCACCCTCGCTGCAGACCCTGCCGCACTTCCCCGGCGACAACCTCGACCCGGCCCGCTCTGACGGCGATCTGTGCATCCAGGCCTGCTCCGATGATCCGCAGGTCGCCGTCCACGCCATCCGCAACCTGGCCCGGATCGGCTTCGGCGTGGTGTCGCTGCGGTGGTCCCAGCTCGGCTTCGGACGTACGTCATCGACCTCCACCGCCCAGACCACCCCGCGCAACCTGTTCGGCTTCAAGGACGGCACGGCCAATCTCAAGTCCGAGGACCCGGCTCTGCTGGCCGGTCACGTGTGGGTGAAACCCACCGCCGGGTCCGCGCACGACTGGCTGGTCGGCGGCTCGTATCTGGTGGCGCGCCGGATCAACATGACGATCGAGACCTGGGACCGGCAGTCGCTGAGCGAGCAGGAACGGGTGATCGGTCGGACCAAGGCCGAGGGGGCGCCGTTGTCCGGCGGCTCGGAGTTCTCGGCCCCGGACTTCGCCCTGACCGGGCGCGCGGACGAGCCGCTGATCGCCACCGACGCGCACGTACGGCTGGTGCACCCCGACCACAACGGCGGCGTGCAGATGCTGCGTCGTGGCTACAACTTCGTCGACGGCAGCAACGGTCTGGGCCGACTCGACGCCGGCTTGTTCTTCCTCGCCTACGTCTGCGACCCCAGCACCCACTTCATCCCGATCCAGACGAAGATCGGGCGCCGCGACGGACTCAGCGAATATCTGCAGCACACCGGCTCGGCCCTGTTCGCCGTACCTGGAGGGGTGGCCCCGGGCGAGTACGTCGGCCAGGCTCTGTTCGCCTGAGCCGGGAACGGCGGGCGTTATGATCGGGGCTTCTCGAGGAGGACTCATGTCTGGCCGACGCATCGCCGACGACGCTCAGTGCGGCCTGATCGCCGCCTTCCATGCCTGCGGCGCGAGCCTCGACGAGCTGTGGACGAGTTATCTCGGCCTCGGCGGCGAGGTCGGGCAGATCGAGATCGGGGCCTACCTGACGGGTGCGGCGAGGTTATCCGCGGACCAGCACAACCTCTTGGCGCGCGCCGTCAACGAGCGCATCGCGAAGATCCCTCCCCGGCGGCGCGCCCCCTACCGGATCATCGACGGTGATCCCGGACCGCTGCCGTCGATCGAGGCGCCGATCGTGTGGCGAGGCTCCACCTCCTCCAGCGCCAAGCCCGTGACCTTCGGCATCGAGGAGGAGTACCTGCTGCTGTCCCGCACCAACGGCAGCCCGGTCAGCGCCGCACAACGGGTGCTGGCCGAGGCGAGCACGGGGGCCGGTCAGTCACTGGACCTGCAGCCCGAACTCGTCCGCTGCCAGGTGGAGGTGGCGACGCCGGTCAGTGTGGAGCGAGCTGAGCTGGGCGAGCACTTACGCCGCTCGCGACGTCACCTCCAGCAGGTGGCCGGCCGGCACGGGCTGGTGCTCGCCGCTGTGGGGACAGCACCGCTGTGGGCGCCGGACGCCACCGTCACCGACGACAGCCGATATCGCGACATCCGCGACCGGGCACCGGCCCTGGTGGATGCGCAGATGATCAGCGGCATGCACGTCCACGTCGGCGTACCCAGCTCGGAGCTCGGCGTGACGGTGATGAACCGGCTCCGGCCATGGCTGCACGTGCTGCTCGCCCTGTCGGTCAACTCCCCCTACTGGCGCGGGATCGACTCCGGGTTCGCCAGCTGGCGTTCCGTGCAGGCCCAGCGCTGGCCGGTCGAAGGGCCACCACCGCAGTGGCGCGACCACGCCGACTATGCCGACACGATCGAGGCTCTGCTGGCCACCGGGTCCGTACTCGACCGAGGTCAGCTGTATTGGCAGATGCGGCTGTCGGACTCCTACCCGACGGTGGAGCTGCGGGTCTGCGATGTCTGCCTCGAGGTCGACACCGCAACCTGTCTGGCCGCCGTCATCCGCGCATTGGTCGTCACCGCCCTCGACGAGGCCGCGGACGGCGTGGCTGAGCCACGACTGTCCGACGCGGTGGTCCGCGCAGCCTCCTGGCAGGCGGCGCGGTTCGGGCTCGAGTCCGAGGTCGTCGACCTGACCGGACCCAGTCCCGAACTCCGTCCGGCGGTCCAGGTGATCGACACGCTGGTGCTGCGTATCGGCACCGCCCTCCGGGCGTCGGGGGATGAGGATGCGGTCCAGACGGCCCTCAGCCGGTTGCTCGACCACGGCTCCGGCGCCGCTCGGCAGCGCCAGGCCTACACCGCCGGCGGCCCCGAGGGACTGCTGCAGCTGCTCTCCGCGGCGACGGCCTCCTGAGCCTCGAGGTCAGCCAGCGGGGAGACGTCTCGGGCTGACCAGAGCCGCACCCGGTCATGGATCGCCCGGTCCAGCTCGTCGGCGTTCGTGTACGGGGTGTTGTGCGCGCCCGGGATGAGCACGCTGCGCTGCGAAGCCAGACTCGCCAGCTGCTCCACCCACCGCGGTGGTGCAAACGGGTCGGCTTCGCCGCTGACCACCAGCAGGGGGACGCGGACCCGCCAGATCAGGTCCTCGGGACGGTCCGCCACCACCGACCTGACGAGTCGCAGCCACCCGACGCCGCCGCTGCGGGCGTACCACGGCAGCACGCCCGGCAGCTCGTCGAGCGACTCGCGTGCCAACGTGGCGACGAACCGCCTCGCCAGCGTCCACGGTCGGCGCGCAGCTCGGTCGAGGGTCGGTCCGGCCAGCACCAGACCAGCAAGCCGGCGGGGCTCGCGCAGCGCCACCCGGAGCGCCGACTGGGCCCCCGACGAATGCCCGACCAACACCACCTGGTCGACGTCATGAGCCTCCAGCCACCTCGAGGCGGCGTCGGCCACGCCGTCGACCGTGGCGGGCCAGCGTCCCCGGTGCGCGTGCCAGCCGGGCAGGTCGAGCACCGTCACCTCGGTCCAGCGGCCGAGCCGCTCCATCAGGGGCAGCAGATAGCCGGGAGCGCCCAGACCGGGGAGCAGGATGACCGGCGGGAGGTCGCGGAGCGTGCCGGTCCGCAGCGACCGTACGAGCCGACCGTCGACGCGGCTGAGCTCCTCGACGAAGCCCGCCGGCGCACGGCGCTGCGCTTCGGCCATCCGACGAGACGACCGGCGACCCGACCCGATCACCGGCGGACCTGCATCGGTTCGGTCGTCGGGCGCGCGGAGTTCGCACACCCCGTTGTTCTCCCCGGGGCCTGGGTCCGCACTCGCATGCCGCCATCGTCTCGCATCGCCGGGGCCGCGTTGACCAGCTCAGGCGAGGCCCCCAGCTGGGACCGGGTGCCGAGCTGAGCGGCCCGGGAAGCGAAGATCGGCTCGTCGGTGACCCCGATGGTCTTCGTAGCGGCGCGGTCGAAGGTGGTTGGTGGCATCAGAAGCCCTGTCGTGTCCTGGAGCTGGGCACTGCACAGCTCTCGACGTCCTGGCCGCTTCTTGACCGGGGCGTCACTCTAGCGCCGGCGCCACCCGCTCGCCAATCCTGCGTCGAGGGCGTGGATTCCACCGGTCAGCGCACCGTGGTGACGATGCTGGTCACTGCCGGAGCGGCCGGGGTCGACCCGAATCCGAAGGTCACCGGTGGTGTGACCGTCATCAGCCGCCCCAGGGCCGACCCCTCCCAGCTGCCGGCGGCGCTGACCACCGCGTGCACGTCGTAGGCGCCGTAGAACTCCGACCGTCCGGCCCCGGCGGAGCCGTAGGTGCGCACACCGCGCATCACCACGCGGGCCACCGGGTCGAGAACCCGCAGCCACGCCGGCCAGGTCGCCAGCCGCCGCGGCACCAGGCGGAGCAGCTTCCCGATCGGCAGCCGCGGTCCGGCTTCGAACTGCAGCTCCAGACCCGGAGCACGGACCCGGTACGTGCTGTCGTGGCGCGTCACCTGGACTGCACCGATGCGGATCTCGTCGAAGCGGTAGGTGCCACCGATGAAGTCAGCGATCCGCTGGTCCGGCGCCAGCAGCACCCGGTGCCCGTCGGCCTGCTGCAGCATCACATCGGCGAAGGGTCCCATCGGGGTGGCGTCCCAGATGCCGACGACCACCCGCACGCCCGAGGTGCTGCCGATGCCGGCGATCTGACCCTCGAATCTCATCGCACTCCTGCCTGACCGGGCACCTCCCGCTGTCCCAGCCTGCGTCATCGCCCGCTCGGCCGACGACCGGGGGCGGTTCAGCCACCCCTGAGGTCGGAGCGTGCGGGATCGACCACGGTGGGAATGGGGCGCTTGGCGGTGATGGAGCGGCTCTGCGGGATGCCACGGATACCTTTGCCCAGCCACGGGGCGAGATAGTGCACGGCCCAGTCCAGGTCGCCGGCCAGCTGCTCCCGCGGTCGGCGCGCAGGCAGCTCCTCGGGCAGCGGTTCGGCCCACGACAGGTCCGACCCGGGCAGCCGGTCCTCGAACCACAGGCGTGGGTCGCTGGCCACCGGGTAGTCCTCGAAGTCGAGCACCAGCACCCCGTACCGCTCGGCCTCGGTCCGGATCAGCGCGTTCAGGGCGTAGATCCTGGGCCGCAGCTTCTTGCCGAGCGGGTTGATGGCGGCCGGGTCCGGCATGGTGAAGGTCAGCACGGTGATGTCGCGGGAGCGGGCCTGGTCGAACATCGTGGCCAGATGGGTCCGCAGGGTGCGGAAGTCGCACCGAACCCCGATCACGTCGTTGACGCCGCCGAAGATGGTCATCAGATCCGGGTGCAGGGCCAGCGCCCGGTCGAACTGCGTGCTGCGGATCTCCCCCAGCCGGAGTCCCCGTACGGCCAGGTTGGCGTACTCGAACGGCTCACGCTGGGCCTGCGCGATCAGCAGCGCCAGCCGGTCGGCCCAGCCGCGGTAGCCGCCGTTCCCGTTGGGGTCCTCCAACCCCTCGGTGCTGGAGTCACCGATGGCTACATAGCGACGGAATGGTTCCACTCCTCGATTATGGGCGCCGGCTCGTCGCCCGCGAGCGAGTTTCCTGCCCGTTGGCCTCCCCGGGAGGAGGGCTTCGAACTACGCTCGCCCTGGAGGTGGTGGCCATGCGGCAGGATCAGCGCGACGCGGAGTTCTCCGCCTTCGTGGCCGCTCACCGGCGGCTGCTGCTCGGTACCGCCTTCCTGATCCGCGGCAGCGCGTCGGCAGCCGCGAGCTGGGTGGACGCGGCGTTGGCCGACACCTTCCGTCGTTGGCCGGTCCCGGGCGGCGCCCTGCAGCACTGCCTGCGTACGGTGCTGGCGCCGCGGCCGCCGGCCGGCCCACGCCGATCCGGCGACCGGGTGCAGCTGGTGGACGGGCCGCCGCAGCCACCGCACCCCGTCGATCCGGTGCTGACCGACCTCGCGTTGCTGGCCGAGGGTCCCCGGCAGGCTGTCGTCCTGAACAGCTACGTCGGACTCGAGGTTGCCGAGGTGGCCACCGTCTCGGACCGTGACCGCTCGGCGGTGGCTGCCGACCTCGCCGCCGGGCTGGCATCGCTTCGCGCCCGAGATCCGGAACGGTCCGAGCCGGAGGTGCTGGCCGCCGAGCTTCGCGTCGCCGCCGACCATGGCCTGACGACCGACGCGCTGCGTTCGGAGGACCTGGCGCACGGCCGGCAGCTGCAGCGCCGCCGACGCCGCCAGATCGCCGTCGCTGCGGTGACCGTGATCGTGCTGGTGGGACTGGTGGTGAGTTCGCTGGCCGGCCTCCCGAAAGAGACCCGGGCAGCGGGCAACCGCGAGGTGCCGATCTCCACGTCGACACCGGGGTGCGACGAGCGGTGCCGGGTGGAAACCACCCGCGCCTGGCGCCAGGAGATGACCCGGATCGTCCGAAGCCATCTGGACGGCGCGGGAGATTACTTCACCGGCTACAGCTATTCCTATGACGCGAGCTACGACTCGGACAGTCTGTGGGCTGGTCACGACGGGGCTCTCGGCGTGGACGTGTTTCGGATGACGAACGGCGGTACCGAGGTCTTCCTGCAGATCGCGACTTCCCCACAGGTCGCTCAGCCCTGCGGCCGGCTCACCCGGCAGGACTGCACCACGATGCGATTTATGGACGGCAACCGATTCACGTTGACCCAGACCACCCACGTCAGCGAGGGCATCGAGGTGCAGCATCGCCCGGCCGGGACGTACGTGATCACGGTGGTGGCCCGCAACGTGTCGGGCGGAGACACCCTGGACGTGACCCGCGGCGACGTGATCAGCCTGGCTCAGGATCCGCGGCTGAAGCTCCCACCGTTGTAACGGGACCGGCCGGGCCGACCTACGACCGCGGCGCCTGGAACGGGGCGATCTTCAGGTCCTGGTCGTCTGCGTCGGCCACGATCTGCAGTGCGGCGTCGCGCAGCTTGATATTGAACTGCTGGGAGTAGCGCCGCAGCAGGGTGAAGGCGTCGGTGCTGCTGCTCTGGTTGCGTTCCATCAGGATGCCCAGGGCCAGGTCGATCACCCGACGGGAGTTCATCGCCGTCGTCCGGTCGTCGATCTCGCGCGCCTGCCGCACCAGATGCTCCGCCAAAGCGATGCCGCCGGCGATGGACAGTGCGCCGCGGCGGACCTGGTCCTGCTGCCCGGCTGTGAGCCCGTCGACCTCGCCGGCGTACGCCTTGACCACGGCGAGGGTGCGGGAGTCGACCAGGACCGGGACCGAAACGCAACAGGCGGCACCGAGGGCGGCTGCCTGCGGGCCGTAGTCGCCCCACCGCTGGTCCGCGGCCAGGTCGGGGACATACTGCCCCTCACCGAAGCGCAGCGCGTGCAGACACGGACCCACGCCGATGTCGTACTGCAGCAGGTCCACCTGCAGCGCCAGCGGGCTGCTTGCTCCGACGGTGACCGGCTCGCCGGCCACTGCGAACGTGATCGCGATGCTGGCGGCGTGGTCCAGCTCACCGGCGAGCTGAGCCGCAACGCCCTCCAGGTAGTCCACCAACAAGGTCACCATCGCGACCTGGGCCGCGCCGCCCTCGGCCGCCGGGAGGGCCACGCCGCGGCCCGACGCCCTGCCCGCGGCGACCCGTACCGATGCAACCGGAACCATCGCGGGCGAGACGTCCTCCGCCGACCCGCTTCCTGAACTCAACACGATCCTCACCGCTCCCCTAGTCGAACGACCGGCGCGCCGGCCGCCGTCGAGGTGTTCGATTCAGGTCGGGTTCACGGATGCGCTCGCTGCTGATCATGCGTCGCGGCCCGCCAACTGTCAATCGACGTCAGGTGCCGGCTGGCCGTGGGGTCGCCGTACGGAGCACGTGCTCGATGTCGGCGACCGCCGCGTCGTCGGCGAACCGGCTGAGCTTGTGCGAGCCGTCGCACAGCGGCTTGAGCCGGGAGCGACCGCAGCGGCACAGCGCGATGGTCTGTCGCTCGTGCTGCACCACCGTGCCGTCACCCGAACGCAGCTCCACCTGACCGCGGACGATCAGCGGTCCATCCGGGTAGACGGTGATCGACACCGGGTCCGGCGACGGCACTAGGCACCCCCAGTGGCGACGAGCCCGGCTCGTTCGGGGAGCAGGCTCGACTCGCCCCGCTCCCAGCACCCCAGCAGGTGAGCGGCGAAGACGTCGTCTGCGAACTGGGCACATCGGGCGCCGAACAGCACGTCCCCGCTCAGCTGCGGCTCGACATCGATCAGACCACCGGCCAGGTCGTGGGCCGCGAGCTGCTCATGGACCGCGTCGGCGATCACGTGTTCGTCGAAGAACCGGGCTGCGTCTTCACTCCCACCGAGTCGGCGGTGGCCGCGGGCGTAGCGGGCGTTGGGTGCGGACGAGGTCATCTCGAACATGGCCAGGTGGCCGATCAGCGCTCCGCGCCACCGTCGGTGCAGACCGAACAGGCTGATCAGGTTGCTCGCCAACAGGGTCGCCCCGGGGACGCGGTCCAGGTAATGGCCGTAGCGGGAGTCGAGCTGCCAGTCCTGCATCAGCACGCGGAACAACTGCGAATGCATCGCCTCGGTCCGCCCGAGGCCGTACTCGTCGGCCTGGATCGTGACCAGCGCCGCCTTGACGGTCCCGGACAGCCGCGGGATGGCCCAGGTATGCCCGTCGGCCTCCTTGAGGTGATAGATCGAGCGGTGGACGAGAAACTCGCCGAACTGGTCGCGGTCGGCGTCGCGCATCAGATAGCTGGACAGCGACGGTCCGGTGACCTCGGTCGAGATGGCGGGGAGCGTACGCACGGCCTCCGCCGTGTCGGCGACCCGCATGCCGTGCGGCGGACCGATCACCGAGAACAGCGCCACCCGCAGGATGGTCTCCCACTCCCGTACGGCGGCGATCAGCCCCGGGTCCCACTCCCAGCTGTCATCGACGCCGTCCAGCCCGCGGTAGTGCAGCTCGTAGGCCAGCCACAGGGCCAGCTGCAGATCGTCGTCAGTGGGTGCGTCGTCGATGTCACCGGTCCAGACCAGCCGGTCGTCCAGCGGGTCACCGCCCGGGCGCTGGCCCAAGATCTCGATCAGCGCGGCCGACACCGGCCCGCGCGGGGTCGGCAGCATCGCCGCCGGGTCGAAGAGACGACGGCGAGCGGCGTCGAGGGCTGGGGCGGAGCCGGCCGGGGCTGGGGCGGAGCCGACCGGGGCTGGGGCGGAGCCCGCGGGGGTTGAGCGGACGGCGGTGACGGCCTCGGTCGTGGTGGGTTGCGGATCGGTGAGCGTCATCGGATTTCCTCTCCACCCACCGCCTCGGTGAGCGAACCTGGATCGGCTGACCGCATCACCTGGACGCAGTCCGGGCGAAACAGTCTGTCCCCCGTCATCGACGGGGCACGGTGCTTCGCCTCCTGCGGTCTGAAGAGGCATCTAGTGACCTGTGCGTCGCGCTCGCTGCGGGCAGCTCCCAAGGGATCTCGAAGCCCGACGGCGATGTCAGACGCGCAAGCGCTTACCCCGGCACCATACCCTGGCTGCGCAATTTCACCCGCATGGTCGCCGGACGGGCCGAAAAGGCGGCAGGGCCCGCCAGTCCCCCGACTGCCGAGCCCCACCTGGTATCCACCCGGTTCCCCGGGTGACATCGCGACGAGCTGACGCTCGATATCCGGGCCATCCTCACAGCGTCGAACCGTCCCCCGACGTGATCCCGATCGACTGCACGTGACTTCCGAACTCGCTTTCCCTGACAAGGCCTTACCTTGTACCGTCCACCTCTACTGATCCTCTGGCGCACCTCAGGATCAGGTAAAGATTGGTCGGCGGTGACTGCGAGAGGCCGCGACCGCGATCAGTGACAGCTGCCCAGGAGGTACGCCATGCTGCTGCCAGGTCCTCGATGTCTGGCTCCACTGTCGGGCGGAGAACGGTGAGCGGGTCACACCCGCGCCTCGTGGTGCCGGCAGGGCTCGCGGCCTCGTCCCGCAGATATTTCGGTGACGCCGGGGACCGGTGGGTGGCGGCGTTGCCGGCCCTGGCGCGAAGCTGCCTGGAGCGGTGGCAGCTGACGATCGACGGGCCCGCGGGCCACGGCGCCGTCGCGTTGGTCCTGCCGGTCCGACGGACTGACGGCACCGCGGCCGCGCTCAAGCTGCAGCCGGTGGATGACGAGACCCGCGGTGAGGCGATGGCCCTCGCCTGCTGGGCCGGGCTCGGGGTGGTGCCGCTGCTGGAGCACGAGCCGGAGACCGGCTCGATGCTGCTGGCGCGACTCGACGCCGATCGGTCTCTGCAGAGCGTCGCCGACGACCTCGCGGCGGTCGAGGTGATCGCCACCCTGCTGCGTCGCCTGCACACGGTGCGGGCACCGGCCGACCTTCGGCGGCTGGACCAGATCGCCACCGCGATGCTCGACTCCGAGTTCCCGCGGACGGTCCCTCGGTTGCCGGCCGGTCCCACCCGATCACTGCTGGAGCAGTGTGCAGCTCAGCTACGCGAGCTGCTCGCGGACCCCGTCGACGACCGGCTGCTGCACTGGGACCTCCACTACGACAACGTCTTGGCGCCGCTGCCCGGCAGCGGCCTGGACGAGCCGTGGCTGGCGATCGATCCCAAGCCGCTGGCCGGTGACCCCGGCTTCGAGCTGTTGCCGGCGTTGTGGAACCGCTGGCCGGAGCTGGTGGCGCGTGGGGACGTCCGTGGTGCGGTGTTGCGCCGGTTCGACCTGATGGTCGACGTGGCGGAGCTCGACCCGCAGCGAGCCCGGGCCTGGACGTTGGCCCGGGTGCTGCAGAACAGCCTGTGGGAGCTCCAGGCGGACCTCCGGCCGAGCCTGGACCCCGCCCACACGGCGGTGGCGGAGGCCCTGCTCAGCCGCGAGTCGACCTGACGGTTCAGCCGCGCCCGGCGTTGAAGTCGTCGCGATAGGCGATCCAGTCGCGGAGCGGACCGAGGTCGTAGTTGTCCCGCCCGTCAACGCCGAGGGTGATCAGTCGGGTACCGATACCGGTCAGCGCGGCACCCTCCTCCTGCGGCGTGCCCGAGGCGGCCGTCGACCGTTCGATCTCGCCCGGATCGCGGCCGACCTGGGCGCACCAGTCGTTCAACACCTGGTTCTTGTGGGTCAGCGTCTCGACGTCACCGAAGCCGTGCCAGATGGTGGCGTGCTCGGCGACCAGCCGCAGCGTCTTCCGCTCACCGCCACCGCCGATCAGCACCGGGATGTCGCGGGTGGGCGGCGGGTTGAGCTTGGTCCACCGCTCGCTGATCCGCGGCAGTGCCTGACCGAGGTCGGCGAGTCGCTTGCCGGCGGTGCCGAACTCATAGCCGTACTCGTCATAGTCGCGTTCGAACCATCCTGCGCCGATGCCCAGGATCAGTCGCCCGTTGCTGATGTGGTCGACGGTGCGGGCCATGTCGGCCAGCAGATCGGGGTTGCGATAGCTGTTGCAGGTCACCAACGCGCCGATCTCTGCCCGCTCGGTCTGCTCCGCCCAGGCGGCAAGGGTGGTCCAGCACTCGTAGTGCAGCCCGTCCGGTTCGCCGCTGAGCGGGAAGAAGTGGTCCCAGTTGAAGATGACATCGACGCCGGCGGCTTCGGCGTCGTGGACCGCCCGCCGGAGACCGGCATAGTCGGAGTGCTGGGGTTGCAGCTGGACGCCGATCCGCAGTGGGCGGTCGGCGTACGGCTGCGCGGAGGTGGGCTGGTCAGGGCTGGCGTTCTCAGTCATGCGTACGCTCCTGGACATCGTTGGTCTGGGTATCGGCCACAGCCTAGGACCGGGCCTCGCTGCGGCGGCCACGGGTGGCACGCCGACTGATGGGCGCGTTCATCGATCAAGCGAATCGACGAAGGCCATCCCGGGAGGTGCGCGGCGTCGTCATCCGGCGACCGTACCGTCAGCCGTGCGGCGCGGGCGGCGATGACGTGCACAGGCCCAGCGGCAGACCGGTGGGGTCGCGGAGCTCTGCCCACCAGCCCATGTCGCCACCGATCTCGCTGCGCGGCCTCACCACGGTGCCACCGGCTCGCTCGATCGCGGCCAAGGTGGCCTCGAGGTCCGCCACGTTGACGTACAGCCGGATGCTGTTGGCCGCGAGGTCATCGGTGACCAGGGACAGGCCGCCGATCAACTCGCCGGCGTAGTTGATCCCGGCGTACTCCTCGTCGTCGCCGAAGCTGGAGTAGGTCCAGCCGAAGACCTCCGCGTAGAAGGTCTTGGCCCGAGACAGGTCAGTGGTGGGCAGCTCCCACCAGGTCACGGTGTTCATCGGTTCGCTCATCGGGTGGCCCTCTCCTCGTCGCGGACGGACTGCTGGTCGACGGAACCATCTTGGTGCTCGGGAGGCACCGGTGGATAGACCCAGGCGACAAGAACCACCGAGATGATCATGAGCAGATACCAGGAGACCAGCTTGCTGATCGAGACCAGCTGCCAACCGTCGAGCTGGTCCGGGTAGAGCCAGGCGTTGGACCAGGTGGCCACGTTCTCGGCCACCCAGATGAACAGCGCGACCAGGGCGAACGCGACCAGCAGGGGCATCCGAAGCCGGTGGGCGAAGACCCGGAAGTGCATCACCGTACGCCCGAACACCACGGCGACAGCGACCAAGATCACCCAGCGCAGGTCGACGATGTAGTGGTGGGTGAAGAAGTTGGCGTAGATCGCGGCCGCCACCAGCGCGGGAAGCCAGCGGCGGGGATAGCGGTCGAAGCGGAGGTCGAACAGCCGATAGACCCGGACCATGTATGACCCGACGGCGGCGTACATGAAGCCGGAGAACAGCGGAACGGCGCCGAGGTGCAGCACCCCACCGCCGGCGTAGCTCCACGACCCGACACTGGTCTTGAACAGTTCCATCCCCGTGCCCACCAGATGGAACAGCACGATCACCCGCAGCTCGCGTAGCGTCTCCAGCCGGAATCCCACCATCAGCAGCTGGATGACCACGGCGGCCAGGGTGAGGAAGTCGTTGCGCGCCAGCGCAGCATCGTCGGGATAGAACAGCCGGGTGAGCAGCAGCACCGCCAGCATGGCGGCGCCGAAGACGCAGGCCCACGCCTGCTTCGCCCCGAAGACCGCGAACTCGATCAGTCCGGCCCAGGCCCGGCTCCGCGGCGCCCGAGCGATCAGCCGATGCGCGGCGGCGTCGATCCGCTGCTCGAGCGGGGTCAGTGACCGCGTCTGCTCGAATCGCTTCCGGGTCCCCATCGGCACACCCTAACCGCGCGGCTGCGGATTCACGGACCTCGTCGGCCGTAGGCTGCCGGCAATGTCTGCCCGCAAACGAAAGTCGTCGAGACCCCCGGGATCCGGCGCCCGGCTGGCACTGGCGCTCCTCGGTCTCCCGTTCGCGGTCTTCTTCACCGCCCTGCCGCTCGCCTCGCTGGGGACAGGCACCATCCTCGCGTGGCAGAGCGTGCGGGGAACCACCGTCACCGGGGTGGTGGTGGAGAGCGCGACCCATCGGGTGACTAGCCGCGACGGTGTCGACGAAGTCACCTGCTACGGCCAGTTCCGGTCTGACGACGGCAGCCTCGCCCGCGCCCGAGTGCGCATCTTCCTCGACGGCGCCTGCTCCGATGCCGCTGGACGGCCGGCGGTCCTGGCGCCGGGAGTGGGTCGGGTCGTTACCGACCGGATCATCGACCCCGACACCGCCCGGACGGGCGACGCCATGCCGTTCAATGGCTTCTTCGGCACAACCGACGCGGCCATTGTGGACGCGGGTGCTGCCTGGCGCAGCCTGTGGGCGCTGCTCTTCCTGGTGCCGGTCGCGGCGGTCCTCGACGTCGCGATTGGGTGGACGCTGCGCAACCAGCTGGCCCGATACCGTTCCGCCAGTCGCCGGCAGCGGCGGTCCTCGTTCGAGCGCCGACGACGGCACGGCGTTTGACCTTTCGGCACGCCCAGCTCAGCGGCCGTCGATCAGCACCTCAGCCAGGGCTCGGGTGGCCTGGGAGATCATGCCGGGATTCGTGTTCCAGTAGTACGGCAGCGCGGACACCGCCTGATAGAGCGCCCAGCCGCGGCCGCGCAGCCAGGTGGCATCGTTGACGCCAAGCTCGGCCCGGAAGCGGTCGCGACTGGATCCGGTGACCACGTTCCAGGCCGGCTGGAGATCGCAGGCCGGGTCGCCGACGGTCAAGGACCCGAAGTCGATCACGGCCGAGAGCCGCCCGCCGGCCACCAGCAGGTTGCCGGGCAGCAGGTCGCCGTGCAGCCACACGTCGGCGCCGACGTGGCGGTCGGCCTCGAGCGACTCCTGCCAGGAACGCAGCGCGGCGGCTGCGTCGATGCGGTCAGCCAGCTCGGCGATGCTGCGCCGTACCTGCTCGTCGCGCTCGACCAGCGGGGCGCCTCGACCACCGTACGGGCGTGCCGGTGCACCGGTGGTGTCGATCTGCTGCAGCGCCGTGATGAACCCGGCGAGGTCGACCGCAGCCTGGTCGAGATCAGTCAGTGTGCCGTTGGCGTTGGCTCCGGGCAGCCAGGTGGACACCGACCAGGTGAACGGATAGCCGGCATCAGGTCGGCCCAGACCCAGCGTGGTTGGCACCGCGAGCGGGAGGTGCGGGGCCAGCCGCGGCAGCCAGAGCGCCTCCTTCGCGGCCTGTCCGTCGGCCCAGGCGATCCGTGGCAGCCGTACTGACAGCTCATCGCCCAAGCGATAGATGTCGTGGTCGGTCCCGTAGGAGTCGACCGGCTGGATCACCAGATCCGCCCACTGCGGGAACTGCGACCTCAGCAGACGGCGGACCAGAGCAGCGTCGGTCAGCACCTCGTCAGCGTGCATCCGGATACGGCTCACGCCTGGCATCGTGCGGCACGGACGACGAGACGGCAACCGTAATTGTCGGGCGGTGTCGACGTCGCCGAGAGCTGCCGATCACCGAAGACCCTCGGGCAGCGCCCGCCAGGGCTGGGCCCTCAACCCAGCTCATCGGCGAGCCGGAGCAGCCAGTACGACACCGTGTCACCGAAGCCGGTGCGGGCGGCCTGGTCCGGCGTCCCAAGGGCGCGGGCCCAGCCGGCGGCGCGACCGAGGGCGGCGGCGTGGTAGGCCAGATCGCTCTGCCGCTTCAGCTCGGCCCGGGACACCCCGCCGACCAGCCACGGCTCGAGATAGGCGTCCGCGACCCGGGCGACGGCGACGGCGTCCGCCCGACGCTGACGGACCAGGCCGTCGAGGGTGACCCGCAACGTGGTGAACGGGTGCGCCACGACGGCGTCGCCCCAGTCGATGATCACCGCGGCGCCGGGGTCGTCGATCGACCCGGTCGGACAGAAGACGTTGGCGTCGTGAAGGTCGTCGTGCTGCAGGGCGGCCGGCGGACCGCCCGCCAGCTCGTCGGTGAGCACCGCCAGCCGCTCCCGACAGCCGGCCACCCGAAGCGCCGCCTGCGAGTCGAGGTCCGGGGCGCAGGACGGTTCGAACCAGCCCGGCTCACCGAGCAGGCTGTCGAAGACCTCGAGCAGCCGCGCCGGGGAGAGATCGGGTACCCCGCAGTCGACCAGGTCAGTTCCCGCCACCTGCTGCTGCAGCACGGCGTAGCGCGGCAGCAGCCGCTGCCAAAATCGGACCAGGTCGGAGGTGGACGCACCACGTCGATCCAGCAGCTCGCGTGCGCAGCTGCCGGCATCGGCGACCAGCGCCCATGGCTGCGTGGGATGGGACCGCGACTCGACCAGCAGCGTGGACCCACGCGCAGCCAGCTGCGCGAGCAGCCGGGGCTCGTGCTGGGTCTGGCCGTAGTTGATCTTGAACCACCACCGTCCATCGGTGGCGTCCACCGACCACACCGAGGCCCAGGGGCGGTGGCGCAGCAGGGTGACCGCGCGGACCTCCAGCTGCTCCTCGACCCAGCTCAGCGCTGCTGGCTCCATTCGACCATCCTCACCCTCGGCTGCACCGACGACAGGAAAGCACCACAGTGCGGCGCTGTCACCTCCGTGGCCCGCCACCTCGTCGGGCTCCGGGCGCCGTCTCGTCGGGTCGCCGTCGGTCAGTCCTTACGCCAGCGCGTCGGCACCGACACCGCCGGCGGGCACCTCGAAGATGATCTCCAGACCGTCCTCGTCATCCCACTGCTCCCCCACCTCGACGAACCCGTACTGCTGGGCGAGCGCCTGCGAGGCTTCGTTGTCCGGGGCGATGGTGACGCGGACCAGCCCCACCGCGGGCTCCCGCCGGGCCCGTTCCAGCAGTGCCTCGAGCGCCGCCCGGGCGTATCCTCGCCGGCGGAAGGGCTCGTCGACGGCGTAGCCGATCTCGACCCTGCCGTCGGCGTCGGGAGGGCCGTGGAACCCCGCCCGACCCACCACGCTGTTGTTCGTGGCGTCGACCACGGCCCGGGTGATCCACCCCGCGTCGGCCGGGTTGCGTCGCAGCTGCGCGCTGCGCAGTCGCCACACGCTGCCCGACTGGGGATCCACGAAGAAGGCCGACAGCTCGATCGGTGAGGTGGCGTTGGCACGCCCCAGGTCGCCGGCGGCCAGCGCGTGGATGGTCTCGGCCGGCAGCTCGATCAGCTCCACGGCAGGGACGCCCTGAGGCCGGCTCGGACCAGAGCAGCTCACCGAGCCATCCTCGCGGACGATCTCCCTCGACCCACCTGTTCGGTGCGGGCCACGATGGCCGTCCCCGCCAGCTCGTCGGACCGCATCACCTCGGCCTCCAGCCCGGCGGCGGACATCAGAGCGAGAGCCACCGGGGCTTGCTGCTCACTGATCTCGATCAACAGCCGACCCCCCGGGGCCAGCCACGCGGTCGCCTCCGCCACGACCCGGCGGTGCAGGTCGAGCCCGTCGGGGCCACCGTCGAGTGCCACCATCGGTTCGTACAACCGCGCCTCGGGCGGCATCAACGCGATAGCGTCCGTGGGGACGTACGGCGCGTTGACGACCAGCAGGTCCACCCGGCCCCGGAGCGTGGCCGGCAGCGCTGCGAACAGATCCCCCTGGTACACCTCCCCAGTCGGCACGTTGCGCCGGGCGCAGCGCACCGCCGCCGGGTCGATATCGGCGGCGACCACCGTCAGGCCGGGCACGGCGGCGAGCAGCGCGGCGGCGACGGCCCCGGAGCCACAGCACAGGTCGACCACCACGGCACCCGACGCCACCCGGGCGCTGCCCAGCGCGACCAGCAGCTCGGTCCGCCGCCGCGGGACGAACACCCGAGGCTCCATCGCGATCCGTAGGCCGGCGAACTCGGCCCAGCCCAGGACCTGTTCGAGTGGCACCCCGGCCACCCGCTGCGCCACCATCGTCGCCAGATCCCGGCCCTCGGCGGCCGCCTCGACCAGCAGGTCCGCCTCGTCCTCGGCGAAGACGCAGCCCGCCGCGCGCAGGGTCTCGACCAGCTCGGCCGGGCGCTGGCCCTCCACGCCGGTGCTAACGAGACACCTCATCGAGGCCCGCCAGCAGCACTCCGACGTCGCTCAGCGCCCCCGGCACGAGGGAGTAGTAGACCCAGGTGGCGCGCTTCTCCCGGCGAAGCACGCCGGCGTCGACGAGGATCTTGAGGTGGTGGGAGATGGTGGGTTGGCTCAACCCGAGCGGCTCCGTCAGGTCACACACGCAGGCCTCCCGGTCACGGTGCGACGCGACCATGGCGACGAGCCGCAGCCGGGTCGGATCGCCGAGCGCCTTGAAAAGTCCCGCGTGCCGCGCGGCGTCGTCGGCGGGCATCGCGGCCAAGGCCACGGGCCGGCAGTCGTCGAGCAGCGGCAGGGGCGCGCGAGCCTGGGTCATGTCCCCATTATGTGCCTTCATTGACAGATGTCGATGGACTTCCTACGGTTGATCCATCGACGACCGTCGATGATCGACGAGAGGCCTCCGTGAGCCACCCCACGTCCCCGCAACCGCTCGACGCTCCCACCGCACGGCTGTCGACGCTCGACCGGTTCCTGCCGGTCTGGATCCTGGCCGCGATGGCACTCGGCCTGCTGCTCGGTCGGCTCGTGCCCGGCATCGCCGGCGCTCTGGACGCGGTCGCCATCGGGTCGGTGTCGCTGCCCATCGCGATCGGGCTGTTGATCATGATGTATCCCGTCCTGGCCAAGGTCCGCTACACCGAGACCCGCGGCGTGGTGTCCGACACCCGGCTGATGGTCACCTCGTTGGTGATCAACTGGGTGTTGGCACCGGCGTTCATGTTCGCGCTGGCCTGGCTGTTCCTGGCCGACCTGCCCGAATACCGCACCGGCTTGATCATCGTCGGTCTCGCGCGCTGCATCGCGATGGTGCTGATCTGGAACGACCTGGCCTGCGGGGACCGCGAGGCCGCGGCGGTGCTGGTCGCAGTCAACTCGGTCTTCCAGGTCGTCGCCTTCGGCGCCCTGGGCTGGTTCTATCTCCAGGCGCTGCCGTCCTGGCTCGGCCTGCCGACCACCTCCGCAGAGTTCTCGGTGTGGGCGATCACGGGCAGCGTGCTGGTCTTCCTCGGCGTGCCGCTGGTGGCCGGGTTCCTCACCCGCACGATCGGCGAGCGGGCCAAAGGCCGCACCTGGTACGAGGAGACGCTGCTGCCCCGGATCGGTCCATGGGCGCTCTACGGGCTGCTGTTCACCATCGCGGTGCTGTTCGCCCTGCAGGGCGACGCGCTCGTCTCCGAGCCCGGCGACGTGGTCCGGATCGCTCTCCCGCTGCTGATCTACTTCGCGGTGGTCTTCACCGCCAGTTTGCTGATCGGACGCGCACTGGGGATGGGCTATCCGCGGGCCACCACGTTGGCCTTCACCGCGGCCGGCAACAACTTCGAGCTCGCCATCGCGGTGTCGATCGCCACCTTCGGCGTGACCTCGGGTCAGGCCCTGGCCGGCGTGGTCGGCCCGTTGATCGAGGTGCCGGCTCTGGTCGGGCTGGTCTATCTGTCGCTGTGGGCGCGTCGCCATCTCTTCCCGGCCGATCGAGGAGCCGACTCCTCACCCCCAGCCGCCGGCACGTCGGCACCGGCCGAGCCGGCCCCCGCATCCACCGAGGGGTCCCGATGACCGCGACCGACGAACCTTCTCGGCCGAGCGTGCTGTTCGTGTGCGTCCACAACGCGGGCCGGTCCCAGATGGCCGCCGCCTTCTTGACCCACCTGTCAGCGGGTCGGGTCGAGGTTCGTTCCGCCGGCTCGCAGCCGGCCGACCGGGTCAATCCGGCCGCCGTCGCTGCGATGGCCGAAGTCGGTATCGACATTGCGACCCAGACCCCGAAGGTGCTCACCGGCGACGCTGTGCGCAGCTCCGATGTGGTCATCACCATGGGCTGCGGCGACAGCTGCCCGTTCTATCCCGGCAAGCGCTACGAGGACTGGGTGCTGGACGACCCCGCCGGCCAGGGCGTCGAAGCCGTCCGCCCGATCCGCGACGAGATCCTTCGTCGGGTCGAGCAGCTGCTCGACGAGCTGGTGCCCACCCCACCGGCGCCCTGACCGTACGCCAGTCCTCGGTCCCGGTCCGGCCAATCGCAGTCGAGGGTCGATCTCAGTCGGGGGCCGGTCTCAGTCGAGGGCCGGTCTCAGTCGAGGGGCACCGCCGTCGCCGTACCGGCCGGCAAGGCGAGCCGCCAGCTGCGCTCGCCGTGGCGTACCTGCACCTCCTGCGCAACCGGGGATAGCAGCTCGGCGGCGACCAGGTCGCCGTCGCGCCAGGCCATCGACACCTGTACGCCATGGCGGGCCCGCAGCCCCGAGACGCGCCCGGTCGCCAGTTCGGCGGGCAGCGCCGGAAGCAGGTGGATGGTGTCGGTGTGGCTCTGCAGCAGCGACTCGACCAGTCCGGCGACATAACCGAAGTTGCCGTCGATCTGATACGGCGGATGGGCGGCGAAGAAGTTCGGATACAGCCCACCCGACTGGCCGCCGCGGTCGGTGGTCATGTCCCGGAAGACCAGCCGCAGCAGGTCTGACACCTTGTGTGCCTGCAGCAGGCGGGCCCGCAACGCGAGCTTCCACGACAGCGACCACCCGGTCGACTCGTCACCGCGCCCGTCCAGGCTGGTCGAGGCCCCGGCAGCGAGCTCGGGCGTCAGCGGCTCGATCCCCGGATAGACGAAGTACAGGTGCGACACATGGCGGTGCCGCGGCTCCGACTGGGGGTGGTCGGCCAGCCACTCGCGGATCATTCCGCCCTCTCCCACGGCCGGGCCTGGAATGCGAGGCAGCGCCGCGGCCGCTGCCTGCACCACCGGGTCGTCGGACCTGTCCAGCCGCGCCGCGACGGTGATCAGATTGCGGAAGGTCTCCCGCAGCAGCGTCAGGTCCATGGTGGAGGAGATGCCGATGTCATAGGCCTCGTCGTCGACTAGGAAAGAGTTCTCCGGTGAGGTGGACGGCAGCGTGCCGAGTGTCCCGTCCGGCCGCTCGACCAACCAGTCCAACCCGAACTCCACGGCACCACGCATCGCCGGCCAGGCACGGTCGCGCAGGAACGCCTCGGCTGCCGGGTCGCCGGGCGCGGCGAACTCGAGGTGGTCCCAGAGGTGCTGCACCAGCCAGAGCGCCGACATCGGCCACAGCGACCATTTCGGCAGCGCCCGTCCATGCCCGACCGGGTGGCTGTAGCCCCACAGGTCGGCGTTGTGGTGACCGACCCAGCCGCGGTTGCCGTACAGCTCGCGCGCGGTCCGGGTGCCCGTCTGTTGCATCAGCTCGACGAGGCCGAACAGCGGTTCGGCACACTCGCTCAGCCCGACCGCCTCGGCGGCCCAGTAGTTCATCTGCAAGTTGATGTTGATTGTGTAGTTGGAGCTCCACGGCGCCGGAAGCTTGTCGTTCCAGATGCCCTGCAGGTTGGCCGGGGCGCCGCCGGGGCGGGAGGCGGAGATCAGCAGATAGCGGCCGTAGTTGAACAGCAGCTCGGCCAGCCGCGGGTCGGCGGCGAGAGCACCACCCGGATCCTGGTTGGCCCGTAGCAGCCGCTCGTCGCTGGACATCTCGGTCGACGCATCGGCGACGGTGCCCGTCGGCTCGATCTCCAGCCGCACCTGTTCGAACAGTGCGCCGTGGGTGCGTACCTGGGCGGTGACCAGCTCGGAGTAAGCCGACCGACCGGCACGGCGAAGCCGTTCCGTCACGGCGGCGAGCGCAGTCTCGGCGTCGCCCGATGGCGTACCGGGGAACGACTCCAGTGCGGTCTGGGTGCCCAACCGCAGGGTGACCGAGTGGGCGCCGCGGACCGCCAGCCCCGAATCGGTCTCCACCTCGGTGCCGTCGTGCTCCCACGCGACCGCCAGCGCGGCCTGCATGGCCAGCGTCGGGTCGTCGGAGTAGACCGTCTCGCCCGTGTCGTGGATCGGAAAGCAGTCAGCAGGGAGCTGGATCTTCAGCCCATACACTGCGTCGGTCACCGCGCTGCCGAGGGTCCGCAGCGGGGTCGACAGAGCAACCGACAGGTCCAGGCCGTCGGGCAGATCGGTGTCCATCCGGACCACCAACACGCCGGGCGAGGCGGAGATGAACGACGTCCAGCTCACCAGCGCCTCCCCGACGCGATACGACTCGACGTGCAGCCCGGTGGCCAGGTGCAGCTGGCGCGAGTAGCCCTCGGCTTCTCCGTGCGGGGCAACAGCGAGCTCGAGCTCGCCGAACGGCAGGTACGTCTGGCTGTGCCGGTGCTGCAGGCGCGGGGCCAGCGCGGTGGCGCCGGCGTAGTCCCCGGCCTCGAGGCACGCCCGCATCTGATCGAGCGCGGCGGCGAAGTCGGCCGAATCCGGGCTGTCCATCAGTTCGGACGCCGGCGAACCGGACCACGCCAGCCCGTCGTTGATCTGGAAGCGCTGGCCGGTCGTGCCGCCGAACACCATCGCGCCGAGGATCCCGTTGCCCAGGGGAAGGGCCTCCAACCACGTCGACGCGGGTTGGCGGTAGGTCAGCGTATCGTCAGTGATGGCCATGGGCCTCAGCCTCCCATGATCATGAGCAAACGATTGACCGACATCCCGGATCGTGAACGCCTAGGCTGCGCGGCAGCCCCGGCCAGCACCTGCTGGCTGCGGGAGTGCGGGTCGACGCGGTGGCCCGACTACCGCCTCGAAAGGAAGCGTCTCGGTGACTTCTGTGCCCGGGCCGGGGTCGACGCGGCAACTTTCTGGCACTCCGCGACGCCGGTCAGCTTCGGACCTAGCCTGAAGCCCATCGGACTCATCAGGACGGACGGCATGAGCGCAGAGGACTTGGTGCACACCCGGGCGCTGACCCGCAAAGCACTCCACGACTATCGAGACCCCGCCAGCCCGTTCGGCGCGGACGACCTGCTCGGCGTCACGGAGCGGCTGCTGCGTGCCACCGAGGAGTTTTCAGGTGAGTGTCAGCAAGACACCCCCTTTGCTCAGATGTTCCTCGTCTCCACCGGCGGCCACGCCTACTGGCGCTGCACCCACCGGCCGCCGCACGCGGACATTCCGGCGTGAGCACGCCGCAGACCGGCCGGCGTGACCGATGCTGTCGCCACTGCTGACTCCGCTGCGCACTGCGGGTTTCGCTGCCGGCGGAGCCCTGTTGGCCTGGCTCTGGTATGAGGTGTGGCGCCCGCTGCCGGTCATCCTCGTCGTGCTCATCTGGGCGGTGGTGCTCGCCATCCAGGCGGTCGCCACTCGCAAGGTGGCCACCCAACCACTGCAGGCGCTGCGGCTGATAGAGACCCGGATGTTCGGCATCGCCGTGGCGTCGGCAGCGGTCGCCGCCGCGGTGATCGTGATCGCGGTCGAACTGGCCGCGCCGAAGGACGCCGACGAAACCACCAAACAGCTCCTGAGCGCGGCTATCGCCGCCCTGTCGTCCTTCGTGGCCGGCCTCGCCATCTCCGCCGAGGATGCCGACCAAGCCGTCGGTGACTACGTACGCAAGGCCTTCCAGAGCACTTTCGTCAGCGACAACAGCAGCAAGGTGAAACCGGGTCAGGTCCGGCTGCCGGCCGGCTCGGATGCCCTCAAGGGCGTGCACACCCGCTACGAATACGGCTGGACGGACTGGTCGTCCGACATCCGGCGCCAGCGGGTGGAAGCGGTCGAGGAGCACCTGAACCCCCCCGGCACAGGCGCAGCCCTCGGCTCGCTGACCGGCCTCAGCCCTCCCCGCTCGTGCGAGCTCGTCGACTGTCGCAGCTGGCCGGCCACTGCCGGAGCCGTGTCGCCCAACGCACCCGCGCGTCGCTTCGGGGGGTGAGTGATGTCGCTTTCCGACGATGGTGCCGTGGACAGAGCGAACCCTACGGTCGGACCTGAGATTGCAGGGCATGGTCGCGAATCAGTGGCCGTGCCGACGAACGACGAGGGGGGATCGTGGTGTTTAGCGTGCAACTGAGCGCCGGTGAGATCGACTACACGGACACGGGCGGCGACGGGCCCGTGCTCGTGTTCCTGCACGGCGTCAACATGGACGCCTCGTTGTGGGACCCGGTGGTGGAGCCGCTCTCGGCCAGCTTCCGCTGCGTCGCGCCGACCCTGCCCTTGGGCAGTCACCGTCGGCCGATGGAACGACCCGAGCTCGTCACCCATCGAGGCGTCTCCTCGCTCGTGGGCGAGTTCCTGGACGCCCTCGATCTGCGAGACGCCACGCTCGTCCTCAACGACTGGGGTGGCGCCCAGTTCCTGCTCGCGGATGGACCGACCGACCGATTGGCGGCAGCGGTCCTGGTGGCCTGTGAGGCCTTTGAGAACTTCCCACCAGGTCGACCGGGGAAGATGGTCGCGCTCAGTGCCCGGCTGCCCTCGCTGTTGTGGCTCGTCATGCAGCTGCAGCGCTTCGCCTGGTTCCGACGGGCGCCCGGCGGGTGGGGATGGATGAGCAAGCGCCCGGTGGCCACGGAGGTGATGGATGCATGGTTCGAACCGGCGCAGCGAAACGCCGGCATTCGGCGCGACCTGCGAACCTTCGCGCTGTCCACACCCACCGAACAGGAGCTCTCGGAGCTTACGTCGCGGTTGGCGACCTTGCGCCAGCCGGTCCTGGTCGTCTGGGCAACAGAAGACAAGCTGATGCCGCGCGAACACGGCCCTCGGTTGGCATCGCTGTTCGCACGCGGACGCCTGGTCGAGATTCGGGATAGTTACACGCTGGTGCCGGTGGACCAACCCGATCGGCTCGCCGCCGAGCTCCGTGCCTTCGTCCTCAGCGACGTGGCCGAGGGCGCCCGGTGACGAGGACTGAGCACAGCAGTGCGCCCCCGCGACGGGGAGTCGACTCTGTGACACTCTGAGCGTGACCCGGGCTGTGAACGGATTCTCGTCCGGCCCGCCACCGACGACGACGCCATGGCCCTAGCTGAACTGAGAGAGCAGTGGCGGTTGGAATCACATCCGGTGCGCTCGGATCTGACCCGACCTTCACCGCGCGCTTCCTGGCGTGGCTCCGCTCCGAGCGGGCCGCCGGCTCACCGGCGTGGGTCGCCGAGGGGGTCCGGGCCATCGGAATGCTGCTGATGTTCGTGCACGAGCGGATGCCAGAGCCACACGTCCGACGACGAGTCTCGGCTGAGAGCCTGCCCGTGACCCGGCGCTATTCCTGTCGAGTCGCCCCCGACGCTTGCGTGGCCTGCGTTGCCATCTGGTGCAGCGCGGCAAGGTGGTTCTGGAAGGCTCGGCGCCCGGCTGGAGTCATCCGAACCCAGGTCCGCGCCCGGCCTTTCTGACCGGAGGGCTTGTCGAGCTGGACGTAACCGGCTTCGGTGAGCACCTTCAGATGCTTCGAGGCGACAGAGTCGGCGACGCCGAGGTGGTCGCGGACCACCCCGAACTCCAGGGTGTCGACCGAGGACAGCAGGGCGCAGATCTTGATCCGGTGCGGTGCGTGGATGACGTCGTCGAACCACGGCTCGACCCTCATCGGCCCGCCCGTGTCTGCCTCGGGGCGTCGACCCGGCCGGCACGGATGTCACGGAAGACCTGCCGGTCGTAGGCCCGCCCGAGGACCGTGTAGAGGACCGGCGCCAGGAGGGCGCCGACCAGGACCAGCCAGACGTGGCCCGTCGCCCGGCCGCCGAGAGCCAGGGCGAAGCAGAGGATCAGGGCCCCCACCAGTCCCGCAAGAATTGCTGCCCCCGTGCGGGTGGCCTGCTGGAGACCGAACCGCATTCCGCTCCGTCGGGTGTACGCGCCGATGACGACCCCCTCCACCGCCAGCAGCCCCACCAGGACGACGAATTGGACCGGGCCCGGCCAGTCGAGCCCGAGGGCGAGAACCACGAGTCCGATGCCGATCCCCAGCACCGGGTGGTACCAGCCCGGCGTGGCGCCGCGGCTGATGATCTCGTCCCGGGCCGTGTCGACGTCGCGCAGGGCGTCCTCGGGTCCGTACGGCGTGGGGTTGCTGACGTAGCTCATGGCGCCTCTCCTGCGGGGGGAAGTCACCGGCTGCGCTTCCCTATCCGTTATGGAAAGACTACTGCCTGATTTTCCATCATGGCAACACAAGAATCGGGTGAGTCCTGGACCGATCGCAGCGGCCAGCTCGGGCGAGGTGAGATCACCGCTGAGGAACCGGGTCGCGTTGGCGGAGACGAGGTCGCTGAGGGCACTGCCTTGTCGGCGCCCTGCCACTCAGGCAAGGGCGCCAGACACCAGCAGCCCAGATAGAAAGAGGGTCCGGGCTGCTGACGTGTTCACGTCAATAGCCCCGGACCCTGGTCGTGCGCGAGGGGGGATTTGAGGACGCAGACGGGAATCGCCTCCTGCGAGTCGACCCCAGCACCATCACCCTGTACACGACCAGCTCCTCGGCGATGTCGAGAATGACGTGCCACAGCTCCGCAACGGGTCCAGGCAGCACCGGCAGCTGAACGCGAGGCCGGGTCATGACCCAGACCTCTGCCGGAGCCCGGCCGACACCTCGACGAGCAGGGCGACCCCGGCAGCCCGCAGCCGGTGGTTGTCAGACTCGAGCAGGTCAGCGGCCAACACTGCAGGCCCAGGAGGCCGCCCGCCGAACGGGTCCAACGCTTCGGCGGTGGCCGACGAGCTGAACGCGGCGGACAGCTTCGCCTTGACCTGACTGCGCTCGGCGGCCGACAGCCAAGGCGCCTGCCGCCCATCAAGGAGGGCAAGCAGTCCCCAGGCGCGCGCGGGCGCCATCGGCCGGCCCGGCGGGGGACGATGCAGCCGGCGCCGCGCCAGGTCGTCGCCGTCGACCAGCCAGCGTCCGGAAAGGCGACGTCCCGAGAGCGTGCCACGCCGCCGCATCGCCCGCACGCGGGACTCGTCGACGCCCAGGCGCTGCGCAGCCTCTCCTACGCCGACCTCCACTGTCACTCCTCGTTGGTTATACTTGTGGGAAAAGTATTACTGGTGGGAGGCGACATGGACGTTGAGAATCTTCCCCCGGGGCCGCCGGGGAAGTTCGCCAGCACAGTCAAGGTGGGTGAGAAGGGGCAGATCGTCATCCCGAAGGGCGCGCGTGATCTGTTCGGCATCAAGCCGGGCGACACGCTGTTGCTGCTTGCCGATGCCGAGCAGGGCATGTCGATCGTGCGGCAGGACGTCTTCGACCGCTTCATCGCCCAGGTGATGCCTCCGCCTCCGGGGTCGCCGAGGGCCACCGGAGACGACGCCGGGCGAGGGGACGATCAGTCGTGAGCGTGGTGGTGTGTGAGGCAGTGGCGCGTCGGTTCGGAGACGTGGTGGCCCTCGATGACGTCTCCTTCCAGGTCAAGGAAGCGGAGATTTTCGGGCTCATCGGCCCTAACGGCGCCGGCAAGACCACGCTGCTGAACTGCATCGAGGGACTGGACAAGCCAACGTCGGGCAGCATCAGCGTGCTCGGTCTCCACCCGATCACCGATCAACACGAGCTCACGCTTCGCACCGGTGTACAACTGCAGAGCGCGGCGTTGCTGCCGCGTATCACCGTGGCAGAGGCGATGCGACTGTTCTCCGCGTTCTACGACGATCCAGCTCCGTGGGAGGAACTGCTGGGCACGCTGGGCATCGCAGGCAAGCAGAAGACCAGGGTCGATCGCCTCTCCGGTGGCGAGCGGCAGCGTGTCTTCATCGCTCTGGCCCTGTTGCACCGACCCGAGGTGGTGTTCCTCGATGAGCTGACCACCGCGCTGGATCCGCAGGCACGCCTGGCGATGTGGGACGTGGTGAAGGACATCCGAGACCGCGGCACGACCGTGGTGCTTACCACCCACTACATGGAGGAAGCCGAGCACCTGTGTGACCGGGTCGGGATCATCGACCACGGCCGACTGATCGCGCTGGACACCGTCCCCGCGCTCATCCGCGACCACGCCGGTGGGTCTTCCGCACGCCTGACCCTCAGCCAGCCGGCACCCGAGCCGCTCGACCTGGAAGAGATGGACACCGTGACCAGCGTGCACTCCGACGGGCTGCACCTGACCGTGCATGGCACCGGGGGCCTGCTCCAAGAAGTGCTCTCGGTGCTGACCGATCGCGGTCTGCGCGTCGCCGATGTGCGCACCACCTCACCTGGGCTGGAGGACGTGTTCTTGAACCTGACCGGCCGCGAGATGCGCATCAAGGAGCCCTCATGACCGGCTACCGACAGCTCACCGCCACCCTGTTCCGCTCCCTGGTACGCGAACCGGTCGGGTTCTTCTTCTCGTTCATCTTCGCGCCGCTCCTCGTGCTCATTCTGGGGCTGATCTTCGACCGCGGCCCCGACCCGGTCTTCGGCGGACGCAGCTTCATCGAGGCCACTCTCCCGGCCTTCCCCTCTTTGGTCCTGGCGATCACCGGCGTCCTGCTGGTTCCCGCGGGTCAACTCAACCTGCGCGAGAGCGGCGCGCTGCGCCGGCTGCGCCTCACCCCACTGCGCCCGTCGACGTTCGTCGCCGCGGACCTGACCGTGAACTTCGCGGTCGGCATGACGGGCATGATCGCCGCACTCGCCGTGGGATGGCTCGTCTTCGGTGTCACACCGTCGGGCAACCTTGTCGCCGTGCTGGCGGCCGCAGCCCTGGGGCTGGTGGCGTTCCTCGCGCTCGGCTACACCCTCGCCGGGATCTACCCGTCAGCGGGCGCAGCCACCGGCATCGGGAACGCCCTCATGCTGCTGCTCATGCTGTCCTCCGGCGCCTTCATCCCGCTCGCCACCATGCCCGAGGGCGTGCAGACAATCATGAACTTCTCCCCGGTCCGACACTTCGCCGACCTGATCCAAGGACTCTGGCAAGGCCAGGCGTGGTCCACCATGCTCCTGCCCACCGGAATCCTCATCGCCATGATCCTCGTCTTCGGCGCCCTCGCGTCATTGCTCTTCCGCTGGGAGCGCACATGAGAGCCGCACCGCGGAGGCGCGTGAACGGTGGTCAAGATGCCCGCGTCCCCTCGCCGTCTTGATGACCGCAGCCCACGCGCACGTCGCCGGGGCTGACATCGACGTCATGTCCGCCAGCTTCCTCCGGCTCAAGCTCCCCGACATCGCCGGTGCCACCGCGGCCCGCCCACTGATCGCCAAGGCCACCGAAGACCGAAAGGGCAGAACACACTGCCTACCTCGGTCAGGCGATGTAGCAGTCACTCGACCGTGAGTGGCGTAAGCCAAGGGTGGCGGCCCCCGTGGAGGTCGACCACGGCCCGCGCCACCTCCTCGCGGCTGGCCCGACCGTAGAGGTCGGAGGTGTCTCCCGGCTGGTGTCGGGCAAATTCCGCTGCAACCTGGTCGCTGGGCTTGGATGCTCCTCGCGCCGCTGCGAACGCCCAGAGTCGTTCAACGAACCACGCTGGCTGGGCCGCCGAGGCGACCCGTTCCTTCGTCTGGTCGAGGTTCCCGCAGGGCGACGGGCTGTCGGCGGGGTGCCGGGGCCAGACATGCGTCGAGGTCGGGCCTCCCTTTCGGGAAGCCCGACCTCGACTACCGGGGAGATCTCCCCGATGTGTGTGCGCGAGGGGGGATTTGAACCCCCACGTCCTTTCGGACACTGGCACCTGAAGCCAGCGCGTCTGCCGTTCCGCCACTCGCGCGAAGTCCGCACCTCATCGGTGTGAACCAGCCGGGAAACGGTAGCACGACTCACCCCTCAGGGTGGAATCAGCGCCCTTCGGGCCGCGGCAGATAGCATCTAGGCTGCATGCCGCGAGCGAGAGGAGGGACATGGGGATCTTCGGACGATTCGAGAAGAAGGTCGAAGGGGCCGTCAACGGCGTCTTCGCCCGCGCCTTCAAGGGCGACGTGCAACCGGTGGAGATCGCCGCGCGCCTCCAGCGTGAGCTCGACGCCGAGGCCAAGCTCATGTCCCGCGACAAGCGGCTGGTGCCCAACGAGTTCGCCGTCGGCCTCTCGCAGCACGACCACGACAAGCTGGCGCCGTACAGCAAGACCCTGAGCAGCGAGCTGGCCGGCGAGCTCAAGGCCCACGCCCAGTCCATGGGCTACGTCTTCAACGGCCCGATCATGATCCACCTGCTGCTGGACGAGTCGCTGCCCGTGGGGAGGTTCACCGTCGAGTCCGAGGCGGTGGCCGGGGTGGAGTCGAGCCGCCCGCGGACCGGACCCAGCCCGGCGGCGCTCAACCGCCACCAGCTGGTGCTTGAGGTGAACGGCATGCGGCACCCGCTGCAGCCGCCCGGCCTGGTCATCGGCCGGGGCACCGACGCCGACCTACGGATCAACGACCCGGGCATCTCTCGGCGTCACGCGCAGATCCGGGTTGCCGAGAACGGCCCCGAGACCACCATTGACATCGTGGACCTCGGCTCCACCAACGGGATCATCGTCAACGGCAGGCGCGTTCGGCACGCGGATCTGCACGAGGGCTCCAGGATCGAGATCGGCTCCACCCGGATGCTGGTGCACGCACCCGCCGGTCGCTGAGGTCCGTCGATGTCCGAGATCGCCCTCACCATCATCAAGGTGCTGTTCCTCGCCCTGCTGTGGCTCTTCATCCTCTCGGCTGTCTCGGTGATCCGCACCGATCTCTTCGGCAAGGCGGTCCCCGCGCCGGACCAGCCGCAGCCCCGCGAGCTGGAGTCGCCGCCCCCGCCGCAGCGCAAGGGACGCAAGCCCCGTGGCGAGCCCCGGGTGTTCTCCATCGTGCAGGGCAACCAGGCCGGCGAGTCGGCTGAGCTGGCTGCCGGCGTGGTGCTGATCGGCCGCGGCGCGGACTGCCAGCTGATCCTCGACGACGACTACGTCTCCACCCGCCACGCCCGCGTGGTCACCGGCGAGGACGGGTTCTACGTCGAGGACCTTGGATCCACCAACGGCACCTATGTCAACGGGCAGCGGATCACCGCACCGACCAGCATCACCCTCTCCGACACCGTACGGATCGGCAAGACCGTGTTGAAGCTGGAGACGTGACCACGACATGAGCCTCGCCCTCCGCTTCGTCACCCATTCTGAGATCGGCCTGGTGCGCAAGAACAACCAGGACTCCGGCTACGCCAGCCCTCACCTGCTGGTGGTGGCCGACGGCATGGGTGGCGCGGCCGCGGGCGACCTGGCTTCGGCGGTCGCCATCGACACCATCCGCCGCGTTGACGAACCGGTCGCCGGCGAGCGGATGCTCGAGGTTCTGGCCGGTGCGATCCACCGTGCCAACGACCGGCTTGCCGACCTGGTCGATGCCGACTACTCCCTGGACGGGATGGGCACCACAGTCACCGGCGCCATGTTCGACGGGGCCCAGCTCGGGCTGGCTCACATCGGCGACAGCCGGGCCTACCTGCTCCGCGACGGTCAGCTCGAACGCCTCACCCACGACCACAGCTGGGTGCAGTCACTGGTCGACGACGGCAAGATCAGCCCCGAGGAAGCGGCGATTCACCCGCACCGTTCGCTGCTGCTCAAGGTGCTGAACGGCCAGCCCGCCGCCGACCCTGATCTGACCATGGTGCCGCTGCAGGTCGGGGATCGGCTGCTGTTCTGCAGCGACGGACTGTGCGGCCTGGTGGACGACGAGGAGATCCTCGCCGGGATGCAGCTGGCGAGCATCGACGCGGCACTCGACCACCTCGTCGGCGAGGCGCTGGCCGAGGGTGGCATCGACAACATCACCGCGATTCTGGCCGATGTCGTGGAAGGGGACGGCAGCACCGGTGCGTACGTGCTCGGTGCGGCGGACGAGCGCGAGATCCCCGCCCCCGAAACCCTGGCGCGTCCAACGGGTGCAGGCGAGGACGAGGACGAGGACGAGGGCAGCGACGAGGCCGAGGTCACCGCCGCCGCTCCCCCGCACCCCGACGACGAGTCCCGCTACGCCCCGCAGGCCCCGCGCAAGCGGCGACTCGGCCGGACCCTGGTGAGCGTGCTCGTCCTGGTCCTGGTCCTGGGTGCATCCGTCGGCGCGGGCTACGCCTGGACCCGGACGCAGTACTACGTCGGCGTCGCTCAGGAGCAGGTCGCCATCTATCGCGGGCTGGCCGAGAACATCCCCGGCGTGCCGCTGTCGGAGGTCTATGAGGTGCAGCCCTTCGGGGTGGCGTCCCTGCCGCCGTACTACCAGGACCGGGTCCGCGCCACCATCGCCGTCGCCGACCTGGCCGCCGCGCGGGCGGCCGTCGCCGAGCTCGCCGAGGCCGTCGAGCGCTGCGAACAGCAGCAACCCAATCCCTCGGGCCCACCGGCCACACCCAGAACGCCGGCGGCTCCCCAGACGCCGGCGGCATCGACGAGAACGCCCGCGGCACCGCCCAGTTCGTCGGCGACACCCGGCAACCCACCGGCGCCCGCCACGCCAGGGGGTGGCACCAGTCCCGGCAGTGCCGGACCGACTCCCGGACAGAGCTGCTGATTCATGACCAACCAAGCGAGCGTGATGACTGTCATCCCGCGCAAGCGCCGTGGTGTGGAACTGATGCTGCTGCTGCTCGCGTTGGTGATCAGCATCGGCGCCTTCGCCGTGATCGACATCAATGTCACCGGCGCCACCTCACCGCGGCTGCCGTTGGTGGCCGGCATCGGGGTGGCGCTCGCCCTGGCTGCCCACGGGGCGGTGCGTTGGCGGCTGCCGTACGCCGACCCGGTGATCCTGCCCTGCGTCGTGCTGCTCAACGGCCTCGGGCTGGCCATGATCCACCGCATCGACCTGATCAACGACCCGCCGCTGAACGGTGCCCGGCAGCAGCTGATCTGGACCACCCTCGGAGTGATCTTGTTCATCGCGGTGGCCGTGGTCGTTCGGGACCACCGCCCGCTGCAGCGCTACACCTACACGATGTTCCTCGCCGGCCTGTTGCTGCTGCTGCTGCCGCTGGTGCCGGTCCTCGGCGACGAGAAGTTCGGTGCCCGGATCTGGATCTCGGTCGGTGGCCTCAGCTTCCAGCCGGCGGAGGTGGCCAAGATCGTCCTCGCGATCGCGTTCGCCTCCTATCTGGTCGAGAAACGCGACGTGCTGGCGCTGGCCGGCTATAGGGTCCTCGGCATCGACCTCCCGCGGGCCCGCGACCTCGGTCCGATCGGCCTGATGTGGGGCGCCAGCCTGGCGGTGCTGATCTTCCAGAAGGACCTGGGAACCTCGCTGCTGTTCTTCGGGTTGTTCGTGATGATGCTCTACGTCTCCACCGAGCGCGCCGGCTGGGCCGTCCTCGGCACCCTGCTGTTCGCCGTCGGCGCGTATCTGGGCTATCTGCGGTTCAGCCATGTGAAGATCCGCGTCGGCGCCTGGCTGGACCCGTTCTCCGACTTCGACCTCTACTACCAGGTCATCACCGCCCAGTACGGCATCGCCTGGGGCGGACTGCTCGGCACCGGTCTCGGAGAGGGTCGCCCGGGCCTCACTCCGCTGGCTCGCAGCGACTTCATCGCCGCCGCCATCGGGGAGGAGCTGGGGATGGCCGGACTGATGGCCGTCATCATGATCTACGGACTGATCGTCGCCCGCGGTCTGCGCACAGCCCTGCAATGCCGCGAGCCATTCGGCAAGCTGCTGGCCGCCGGATTGTCGTTCGGCTTCGCCCTGCAGGTCTTCACCATCATCGGCGGCGTCACCCGGCTGCTGCCGCTCACCGGGCTCACCACCCCGTTCATGTCCCAGGGTGGCTCCTCGCTGATCGCCAACTGGGTCATCATCGGGTTGCTGATGCTGATCTCCCACCAGGCGCGCAAGCCCATCGCGACGGTGACCGACCTCGACGCCGACGCTGATGCCGAGCAGACCCAGCTGATGAGGAGGATGGCATGAACCGCCCGATCCGCCGGGTCGCGTTCGTGGCCATGATGATGTTCGCGCTGCTGCTGGCCAACGGCACATACGCCGTCTTGTTCCGGCAGGCCTCGCTCGACGCCCAGCCGCAGAACCGCCGGGTCCGCGACGCGGAGTACGCGCAGGACCGAGGCTCCATCCTCGCTGCCGGCAACGTCGAGATCGCCACCACCAAGCGGTCCAACGACCGGTTCAAGTATCAGCGCGTGTACCCGGACGGAAAGCTGTACGCCGCCGTGACGGGGTACTACTCCTACGACCACGCCCGGTCGGGGCTGGAGAGCTCCTACAACACCCAGTTGGCCGGCACCGACGACTCGCTGTTCGTGCGGCGGCTGATCGACCTGGTCACCAACCAGACGCCGCAGGGCGCCAGCGTGCACACGACCATCGTGCCGGCCGCGCAGAAGGCCGCGGCCAAGGCGCTCGGCGACAACAAGGGTGCGGTGGTGGCCCTTGACCCCAAGACCGGCGCGGTGCTGGCCGTGGTGACGAGCCCGACCTACAACCCGAACGACATCGCCAGCCACGACATCGGCGATGCCGACAAGGCCTACCAGAAGCTCGCCAGCGACCCCGCCAACCCACTGACCAACCGCGCGGTCCGCGAGATCTATCCTCCGGGATCCACCTTCAAGCTGGTGACCGCCGCCGCCGCGCTGACCGCCGGCCAGACGCCACAGAGCAAGGTGGCGTCGCCGAACAAGCTGAAGCTGCCGGGCACCAACACGTTCCTGGGCAACTCGACCAACTGCGGCGGCACCACCACGACCATCCAGAAGGCGCTCGAGGTGTCCTGCAACACCGCCTTCGCCAACCTGGGGATCAGCCTCGGGCAGGACAAGCTGCGCGAGCAGGCGCAGGCCTTCGGCTTCGACCAGCGGCACTTGAGCGCTCTCAACGGGGTCGCGAGTCGCTTCCCCGACGATCTCGACCAGGCGCAGACCGCACTGAGTGCCATCGGCCAGTTCGACGTGGCGGCCAGTCCGTTGCAGATGGCCATGGTCACCGCCGCGATCGCCAACGACGGCGTGCTGATGGACCCGTACCTGGTCAGCCAGGTCCAGGCGCCCGACCTCAAGGTGATCGAGAGCCACAAGCCGACGCAGCTGTCGGAGCCCCTGACGCCGGATAACGCCAAGCTGCTGCAGCAGATGATGGTCGGCGTCGTGGAGAACGGTACGGGCAGGGTCAGCCGGATCCCCGGCGTCACCGTAGGCGGCAAGACGGGCACGGCCCAGTCCGACCCCAAACGCAAGCCGTTCGCCTGGTTCACCTCCTACGCGACGCTGGGCGACGAACAGGTCGCCGTCGCCGTCGTGGTCGAGGACGCCGACATTCCCCGAGAAGACATCGCCGGTGGCCGGGTCGCGGGACCCATCGCCAAGGCCGTGATGGAAGCGGTGCTGAAGTGAGCACACCTGGATACGTCAGGATCGCCGTCTCCGGTGTGGTCGGCGGCCGTCCGCAGCGCCGTACGTCATTTCGTCACGGCCGATCCGATGGCCGACAATGGCTCGGGATCGAGAGAGGAACGCGCGAATGACAGGCGAGCCGGTGATGGTCGGAGGACGCTACGAGCTGGGTGACCTGCTCGGGCGGGGCGGCATGGCAGAGGTGCGCTATGCCGTCGATACCCGGCTGGGGCGACCCGTCGCGGTCAAGCAGCTGCGCACCGACCTCGCCACCGACCCGACCTTTCAGGCCCGATTCCGGCGGGAGGCGCAGTCCGCCGCCGGCCTGAACCATCCGACCATCGTGGCCGTCTACGACACCGGCGAGGAGACCGACCCGGTCAGCGGTGTCTCCATCCCCTACATCGTGATGGAGCTGGTCGAGGGTCAGACGCTGCGCGACGTCCTGCGCGATGGCCGCAAGATCCTCCCGGAGCGCGCGCTCGAGCTGACCCAAGGGGTGCTCGACGCCCTCAGCTACAGCCACAAGGCCGGCATCATCCACCGCGACATCAAGCCGGCCAACGTGATGCTGACGCCGACCGGCGGGGTGAAGGTGATGGACTTCGGCATCGCACGGGCCGTCGCCGACACCTCCGCCACCATGACGCAGACCGCCGCCGTGATCGGCACAGCGCAATACCTCTCCCCCGAGCAGGCCCGCGGCGAGACCGTGGACGCCCGCAGCGACATCTACTCCGCCGGCTGCCTGCTGTACGAGCTGCTGGTCGGGCGGCCGCCGTTCGTCGGCGACTCGCCGGTCAGCGTGGCGTACCAGCACGTCCGCGAGCAGCCGGTCCCGCCCAGCCAACTCGACCCGGTCATCACCCCCGACATCGACGCCATCACCTTGAAGGCGCTGGCCAAGGACCCCGACGACCGCTATCAGTCCGCGCGCGAGATGAAGGCCGACATCAGCCGGGTCCTCGCCGGCCAGCAGGCGACGGCCCTGGTGCCGCGGGTGAGCGACTACGACGCCACGCCGACCCGCGTGGTGCCGGCCGCGGTCGCCGCGCCGACCGCGGTGGAGTCGCTGCAGGAGGACAAGGTCGAGGACGACGAGGAGGAGCCGCGCAAGTCCCGGGTGGGGCTCGGCCTGTTCATCGCCGGCTTGGTGCTGGTGCTGCTGGGCGGCGGAGCGTATGGGCTGTATCGGATGATGCAGCCTGACACCCCGGCGCCGGTGCAGACCGTGGCCGTGCCGTCGGTGATCGGTTTCAACCAGGCCTCGGCGGGCAGTGTGCTGAGCAACGCCAACCTCGTCGCCGAGTTCAAGAAGGTCAACGGAAAGGACGACTCGACCGTCAACACGGCGACCAAGCAGGCGCCGGTCGCCGGCGAGCAGGTGCCGGTCGGCAGCACCGTCGTGGTTGAGATCAACGTCGGCCCCAAGACCGTCAAGATCCCCGCCGGACTGGTCGGCGAGGACGTCGACGACGCGACCGAGAAGCTGGAGAAGGCCGGCTTCGAGGTCAAGGCCGTCGACGCGGCCACCGAGCCCCCGGACTCCAAGAAGGGCGAGGTGCTCGAGGTCAGCCCCACCGAGGGCCAGTCCGTGGCCGAGGGCAGCACCGTCGAGCTGACGGTCGCCACCGGGATGTCGGAGGTCCCCAACTTCGACGGCGTGACGCGGGAGCGGGCCAAGGACCTCGCGCGGGAGGCCGGCTTCGGCACCCCGAGGTTCGTCGAGAAGGAGAGCGAGGAGACCGCGGGTACGGTCATCGGCCAGCAGCCGCCGGCCGGCCAGAAGGCCGATCGGGACACCAAGATCACCCTCGAGGTGGCCAAGGCCAAAGAGGTCGAACCGCCTCCGGCCTCCACCCCGCCGCCGGCGTCGACGCCCGCAAACACCCCGCCGCCGACGCCTGCCAGCCCCGTGACGCCGCCGGAAACTCCCGGCGGATAATCGAACGGCTGATCGATTTCTGCGCTAGGCTGCGGACATGACGTCCGTAGTCCAGGGATCTCTGTTCGACCTCGGCGAGGAGCGCGGGCTGGTGCCGATGGCCCAGCTGGTCACGCGCCAAGAGCTGGGGCGTGGCGCGTGGATCGACCTGCTGCCCGGCTGGCTCGGGTCGGAGACCTCGCTGTTCGACGACTTGGCCGAGCAGGTGCCGTGGCATGCGGAGCGGCGGCAGATGTATGACCGCGTGGTCGACGTGCCGCGGCTGCTCAGCTTCTTCGGGGAGGACGACCCGCTGCCCCATCCGCTCCTGGTCGAGGCGCGCGAGGCGCTGTCCGCGTATTACCGCGCAGAGCTCGGCGAGCCGTTCCGCACGGCCGGCCTGTGCCTGTATCGCGACGGTCGCGACTCGGTGGCGTGGCACGGTGACACCATCGGGCGCGGCCGGGCCGAAGACACCATGGTCGCGATCATCTCCCTCGGCTCACCCCGTGCCCTGATGCTGCGGCCACGTGGCGGCGGCGCGACGGTCCGGCAGCAACTGGGTCACGGCGACCTGATCGTGATGGGCGGGTCGTGCCAACGGTCCTGGGAGCACGCCATCCCCAAGACCTCCAAGGCGGTCGGCCCCCGGATCAGTGTGCAGTTCCGGCCCCGGGGTGTCCGCTAGCGCCGCGGTCGGCGCAACCGGCCGCTCAGGCGCCTGTCGCCGACATCAACGGCGCCATGCCGGCGGCCCGGGCTGGTGCCTCTGTGTCGCCGCAGATCGCCAGCCAGTTCGCCAGCATCTGATAGCCGCCCTCGGTCAGCACTGACTCCGGATGGAACTGCACCGCCTCCACCGCCAGCTCACGGTGACGGACGGCCATGATGACGCCGCTGTCAGTCACCGCGGTGACCTCCAGCACCTCGGGCAAGCTGTCGGGTTCGATGGCGAGCGAGTGATAGCGGGTGGCGGTGAACGGCGACGGCAGCCCGGTGAGCACGCCAAGACCGTGGTGCTCAATGGCCGAGGTCTTGCCGTGCAGCAGCTCCGGGGCGCGGTCGACCACGCCGCCGTACGCCACCCCGATCGACTGCAGCCCGAGGCAGACCCCGAAGATCGGCACCTCACCGCCGTGGCGGCGGACGACGTCGATGCACACGCCGGCCTCCTCCGGGGTGCCCGGACCTGGTGACAGCAGGATGCCGTCGAAAGCGGCGGCGAAACCGGGGTCGTCGAACCGCGGGTCGTCGTTGCGCCACACCTCGACCTCGGCGCCGATCTGCGCCAGGTACTGCACGAGGTTGTAGACGAACGAGTCGTAGTTGTCGATCACGAGGATCTTTACGCGGGCCACCCCTGTATTGTCGCGCACCCGCCGGCACCGCCGCCGGGTGCGACGGAATAGCGGGACACGACCCCGACGTTGAGCCCCCATGACTGCTCTGACGGTGGACATCTGGTCCGATCTCGCCTGCCCGTGGTGCTACATCGGCAAGCGCAAGTTCGAGCTGGGACTGGCAGCGTTCACCAGCGAGCATCCCGAGGCCGACGTGACCGTCGAATTTCACAGCTATGAGCTCTCGCCCGACACTCCGAACGACTTCGAGGGGTCCCAGGTCGACTTCCTCGCCGACCACAAGGGCATCGACCCGGCCCAGGTGGAGGCGATGCTGGCGCAGGTCACCGCGATCGCCGCGTCAGTGGGCCTCGACTACGACTTCGACGCGCTCCGCCCCAGCAACACCCTCAAGGCCCACCAGGTGATCCAGCTGGCCAAGGACAGCGGCCTGCACCACGAGGTCACCGAGCGGTTGTTTCGCGGTCACTTCGTCCAGGGCCGCCATCTTGGGCGGGAGGAGGAGCTGGCCGAGCTGGCCGCCGAGGCGGGGCTGGATCACGACGCCGTCCGCGCCGCGCTGTCCTCCGAGTCGCACCTGCCCCGCGTGCAGGCGGATCTGGCGCAGGCACGGGCCTATGGGATCTCCGGTGTGCCGTTCTTCGTGCTCGACGACCAGTTCGCCATCTCCGGCGCCCAGGACCCGTCGACGTTCACCCAGGCGCTGACGCAGGTCTGGGATCAGCGCGGGGTCCGCGAGCCTGACGAGTCCGACTCGTCCCCGGTCGGTCCGGGCGAACCATCGCCACGGTAAGCCTTGGCGAACTGCAGCTCGAGGGAGCCCTCGTAGGCGGGGAACACGGCCCGCGCCTCCGACTTCTCGGTGTAGACCAGCCCGTAGGCGTCGACGTACTGCTTGTAGATGCGGATGTACTCCGAGCCGGCCAGTGAGGCCCGCAGCGCACGGTCGTCACCGATCGCGCTGATGACGTAGGGCGGGGCGTACGGGATGCCGTGCAGCACCACGGTGTTGCCGACACACTTGATCCCCGTCGTCGAGATGACCCGCTGGCCCTGGATCGTCATCGCCTCCGCACCGCCGGCCCACAACGCGTTCACCACCGCCTGGATGTCCTGCTGGTGGACGACCAGCAGATCCTCGTCGATGCCGTCGGCGGCCACCGTGACCGGGGCGTCATCGATGGTGACGGTGACGGCCGGGCCCGTGACCGCGGTCACGCCGGCGAGGCGCGCCTGAGTGGCGAGCTCCGGTCCGAGGCCGGACTCCTCGTTCTGAGCGGCCGACAGTGCGTCCACCTGCGCGCGGAGGTCGGTCACCTGCGCCGCAAGCTCGGCGTTACGGCGGGACTGCGACTGCACCAGGCTCACGAGGTCGGTGTTGCGGCCCGGGCGCAGGTCGGTGCCGCGGGCGTTGAGCGCGCTCACCACGACCATCAGACCCACCAGCAGGCAGACCGCGGCCGTCAGCAGCCGCCCGACGGTCGTACGGTCGGCGGCGCGGCGTCGTTGCCGGGATGAGGCCCGCAGCAGCACGCGGCGAAGGCCGGCGGCGACGTCGGCGGCTGATCTGTCGGCCACGGCGAATCCCCTCCGTCCTCGGCTCGGTGACACCGGCGGGGTCGCCACGGATGGTGAGCGACTGCGGCGAGATGGCTAAGGTTACGTGCTCACGGCTACGCTACCTAGACGACAAGCAAGGAGAATGTGGTGCCGGAGTCCAGAACGCGCAAGTCCGCCGAGGCGAAGAAGGCGAAGTTCAAGGAGCCCAAGCCCAAGAAGGTGAAGTCGCCGAGCAGTCGGCGCTGGGTCCCGCCGACCTTCATCACCGTCGGCCTGCTCGGCGTCGCCTGGTTGATCACCTACTACGTGGGTGGGCAATACATCGGTTTCATGACCGAACTCGGCAACTGGAACATCCTGATCGGCATGGGCGGCATGGCCGCCGCGTTCGCCATCGCCACTTTGTGGAAGTAGCGGCAACCCCGGCGGCGTAGTCGGCGCAGCGTTACCGTCCACAGATGACGTTCCAGACGCTGCTGATCTGCTGTGTGTACCCGAAGCTCCCCGCGCCGGCCGCCGCCCGCGATCTCTACGTCGGTCCGCTCTTCGAGCGCTCCAGACGGTACGCCGAGCAGCAGCCACGTCCTTGGTTCATCCTCTCCGGTGAGCACGGTCTCGTCCGTCCGAACGACTGGCTGGCGCCCTACGACACGGACGTAAGCGAAATGTCGGCGAGCTACCGTCGAGCGTGGGGCTCGTGGATCGTCGCCAAACTGGACCGAGAAGCGGGCGGACTGGTCGGAGCCGTCATCGAGGTGCAGGCACCCGACTCCTACGTCAGCCCGATCCATCAGCTGCTGACCGATGCCGGCGCCACTGTGGTGCTGCCGTTGGTGAATGTTCCGTACGTCGACTGGCCAGCCTGGTACGACCGCGAGCTGTCCGGCTAGACCCGCGGCGATCGCCATGGGCTTGACCTTGACGCTGGGTCAACCCTCCATCCTTCTGGCAGGAGGTCCGGGCAGCGGACCTGGACGAAGCCAGAGAGGACCAGCTGATGACGACTCGACGTAGCGGGGTGACCCGATGATGACGGTCCCAGCAGACATCGAACCCGCGGTTTCCGTGCAGGGTCTGGAGAAGTCGTACGGGCAGCTCAACGTGTTGCGCGGGGTGAGCTTCGACGTGCAGCCCGGCAGCATCTTCGCCCTGCTCGGCGCGAACGGGTCGGGCAAGACCACGGTCGTGAGGATTCTGGCGACCCTCCTTCGGGCCGACGCGGGCACGGCCAGCGTCAACGGCTTCGACATCACCACCCAGCCGTCGAAGGTACGGGAGTCGTTCAGCCTGACCGGTCAGTTCGCCGCCGTCGACGATATCCTCAGCGGGCGGGAGAACCTCGTCCTCGTGGCCAAGCTCCGCCACCTTCGAGACCCGGGCGCGATTGCCGATGACCTGCTCAGACGCTTCTCACTGACCGAGGCCGGCGGGCGGCGGCTGTCGACGTACTCGGGTGGGATGCGCCGTCGACTGGACATCGCGATGAGTCTGGTCGGCAATCCCCCGGTGATCTTCCTGGACGAGCCGACGACCGGTCTCGACCCCGAGGCGCGCCTCGAGGTGTGGCAGACGGTGAAGGACCTCGTCGGCGCCGGCACGACGGTGTTGCTGACGACGCAGTATCTGCACGAGGCCGAGCTGCTCGCCGACCGGATCGCGATCCTGCACCAGGGTCGGATCATCGTGAACGGCACTCTCGCCGAGCTCAAGCAGCTGCTGCCGCCCGCACAGGTGGAGTACGTCGAGAAGCAGCCGACTCTCGAGGACGTCTTCCTCGCGGTCATCCAGGACACCGCAAAGACCGACGAGCACCAGACCTTGAGCGAGCCCGGCCACGACCGCAACCTCGGCTCGGACAAGGAGTACTCGAATGAGCAGTAGCGGGGCCGTGCCGGCCACTCACGTCTTCGGCGACACTCTCGTCCTCACCGGTCGCACCCTGCGCCACGTGACGCGCAGCCTGGACACCATCATCACCACCGCCATCACGCCGATCGCCATGATGGTCATGTTCGTCTACGTGTTCGGCGGCGCGATCGACACGGGGCCAGTGGCGTATGTCAATTACCTGTTGCCCGGCATTCTGCTGATCACGATCTCCTCGGGGATCTCTTACACCTCTTTCCGGCTGTTCACGGACCTGGAGAGCGGGATCTTCGAGCGGTTCCAGTCCATGCCGATCGCGCGATCGGGGGTGCTGTGGGCACACGTGGTGACGTCGCTGATGGCCAATGCGATCTCGCTGCTGATCGTGCTGGGCGTCGCTGTGTTGATGGGCTTCCGTTCCGCGGCGGGGCTGTGGGCCTGGCTCGGGGTGGCCGGCATCCTGCTCCTGTTCACCCTGGCGCTGACCTGGCTCGCGGTGATCGCGGGCCTGTCCGCCTCCTCGGTCGAGGGGGCCGGGGTGTTCGCCTATCCGCTGATCTTCCTGCCGTTCATCAGTTCGGCGTTCGTCCCGACCCAGACCATGCCCGGCCCGGTGCGCTGGTTCGCCGAGAACCAGCCGATGACGTCGATCGTCAACACGATCCGTGACCTGCTCGCCGCGCAGCCGGTCGGCGATGGCATCTGGATCGCGCTCGCCTGGTGCGTCGCCATCCTCGTCGTGGCGTACCTGGTTGCGATGATCGCCTATCGCCGGAAGATCTCCTGAGCCAGGCTGTACTCCATGCTCACCATCAGCCAGTTGGCCGAGTACGCCGGCGTGACGGTGCGGGCCGTGCGCCACTATCACCAGATCGGACTGCTGCCCGAGCCCGAGCGGGACCAGTCCGGCTATCGGATCTACGATTCCGCCGCGGTGGTCCGCCTCATCCGGATCCACACCCTCGCCGATGCCGGCGTACCGCTGACCCGGGTGCAGGACCTGCTCGACGCCAGCCGTGATCAGTTCGCCCTCTGCGTGCAGGAGATCGACAAGAAGCTGCGGGCCGAGGCCCAGCGGATCCAGCGGAGCCGCCAGCGGCTCGCTCGGCTCGCCGCCGGAGAACAGCTCGCGCTGCCGCAGAGCGTCGTGGGCTACCTGGACCGGCTTCGAGGGCTCGGCGTCGCAGAACCGTACATCGAGCTGGAACGAGATGCCTGGATCATGATCGCTGCCCAGGTGCCGCATCTGATCGACGCGATCATCGCCAAGAAGCACCAGGACCTGGACGACCCCGACATGGTGCGGCTCTACGGCCTGCTGAGCGGGGTGCTCACCTGGCCGGTCGACGACCCGCGCGTCGTCGAGCTGGCTGACGTGATGGAGCGGCTGATGAAACGCGCGGTGGACTCCGGTGAGGCGGGCACCGACGGCCTCGACGACCAGTTCGCCGACCTGCTGGAGGCGACCGCGGTCGAGTCCTCGCCCGTCGCCAGACGCCTCCTGACGATTCTGCAGCAGCGCGGGTGGACGGGCTGGACCCGCGTCGAGCGAGGAGGTCGATGAACTGCGGGTGCTTCAGCGACCCGCCGCAGAAGAAGGTCGCCGCCCGGCTCCGGTCGGCGACCAGGGCTTCCACCACGCCGCTGCAGCTCATCGCAGACCGACGTCTTGCCGGTCCCGGAGAGGCCCTCGACGAGATAATTCCTGGCACCCATGGGCGCGGCGGCTAGTCGAAGCCCGGCCCGAACGACCCCCGATGGCGCTAAGGACCTACTCCTCGACGACGACCGGCACGATCAGCGGGCTCCGCCGATAGGTGCGCTGCACCCAGCGCGACGCCGCCCGCTGGATCACGCTCTCCGCGTCCTGCTGGGTCAGCCGCTGCCGCTGTGCGGCTGTGGTGAGCTCCTTCTGCAGGACAGGGAGCATCGCGGAGATCCCCTTCGCGTCATGGATGAACCCGTGCACGATCAGGTCCGGGTCCTCGCTGAGACGACCGGTGCTGAGATCGACGATGGCCACGACGGTGACGGAGCCCTCCTGCGCCAGGGTGCGCCGCTCCTCCAGCGTCGCCTCGGTGGCGCCACCGACCGTCTGACCGTCCACATAGACGTGTGCCGCAGGAACGGAGCCGACGACCGTGGCGCGTCCCTTCACCAGGTCGACGACGGTGCCGTCCTCCCCCAGCATGATGCGGTCCTGGGGCACCCCGGTACGTGCTGCTAGGGCGCCGTTGGCGTGCAGGTGTCGCCACTCGCCATGGACCGGCATCACATTGGCGGGCCGGACGATGTTGTAGCAGTAGACCAGCTCGCCGGCGCTGGCGTGGCCCGAGACATGGACCTTCGCGTTTCCGGAGTGCACCACGTTGGCGCCCAGGCGGGACAAGCCGTTGATGAGCCGATAGATGGCTGACTCGTTGCCGGGGATCAGCGAACTGGCCAACAGCACGGTGTCACCATCGCCGACCTTGATCATGTGATCGTTGTTCGCCATCCGCGCGAGCGCCGCCATCGGCTCACCCTGCGAGCCGGTGCAGATGAGGGTCACGCGGTTGTCAGGCAGGCGGTTGAGCTGCTTCATCTCCACGATCAGGCCCTCGGGGACGTTCAGATACCCGAGGTCGCGCGCGATACCCATGTTGCGCACCATCGACCGACCCACGAAGGCCACCTTGCGGCCGGAGGCGTGGGCTGCGTCGAGCACCTGCTGGATGCGGTGCACATGGCTGGCGAAGCTGGACACGATGATCCGCTTCGGCGAGGTGCGGAAGACGGTCTCGATGGCTGGGGTGAGATCCTTCTCGGCCGTGGTGAACCCGGGCACCTCGGCGTTGGTGGAGTCGGTCAGGAACAGGTCGACGCCTTCTTCGCCGAGCCGCGCGAAGGCGCGCAGGTCGGTGATCCGGTTGTCGAGGGGGAACTGGTCCATCTTGAAGTCGCCGGTGTGCAGCAGCAGTCCGGCGTCGGTCCGGACGGCGATGGCCAGTCCATCGGGGATGGAGTGGTTGACCGCCACGAACTCGAGATCGAAGACGCCGAAGCTGCGTCGTTCATCCGCCGACACCTCGATCAACGGTGGGCTGAGGCGGTGCTCAGCCAGCTTGGCCTGGAGGAACGCCAGTGTCAGCCGGGAACCGACGACGGGGATGTCGGGGCGCTCCCGCAGCAGGTAGGGGACGCCGCCGATGTGATCCTCGTGCCCGTGCGTGAGCACGATGGCGGTGATCTTGTCGAGACGGTCACGGATCCAGGTGAAGTCAGGCAGGATGACGTCGATACCCGGTTGGTGCTCTTCAGGGAACAGCACGCCGCAGTCGATGACCAGCAGCTCGTCACGGTGCTCGAGGACGGTCATGTTGCGACCGATCTCACCCAGTCCGCCGAGAGGAACGACGCGAAGGCCCTTGGGCGGGAGGTGCGGAAGGCGTTTGGTGGTGGAACGTGACAAGGGTTTGCGCTTTCTGAGGTCAGGGAGTGCAGGTGCCACTGCGGCGCCTGGTGTCTCTCATCAGTGTCGATGAAATAGTGTCGATCAATTAGTGTCGATGAAACAGTGGTCGCCAGTCCAACCGCGTGCCAGGATCTGCCGGTCGTGACCCGCGCCTGGTCCAGCGTTGCCACGACCGTGACGTCTGTCCGGGGCATACCACGTGCATACACTTCGCCGGACTTCGTACGCACCGAGCGTACCGGATGGCGCGTTTCGCCCTCACGGTGTGCAGCGGAGCCGGCGCGGAGGTAGAGCCGGCCCGGGCACCCGACGATCGGCGACTACGGCTCGGCCGGGCAGGGAATCACATCGGTGTAACTCTCCACAGTGGGGATAAGTCCTGTGGATAACTGTGGGTAACCGGGAGCCTCCCGCCGGGAGACGACGTGTCGACAGACTGGGAAGTGGTCGACACGACCGGCACCGACGAGAGACTCCCGCCGACCATGGTGGTCGGCGGACCTGTGGATTCCGGCCAACCGCGGGCGCGTGTCGGTGTGACCCGAACAACACCGCGGTGAGGTCTGGCGCCGGTCACAGCTCGTGGGCCATACTCGCCCCATGGCCAGCGAGGACGATGTCCGCGAGATCGCATTGTCGTTGCCCGACGTGACCGCCGGGACCTGGTTCGGCACCGACGGCTACCACGTCAAGGGGAAGGGCTTCCTGCGGCTGCGGCAGGAGGCCGAGGGCGCACTGGTGGTGCTGCTGCCGGACCTCGGTGAGAAGCAGGCGCTGCTCGCCGCCGATCCGGAGAAGTTCTTCACCACCGCGCACTACGACGGCCATGCGTCGGTGCTGGTCAACCTGCCGGCCATCGACGTGACGGAGCTGCGCGAGCTGGTCACCCAAGCGTGGTTGGTCCGCGCCCCCGTCACGCTCCGCCGCGCGCACCCCGAGCTGGCGGCGACCGACGACTGACCGGCCGACCCAGCACGGGGTAGGGCGAGCCGTCAGGACGGGTACGGCTCCGGGGTCGTGGCGGGGTCACCGTCGGTCGCTGCGGCCAGCCGCGGCACGGCGATGTCGAGCATGAACGGGATGCTCAACGGTGAGTTGAAGCCGAGAGCGGCGGCGAAGTCCTGGTCGAACGCCCCGAGCTGGACGAAGCGCCCTTCCTTGACCGGCGGCAGCGACGCGAACAGCCGGTTCTTCAACAGCGAGCTTTCCAGCCCTTCGGCCACGAAGACGTCGGCGTCGAACACATCCAGCTTCTCAAAGCTGACCTCGGTGCTGGTCTTGGGCACCGTGAAGCCGAGCTCCACCAGCCATCGCGTCCGGTAGTCGTCTCCCCCGAGGCTGTAGCTGCCGCTCGCCGAGGACCCGAGCGCGAACGTCGCGGACTTGCCCTTGAACGACGGGTTGGCGTCGACGGCGCTGCGATACGCGGCTCGGGTCTTCTCGACGACCTGCTGCGCCTCGGCCTCCTTGCCGAGGGCCTTGCCGGTGACAAGGGTCTGGTCATCCCAGGTCGTCGCACCCGCGGCCACATCACCGGACTGGGCGACGGTCGGCGCGATGGCGGAGAGCTTGTCGTATGCCGCCTTGTCGATGTAGGAGTTGATGCCCAGGATGAGGTCGGGCGCCAGCTCGGCGATCTTCTCGTACTGCAGGTCCTGCGAGCCGACGGTCGGGATGGCCTTGCCGCGCACCGACTCCGGCGCCCAGGGACGATTCGGGGCGTCGTAGCCCAGGAACTCGCGGACCCCGACCGGCTCGACGCCGAGCGCGAGCGCATAGTCCTGCTCGTTGAAGCCGACGGTCACCACCCGCTGTGGGGCGGCGGGGATCGTGGTTGAGCCGAACTGGTGCTCGATCGTCACCGGGAACGCCCCCGCGGCAGTGGCGCCGGACGACTCGGCGGACGGCTCCGCATTCGAACAGGCTGCGCTGGCGAGGAGGAGGGCAACAGCGGCGAGGGCTGCTACGGGCCGGAGCCGGCCGAGGCGAATACGAGACATAAGGTCAGGCTATCCTTAGTCGCGCAGGTGCGTCACCTGCGTCTCAGTGAACCGTTCCGGGCGTTCGCCCCGCGATGTGGTCCCGGCTGGTCCGCAAGCACCGGGTCATGAGAGGCTGCGCCTCGTGACTCGACCCGCGCGTGTGATCGCGGCAGACGGCGACAGCCGATGAGCCTCGTCTTGCTGATGGTGCTCGGCACCGCCTTTCTGCACGCCGGCTGGAACGCGATGGCGAAGGCGATCAACGACCGGTGGATAGCGAGCCTGCTGATCGGCATGGTCAATGCAGTCGTCGGTCTGGTCGGCGTGATCATCTTCGGTGTCCCGGCAGCAGCCTCCTGGCCCTTCTTGATCATCTCGGCTGTGGTCCAGACCGTCTATCTGCTGCTCCTCACTCGCGCGTACGCGCACGGCGACATGGGCCGGCTCTATCCGATCGCGCGCGGCATCTCACCGGTCGTGGTGACCGCCGTCGCCGTACTGCTGCTGCACGAGCGGCTCAGCCCGCTGTCCTGGTTGGGACTCGCCGTGCTGGTCGGGTCGCTCGCCGTGCTGACGGTCGCCCGGGGCCTGCCGCGTGCCGGCACGGGCACCGGGTTCGCCGTCCTGACCGGCCTGTCCATCGCCACCTACACCGTGACCGACTGGACCGGCGTCCGGCTGTCCGAAGATGTGCCGGCATACATTGCGTGGCTGTTCTTGGTGCACGGGCCGGTCACGATGGCTGTGGCCTGGTGGCGTGCCGGTCCGGACCGGGCCGCGCGGACCCGCACCCACCTCGCCCGAGGGCTGCTGGGCGGGCTGATGTCGGTGCTGGCGTACGGGATCGTTGTCTGGGCCCAGAGCCTGGCGCCGCTGGCCGTGGTGGCGGCTCTGCGGGAGACCAGCGTGGTGTGGGCGGTCCTGATTGCCCGGGTGTTCCTGGCTGAGCGGCTCGTCAGGCGCGAGGTGATGGCCGTCGTGCTTGCGGCCTGCGGGGCCGCGCTGCTCCAGCTCGCCTCCTGACCCCGCCGCTGCTCGCTCGCACTCGGAAAAGATGATCATGCATCGCGTTCTCGCTGTTTGCGCTCGACGATTCGGGCTACAGGTCTTGTGTACGTCCGATTTTTGCCGCGTTAAGGAGCCTGAATGTACCTCTACACCGAGAAGCTGATCAACGAAATCGCCGTCGACGAGCCGGACCCGGCAGCGGCCAACGCCCTCCAGGAAGGGCTCGGCGGCCAGTTCGGCGAGATGCGCACCATGATGCAGTACCTGTTCCAGAGCATGAACTTCCGTGGTGACGCTGCCTCCAAGCCCTACCGTGACCTGCTGCAGGGCGTCGGCACCGAGGAGATCAGCCACGTTGAGCTGATCGGAACCACCATCGCCCGCCTCCTCGACGGGGCGCCGGAATACAAGGGCCGTAAGGGCGAACCGCTCGACAAGCCCGGCGAGAAGGGTGCTACGCCGCTCAAGATCGCCCTCGACACCGGAAACATCCACCACTACCTGGTGGCTGCCCAAGGCGCGCTCCCGGTTGACTCCGCAGGCAACCCGTGGCTCGGTTCGTACGTCTACAACAGCGGCAACCTGGTCCTCGACCTGCTCTACAACCTCATGCTCGAGTCCACCGGCCGGCTGCAGAAGTGCCGGATCTACGAGATGACCGACAACGCGACGGCTCGCTCGACCATCGCCTACCTCATCGTCCGCGACCAGGCCCACGAGAACGCCTTCGCCAAGGCGCTGGAGAGCCTGGGCGTCAACTGGGGCAAGGTGCTGCCGATCCCGAAGACCAACGCCGAGCGGTTCCCCGAGGTCAAGAAGCTCGTCGACCAGGGGCTGCAGAGCGTCCAGTTCACCTTCAGCGCTGATGACCAGAACCAGGCGGCGAAGCTCTACCGCGGCGCGTCCCCGTCCAATGACGGGACCGAGCTGTCGACGGCCGTCATGCCGGAAGGTGTCCCGATCACCATCGCCCCGGAGCGCCGTGAGGAGTTCTCTCCGGGCCTCGACCCGGAGCTGCTGGCACTGATTCAGGCCACTGCCGAGGTGGAGATCGCCGCCGCGGACAACCCCGGCAAGTGATCCACCAGCCCCATCGGGGCTGATTGCCGCGAACTCGGGACCCAAGGGGGATCGGAGGCCTGCCATGACGAGGCAGTCTCCCTCGCCAGAACCCCACGACGCAGCTGTCGTGCTGGCGTTGCCCTTCGCGGGCCGGTGGCTGGTCCAGAACAGCCCCGCCCGCCGGGTCCCGAGTCACGGTGTTGATCTGTTCGGTGAGCGGTACGCCATCGACTTCGTCGGGGTGGACGACCGCGGTCGCACCGCTGCAGGTCGCGACTGGCGTACCTTCCTGGCCGACGAGCCGCCCGAGCGGTTCGTCGGCTACGGCCGCCCGGTCCTCGCCCCGGCCGACGGCACCGTCGTCGCCATCCACGACGGCGAGACTGATCACGCGGGGCGGCGGTCCCAGCTGGCCCTGCTGCCGTATGCCCTCGGGCAGGCGCGACGGGTGCGGCAGGGGGTGGCTGCGATCGCGGGGAACCATCTGATCGTGGCCCTGCCCACCGGCGGCGCATTCGTCGCTTTGGTGCACCTGCGGAACGGGTCGTTCCGCGTCCGGGTCGGCGACGACGTAGCGACCGGTCAGCCGGTGGCGGAATGCGGCAACTCGGGCAACTCCACCCAGCCGCACCTGCACCTCCAGGTGATGGACAGCCAGGACCTGTCGGTCGCTCGCGGCCTACCGATGACCTTCCGACAGTTCCGGGAGTGGCCCCGCGGCACCGCACCGACTCAGCTGCGGCCGATCGGTCTGCCGGGCGAGGGTGCCATCGTGGAGTCAGTACTGCAAACGACCTGAGTCAGCCCGTGACCGCCGAGTCGTGCCCCCGCGCTCCAACGGGCGACGCGCTGCGCAGGTCAATACCCGCGGGCAACCGCGAGGCCAGATCGTCGGGCAGCGGGTGGTCCCGCAGCAGGTGCTCACCGAGCACGGCGGCAACCTCACGCACCTTGCGGTTGGTCGTCTGCGACAGCCTGACCAGCAGCTGCCAGGCGACCTCCTCAGAGATCCCCAGCCGCAGCATCAGCATGCCCTTGACCTGCGAGATCTCGTCGCGGCTGACGACGGCTGCGCTGAACTGCTCCACCTGCCCGGTCAGCACAGTCACCCGCTCCGCGAGCTCCTCGGCACGACGGGATGCGGCATCGGAGTCGGCGAGGGCTCCGGCGAGCATCGTGTGGTCTCGGTGGTGGGCCGCGGCCGCGGACATCAGGTCAGTGGCCAGCCGCAGCAGCTCGAGCTCGTCGTCGGCCAGGCTGGTCCGGGTTCGCGATCCGAACGACAAGGTCCCCAGCAGGTCGCCCCCATCCAGCAGCGGATAGCTGGCGTACGTACGCGCACCCAGTGACATGGCCAAGGCGAGCCGCTCATCCTCGCTCCGGTCGACATCGGAGAACGCCATCGGCCGACGCGACTCCGCGACCAGCCCACACACCGCCTCACCCAGCACCAACGTGTCCAGGGCTGGCAGGTGGTCGTCGGCGACCCCGGTGGTGGAGGCGAGCTCCAGCTCCTCGCCGTAGCCGGCGTAGCGGTAGTAGATGAAGAAGTCGAGACCCATCGGTTCGGCGACCGCCGAGAACAGGCGCCGGATCAGGACGGTGGGTGGCTCGCCCAGCGCAGAGCCGGCCGCCAGCTGCGCCAACAGGGCGAGGCTCGCCGCGTGGGTCCAACTGGCCCGCAGACCTTCCGGGATGTCGCTGATGGTCGTCACCTTTCGAAGAGAGCTTTCCAGGTGCGACCGAGGTCGCGGGTTCACAGCTGCGACGAGGTCGCGGCGTTCACAGGTGCGACGAGGTCGCGGGGTCGGTCTTGGCCGCACAACGTGGCTGCAGCGATTCTTCCCCATCCGACGAGCATCCGCGGGCCCCGCTCGTGACTTGGTCCAACTTGCTCGTGCGCCTGGCCGGCTGCGGAAGAACGCTGCGGAGTAGCCTCCACGGATGAGAGATCTCCGAGCTGGGAGGACCAGATGAGCGTCGATCCCGCAGAGTTGCTGCGGCGCGTTCCGCGTGAGCTGCACATCGCCGGGCGGTGGGTGCCCGCCGGGACCGGCCGGACTTTCGAGGTGGTCAATCCCGCCACCGGAGCGTCGCTGGCCAGCGTGGCCGATGCCGACGCCGGCGACGGGCTTCGCGCCCTCGACGCGGCCGTCGCCGCCGCGGAGGAATGGGCAGCGACACCGCCGCGGCAACGGGGTGAGATCCTGCGGCGAGCGTACGAGCTGGTGCAGCAGCACCGCGCTGAGCTCGGTCTGCTGATGACCCTCGAGATGGGCAAGCCGTTGGCCGAGTCCGACGGTGAGGTCACCTACGGCGGGGAGTTCCTGCGCTGGTTCAGCGAGGAAGCCGTCCGGATCACCGGCCGCTACGGCATCAACCCCGAGGGCAACGGACGGACCGTGGTCAGCCAGCGACCGGTCGGACCGTGCTATCTGATCACCCCGTGGAACTTCCCCCTCGCCATGGCCACCCGCAAGATCGCACCGGCCCTGGCCGCGGGCTGCACAGTGGTGGTGAAGCCCGCTGAGCTGACCCCGCTGACCACGCTGTTCTTCGTCCAGCTGCTGACCGAGGCCGGGCTTCCCGCCGGAGTCGTCAACGTCATCACCACCACGACGGCGAAAAAGACGTCGGCTGCGATCCTCTCCGATCCGCGGCTGCGCAAGCTCAGCTTCACCGGGTCCACGCCCGTTGGGATCAGCCTGCTGAAGCAGGCCGCCGACCAGGTGCTGCGGACCTCGATGGAGCTCGGCGGCAACGCCCCCTTCCTGGTCTTCGACGACGCCGACCTCGACGCAGCCGCCGACGGGCTGATGCTGGCCAAGTTCCGCAACACCGGCGAGGCGTGCACGGCCGCCAATCGGATCCTGGTGCACGAGTCGATCGCGAAGCGGTTCACCGCCACGCTGGCCGAACGGGTCCAGCAGCTGAGGGTCGGCGACGGCACCGACCCCGACACCCGAATCGGCCCGTTGATCGAGGAGAAGGCCCGGCGCAAGGTGCAGGAGCTGGTCGACGAGGCAGTCGAGCAGGGTGCCTCCGCGGTCGTCGGCGGCGCCCCGATCGAGGGCGAGGGCTTCTTCTACGCCCCGACCGTCCTGACCGATGTGCCGCCGCGGGCTCGGATCAGCCGGGAGGAGATCTTCGGCCCGGTGCTGCCGATCACCACCTTCGCCGACGAGGACGAAGCAGTCCGGCTCGCCAATGACACCGAGTACGGACTGGTCAGCTACGTCTACACCACCGACCTGGCCCGGGGGCAGCGGATGATCGAGCGCCTCGACACCGGGATGATGGGGCTGAACGTCGGCGTCATCTCCAACGCCTCAGCTCCGTTCGGCGGCGTGAAGCAGTCCGGACTCGGACGTGAAGGCGGCTTGGAAGGCATCGCCGAATACCTGTCGGCGAAGTACACGATGACGCCGGACCCGTTCCAGCGCCTCTGAGACAGCTGCCTGCGGTCCGCGGAAACCGCGGGCGTACCTCGCTCTAGGCTGAGCCCATGACCGACCCGCTCGAGGACGAGGCCCGCAGACGCCGGCACGCCGACGAGGCCCACAGACGCCGGCACGCCGACGAGGCCGCTGCCGCTGCCTTCGTGACCGCCCGCCTGCAGGCCCGCCCCCTGGCCGACTTCCCCGGGCCGGTCCCGGCGGACCTGGCCGCCGGCTATCGGATTCAGGATCTGGCCATCGCCGGCTGGCCCGACCAGGTGGCGGGCTGGAAGATCGGCTACATCGCACCGGAACGTCGTGATGCCAGCGGCGACGAGCGGCTGATGGGTCCGATCTGGCGCGGACAGCTGACCGCGTCGGGTGACGGGGCGCCCGCCTTGGTGTTTCCCGGTGGGTTCGGCGCCGTCGAGGCCGAGTACGTCATCCGGCTCGAAGCCGACGTCGACCCCGACCGAGGCGTCTGGTCGGCGTCAGAGGCGCTCCGGCACCCGGCCACCCTGCACCTGGGACTGGAGGTCGCCAGCAGCCCTCTGGCCAGCATCAACGCCCTGGGCCCGACCGTCACGGTGGCTGATTTCGGCAACAACAACGGGCTGGTGGTGGGTGCCGAGATCACCGACTGGCGTGAGCGGTCGCCGTCGTCGCTGACCACCGAGACCGCGGTCGACCAGGTGGTGGTCGGCACCGGCGGTGCCGAGCGGCTACCCGGTGGGATCGGCGCCGCGCTCGCGTTTCTCTTCACCCGAGCCGCCCAGCGTGGCATTGCCCTGCGCGCCGGCGACCATCTCGCGACGGGCGCCTCGACCGGCATCCACGAGGTGACCGCTGGGCAGACGGCAGTGGTTCGCTTCGCCGGCCACGGGGAGATCGCCGTGGCCGTGGAGCACGCCCAGCCCCGCTGACCACCGGATCCGCCACCCGGGATCAACCGCTGATCTGGTCCTCCGGCTGCTTCGCCACGTCGGCATCGTCGCTCTCGGTGTCCGCGCCCGGTGCATCAAGGCCGGCCACGTCAGCACCGACGGCACCTGGCCCGTCCGGGGCCTGTGGGGTGTCGGTGGCCTCGGTGTCGTCGGCGGGCTCGGGAGCGTCATTCGCCTCCGAGGTGGCACTCTGCTGCGATCCGCGTGCCGGGCGAGCGGCCTTGTCGACCTCGCTGTGCTCGTCCAGGACGTCGTCCAGCGCCTCGCGGACCGCCTGCCGGGTGGCCAGCCGGACCGACGCTGCGGACTGCAGCTCAGGGGTGTCCGCGTCGGCCAGCCGCTGACGTTCGGTCCGCTCTCCGTCCAGCGCACGGTCTCGGGCGTATCGGATGCGTTCCCAGATGTCCATGACTGCCCCTTACCCAGCCATCGGGTTCATAGCGCTTTCTCGACCCGGCGCGGTCACCGAGGACGCCGAGATGCGCGCCGAGGGCGGCGCCTGATATCCCTGGGCGGTGACCCGTACCACCCCGCCTCCCGCGACGCGACCGACCAACCGGGCTCTGGACAAGGAGATCTTCGCGCTCGCCCTACCGGCCTTCGCCACCTTGGTGTCGGAGCCGCTGCTGCTGCTGAGCGACTCGGCGATCATCGGCCATCTCGGCACCACCCAGCTCGCCGGGCTGGGGGTGGCCGCAAACGTCCTGGGCATCCTCACCGGCCTGTCGATCTTCCTGGCGTACGGCACCACCTCGTCGGTCGCGCGCCGGCTCGGCGCCGGCGACCGGGCCGGTGCCCTGGCCGGCGGGCTCGACGGGATGGTGCTGGCGCTCGTCCTGGGGCTGCTGCTCTGCGGCGCACTGCAGCTGGCGATGCCCGCCGTGATCGGGCTCTACGACGTCGGTCCGCAGGTGGCCGACCACGCCATCACCTATCTGCGGATCGCCGCCTGCGGACTGCCCTCGATCCTGCTGCTCCTGGCCAGCACCGGGGTGCTGCGCGGGCTGCAGGACACTCGGACCCCGCTCTACGTCGCGATCATCACCAACCTGGCCAACATCGTGCTCAACCTCGTCCTGGTGTACGGCGTCGGGCTCGGTATCGCCGGCTCGGCCTGGGGAACCCTGATCGCGCAGACCGCCGCCGCGGTGGTGCTCGCGGTGATCGTCGTCCGCGGCGCGCGCCGCGAGCACGCGCCCATCACCCTGCGGCCGGCGGGCGTCCTGCGGGCCGCCCGGGCGGGTGTGTGGCTGGTGGCCCGGACCGCCACGTTGCATGCCGCGATCACCATGACGACGCTGGTCGCCGCCACCGGTGGCGCGGTGGCCCTGGCCAGTCATCAGGTGATCAGCTCACTCTGGGCGCTGTTGGCGTTCGCGCTCGACGCCATCGCGATCGCCGGCCAGGCCATCATCGGCCGTCAGCTCGGTGCCGGACAGGTCGCGCTCGGCCGGGCCATCACCCGGCGGATGGTGGGCTGGGGTGTGGTCTGCGGGGTCGCGTTCGGCCTCCTGCTGCTCCTCACCCGCCCGCTCTATGTCGGTCTCTTCTCCCCCGACCCCGCGGTGCAGGACACGGTCACCCGGGTGCTGCTCGTGGTCGCGGTGATCACGCCGATCGCCGGTGTCGTCTTCGTCCTCGACGGAGTCCTGATCGGCGCGGGCGATGGCCGCTACCTCGCTCTTGCGGGGCTGCTGGCGCTGCTCGCGTACATCCCGCTGGTGCTCATCGTTCATGCGCTGGACGCGGGGTTGCTGTGGCTCTGGGTCGCCTACGGCGGCTTCATCACCGCCCGGGCGGTCACCTTGGTCCTGCGGGCCCGGGGCGACGCGTGGGTCCGCGTCGGCGCTCCCGCCTGAACCCGGCGAACCCCGCCCATCCCCATCCCCGCCCAGCCACGACCAGCCCGATCCCGAGCCGCCGCGTCGACAGCTGAGCGAACACAGACCTGCCCGACGTCCTACTGCAGCTCCGGCCGGGTGGGATACCAGGAGAGGTCGATCCGCTCCTTGCTCTGCCGAGCCCCCCAGAGCAGCAGGGCGGCGGCCACCAGCGTGGCCAGGAAGGCGAACCCGAGGCTGGCGTCCACCCCCGCACCGGCGATCATCAGCCGGGCCACGACGGGGAGGACCCCGCCGAGGGCCAGCAGAGCGCCGGCGACCACCAGCAGCCGCCACAACCAGCGGTTGACCTCCTCACCGGCCAAGACCCAGAAGGTGGCCGCCGCCAGAACAAGGCCCAGCTCCTGCGCCGCGAGGCCGGCGTAGGCGACGTTGCAGGCGAACGCCAGCAGACCGGAGGCCGCCGGGCCGAAGGAGGCGACCTGGACGTTGAGGAAATACGACCCCGCCGGGATCAGCCAGTCGCCGTACCCGACGTCGGAGCCGATCGTCAGGTTGGGCAGCACCAGGCTGAGCAGCAGCGAGACCCCGACCAGCACCGTCAGCCGGAGCCGACGGCTGCGCTCGGAGCGTGGGTCGGGTGCCGCATCAGTCATGGCCTCGACCCTAATCGCAGGTGCTAGCTGTAGTAGACCCCGATCCGACGGCCGTCGATGACGTGGACGTCTACGTCCAGCCCGAACACCTCGCGCAGCGGTCCGGGAGCAATGACCTGCTCCGGTGTTCCCTGCAGCACGACCCGCCCGTCCTTCATGGCCACGATGTGGTCGGAATAGGCGGACGCGAAGTTGATGTCGTGGATGACGAGGACGACGGTCTTGCCGAGCTCGTCGGCCGCGCGGCGCAGGATTTGCATCATCGCCACCGCATGGCTCATGTCCAGGTTGTTGAGCGGCTCGTCCAGCAGCACATAGTCGGTGTCCTGGCACAGCACCATGGCGACGAAGGCCCGCTGCCGTTGCCCGCCGGAGAGCTCGTCGAGGAACCGGTCAGCCAGCTCGTGCAGGTCCAGATAGTCGAGCGCCTGATGAATGCGTTGCTCGTCCACCACGGTCAACCGCCCGCGCGAGTGCGGATAGCGACCGAACGCCACCAGGTCACGCACGCTCAGCCGAGCGGTGAGGTGGTTCTCCTGCCGGAGGATCGACAGTCTCTTCGCCAGCTCGATGCTGGGCACCCGGCTGACGTCGAGACCGTCGACGACGATGCGGCCGGCGTCCATCGGGAGGAGCCGCGAGATCATCGAGATCAAGGTCGACTTCCCGGCGCCGTTGGCCCCGATGATCGAGGTGACGCCACCGCTCGGCAGCTGCAGGTCGACGTCGTCGACCACGCGCAGCGTGCCGTACGCCTTGGTGACGCCGAGCACGTCGATCATCGCCGCACCCCTCTGACCACGAGCAGGATGAACACGATTCCTCCGACGAACTCGATGATGACGCTGAGCACAGTGCCCAGGCCGAATACATGTTCCAAGATGGTCTGGCCACCGACCAGGGCGATCACGGCCAGCAGGACCGCCGCCGGCAGCAGCACGGCGTGGCGGTGGCTCTGCGTCAGCTGGTGCGCGAGGCTGGCCACCAGCAGGCCGAAGAAGGTGATGGGCCCGACCAGGGCGGTCGAGACGGACACCAGCAACGCCACGACCACCAGCAGCCGCATGACCAACCGACGGTGGTCGACGCCCAGTGCCGTGGCGAGGTCCCGGCCAAGACTGAGGACGTCGAGATCGCGCCGGGCGCTCCACAGCAGCACAGTGCAGCCGAGGACGATCACCGTCGAGATGATCAGCAGCTGCGGGTTCACCGCGTTGAAGCTGGCGAACAGCCGGTCCTGCAGCACCACGAACTCGTTCGGGTCGATGAGGCGCTGCAGGAACGCCGAGATGCTGCGGAAGAAGGTCCCGAGGACGATGCCGACCAGCAGCAGCAGATGCAGCGACTTCCGCGGCCCGCCGAACAGCCAGCGGAACAGCAGCGTCGAGGCGGCCACCATGACGACCACCTCCCCGCCGAACTGCAGCACCGGCGGCACCGCCCCCAACGCGAACGAGCCGAGGAAGAAGACCAGGCAGGTCTGGATCAAGGCGTAGAGCGAGTCGAAGCCCAGAATCGAGGGGGTGAGGATCCGGTTCTCGGTCACGGTCTGGAAGATCACCGTGGACACCGCGATCGCGAAGCTGACGAGCACGAGCGCGGCCAAGCGCCGGCCGCGGAACGGGAGGACGAAATCCCAGCTGCCCTGGGCGCCAACCACGAGGAAGGCGATCACCGCGGCAACCGCGAGCCCGCCGAGGACCGCGAGAACCCGCACGGGACGGCGGGAGACCCCTATCGCGGACCCAGGCTCGACCGCGGTCGGCATTGTCGTCTCAGCCGACACGAGCAGACCTCCGAAGCAGCAGGAACAAGAAGAGCGCTGCCCCCACGACACCCACCACGACACCGATGGGGATCTCGTAGGGGAACCGGACCAGCCGCCCAAGGATGTCGCAGACGAGGACGAAACCAGCACCGAGCACCGCCACCCACGGCAGCGACCGACGCAGATTGTCGCCGACCATCATGCTGACGATGTTGGGGACCACGAGACCCAGGAACGGCAGACCGCCGACGACGACCACCACGACCGCGGTGACCAGGGAGACCACGACCAGCCCGATCGCGAGGGTCCGGCGGAAGTTGAGGCCCAGGTTGGTCGTGAACTCCTCCCCCAGGCCGGCCACCGTGAACCGGTTGCCGGCCAGATAGATCACCACGGTGAGCGCACCGACCGCCCAGAGCAGCTCATAGCGGCCGGCGATGACTCCTGAGAAGTCGCCCGTCATCCAGGCCGACAACGTCTGGAGCAGGTCGGCGTTGAAGGCGATGTAGGTGGACACAGCGCCGATCACCCCCGACAGCATCAGACCGACCAGCGGCACCAGCACGACTGATCGCAGTGGCAACGCGCGAAGGATGCGGACGAACACCAAGGTGCTCAGCAGCGCCACGGCAGCCGCGGCGAGCATCTTGCCCCACAGGGGGAGGCCCGGGGCGAAGATGGTCACCAGCAGCAGGCCGAGACCAGCCCCTTCGGTGGTGCCGATGGTGGACGGCTCGACGAACCGGTTCCGCACCAGCATCTGCATCACCAGGCCGCAGATGGCCATCGCCGACCCAGCCAGCAGGATGGACAACGTCCGGGGCAGCCGGCTCAGCAGGAGCACCTGGACGGCCCGGCTGTCGGCGGACTCGGCTCGCAGCAGAGTTGCCGGCGTCACGTCGCTGACCCCGATGAAGAGACTTCCGACGGCGACCACGAGGAGCCCGGCGACCGCGCCGACCAGGACCAGCCGGCCCCGTCCGACGTGGTGCGCCAGGCCCACCTCCACCACCGTCATCGCGTGAGGGCGGTCTTCACCTCGTTGGTGATCGCCTGCAGGTTGGTGAGGCCACCGCTGACGATGTACCAGGCGACGGGATCGACGTAGACGATCTGGCCCTTCTGCGACGCCGTCGTCTTGCGCACCAGCTCGTTGTCGAGCACCCGCTCTGCGTTCGCCGTACCGTTACCGGTCGCCGCGTCACGGTCGACGACGAACATCCAGTCCGGGTTCGTCTCCAGCAGGAACTCAAACGAGACCGCCTCGCCGTGGGTGGCCTTCTCCACGTCTTTGATGACGGGCGTCACGCCCAGCTCGTCGTGCAGGAACCCGAACCGGGATCCGGGGCCGAACGCCGTCACCTCACCCGCGTTGGTCATCACGATCAAGGCGTTGCCGGCCGACTTCGCGAGCTTGGATACCTCCGCGATGCTCTGGTCCAGCTCGGCGACCATGGCCTTCACCTCGGCGTCCTTGTTGAACACGGTGCCCAGAATCTCGGCGTTCTTCACCACCGAGTCCTTGAAGTTCGCCGCATCGTTGGAGAGGTCGATGGTCGGCGCGATCTTGCTCAGCTCGGGATAGACCGCGGCCGAACGGCCGGCGACGATGATCAAGTCAGGCTTGGCGGCATTGACGGCCTCGTAGTCCGGCTCGAAGAGCGTGCCGATATTGGTGTACGCCTCGTCGCTGAACTTCTCCAGCCCGCCCGGCAGGTTGGCCTTGGGCAGCCCCGCAACCTTGACTCCCAACGCGTCCAGCGTGGTCAGCGCTGCCATGTCGAAGGTGAGGACGCGGGCGGGGTTCACCGCCACGGCGGTCTCGCCCTGGGCATGGGCCACGGTGATCGTGGGGGCGGCTGATTCGGCTGGTGCTGCGCCATCGACCGTTGTGCCGCATCCGGCGAACAGAACGGCACCGGCCGCCACGACGGCGACCATGGCACGAGAGAAGAGAGACAAAGAGGACCTCCTTAGTAGGTATGGGTAACCTAACTAAGGCGGACCTAATCTCCAAGCCGCCGCCACATAGTGGACCAGGCCTCCGACTCCGTGCACCACCTCGACCGCACCGCTCGACTCGGCGTCGCCTGGACCGCTCGCCCGCTCGCTCGGTGGCAGACATAGTCGCGGCGCGGCGTTGAGTCGATGTCAGGCGGTGACGGTCTCCAGGACAACGGGGATGTTGCCCCGAGTCGCGTTGGAGTACGGGCAGACCTGGTGCGCCGCCTCGACCAGCTGCTCAGCCGCGGCTTGGTCGATCCCGCCGAGCTCGACGTGGAGTGTCACCTCGAGGCCGAAGCCGCCGGCGTCGTTCGGGCCGATGCCGACCTCGGCGGTCACGGCGGAGTCGGAGAAGGTCGCCTTCTGGGCCCGTGCCACAGACTTGAGCGCGCTGTGGAAGCAAGCGGCGTAACCCGCCGCGAAGAGCTGCTCGGGGTTGGTGTGGCCTCCGGGACCACCCATCTCCCGCGGGATGGCCAGGTCGAAGTCGACCAGGCCGTCTGAGGACCGGGTGTGACCTTCGCGACCTTCGCCGGTGGCGGTGGCGACAGCGGTGTAGACGACAGACATGTGACTCCTTGGTAGAGAGACGCTCCTTCTAGGCTGGCACGACAGTGGCCGCACGATCCGATCGGGGCCAAAGACGCGGCGGCAGAGTGGAACGTCACCTACCGCGGACCGCCTGTCGAACGGCCCGGCATCGAGCGATAGGCGGAGCGCCGACTGAACACTGTGCCGAATTGTACGTTTCAGCGCATTCGACATATCGTAAGGACATGACTGAGGTGACTGTGTCGGAGGCTCGGGCTCGGTTGGCGGACGTTGTTGACGAAGCGCGGGTCGGCCATGACCCGGTATACCTCACCCGACGCGGCCGGCGGGTGGCCGCGGTGATCGACGCAGACGACTTGCAGCGTCTGATCGCGGCTGCCGAGGATCTAGCGGACATCAACGCGGCCCGGGCGGCGCGCGCAGAGATGGCTCAGACCGGTGAGACCCCGATCCCGTGGGAACAGGTCAAGGCGGACCTGGGTCTCGCGTGACCTATCGGATCGACCTCGCCCCTGCGGCGGCGCGCCAGCTACGGAAGCTTGATCCGCCCGCGCGTCGCCGTATCCAGGCGGTGGTCGAACTTCTTGCCGCCGATCCGAGACCGGCGGGGGCGAAGAAGCTCGTTGGTGGTGACGGGGAGTGGCGCGTTCGTACCGGCGATTACCGGGTGATCTACGAGGTTCGTGACGACGTTCTCGTCGTGCTAGTTATGGCGGTGGGTCATCGCAGCGAGATTTACCGCTGATTCCTTCGGGCCTGGATTGCGCCATGACCGTCTGAGCCGAATATAAGCTACAAGCCAACCGCCGCCGGGCTGACCTGCTCTCGACCTTCAGGTAACGGTTCCTTTGTGTCAACGGCCAAGGTCTACCGGAATCGGTCAGAGCCGGACGGCCGTTAGGCCTGTGCCTTGACCGCACTGACCAGGGCGAAGCCGATGTCGTCGGGTTCGACCGAGGCCAGCATCGTCAGGAGCGGATCGCCGTCGCCTGCACCGGTCGCCCGTGCCCACAGCATCCAGTCGTCCCTGCTGCCGGGCTGCATCCGGGCGGTGACGTCCTTGACCAGGCCGGTGAGCTCCCAGTGCTGTCGCCACCAGTCCGGCGCATGCCACGCTGCGGCCTCCCAACCGGCCAACGCCGTTACCTGCTTGGGTGGGGCCTGGAGATAAGGGTCGATCTTTAGCGCCGGGGTCGAGATGGCGATCCGGCCGCCGGGCTTGAGGACGCGGAGCAGGGTCGGCAGCAGGTGCACGTCGGTGCCGAAGTACTCGAAGGCGTCGACGCTGACGATGGCGTCGAATTCGGCGTCGTCGAACGGTAGGTGTCGTACGTCGCCAATCGACACGGAGATCTGGTGAGCGAAGCCGGCGGCGTTGACCACCGCCCGGAGGTCATCCTCGTCGACCCACCGGTCGAACGCAGAGACGAGGACGTCTGCCTCTCGAGCCAGAAAGATCGCTGTAGCCCCTCGACCGCAGCCGAGGTCGAGGACGCGGCCGCCCGGGCTGAGGCGCAGGTCGGGGAGCAGGTCTTCCAGCTGCCACAGCGGGTGCGGTCCCATGTCCAACGCGAGCAACCAGTCGGGGTCATACCGGCTTGAACGAGGGAAACGGTCTGGCCTGTTCAAGATGTGCACCCTGCCAGCGTCGCTGGATGATCAAGCGTGTGCAACTGAGAACTCACTGTCCCGTGGGCCAACGGGGTACCGGTGCACGAGTGACAGAGTGTTTGGTGAACGCCAGCGCGCCCGCATGGACCACCTTCGACCGTCAGATAACGGTTCCCCCCTCACTGTCAAACCCGCTGAGGCTAGCAGCACAATCTAGGTGAGTCGGCGAAGGCGAAGCGGCGTTCTGGACCACCTCATCCTTCGCGATGTACGGCGGTGGTGATGACGAGTTCTACTCCTACTGGAGTTCCGTTGGCGTCGAGTAGTCCGACTTGGCGCACTTGCCCGTCTAGTGCCTCGTTACCTTCGACGAGCTGCTCTTCGAGATGTACCGCTGCTGCCACTGGTACTCCTGCCATGGTTTGCTCAGCCTGGTCATCTGTCCCGCCCATCGGGTGCAGCACCTGAACCAGCGCCTCGGTCCGCTCAGGCAGCACGCCGGTCCGAACTTGCAACCCTTGCACAGCGAGGGTTCTCGCGGGCAATTCGTTCACCGGCCAGCACAGCACGATTTGCACCGACTTCTCGTCCTCGCTGGAGGTCAGCGTCGTCCACCACGGTCCGACTACTGTGACACCGGCCTCCGTCAGCGCTGCATACAGACTGGCGAAAGCCGCGTTCGCGGTCTCATCATCAAGGTCTAGCTGGTCTGACGTTTTGCGCCCCGAGTCGTAAGGGACGTCGAGAACGGCACCGACCCACGGTTGGGCTACTGCATGGCGCCGCTGCAGCTGCACTGGCTCTTCATAATCCTCGAGCAACTTCCGGCCGGACGTGAGCGCAGCGCGCTCGTCAGCCTGGCGCGCGAGTACCTGTGCTGTGTGAGCATCGAGGAGCTCGGTGGAGCGGTCCGGGTCAGAGGCAACCACTTGTCCGGCCAGCTCCAACGGCACACCCATTCGCCGCAGCACAGCGAGCTGTGCGCCACGACGTATCTGGTCTGGCCGGTAGCGGCGGTAGCCGCTGGCGACGTCAACCTCAGCGGGGGTGAGCAACCCCATCTCGTCGTAGAGGCGTAGCGCTTTGGCGCTGAGTCCAGTGCTCTGGGCGAACTGCCCAATACTCATCATGTTGATGGATCCTTCCACTGCCGGTACTTCCGGCTACAGGACGAGGGTCAGGCTTACCGCTAGGGAAAGGTCAAGCCGCTCCTGGTACACAGGATCCCGGTCACACTCATCTAGAAGGGCTGACCTCGGACCGCGAAGACGCCCCGCCCTCAGATAACCTCCTCTATCTGAGGGTCCTGCAGGGCTGTCTCGTGCAGGACGGGCAATCCGGTCTGGTCGTCGACGGCGGGTCTGTCCTGCGGCGGAAGCTGGTCGAGCGCGCTCACGTCATCCGCGAGCGCGCGGAACACCACGTCGTAGAGCCGCCGCTTCAGACAGCGCGTGGCCTCGAGCGCGGTCTTCCCGGCGTCGCGCTTGCGCAGGTAGTAGTCGCGGCCGGCTCCGGGCAGGCGGACCTGGACGAGCGCGGCGATGTGGAGGGCGTAGCTGAGCCGTCACCGCCGCGGTTCAGGCGGTGCCGGACGTGGTCGCCGGAACTGACGTCGACGGGTGCGATGCCGGTGTAGCTGGCGAAGTTGGCCTTGCTCGGGAAGCGTCGGATCGGGGACCGACGTCATTGCCGCATTTCCCAACGTCGCGGCTGCCGCCTGCCCGCGGCCGCCGGTGGGCGCCGGTGGGCGCCGGTGGGCGCCGGTGGGCGCCGGTGGGCGCCGGTGGGCGCCGACAGCGCAGGTTGATTCGGGCCATCGGCGGTGCACCGAAGTTGGATGGATAGATTGGGCCGGTGTCGAGCAGCGCCAGTGTCACCGCCCGGCCCCTCTACGTGTCCGACCTGGACGGAACGCTCCTCGGCCGCGACCAGACCCTCAGCCGTCGCACGATCAGCGTGGTCAATGATCTGGTCGGCGCTGGCGTGCTGTTCACCTACGCGACCGCCCGCTCGTTCACCTCGGCGGCGCGGGTAACTGCGGACCTGCGCCTTGAAGCGCCGGTGGTCACCTATGGGGGTGCGGTGATCGTCGATCCTCGATCCGGGCAACCGAGACCAGCCACGATGATGCCCGCCCGGGCCGTGTCCGCGATCCAACAGGCCAGCGTCAAGCACGGCGTACAGCCGATCGTGTTTGTCATCCACCAGGGCCGCGACCGGGTCACCTGGCTGCAACCGCACGTCACGCTTCAGATCGAGGGGTTCCTGGCCCGCCGTCGTCATGACCCGAGACTGATGCCGCTCGATAGCTGGGACACCATCGACAGCACCAGCGTGTTCTACACCTCGATCATCAGCGACGAACGTACTCTGCGCAGGCTCCACGAGCAGGTGACTGATGATCTTGAGGGCTGCCATGTCGTGCTCAGCGAGGACATCTACACCCCAGGCGAGTTCTGGCTGGAAGTCAGCTCAACGGCCGCGACCAAGGCGGCCGCGCTCAGCGCGCTCAGAGACGAGCTGACCGCCGACCGGCTCGTATGTTTCGGCGACAACCACAACGATCTGTCGATGTTCGCCGTCGCCGACCACGCCATCGCCGTCGGCAACGCCGCACTCGAAGTGCAACGCGCCGCCGATGAGATCATCGGCGACAACACCATCGACGCCGTCGCCGAATGGCTCGCAGTGCACGCCTAATCTCGCACCGCAAAGGGGCTCCGCCACTGGCGCCCCGAGCGGCCGGAATGGAGGGGACGGCGCGACTCGTCGTCTTGCCGGTGGTCCCCAGTCGAGGCGCATGTCTCCGGAACCGACGGATGCCCTGGAACGACAAAGCACCGGCTCGCAGAACGCGAACCGGTGCATCGTCTGGGTGGTGCGAAGAGGTCAGCCCTGGACGACGAGCGTCAGCGGCACGTGCGCGGTGACCGCGTCGTGCAGCTTCACGCCGACGGTGTGGGTACCGACGTTCTTGATCGGCTTGCCGATCTCGATGCTGCGCTTGTCGACGGACGGGCCGCCGGCCTTCTTGATCGCGGAGGCGACGTCAGCCGCAGTGACAGCACCGAACAGCTTGCCGGTGTCGCCAGCGCGGACGGGCAGCTCGACGGTGAGACCCTCGATCTGCTCGCGCACCTCCTGGGCGTGGTCCAGACCACGGATCTCGCGAGCGTCACGGCTGCGCTTGATGCCCTCGATCTGCTTCTCGCCGCCACGGGTCCAGCGGATGGCGAAGCCACGCGGGACGAGGTAGTTACGGCCGTAGCCGTCCTTGACCTCGACCACGTCGCCGGCCACGCCGAGCTTGTCGACCGCTGCAGTCAGAATGAGCTTCATATCTGTTACTCCTCGACTCAGCGGGCCGTCGAGGCATACGGCAACAGCGCAACCTCGCGGGCGTTCTTGATGGCGATGGCGACCTTGCGCTGCTCCTGCACGGACAGCCCGGTCACCCGGCGAGCGCGGATCTTTCCACGCTCAGAGATGAACTTCCGCAGGGTCGCGGTGTCCTTGTAGTCGATGTTCTGGCCGGCCTTGAGAGGGTTGGACTTCTTCTTGACCTTGCGCTGAACAGGTGGGGAACTGGCCATTGTGGTGCTCTCCTTCCGAGCCCGGCCCGGGTCCTGTTACCCGTGGCCGGAATGTGCCGAATGTTTGGTTGATGTCCTCGCTGATCCGAAGATCAGAAGGGAGGCTCTTCGCTCTGGGGCGCTGCCCAGGGGTCGGAGCCGGTCGAACGCGAGCCGCCCGACGAGCCGCCGGAATTGCCGCTCGCCCACGGGTCGTCTCCGAAGCTGCCGCCGCCTCCGCCACCGCCGCCGCCGCCGCCGGAGGGTCGGCCACCACCGCCGCCGCCCTGGCCGCCACCCGAGGAACGGGTGACCTTGGCCGTGGCGTACTTCAGTGCGGGGCCGATCTCGTCGACGTCGATCTCGAAGACCGTACGGCGCTCACCCTCACGCGTCTCATAGCTGCGGGACTTGAGCCGTCCCTGCACGATGACCCGCATGCCCTTCTGCAGCGACTCGGCGACGTTCTCCGCAGCCTGACGCCAGACGGCGCAGTTGAGGAACATCGCGTCGCCGTCTTTCCACTCGTTGGTCTGACGATCGAACGTCCGAGGGGTCGAGGCGACGGTGAAGTTCGCCACGGCTGCACCCGAAGGGGTGAAGCGGAGCTCCGGGTCGGCGGTGAGGTTGCCGACCAGGGTGATGAGGGTTTCGCCTGCCATGTGGGTCTCCGTGATTGACGTGAGTGTGTCGAGAGGCTGCCGCGTCGACCTGACGCGGACGGTCGCCCCTCAGCGTGCCAGGGGCTACCGACAGTTCGCAGCCGTCGGATCAGATCTGTGGATCAGCGGACGTCGGGTCGGATGACCTTGGTGCGCATGATCGACTCGTTGATCGAGAACTGGCGATCCAGTTCCTTCACGTCGGCCGGGTTGGCGGTGAGGTCGATGACCGCGTAGATCCCCTCGGTCTTCTTCTGGATCTCGTACGCGAAGCGACGACGACCCCAGATGTCCAGGTTGTCCACGGTGCCACCACCCTTGGTGATGACGGTCAGGAACTGCTCGAGCGTGGGCTGAACCGTACGCTCATCGGTGTCGGGGTCCATGATGACCATGACTTCGTACTTACGCATGCGCGAACTCCACCTCCTCTGGTCTCAACGGCCGTGGGACGTCCCCATGGCAGGAGGGCGAATGCTTGACGCGGACCGCTCTGCGGGCCCGAATCTGTGGCGCACCCCACGATCTCGGGCACGCCAACACCGAAACGATACCGGCTGCAGCGTCGTGCAGCGAATCGTCGCGATCCTCAGTGCTCCAGCGCGCGGCCCGTCTCGCTGTTGAAGTAGTAGGCCTCCTTGGCCCGCGGGTGGACGTGCAGCACATCGCCGATGCTCGGCTTCAGATGCTTGTCAACGCGGACCGCGACCCGCTCCGACCGCACAGTGACATCATCGGCCTCGCGGACCGGCCTGCCGTAGACGAACGACTCCGAGCCCAACGCCTCCAGCAGCTCGACCCGCAGCTGCAGCGCCCCGTCCGCATCAGGCTCGGACAGGTCCCACGACTCCGGCCGGAGGCCGAGCGTCACCCGGTCGCCGGCGCGGTCGGCCAGCTCGCGTGGCATCGGCAGCTCGACCGACCCGTCGCCGAGCCAGGCCGAGCCGTTACGCACCGGCACCCCATCGACCAGCGTGATTCCGGGCGACCCGATGAAGGCGGCGACGAACGTGTTCACCGGGTGCTCGTAGAGCTCCTCCGGCGGCGCCACCTGCTGCAGCTTGCCGTCGAGCAGCACCGCCACCCGGTCGCCCATGGTCATCGCCTCCACCTGGTCGTGGGTGACGTAGACCGTGGTGGTCCCCAGCCGACGCTGCAGGCTGGCGATCTGTGACCGGGTGCTGAGCCGCAGCTTCGCGTCGAGATTGGACAGCGGCTCGTCCATGCAGAACACCTTCGGACTGCGCACGATGGCGCGCCCCATGGCGACCCGCTGCCGCTGACCACCCGACATCTTGGCCGGCTTGCGCTTGAGCAGCGGTTCCAGCTCGAGCACCTCGGCCGCCTCCGCCACCCGACGCCGGATCTCGTCCTTCGGCATCTTGGCGTTGCGCAGGGCGAACGCCATGTTCTCCTCGGCCGTCATGTTCGGATACAGCGCATAGCTCTGAAAGACCATGGCCACGTCACGGTCCCGGGCCGGGGTGCCGACCATGTTCTTGCCGTCGATCAGGATCGCGCCGCTGTCGATCGGCTCCAGGCCCGCCAGCATCCGCAGCGACGTGCTCTTGCCGCAGCCCGACGGGCCGACGAGGACCAGGAACTCGCCGTCGGCGATGTCGAGGTCGAGGGAGTCGACCGCAGGGTCGCTCGTCTTGTCGAAGTGGCGCGACGCCCCCTCGTACTTGACGGTTGCCATAGTTGTCCTCGCTTCTAGAAGTGGTCCGCGAACCCCGCGTGGGTCAGAGCTTGGGCTTGATGTCGCGGTCGATGACTTCCTGCGTCTCGGTCGCCAGCTGACCGAACACCGTGGCGACGTCCTCGCCGCGGGTGATGCGGTCCAGCCCGGCGCCGATCCGCAGGCCGCCACCCGGCACGAAGACGCGGGCGTAGTCCTGGGACTTGGTGAACGGCAGCTGCTCGACCGCCGTGCGGGACCGCGGGTTCTTCTCCAGGTATGCCAGCTCGCGAGGATCCTTCAGCGCCGACTTCCGGGTCGGCATGTAGCCGGTGGCCTGGGAGAAGGTGATCGTGTTGTCGGTGTTGGTGATGAAGTTGATGAACTTCATGGCCAGTGCCTTGCGCTCGTCGGAGATGCCGTTCGGGATGGCGAGACCGGCGCCGCCGGTCGGGCAGCTCAGCACTCCCTCCGGAGCCGGCAGGAAGGCCGTGCCGTAGTCGAACTTGGCGGTCTTGGCCAGGCCGCCCAAGGTGCCGGTGGAGTCGATGAAGCCGGAGGTGATCCCAGCGGCGAAGTCGCTGCTCGGCTCCTTGGCGATCCGCAGGTACTTGTCCTTGAACAGCTGCTGCATGAACTTGCCGGCCTCCAGCGACTTCGGGTCGCTGAAGGTGGGCTCCCACTCACGCGAGTACGCCCCACCGAACGACCAGATCATGCCCTGGAAGTACCAGTCGAGGTAGTCGGTGCCGTCGCTGATCGCCATCGCGCCCTTGGATCCCTGGCTGGCCAGCTTCGGACCCCACTCGGCGAACTCCTGCCAGGTCTTGGGTCCGCGGTCCGGCAGACCGGCGGCTTCCCAGATCCCCTTGTTGTAGTAGAACAACGGGGTCGACCGGGCGTAGGGCAGCGCGTAGTGCTTGTCCTTGAAGGCGTAGTCGGCGAACAGCGAGTCGACGTAGTCCTCGGTCTCCACTCCGGCGTCGGCGTAGAGGTCGTCCATCGGCGCTAGCGCCTCGTTGAGGGCCAGGTTGAACCAGGTGACATCGGAGACGACCAGGACGTCAGGCAGCTCACCGCCGGAGAGGGCGGCGTTGAACTTCTGGGCCACCTCCTCGTAGTTGGCGCCGGCATCGATCAGGTTCACCTTGGTGCCCGAGTTGGCGGCGATGAAGTCATTGCCGAGCTTGGTCTCGAGCTCCTTGGACTGCCCGGGGTGGTTGCTCCAGAAGTTGATGGTGCCCGGCTCGCCCTCCTGGGCCTCACCGGATCCACCGCCGGTGCCGGCGCAGGCGCCGAGGGTCAGAGCTGACGCGGTGGCGCCGGAGAGGGTGAGGAACCTGCGTCGGTTCATATCGTTCATGAGAAATCCTCGAATCTGTGTGGGTGGTCCGAAGACCGTGGAGAGGAAAGAAAAGGTCTAGCCCTTGACAGCACCGGAGGTGAGGCCCTTGATCATCTGACGCTGCAGGAAGAGGAAGATCACCAGGATCGGCAGCATGGTCAGCACCGTGCCGGCCATCACCGGACCCCAGTTCGTCAGTCCCTCGTTGTTCTGGAGCAGGGTCAGGCCCACCGGGAGCGGAGCGGTTGCTGCGGTGTCAGCCATCAGGAACGGCCACAGGTATTGGTTCCACTCGGTCACGATCGTGATCAGGGTGAAGGCCACAACGGTCGGCCACGACATCGGCAGTACGACCCGGAACAGCATCTTCATCGGCCGCGCCCCGTCCATCCGGGCTGCCTCGATGATCTCGTAGGGCAAGGAGAGGAAGTGATTGCGCATCAGGAACGCCCCGAACGCCACCCCGGCCAACGGCACGATAATCCCCTGGAACGTGTTGCGCCACCCGAGCCCGGCGACCAGGGCGTAGTTGGAGATCACCGTGATCTGGTTGGGCACCATCAAGGCGGCCAGGATGAGGATGAACAGCAGGTTCCGCCCGGGGAAGCGGAGGAACGCCAGCGCGTAGGCCGAGAGAACGCCCAGGGTGACCTCGACGACGGTCAGGATCGCGGTGATCAGGATCGAGTTGCGCAGGTAGGCCAGGAACGGCACATCGGAGGTCACGACCGAGTAGTTCTGCGGGAAGAACGGGTTCGGCCACCACGTCGCCGGCTGGACGTAGATGTCCGTCCGCTCCTTCAGCGACGTGATCAGGATCCAGTACAGCGGGGCGCCGACGATGAGCACCACGCCGACGATGGCGGCATAGCCGGCGATCTTCGCGCCCAGGCCCTTCTCGAGCGCGGTGTCGGTCGTGGCCATCAGACGTCCTTCCTGTCCATCACACGGACCTGGAACAGCGTGATGGCGAGCAGCACCAAGAACATGATGGTGGCCACCGTGGCGCCATAGCCGGCTCGGGAGTTCACGAACGTCTCCTGGTAGACCTGGAAGACCATCGTGGTGGTGCCGTTGCCGACGGGACCGCCGCGGGTCATCACGTTGATGATGTCGAAGACCTGCACGGAGTTGAGCAGGACCGTGATCGAGAGGAAGAAGGTGGTGGGGCGCAGCTGCGGCAGCGTCACGCGCCAGAACTTCGTCAGGGCCGAGGCCCGGTCGATCTCCGCCGCCTCGTCCAGCTCCATCTGCCGGCCCTGCAGGGCGGCGAGATAGATCACGAAGGTATAGCCGATGTTCTTCCAGATGTAGGTGACGGTGACCATGACCATCGCCCACGTCGGGTCCTGGTAGAAGTCGGGCACCGCCTGGCCGATCTTCGCCAGCAGGTCCCGAATGAGGCCGAAGTTCGGGTCGAAGACGAACTGGAACGCAACACCGATCGCGGCGCCGGAGATGACGTACGGTGCGAAGACCAGAGACCGGACGAAGTTGCGACCGCGGAGCTTCTGGTCCAGCAGGAACGCGAGCAGCAGCCCGAGCACCAGTGACCCGACCACGGTCGCGAGCGTGAACACCACCGTGTTCCACACGATGATCCCGGTGTCTCGGGCGCCGAACCACTCCCGGTAGTTGTCGATCCCGATGAAGCGCGCACGGGGCGAGGAGATGTTCCAGTTGTAGAAGGAGAGCCGGATGTTGTCGATCAGCGGCCGGTACGTGAAGACCAGCAGCAGGATCACGTTGGGGGCCAGCAGGGCCAGGGCGAGGAACCACTCACCCCAGGGCCGCGGACCCTTGGCCGGAGCCGAGCCGCCAGCCCGGGAAACCGTCGTAGAAGCGCCCGACTGATTCGGTTCGTCAGAGGTCGACGAACCTTGGGCGCGCAGCGGTGGGGCGGACATGCCTGCAGTTTGCCATAGCGGCGATGAACAAATCGTTGCGCAAGGCAAACGCCTCCCCCCGCGTTCGATAACTTCTGTGCATCGAAGCCCCCTGGACCGGCAAAAGTCCTTGCCTCGACCCCGATCGGACCCATCTGCACTTCAGCTGTCGACCCCACCCGTCGCGCGCCTGCACTGAACGGACCCACGGCGTAGATTCTGGTCATGACCCAGACCCGTCGCGCCGTCCGCTCTGGACGTATCCGGTTCCCCGATCTGAGCCCGCGGGCGTATGAGCACCCGGCCGACCGGGGCGCACTGGTGGCCTTGCGGGCGATCCCGGGCTTCGACGGGGTGCTGAAGGCCATCTCCGGCGCGATCGGCGAACGCAGCGTCCGGCTGCTCTATCTCGCCACCTCGGTCCGGGTGTCACCGCGGCAGTACCCCGACCTCCACCAGATCGTCAGCGAATGCGCGACCACCTTGGATCTCCAGCCGATCCCGGAGCTGTACGTCCAGCAGGACCCGGTCCCGAACGCCATGACGATCGGGCTCGACAGGCCGATCATCGTCATCAGCACCGGCATGCTCAACCTGGTCGACGACGACGGCCTGCGGTTCGTGATCGGCCACGAGGTCGGGCATGTGCTCTCGGGCCACGCCGTCTATCGCACCATGCTGATGCAGCTGATCCAGATCTCCGCCTCGATCCAGTGGATGCCGATCGGCGCCTGGGGGCTGCGGGCGATCATCGTCGGGTTGAACGAGTGGTTCCGCAAGTCGGAGCTCTCCGGGGACCGAGCGGGGCTGCTGTGCGTGCAGGACCCCAAAGCGGCGCTGCGGGTCCATGCCTCGCTGGCCGGAGCGCAGGACCCCGACGAGATGGACGTCGCCGGCTTCTTGGACCAGGCGGCGGAGTATGAGTCGAAGGGCGACGTCCGCGACAGCCTGTTGAAGATCCTCCAGATCAGCAACCAGGACCACCCGCTAGCGGCCCAGCGCGCGGCCGAGCTGCAGAAATGGGCCGCGGACACCGAATACCTCGACATCCTCGCCGGCGACTATCCCCGTCGATCCCAGGACAAGGACGCTCCGTTGAGCGAGGACGTCAAGGCGGCGGCCGGCTCCTACAAGAACGCTTTCGCCACCTCCTCGGACCCGCTGTTCAAGGTGGTCGGCAAGATCGGCGGGGTGGTCGGCGGGGTCGGCGGCTTCGCCGCCAGCCGGATGCGCGACTGGTGGCAGTCGGGGCCCGAGCGCCCCGGCGAGTGAGTCCCACCGTTGTCCGACCCGGCGGCTAGGGTCGAGGAATGACCGCAGCAGACCCGAGCACCCTTCCGATCGGTGGTCACGGCGACCAGGTCGACCCGATCGCCGAGGCGACCGCCCGCCAGGCCACCCTGGCCCAGTTCTTCCTCGGCGACCCGCAGGGGTGGAAGGGACCTCGCGTGGCGTTCGACGGCGGCGCCGCGGCCCTGAAGTCGGCGGCGGAGCAGGCCGGCATCGCCTTGTATGTGCACGCGCCGTACGTCCTCAACGTGGCCACCTCCAACAACCGGATCCGGATCCCCAGCCGCAAGCTGCTGCAGCAGACGGTGACCGCCGCCGCCGAAATCGGCGCAGCCGGCGTCATCGTGCACGGCGGCCATGTGCTCAAGGAAGACGACCCCGCTCTCGGCTTCGAGAACTGGCACAAGTGCATCGACCGGCTGGAGCTGAGTGTGCCGCTGCTGATCGAGAACACCGCGGGCGGCGACAACGCCATGGCTCGACGGCTGGACCGGATCGCGAGGCTCTGGGAGGCGGTCTCGACCGCGGAGGGCAGCGACCAGGTCGGGTTCTGCCTCGACACCTGCCACGCGCACGCGGGCGGCGAGGACCTGGTCGGGCTGGTGGACCGGGTCAAGGCGATCACCGGCCGGATCGACCTGGTGCACGCCAACGACTCACGCGACGCCTTCGACTCCGGCGCCGACCGACACGCCAACTTCGGGGTCGGCCACGTCGGCGAGCAGGCACTGGTCGAGGTCGTCCGCACCGCAGGGGTGCCGGTGGTGGTGGAGACGCCCGGCGGGGCCGAGGGCCAGGGCAGCGACATCGCCTGGCTCCGCGAACGCCTCTGAACCGCAGCCGACCACGCCGCCGCCGGCCACCGTGGCGGAGCCGGTCGGCTAGTCTCCCAAGGTGACTCGAAGCGTGTACGTCGCCTCCGTCGAGGGCCAGACCGGCAAGTCTGCGGTGGCGCTCGGCCTGCTCGACGCACTGACCCGGGAGGTGGGCTCGGTCGGCGTCTTCCGGCCGCTGGTGAGCACGACCGGAGGCACCGACCTCATCGTGGATCTGCTGGTGAGCCAGCCAGGCATCGCCCAGTCCTACGAAGACGCCCTCGGCGTGACGTACGCGGCGGCCCGCGAGGACGCGGACGAGGCGATGCACGAGATCGTCCAGCGCTTCGGCCGGCTGACGGAGCGGTTCGAGGTGGTGCTCGTCCTCGGCTCCGACTACACCGATGTCACCACCGGCACCGAGCTCACCTTCAACGCCAAGATCGCGGCCAACCTGGGGTCACCGGTGGTGCTGGTCGTGCACGGCCGGGACCGTACCCCCGAGGAGGTGGCGGTGGCGGCCGAGGGCGGCCTGACCGAGTTCAGCGCACAGCACGCCCGCACCGTCGCGGTGGTCGCCAACCGGGTGGATGCCGACCAGCTGCAGCCCACCGCCGCGGCACTCGAGGCCGCCACGGCCGAGTTCGCTCTGGTCGTCGCCGCCCTGCCGGAGAGCCCGGTGCTGTCCGCGCCCACCGTCCGAGCACTGGCCGCAGCCGTCGACGCCGTGCAGGTGCAGGGAACCGACGGCTGGCTGGACCGGGAGTCCCTGGGACTGGTGGTGGCCGCCATGAGCCTGCCCAATGTGTTGGACCGACTCACCCCGGACGCCACCGTGATCGCCCCGAGCGACCGTCCCGACCTGATCCCCGGGCTGGTGCTGGCCCATCAGTCGGGCACCTTCCCTTCGTTGGCCGGCATCGTGCTGACCGGTGGCTATCCACTGCCCGACTCCATCCGCCGGTTGTCCGAGGGCCTGGAGCAGGACCTGCCCGTCGTCATCACCACCCTCGGTACGTTCAACACGGCCGAACGGCTGTCGCGGGTCCGGGGGCCGATGACCAAGCACTCCCCCGCCAAGGTGGAGACCGCTCGCCGGCTGTTCGCCGAGCAGGTCGACCAGGCGGCGCTGCTGCGGGCCATCGACGTGTCCACCTCCGAGGTGCGGACGCCGCTGATGTTCGAATATCAGCTGATGGAGCGGGCGCGCGGAGACCGCCGCCACATCGTGCTGCCGGAGAGCCAGGACGACCGGATCCTGCGGGCGGCCGCGAGTCTGCTCCGCCGCGGCGTGGCCGACCTGACCCTGCTCGGGGAGGAGACCAAGGTCCGGGCCCGCGGCTCAGCGCTGGGGCTGGACCTGGACGCCGCCGCCGTCGTGTCCCCGCAGGACCCGGAGCTGGTGGAACGCTTCGCCGTCGAGTACGCGCGGGCGCGGGCCCACAAGGGCATGACCCTGGAGAAGGCACGCACCGTGGTCACCGACATCTCCTACTTCGGGACCATGATGGTGCACCTCGGACTGGCCGACGGGATGGTCTCCGGCGCGGTCAACACCACAGCCCACACCATCCGACCGGCGCTGGAGTTCATCAAGACCCGGCCCGGCGTGAACACCGTGTCCAGCGTGTTCTTGATGTGCCTGGCCGACCGGGTGCTGGTCTATGGCGACTGCGCCGTCATCCCGGAGCCGACGGTGGAGCAGCTGGCCGACATCGCCATCTCGTCGGCCGACACCGCCCGCCAGTTCCAGATCGAGCCGCGGGTGGCGATGCTGTCCTACTCCACCGGGTCGTCGGGGTCCGGTGACGATGTGGAGCAGGTCAGGGCCGCTACCGCCCTGGTCGCCGAACGGGCGCCGGACCTGATGCTGGAGGGACCCATCCAGTACGACGCCGCCGTCGACCCCGGCGTGGCGCACACCAAGCTTCCGGGCTCCGCGGTCGCCGGCCGCGCCACGGTCTTCGTCTTCCCGGACCTGAACACCGGCAACAACACCTATAAGGCGGTCCAGCGGAGCGCGCACGCCGTGGCCATCGGCCCGGTGCTGCAGGGCCTGCGCAAGCCGGTCAACGATCTGTCGCGCGGGGCGACCGTGGACGACATCGTCAACACCGTGGCCATTACCGCGGTGCAGGCCCAGGCGACGGCGCCGACCGGGCGGGGGGCGCGATGAGCACCGCCGGCCCGGTGCTGGTGCTCAACTCGGGCTCCTCGTCGCTGAAATACCAGCTGGTGGTGCCCGACAGCGCGGAGCAGCTGGCCTCCGGGACGGTCGAACGGATCGGCGAGCAATCCTCGCGGGCCGTCCACCGGGTCGGCGACGAGCGGTTCGAGAGCAAGGACCGGGTGGCTGACCATGGTGCTGCGCTGGACGTGCTGCGCCGCCAGTTCGTCGACCACGGACCGGATCTGCAGGCCGCCGGGATCGTGGCGGTCGGACACCGGGTGGTGCACGGCGGTGCCCGGTTCCGCGAGCCGGTGGTGGTCGACGACGGCGTGATCGCGGCGATCGACCGGCTCAGCGCCCTGGCGCCGTTGCACAACCCGGCGGCGCTGGCCGGCATCCGTGCGGCGCAGCAGCGGTTCGCCGACGTCGCCCATGTCGCGGTGTTCGACACCGCGTTCTTCGCCACGCTGCCCGAGGCGGCGTACCGCTATGCGATCCCGAAGGACCTGGCCGACCAGCACCTCATCCGCCGCTACGGGTTCCACGGCACCTCGCACGCCTGGGTCAGCGCGGCGGCCGCGGCCGAGCTCGGACGGCCTCTGACGGAGCTGAACCAGATCGTGCTGCACCTCGGCAACGGCTGCTCGGCCTCGGCCATCCGCGGTGGCGCAGCGGTGGACACGTCCATGGGGCTGACCCCGCTCGAGGGACTGGTGATGGGTACCCGGTCCGGTGACGTCGACCCGGGGCTGCACGCCTACCTCCGCGCTCAGGCGGGTCTCGACGTGGCCGAAGTGGACACGCTGCTGAACAAGGGATCGGGCCTCAAAGGGCTGTCCGGAGTGAACGACTTCCGCGAGCTGCTCCACCACCGCGAAGCCGGGGACGCGGACGCGGCGCTGGCCTTCGATGTCTACGTCCACCGGATCAAGCACTATCTCGGGGCTTACCTCGCAGTCCTCGGCCGGGTCGATGTGCTGGTGTTCACCGCCGGCGTCGGGGAGAACAACTCCACGGTGCGGGCCGCGGTGGTCCAAGGGCTGCAGGGACTCGGATTCGAGCTGGACGCGGTGGCCAACGGCGAGCCGGCGTCCGGACCTCGAGTGATCTCGAGTGACACCTCCGCCGTCACCATCATGGTGGTGCCCACCAATGAGGAGCTGGCCATCGCCCGGCAGGCTGTCGCCCTGCTCTGAGGGCACCGGCCGGGCGTGGTGGATACCACGTACAGTCGATCGACATGACCAGTCGCAGTGAGGCCGTACGCATCGACGACTCGTCGGTGCTGTGGTCCGCGCCGCCGTCCCAACGCGCCGGTCGCCCGTTGCTGCTGATGCTGCACGGGCACCGTTCCGATGCGAGTGTGGGCTTCGAGCTGCGGCACCTGTTGCCGCGGGACCTGGTGATCGCCTCGGTCCGCGGACCGATGCCGGTCGGTGGGGGCTTCGGCTGGTTCCCGCTGAACGCCAACGTCACCCTGTCCCAGGTGAACGCCGCGGCGCAGGCGGTGCTGGACTGGCTCGACAGCCTGCTGGCCGACCTCGATCAGGTCCCGCCGTCGGTCGGCGTGCTGGGATTCTCCCAGGGCGCGGCGACGGCGCTGCAGATGATGCGGCTGTCGCCGGACCGGCTGGACTACGGGGTGAACCTGTCGGGCTTCGTGATCCCCGGGAGCGCGCCTGGGGACGACCAGCTCGGCCAGATCCGACCGCCGGTCTTCTGGGGACGCGGCGAGTCGGACCCACTGGTCCCCTCGGTCCTGGTCGACCTCACCCGGACCTGGCTTCAGGCGTGTACCGCTGTGACCGAGCGGACCTATCCCGGTCTGGGGCACAACGTCGCCCCCGCCGAGCTGTCCGACCTGTCAGCCTTCCTCTCCACCCAGCTCTGACCACGGCCCGCGGCGGCCGCCGGGCTCACCACCCGCCACCACCACCACCGCCGACTCCGCCCCCGGCCGAGCCGGCGAACCCCGAGCCACCGCCCGAGCCCGAGGTGGCTGCGGTCATGGTGCCGGTCGCGGACTCGGTGAACGCGCCCATCGAGTCGGCGAACGAGGCGCCGCCGGCGAAGAACGCCGTCTGGTGGGCGCCGACGTACCAGACCGGGTCGGGCACGTCGTACCCCGCCCGAGCCAGGTCGGCGAAGACCTGGGCCCACCGTTCGGCGACACCGAACGCGATGGCGTACGGCAGGTAGCGGGAGAAGATGTCCGCTCCCTCCTCGAACCGCAGCTGGTCACCCTCCGCGGTCTCGAGATAGGTCTTGAAGCCCAGCGCCTGAGCCAGCACCGCAGAGCCGTCGGCGGTCCGGGCCGGAATCCGGTGCGCCAGAGCCAGGACCACCCCGCCGACCAGCACGACAGCGACGCCGAGCAGTCCCCAGCCCACCGTCAACGCCAGCACCACCGTGAGCACCACGCCCAGCGCGACCACCCCGGCTCCCAGTCCATACCAGCGGCCACGGACGACGGCCGGGTTGGCGCGGAACCATCCGCGCTCGGTCACCGCTTCATAGAGCTTGGTCTGGGTCTGGCTCATCGTCTTGGTCAGCGACTCGCCCGCCTCGTCCAGCTGGAGCTCATCACCGTCGGCGAACAACTGATCGACGATCAGCTGCTCGTAGGCCAGCAGCGTGGGTTCGCCGGGGGCGGCGGTCCGCTCCAACCTGACCAGCCGCCAGGTGCGGTCGTCGTCGTCCTCACCGGGCACCTCCTCGATCCGGAGATAGCCGCGGACCGCGAGGTCGACGATGGTGGCCACGACGTCATGGGGATGGGCGACCTCGTCCAACAGGGTGCCCAGCTCACCCGGGCGCACGCCGGCCGGCGGGGTGAACTGCACAGCCACCGGCGCCCGGTGATCCCGGGTCCCGGTTGCCGCGGCCGCGCCGTCAGCGGTCGGGGCCAGTCCCGGGGTCAGACCGAGGTACTGCTGGTCGCGGCCACGTCGGCGGGCCAGCTCAACGACGCCGCCCACCCCGACCAGTGCGATCAGGCCGGCCAGCGACCCGGTCACCGGCGACAGCCGGAAGGTGTTCTGGAGCGTGCGGCGGGGCACCAACACCGGCTCCGCATCGACGAAGGTGCCGGCCGGCCAGCCGGCCACGATCGTGAGCCCAGTCTCCGGCTCGATGTCGGGCTGGGTGTACGTCGCCGTATCGCCACTGACCTCGGCCGAGGCGCACGGTGTCGTCGAGCCGACCTTGCCGACGAAGCAAGTCGCCTGCTGGACGGCCGCCGGCCCGGTCACCCGGACCGAGACGTCACGCAGCGGCACCTCCCACTGCTGACCGATGACGTTCCAGAAGATCTCGTCCTGCCCGGAGGCGGCGACGTCGGGATTGACCACTCCGCGGATCCGGTAGGAGATGGTGTACGTCTGCTTTCCCTTCACCTCGATGTCCTCGTCTCCGACCCGGATGACGAGCGCACCGCCGTCCTTCTCGGTCTCGACGGCGTCCGGTGCCCCGGTCGAGCTGCTGGCCTTCACATCGGTGATGGAGAAGCTGCGGTAGTGGTCCGGGTCGCCCTCGATCTCCTGCCGCAGCGGCAAGAAGACGTACGGACCATGGCCCTCGGTGTCGCCGAAGTCGAAGTCGAAGTCGGCGCTGACGTCGATCGCACCGTCGGTCGCGGCCGTGGCCGTGAGCGCGTAGCGGGTGATCGCCCAGTCGTCCTCGTCGGCCGAGGCGGTGACCGGAAGGGCCAGCAGGACGCCGACACCCAAGATGACGGCAGCGAGGAGTCGTCTCATGGGTCGCACCCTATGCCGGACCCGGGCCAGCGCGCCTGCCCGCACCCCGGTGCTGTCAGGTGGTGCGACTCCGGTCCACGACGCCCCACTAAGGTGGCCGCCATGTCTCTTGCCCTGGTCACCGGCGGTACGTCCGGCATCGGCGCCGCCTTCGCCCGTGCTCTTGCCGCCCGCGGTGACGACCTGATCCTCGTCGCCCGCGACGCCGACCGCCTGGAGTCGATGGCGACCGAGCTGACCCGTCAGCACGGCGTCTTGGTCGAGACGATCAGCGCCGACCTGGCGGTCCGCGATGACGTGCTACGGGTGGCGCAGCGGTTGACCTCGGCCGAGCGAGGGGTCGACCTGCTGGTCAACAACGCCGGCTTCGGGGTGCACACCGCTTTGACCGCCGCCGACACCACACCGCACGAGCACGCCTTCGACGTGATGTGCCGGGCGGTGCTGATCCTCAGCGCGGCAGCCGCCCCCGGGATGACCGAACGCGGCTCCGGGGCGATCATCAACCTGTCGAGCACGGCGGGATACATCGCCATGGGCAGCTATTCCGCGATCAAGGCGTGGGTGCGCTCGTTCAGCGAAGGGCTCGCTGTCGAATTGGCGGGCACCGGCGTGACCGTCACGGTGCTGTGCCCCGGCTGGGTGCGTACTGAGTTCCACGAGCGGGCCGGGATCGGCGTCGCCAAGATCCCCGGCCCGTTGTGGCTCGACGCCGACGACCTGGTCGCCCAGTGCCTGGCCGACGTGGCTCGCGGCAAGGTGATCTCCGTCCCGTCCAAGCGCTATTCGGTGATCACCTTCCTGGCCGCCCACGCCCCACGCCCGCTGATCCGGGCTATCTCGGGGAAGATCTCCTCAGCTCGTCGACACTGAGCAGCCGCAACGGCGTGACCGGGACCTGATCGGACCCGGCGTCCGCCGCGCCGCAGCAGCCTCCGCCCTCCTCAGCCGCCTCGGTCGGCGCTGCGTCGAAGCTCCCGCTGCCGCCACAGACGCCGGTCTCGGGGAGAGTCAGCTCGACCCGGGCGGCGGCCTCGTGGTCGCCGGCGATCTCCGCCGCCACGGACCGGACCTGCTCATAGCCGGTCAGCGACAGATAGGACGGGGCCCGGCCATAGCTCTTCATCCCGACCAGGAAGAAGCCCGGCTCTGGGTGGGCGAGCTCGCGCGCCCCGTGCGGGTAGACAGTGCCACAGGAGTGCACGTTGGGATCGATCAGCGGGGCCAGCACTCGGGGCGCCTGCAGCACGGGGTCGAGGTCGAGGCGCAGCTCGGACAACATCGACAGATCGGGCCGGAAGCCGGTCAAGGCCACCACCGCATCGACTTGGTCGACCGGCTCCGCGTCGACCGCCTCCAGCCGCACGGTGCCGCCGGGCTGCGGACGTATCGCAGTCGTGCGGAAACCGGTCCGGACCGTAACGTGATCTGCGGTGACGGCCGCCCGCGCGCGGCTTCCGAGGGCCCCGCGGGCCACCAGCTGGTCATCCTGCCCACCGCCGAAGGCACTACCCACCTGGGCCCGGCGCAGTAGCCAGGTGATGCGGGTGCCCGGCACCTCGGCGGCCAGTTCGGCCAGCCCGACCAGGGCGGCCAGGGCGGAGTGCCCGGCCCCGGCCACCACGGTGTGCCGGCCGGCGTGGCGGGCACGCGCCTCGGGGTCGGTGAGGTCGGGTACCCGATAGCAAAGCTGCCCGGCGAGCTCGGTCTCACCGGCGGCGGGGAGTCCGTCGGCACCCAGCGGGTTGGGGCTGCCCCAGGTCCCCGATGCGTCCAGCACGGCCCGGGCCTCGACTCGATCCGGACCCGCCGGAGTGAGGACGTGCACCACGAACGGCTCACTCGTCCGGCCCGAGTCAACGGTCCGGTCGCGACCGCGCCGCGCCACCCCGACGACCCGGGCGTGATAGCGCACGGTATTCCCCAGCGCGTCCGCCAGCGGCTGCAGATACTCCCGAACCCAGTCGCCGCCGGTCGGGTACGTCGTCGGGTCCGGCGCCCTCCACCCGGTCGCCGACAACAGCGCCACAGCCTGGCCGTCGACCAGCTCGCCCCAGGTCGAGAAGAGCCGGAGATGGGACCACTCGCTGACCGCGGTCCCGGCCGTCGGCCCGGCCTCTAAGATCAGCGTCGGCAACCCGCGCGCTCTCAACTGTGCGGCAGCGGCGAGCCCCGCCGGCCCCGCTCCGATTATCACGACCGGAAGGTCGTCCATCGCCTGTCCTCATCTCTGGGGCGGCGCACCGCCGCGGCCCCGATCTACTATTTCCACCGGGATCTAAGTAGCCGAGTTTGATCTCCGATTCGATGTCTGTCAAATTAGCCAGATGTCGAAATCGACGCTCTCCCCTGGTGCCTGTTCCGTGCCGCTGACTGCCAAGGCACTGACCGAAGAGGACGCCATCGACCTCGCCCGGGTGTTCAAGGCGCTCAGCGACCCGGTACGGCTGCAGCTACTCTCCCGCATCGCCAGCCATCCGGACGGCGAGGCATGCGTGTGCGACCTGACCGGAAGTTTGACTGTCTCGGCGCCGACCATCTCCCACCATCTGAAGGCACTGCGGGAGTCCGGCCTGGTCACCTCGGAGCGACGCGGCACTTGGGTCTACTACCGCGCCGACCCGGTCGTGCTCGCCCGGGTGGCCGGGTCGATCCGCCCACTCGAGGCCCCCAGGACCTGACGGCAAATCCGCCGGAGCGTCGTCAGCGGAGCGCCGCTCTCGCCAGCTCGTCCAGCGTCTTGTGATGCAGTGGCGGAGTCACGGCGCCGGCAAGGAGCGGGTCTCCGGTCTCGCGCATCCACTCCTGCAGTCGAAGGAGCAGCGCAGACTTCACGTCCTCGTACGCGGGATCCGTGGCCACGTCGTCGAGCTCCAGCGGGTCAGTCGCCAGGTCGTAGAGCTCGATCGGGGGATGGAAGCCGCCGTGCGCGTGGGCGGCGTCGGCGACGGGTGTGGTGCGGTGCTGCCAGGACTGGGTGGGATCCATGAACCCGGGTGCGGAGGAGAAGTTGGCGATGAGCTTGTGGCTCCGGGTCCGGATGCTCCGGCGAGGGTCGTAGTAGTCGTGGTGGGTCAGCTCTGCGAAGACGACCTCGTCGTCGCGCGATCGGTCCGGGGACGCAGTGACACCGTGGGCGGCATCGTCCAGCAGCGGACCGAGGGACCGACAATGCAGACTCGGAATGGCCGTCGGCTCCAGCCCGACCGCATCCAGCCCGACCGCATCCAGCCCGACCGCATCCAGCCCAATCGCATCCAACACCGTCGGCAGGATGTCCAGGTTGGTGTGCAGCCCGCCGACTCGACGACCGCCGACCCAGCCGCGCCCCGGCCAGCGGATCAGGCAAGCGATCTCCAGACCCGGGTCGTAGAGCGTGCACTTCGCACGCGGTAGGGCCAGGCCGTGATCGGTGGTGAACACCACCAGGGTCTGGTCGAGCAAGCCGTGCTGCCTCAGCGCGTCCAGCACCCGACCGGCGGCAGCATCCATGCAGCGAATGGCCCCCTGCAGCTCGGCGATCTCCGTGCGGGCCTGGGCGTCGTCATGCAGATAGCCGGGGACCTGTACGCCACGCTCGGCGTCGGGCTGGATGTGGTCACCGACGAAGCCCATCACCCCCGCCGGGTCAGAACGACCGGGAAGGCGGTGCGGTTCGACGAATCCCACCTGCAGATAGGTGGGTCGGTCGCTGCGGGCCATGGTGTCGATCGCCGTCGCGGCGCGGTCGGCGACGTCGTCGGCGAATCCTCCGGTGTCGACCTGGTCGAAGCCGAGGCGCTCGGCGACAAGGTCGTCGGGCCGCGTTCGAGACTCATGGTGCATCCCGATCAGCTCGGTCCGATAGCCAGCGGCGTGCAGCCGGGCGGCGAGATGGACCTCATCGGCGCCGAGGTCCCAGCCGAAGTCCGCGTGGGTGAGGCCCAGGACGCCGTTGGCGTGGGGCCACCGGCCGGTGAACAGCGAGGCCCGCGAAGGGCTGCACTGCGGGGCGGTGGCAAACATCTCGGTCAGCACCATCGCGTCACCCGCGAGGGCGTCGAGGTGCGGGGAGGTGACCGTCTGCGCGCCGAGCGCGTGCAGGTGTCGGCCGAGATCGTGGCAGTGCAGGAGCAGGATGTGCGGCCGCGCCGCCCTATCCTCAGTCGTCGGTTCCGTGCGCGGGTCAGCTGAGGTCACGTGATCTCCGTACGTCATCGGATGGGCACGAGCGAGACGTCGTGGCCGGCGGTGGCGCTGGCACATCGCTTCACGCCACCCTTCCCACCGCTATCGCGGTCGGTCACCGGCCACCGGCCGTCGGTGCCGCGATGACGTCGGCAAGATAGCAGCAGTGTTCGCCGGTGGCGCCGTTTCAGCTGCCCCCGCGTGCGCCGCCGATGGTACGGAATCCAGGTCGCGACGCAGTGCCCGCGGCCCGCGCCTCTCGCAGATGACGAGATGGGAGGAATAAGGTGTCCACGTGTCAAACCTGAGCCGCTACACCTCACCGGTCCATGCGACCGCCCGCTTCGTGGCCCAGCGGATGATGCTCAAGCCGCTGGTCTGGTCGTTGGCCTCTGTCACCGTGCTCGGCCGGGAGCGACTGGACTCGCTCCACGGCCCGTTCGTCGTGGTGTCCAATCACAGCAGTCACCTCGACGCCCCGCTCATCATCGGCTCCCTCCCCCGCCGCTTGGCCCGCTACGTCGCCGCCGGCGCGGCAGCGGACTATTTCTTCGACGTCTGGTGGCGCAGGGGACTGACCGCGCTCTTCTTCAACGCCTTCCCGGTCGACCGGTCGGGCCTCCGCGGCAAGCGCGGCATGGCCACCGGCCTGCTCGACCAGGGTGTACCGCTGCTGCTGTTCCCGGAGGGCACCCGCTCCCGCACCGGCGAGATGGGTCAGTTCAAGCCCGGCGCCGCCGCCTTGTGCATCAGCCGCGACGTACCCTGCGTGCCGATCGCCATCGTCGGCGCCAGCGCGGCCATGCCGACGGGGAAGAGCTGGCCCGACCGTGGCCGCCCGCCCGTCTATGTGACGTTCGGCGACCCGATGACGCCCGACGACGGCGAGAAGGCCGTCCAGTTCTCCGAGCGGATCGCCAAAGAGGTCCGCGGACTCTATGACTACACGACCACCTACCGCGACGATCTCGAGCGCGAGCGCTCGGCCGGGTAGAACGGGTAGAAACGAGCGCGAGCGCTCGGCCGGGTAGAAACGAGCGCGAGCGCGGCCGGGTAAGAGCGAGCGGGCACTGGCGCGTAAGCGCAGGTTGGACCGCGCCGCCGGTGGTCGAACTGATCGAGGCGCGGCTCAGCAGCTACGAAGGCTCCGGTCAGCGCCCGGCACGTCACCACGCGAAGATTCCGCCTCCGCACGGGCATAAGGTGTTCCCGTGCCCCACGACCGCAGCACCGCGCCCGATGGCCGGTCGTCGTGTGCCCGGGCAGCGGCCGAACAGAAAGAGGACAGATGACGAGCGTCAAGCACATGAAGTGGTGGGGCTGGGGCGTGGACGGCGTGAGCTTCCACCACGAGGACAAGCCCGGCCTGGCCCCGTTCGTGCGGCGCGCGCTCGACCTTGACATCACCGTGCCGACCGAGGCCCAGCTGGACTTCGACAGCCTGGTGATCCCGAAGCCGATGATCAGCGACGAGCTGCTGGCCGAGCTGACCCGCGCGGTCGGCGAGGAGCACACGCACACCGACGGCATGGAACGCATCATCCACACCTACGGCAAGAGCATCCGCGACCTGATCCGGCTCCGTGCCCGTGACATCCCGCGGATCCCCGACGTCGTCCTCTACCCGGCCGATGAGGCCGAGGTGCAGGCCGTGGTCGACGCCGTGGTGGCCGCGGACGCCGTCCTCATCCCCTTCGGTGGGGGTAGCAACATCGCTGGCTCCCTGCAGGCGCCCGCCGATGAGACCCGGGCGGTGATCTCGCTCGACCTCGGTCGCCTCAACCAGGTGATCGACATCGACGAGGAGTCCAACCTGGCCCGCATCCAGGCCGGTGCGCTCGGCCCCGACATCGAGGAGCAGCTCGGCAAGCGTGGCTGGACGCTGGGCCACTTCCCGGACAGCTTCACCCACAGCACGCTCGGCGGCTGGGTGGCGACCCGGTCGTCGGGGATGCAGTCCGACAAGTACGGCGACATCGCCGACATCACCCGCGGCCTGCGCGTGGTGCAGGCCGGCAAGGTGCTCGTGCTGCGGCCGCTGCCCAGCACCTCCACCGGACCGAGTGTGCGCGAGATGATCCTCGGCAGCGAAGGTCGTCTCGGCGTCATCACCGAGGTCACCGTCCAGGTGCACCGGATCCCCGAGGAGCGGCTTGTCCTGGGCTACTTCTTCCCGAGTTTCGAGTCCGGCCTGGCCGCCATGCACGAGATCTCGGTCAGCGACGCCACCCCGTCCATCACCCGCGTGTCCGACGCCAACGAGACCCAGTTCTCCTTCGCCACCCGGAAGAAGAGCAAGGGCGTCTCCTCGCTGGTCACCAAAGGGCTGATGAAGGTGCTGCAGCGCAAGGGCTGGGACCTCGACCAGATCTGCCTGTCCTTCGTGGGCTATGAGGGCGGCAAGGACCACGTGGCTCGCAACAAGGCCATCGTGAAGTCGATCGTCACCAAGCACGGCGGCATCGTGGTCGGCAAGGGACCGGGTCAGCTCTATGACCAGAAGAAGTTCGACACTCCCTACATCCGTGACTTCCTGCTCGACCGGGGCGCCGCGGCCGACGTGTCGGAGACCGCCGCCCCCTGGTCGGAGCTGCGCAACCTCTACGACAACACCATCACGGCGGCGAACCGAGCGTTCGACAAGCTGGGCGTGACCGGCTGGGTCATGTGCCACCTGTCGCACTCCTACCACTCGGGCGCCTGCCTCTACTTCACCTTCGCCTTCCGGCACGACGGCGTGGACCCGCTCGGCCAGTACGACCAGGTCAAGTCGGCGATCCAGCAGTCCTTCGTCGACAACGCGGGAACGTTGTCACACCACCATGGTGTCGGCGTCGAGCACTCGCCCTGGATGGAGCAAGACATCTCCGCCCCGGGTGTGCACATGATCAGCGGCCTGTTCGCGGCGGTCGACCCGGGCGAGAACTTCAATCCGGGCAAGGTCATCGCGAAGTAGTTTCCGCCCCCCGGTACGGAACCGCCCAGTACCGAACCGCCAGCACGAATCCGGCCGCCACCTCCCCTCGGGGACGTGGCGGCCGCGGTGCTGACGGCCGGGTCCTGCCGTGGCGGACCGGTGGTCGGACCCCGAGCACTAAGGTGGCGGGCGTGACATGGCTCCGCTTCCCACGCGCACTGGGCCTCGTCGTGTTCGCCTACCTGCTCGGGATCGCCGCTCTCTTCGGCTACCTCTCCAGCCAGAGCCTCACCTTCGCGCACGACGCCGCCAGCACCCAAGGCACGGTGACCGCCCTGGTCGCCCGGCCGATGGCCGGCTCCAACCGGCCTCCCGGGCCGCAGCTGCGCAACCCACCGACCGCGCCGACCGTGGAGTACGTCGTCGACGCCACCACCTACAGCTACACCCCGCAGCACGGCCGTCACCGCCAGACCTTGCAGGTCGGCGACCGAGTCACCGTCCTCTACGACGCCGACTCTCCCGCCGTGGCCCGGCTGCGGGGCGAGGGCCGGATCATGCTGCCGCTGGTGACCAGCGGCTTCCTCCTGGCCGCTCTCGGGCTGGCGGCGGTGCTTCTCGTCACCCGTCCCCGCACCGGCGCCCAGCCGGAGCCGGCACGTCCTCGCCAGCCCAGCGGTGACCGGCGCGAGCGCGAGCGCGAGACCATCTGAACCGCGCCGCCCGGGGCCCTTCACGGGCGCCGGGCACGCGGCTTCAGATGAGCAATCGCCAGGTCGGCGTGGCAGACTATCCATCGCTTCTCGGCCAGAACGTGGCCGAGACCTCGATCAGATGGTGGTGGAACATGACGGCGACCAGCCGTGAGAGTGAGACGGACTTCAACCCCGTCTACCACCAGTACGGACCCCACCGCGCCGGTCTGCCGCCGATGGTCGGCTACTTCCGTGAGCTGTGGCATCGGCGTGAGTTCGCCGCCGAGCTGAGCAAGGCCAGCATGCGTGGCTCCAACAGCAACACCTTCTTCGGCCAAGCCTGGTTGGTCCTCAACCCACTGTTGCTGGCCGGCGTCTACTACCTGCTCGTCACGATCATCCGCCAGCGACATGACCCTCAGTTCTTCACCCATCTGACCTGCAGCCTGTTCGCCTTCACCCTGGTCCAGACCTCGATCACCACCGGCGCGACCTCGGTGACCAGCTCCGGCAAGCTGGTGCTGAACACCGCCTTCCCGCGCCTGCTGATCCCGTTGTCGGCCGTCCGGACGGCGTTCTTCCGCTTTCTGCCCACCGTCCCGGTGTATCTGCTGCTGCACATCATCTCGGGTCGGGCGTGGTCGCCGAAGATGCTGCTCTCGATCTACTTCCTGCTCACCATGGTCGTGTTCGGGATGGGCCTGGCGGCGGTGATGGCCACGCTGCAGGTGTACTTCCGCGACACCTCCAGCTTCCTGCCGTACTTCGTCCGGCTGTGGATGTATCTCTCCCCGGTCCTGTGGGCTCCGGAGATGCTGGCCAACATGTCCCGCACCCTGCAGACCCTGGTCGAGCTGAACCCGATGTATTCCATGCTCGGCGGCTACACCGACCTGCTGCAGGAGGACCGGTTCCCGCCGAGCTACATGTGGTGGACCTCCGGCGCCTGGGCACTCGGCTTCGCCCTGATCGGATTCTTGTTCTTCATGTCAAGGGAGCGTGAGTTCGCTGTCCGCCTCGTCTAACGGCATCACCACCAGCCCGGCAGCGACCGGCGCCACTCCCGTGCCGCCCGGAGCCACCGACGCGATCGAGTACGCGGTGAAGGTCGAGAACCTCTCCATCACCTACCGCACCACCTTCGAGCGCAAGCCGACCCTGAAGTCGGCACTGATGCGCTTCGGCCGGGGCGAGCGGGCGGTCAAGGAGGTGCAGGCGATCAAGGACGTCAGCTTCGACGTCCGCACCGGTACGTCCATGGGCATCATCGGGGCCAACGGCGCCGGCAAGTCGACGATCATGCGCGCCATGGCCGGCATCCTCCCTCCCACCAAGGGCTCGATCGAGGTATGGGGCCGCGCCAGCACTCTGCTCGCCCTCGGCGTCGGATTCAACAACGCGCTCTCCGGCCGGGAGAACATCATCCTCGGTGGGCTGGCCTCGGGCCTCTCCCGCAAGGAGGTGGAGGAGCGCGCCGACGAGATCGCGGAGTGGACCGAGCTCGGTGACTTCATCGACATGCCGATGCGGACGTACTCCTCGGGCATGTCCGCCCGGGTGGGGTTCTCGGTGGCCGTGCACATGGAGCCCGACATCTTGATGATCGATGAGGCGCTGTCGACCGGTGATGCGCAGTTCCGGCAGAAGGCGAACGCCAAGATGGCCGAGCTACGCCAGAGCGCGCGGGCCATGTTCTTGGTCAGCCACGGGCTGGGCAGCATCAAGGAGATGTGCAACGAGGCCATCTGGCTCGACCACGGCACCTTGATGATGCGCGGCGAGCCGGAGGAGGTCGTCGACGCCTACATGAAGTTCTTGAAGGTGAAGCGGTCCGCCACCACCACCGAGGACATCTGAGCGAGCTGGCCGGCTGACGAAAGTCCAGCCGCCGTTCGGCCCCGGCTCAGCCGGCCTCGAGGCGCCAGCGCAGGAAGTCGGCCAGGTCGCCGGACTCACCGTCGCGGCCGCCCTTGCCGACGATCAACGGCGGCGGGGACGGGGTCAGCTTCACCCCGCGAAGACGCTCGCGCAGTCCGCCGGGCACGGTGAGGACGTAGTAGGAACCGTCCGTGCCGATCGCGAGGCTCTGGTTGCGCCGCAGATACCAACCGGTCTTGTCGGTGCGAACCGACTGCCCGGAATACAAGGTGGCTCGCAGCGGATGCGGCTTGATGCCCGCCGCCTGGGCATCCACCACGAACTTGTCGATCAGCACCTGAGCCTTCACCGACTCGGCCCGCTCCTGACCTTGGGCGAGCTCCACCCGGCGGGCTGCTTCATCGGCTCGGGACATGGCCCCAGCCTACGACGGCAGAACTGGCAGCCGGGATCGGCAACCATCCGTGCCCGTCGTTCGTGCTTCTAGCGGGCTGACGCCCGTAGACTCTGCCGTGCTCTCGCGCGACCCTAAGGAACCCGATGTCTGAGATGGACCAGTCCGACCAGCCGACCTCCGAGCCGGCGAGGGCCGCGGCCCGCAAGCGTCGGCTGCTGCCCAAGATCGTCATCGCGGTGGCCGTGCTGCTGGTGGTCGCGATGGGGGCGGGCGCCTTCTATGCCTTCTCCATCGATCGCAGCCTGACCAAGAACATCCAGCGCCAGAACAACCTGCCGGCGGAGACACCGACGGGTGAGGGCCAAGCGCCACGGCCGACCAAGGACCCCGAGGCCAGCGAGGCGCTGAACTACGTGCTCCTCGGCTCCGACAGCCGCGACACCGACAACACCGGCAACGGCCGCAGCGACACGATCATCCTGGTGCACCTGAGCGCGGACCGGGACAAGGCGTACCTGATCTCGTTCCCCCGCGACATGTGGGTCGACGTCCCGGGCCACGGCAAGAACAAGATCAACGCCGCCTTCGCCTTCGGCGGGCCGGCGCTGACCGTGAGCACCCTGGAGAAGCTGACCGGCGCCCGGATGGACCATGTGGTCCTGGTCGACTTCGAGGGCTTCATCAACTTGACCACCGAGCTCGGCGGCGTGACCGTGACCAACGACACCACCTTCAGCGCGCACGGGTTCGACTACCCGCAGGGCGAGATCACCATCCAGGGCGAGCAGGCGCTGTGGTTCGTCCGCGAGCGCAAGTCGCTGCCCAACGGTGACCTGGACCGGGCCAAGAACCAGCGCAAGGTGGTCCAGGCCATCGTCCGCAAGGGCCTGAGCCGCGAGATCATCTCCGACCCGGCCAAGTTCACCGGCTTCGTCTCCGGGCTGGCCAAGTATCTGACGGTGGACGAGTCGCTCAGCGACTCCGAGATCCGATCCACGGCCTTGTCGCTGCGGCTCACCGGCTCCGACGTCGAGCAGCTGCAGGCCCCGATCTCCGGCTTCGGCACCTCGCCCGATGGCCAGAGCATCGACGTGGTCGACGAGACGAAGATGAAGGCGCTCGGTGAGGCGCTGCGCAAGGACAAGGTCGACGAGTACCTGAGGCAGTACCCCGAGGGCTGATTCACGCCCAGCTGAAGCACACCCCCCAGACACCGTTCCAGGCTGGACAACCCGGGGAACGGTCACGACACACGGAGGATTCGCAGGTGGAGTTCGTACGAAGCCTGCGTCAGCTGTGGCGTCACGTCTACTTCCGCCGGCTGTTGGCGGTTCGGGTGGCCACCCAGTCCTGCGACGGGCTGCTCCAGATCGCCCTCGCGTCCTATGTGCTGTTCTCCCCCGAGCGGCAGCCCGACGCCGGCTCGGTGGCCACGGTGCTGGCCATCACGTTGCTGCCCTTCTCGATCCTCGGCCCGTTCGTCGGAGTGGTGCTCGACCGCTGGTCGCGTCGCCAGATCCTGGTCGTGGTCGACCTCAGCCGCGCGGCGCTGGCCCTGGGCCTGGCCGCGCTGGTGGCCACCGGGCTGCGAACGCCGGGGGTGGAGGCGCTCTTCTACGCCGGGGTGCTGGTGGCCATGAGCCTGAACCGGTTCCTGCTGGCTGCGTTGTCCTCGTCACTGCCGCACACCATCGATCCCGGCGAATACATGGTGGCCAACTCGGTGGTTCCGACCATAGGCCCGGCCGGGGTGCTGGTCGGCGTCGGCGTCGGTACGGGGCTGCGCCTGCTGCTCGGCGGTCGGATGGCGGCGTACCACGCGGATGCCCTGCTGTTCGCCGTGGCGGCGGCGGGCTTCGTGCTCAGCGCCTGCCTCGCGCTGCGGATCCCCCGCCGCCGGCTCGGTCCAGACGACCCGGGCACCACCAGCGCCCGCGACATCGTCGACGGGCTGCGCGCTGCCCTGCGGCACCTGCAGGCCCACCGGCCCGCCGCCCTCGGGCTCGTCACCATCGGCGCGCACCGGATCGTCTACGGCATCGTGACCGTGGCGATGATCCTGGTCTACCGCAACTACTTCCACGCACCCGAGGAGGTCGACGCCGCGATCGCAGATCTCGGCCTGCTCGTTGTGGTCACCGGCGCCGGCTTCGTCCTGGCCGCCGCCGTCACGCCGCCCGCCACCGCGCGGCTGGGGGTCCGCGGCTGGATGATCGCCTGCCTGGTCGGCTCGGGTGTCTTCCAGGTGCTGCCGGGCGCGATCTTCACCAAGCCGACGCTGCTGGTGGCCGCGTTCCTGCTCGGGATCACTGCGCAGAACATCAAGATCTGCGTCGACACCTTGGTCCAGGCCCACGTCGGCGACGAGTTCAAGGGTCGGGTCTTCGTGCTCTACGACATGGTGTTCAACGTCGCGCTCGTGCTCGCCGCGGTGATCGGGGCGTTCATCCTGCCCGCCAACGGCAAGTCGGTGCTGGTGTTGGTCGTCTTGGCCGGGATCTATCTGGCACTGGGCCTGGTCTTCGCCGCCGTCACCCGTGGCGCGAACCTCGACGAGGGAACCGAGTCGCTGCGGCAGCCGTCGAGCGGGACCCGGCCGGCCTGATCCTCGCCGCGTGGGCGCCGCTCAGGGGTGCGACGCCGCCCACCAGGCCAGCAGCTCCTCGCGGGCCCGTTCCTCCCCGAGCGGGCCGGAGTCGATTCGCAGCTCCAGCAGATGCCGGTACGCCTGCCCGACCAGCGGGCCGGGGCCGATGTCCAGGATCGCCATGATCTGCGAGCCGTCGAGATCGGGGCGCATGGCGTTGAGCTCCTCCTCCGCCTGCAGCTCCGTGATCCGTGCCTCGAGGTTGTCGTACGAGGCCCGGAGCCGGGCCGCCTTGGCCTTGTTCCGGGTGGTGCAGTCGGCCCGGGTGAGGATGTGCAGCCGCTCGAGCTGGTCGCCGGCGTCGCGGACGTAGCGACGTACCGCCGAGTCCGTCCACTGCCCGTCGCCGTAACCGTGGAAGCGCAGGTGCAGCTCCACCAGGTCGGCCACCGCGTTGATCTCGTCGGTGGAGAATCGCAGCGCCTTCAACCGGCGGCGGACCAGCTTGGCCCCGACCACGTCGTGGTGGTGGAAGCTGACCTTGCCGCCGGCCTCGAACCGCCGCGTCGACGGCTTGCCGATGTCGTGCAGCAGGGCGGCCAGCCGGTTGATCAGGTCTGGCCGCGACGGCAGCCGGTTCTCCAGGTCGATGGCCTGCTCCAGCACGGTCAGGCTGTGCTCGTAGACGTCCTTGTGCCGGTGGTGTTCGTCCCGCTCGAGCCGCAGCGCCGGCAGCTCGGGCAGCACTCGCTCGGCCAACCCGGTGCCCACCAGCAGGTCGAGGCCTTGGCGTGGCCGGTCGGTCAGCAGCAGCTTGGTCAGCTCGTCGCGCACCCGCTCGGCCGAGATGATGTCGATCCGCTCGGCCATCGCCGTCATCGCCGCCACCACCTCTGGCGCAGGCCGGAACTGAAGCTGGGAGGTGAACCGGGCTGCTCGCATCATCCGCAGCGGATCGTCACTGAACGACTGCTCCGGCGTCGCCGGTGTCCGCAGCACCCGGCTGGTCAGGTCGACCAGACCGCCGTACGGGTCCACGAAGCGCTTGTCCGGCAGCGACACCGCCATGGCGTTCACCGTGAAGTCGCGGCGGATGAGGTCACCCTCCAAGGTGTCGCCGAAGACCACCTCCGGCTTGCGGCTGTGGTCGGCGTACGCGTCCGAGCGGTAAGTCGTCACCTCGATGACCCAGCCGTCGTCGCCGCCGACCCGACAGCCGACCGTGCCGAACTCCTTGCCGATCGTCCAGACCGCCGGCGAGAACCGGCGCAGCAACGCCTCGACATCGTCCGGGCGGGCCGAGGTGGTGAAGTCCAGGTCGTGACCCAGCTGACCCAGCAGCGCGTCGCGGACACTGCCGCCGACCAGATAGAGCTCATGACCGGCCTCGGTGAACAGCTCCCCCAGCCGGTCCACCACCGGCGCGATCCGCAACAACTCAGCCACCGCGTTGGTCTGGGCGGCGGTCAGGCTGGAGTCAGCAGGCGTGGGCACGCTGACCCACTGTAGTGCCCGTTCGGGCTGCAGCGCCCGTTCACGGACCCAGGCGGGCTCGAGCGCGCCGGCCCTCGCCGGGTCGTGATTGGCAGGTGCTTCGCGGTTGCCCGTTTAGGATGTCGGCGTGAGGAGCGGGCGCGAGTGAGGGGAGTGCGACTGCTGTTGGCGACCCTGCTGAGTGTCTGCGGGCTCGTCTGGTGGCCCGGCGCCTCGGCCTCAGCCGAAGAGCCGACAGCCGCGGTGACCGTCACGCTGGACGCGATCAACCCCGCGATCGCCGAACGCGACGGCACCATCACTCTCTCCGGCCGGGTCACGAACACGACCAAGGAACGGCTGTTCCGGCTGCAGGCCATCTTTTGGCGCAACCAGGCCCCGATCACCGACGCGGAGAGCTTCTCCCGGGCGCTCGAGTCCCAGTCCAACGACCCCATCTGCTGCCGGCTCACGAATACCTTCCAGGACCTGTACGCGCCGTCGGACCCTTATCTGGACCCAGGCAAGTCGGCCCCCTTCACCCTCACCGCCAAGGTCTCCGACCTGGCCCTCTCCCCCACCAACGGCGTGTATCTGATGGGCGTGCACGTGCTGCAGAACGGCAACCCCAGCGCCGTCGGCCGTGCCCGGGTCTTCGTGCCCGTGCTGAGCGAGGAGCCGGCCAACACGCTGCAGCTGACCTCAGTGGTGCTGCTGTCCTCGCGACCGTCGCTGGTGCGGGCCGGGGTCTTCGCCGACGATCATCTGGCCACCGAGCTCTCCCCCGGTGGCCGGCTCACCGCCCTGGTCGCCGCCGCGGCGAAGCCGTCGGTGACGTACGCCGTCGACCCGGCGCTGATCCAGGAGATCAAGACGATGCGGGACGGCTATCAGGTGCTGTCCGCCAACGGATCGACGGTCAACGGCGCCGGCGCCGACGCCGCTGCTCGATGGCTGCAAGCCTTCGGCCGGCTGTCCGGACAGGACGGCTACCAGCTGGCGTTCGCGTCGATCGACATCGCCTCCCTGACCCACGACGACCGCACGGACGTGATCGCCGGAGCCGGCCAGGCCGCGCAGTCGGTCCCCGAGACCGCGTCGTTGCCGCGGCTGGTGCTGCCGACCGCCGGTACGGCCGACGCCGCGACGCTGACGGCGGCGCAGGACCTCGACCCGGCCGCCGTGCTGCTGAGCGACTCGACGGCGTCGGGCACCGGACCGCTGCTGCGCGGTCTAGACGACGGGGCGCCGATCGTGAGCTACACCGCCGCGGCGTTCGGGGGCGGACCCGGGCCCGAACCGAGCGACACCCCGGTGCACGTGCAGCAGCGAGTCCTGGCCGAGACCTGGATCGAGGCCACCACGAACCCGACCGGAGCCACGCTGGGCCGGGTCAGTCTCATCACCCAGGCCACCCAGGCCACCGGCGACGACGAGACGGTCACGGCACCGTGGATCGAGCGGACCACCTTGACCAGACTGCTCGCTTCCTCGCCGGCGAAGTGGGACGAGAAGCTGCGTTACACCGACGCGATGGCCGCCGCTGAGCTCCCCGCCAGCCAGCTGTCCGCCCTGGACCGGCTGCAGGACTCCTACCTGACCTACACCCAGCTGCTGGTCGAGCCGGCCGCCGTCGAAGCCGCCGGGGCGGCCGCACTCGCGCGGACCGCAAGCGGCAGCTGGCGGGGTGATGTGAGCGGTGCCCGCGCCTTCACCCGGCCGCAACAGAAGTATCTCGACGATGTGCTCGAGACGAAGATCCGGCTGAGCGCGAACCCGACGGTGCGGACCACCGGTCGGAGCGGGTTCTTCCCGCTGACGGCCTTCAACGACCTGCCCGCCAGCGAGGGGGACAAGAACGCCGGCGCCATCCGGGTTCGGATCGTGTTCACCTCGACCAACAGCCAGCGGCTCACCGTCAACCCGCTCGAGGTCGACCGTCCGATCGCAGCGCAGGACAACTTCACCGGCAACGCGCAGGTGAACGCGACCACCAACGGCACCGTGCGAGTCCTCGCCCAGCTGGAGACGCTGTCCGGACGGAAGGTGGGCAACCCGGTGGCGATCGACGTCTACGCCACCCAGGCCGGGACGGTCGGCTGGATCATCGCCGTCGGCGCCGGCATCGTGCTGATCGGCGCGACGGCACTCCGCATCCGCCAGGTCGCCAAGGAGCGCAGCACCAGCGCCGACGCCACCACCCCGGACGAGGTCGCGGTGCCGTCAGGACCGTCCGGCCCGGCCACCTCATCCGCCCCCGTCATCCTCGACTCGGAGAAGGAACCCCGTGAGTGAGACCGGCGCGAGCCAGACCTGTCATGACTGAGCCCACGGCCGTCGGCCGCACCAGCACCGATCCCGCCGGCGAGCAGACCCCGACCGAGCCGATGGCAGCGGCGTCGGGTCAGCCGCGTTCGGCCACGTCGGAGTCGAGCAGCTCATCGCGGCTGATCTCGGCCAGCATGGTGATGGCGGCCGGCACGCTGACCTCGCGGCTGCTCGGCTTCGTTCGGCTGATGCTGCTGGTGTTCCTGTTCGGCAACGGCACCCGCCAGGCCGACATGTTCACCCTCGCCAACACGGTGCCCAACAGCATGTACATCCTGCTTGCGGGTGGCGTGCTGAACACCGTCTTGGTGCCGCAGATCGTCCGTGCCATCAAGGGCGACGCGGACGGCGGTGAGGCGTACACCAACCGCGTCATGACCGCCGGCCTGCTGGTCCTCGGCGTCATCACGGTGGCGCTCACCGCCTTGGTGCCGGTCATCGTCGACATCTACACCAGCTCCGGCTGGGACGATCCGCGCAGTGCCGCGGCGTACGACTCGATCGTGGTGCTGGCCTACTACTGCATGCCCCAGGTCTTCTTCTACGGCGTGCACGTGCTGGCCGGTCAGGTGCTGAACGCGCGGGACCGGTTCGGACCGATGATGTGGGCGCCGATCGCCAACAACCTGATCTCGATCGGCGTCCTGATCTTGTTCTGGGTGGTGTTCGGCCAGGGCGACAAGACCAGCGCGTTCACCTCCGGCCAGGAGCTGCTGCTCGGGCTCGGGTCGACCCTGGGCATTGTGGCCCAGGCGGCGGTGCTGGTGCCGTTCCTGCGCTCCGCCGGCTATCACTTCAGCCCCCGCTTCGACTTCAAGAACACCGGACTGGGCAAGACGCTCTCGCTGGCCAAGTGGACGCTGGGGTTCGTCCTGGTCAACCAGGCAGCGCTGGTGGTCATCAACCGGCTGGCCAGCGGCGCCACCGCCGGCGGGGAGGGCGGCGGCCTGGCCGTCTACTACAACGCGTACGGCATCTGGATCCTGCCGCACTCGCTGATCACCGTGTCGCTGGCGACCGCGATGCTGCCGTCCGCCTCCCGGCTGGCGGCCGCCGGCGACCTCGAGGGGGTGGCGGGCGAAGCGACCCGGGCGATGCGACTGGCTGTCACGGCACTGCTGCCGGCCTCGGTCGCCCTCTTCGCGCTCGGCCTGCCGGCCACCCAGCTGATCTTCGGCCTCGGCCGCGGGTCAGGGGACGCCCACCTGGTGGGCTGGGCCCTGATGGCCCTCTCGGTGGGGCTGGTGCCCTTCACCATCCAGTACATCTGCCTGCGTGCCTTCTACGCGCTGGAGGCGAACCGCACCACCTTCTTCCTGCAGATCCTCATCGCCGGCACCAACGCCGGACTCGGCGTCGCCGTGGTGATGCTGCTGGACCGCCCGTCGCTGGTCGCGACCGGTCTGGCGGCCGCCTACTCGGCGGCGTACGTCATCGGGGTGCTGGTGTCCTTCCAGGTGCTGCGCCGCCGGCTCCCGGCCCTGGACGGGGCGTCGCTGGCCCGCTACTGCCTCCGGCTGCTGATTGCCGTGGCGCCGGCCGGTGCGATCGCCGCCGGCATCTGCTGGGCGATGGCGCGGTGGTCGACCTCCCTGGGAGCCCGCGTCCTCGGCTTGGCGCTCGCCGGGGTGGTGGCCGTCGTGGTGTTCCTGCTCCTGTCCCGCCTGCTGCGGATCACCGAGGTGGCGCAGATCGTGGCGATGATCCGGCGACGGGGTCGATCTGATCAGCCGCCCCCCGGCGATTCGGAGGGGACAACCGAGGACTCCTCTCCTACCATCGTCTCAGCAGCTGTCGGCTCCCCGTCCGCGGATGAACCCGGTGCCTCCCAGCCGCATCCTCCCGCTGCAGGGCCGACCGAGAACGCAGGGCCAGATGTGAGCCAGACCGGTGCCGTCCCCAGTCCCCTCGACACGCCCGACGATCCGGACGTCGCCGACCGCACTGCGCGACAGCGCCGATCGAGCCTGAGCGCCGGCACGATCCTGGCCGAGCGCTACCGGTTGGAGGAGCTGCTCGCCGAGTCGGAGCCGACGGTGAGCTGGCGCGCCTTCGACCAGGTGCTGTCGCGCTCGGTGCTGGTCCATGTCCTGCCGCCGGGGGACCCGGACGCGCCTGCCCTGCTGGACGCCGCCCGGCGAGCCGCGGTCGCCACCGACTCCCGCTTCCTGCGGGTGCTGGATGCGGTGCACAGCGACAACCCCGACCTCGGCTCGTACATCGTCTGCGAGTACGCCACCGGCCAGTCGCTGGAGGCCGTCCTGAGCCACGGCCCGCTGTCCGGACTCGAAGCCGGCTGGGTGATCCGTGAGGTGGCCGACGCGCTCTCGGGGGTCCACAGCCTCGGGCTGTACCACCGCCGGCTCAACCCCGACACCGTCATCATCACTCCCGACGGCAACGTCAAGATCGTCGGCCTGCTGATCGAGGAGGCGCTGCGCAGCGACCTCAGCGAGCCCGTGCCCGGCGCCGACAGCCCCGAGCTCGTCGATGTTCTCGACCTGGGTCGGCTGCTGTATGCCTGCCTGGTGTCGCGCTGGCCCGGCGGGCCGGCGTACAGCCTGCCGGCCGCGCCGACCTTCGGTCGCCGGTGGATGACACCACGTCAGGTCCGAGCCGGCGTCTCCCCCGCTCTCGACGCCGTCTGCGACCAGGTGCTCGGAGACCCACCGCGCCATCGAGCCGCTCCGATCACCACGACCCATGAGCTGGTCAATGCCCTGACCAAGGTCCTGGGCAGCGCCGACGCCTCGGCCGATCTCGAACGGCGCCTGCGCCAGCCCATCCCGCGGGTGGGCGCGACTCCGGTGTCGCCGTTGCTGGATCAGCCCACCGAAGCGATGCAAGCCGTGCCCGCCGCGGCGAGCCCGTCGCGGGTCCCCCCGAGCACCGGCCCGGCCGGAGCCCCGTCAGCCACCGGCAGCTCGAGCGCCATCCGCGCCGACGCCCGCCCGGCGGGTCACAGTGCGCCCACCGCTCGGCCGGCGCCGGCCGCGCCCGCCGATCCCGGGCGCCGCCAGCCGCGCCGCTGGATCCCGATCCTGGTGCTGGTGCTGGTGCTCGCCCTGGCCGGCGGCACCCTCTGGGCCTCCGGCGTGTTCGGTGACCGGAACGCCGCAGCGCCGACCGTGCCGTCCGGGGACGCGACGTCCGGCTCCGCGCCCACGCCCGAACCGCTGACCATCGCCGGCGCCCGAGACTTCGACCCGCAGGGCGACGACCGGACGGAGAACCCCGACGAGGTCAGGTATGCCCACGACGGCGACCCGGAGACGCGCTGGCGGACGGTGAACTACATCGGCAACCCGAAGCTCGGCGGTCTCAAGCGGGGCGTCGGGCTGGTGATCGACCTCGGCGAGGCCACGATGGTGGGCTCTGTCCGGCTGCGTCTCAGCGGCAGCTCCACCGACGTCGAGGTGCGGGTCCCCGCCGACGACCCCGCCACCGTGGGGACGCCACCGATGACCGCGGACAAGCGGTGGCGTACCGTCAGCGAGCAGTCGAACGCGGGCAAGAGCGCTACGCTCTCCCTCGACTCCGCGGTGACCACACGGTTTGTCTTGGTGTATCTGACCTCGTTGCCGAAGGAGGGTAGTGGCTATCGCGGCGGAATCTATGAAGTCGAGGTGTACGGGTGAGCGACCCCGAGCCGGCAGCGTCGGCGGCCGACCCGATCGGCTTCCCCGTCGTCGCCCCCTCCGCTGCTGACCCCGATCGACGTCACCCCGGTGGATCTCGGCCGATCGCGGCTGCGAGCCTCGCTCCGGAGGACGGCGAACGCTCCGATGCGGAGCTGCTGCAGGCCCACGTCGACGGCGACCCGCAGGCGTTCGCCATCCTCGTCGCGCGCCACCGGGACCGGCTCTGGGCCGTCGCGCTGCGCACCATGCGCAATCCCGAGGAGGCGGCGGACGCCCTGCAGGACGCCTACATCTCAGCCTTCCGGCGGGCCGCCAGCTTCCGTGGCGACTCCCAGGTCACGACCTGGCTGCACCGCGTGGTGGTCAACGCCTGCCTGGACCGGATCCGCCGCAACAAGGTCCGCGCGGCGGAGCCGCTGCCCGAGGATCCGGACCGGGCCGCCGAGATGGGCGTCACGGCCACCGACGACCCGCTGGAGGTCAAGGAACGACGAGCCGATGTGGCCACCGCGCTGCTTCAGCTGAACGCCGACCAGCGCGCAGCCTTGGTCCTGGTCGACATGGAGGGATACTCGGTGGAGGAAGCGGCGAGCATCCTCGGCTGCGCCGTCGGCACCATCAAGAGTCGTTGCTCGCGAGGGAGGGCACGGTTGATACCTCTGTTGAGCCACCTGCGCGCTTCGCAGCAGCCGGGTGGACCCAGACCCGGCGCCGGGGCGGGGGCGTCCTGATGGCTCATCCGCTCCAACTGTCCTACAACTGGCGGACGCCGGTCGGGATGGCCACCGTCGGCCTGATCGTCTGCACCGGTGTGCTGTTCAACTCCCGGGTGGCCGGCTGGTTCGCGGTCGCGGTCGTGCTGGTCCTCATGTGGGCGGTCTTCATGGCCGTGGTCTGGCTGCGTACCCGTGCCTTCATGCTATTTGACGGGCCCACCCTGCGGGTCCGCCGGTTCCACGGCTTCCAGGAGATCGACGGTCGCACTGTGACCGAGGTGAAGGAGTTCCTCACCCCCAGCGGACCGTCGTACAAGGTCACGGCCACGGGGAGTGACGGTCGGCCCCAGCGCTACATCGTGCCGGCTGCACTGCTGCGCCAGGGCCATTCCACCTTCTTCGACTGGCTGCAGACGTGGGCCCCCCGAGCCGAGCTGGACAAGGGCTGCCGACGCACGATCGACCAGCTGCGAACCCGAGGGCTGATTGAATGAGCGGCCCCGGGAGGCCGCAGTCCGCGTCGCCGACGCACCGGATCCTCGGAACGAAGCGGAGTGGACTGGCGTTGCAGAATTCGGGTAGGACTTCGGGAACCAGAACAGTGGCCGCGGACGTCGAACCCACCGTGTCCGGCGTCCGGGCGCGTCCGAGTCGCGCCGTCGCCGGCGCGGTGGGCCCCACCCCTGTCCCAGCTGTCTTCGTCGTTGGAAGGAAGTGACCGTGTCAGCGCACATCGCCGCCGACGATCTCGCCGACGCGGCCGCCGGTCTGCTGGACGAGGCACGGACTGCCGAGATCGACGCCCACGTCGCCGACTGCGCCGAGTGCGCCGACGTCCGGCTGGCGCTCGAGGAGGTCTCCACGGCACTCGCTGCGGAGCCGACGCCGGCGATGCCCGACGATGTTTTCGCCCGGCTCTCCGCCGTGGTCGTCGACGAGGAGGAGCGGCGTTCCTCCGGCGAGGCCGACGCGGAGGCGGCGCGCCGGATCGAGGCGCTCCATCGGCAGCGGCCGTCGCTGGGCGGCATCGGAGCGGACCTGCCGCGGGCGCCTCGGATCCGTTTCCTGTACCACGCGTTGGCTGCCTCCTTCCTCGCGGCGGCGGTCGGCTTCGGAGGATACGTCGTCAGCGCCGCCTCCGGTCTGAACGAGCCGGGCAGTACACCGGCTTTCGTCAGCAGCAGCGCCCTGGGCAGTGAGGCCGATGCGTTGAACGGCGCCCGCGACCTCAGCGCGCACCGCTTCTCCAAGGCCTGGAGCTGCGCCCGCGGCGTCACTGACGGCCGGATCACCGCGATCTCCAACGCCGTGGTCGACGGGGTCCCGTCGCTGCTGGTGTATATCTCCCGCGACGGCGAGAAGTGGGTGACCGTGGTGTCCGGCTGTGACACCGATCGTCCGAAGGCCGGGCCGTCGGCCAGGCTCGACCGCTGAGGACGTACCCAGGCTGTTCGGCAGGATGGCAGGTCACATGATCTGGCCGGAATAGCGGACCGCCCTGCGCCGTTGCGCCACTGTAGGGTGACCGTGAGCTGTCGGCGAACCGCTCGCGCTCAGCCTTCCCAAGCGCAAACCGACTCCGACGTCACGCACCACAGCAGAGGAACCCATGAGCACTGCCAGCATCGACATTACGACCACGCAGCCTCGCGAGGTCATCATCGTGGGCAGCGGGCCGGCCGGCTACACGGCCGCGGTCTACGCCGCACGGGCCGACCTCAAGCCGCTTGTCTTCGAAGGCTCCGTCACCGCAGGTGGCGCGCTGATGAACACCACCGAGGTGGAGAACTTCCCGGGGTTCCCCGAGGGGATCATGGGCCCGGACCTGATGGACAACCTCCGGCAGCAGGCCGAGCGGTTCGGAGCCGAGCTGGTGACCGAGGACATCGTTAGCATGGATCTGACCGGCCCGGTGAAGACCGTCACCGACGGCTACGGCAACACCTTCAGCGCACACAGCGTGATCCTCGCCACGGGCTCGAGCTATCGCAAGCTCGGCCTGCCCGACGAGGAACGCCTGTCCGGCCACGGCGTCTCGTGGTGTGCGACCTGTGACGGGTTCTTCTTCCGCGACAAGGACATCGCCGTCGTGGGCGGCGGTGACTCCGCAGTCGAGGAAGCCACCTTCCTGACCCGCTTCGCGCGCTCGGTGACGCTGATCCACCGCCGCGGCGAGCTCCGGGCCAGCAAGATCATGGCGGCCCGCGCTGAGGCCGACCCGAAGCTGAGGTTCGCCTGGAACTCCGAAGTGGCTGCGATCCACGGCGACAAGTCGCTCACCGGCGTCACCCTGCGCGACACCGTGACCGGTGAGCAGCGCGAGCTGGAGATCGCCGGCCTGTTCATCGCGATCGGCCACGACCCTCGCTCTGAGCTGGTGCAGGGCCAGGTCGAGCTCGACGCCGAGGGTTACGTGCTGACCCAGGGCAAGACCACCCGGACCAACGTCGCTGGCGTGTTCGCCTGCGGAGATCTGGTGGACCACACCTACCGGCAGGCCATCACCGCCGCCGGCACCGGTTGCTCCGCTGCCCTGGACGCCGAGCGCTATCTGGCCGACCTGCACGACGCAGCCACCCCGGTCATGCAGCAGCCGGTTCCGGTCGGCTGACCTGAGGTCGGTGGCGACCGAGGCTGTGCCAGTGTCAGCCGCCGGTCGCACAATGAGCACCACGACGACGACAGAAGAATCCGAAAGCCCTCGCCCAGCTGGAGCGGGGCAGACCGAGCAGGAGAATGTTATGGCCGCTGTATCTGAGGTTACCGACGCCGACTTCGCGGAGGTCGTGCTCAAGTCCGACAAGCCGGTGGTGGTGGACTACTGGGCAGACTGGTGCGGTCCGTGCAAGCAGGTCGCCCCGATCATCGAGGAGCTGGCCAAGACCCACGGTGACAAGGTGACCTTCGTGAAGATGGACACCAACACCAACCCGGTCACCCCGGCCAACAACCACGTGCTGGGCCTGCCGACCATCCAGGTCTACGTCGGCGGCGAGCTGGTCAAGGCGTTCAAGGGTGCCAAATCCAAGTCCGTCCTGCTGGGCGCGATCGAGGAATACCTCTGATCGATAGCAGCTGACACCAGAAGCTCCCGTGGCCCAGGCCTCGGGAGCTTCTGCGTTCCTGCGGCCGCCCCGGGCCATCGCCGGTCGCACCCGGAGTCGGTGGGCGCCCGCTGCGTTGGCTAGGGTTTCATCCAGGCTCGCTCGAGGTGGCATGGGGCCCTCCGAGCCCGGCCGGTCGATGATCGGCCATCACATGAAGGAGGAGCCATGTCACGTCCGAGTGCACCGCGGAGCTCGTTGCGGTACGCCCTCGCCGGAATCGCGCTGCTGAGCACGGTCCTGGCCGGCTGCGGCAAGGCGCCGTGGGAGAGCGCCGCACCGACGGCCGCCCCGAGCACAGCCGTCTCGTCCGGCGTGGCGTCCGGCTCCCCATCGGCGGCGGCCACCCCGTCCTCGACCGACAGCGCGTCCCCGTCGGCGACGACCCCGTCCCCGACTCCGTCCGCACGCAATGACCTGGCCCAGGGATCGGCCCGTCGTACGGTCCAGGCTGGGGCGATCGAGCTGAAGGTGAACTACTGGTCGACCTTGCCGATGCAGGACTGGACGGCTGCAGCGGATAAGCCGCTGAACCTGTCCGCGAGCGCCACCTTCACCGATGACGCCAAGCAGGACATCTTCTTGTCGAAGGTGACTTTGGTGATGGCGGTCGAGGGGCCGGACGGGCCGCTGGAGGCTCCCAAGTCGTTGACCGACGAGGCAAGCGTGTCGCCGGGCTACGCCGTCCGGCGGCCGGTGTCGTACCAGCAGGTCTTCACTGTCCCGGCCCTGCCGGACGGAGCGACCTCGGTCACCATGACGCTGAACTACGAGCTGCTGGCGCAGACCGCGCCCAAGGCCAAGACCTACGCAAAACAGACGGCCAGCGATGTGCTGGTCGTCTCGCTTCGCTGAGGTTCGCTGCCGTCAGACCTTGTAGCCGCGCTGGCGGCGGAAGAGCTTGGCGACCATCACCACGGTCTGGCAGATGGTGATGATGTAGAGCACCGGCCAGCCGAGCCAGAGGACGGACGACTGGATCATCACGGGCAGCTGCCACCAGGTGACGCCGAGGGCCAGGGAGACGACGCCGACCATGATCAGCGGCATCAGGTGGGAGTTGCCGGACCCGCGCTCGGCCTTGGCCTGCTCGGCCCAGTTGTCGGTCTGCACCCGGGACAGGAACTTGGCCCACGCCCGCAGGAAGTGCCCGGCCCGCAGCCACATGTACACCTCAGCGCCGGCGACGGCGAACAACACGTCGCGCCAGCTGCGCTTCTTCATGCTGAGGGCGATCCGCACGTTCAGCACCGTCGCCACGACCGGCGGGATGAGCCAGATCGGGGAGAAGACGAATGCGTGGATGCTCAGCGCGGCGGCCAGCAGGAGGACGAAGAACAGCCGGGTGAAGATGTTGGTCACCATCCCGAGGTTCTCCGCCCAGCGCAGCCGCAGGTTCGGGTGGAAGGGCTGCCCCTTCGTGTCGCCCCGCTGACCGGGCCACATCAGGTCGATGGCGCCGTAGTTCCACTTGACCTGCTGGCCGTCCAGCGACCGCAGGGTGGTCATGCCGCCCACGTCGGCGCGGGCCTGGGCGGAGATCTTGGTCAGATAGCCGGCCGACTTGATCTGCAGGCTCAGCAGGGAGTCCTCCACCTCGGAGTCGCTGACCCAGGGAGTCTGCTGGTGGTTGGCCTCCATCACCTCTTGCAGCGCACGCATGGAGAAGATCGAGCACTGGCCCCCGAGCACCGCCATGTTGCGACCCTTGAGCATGTTCTGCATGTTGAACGCGGCGAACTGGGCGCGCTGGCCGGCGATCAGCAGTGGCGCCACGACCCCCTTGAACCCGTGGTCGTCGATGGAGTAGATGGCTGAGATGCCGCCGATGCGTGAGTCGGACATGATCTCGGCCTCGAGCTTTTGGACCGCGTCGGTGGCCAGCGTGGTGTCGCCGTCGACACCGAGGAGGTAGTCGGCCTCGGGGATGAGCCGATAGCCGTAGTTGAGGGCGCCGACCTTCTTGTCGGGGTTGTCACCGATGTCGTGCACGAAGATCTCGGTGGTCTGCTTGGTGTCCTCACCCTTGCGCTTCTTCTTGGCCGAGCGCGGGCCGGCGAACTTGGCAGCGAGGTCGAAGGTGTCGTCGGAGGTGTTGTTGACGATGACGTGGATCTGGTCCGGCAGCCGGGTCTGCTTCAGCAGCGACCGCAGCACCGACTCGATCGACTCCGCCTCGTTGTAGGCGGGGATGATGCACCCGATCACCGGACGATAGGTCGGCAACGAGTCGAGGTCGGCCAGGTGCTGCTTGAGGTACGCCGACAGGTCCTGGCTGGTGGTGCTTGCAGCGGCGGTGGTGGTGATGGTCACGATCGGCTCCTGGTGTCCTCGTCGAACCGTCTTGGCCCGATGAGAAGAGTTTCCAGCGGGAACCTCCACGCCACGCCAGAGCGCCGTCAACGCCTGGTCAGGCTTTTCTCAAGAGTTTTGCGTGCCCTCTTTCGCCTTTGATGACGTCTTTGCTGCTGTTCTGCCCTCTTTCCTGAGTTTCGCCAGAGGTTGGACGACAGAACTGCCTGTCACCGCCGCTCGCGCGTCACCAGGTCGCGACCTGAGGCGGTCGCACGACCTCGGCGCGGGCATCAACTTCATAGGAGGTGTTGGTCGACTCGAAGAAGTTCACGAGCTGGAGGGTGTCGTTGGCGGTCGCCATCCACTTGGCGGGGTTGGCCGCCCCGTAGGCGGGCTCGAAGCCGAGTTCCTCGAGGCGGCGGTCAGCGAGGTAACGGACATAGGTGTTGATGTAGTCGGCGTTCATCCCGAGGATGCCGTTCGGCAGCAGGTCGCGGTTGTACGCCTCCTCCAGCTCCACCGCGTGCAGCACCATGCTCCGGATCTCGTTCGCGAACTCCTCGGTGGCGACCTCGGGGTTCTCCTCGAGGACAGTGAGGATGAGATTCATCCCGAACTTCAGGTGCAGGCTCTCATCGCGGACGACCCAGTCGATCAGCGAGCCGAAGTTGCGGAGCAGGTTCCGCTGCCGAAAGGACAGGGCGACCATGAAGCCGGAGTAGAACCAGATGCCCTCCAAGATGACGTTGTAGGCGACCAGGTTGCGGACGAAGTCCTGCTTGCCCTCGGTCGTGGTGATATCGAGGGTCCGCTCGGTCATCCGGCGGATGTAGTGCACCTCGAACTCTTCCTTGGCGGCCATCGATGCCACCCGGATGTGGGAGTCGTAGGCGGCGGCCCTGTCGATCGGGAGCGTCTCGAGGATGTACTCAAAGGCCATGCAGTGGTTGGCCTCCTCCCACATCTGCTTCGCGAGATAGAGGTGGCACTCGGCTGCATTGACATAGGGATAGACACCGAAGGCGAGGGCCTTGTTGACCAGGAGCTCGTTGGGGTTGAAATAGCTCATCAGGTGGGTGAGGGCGTGCCGCTCCTCGTCGGTCATCCGAGTGAAGTCGGCGATATCTTCACCGAGCTGAATCTCATGGGGGAACCAGGTGTTCGCCACGGCCTGGTTGTAGAGGTCGTACGCCCACGGATAGGTGACCGGCTTCAGCAGCAGGCCCTCGGTGATGCCGGAGCCCAGGATCCGCGGGCCGGTCGGGGTGGTGGGATCAGCAACGGTGGTCATCGGGTGCGCTTTCTCGGGAGTCGGGCGGGTCATTGGCAGGAGTCGCACTGGAGGCGTTCTTGGGGGTCGACCGGGCAGGCAGCACCGTCGACGACCTCAAGCTCCACCGACGTCGTCGAGACAGCAGGCAGCTGCGAGTTCGCTGTGCCGGTCACGGCCGGGGCGGCGGGCACGGCGACCGGGGCCGCGGTCACGGCGACCGGGGCGGCGGCGCGTCCGAAGCCGAAACCCTTGGGGCCGCCGACAGCGGGATCATCGGGGGTCGAAGTGGTGGAGGCCCGGGCGGCGAAACCGCTGAGCTGAGCGGCCTTGTTGACCTTGACGGTGCTCTGCTCCGCGGTGTGGCGCGGCATCATGTGCAGGTAGTAGGTCGTCTTGACTCCCATCTCCCAAGCAGTCCGATACAAGGTCACCATCGCGTCGACTGACCGGTCGGCGAGATAGATGTTGCGGCTGATGGCCTGGTCGATCCACTTCTGTGCGCGGGCGGCGACATGCAGGAAGGCGTACGGCGACAGCTGGAACGACGTGCGATAGATCCGTTGGAGATCCGCCGGCACCCGGTCGATCGTGGACAGGTCGCCCTGGTGGCGGAGCAGGTCCTCGCGGACCTCCTCCCACAACCCGCGAGCCTTGAGGTCGGCGACCAGATTGCGGTTGACCTCGAGGAACTTGCCCGAGGACGTGGCTCGGCTGAAGATCTGGCTGAACTGGGGGTCGAGTCCGGGGGTGGTGCCGGCGACCAGGCCGATGGACGCGGTCGGGGCGATCGCCATCAAGGTGGCGTTGCGGATGCCGCCGGCGACCTTGGTCCGCAGCCTCGCCCAGTCCAGCCGGACGGTCCGGTCAACTCGGACCGGGGTGCCGCGGTCAGCCTCGAGGAGGTCGAGGGTGTCGATCGGGACCAGCCCTTCGGACCAGCGGGAACCGGCGAAGTGGGGATAGGCGCCGCGTTCGCGGGCGAGGTCGGCGCTGGCGTCGATGGCGTGGTAGCTGATGAACTCCGTCAGCTCATCCACCAAGGCGTAGGCTTCCTCGCTTTCGTAGGACAGGCCGAGTCGCTCGACGAGATCGGTGAATCCCATCATGCCGAGACCCACTGCGCGGTTGTCCCGGTTGGACGCCTCCGACTCCGGCACCGAGGAGATGGTGATGTCGATCAGATTATCGAGTTGCCGGACGGCCGATCGGGCGGAGCGACGCAGCCGCTCCCAGTCCACCCGCAGGGCGCCGTCGACCTGGCGGAGGTGGCGGGACAAGTTGATCGAGGCGAGGTTGCAGACCGCCACGTTGTCGCGGTCCTGGGGCAGGCACACCTCCGTGCACAGGTTGGACAGATGGATGGTGCCGGTGTTGGAGTTCAACGCCCGGGTGTTGATCGTGTCCTTCCAGGTCAGCCACGGGTGGGAGGTGGTCTGCAGGGAGATGAGGATGGCCTGGAACTGCTCGCGCGCTCCGAGCTTGGTGTAGCGGCGCAGCTGACCGGCCTCGGCCATCGCCACGTACTCGGCGTAGCGAGCCGAGAACGCCGACCCGTAGAGCTCAGTCAGGTCAGGGGTCTCCAGCGGGTCGAACAGATACCACGGCTGATCGTTGCGGACCCGGGCCATGAACTCATCGGAGATCCAGACCGCGGTGTTCGCGGTCCGGGTGCGCCGGTACGGGTCGCCGGAGTTCTGCCGCAGGTCGAGGAACTGGGCGAAGTCGAGGTGCCAGTTCTCCATATAGAAACACAGGGCGCCGAACTTCTTTCCCCCGCGCGAGACGGCACGCAGGGTCGAGTCGATGGTGTGCATGAACGGGATCGGGCCGGTCGACGTCGTGTTGTTCGATCGGATCGGTGACCCCTCGCTGCGGAGCTGTGAGACCGACAGCCCGATCCCGCCGGTGCCCTTGGTCAGCCACATGACGTCGCGGACGCTCTTGGCGATGTGCTCGATGTCGTCCTCCATCTGCATCACGAAGCAGTTGGACAGCTGGGCGTACGCCGTACCGGCGTTGACCAGCGTCGACCCGGCTGCCAAATACTCCAGCCGCGACATCGCGTGATAGAAGCCCAACGCGGCGCTCGTCGGGTCGGCCTCGTTCAACGACAAGCCCATCGACACCCGCATCCAGAAGAACTGCGGCACCTCCAGCGGGGCGCGGTCATGCCCGGTGATCATGTAGCGGGTCCGCAGCGTCTGGACCCCGATGTAGTGCAACAGGTCGTCGCGGGTCGGGTCCAGCGCCGCCGCCAGCCGATCAAGGTCGAACAGTTCGCCCAGCCGGGCGTCCAGCAGACCGGCGGCCACACCGGCGGCGACGTAGGCACCGAACTGCTCGCGGTGCAGGGCCTGGATCGTCGCCGGCGACCCATCACCGAACAGGTCATGGGTCTCCCCCAGCACCCGCTTGTAGAGCAGCTTGGTCAACAGCCTCGCGGCGATCGTGTCGAACGCCGGGTCATCCTTCACGTTGCCCAGTGCCACCTGGATCACGGCTTCATCGAGCTGCTCGGTGCTGATGCGATCGAACAGCGTGATCTCGAGCTCAGCTCGAATCTGCGTGGCCCGGGTGATCGCGTCGTCGAGGCCGCGAGCCGCGTCCTCAATGGACCTGGCGATCTCGTATCCGTCGTACGACACGATCGACCCGTCCCGCTTGATCACCCGGATCGACGTGGGCGTGCTGGCAGTGGCCGGGTCGGCCGGCGGGGTGAAGGGGGACAGGGTGGGACGGGTGGGCGGGGTGGATGGGGCAGTCATGGTTTCCCTCGAATCAGTGGCCTGCGGACGGTCGGCACGCGGCACACACAAGAGGCAAGGGGGCCGAAGAGTCAGGCGTCGACACGCCCACCGTTTCGGCGATCACCAAAGCCCTCCCACGAGGCCACGGACCGAACACCCCTGCGAAGGGGCGGAAGCGGGCAGGTCTTCGGACTCGCGAGCTGGGCCGACCTAAACGTCGACCTGGCCTACTGGCCATCGCTTCCCAGGACGGGTCCCAGTGCTCATGATGGCGTTCGTTCTCACTCACCGCTGCGGGGCAGTCCCGGACTCACACCGGGTTCCCTCTTACGTCGACCGCCCTGGCTGGGCAGCCGAACCAGCTACGTGAGACACCATATATGGATATAACCGAGTTGTAACTACCTAGATGTAGTTTTTGACCAAGGGTGGGCGTGGAACGGACCCGGTCTCGGAAGCGGCCGACTGACGGCTTGACCGTGCAGCTCAGGGGCCGCCGCGCCAGTGGTCGATCCGGCGGTGGTCGGGCGTGAAGCCGTTGTTGACGCCCCACAGCACCGCCTGGGTCCGGCTGGCCACGTCGATCTTTCGGTAGACCGAGCGAATGTAGGACTTCACGGTGTTGGGGCTGAGGTAGGTCAAAGCCGCAACCTCGGCGTTGCTCTTGCCTTGGGTGATCAGGGCCAGCACCTCCGCCTCGCGGTCGGTCAGCCCTTCCCGCCGGCCGGGCCAGTCCGAGCCGCTGACCGGGCGGGCGCGTGGCGGCGGCTTGCTGATCACCACCTCACCGGCGTGGATGGCCTCGAGCGCGGCGACGAGGTCGCGGGCGGGCAGGGCCTTGGACAGATAGCCGTGGACGCCCTGCTGCCGGGCTTGGGCCACCAGGTCGGGGTGGAAGTTCCAGGTGTAGACCACGACGCGTCGAGCGCGCGGGTTGTCGATCAGCACCTGGATCTGGTCGCGGTCAGCCTCCGGCTGGGCGAACGAGTCGTAGAGAACGATGTCTACCTCGTCGGCCAATGTCGTGTTGGTGTCGATCTCCGCAATCAGGACGCGGTCCGAATATTGGCCGAGGATGTGAGCGACACCGATGAGTACCACGTCGTAGTCGTCAACCAGTGCCACAGTGATCGGACGAGACCGGATCGAAGACACAACGCCACATTACCCCCCTTTAGGGTGTAGCGGACCAGCCCCAGGGGTGGTTGAGTGGTGTCGAAAGGGTCCGGAACTGTCCAGGCCCGCCGCCAAGACACGGCACGCACCAGCCAAACGGAGGAATTGTGGAGATTATCGGCGTCATCATCGCGGGCATCATCATCGGCCTGCTCGGAAAGTTCGTCGCACCAGGGGACCGGGACAACATCCCCCTCTGGTTGACCATCGTGTGCGGCATCGCCGGCGTGATCATCGGCTGGTTCGTCTACACCGCGTTCGGTGGCAATGGCAGCCCCGGTATCGACTGGGTCCGCTGGATCGTCGCGATCGTGGTAGCTGCAATCCTCGTCGTGATTGCGTCGGCCGTAACGGGTCGCTCGCGTCCGCGATCCAACTGATCGGATAGTCCTCGGCGGCTGGCGTGGTGACCCCCGACCGGGGGTCACCACGCGTCAGCCGCAATCACTGCTGCCGTTCAGTGCCCCGGCCTTAGGCGCGGGAGCTGCGGTCGGCGATCAACTGGGCGAAGGCCCGCTTCGGATGAGCTCCGGGCAGTACCGACACCACGCGGGCGAGAGACTGGGCCGGCGTGGTCTGGGTGATCAAAGCCCCGTAGAGCGCGGCGACCGTCGGCGTACGTGAATGGGCGGCTGCGCAGTGCAGCAGGACCCGCTTACCCTCGGCCCGCAGCGCGGCCACCATTGCCGCCGTGTCGTCGAGAAGGAACGCCAGATTCGGGTTGACCGAGGCGTCATCATCGTCGACCAACCAGACATTCAGGTGCTCGATCCCCGCCGGCACGTCCGCCGACCCGGTCCGGCACAGCGATACCACCGCGTCCACCGCCAGCGGCGAGGCCGCCCCCGGCCGCAGCCGGGGCAGCGCAGCAGCCGTGCCCAGCAGGACCCCGGCGTCGTCCGGGTGCTCCACGACCTCGGCTGTCGAGGGCCAGGAACGGGCGTAGTAGCTATCCAGCGACGGCGATCCCGGCCAGCCCGTCGAGTCGTCGGTGCCGCCCGGAGCCGCTCGGACGGCAAGCCGTACCAGGTCGTCGGCGCGCAGGCCCGGCCAGCCGTGAACCAGGCGGCGCCATTGATGGGGGACCGCGGTGGCGCCCCAGCGCGCTCCGAGCAGGGCGCCTGCCACCGCCGCTACGGTATCGGTGTCGTGACCGGCCCCGACCGCGGCATCCAGGGCGGCGGCGAAGTGAGCCGGCCCCTCGCCGGGTGTCGATCGGATGGCGGCCCATGCGTCCTGCAGAGTCACGACGACGAACGCGTTGTTGCCGAAGGAGCCTGGACGACCACTCTCAGCCTCCGCCAGCCGCTGCGCCCAGTACGCCCGCCGATCCGAGGCCAACAGGTTGACGCCGGCCGCCACCCCGCCGAAGCCGTCACCGCGGACGGCCCGACGTATCGCCTCTGACCAGATCACCGACGCTTCCGCGGCCAGCGGGTCAGGGTGGGTCAGGGCGGCGATCGCCGCCGCAGCGTCGGCACCGCCGACGGCGTCGTCGAGGTACGCGAGGGCGACCGGGCCCGTCCGCATCAGCGCGCCGTTGCCAGCGGTACGCCCCGTGGCCCGGTGCCGTGTCATGGCGGCTCGCCGCAGCTGCCCGACCGGGTCGGTGATGCCGGCGAGCGGTCGCGGGCCCATCGCGGCGAAGACGGCGCTGGTGTGGATGCCGATGTCGGCAGGTCCGTCGTCCCACCACCGCAGCCAGCCGCGGGCGATGGCCTCGAGGGCCTCGGGGGTGCGCAGGTCGAAGCCGGCGGCGGCGGCCTGCAGAATCGGCACCGCCTGCGCCGTGTCGTCGGTCCACTCGCCGGGTGCGAAGCCGCCCAGCCCGCCGCCGATCATCCGCGCCTGTCCGGGCGCCGGTGCGGCAGCGAACTCGTACCCCGCGCCGAGTGCATCGCCGACCGCCGAGCCGAGCACGGCGCCGGCCGCACGGTCGAGCGTCGCGGGGCTCATGCTGGGCCTGCTCATGGCGACACCGGCAGCGCGCGTTTGTGTGCCGTCCTGGCGTACGCGCTCTCCACCACCGCGCAGACCTCGGCGCTGACCGGGCGACCCTCGAGGTAGTCGTCGATGTCGTCGTAGGTACAGCCGTAGGCCACCTCGTCCGGCAGCTGGGGCCGGTCGTCCTCGAGGTCGGCGGTCGGGGTCTTGAGCACCAGCTCTTCGGGGGCACCGAGATGCCGTGCCACCGCCCGGACCCGCCGCTTGGTCAGACCCGCCAGCGGGGTCAGGTCGCAGGCGCCGTCGCCGAACTTGGTGAAGAACCCCATCAGCGCCTCCGCCGCATGGTCGGTGCCGATCACCAGGGCCTTCAACCCACCGGCCACGGCGTATTGCGCCACCATCCGTTCCCGCGCCTTGATGTTGCCCTTGACGAAGTCGGCGGTGAAGGCGTCCGGGTATCCCTCGGCCGGCATGGCGGCGGCGTGCATGGCGTCGGCGGCTGGGGCGATGTCCACCGTGACGACGCGGTGCGCCCGGATGAAGTCGAGCGACCGCTGCGCGTCAGCCTCGTCGGCCTGGGTGCCGTACGGAAGCCGCATCGCGGTGAAGGTGGCGCCGGCGCGCTCGCAGGCGAGCTGCGCGAGCCGGCCGGCGGTGAGGGAGTCGACGCCGCCGCTGATGCCGAGGACGTAGCCGGTGGCGCGGCTGGCCGCGAGATAGTCGACGAGGAAGGTGATCCGTCGCTCGGCCTCGGTGGCGGCGTCGAAGTCGGGGGCGATGCCCAGATCGGCGATGATCGCGGTCCGAGTCTGGCTCAGCTGTTCGGGCGTGGTCATGGTGTCAGTCCTTCGGGAGTCGTCTGCGCCGCTGCCGTTCGGGGCGGCTCGGTCGTAGGAGGGGCGGGTCGAGCAGGGTCGCGTCGCCGGCGCGATAGAGGCTGGCGCGGCGGACGCCGGTTCCCGCACCGCCGCTGGTGGTGCCGGTGGGCTCCACGAAACCGGGGATGTTGGTCACCCACCGGCGGAAGTTGGGCCCGTCCAGGGGTTCGCCCCAGACAGTCTCGAACACCCGCCGCAGCTCACCGAGACTGAACTGCGGCGGGCAGAACACCGTGGCCAGTGGCGTGTACTCGAGCTTGGACGAGGCCCGCTCCAAGGCGTCGGCCAGGATGCGCCCGTGGTCGAACGCCAGCCGGATCTCGCGCGAGTCCAGCTCGGCGACCGGGAAGAAGCGGGCTTCGGCAGCATCTGAGCCACCCTCGGGGGTGGCCAGGTGCGGCAGCAGCCCGAGATAGGCCACGGAGATGACCCGAGCGCGCGGGTCGCGGCCCGGGTCGCCGTAGCTGCCCAGCTGCTCGAGGTGCCCGACGGCGGTGCCGACCCCGGTCTCCTCGCGCAGCTCACGTCGGGCGGCTGCATCGAGCGTCTCGTCCGGCCCCAGAAAACCCCCGGGAAGCGCCCAATGGTCCCTGTACGGCCAACCGCCCCGACGGACCAGCAAGACGCAGAGGTCACCATTGCGGATCGTGAGCAGGACGACGTCGACGCTGACCTCGGTGCGCGGGTATATCGAGGGGTCGTAGTCGGCGAGGAACTGCCGCTCCTGGTCCGACTCGGGGACGTACCCCCCACTGTCGCCGGTCACACCGCGCCCGGGCTGACCGGCTGGTCGGCGGCACCCGAGACGTCGGCCGACACAATCGTCGACACCCCAGCCGCCGCCATCTCCTCTCGGGCCTGTCGGCCCAGCTCCTCGCTGACCGGGGCGCTGAGGTCGCGCAGGTAGCGCACCTGAAGTCCTGACTGCACGGCATCCAACGCGGTGGCACGGACGCAGTGGCTCTCAGCCAGACCACAGACGTCCACCGCTGTGATCCCCGCAGCCTGGAGCAGTTCTGCGAGCGGTCGATCGAGGGCGTCTGTGCCGTCGAAGCCGGAGTACGCCGCCGCGTACTGGCCCTTGCGGATGGTCACCGGCTGAAGCCCCAGCTCGCCGATCACGGCGGCCAGCTCTGGGTGCAGCTCGGCGTTGGGCGTACCGGCGACTCCGTGCGGCGGCCAGGTGTCCACGAAGTCCGGCGAGTCGGAGAAATGCGGCCCGGGGTCGATGTGGAAGTCCTGGGTGGTGACGACCAGGTCATAGGCGGCTCCGGCTCGGCGGAGAAAGCCGGCCGCCTCTCGCGCCACCCGGTGGCCCCCGGTCACCGGCAGCTCCCCGCCCTCACAGAAAGTCGGTTGGAGGTCGACCAGGAGAAGTGCTCGACGGGTCGGGCTCGTCGTGGTCATCCCTCAGCCTCTCGGCTCGGCATCGGCATCGTTCGCCGGCCGCGCCGACCAGAGCGCTGCCAGAGCCGGAAACCATCTCAATGTCATAGTGACCATAGGATGATGATGTCACAGTGACCTTTCGCCACCTACGGCGGGGTCGAGTGGAAGAGTCCGAGCTCAGCGATCGCCGTCCTTCTTCTTCTCCTCTTTCTTTTCCTCGGCCTCTTTTCGCTCCGCCCGCTTCTTGTCGCGCGAACGCTCCGCGGCCTCTTCTCGCGCCTCGCGTGCCTTCGCCGCCGCCCGCTCCCGGGCACGCCGAGCCCGCTCACGGGCCTCCCGCTCAATAGCAGGGTCGGGTCCCGCGGAGTAGACGGCATAGACCGTGCTGAACTCCTTCACCCGACCCCCCGAGGGCGAGAAGCCGAGGAAGGTGCCGACCGGGGCGTTGCTGTAGCGGGTGGCTCGCTCCAGCGTGAAGCCCCTGGCCTCCAGCTTCTTGCGAGCCTCGGCAATGCTCAGGCCGGCGATCGCCGGCATCGTCACCGTGCGACCAGTGTCCACCTTGGCGGGCGGGTCGGAGAACTTCGACTTCTTCGTGCCCTTGAGGTATTCGTCCATGGTGGGCTTCCAGATCTTCATGCCCGCATCACCGCTGCCGGACCCCTCGAGCAAGGTTCCGCTGGGCAGCGTGTAGTTCTTCACGCCACTGCGGCGGAAGCCCGGCTTTCCCTTCTTGAACGGCTTCTTCTGGTTATCGATCGAGATCATCACCACGCCGGCGACATCGGGGGTGTAGCCGGCGAACCAGACCGCCTCATTACTGTCGATGGTGCCCGTCTTGCCGGCCTGTGGCCGTCCGTCGGAGATGGCGGCCCGCTTGCCGGTGCCCTTGGCCATCACGCTGCTGAGCAGCTTGTTCATGCCGTCAGCCACGTCCTGGTCGATCACCCGCTTGCAGTTCGCACTCGGCGCCTCAAGCTCCTTACCCGACGGGGTGGTGATCTTGGAGATGATGATCGGCTTGCAGTGGATGCCGCGGGCAGCGAACGTGGCGTACGCCTCGGCCATCGACAACGGGCTGACCTCGACCGACCCGAGGGTGAAGGCGGGCTTGTCCTGGTAGTAGTCGACCAGCTGCCGACCCTCGGCGCTGCTCTTCACCCCCAGCTTCTCCGCCATCTTGGTCACCCGGCACATGCCGGTCAGCAGCTCCAGCTGGACGAAATAGGTGTTCACCGACATCTCAGCACCGCGATACATGTTCATCACGCCGCTGGTGCCGGTGGAGTTGGCGACCGACCACGACCCGTAGACGCGCTGCCGGCCGGTGCAGGTGCTGAACGGTTTGCCCGAGAAGTTCATCTTCGGCGCCGCGTTGAACTTCTTCGACAGCGGGATGCCCTTCTCCAGTGCCGCTGCCGCCGTGAACACCTTGAACGTCGACCCTGCCTGATAGCCCTGGGCGCCACCCATGCTGGGCTCCGCGGAGTAGTTCCAGTAGGTGTTGCCCTTCTTGGCGTTGCTCCCCATCACCGGCCGGCTCTGCGCCATGGCGATGATCTGACCGGTACCGGGCTCGATCATGTCCATGGTGGAGATCACCGGGTCGGTCGCCTTGACGACCGAGCTGACCGCTTTCTGCGCCTTGTCCTGGCTCTCGGGGTCGATCTTGGTCTCGATGGTGAGCCCGCCGCGCTTGAGCGCGTTGAGCCGATCGTCCACCGTCTTGCCCAGGCTGGGTGACTGCTCCAGCGACTTCACCACGTACTGACAGAGGAAGGGATACTTGCTGCCGACGCACCCGTTGCGCGTCCGCTTCACCGACTTCTCGTTGAACGTGGTGGCTTTGGCCTTCTTGGCCTGGTCGACAGTGATGAGCTTCAGCGCAGCCATCCGGTTGATCACCACATCACGCCGGTCCAGGGCGGCGGGCTCGTTCCTGACCGGGTTGTTGGATCCCGGGTTCTGCACCAGGCCTGCCACCATCGCGGCCTGTGCCAGGTCCAGCTTGGCGGCACTCTTGCCGAAGTAGAGGCGCGCCGCAGCCTCGACGCCGTACGCTCCCTCACCGTAGTAGGCGATATTGAGATAGCGCTCCAGGATCTCATCCTTGGTGAGCTTGTCCTCGATGGCGATGGCGTAGCGGAGCTCTTGGATCTTGCGCGCGTACGAGGCTTCCTGCGCGGCCTGGATGCCGGCGTCGTCGCCGGCCTGGCGGGCCTTCTCGATCTGCACCATCTTCACGTACTGCTGGGTGAGCGAGGAACCACCCTGGGTCCCCGCGGTCGAGGTCGAGTTGCGCAGCAACGCTCGCAGCGTGCCCTTCAGGTCCATCGCACCGTGCTCGTAGAACCGGTGGTCCTCGATGGCGATCTGCGCTTGCTTCATCACCGGTGCGATCTTGGTCAGCGGGACATACACCCGGTTCTGGTCGTAGACATACGCCAGCACCTTCCCGTTACCGAGCAGGATCTTCGACCGGGCCGGCTGCGGTGGCGTGATCAGCTCCGCCGGAATCTTCTCCATCTCCCCCGCGGCCGAGCGGCTGCTGACCCCGGCCAGGCCCACCACAGGAAGGAACAGACCGGCCACGAGGAGCCCCGAGAGGACACTGACGACCACGAACATGAGCAACGAGTACGCAATGCGCACAGGCTTCAGGGGCATGCGTACCAGCCTAGGAACGAGAGTCGGACGTGGAACTTCCCCCAAGTGACGTCCGAGGAACATGACGCCTAATTGTCATGTCACTCTAATGCTGGTTTCACATCACTGTCGAACAATTTGGAGAGACTCCACCGAATAGACCAAGGCGCGAGACGGCGCGACCGCCCGGCAGGTCAGCATCGCCGCTGCCTGCGGGGCAGCGTGAACCGTAGCCTCGATCTCTGAGGGCAGCGGTCGGTGACCACGCAGGCGCACGGACCAGGTCTGCTGGTCGACGCGTCGGACGTCGAGAGCCTCCACCTGGCGGACTCCGGCCGGACCGAACCGGGCCAGCGCCGCCACCGCGGCCGCCTGGGCCGGGGCCGCCATCACGCTCAGCCCTCGCAGGTGCTCAGTCACCACGGCGCCGGCGAGATGACGCCGGACGTGGTCGACGGCGTCCACCACCGCTACGCCACCGTAGTACGCACCGTCTGGTAGCAGCACCACGTTGGGGGCGAACCGATCGCCGCCGACGTGACTGCACTCCCAGGTGAGCTCGGGCCACTCCGCCTGCAGCGCGGCTGCTAGGGGGCGGCCCCGGACCGCGCAGCAGGTGTCGTGCACGCCGTGGGCGCAGACCAGCAGGATCGGCTCGGGCGTCCCCGCCGGTGACGGGGTTCGGAGTTCGCTGACCGCATCGAGCAGCTCGTGGTCGGCCGACCAACTGCCCCAGACGGTGCCGTCGTCGTAGGACACCACCGCCCACCGCCGGCTCGACGTCGGGCGTTGCCGGCCAGGACGACGGATCATCAGCACCCGCGCTCCTGCCTGCTGGGCTGCGCTGGTGATCGCCTGGAGCACAGTCGGGTCGATCCCCGACTCCGCCAGCGCGGCGAAGCCCCACGGTCCCGGGTGCTCGACCAACAGCCAGCGACGCCCGGGCGCTGCAGTGCCGAGCTGGGGGTCCCCACGCTCCGCCGCGGCGACGCTGCAGCGAAAGGCGCCCGGTCGGTCCCCGGTCACTCCGCAACCACGGCCAGCGCGAACCGCAGGAGTCGGGCGGCGAGATCCATGCCGAGCTCAGCGGCGGTGGCTCGGCCGGTCCCCAGGATCCGTTGCGCCCCGGCCAGCTCGTCCGCACTCAGCCGCAGCTCGCCTGCACGGCTGTGCACGCACCAGCTGCCGTCGACGCCTTTGTCGAGGGTCGCCTCGAGGTGGTCCCGGAGCCGGAGCACGCTGTGTGGCTCGAGCGCCTCGACGGCCGCCAGCTGCCGCAGCGGTCCCACCGGCGCCGCGCGCTGGCTCAGTCGCACGGCAGCGGTCAGCCGGGCGGAGATCTCCGCCGCGTCAATCTGCTGGAGGGCGTCGAGCAGGTGGGCGCGGACGACCTCCACGTCGTCGCGCGTCTGGTCCGGATCCGTGGCCGACAGCCCGAACCGAAGAGAGCCCCGGACCGCCGGGTCCTCGGCTGCCCGCTCCAGTGCGGCCTGCAGCAGCTGCTCCCCCAGTGCGTGCCGGGTCCAGCTGTGCACCCCGATCGTCAGGTGGGTACTGACCCCGCCGAGCGCGGTCGCTGCGTGGAGATAGCCGCGAGGCAGATAGAGGCAGTCGCCCGGCCGGAGAACCGTCTGCAGCATCGGCGGCTCGGCAGCTGCCCGCTCGACGGCCACCCGGCGCTCGCTCCAGGGCTGGTCCCGTAGCGGTGACGCGTGCACCGGGGCGTGGATGGACCACTCCTTCTCGCCGGCGATCTGCAGCACGAACACGTCGTGTACGTCGTAGTGGTCGCTGAACCCTTTGTTCTGCGGCGGCGTGACGTAGGCGTTGGCCTGCACCGGGTGGCCGAGCTCGGCCGCGAGCTGCTGGCAGAACTCGAGGATCGGCGGCCACAATCTGTGCAGTCCCTGCAGGACCAGCGTCGCGCCGTCGGCGAACAACGTCACCAGCTTGTCGTCGCTGACCTGGTCGCTCACGCCGGCACCGACGCCGCCGCCGGCGGTGAACGCGCCGGTGGGAAGCGTGCTGCCGGCCTTCGCGACGCGGAGAAACGGCGTACGCAGTCCGCGCTGGGACACCAGCTCATCGACCGCGGCCTCGTCCAGCAGGTCGTCGAAGCCCGCCGGCAGGTCGGCGGCGCGCGTCAGCAACGGCTGCGCGCCCCAGTGCCGGCGGGCGAACTCCGCGGGATCGACTCCGATCAGTCGTGGCACCGCCGGCGACGAGTGGCCAGGGCGGGTGAACTCGGAACGCCCGGGCACCGGCCCGGGCGCTCCGTCAACTTTGGTAGTGCCGGTCACGGACTAGAGACCACTGGCTCCGCCGTCGGCACCGCCATCGGCACCGCCATCCGCCCCGCCGTCAGCACCGCCATCCGCGCCGCCGTCGTGGGTTCCCGGTACGCCCTCCGCACCGCCGTCGGCCGGACCTTCGGCGCCGCTGTCAGCCCCACCGTCAGCGCCGCCATCGTGGATGCCGGGTACGCCCTGCGCATCGCCGTCGGTCAGTCCTTCGTTCGACTGGTCGTTCGGGTCGACAGTGCTCTCGCTCATGCTCGTCCTCCGTCATGTCGTGGCCGCCAGGGCCGGGGAGAGGGCGCCCGAAACGACGCCGTCCTGGTCCAACGTCTACACGCAAAGAGCGGCGCTTGGCTAGGGCTGTCCACCGGCGGCGGATGGGGGGCGTCCGCGCCGGCCTCACGCTCAGCGGCAGAGCCTTTCGGGTCCGACCCAGCCCAGCCCGCGACGGTTGTCCAGCCGAAGCCGAAGTGGGTCGAGCCGGCCCGAGTCAGCGCTCCGCTGAGCAGCCTGAGTCAGCGCACCGCGCCGGGCGGCAGCACCGCGTGGACGCCCCAGGTCTTGTTGGCCACCTGGGTGATGCGCAGGTCGACACAAGTGCTGGCCAGCGCCAACGCCGTCGCCTTGTCGAGGTCGTGCAGCCGCTGCAGCCAGATCACCATCGCGTCCAGGGCGTCACCCATCGCGACGTCGAGATCGGGGTCGAACCCGAAGGTGATCCGGCCGGCCGCCGTCTCGGCGTGTATCCCGGGCAGCACGGCGTCCTGGACCAGATCCAGGACCAGCTCGGTGGTCATCGGGCACTCGATCGCCGTGCCGCCGACCTCGCCGTCGCCCTGCGCGGCGTGTCCATCGCCCAGATAGACCAGAGCGTCGTCGACGGCCACCGGCAGGAACAGGGTCGAGCCGGCGGTCAGCTCGCGGCAGTCGATGTTGCCACCGGTCGCCGCCCGCGGCGGGATGGTGGAGTGCTCGCCGGCAGCGGCTGGGGCCACACCGATCACACCGAGGAACGGGGCCAGTGACCGGACGAACCCGCGGTCGGCCGTGGCCGTACCCGCGTCGGCGTCGAGCTCCCACAGCAACCACGACGGCGTGCCTCCCGCCAGGCCGAGCCGCCGGGTGACCGGGGTGTCGGCGGCGCCGGCCACGGTCCAACCCCACGGCCCCGGCCGCATCCCGCTCAGGTGCACCGCAAGCGTGTCGCCGGCTCGGGCACCGCGGACCGCAATCGGCCCGGTCAGGCAGTGCCCGGCGGCGTTGGGGTGCATCTTGGGTCGCACCTCACCGGCGTACGTCTGACGCTCCAGATGGCCCGAGGCGTCCAGCGACTCGACCACCAGCCGCTCGCCGGGATCCACCGTGACCACGGGCCGGTGGTCACGGGAGAAGCAAGTGCTGGTGGTCGCCGCGGTGGCGTCGATGCGGGTGATCATGGCGGCGGCGCTGTCGAGCTGCGGACGACGAGCTCGGTGGCCAGCTCGACGTGGTGGGAGTCGAGCCGCTCGCCGGTGGCCAGCCGAATCGCGGTGCGCAGGGCCACCCGGCCCATCTCGCGCAGCGGCTGACGCACGGTGGTCAGCGGCGGGGACAGCAGCCGGGCCACCTCGGTGTCGTCGAACCCGACGACACTGAGGTCCTCCGGCACCCGCAGCCCGCGGGTACGGGCGGCCTCGATCACCCCGGCCGCGATCTCATCAGTGGCGGCGAAGACCGCGGTGGGCCGCTCCGCCAGGTCGAGCAGCGCTGCCCCTTGGGCCACCCCGTCGTCGTAGTGCGGCCCGCCGCTGTGAACGTACACGTCCGGGACCTGCACGCCCTGGGCGTCCATGGCGGCGCGATAGCCGTGCAGCCGGGCCTGGTTGTAGGCCGAGGCGACGTCACCGCCGATGTAGGCGATCCGCCGGTGGCCGTGCCCGAGCAGGTGCTGTGTGGCGGCGAGACCGCCGGCGAAGTTCGTCGCGCCGACGCTGGTGATCTGGCGCCGCGGCAGGTTGAGCGGGTCGATCACCACAAGCGGCAGCCGAGAGCGTGAGAACGCCCCCAGGTCGCCCTGCCGGACGTCGTCGACCACGTCGATCACCGCCACGCGTCCGAGGTCAGCCAGCCGGGCGACCCAGGCAGCAGCCCGCTTCGAGCCGGCATTGCGCTGCCGGCGCGGGCGGACGCTGACCGCGACCCCGACCCCGAGCTCGGTGGCAGCATCCAGCACGCCGAGCTGAATCTCCACCGAGTAGGTGGACAGCGACCCGTGGAACACGAGCTCGACGATGCGCTGATCGGTCACCGGTCGACCCGGGGGGTCGGCCCGGCGTTCGACGTAGTCGTGCTGTTCAAGCAAGGTGAGCACTCGGGCGCGGGTGGCGGGTCCGACATCGGCGCGCCCGTTCAGCACCTTCGACACCGTCGCCACGGACACGCCGGCAGACGCCGCCACGGTAGCGAGCGTCGTCGGTCCTTCCTCGGTCGGCACGGGGTCCTTCCTCGCCTTCGATGGGAACTGCGGAGCACACAGCGGATCGAGACATCCCCGAACGCCGATATCAAACTTTACGCAGCCAGGAGGTTTTGTCGCTGCCCATTTCCCGAGATTCGGCTGCGGTTAGGCCGTTGCGCTTGGGCTGAACACTGACCTCATCTGTAACGAAAGTTTCGTGCCGGTTCGAGAGCGTATCGTCGAAGTTCCACCGCCGCCAGGCCCACTTGGACACGGTTAGGTCTCGGCCCTCAGCGTATGGTTGACACCACAACTGTCCGAAAGTTACGTTAACGCCGGGCGGTCACCGACGAAACATCTAGCCCGCTGGCATCGACGCCCGGCGGCCGCGTCAGCCCATCGGACCCCGGGGGAAGACCCCGTCTAGCAACGGAGATCAACGTGGACCTCAATCTGACCTCACGCCGCGCGTTCCTCGGCCTCGCGCTCGGCGCATCGGCGACGGCAGCCCTCACCGCTTGCGGTGGTGGGAAGACCCCCACCCAGACGGGTGCAGCGGGCAACGACGCCGGCGGCGAAGCGAGCGCAGCCGGCGGCGGTGCCGCCAGCTACTGGTTCCTCACCGGTCAGCCGCAGCAGGGCATCCGAGAGGCGACGGTCAAGCGCTTCAACGAAGCCAACCCGAGCACCACCATCAAGCACACCGAGTTCCAGAACGACGCGTACAAGACGAAGATCAAGACCGCGATCGGCGCAGGTCAGGGCCCGACCATCATCTGGGGCTGGGGCGGCGGCGGACTCAAGGAGTATGTGAAGAACGACCAGGTCGAGGACCTCACCTCGTTCTTCGCGGAGAACACCGCACTCAAGGACAAGCTCTTCCCGTCGTCGTTCGAAGCAGCGACTGTCGACGGCAAGATCTACGCGATGCCGGCCGAGACGGTGGCGCCGATCATCTTCTACTACAACAAGAAGGCCTTCGAGAAGATCGGCGCCGAGCCTCCGCAGTCGTGGGGCGAGATCATGAGCCTGGTGCCGCGGTTCAACGACGCGGGCATCGCGCCGTTCTCCCTCGGTGGGCAGTCGCGGTGGACCAACATGATGTGGCTGGAGTTCCTGCTGGATCGCACCGCCGGCTCGGAGGTGTTCCAGAACGTCTTCGCCGGCGAGGCGAACGCCTGGTCCGACCCGGCCGTGATCGACACGCTGACCAAGGTGCAGGACCTGGTCAAGGCCAAGGGCTTCATCAAGGGCTTCTCCTCCATCACCGCCGACTCCAACGCCGACCAGGCACTGCTCTACACCGGCAAGGCGGCCATGATGGTCCACGGCGCCTGGACGTACGGCAGCATGAAGGCTGACGGCGGCGACTTCGTCAGCGGCGGAAACCTCGGCTACATGAACTTCCCGGGGGTCGAGGGAGGCAAGGGCGATCCGACCAGCACGGTCGGCAACCCCGGGCAGTACCTCTCGATCTCCTCGAAGGCCTCCGACGCGGAGAAGGAGACCGCCAAGAAGTTCTTCGCCACCTCGGTGCTGGACGACACCGAGGTCAAGTCCTGGGTCTCCAACGGCAGCGTCCCGGTCGTCAAGGGGTCCGACTCCCTGTTCTCCGGCGAGGACACCGAGTTCCTCAAGTTCAACTACGACGTGTCGAGCAAGGCGAAGACCTTCGTCCAGTCGTGGGACCAGGCACTGTCCCCGACTGCGGCCGAGACGCTGCTGGACAACATCGCGAAGCTGTTCCAGCTCTCGATCACGCCCCAGGAGTGGGTCGACAGCATGAACAAGGTCATCGGTAAGTGACCGCGCTGGCTTCGGCCGCCGTCGAGTCGCCGGCCGCCACCCGGGCTGCGGGTGGCGGCGGCGGCCGGGCCAAGTCGCTCACCTGGATGGCGCTGCCGGCGCTGATCTTCTTCGTCGGCTTCGGCGTGGTCCCGCTGTTGGGCGTGTTGGTGCTGTCCTTCACCGAGTGGTCCGGGCTCGGCGAGATCCGACCGGCTGGCTTCGACAGCTGGCGGGCGGTGCTCACCGACCCGGGCCTGCCCCACGCTCTGTGGGTCACCTTCTTGGTCATGGCGCTCAGCTGGCTGGTTCAGACGCCGATGAGCATCCTGATCGGAACCTTCCTCGCCGGCCATCAGCGCTACCGCGAGATCCTCGCGGTGCTGTACTTCATCCCGCTGCTGCTCAGCTCGGCGGCGATCGCCATCACCTACAAGGCGCTGCTGGATCCCAACTTCGGTCTCGGAGCGGGGTTGAAGCTCCCACTGTTGTCCCAGGACTGGCTGGGTCGACCGAACCTTGCTCTCGGCGTCATCATCTTCGTGATCTCCTGGCAGTTCATCCCGTTCCACTCGCTGATCTATCAGGGCGCCGTCCGACAGATCCCGACCACGATGTACGAAGCGGCACTGATCGACGGCGCCGGCCGGGCACGACAGTTCCTCAGCATCACGCTGCCGCAGTTGAAGAACACCATCGTCACCTCGTCCACCTTGATGGTTGTGGGGTCGCTGACCTTCTTCGACCTGATCTTCGTGCTGACCGAGGGCGGACCCGGCGACGCCACCCGCGTGCTCGCCTTGGACATGTACAAGCGAGGGTTCCAGGCCAACCTGATGGGGCCGGCCAGCGCTATCGCGGTCATCTTGATTCTCATCGGGCTCGGCCTCGCTCTCCTGCTCCGCCGCATCGGCGGCAGCACGACCGACAGCCAGCTGGAAGGGGCCTGAGATGGCGACAGTGACCACCGCCGCGGGGCGCACGAAAAGCCGCGGAAAGGAGCAGCCGACGAGGCTGCACAGCACCGGCAGGCCCAACTGGCTGGGCGGCGCACTCGGGTGGGTGTGGCTGGCGATCGTGCTGGTGCCGATCTACTGGATCGTCATCACCAGCTTCAAGACCCAGTCCAGCTATTTCGTCACCAACCCGCTGGTGCCGAGCGCGGAACCCACCACGAACAGCTATCTGCTCGTGATTCAGTCAGACTTCCCGCGCTACTTCCTCAACAGTGTGATCGTCACCGTTGGCGCCATCGTGCCGGCGGTGCTGATCTCCTTCCTGGCCTCGTTCGCCATCGTGCGCGGCACCGGCTGGGTGCTGAAGGGCATCAACTCCCTGTTCCTGCTGGGCCTGGCCATCCCGCTCCAGGCGACGATCATCCCGGTGTACCTGATCATCATCAAGCTCGGCCTCTACGACACCCTGGGCGCGATCATCCTGCCGTCGATCGCCTTCGCCATCCCGTTGTCGGTGCTGGTGTTGTCGAACTTCATCCGCGACGTGCCGAAGGAGCTCTTCGAGTCGATGCGCACCGACGGCGCGAGCGACTGGCAGACCTTGTGGCACCTGGCCTTCCCCCTGACCCGGCCGGCCCTGGTGACCGTGACGATCTACAACGGGCTGGGGATCTGGAACGGGTTCCTGCTGCCACTGATCCTGACTCAGAGTCCGGAGAAGCGCACCCTGCCGTTGGCGCTGTGGTCGTTCCAGGGCCAATACAGCGTCAACGTGCCGGCCGTGCTGGCCTCTGTGGTGCTGACCACGCTGCCGATCCTGGTCCTCTACATCATCGGGCGCCGGCAGCTGCTCAGCGGCCTGACCGCCGGCTTCAGCAAGTGAGGGCCACGACCGGCCGGCCGGTCCTAGGCGAAGATGGCCAGCAACCGCTGACACCGGGCCGGGTCGCTGGTCAGTCCGTGGTCGAGGCCCCAGAGCAGGTAGGCCATCGACCGGGCCACCACCCAGTCCCGGGCCCGGTCGGCGGGCAGCTCCGCTCGCTGGACGATCAGGTCGACGTGGCGCCGGACGTCGCCGTCGGTCGCCATCTCGTCGAGGCGTGACCACAGGATGCGGGCCAGGTCATATTCCATGTCGCCGCGGAGCAGGACGGGGTCGACGACCAGCCACGGAGCTCGGGTGCCGGCGAGGACCTGGTCGTGGTGGAGATCGCCGTTGACCGCTTCGTTGCCGTGTCCTTGGCTGAGCCGGTCCGCAGCCTGGACGGCCGCGTGCAGCACTGCCCGCGTGGTCGGGCGGCCGAGACGCTGCCAGTCGGCGGAGAACCTCGCGGCGCCGGCCGCGGCGATCTCGCCAGTACTCAGCACGTCGGCGGGCGCCGGAATCGCCAACGCCACCATGATCGCAGCCAGGATCGGCGCCGCCTCGTCCAACGGCAGCGTCCGCAGGGAACGCGCGCCGTCGAGGCGCTCCAACAGGGTGGCCGACCGGTCCAGGTCGACGTCGACCAGCCGGACGGTTCCGCGACCGGCCCAGAACCGGAGCGCGCCGACCTCGGCACTCAGGTCGTCCTCGGGTGGCGACATTCGCAGTGCCAGTGGGGTGGGACCACGGCGCACCGGCAGCACCAAGGCATTGGACCCGTGCCAGGGCGATCCGTCGACGACGAGGTCCCAGCGGCGGCACTGCTCAGCCACCAGCTCAGACAGTCGCGACAGCCAGGCCCGGCCCGGCTCATCCGACCACCACCGCGGCATGGCGCGGAACGCCTCGGGGATCTGCACGTCGTCAATCGTGGCAGCCCGGCGGCTGTCGGCGGGCAAACAAAAAAGTTCACGGCCACCTGCTCGGGGGTTCAGGAGGCCGTGAACTTGTTCTAAGATACCCGGCTGGTGCGATCCGCGGGTGAGATCGACCAGAAGCTCAGCAAGATCTCAGCTCACGCGCCGGCTGCCGAGCAGCTCGCCCGCAGAGGTGGGCGAGCCACCCGGCATCACTGGCACCGATCGGGTCCCTCGATCGTTGCGGGAGGTGGGGCCGGTCTCCGCCGTCGTGCCGACCGGTCTCGATGAGGCGAAACGTAGTTCGGGGGAACGTGTGTTCCGCCTCGGGGGAAGCGGAACGCCTGGATCCGGCGGCGACGTACGCCGTCGGACCCGGGCGTTTCGCGTCAAGGCAGTCCGACCCGGCTCGACTCGCCCACCAGGTCGTCAGGACCCGACGTAGGCCGCGAGGTGCTCGCCGGTGAGGGTGGGCCGGGTTTCAACCAGCTCGGCCGGCGTCCCCTCGAAGACGACTCGGCCGCCGTCGCGACCGGCACCCGGGCCGAGGTCGATGATCCAGTCGGCGTGGGCCATCACTGCCTGGTGGTGCTCGATGACCACGATCGACTTGCCGGAGTCCACCAAGCGGTCCAGCATCCCCAGCAGGTTGTCCACGTCGGCGAGATGCAGACCGGTGGTCGGTTCGTCCAAGACGATGACGCCACCCTTGTCGCCGAGATGGCTCGCCAGCTTGATCCGCTGACGTTCGCCACCGGACAGCGTGGTGAGGGGCTGACCGAGGGTGAGATATCCGAGACCGACGTCGGCGAGCCGACTCACGATCTTGTGCGCGGCCGGCAGCTTCGCGTCCCCGTCGGCGAAGAACTGCTCCGCCTCGGCGACAGGCATCGCCAGCACTTCGCTGATGTCCGAGCCCCCGAAGCGGTATTCCAGCACCGACGCGTCGAACCGCCTGCCCTCGCACACCTCGCAGGGGGCGGCCACGCCGGCCATCATGCCGAGGTCGGTGTAGATCACTCCGGCGCCGTTGCAGTTCGGACAAGCCCCCTCCGAGTTGGCGCTGAACAGAGCCGGCTTGACCCCGTTCGCCTTGGCGAAGGCCTTGCGGATGGGCTCCAGCAGCCCGGTGTAGGTGGCGGGGTTGCTCCGCCGCGAGCCACGGATCGCGGCCTGGTCGACAGTCACGACGCCGTCCCGCCCGGACACCGAACCACGGATCAGCGAGCTCTTGCCCGAGCCTGCAACGCCGGTGAGGACGACCAGAACTCCGAGCGGAATGTCGACGTCGACGTCCAACAGGTTGTGGGTGCTCGCGCCGCGGACCTCCAAGGCACCCGTCGCGCTGCGAACCACCGTCTTCAGCGTGGCCCGGTCGTCGAGGTGGCGCCCGGTGATCGTGTCGCTCGACCGCAGCCCTTCGACGGTCCCCTCGTACATGATCTGGCCACCCTCGGTTCCGGCCTTCGGGCCGAGGTCGATGACGTGATCGGCGATCGCGATCATCTCGGGCTTGTGCTCCACCACCAGCACGGTGTTGCCCTTGTCGCGCAGCTGGAGCAACAGCTCGTTCATCCGGGCGATGTCGTGCGGGTGCAGTCCGATGGTTGGCTCATCGAACACGTACGTCACATCGGTCAGGGAGGAACCGAGGTGACGGATCATCTTCGTGCGTTGGGACTCGCCACCGGAGAGGGTTCCCGCCGGGCGGTCCAGCGAGAGATAGCCGAGGCCGATACCGACGAAGGAGTCGAGCGTCTCGCGCAGTGCTTCCAGCAGCGGCGCCACCGAAGGCTCACTCAGCTCACCGATCCACGCCGCCAAGTCGCTGATCTGCATGGCGCACAGGTCGGCGATGTTCTTGCCGTTGATCTTGGACGAGCGGGCCGCCGCGCTCAGCCTGGTGCCGCCGCACTCGGGACAGGTGGTGAAGGTGACGGCGCGCTCGACGAACGCGCGGATGTGGGGCTGGAGGGCGTCCACGTCCTTGGACAGGTAGGACTTCTGGATCTGCGGAATCAGGCCCTGGTAGGTCAGGTTGATGCCATCGATCTTGATCTTGGTCGGCTCCTTGTGGAGCAGGTCGTCGAGCTCGCGCTTGGTGTAGTTGCGGATCGGCTTGTCCGGATCGAAATAGCCGCAGCCCCGGAAGATCCGGCCGTACCAGCCCTCCATGCTGTAGCCCGGGATGGTGAGCGCACCCTCGTTCAGCGACAGGGTGTCGTCGTAAAGCTGAGTGAGATCGATGTCGTTCACTGCGCCGCGGCCCTCGCAGCGGGGGCACATGCCGCCGGTGATGCTGAAGCTCCGTCGTTCCTTGGTGGTGCGGCCGCCCTTCTCCAGCGTGACGGCGCCGGCGCCGGAGATCGAGGCGACGTTGAAGGAGAACGCCTGGGAGGATCCGATGTAGGGCTGGCCGAGCCGGCTGAACAGGATCCGCAGCATGGCGTTGGCATCGGTCGCCGTCCCGACCGTGGAGCGGGGGTCGCTGCCCATCCGTTCCTGATCGACGATGATCGCTGTCGTCAGGCCGTCGAGGAGGTCGACATCGGGACGGGCCAAGGTCGGCATGAAGCCCTGGACGAAGGCGCTGTAGGTCTCGTTGATCATCCGCTGCGACTCCGCCGCGATCGTGCCGAAGACCAGTGAGCTCTTGCCTGAGCCGGAGATGCCGGTGAATACGGTGAGCCGCCGCTTGGGGATCTCGACACTGACGTCGCGCAGGTTGTTCACCCGTGCGCCGCGGACCCGGATCAGGTCATGACTGTCGGCCGCGTGCGCCGCGGACCGCTCGGGCGTGCTCATCGAATCTCCGTCCACCAGGCGTGTGGTCGTGATCGTGCCACGTCCCCCTGACAGTTGGCCAGGAAACCTGCCGCCCGCGAGCGGCGTACTCCCCTCCCGACGCTGACCGCCCCTGGTCAGCCGAGGCACGGCCGGACTACGTCGCCAGGCGACAGTGACGACGCGCCTGAGCGCTCACCTGGCCCGACGATCGCGCCTAGAGTGGCGCTCGTGAGACCCCTGGCCGCAGCCCCCGAGCCCCGCGTCGTGGACGTGCTGCTGCTCATCGGCGTGACGGTGACGCTGGCCGGGGTCGTCGCCACGGCCGAGGACAGCGCCGGCCCTGCGCCGCCGGTCGCGTACGGATGGGCGGTCGGCCTGGGAGCGTTGATGCTGATCCGGCGGCAACACCCGCTGCTGGTGTTGGCGCTCACCGTGGTGGGCTTCTTCTCCTACTACGTGGCGGGGTTTCCCCCGATCGGCGTCGCCGTCCCGATCGCGGCGGCCCTGTTCTCGGCGGCCGAGGCCGGCCGGGTCGTCGCCGCCTGCGTCACCGCCGCCGGCGTCTTGGGGTTCTCGACCGGCTGGCGGGTGCTGAAGGGGCAGGATCCCGGCTACGTGGTGGGCTATGAGCTGGTCATGCACGCCTCGCTGGCGGCGAGCGTGATCCTGCTCGGGCACAGCCTCGCCACCCGTCGCGACCTCGTCCGCCGGCGCGAAGAGCTCGCCCGGGCGATGGCCGACCAGGCCAGGACCGACGCCGACCTGCGGGCGCGGGAGCAGCGGCTGGAGATCGCCCGCGACCTGCATGACTCCATCGGTCACTCGCTGGCCGCGGCCTCGGTTTATGCCGGCATCGCACGGGAGGCCGTCGCGCCGGGCCACCGTGCCCTCGACGACGCGCTGAGCCAGGTACGCAGCTCGGTGTCGGACTCGATGAAGCAGCTTCGTTCCACGGTGGCCCTGCTCCGGGAACCGAACGGCACCACAACCCCGGCGCCGTCACTGCATGACGTCCAGCACATCCTCGAGGCACCGCTGTCGGCCGGCTACGACGTCCGCCTGGAGATCGACAGCAGTCTGGCCCCATCGCCGGAGGTCGCCAGCACCGCCGTTCGGATTGTGCAGGAGGCCGTCACCAACACGTTGAAGCACTCGGCCGCCTCGATGATCAGCGTCGAGCTGCGGCGCGACGGTGACGAGGCGTTGCAGATCGTGGTGCATGACAACGGCCACGCCGCTACGCCCACGGATATACCCCCGGGCGAGACGCCCACCGATATACCCCCGGGCGAGACGCCCACCGGTACACCCCCGGGCGAGACGCCCACCGATATACCCCCGGGCGAGACGCCCACCGGCAGACCCCCGGGTCATGGCCTGGCCGGTATGCGGGAGCGGGTCGCCGCCCTCGGCGGGGAGCTCGACGTCGACGGCGGCCCGCGTGGCTGGACCGTACGCTGCCGCCTGCCGCTGAGGACACCGTCGTGACACGGGTCCTGTTGGTCGACGACCAAGGGCTGCTCCGCGCCGGGCTGCGGTCGCTGTTGCACGACCACGAGGAGATCGAGGTCGTGGGCGAGGCCGAGAACGGCCGCCAGGCACTCAGTCTCGGCCGGGAGCTGCGGCCCGACGTGTTCCTGATGGACCTCAAGATGCCGATCATGGGCGGCATCGAGGCGACGCGCGCGATCCGGGCAGACCCGCTGCTGGCCAAGATCCCGGTGCTGATCCTGACCATGTTCGACGCCGACGACGACGTCCTCGAGGCCATCCGGGCCGGCGCGACGGGCTATCTCCTCAAGGACAGCGGTCCGGACGAGCTGCGGCGAGCAGTACGCGGGGCGGCGCGTGGTGAGGCGACACTGGCGCCCACGGTGGCCCGCCAGGTGATGACCCGGCTGGCGCAGACGTCGGCCAGTCCGCGCCCCGACCCCCGGCTCGAGACCCTGACCGGCCGCGAGCTTGAGGTGCTGGCCGAGGTGGCCAAGGGTCTGTCCAACGCCGAGATCGGCCGCGCCCTGTTCATCAGTCCGGAGACCGCTCGGACGTACGTCAGCAGGCTCCTCGGCAAGCTGGGCGCGCGTGACCGCGCCCAGCTCGTGGTGATCGCCTACCGGGCCGGCATCGCACCGGAGTAGCGGAGCCTTCTGCCCCTCAGCCGGCGGACAGGTCACGGCGGCGGAAGCCGACGGCGGCGGCGGCGATCAAGGCGAGCGCTGCCGTGCCGAGACCGATCAGGTGCGACGGGTCGAGCGGCGTGCTGGGATAGTCGCCGAGCCACCAGAAGGGTGAGATCGCTCTGAGCGCGTCGGGCAGCTTCAACAGTCCCCCGAAGAAGGTCTCGATGACGACCGCCGCGAACAGGGCCCAGGCGAGCGAGGTCGCGCGCGGCATCCAGGCGTAGACCGCGGCGGTGAACGCGAGCATCACGGCGATCGCGACCGCGAACGCCCCGGCGCTGGTGAGCAGGGTGATGAAGCTGACGTCTCCGCCGGATATGAAGGTTCCGAGCCACAGTGCGACAGCGCCGCCGAGGAAGATCAAGACGAACGCTCCCAGCGCGACGACCGCCAGATGAGAGAGCAACAGGGTGACCCTCGGTACCGGCTGCGACAGGCTCAGTCCCAGCCGCCCCTCGTCCTCCTCGGGTTTGATCCGCAGGGCGGTGGCAATCGTGTAGACAGCGACAGCCAGTGCGTTGTGCAGCATCATCAGGCCCAAGAACGCCGCCAGTGGATCGTCGCCGAAGATCGCGGCGGTGAGGTCGTTCTGATCGGCGATGGCGTCGAGGACATCGCCGAAGCCCTGGCCGACGAACAGACCGGTGAGCCCGAACATCGCCACGCAGCCGACGAGCCACCACACCAGGGCCGAACGTTGCGATCGGAGGGCGAGGGCTAACGGACTGGCCAGGGTCGGCGCGGCGACGGCGCGGCCGGGACGTTCGTGCAGGACCGCGCCGCCGAGGTCACGGCGCGAGGCGAGGAAGGCGCCCAGCGCGAGGGCGACGATGATCGCGAGCACGCTGAGCGCGAGCGGTGAGATCCGCAGGTCGACGTAGGCCCTCAGCTGCTGGGGCCAGGCGAGCGGCGACAGCCAGGAGAGCCAGCTGCCGTGCGGCCGCGCGACGTCCCCGATTCCGCGGATCATCAAGGCGGCGCCGAGTGCGGCCAGGGCCAGCCCGGACGCCCCTCGTCCGTGCACCGTGAGCTGGCAGGTCACTGTGGCGACTCCCGCGAACACCAGCGCGGTCGCTGCCAGCCCGGCCGTCATGGCGACTGTGTCGAGAACACCCAGCCCGGCAGCGATCAGGAGCACGCTGCTCAACAGGGCAAAGGCCGCATCCGCGATCACGACCAGCAGGAAAGCCGCCACCTGCGCTGCATGTCGCCCGACCGGCAGCGCGCTGACCAGCTCTGCCCGGCCGCTGGCTTCCTCGGTGCGGGTGTTGCGGGTGATCTGAAGGATGTTCATGACCCCCAGCAGCACCATCAGCCAGATGGTCATTTCGTTGGCGAACATCGCACCGGCCGAATAGTCCTCCAGGCCGTAGCCCGGGCCACTGAGAAAGGTGCCGCCCGGGTTCGACAGTGATGCGGCGCGGTTCTGGCGGTCCGCTGCTGTCGGGTAGATCGCGCTCGTCGCTGTCACGTAGTAGACGCAGAACACCCCGAGGGATACCACCCACAGGGCCAGCCGAAGCCAGTCGCGCCGAAACAGGAAGCGCAGCAGATATCCCGTCCCCGTCACCGCGACACCGCCGCAACCTGCTCACGCCCGCCTGGAGCGCCCGGGGCATCACCGTAGTGCCGCAGGAACAACTCCTCGAGCGAGGGCGGTGTGGCCGTGAGGGCGCGTACGTCGAACCGGGCGAGTGCGCTCAGAACATCGCTGATGGCGGTGTTGTCGACCGAGAACTCGACCCGGGTGCCGGCTGCCCCCGTCGAGACGGTGAGGTGATGGACTCCGGCGACGGCGGCCAGAGCCGTGGGTTCCTGCGCCACCACCGCGCTGACGGCCGTACGGGTCAAGTGTCGCAGCTCGCTGATCGTGCCGGACTCGACAGTGCGACCGCTGCGGATGATGGTGACCGAGTCGCAGAGCTTCTCGACCTCGCTGAGGATGTGGGAGGACAGCAGTACCGCCTTGCCCGCGTCCTTCACCTGCTGCACCTGCTCGGTGAAGACGGCCTCCATCAACGGGTCCAGTCCGGAGGTGGGCTCATCGAAGATGTAGAGCTCGGGGTCGGTCAGGAACGCGGCCACGAGCGCCACCTTCTGACGGTTGCCCTTCGAGTACGTCCGCGCCTTCTTCGTCGGGTCGAGGTCGAAGCGTTCGAGCAGGTCGACCCGACGCGCCTGATGTCGTGCGACGTCGGCCGACCGAGGATGCAGCCGGGTGAGATAGTCGATCGCCTCCCCACCGGTGAGGTTGGGCCACAGGCTCACGTCGCCGGGGACGTAGGCGAGCCGGCGGTGCAGGGCGACAGCATCGCGCCACGCGTCGCCGCCGAAGAGCCGAGCGGTGCCGGAATCGGTGCGCTGCAATCCCAACAGGGCCCGAATGGCGGTCGACTTGCCCGCTCCGTTCGGACCGAGGAAGCCGGCGACTTCGCCCGGGTGGACGGTGAGGTTCAGGCCGTCGAGCGCGGTGACGGAGCCGAAGGATTTGCGTAGGTCGATGATGTCGATCGGGTTGTCAGTCATGGCTACTTCCTTGGTGAGTTCGTGCGGGCGGTTGAGCCCGCCAGGGCAGGGCACAGCACGGACGCCGCGCCGCGCCGCGGGTGACCAGGCGGGGCCACTGGCGGCACCGCTGGTGAAGAGCTCTTCAGGGCTATGGGTGGTGGTTGTCGGCCGGCACCCGCTCGAAGCGGGTCCAGCCCTTCCAACCCCGCTCCTGCAACAGCGTGAGCAGTCGCCGCGCGGCGGGCGCGGACTCGGCCATGGTCGCGTCCAACAGGTCGACGAAGCGGTCGTCGAACCCGACCTGAGCTGCGCCGCCGGCCTCCCCGGCGCGCGTCACGATCCGGTCCAGGATGTCGGCGGCCTCATCGATCCGCGGGTCGTCGGCCGACCAGTGAAGTCCGTCGCTCAGCAGGACGTAGAGGCGGACCATGTCGGGGTCGTCCAGATCGGAGTGCTTCTGGGCGATGATGGCTTCGATCTGGTCGGGTACCTGGGCGGCGACCATGATCCAGGCGTTCCGCTCCATCTCGAGATACGGTTCCCCGACGCCGAGCCCACGCACGCGGTCCAGATAGCTGACCACGCTCGCCGGGAGCGCCATCTGATCACCAGCTGCGAGCCGGCCGAGTCGCTTGCGGGCCTCCTGCAGCCGGCGAACATCGGCGCGCAGCCGTTCGTCGATCTGCCGAACACCCTCGGCGAACTCCGCCGGATCCGCATCGAGAAGGTGCTCCACCTGCGCCAGCGGCACGGCGGCGCTGGCCAGGGCGTGGATCCGGATCAGCCGGACCACCGCGGCAGCGTCATAGCTGCGGTATCCCGAGCGGTCCCGCTCAGGCTCGGGCAGCAAACCGATCTTGTGGTAGTGGCGGACGGTCGCCACCGTCACCCCGGCATAGGCCGCGAGCTGACTGATCGTAAGCATGGCATTCACCCTGCCTCAGCTCACCTTCCGGCGATAGACGATCATCGCGAAGACGTACGCGATCACGAAGATGCCGACGCACCAGGCGAGGGCGATCCAGATGTCACTGCTGACCGGCCGCTGGCCGAACAGATCGCGGATCGAGTTGACGATCGACGTCGCCGGCTGATGTTCGGCGAACCAGCGCACCGGGCCCGGCATGGACTCGGTGGGTACGAACGCGGAGCTGATGAAGGGCAAGAAGATCAGCGGGTAGGAGAAGACACTCGCGCCCTCCACCGACTTCGCCGACAACCCGGCGACCACCGCGAGCCAGGTCAGCGCCAGGATGAACAGCAACACGATGCCTGTGACAGCGAGCCAGCCCGCCACGCCTGCGCCCGTACGGAATCCCATCGCCAGCGCGACGCCGATCACCAGCACGACCGAGACGAGGTTGGCCGCGAGCGAGGTCAGCACATGCGCCCACAGCGCTGCCGAGCGGGCGATCGGCATCGAGTGGAACCGGTCGAAGATCCCTGCCTGCAGGTCGATGAAGAGCCGGTACGCCGTGTAGGAGACGCCCATGGCGATCGTGATCAGCAGGATGCCCGGCAGCACATAGTCGATGTAGTCACCCGAACCGGGGTCCGAGCCGGTGTCGACCGCACCGCCGAGCACATAGACGAACAACAGCATGATCGCGATCGGCATGATCGCCGTCGTGATGATGGTGTCCGGGCTCCGCGTGACATGCTTCATCGACCGTCCCGCGAGGGTGGCCGTGTCACCAACAAAGTGCATGATCATCCTGACCCTTCCTCCCGGGTCCCAGCACCGACGCTCGTCGCCCGTGTCGCGGGCGACTCTTCGATCAAGCGCACGATTCTCCGCCTTCACTGATCTGCTCCCCGCCCAGCGCGGGGTGCCGCATCAGGATGCGGGGTTGATGCCGGATCAAGGTCAAGTCCTTTCGACAGGTGTCGAGATCGAACGACATTCCTCGCTTCGACGACTGGGGCTTTCCGACTGCGTTGCGCCCACCCCGCAGGCTAGGACCACGCCAGCGCCAGATAGTCCTCCTGGTGGTGCTGCACCAAGGTGATGGTGGCCTCGTCCTCCGCTCCGTGCACGATCAGCGCTGCCTGCCACCGGGCGTTGAAGGCGAGGATCCAGGCGGCCGCCCCGGCAGCGGCCCGACGTTCGCGGTCGGTGAGTGGGCGTCGCCGCAGTTGCTCGTAGTCCCGCAGGAACGCGGCTACCTCGTGCGGACTCGACAACCCGCCTCCGCCCGTGGCACTCGAGGCATAACACGACGCCGCAAAGCCGGCCAGCACCGCTTCGGTGTCGGCCACCAGCTCCCAGTCGAAGACTCCCACCAGGCGACCGCCGGCCACGGCCGTGTTCCCGGCGTACCAGTCAGCGTGACCCACGACGACCTCGTCGGCCCCACGGTGGGCGAGGATCTGGTCGGCGGCCCGCTGTCCGAACGCGTCGATCCACTCGAAGCCGGCCAGCGGCGATCGGAAGTCGACGAGCGTGTCGTGCGGCACCGGCCACGGCCCGTCCCGATATCGACACCACGACGGTCCGGCACCCGTCCGGGAAACCAGATCGGGTCGGCTGCGCAAGAGGTCGACGTGCCTGACGAGACCCTCGGCGAGCAGTCGGCGGATCTCGGGGTCGCGACCATCGGGCGGTGACCCGGTGATCAAGGTCTCCGCAGTGAGGACGCGGCCGTCCACCTCGTCGGGTCCTGCCAGCGGGACCGGGCAGGGAAAGCCTGCGGCCGCCAGAACGCGCTGGGCGTCGGCACTGGCCTCGATCGCAGCCAGGTCGACCGGCGTCCGGTGGGCCTTGATGACCACGGCCCGGCCATCGCACAACTGCACACCCCAGACGGCGTCGATACGGCCGGCGCGGAAGCGGACCTCGGCGATCGAGCTGCCCAGGCGATGCTCAGCCCAGGCGTCCACGAACGCGCGTAGCTCAGGCAGCGTCACGTCCCCATGAACCGCGCGCTCGGTGGCGGTGGTCAGGTCCGGCGCCCCCATCGGGTTGTCAGCTCCCATGACCACAGCATGCTGGTTCCGGCGCGCCCACGGGCAGTACGTCGGCAGGCGACGGTCGGGACAACCATGAGCACCACCCTGGGACTGAGGTCTCCTCGCGGCGTACGGACTCGCACCAGGCGTCGCCTCGGAGACGATTCTTCCGGCGCCGCCGCTGCCTAGCGTCGAATCGTGACCACCTCGACCTTCAACCGCCGCTCCTTCGTCATCGGTGCGGCCCTGCTCACCGTGGCTCCGCTCGTCACCGCCTGCCGCCGTGACGGCCCGCGGCGCGAGTTCCGCCCGACCTCTCCCACCGAGCTCGCCATCCCGCCCTTGGCGCAGTCCCGGGTCGACCCCGACGGCACCCGGGTCTTCCAGCTCCGGGCTCAGGCGGGCCAGCACTCCTATCTGCCGGATACGAAGACCGCGACCTGGGGGTTCAACGGGGACCACCTGGGGCCGACGCTGCGGGCCCGCCGGGGGGAGCAGGTGCGGGTGGAGGTCACCAACGGCCTCGCCGAGACGACGTCGGTTCACTGGCACGGCATGCGGCTGCCTGCAGAGGCCGACGGCGGCCCGCACCAGCCCGTCGAGTCCGGCGCCACCTGGCGGCCGTCGTGGACCATCGACCAGCCCGCCGCCTCCCTCTGGTATCACCCGCATCCGCATGGCAGCACCGGGGAGCACGTCTACCGCGGACTCGCCGGCATGTTCATCCTCGACGACGACCAGGTGGCGGAGCTGCCGTTGCCCCAGACCTACGGCGTTGACGACATCCCGCTCATCGTCCAGGACAAGCGGCTCGACGAAGACGGGCAGCTGGACTTCGACGACAACGGGAACGAGATCGGTCTGCTGGGCGATCTGCTCACGGTCAACGGCACCAGCGGTGCCTTCTTCGAGGCGACCACCCAGATGCTACGTCTGCGGCTGCTCAACGGTTCGACGGCGCGGTCCTACAACTTCGGGCTGGACAACGGCCGATCGCTGCAGCTCATCGGCACCGATGGCGGGCTGCTGGAGGCGCCGCTGGAACTGGACCGGGTGCCGCTGTCGCCGGGCGAGCGCGCCGAGGTCGTGGTGTCGCTCGAGCCGGGTGAGACGGTGCGACTCCGGTCCTTCGGCGCCGATCTCGGCGACGTGGTGGCGCCGGTCAGCTTCGGGGCCCAGGACGAGGCGGACGTGGTGGAGATCCGCGCTGCGGCACGGCTGCGACCCTCAGCCGCGGTGCCCGAGCGACTCGTCCCGATCGACCGGATGGAGGCGAGCGAGGCCTCGACGGTGCGCCGCTTCGTGCTGGAGAACCGGGAGATCAACGGCCGGCCGATGGATATGGACCGGATCGACCACACCACCACCACCGGGAGCACCGAGGTGTGGGAGGTCCACAGCAAGAACCTGTTCCCGCACAACTTCCATGTCCACGACGTCCAGCTCCAGGTGCTCGACATCGCCGGCGAGAGTCCACCCGCCCGGCTGCGCGGCTGGAAGGACACGGTCTATCTGCGGCCACAGACCGACTATCGCCTGATCATGCGATTCGGCCGCTACTCAGACCCCAACTCGCCGTACATGTTCCACTGCCATCTGCTGCTGCACGAGGACGAGGGCATGATGGGGCAGTTCCTGGTGCTGGATCCCGGCACCGAGCCGGGCCGGCCCGCTGACGGCCACGGGGAGCACGGGGGCCACGGGGACGACGGGGGCCACGGGGACGACGGGGGCCAGGACGGGCACGACAGCCACTAGGCCAGACTGTTCCCACCAGAAGGAATGACAGAACGCCGATCCGACCGGACGGGAGGGGAATATCGTCCGGTCTGAGGCGTTAGACCTAGTGCCGTCTGGTGTAAGACCCCCGGGCCTCACCCCTTTCGCCGCTACGAGCGGCCACTCGCCGAGAGGCGTCTGCCAGGCGGCCCGAACCACCGCGACAGCGGCGGAGCTCAGGCTCCGCCGCGATTGTGGTCCCGGCCGAGAAGCCCCAAGGCGCGGACCCATTCGTCAGTGCCATTCGCAACCGGCGCGGCATGGGCGAAGTGGCCGTTGGCCACCCGTTGTTCATCGTCGGGGATCTGCGAAGCGATCCGTGAGACGGTGGCCACCACCGCCGTGTTCGGCACGTACTCCCCGTCCAGGGCCCGGGCGAGATCCCACGCGTGAACAGCACTGTCGAGCAGCTGCGCCGCCAGCAGCGAACTGACCGGCAGTGGCTGGCCGGGTCTCAGCTCCACCTGGTGCACCAGCTTCGCCAGGTCCGCCTCGGCGAACGCCGCCAGCAGGGCATCGACGGAGCTCGCCCAAGCCGACGGGCTCCACGGCACCGGCCGGTAGGCATCGCGGTCCGCATCGCCGTCCCGCACCGCCGCCGTGAATCCGCGATGCTGCCCGATCGAGTGCGCCAGCAGATCGGCGACGCTCCACTCAGAGCAGGGCGTCGGTCGTCCCAGATCGGATGGCTGCACCTGAGCGACGAATCGATCGAAGTCCCCGACTGCCCGGCGATGCAACGAGACGAGATCATCCATGGCGTCATTGGACCACATCGGCTGAGCTGGCGGGCGAGTCTCGGGTGAGACGGCGGATGCCACGAGACGTAGGAGTTACGGGCGGGCCTTTCGGGGTACCCGTTGTCTGGTTGCGAAACCCGCCTGTCGTATCCGCGTCGAGGCCTTGTTGCGAAGCAGGCAACAGCCCTCGAACGCGAGCCGATCGCCAGGCGCCACGTTCAAGGAGACCCATGACTGACAACACCGGCACCGAACCCACCGTCGAGCCCGACCCCACCGTCGAGCCCGGGGCCAGCGCCGCTGCGGAGCCGGCAGCGCCGACCGAGGCGGCAGCCCCTGCAGCCCCGAAGGTACCGTTACCCAGCCAGACGAGCATGGCGGCGCCCCGGGGCCTCAGCTATGCGGTCGACATCGTCTTCTGCATCGACGTCACCGGGAGCATGACGCCGATCATCGACGCCGTGAAGGCCAACGCACTCGGCTTCTACGACGATGTCCAGAAGAACCTGACCGAGAAGGGCAAGAACGTCGCCCAGCTGCGGGTCCGGGTGATCGCGTTCCGTGACCTCGTCGCCGACGGCGACGCCGCCTTGGAGGAGTCTCCCTTCTACGCCCTGCCTGAGGAGCGTACGGGCTTCTCCGAGTTCGTCAGCGGGCTCATCGCCCAAGGTGGCGGTGACGCGCCGGAGTCCGGCCTGGAGGCCATCTCGCTCGCGATCAACTCGCCGTGGACAACCACGGGTGACCGCCGCCGCCAGGTCATCGTGGTCTGGACCGATCAGCCGGCGCATCCACTCGACCCCACTGTCGTGCCTGCCGACCTGTCGTCGCGGGTACCGGCCGACTTCAGCGCCCTCACCGACGTCTGGGAGGACGAACAGGGCCGGATGGGATCCAGCTCCAAGCGCCTGATCCTGTTCGCGCCGGACGGACCCGGCTGGAGCGACATCTCCGCCGTCTGGGAGAACGTCGTGCACAACCCGTCGCAGGCCGGCGGTGGCCTGTCCGAGGTCGACTACGGCACGATCATCGACTCGATCGGCAACTCGGTGTGAGTGAGACCTCACGATCGCGGCCGGGCACGAACGTCTCGGCCGCTGGGCCGACGGTCTCCTTCGGGTTCAACCTCGGCAAGGTTCCCGACCACGGGGAGGACTCCGACCCGATCCTGCGCGACGGCCCCGATCTGGGACTACTGGCCGTGTTCGACGGCATGGGCGGCGCGGGCGGCACGGTCTACGACACCTCCGACGGTCCCCGCAGCGGCGCCTACCTGGCGTCGAGGATCGCGCGGGACGTGGTCGAGCGGCGGATGCTCGACCTGCTGGTGCCGGACTGGAACCTCAAGGGCGAGGCCGCAGCGGTCGACCTGCAGCGGTCGGTCAAGGAGGCGTTGCAGGAGCGCCTCGCCGAGCTGAAAGCGCCCAAGAGCGGCCTCCGCTCCCGGCTGCTGCGTGCCCTCCCTACGACGATGGCGGTGTTGGCACTGCAGCGGACTCAGCGCAGCGGCTCGACCTGGCTCTGCCACGTCTTCTGGGCCGGTGACTCGCGGGCCTATGTGTTCGAGCCTGGTGGCGCCCGGCAGCTCACCACCGATGACCTCCGCGACCCGAGCGACGCCATGACGAACCTCCGGCGTGACTCCGTGGTCAGCAATGCGATGTCGGCCGACACGGAGTTTCATGTCAGCTATCGCAGAATCGAGCTGGAGGCACCCTTTCTGCTGGTGTGCGCCACCGACGGATGCTTCGGCTACGTGCCGTCACCGATGCACTTCGAGCACCTCGTGTTGGCTCCCCTGACCACCGCGCGGAACGTGGCCGGCTGGTCGCAGTCGGTCCAGGACCAGGTCGCGGCGGTCACCGGGGACGACGCCGCGATGGCGGTGATGGCGGTCGGGGCCGACCTGGACGAGCTGAAGTCGCTGTATGCGCGGCGAGTCGACGAGCTCGAGCGTGACTTCACCACGCCGATCGACGACCTGGCGCGCTCGGTCCAGCGGGCCGAGGAAGAGCTGGCGGCGCTCAAGCAGCGACAGCTGCACGACACCGAGCAGCTCTGGCTCCGCTACAAGTCCGGCTACGAGCACTACTTGCACAACTCCACGCGACCGCAGGATGAGGACAGCGGCGGCGACGAGACGCAGGATCCGGGCGACGACGCCGAACCGCCGAAGGACCAGGGCGACGAGGGCCCCGCCGGGGAGCCGCCCACGGGCGACGCTGAACCGCCCACTGGCGATGCTGGACGCCTGCGCCGGGATCCGGACCCCACCCCGACGGACGCGATCGAAGCAACGCCATGAAAGCCGGTGACGTGATCAACGGCTATCTGATCCTGGAGGACTTCAAGGTCGTCGGAGCCGGGTTGAGCAAGTGGACCTACGCCGAGCGAGACGGTCGGCAGTTCTTCATCAAGGAGTTCCTCAGTCCGACCTATCCCGACGACGCGGCGCCCGGGAGCCCGAAGACGAAGGCGAAGAAGCGGGCCCGCTGCGCAACGTTCGAAGCGCACCACCGAGGCATGCAGAAGGCCCTGGCGCCGCTGTCGACCTACGGCGGCAACCTGATCGTGACGTTGGACTTCTTCCGCTGGGGTGCGAAGTACTACAAGGTGACGGAGAAGGTCGACGCCGAGGATCTCGGTCCTGACGGCATCGCCGGGCTGGACCTGCGCTGGCAGCTGGTGCTGATGAAGTCGGTGGCGCACAGCCTCAAGATCCTGCACGACCTGCGCATCGTGCACGGAGACCTGAAGCCGAGCAACATCTTGGTCAAGCGCACCGAGTTCGGCTACACCAGCAAGTTGATCGACTTCGACAGCTCCTACATCGCCGGCAACCCGCCGCCGTTCGAAGAGATTGTCGGGACCATCAACTACTACTCCCCTGAGCTGCTCGGCTACATCCAAGATGCCGGCGTTCAGCCCGGGGAGCTGGGTGTCGCCTCCGACATCTTCGCCCTCGGGCTCATCTTCACCGAGTTCCTCACCGGGGCGGTGCCGCCGTTCGACGCGGCCCGCTATCACGAGCCGGCGGTGGCGGTCCGCAGCGGCGAGGTGCTGCGGATTCCCCGGACGGGCATCGTCCCCGCGATGGCGGATCTGATCGACGCGATGCTGCTGGCCGACCCGGCCATGCGTCCCACCATCGCCGAGGTCCACTCCACCCTGATGGGCGTACGGCTGGCCGGCGAAGGCACCCCCGCTGCTGCCGCCCCGCCGAGCCCGGCGGCCGTGCCCGCGGGTACGTCGTCTGGTGCCCTGCGGGGCAAAGGGCTCCGGCTGACCGGCGGCGACGGGCCCGCGCCGACGAAGCCGGTGGGCCGACTGGTGGGCAAGCTCGTCGGCAAGCTGACCAGCAGACCGCCGCGGTGAACCCCCTCGGACCCATCTGGCGCTGCCGCGCCTGCGAAGGGGTGAACCGCGGGGGCAGGGTCTGTGCCACCTGTGGGCTGGCGGTGCCGGTCGGTGAGCCTCTTCGGGCAGCGATCCGCACTGTCAAACCCGGCAGTACCCGCCCAGCCGCGCCACCGCCGGTGCCGCCGAACCCGACCCGCCGCGACCTGAGGACCTATCCCGTCCCGGAGGAGATCCATCCAGTCGAGTCCGACGATCGGCTTGACTTCGACAACGGCTTCGACATCAGGCCGATGCCTGGCGGCTGTCTGGTGACGCTGGGCCCACGCCGCGACCGCTCCTACTGAACGTCACTGGAGGGCGTCGATGCGGGCAATGATCGAGAGGAACTCGGGGATCCGGACGAGCGCGTCGCGCAGGATCAAGAACCCGACGATGCCGACGATCCATGCCGTGGTCTCGCCGCCGGTCTTCTCCATCCAGCGTGCGACCCGCTGCAGAACGGGCTCGATCCGATGCCGGGCGACCAGGCGGAGCACGAGCAGCGCGAGCGCGGGCAGCACCATCACCACGCAATAGCCGGCCAGCACGCCGCTGCGCCCGCCCAGACCGAGGCCGGAGGTGCTGAGCACGCCGATGGCGGCGAGATACGGCAGCATGCTGGCGACCTCGATCGCCGCGGCGGCGAGGGCGACACCGACCAACCCGCCCACGCCACCGCCATCGACGCCCATCGCGCGGTCGCGCCAGCGCGATAGCCTGCCCGGTCGCGGGTTGCCCTGCGCATCCTCGCGCCGGCGGCCGACGAAGAAGCTCGCGATGAGCAGGGTCGCGCCGAGCGCAGCCTGGACCCGGGTGCCGGCAGCGCTATCGAGCAGGTCGCCGGTCACCAGGGTCATGGCCCCGGCGTTCAGCAGCAGGCCGACGGCGAAATAGAACGTCGCCACCGTTGCGAGGAAGATCAGGACGCGGCTGGGCTTGAGCCGTCCCGGCGACAGCATCAGCCAGATCGGCAGCAGCAACGTCCCCACACTCGTCGAGTCGATGAGCGCGAGCACCACCAAAGTGCCGAAGAGGGCCATGGTCATGACTTCACGATGGCGAAGGTGGTTCCCGCCCGCCATTGGTCCTTAGGCGTACGGCCGCGCGGGACATACATCCTTCGGCTGATCCCAGCGGCGTGCGGCTGTGCTGAGATGGTGCCGTGGCCACTCTGTCGCGCTCCTGGCGTTCGCGGGGACAGGCGTCGGGTCGCGGACAGGTGATGCTCGAGGCTGTCGGCACGCTGCTGATCGGGTTGGTGCTGATCGCCGTGGATCTGGTCGGCGGCTGGGCGCCGGGCTGGTCGGCAGTGCGCGGCCTCTCGCCGTGGTGGCACGCCGTGCCGCTGGTCGCGATCTGCGCCGTCATGCTGACGAAGCGCCACCGCCCGATGGCCGCGCTGCTGGGCGGCGCGGTCCTGCTTGCCGCAGATATCGCCCTCGGTGGCAGCATCGGGGTCACCCTGGCCTTCATCGACCTGATCTACAACGCGGCCATGTATGCCACAGCCCGCACGCTGCGACGGTTGACCTATGCCGCAGCCGTCCTGGTCACCGGTGCGGCCGTCGTCACCTTCGCGGTCTTGGGCAACGCAAGGTACGCCATGCTGGGGCTGCTGCAGGCGTTCGCGATCATCGGCACACCGCTGTGGTGGGGAACCTCCGTACGCCAGCAGCGCGAGCTCGCCGACCTGGCGTCGGCCCGTGCGGAGGATCTGCACCGGCTGGCCGCCCTGCGGGAGGCGGCGGTGGTCCGTGAGGAGCGGGCCAGGATGGCTCGGGACCTGCACGACGCCCTGGCCGGCAACCTGTCGGCCATCGCCATCCATGCCGAGGCGGCACTGGAGCGGGAGGAGACGGCCGGTGCCGTCCGGCGAAGCCTGGACGCCATCCGCGGCGCCAGCGTGCAGTCGCTGGAGGAGATGCGGTCGATGATCCACCTGCTGCGCTCGGGTGAGGAATCACCCAGCTCCCCGGCTCGCCTCGCGGAGCTGGCCGAGTTGGTGGACCACGCCCAGGCCCGCGGCCTGACCGTTCGGCTGGACGGCAGCCCGCAGCTCGACCCGTCGCTGCCCGCGGCGGTGGACCAGGCGGCGTACCGGATCATCCAGGAGGCCCTGACCAACGTCGCGGCCCACGCCCCGCGGGCGGACGTCACCCTCAGCGTGACCCGGCGAGACGATGCACTGCAGCTGCGGGTCGAGAACCCGCGAACCGCTGGATCGGCGACGAGGTCGGGCAACGGCAGCGGACTGCTGTCGATGCGGGAGCGAGCAGAGGCTCTGGGCGGCTGCTTCCGGGCCGGCTGGCAGGACGCCGACGAGCTTCGTTGGGTCGTCGAGGCACGACTTCCTCTGGCGGTGGGGGCATGACGGTCACCGTCGTCATCGCCGATGACCATGGCGTGATCCGGTCGGGGCTGCGGCTGCTGCTGGAGTCCGCAGACGACATCCGCGTGGTCGGTGAAGCGAACAACGGCACGACCGCGGTGTCCCAGGCGCGCGCGCTCCGCCCGGATGTCGTGCTGATGGACGTCCGGATGCCGGGGCTCGACGGCCTCGCCGCGACGCGACAGGTCACCGGTGGCGGCTACGCCCAAGTCCTGATCTTGACCACCTTCGATCTCGACGAATACGTGTTCGAGGCACTGCGGGCGGGTGCCGCCGGATTCCTGCTGAAGACTGCCGGCGCGGGGACGCTGATCGACGGCGTACGCCGGGTGGCCCACGGCGAGGGGGTGCTCGCGCCCGAGGTGACCCGGCGGCTGCTCGACGCCTTCGCCGCCGCGGCCCCGTCCGCCCCACCGGAGCAGCCGCCCTGGCTGGGCAGCCTCACCGAGCGCGAGCTGGAGGTGTTGTCCTCGCTCGGCCGTGGACTCAGCAACCACCAGTTGGCCCGCGAGCTCGGCATCTCCCTGGCGACGGCGAAGACCCACGTCTCCCGGGTGCTGTCCAAGCTGGGCGCGTCCTCGCGGGTGCAGGCGGCCATCATGGCTCGCGAGGTGGGGATCGGCTAGCCGCAGCGCCACCTAGCTCGGGCGGATGCGGAGCACCACCCGTTCCTGATGGCGCGATCTGGTGAGGCGCCCGATCAGCATCACCACCTTGTACTCCAGCCCGTACTTGGCTGCGAACGGGTCGGACAGCCCGTTGGTGCGCCGGTCGTCGGCGACGATCTCCGCCCGCCCGGCGACGACGTCCGCGTCGGCGGCGACCTCGCCGCTGCGGTCACACGGGCGAAGCTCAACCGCCGCGTTGTTGCGCAGGCGCTTCACCTTGCCGCTGTCCTTCGGCGTGATGACGATCAGGTCATCGCCGTCACCGGCGATCCAGACGGCGGTTGAGACGGGCTCACCGGACCTGCGGAAGGTGGTGAGGGCGACGAATCGCTCGTCGGCGAGAGCGGCGAAAGCTGCGGGGGTCGTCACTGGGCCACTGTAGGTGCACGCCAGCGTCGATCAGGACCGGTCATCAGCCCACCAGGGCGGCGAGACCGGCAGCCGCAGCCGGCCACGGCTCTCGTCCTTCCGCCAGGGCACGGGCAGCGGACCCGTCCACCACAGCCAGCACCAGCGGCAGGACCGCAGCAGCATCCGGTACGTCGTAATGGGCCAAGACGTCGGCGAGCAGCCCTTCCACCCGCCTGTTGTAGTCGGCCACCACCGGTTGCAGCGCGGGATGGCGGCCAGCCTCGACGTAGCGGTCGTAGAGCGCCAGCACGTCGTCGTCTGCGGTGCGGTCACGGCTGGCCGGGGTGGCAAGAGCCACTCGCAGCAGAGCCTCCACCAGGTGACCCGCCACCGGCTGGTCGGCGGTGGCCGCCGCAGCCGCGGCACCGGCAGCGGTCAGCCAGGTTTGCGTCACTCGGCGCAGCGCCAGCTCGCGGAGCTCGTCCAGCGAGGCGAAGTAGTAAGTCGTCGCCGCCAGCGGCACCCCCGCCTGCTGGGCCACGCGACGGTGGCTGATGCCGGCCAGGCCCTCGGTCAGCAACACGTCGGCTGCTGCGTCGACCAGCAGCTGCTGCTTGCGGTGGCCGCGGCTGGAGGATGCGACCGGGTCGGAGCGGTGGCCCGGCATCAGTGCGACCCGCCGCTGGTGAGCTGCAGCCCGACCACGCCGGCGATGATCAACACGATGGACACCAGCTTGAGCACCTGCACCGACTCACCCAGGAAGATCATCCCCACGATCGCGGTCCCGGCCGCCCCGATGCCCGTCCAGACGGCGTAAGCCGGACCGACCGGAAGAGTACGCAGCCCGGTGCTCAGCAACGCGAAGCTGCCGATCGCGCAGACCGCGAAGGTGATCGTCGGCGCGAGCCGGGAGAACCCGTCGCTCGCCTTCAGCGAGACGGCGAACGCCGTCTCCAGCAGACCCGCGAGAACGATGAACAACCAGGCCATCACAACCTCCAAGTAGTACGGATGTACCACTCTAGCCGCAGTGGTACGTCCGTACCACCCTGTGCTGCGCCCGATCGCCGCCCGAGCTATCCGCGTAACAGGTCAGCAATCTCTCGCCAGGAGCTCACCACGGCGACCACCCCGATCTGTTCCAGCGCGGCCCGCCGCTCCGCCTGCTCGTCCGGCGCGACGAACTGGAGGTTCCCGATCGTCGCAAAGCCGGCCGCCACCGCCGACGTCGCGCCGGGGATGGAGTCCTCCACGGCCAGTCCCTCGTCCGGAGCCAGCCCCAGGCGCTCGCCGGCGAACAGATAGATCGCGGGGTCCGGCTTGCTGGTCGGCGTCGGCAGCGAGTCCTCGGCACTGAACCGGCGCTCGGCCGGGAAGAAGTGCTGCAGACCGGTCACCTCGAAACAGGCGGCGATCCGGTCATCCGCACTGGAGCTGACGGCCGCGACGCCGTAGCGGGTGGCGATCTCGGTCAGCGGTTCCAGCACCTCCGGATCGGGTTCGAGCACCGTCTGCAGATACGCGATGACAGCGCGCTTCTCGGTCGCCACCCACTCCTCCAGGGCGGCCGCGGTCAGCACCGGCCTGCGGGGGTCGGGCGCCACCCACCGCGGATCGTCCTCGGCGACCAACCCGGGCTCCAGCGGGATGCCCTCGGCCAGCGCCAGGGCCACCGCGGTGGAGCGAAAGTTGAGGCCGGTCGTGGCCAGTCGCAGCTCCTCGGCCGCGTAGGTCCGGGTCACCCCGTACGCGGCCAGCAGGTCGTTGGTCACGTCGGCGGAGGCGACGAACGCTGGCTCCTCAGAGCCGAACAGGTTGCCGTCGGCGTCACACAGCACTACCCGGACCGCGGCCAGCCGACCGGCGACGACCCCGTCGGGGTCCGCGGCTGAGGCCCACTGCCCCGCCGGGTCGGGGGCGCTCATGCGGCGGGCTCCACGGCCGCCCGATCAGAGACCGAGGGTGCGATCCGAATTGCGCTGATCATGCTGGCGGCCTCCAGGGGTCCATGGGTCAACAGCTCCAGCGCGTGCTGCAGCTCGTCAGTCAGCCCGTCGGCCGAGGCCAGTGCGCCGAAGAAGTCAGCCTCCGCGAGTGCCGCACTCATGTCCTGCTCCGCTCGGGCGGCCAACTCCTGCAGCTCGTCGATGCGCGCATCCTCGATCTCGATGGCCGCCCCGGCGTAGTCCTCACCGCGCAGGTATCGCAGCCAGGCTGCCACAGCCATCGTCACGTGCGCACGTGGGGCGCCCTGGTCGCAGGCGGCCTGCAGCGAGGGGAGGACGTAGGACGGCATCTTGGTCGAACCGCGTCGGCACAGCCGACTCAGCTGGTCACCCACCCGGGGATTGGAGAACCGCTCCAGCAGCGTCTCGCAATAGGTCGTGAGGTCGACCCCCGGCACCGGTGGAAGCAGGGCGGCGGCCTCGGCCAGGAAGCCGGCCAGGAAGGTCCGCAGCCGCGGGTCGGCGAGGGCTTCGTCGCTGGTCTGGAACCCCGCCAGCCGGCCGAGGTAGCCCAGCGCGCAGTGCGCGCCGTTGAGCAACCGCGCCTTCATCACCTCATACGGCAGCACGTCCTCGACGAACTGAACGCCGACCTCGTCCAGGGGCGGGCGGCCGTTGCAGAACGAGTCCTCAACGATCCACTGGCTGAACGGCTCGGTGATCACCGGCCAGCGGTCCTCCACTCCGTACTCCTCGGCAAGAGCACGGGCCACCTCGGGCGTCGTCTCCGGTGTGATCCGGTCGACCATGCTGCTCGGGAAGGCGCCGTTCTGCTCGATCCACGTCGCCAGCGTCTCGTCTTGCAGTCGTGCCATCGACACCACCGCCCTACGGGTCACCTCGCCGTTGCCCGCGACGTTGTCGCAGGAGAGCACCGTGAACGGCGGCAGCCCCGCCTCACGCCGGCGGCGCAGCCCCGCAACCAGGAAGCCGAATGCGGTCCGAGGTCGGGCCGGATCCGCCAGGTCAGCGCGGACGTCGGGGTCCTCGGGGTCGACCCCGTCCTCGCCGGGATAGCCGCCACCGGTGATGGTGAGGGTGACCAACCGCGTCTCTTCGGCGGCCAGTCGCGCCACCACCGCTGCAGGGTCCGCAGGTGCGAACAGATAGTCCGTCATCACACCCACCACCCGCGCCCGGTCAGCGTCGGCGTCGCGGGTGATCACGGTGAACAGGTGGTCCTGGTCGCCGAGGACCTGGCCCATCTCCGGACTCCGGAGCCCGACGCCGACCAGGCCCCAGTCTCGGCAGCTTCCCCGGCTGGCCAGCTCGTCGAAGTACACGGCCTGGTGGGCGCGGTGGAAGCCACCCACGCCGATGTGGACGACCGAGGGGGTCAACAGCGCACGGTCGTAGCTCGGGATCTCGACCACGTCGGCGATGGCGTCGAGGTGGGCTTCCTGCAGCGTCGGGACGGCAGCGGCAGAAGATCGGTCAGTCATGGGGTTTCCTTGGAACTGAGTGCGTCGACAGTCGTCAGTGCCGCACGGGCGGTGGGGAGGAGCAGCGACATCCTCGGCGCCCGGTGGGCCCGGGCCGTCTGCTCGACCCGGGGGTCAGAACATACCCTGGAGGCGGCGCTTCAACCACGCAGTTGCGCACCGGGGGATGGCCGGCCGGAGGTCCATCGCCGGGTGCTGCGCGTGATCGAGAGCCGCACAGGTTCCACCCGCCGAGCGACAGCTCGCCATCGTCGCCCGTCCGCCTGCGGCTCAGCGATGTCGGCGCTTACGTCGGGCGGGGGCACTCATCGCCCGAGTCCAACCGTGGCCTGTCCGTGCCCGGCGCCAGCTCCTGAAGGCACTCGTCGAGCTCGAGCGCCCCCGACGCCATCCGCGCAGCCACCTGGTCCAGGGTGAGGTCGTGGGAGAAGGCGTACGCCCGCAGCAGGTCGAGTGCATCCTCGCTGCCGAGGCCGGCGGTCACCAGCGATCCGACGGCGGACCACACCTCCATCCGCCGCTCGACCGGTGCAGTGGTGAGCCAGGCCGGCAGGTCCATCCCGTCGGGGCCCGCCACGAATGGCGATCCGAAGAGCAGCTCCTCCAGCTGGGGGACGACCTCGGCAATGACCCGCTCGAGCAGTGCCTCGGTGAACATCTGCGGATCGATCCCGTACAGGTTGAGCGCACCGATCATCGGCGACTTCCGGGACGGCATCAAGGGGATGGCGCCGATGGTGCGATAGGGCGTCCGCGACACCAGTTGCCGGTGGAACTGCGGCCATCGCTGCTCCATGGCGGTCAGGTCGAACACCGCCGCGTCAACGGCGTCGATGGCCCACAGACACGGACCCTGCCCGAGCGTCATCTGTATCTGCTCGACCTGGGCCGCCGTCTCGTCACTCGCGCCGAGCGGGACCCGCAGCTCGTCCATCATGCTCAGCCCGGCACCGTCGGCCGGGATGGTCTGTACGCAGGCCTGCAAGAGGACGTGTGGCAGCCCTGCCGGGTCGACTGGTCCGGCGGTGCGCACAGCCTCTGTGAATCGTTGCCCGAGGCTCATCGGTTCCTTCCTTCCAGGTTTCGACCCGTCGGTCACACCTGGCAACCAGGGTGGGCCAGGAACCGTCGGAGCCTTCGGTGCGTTCACCGACCGATTACCCGCTGAGACAACGCGAAAACCCGGGCCCGGACGGCTCACCCCGCAGCGCGGTGCTCGTCAGTCGGGCAGACGCTCCGCCACCCACGCCGCCAACGACCCGCGGGCGACGTCGGCGAACCGCGGCTCGATGGCCGCCCCCGCTCGAAACAGCAGCTCGGCCACCACCACGTGGTCGTGACCCGGTGCGTCCATCGGGTCAGCGTCCATCGGGTCAACGTCCGGCAGGTCCGCAGTGGCCAGCACCGCCCACGCCAGCGGCGTGGAGAACTCGGCGTCACTCGCCGCGAGCGGGTCAGCGCCGAGTTCCAGCAGCCGGGCGACAGCGTCCGCATCGCCCAGCCAGCAGGCGTGATGCAGCAGAGTCCCGACCGGCGAGCCGCCGATCACGCCGGCGAACCCCACACCCCGGGCGGCAACGATGGCCTGCAGCTGCCCGCCCAGCGCAGCCCGGATCAGCACCTCCTGCTGGTCGACGTCGAGCTGGTCGCCATCGAGCCCTACGGGGGTTGGGGCACGCTCACCTCGGGCCGCTGCTGCGACGAGGCGGTCCTGGCTGGACACCGTGGTGTCAGCTCCCCGGTCGGCAAGGACAGCCATCAGGTCCTCCCGGTTGCGCAGCGCCGCGTGCGCGTACGGGCTTCGCAGCGGCGCTGCCTCCCGCCAGCCCTCCCCACCGGGGCGATCGATGTCGGCACCGGCGTCCAGCAGCACCTCGACCGTGACGACACTGCAGCCGCGGCGGACCGCGTGCGCCACCCAGGCGCTCTCGTTCGGGTCGGCGCCGTGGGCCAGCATCAGCCGCACGTGCTCCGTCCGGTCGTGGTCGAGCGCGGCCGCGATGCCGTTGGTGCCGCCGGGGTGGGCGCCGTGGTCGAGAAGCAGCCGCAGACAGCTGGGATCCTCGGCGGCCATCGCGTGATAGATCGACTCGCCGTCATCGGGATTCGCCCCGGCGTCCAGCAGCAGCCGCGTCAGCGCGGGATCATGCCGCACCCCGGCCGCACCGTAGAGAGCGGAGAGATCGCCGTACTCGGAGCTGAACGTCGCGTTCGGGTCCGCGCCACGGGCCAGGAGGTTCCGGGCGAGGTCGAGATCGGCGAACACCGAGAAGGTGAGATAGCACAGCGGTGGGCGGTGCAGCGGGCCGCCCGGCTCGCCAGGGTCCCCGGTCCAGGTCCGACCCAAGGTCAGCGCCACCCAGGGATCCGCGGCGATCTCGGGCCGAGCGGCCAGCAGGGCTTCGGCATGGTTGCGGCGGCCATGGGTGGCGGCCAGCAGGAAGCTCTCCACGCTGGCCTGGGCGGCCAGGACCAGCGCCGGCCAGCTGGCGTACCCCTGCTCCCGCGCGACGACGAGCTAGGCCCGCGCGAGGATCGGCTCCCGGCCGGCCAGCCGCTCTTGTGCCCGCGGGTCGCCCGCGCGGGCGGCCTTGACCAGCTCTTTGGCTTGTTTGCGCAGTTGCGCGACATCCATGACGACCTCCTCGTGGTGGTCCCGATGTCCGCGGCTCGGGTGGAGAGAGGTGTCGTACGAATCACTGGGCGCTGTGATGAGGTGGGCGCTGCCCTTCCCGCGGACCGGTGGCGTCCTCAGACCGCCGCGATAGATCGTATCCGTGCGGCGCCGAGCGGACCAGAAACCGCACCCAACGGGATCAACCGTTGCCTGTGCGCCGATTCGGGGTATACGACCATGTCGCCACCCGGCGTACGCTCCCCTCCCCAGCGAGGCACCATGCAGATTCGACGTCCGCCGCGATCCGGTCGACCACGATGACCACCGACGCACGCCGTCGTACGGCCGGGGACAGCGACGCCCCGGTGGAGGACGACATCGACGAGGGTGGTGGCCGATGACGGAGGACCCCAGGCCTGACCCGTCGGGCTCCACGACGGGTCAGCACCGACGGCTACCTGTTCGAGTCTTTGTGCCCGAAGCGGTCGACTCCGACCAGCGGGGGCCGATCAGCGGCGCCGGGAACCGGCGCTCCCGACACGGTCGCGATCATCTCATCGGCGATCCGGCGCAGCTTCACGTTGCGGTTCTGCGAGAGCCGGGTGAGGAACGCGAAGGCCTGGTCCTCGGGAAGCTGATACCGCTCCATCACGATGCCGACGCCTTGGCCGATCCGGGATCGGTTGGCGACGGCCACTCTCAGGTTGGTGATCTCGACGCTGTACGCCAGCGCCGTCGCCGCATGGGAGCTGAACAAGCGGGTGAGCCCTTCGATCTGGTCGATCGATCCCACGCCGCGGCCGAACACGGTGAGTGCGCCGATCGTGCTCCGACTCTCGAACAGGCGGATCCCCGCCTGCGAACGGATATCCGCCGCGACGGCGATCGGTCCGTAGCGGGGATAGCGGGAGTCACTCCCCAGATCCGACGACACGGCGAAGAACTCACTGGTGGCGGCGTCATAGCAGGGGCCCTCGCGCAGCGCGTACTCCTGCAGGTCCAGCTCGACCAACCGGGGGTCGGTTGCGGTGTAGGTGTCCATCGTCTGGTCAGCGCGCCGCAACCCGATGCTCGCGAAGTCGATGCCGGGGAGGACCTCCACGGCGGCGCGGACGATGTTGTGCAGCGTCTGTTCGAGGTCGCCCGGGGGCAACCGACGCTCGAGCTCCAACGAGGCAACGACGATGTCATCCGACGTCGACATACCGGGGCCTCCCGCCCATCGAGGGGTCAGCACGCCCCGACAGGGGCACTTGGACTGACGGCGAACAGCCGGCTCTCCGCCCCGAAGGCGAGCCCACCTTTGACCAAGGTAAACGCAGCCGCAGCAAGGCACAACCGGCCCAGTGTGTCGCCGGTCGTGGTCGAGTTTACGGTGTATACTGACGCCGTAGATCTCCAGCAGACACGTGGCCACACCGTCGCCCCGTGTCGCTTTGTTGCAAGGCCTGCACCCGACATTGTCCGTGCACGAGCCCAGATCGGTCTACTCCCGTGTCTATCGACTCCCTGACCCCATCCCCCACGCCCGTCGGCACGCCGCCAGCCGGCGCCCGTCGCTCCCCCGCCGAGCGCGCGACGAGCGACTTCACCTCCTTGGCGCGCGCCGTCCAGGACGCGGGCCTGATGCGCCGTCGGTACGGCTACTACTGGTCCAAGCTGGTCGGAGCGGCGGTCCTGCTGGCCGCCTGGACCGTCGGCTTCGTCTATGTCGGCGACAGCTGGTGGCAGCTCGGCAGCGCAGCCGTGTTGTCGGTACTGCTCACCCAGACCGCCTTCTTGGGCCACGACGCCGCCCACCGGCAGATCTTCAAGTCGGGCAAGTGGAACGACTGGGCCAGCCTGATCCTGGCGAACCTGTTCGTCGGTCTGAGCTATGGCTGGTGGCAGAGCAAGCACACCCGCCACCATGCCGCTCCGAACCAAGAGGGTGCCGACCCTGACATCGACCTGGACGCCATCGCCTTCACGCCGGCACGCGCGAACCGGCACCAGAACCGGGTGCTGCGGTGGCTGGTGGCCCGCCAGGGGTGGTACTTCTTCCCCATTCTCCTGCTCGAAGGCCTGTCCCTGCACGTCGACGGCCTGAAACGGGTTCTCGGTCGCGGCACTGTGAAGCGTCGCTGGGTCGAGCTCACCTTCTTGACGCTGCGACTCGGCGGTCTGGTCACCGTCGTCTTCTTGGTGCTGTCCCCGGGCAAGGCCGTGGTCTTCTTGGCCGTGCAGCTGGCTGTGTTCGGTCTCTATATGGGCGGCTCGTTCGCCCCGAACCACATCGGGATGCCGCTGGTTCCGGCTCGCCTGAAGCTCGACTTCTTGCGGCGTCAGGTGCTGATGAGCCGCAACATCAGCGGCGGCCGAGTGATGTCGGTGCTGATGGGCGGGCTCAACTACCAGATCGAGCATCACCTCTTCCCGTCCATGGCCCGCCCGCACCTGCGGCGCGTCCAGCCCATGGCGAAGGCACACTGCGAAGCGATGGGCGTGCCGTACACCCAGACCACCTTGCTGCAGTCGTACGGCATCGTGGTGCGCTATCTCAACACCGTCGGGCTGAAGGGAAGCGACCCGTTCCTGTGCCCGCTGGTCGCGCAGCGCAAGGCGCTCTAGTTGTACTCGGCCAAGAGGTTGGTGACACTTCGGTCGGGTGGTTGACGTAGCGAGGACCTCCGGGTGCGGTGGAGATGTCGAAGTCTTCTACCGTCCGGAGGTCCTCATGTCCCACCGTAATGCCCGTCTGACTGTTCACGGCCGGCTGTTGTTGGTGCAGCGGGTCTGTCACCAGCAGTGGCCGGTCGCCCATGCCGCGAAGGCGATGGGCATCTCTCGTCAGTGCGCGCACCGCTGGGTAGCGCGCTACCGCTCCTTCGGTGAGGCTGGTTTGGCTGACCGGTCGTCGCGGCCGCTTCACAGCCCGACCCGGACTCCGGCTGTGGTGGAGAAGCGGGTGCTGCAGCTGCGTCACGACGAACGCCGGGGGCAGGACTGGCTGGGGCCCGAGACCGGGGTGCCAGCGCGGACGGTGGCGCGGATCCTGCGCCGCCACCAGGTGCCGCGGCTGGTCGAGTGCGACCCGCTCACCGGTCAGGTGATCCGTACCTCCAAGGCGACCGCAGTCCGCTACGAACGCGACCGGCCCGGGGAGCTGGTCCACATGGACGTCAAGAAGATCGGCAAGATCCCCCACGGTGGCGGCTGGAAAGCCCACGGCCGCCAGCACGGCCAGACCTCAGCGCAGAAGCGGGCGCGGATCGGCTACGACTACGTCCACTCCCTGATCGACGACCACTCCCGGCTCGCCTACTCCGAGATCCTGACCGACGAGAAAGGCCCCACCTGCGCCGCGTTCCTGCTCCGCGCCGCCGCCTACTTCGCCGACCACGGCATCCCCACCATTGAACGGCTGATGACCGACAACGCGTGGGCCTACCGCTGGTCACTTCGAGAAGTCGTCGCCCAGCTCGGCGCCCGCCACCTGTTCATCAAACCCCACTGCCCGTGGCAGAACGGCAAGGCGGAACGGTTCAACCGCACCCTGCAGGTCGAATGGGCCTACCGGCAGGTGTTCCTCACCAACACCGACCGCACCACAGCCCTTGCACCCTGGCTCGAGTTCTACAACACTCAACGCCGACACACCGCACTCGACGGCCTGCCGCCGACCAGCCGACTGTCACCAACGTCATGACCGAGTACA
>NZ_JBXHBL010000003.1:0-1029395 GCF_056896895.1 Microlunatus sp. M237 | reverse complement strand
TCAGCATAGTGCTGGCTCCTTCGGACGGACGCTCACATTCTTTGTTTGGTTGAGGTGTCGTCGTCGGATGCGGTTGTTGATCATGGGGATCTGGCTGGGGTCGGCCCATCGGGGAGGGGTCCACGCTGGTAGACCGTCAGGGTTGAGGGTGCAGGTCCAGCCGCGTTGTTCGAAATGGGTGTGGTGATAGCGACACAACAGGGTCAGGTTGGCCACATCGGTGGGGCCACCGTCGACCCAGGGGATCAGGTGGTGCCGGTCGCACCATTCCGGTGGAAGGTCGCAGCCGGGAAACGAGCAGCCACCGTCGCGGGCGATCAACGCATACGTCTGGGTCCTGGTGGCGATCCGCCGCGTCCGACCCAGGGTGAGTGGTTCGCCGGTGGCGCTCAGCACGGTGGGAATGATCTCCGCCTCCCCAGCCAACCTGAGCAGCTGCGCGGGGGTGAGCAGGGTGTTGGTGCTGGTCTCCGCGTGGCCGGTGCGGTGCAGCAGGTCGTCGGCGGTGATGGTCACGATGACCGTGGCCGGGGTGCCTCCGGTGTCGGGCAGCCCACCGGCGCGTAGGGCCCGGGCGGTGAGGTCGGCGAGGGCGTCATGCAGCCGCTGCCCATGGGTGCGACCGTCCACCGTCGGGTTCGCTGCCCCGGTCGCATCTACCCGTGGTTTGGCCAGCGGTGACAGGACCGCCCATAGGGCTGTTCCGGTGTCGCCGGTCAACCGGCCCTCGAGCAGCCAGCTGCCGTCGCGGGTGGCGACCAGGCGCAGGTGCCGCCGGTCGGCTTGGAGTTGTTCGTCGGGGACCGTGCCGTCGGGGTCGTAGGCCTCGACCAGCTTCGTCGCAATCAGCCGCAGATCTCGTGGAGCGAACGTGTGCGCATACCCGCTCAGCTCAGCTTCCGCGGTGACGACAACGGAGGGGTCGTAGGCGGGATGGTCCAGCTGCTCCAACGCGCGCTCGATGATGTCGACCTGCTCGGGGCTGACCTCGCCCGCACCTTGGGCGGTGGCCAGGACCGGGTGGGACGGTTCCACCTTGAGGCCGTGCATGGTGCGGTGCGTTCCCAGCGCCCGGGCGGCCCGGACCCGCCGGCCCGCTTCGGCGTCGGAGACCCTGAGCAGTTGCACCAGCAGTGCTTTGGTGGTGCGGGCGTTCAGCTGGTCGGCGACCTGCCGCTCGTCCAGATCCGACACCAGCCGATGATCCACGATCGACATCCGGTTTCGGACCCGCTCGAAGTTCACGGCGAACCGCAGCAGGTCCGGATCATCCAAATGATCCAACCCACCCTCGCCCACCGCGGCGATCAGCCGGTCCAGCGCCCCCGACAGCTCCGCCAGGGCATGCACCGCGGGAGTCGTGTCCGACTCGTTGTTCGATCCCCCGATCACGTCCATGCTTCATTCTAATCGAACACATGTACGAATACAAGACTAGACCGAGGAAATCTTTGGGAGGTTAGAGAGGGGAACGGAGCGGAGCACGCGGTCCTGAGGGCCCGGTCACTGCCAAGCGTTGAAAGTCGCTACGCAGAACTCGCGGCTGTCGCTTGGTTCCACGGCAGACCGCTCACGGGGACAGGGGAGCGAAACGACGACGACGCTGAGACCGACACGAATACCAGGACAGTCCATCCGGACGGGAAAGCCGAGATGAGCTCTCAGGCTCGAGCCTCGCGAATGGCCGCCAGCAGCGCCTTCACGCTCGCCGCCGGATCATCGCCCTTGGTCAGCGCCGACCCCAGCCCGACCGCCCGCGCCCCAGCCTGGATCCACGCCGCCGCCGTGTCAGGTGACACCCCGCCGGTCGGGATGCAGTCCAGCTGCGGCAGCGCCGCCAGGACATCCTTGAGAATCTTCGGCGACCACAGGCTGGCCGGAAAGACCTTCACCATGTCTGCCCCGAGCGTCGTGGCCCGCAGCATCTCGGTGGGAGTGCTGCAGCCGATCGCCGTGGCCACGCCGTAGCGCTGACCCACCTCGATAACGTCCTCCATCAGCGTCGGCGTCACCAGCAGCCGTGCGCCGGCGAGGATGGCCATGCGGGCCGTTGCTGCGTCGAGAACCGTACCCGCGCCGAGGATGCGCGGACCCTCGACCTCGGCCGCGAGCGTCTCGATCGCCTGCAGCCCGCCCGGGGTGGTGAGCGCGACCTCCACCACGTCCACGCCGGCGTCCCAGATCTGTCGCGTGTACGCGACGGCTTGGTCGGCGCTGTCGGTGCGCACGATGCCGACCACGCCCGAGTCGAAGATGGCGGTCTTGACCTGAAGGCGGGAATGGGGAACGGTCATGACGGCGATCCTATCGGTCGATGTCCTGGCTCTCCGCGAGGATCGCGTCCCGGGTTGCGACGTCGGGAAGCCCCACCGAGTCACCGTGGGTGGCCACCACCAACGACGCCACCGCGGAGCCCTGGCGGAGCCGATCGACGGCCGGCAGCCCACGCAGCCAGGCCGAGAGCCAACCGGTGTTGAACGCGTCCCCAGCCCCGACCGGGTCGATGGCGGTGACCCGACGGATGGGCTGGTGCGTCTGGCCGTTGCGGTCGTGCTCGGTCGCCCCCCGCTCGCCGTCCTTGACCACCACGATCGCCGCACCGCGCTCGGCGTACCACTGGGCCGGGTCCACCCCGGGGGAGACGATCTCTGCCTCGTCCGCACCGGTGAGGACGATGTCGGCCTGACCGGCCAGGACGTCGATGATCTCCTGCCAGCGCGCCGGCGACGCCAGCCGGAGGCGTACGTTCGGGTCGAAGCTCACCGTCACGCCGGCTTCGCGGGCCACCGTCATGGCGTGCAGCGTCGCCTCGAACGCCGACTCAGACAGCGCCGCGGTGATCCCGGTGGCGTGCAGCAGCCGAGCCTTCTGCACCAAAGCCTGCGGTACGTCGGCCACCGTCATCGAGGTTGCCGCGCTCCCGGCCCGACGGTAGACCACGCTGATCGGGCGCCCCTGCGGCGAATCGCGGATCAGCAGCCCGGTGGGCAGTTCGGGATCGCTGACCAGGTGCGAAACGTCGATGCCTTCACTGCGCAGCTCGCGGCGGATCCGCTCACCGAAGACATCGGTCCCGACCTTGCCGAAGTAGGCCACCGAATGGCCCAGGCGCGCCAGACCGGTGGCCAGGTTGCTCTCGGCCCCGGCGACCAGCAGGTCGAGGCTGCGGGCCATCAGCAGCGGCGAGTCGGCGGTGGCCAGCATCAGCGCCATCGACTCACCGAACGTCACGATCTCAGCCGACCCGTCGTGGTCGCTCCACATCGGCGGGCTGGTCGTCAGCTCTGTCGTCACTGTGCATCCTCCAAGAAGCTCTTCAGCAGCGGTCCGGCGGTGCCGGATCCGGAGTTACCGTCGCCCACGAAGACCGCCACGGCAAGATCACCTTGGGCGGCGATCATCCAGGCGTGGGTCTTCGGGGGTTCGTCGTTGCCATACTCGGCAGTCCCGGTCTTGGCGATCACCGTCGGCGGCTGCAGTGACTGCAGGGAGGCGCCGCTGCCCTCGGACACGACCGCGCCGAGCATCTGCTTGAGCTGCTTCGCCTCGGCCGCGGTGAGCGGCTTCGCCTTGGAGGTGGCCTTCTTCTCAGACACCAGATACGGCAGCACGGTCCTGCCTCCCTGGACCGAGGCGATCACCGAGGCCATCGCGAGTGGCGACGCCTGGACCTTGGCCTGACCGATGAGTGCAGCCGCCTGTCCGGTCTGTGAGCTCTCGTCGGGCACCGAGCCGAAGAAGGAGGGGAAGCCCACGTCGTAGTCCGTGCCGAGGCCCAGGGAAGCGGCGGCAGCCGCCAGATCGCCGTCGGCCAGCTTGCCGCGCTGGCCGATGAAGGCTGTGTTGCAGGAGTTGGCCACAGCCGTCTCGAGTGAGATCGAGCCGAGTTGGCTCGAGGGATAGTCGCTGTAGTTCTTGAACCGACGTCCGTCCACGGTCAGCGTCGCCGGGCAGGTCACGGTGGAACTCGGCGACAGCCCCGCTCGCAGCAGGGCCAGCGAGCTCGCCACCTTGAACGTCGATCCGGGTGGGAACTGACCGGTCGTGGCGGTGGACAGCTCCTTCGAGCCCGGTCCACTGGCCGCCGCCAGCACCTCGCCGGTCGACACCTTGAGTGCCACTATGGCGCTAGCCGGCTTGGTCGAGGCCAGCGTCTTCTCGGCCAGCGTCTGCAGCGCCGGGTTCAAGGTGAGCTCCAGGTCCTTGCCGGCCACCGGCTTGGCCTGGAACACCGTACGGGCGGGCTCCGGAGACGCCGACGACGACGGGGCGGTGCTGGGCGACGGGCTGGGCGTTGCCGCGGTCTTGGTGGGCAGCAACCTCACCTCCGCCCCAGGCGTACCCCGAAGCTGGGTGTCGTAGCGCAGCTGCAGCCCCGACAGGCCGACCTGATCCCCGGCCACCACCGTGCCCTTGGACTTGGCCACGATCTCCGCCGTCGCCTCACCCACCACGCCCAGGATCGGCCGAGCGAAATCCCGGGTCGGGGCCAGCATCTGATCATCCTGGATCGCCAGCGCACCGTCGATCGCGAAGACGGCCTTGTTGGCCGGGCGGTTGTCGGCGTCTGCGCGCAGCACGATCGCCTCGACGAACGCGGCCGCGCCCGCCTTCTTCACCTTCGCGACGTAGGCGTCGGCGTCGATGTCCACCAGCTTGGCCACGGCGCGGGCCGACGCCTCCGCCTTGGCCCCGGTGACCGCCGACTTGTCCACGCCGATCCGCACCACCGGCCGCGGCACGACGATCTCCTCACCGTCCGCGCCGAGCACCGAGCCACGCTCTGCCGCGACCCGGCGCTGGCTGAGCCTGGTGGTGCCGGTCAGCTCCGGCTGCACCAGGGAGGGCTGCCAGCTGGTCTTCCACGTCCCGCCGTCGCGCACGAACTGTGCCGTGGTTTCGTACGCCCACGGTGTCGGAACCCCGGGAAAGGCCCAGCGGTACGCGAGTGTGGCGGTGGCGGCGTCAGACGTCGCGTCGACAGCGCCGACCGTCACACTCGGGGTGAGCGGACCCATACCGGCGACCAGGGCCTTCAGCTGATCGTTCACCGTGGAACTTTCGGCGCCCGCGAACGCGAGTGTCGAGACGTCCTTCTTGGCCAGACCGGCGGCCAGGGCCGCTGCGACAGCATCGGGTCCGGAGCCGTTGCTGGGCGGGTCATCGGGGGCGCCGCCCTTGGCGGTGCAGGCTGTGGTCATCGCCAGCGCGAGGCAGCACGCCGCCGCCAGCAGCCGCAGTCGTGCCCGGTGGCGATCAGCGCCTCGCCGGGATCGACGGCGATCATCCAGCTGCCGTCGATCGGGACCGTCATCGGGACTCGTGGGGGGCTTCGCGGACCAGGTTCGTCGACGCACCTGCGACATACTGCCACCAAGGTGCTCCGGCGGCACGTCGATGACTCGGCGCGGCGGCGTAGGGTCGGGCCGCATGGGAATCTACGCACGCCGCCCGTGGCGCTTTCTGGGACAGGTGAGTGCCGACCTGTTCGTCCTGGTCTGGGGGATCGCGTGGTGGCTGGTCGGCCGGTTCGTGGACGAGAGCATCGACGCACTCGCCGTGCCGGCACGCAAGACCGCCGAGACGACCCAGTCCATGGCCGATCAGCTCCGTGACGCCGCCGTACAGGCCTCCGAGGTCCCGGGCATCGGTGCGGAGCTGCGCAAGCCGTTCGACGCGGCGGCGGGCTCCCTCGGCGGAGTGATCGACTCCGCGCACCAGCAGGTGGCCAGCATCGAGCGGCTGGCCAGCGTGGTTGGCTGGCTGGTGTTCCTGATCCCGGTCACCATCGTCGTTGCTCTGTGGCTACCGCGGCGGGTCCGCTTCTTCCTCCGGGCGCGGGCGGCACAGCGCTACATCGACACCCGGGCCGATCTCGATCTCTTCGCGCTACGAGCCATGGCCACCCAGCCGATGCATGTGCTGGCCACCATCAGTGATGACCCGGTGCGGGCCTGGCGTGAGGGCAATACCGCCGTGATCAACGAGCTGGCTGAGATCGAGCTACGACGTACCGGCCTCCGGATGCCGGCGGCCCCCCGCTCAGGGCACCCGGGGTGACTGCTGGGCGTGGTCGACGGTCGCTGATCAGTCCAGCAGGTCCGCGTACTCGGGATGCCTGGCGATGAAGTCCGCGGTATAGGGGCATGCCGGCTGCACCCGCAGTCCACGGGTACGGGCGTCGTCCAGTGCGAAGGTGGTCATCCGCCCGGCGATGCCGTGGCCACGCCAGGCAGGCCGGGTGCCGGTGTGGGTGATGATCATGGTGCTGCCGCGCAGCGAGAAGTCGATCTCGCCCACCAGGTCATCACCCACCCGACCCTCGTAGCGTGCCCGGGAGTCGTCGCGGTCGATCGTCAGTTGTAGGTCACGACTGTCTTGCCGGTCGCCTTGGTCCATACGATCTTGCCTCCCTGGAAGTCGGTGGCTCGGCCACCGCTCACAGCGTAGTCACTACGGATCGGCATCCCGAGCCGTGACTTCTCGGCCTTCAGACCCTGATAGGTCTTCCAGATCGCGCCGTTGACCTCCTTGGTGCCGCCGGCCGAGGTCCAGAACAATGCGCCGGTCTGGAACACCTGGACCTGCGACCCTGCCACCGCGCCCGGGTACTGCGAAGCGGTCGGCAGCCCGAGGCGGGTGACATTCGCGCCGAGGCCCTCGTAGTAGCTGTGGAAAGACCGATACACGTCGTGTGCTCCGGTCGCTGAGCTCCAGTACAGACGTCCGGTCTGGAACCGCTGGACCTGGGAACCACTGATCCGGCCGGGCGTCTGGGAGGCCACGGGCAGGCCCATGTGCGTCTGGGTCGCCCCCATCGTGGTGTAGCGGGTGTAGAAGGCTCGATACACGTCCACTGCACCCGTCGCCGAGCTGTGGTAGATGGCTCCGGAGGAGAACCGATTCATCGTCGAGCCGTACGGGCCTGACACCTGGTCCGACGTCGGGAAGCCGAGCCAATGGTTGGCCATCCCGAGGGCACGGTACTTCGTGCGGATCGAGCCCTTCAGCCAGTACGCCCCGGTCGCCGGGCTCCACAAGATGTCGGCACCGCCGAACTGCGTGACCCGTCCGGTGCCGAGGGCGGTCTCGCCGATGTGCGGCTCGCCGACCCAGCCCTTACCGCCGCCGAGTGACTGCCAGCGCTGATAGATCGGCGTGTTGTACGAGCCGATCTTGCTGCTGACGTCGGCCCGCAGATCGCTCATCCGTGACCGCATGTTCTTGCCCGGGCACAGCGTCGACATCACATCTCCGTGACCGGCGATGATGTTGATCTTCTTGCCGGCCAGAGTCAGCGTGCCGGTACCGGCACGATAGTTGCCCTCCAGCTTCCAGGCGAGCAGCTTGGCCGTGCTCTCCAACATCGTCGCGGTGGGCTTGGCGGTCTCGAAGTTGCCCATCAGTGAGACCCCGACCGTGTCGGTGTTCCACGACGTCGCGTGCGCGCCGTGCACCGGCTTGGTGGCGCCGCCGTAGCGGCCCTCGAACACCGTCCCGAATTTGTCGATCAAGAAGTTGTAGCCGATGTCGCACCAGCCCTGGGTCTTCACGTGGTACGCGTAGATGCCGCGGACCTGAGCGGCGGAATCGGCGGCGGTGTAGCTGTTCGACCCTGCGGTGTGATGCACGATCGCAGCCCGAATGGTCGTGTCGTAGTTCGGCTTCGCGCAGTCGGAACCGTTGTAGGACCGCAGCTTCTCGTCGGCGCCCCAGCTTTTGCGCGAGACCACCTTGGGCTGTGGGTAGAGATAGGGGAGCGACGGTGCGGAGGCCTGCGGCACCGGCATCGCCCGGCTCGAGACGGTGGCGTCCTCACGAAGCTGCTGCGGGTCGACGAGCGCCACCTGCAGGTCCGCGGGCGCGGCCACGGCGGCCGCCTCGGCCTCGGACGACGCCGACATGACCCGGACCTCGACCCCGTCGGAGTTGCCCACCCAGAGCGGCGTGGTGCCGGGCCGGGCCTTGGCCGCCTCGGCGCCGCTCGGGCCGCCGTCCTCGGTCTCGAGCAGCTGCCAGTCGCCCCAGCTGCCGGCGGTCCGTACCCGGACCTCGACCTGCGGCGGGGTCTTCGTGCCGGGAGCCCAGGTGACGCCGACGGTCGAGAAGTCCTTGGTCTTCTGCTGCGGTAGCGCGGCCACCAGCTGTTGGGTGCTGCGCTGGCTGCTGCGCTGTTGCGCCGTGCGCTTATTGGCCGCAACGGTCGGGATCTTAAGGGTGCGGACCTCCGGCGTGGCGGCTGCTGGTTCGGCCTGGCTCGGGGTGGCGACCAAGCCGGCGCCGAGGAGGGCAAGCACGGTGGCGCCCACGACGGGGCGCAGCAGACGGGGAAGTCGCCGCAGGGACACTGCAGATGTGCGGACAGGGTCGGGGGAAGGGTGGACGGTCTTCATGGGGTTCCTCACAGTCGACGCGACCGCGCGGGCCCCCGAAGCCGCAGACGATCGGCGCCACCCGCGTCGGCTCGTGTGACGAATGTGGCAGCCGTGATCAGTATGTCCGCTGGGGTGGGAGTTGCCTAGCCAAGCGAAGCAACTGTCAGGCGTTCCTTCACGGTTGCCCATTCCGCGCTGAGCATCGAGTACTGGACGGTGTCGCGCCAGCTGCCGTCGCGGCGCAGCCGATAGTGGCGAAGAACGGTGCACGCTGTCGCGTCCTTATCTCAGCTGACAGCCTCCGGCGCGCTCAGCTGCCGTCGACGGCGGGCTGGTGCCGAGCCACCACGAAGACGCGACGAAACGGCAACACCGTGCCGAACGCATGCTCGGGGTACGCCTGCCGCAGCGCTGCCTCGTAGTCGCTCTCGAACTGTCCGCGAAGATCGTCCGGCAGCGCCTGCAGAACCGGGCGTGCTCCCGTCCCGGAGATCCAGCGAAACACAGGGTCAGGGCCGGTGAGCACGTGCAGATAGGTCGTCTCCCAGGCGTCCACGGTGCAACCCAGCGCCGTGAGATCGCCGAGATAGGTGGCCGCGTCGAAGGCAGCCGGCCGTTCCACTCCCGCGGTGTGCGCGGCGAAACGGGGGTCCGCTGCCAGCTCGTGCAGCAGCCGGTGGCTCGGCTCGTCGAAGTTGCCCGGTACCTGGAAGGCCAGCCAGCCACCGGGAGCGAGTGAGTTGACCAGCCGGGGGAGCAGCTCGCGGTGTCCGGGCACCCACTGCAGAGTCGCGTTGCTGACAATGACATCCACCGGTTGTCTCGGTTGCCACAGCGCCACGTCGTCGACGGCGAAGTTCACGGAGTCGACCCCCAGGGAGCGGGCGCGTTCGATCATGGCCGGTGACGAGTCGATCCCCGAGACCTCGGCCTGGGGCCACCGCTTCGCCAGGGTCGCGGTGAGCTGGCCAGGGCCGCAGCCGAGGTCGATGACCCGGGCGGGTGCCTCCGCGTCGATGCGGCCGACGAGGTCGACGAACGGTCGTGATCGCTCGTCGGCGAACTGCAGGTAGGTGGTCGGGTTCCAAACTGCCATGCGTGCCTCCAGGTCAAGTATCTTGATGTCAAGATACATTGGAGGCATCGACCTGTCCACGCGAGTACGTTGTGATCATGATCGAGCTGAAGCAGCCCACCACGGTCGACGTCCCCACCCGCGACGGTGCGATGCCCGCCCTGCTCTGGGTGCCGCCCGCCGGGTCCGGACCGGGGTTGGTGCTGTTCCAGGAGATCTTCGGCGTCAGCCCCTACATCCAGGCCCGGGCTGCTGATCTGGCGGCTCTCGGCTATGTGGTGCTGGCTCCCCAGCTCTACTGGCGGCTGGAGACCCAGACGGTGGACGAGTCGGCCGATGACGTACTCGGCCAGGCGATGGGTCTGGCTTCGCAGCTGGACTGGGATCGGACCGTGCAGGACGGGGTGGCAGCCCTTGAAGCGCTGCGGCGTCGGCCAGAAGTCGTCGGCGGAGCAGGCCTGATCGGCTTCTGCTTCGGTGGCGGACTCGCGTTCAACGTGGCGGCTGAGACCGATCCCGCCGTCCTGGTCAGCTACTACGGGTCAGCCCTCGGTGGACTGACCGAGCTGGCCCCCCGGGTGAGGACGCCGAGCCTGCATCACTTCGGACTCGAGGACGCCTATCTCGATCGCGACACGCAGTCGGCCATTCGAGCTGCGCTGGCCGGCCAGCCGGACACCACGATCCAGACGTACGAGGGCGCGGGCCATGCGTTCGACAACCCCAACCCGATGTTCCACCACCCGGCTGCGTCGCGGATGGCATGGGAGTCCACCGTGCGTTTCCTGGCCGAGAAGCTGCCGACGGGCACCGAGCCATCCTGATGCCCGGCTGACCTGGTCATTGACCGCCGACCATCACCGCAGCGTGACCGGCGGGCTCATCCGCCGTTCGCAGCGGGTCGCGGATGCTGGTGCACAGTGTGCCGCGCGTCGTCGCCCGCTACGCTCGACAGAACGAGCGACAGGCGGGAGTGGGCAAAGGTGAGCGAAGCGGAGCGTACGCCGGAGGCGGAGCCTCACCGGCCGCCGCTGTCGATCCTGATCCGGGTCCGTGGCGCCCTGCCCAACCTCCGCCCGGCGGAGCAACGGGTGGCCGCCGCCGTGCTCGCCGACCCGGCCGCCATCTCCGAGAGCTCGATCACGGCCGTGGCACGTCAGTGCCAGACGTCGGAGACCACGGTGCTGAGGTTCTGCCGGGCCATCGGGTTGGCTGGCTATCCCGAGCTGCGGATCGCGCTGGCTCGCGCGGCGCAGTGGGAAGAGACTGACCAGAGCGCCGGCGCACCCACCACCGGTCAGATCAGTGCCACTGACTCGCTCCAGGACGTGGTGGCCAAGATCACCCACGCCGACGCCCGCGCCATCGAGGACACCGCCGCCGCCCTCGACCTGACAGTGCTGGAAGCGGCAGTGACCGCTGTGGCGCAGGCGCCGCGGATCGACATCTACGGCTCGGGTGCCAGCTCGCTGGTCGGCCATGACCTGCACCAGAAGCTGCACCGGATCGGCATGGTCTCCTTCGCCTGGCCGGATCCGCATCTCGCGCTCACCTCGGCCGCCGTCCTGCGCCCCGGCGACGTGGCGGTGGGTATCTCGCACACGGGGACGACCATTGACACCATCGACAGCCTGCGCACCGCACGGCACCGCGGGGCGACCACCATCGCCATCACCAACTTCGTCGGCTCCCCGATCGCCGCGGAGGCCGACCACCTGCTGGTCACGGCCGCCCGGGAGACCACCTTCCGTTCCGGGGCGATGTCGAGCCGGATCGCCCAGCTCGCCCTGGTGGACTGTCTCTTCGCCGGCGTGGCACAGCGCTCCTACGACTCGGCCATCGAAGCGCTGGAGAGCACGTTCGCTGTCGTCCGCACCCGGCACGGCGGTCGCCGGCTCAAGCCGAGCTGATCATGCCCGGGAGTGCTGATGCGCTCCACCCGGACCCGGCGTCGCCGGCGGGGAGCCGGCCGGCACCGTACTCGAGAGCGGTTGGAGTGCGCTCTCGAGAGCACCAGACCGGTGTCGGATCAGTGTTCTGCCCCGGAAACGTCGCACGATCCGCGGCTGGGCCGGGTGGGTCGCTCTAGGGTGAGGTGTGCCACCGACCGCGAACCGACCTGCAGCCGCAGCCGAAGGGTCCTCGACGCGGGTCATCGTCGTTCTGGGACTACTGGCCACCTTCGGCCCGATCTCGCTCGACCTCTATCTGCCGGCGCTTCCTGAGCTGGCGGTTTCGCTGGCTGCGTCCACATCGAGCGCGCAGCTGTCCATCACGGCCTGCCTGCTGGGACTGGCGGTTGGCCAGCTCATCGCCGGGCCGCTGTCTGACCGCTATGGGCGACGGTGGCCGTTGGTCATCGGCCTGGCTCTCTATCTGATCACCTCAGCCGCGTGCGCTCTCGCGCCGAGCATCGAGGTGCTGCTTCTGTTCCGGCTGCTGCAGGGCTTGTCGGGAGCCGCCGGTCTCGTCATCTCCCGGGCGGTGGCGCGTGACCTGTACTCGGGTCGGGCCCTGGTGATCTTGTTCTCGCGGCTGATGCTGGTCTCGGGGCTGGCCCCGGTGATCGCCCCGGTGCTCGGCGGCCAACTGACCCGGGTGATGGGTTGGCGCGGCATCTTCGGTGTGCTGGCGGCCTTCGGGGTGGTGCTGCTGCTGGCGGGACTCCTCGGGCTGCGGGAGTCGCTGCCGGCCGAGCGTCGGACCTCCGGTGGGCTCGGTGCCACCATGGATGGCTTCCGGTCCCTGCTGCGCGACCGGTTGTTCGTGGCCGTGGTGGCCGCGGCCGGACTGGCCAGCGCCTCGATGTTCGCCTACATCTCCGGGGCCACCTTCGTGCTGCAACGGCTGTACGGCCTCAGTCCTCAGGCGTTCTCCTTCGTCTTCGGGGCGAACGCGCTCGGCATCATGGCCATGGGGCAGCTGGGAGGCCGGCTGGCGCGGCGTCATTCACCGGCGCGGGTGATGGCGCTCGGGCTGGCGATCAACCTGGCCGGTGCCACCGGGGTCGCGATCTGTGTGCTGGCCGGGCTCGGGCTGGCGTCCTTGGTCGGTTCGCTCTTTGTCATGGTCAGCGCGGTCGGCCTGATCTTCCCCACCTCCACGGCGCTGGCCCTGGCCGACTACCCGCACCGGGCCGGCACCGCGTCCTCGCTGCTCGGTCTCGGCCAGTACGTCGCGGGTGCTCTGGTCGCCCCGCTGGTCGGGATCGCGGGGGAGCAGACCGCCGTACCGCTCGGCCTGGTCGTGCTGTCCTGCAGTCTGGCGGGCTCCGCCGTGTTCGCGTTGCTGGCCGTACCCGCGCTGCGGCGACGTCACCGTGCGGCGCCGGACGCTCCAGCTACCGTGGAGCCGCCGCCGGCCTGACCGGCTCCGCCCCAGTGACTCGCGGGCGCGATTGGTCCGGATGGGCCCGTCAGGTGACCATCGACGCCCGGGGGACGTACGGCTTGTGCGACATCCGCATCCCGGCCTCGGCCGGTGTCCGGTTGGCCTTGACGTTGTTGCAGGTACGGCACGCGGCAACCGTGTTCAGCCAGGTGTTCCGCCCGCCGCGCGACTGTGGCAGCAGATGATCGACGGTCTCGGCCCGGCCACCGCAGAAGGCGCAGGTATGTCGGTCGCGGCGCAGCACCCCCCGCTTGGACCAGGCCGGCGTCCGGGCGTACAGGAACGTGGTCTTGACGTAGCGGATCAGCCGCAGCACCAGCGGGAACGGGTAGGGGCCGATCTGGTGACCCGCCCGAGACTCCTCGATGATGGCGACCTGCCGGACGAGCATCTTGATGGCGTGCTTGACCGAGACCACGTGCAAGGTGGTGTTGTCGGTGTTCAGCACGACAACGCCCGTGGGTGCGAACCCGGCGGCTGGAAACGCGGTCGCAGTCATTGCAGTCATGGGCACTCCCTTGTCGTTCGCGCCCGGGCGGTCGAACCTGGACCACCAGGGTGCACGAAAGATCCTTGTGCTGTCATGGGGATTATCTTCCTTCCGTGCCCATAACTCACGAACGACTCGGGATTGTCGTCTTACTGTCATGAGATCTTCGTCGGCCGCTCCGGCCCGGACCTGGGTGAGCATCGCGTCAGTGCTGGGTGAGCTGACCGCGGTGGCCGCTGATGGCGTGCTGTGCGGGCTCTATCTGCCCGGCCATCGACCGGCACCGTGCGCCGCGTCTCTGGGCGTGGCGGGAGATGCCCGCGGCGGGCAGTTCGATGCCCTGCACCGTCAGCTGGATGAATACTTCGCGGGCCGCCGACGAGTCTTCGACCTGCCCGTGTCGCTCAGCGGCACCGACTTCCAGCGCGGGTCTGGCGCGAGCTGATGACGATCGGCCACGGCCACACGATCAGCTATGGCGCCATCGCGGCGCGGCTCGGCGCGCCGGGTCTGGTCCGCGCCGTCGGGGCGGCGAACGCCCGTAATCCGGTCAGCATCATCGTTGGCTGTCATCGGGTGGTCGGGTCCGACGGGTCGCTGACCGGCTACGCCGGTGGACTGGAACGCAAACGTTGGCTGCTCGACCACGAACGTCGAGCCGCCGCCCTATCGTGAGGTCATGACGCGCCTATATTGGTTGGCTGCGATCGATGATCAGGACCGAGCGTCGGTCGGAGGCAAGGCAGTCAACCTCGGCATCCTCACCCGGGCCGGTTGGCCGGTGCCGCAGGGCTTCTGCCTCGGTACCGAGGTCTATCGGCTGGTCGTGGCCGACCGGCTTGCGACCCTGCTCGGCGGCCAGGACGGTGCCGATCCCCACGCGTGGGCGGCGGCTGCCCGACAGGCCGTGCTCACCGCGCCGGTGCCGTCGGAGGTGGTGGCGGCCCTGTTCGACGGCTACGCCCGACTCGGCGACGCGGTGCCGGTCGCTGTCCGGTCCTCGGCCACGGCCGAGGACCTCCCCGACGCCAGCTTCGCAGGACAGCAGGACAGCTTCTTGCACGTGATCGGGGAGGAGGCGCTGCTGTCGGCGGTACGACAGTGCTGGGCCTCGCTGTGGACCGCACGCGCCGTTGCCTACCGCCAACAGCACCAGATCGCGCCGGATGAGGTGGCCCTGGCGGTCGTGGTGCAACGGATGGTCCCGGCCAGCGTCGCAGGGGTGATGTTCACCGCCGACCCCGTGACCGGCACGCGGCACCACACGGTGATCGAGGCGAGCGAGGGTCTGGGGGAGTCTGTGGTGTCCGGAGCGGTCGACCCGGACCGGTTCGTGGTGGACAGCCTGCTCGACCGCGTGGTCGAACGACACCGCGGTGCCCGGCAGGTCCTTGTTCGCGGTCGGGTCGGCGGTGGCACCGAACGGCTGCAGCGGTCGGCGTCGGCCGAGGGGGACTCACTGGCCGAGGACCAGGTCCTCGCGCTGGCGGCGATGGGGCGAGAGGTGGCCGCCCACTACGGCCACCCCCAAGACATCGAGTGGGCCCTGGACAGCGACGGAGCACTCTGGCTCACCCAGGCTCGGGCGATCACCACGTTGTATCCGGTGCCGGGCGGCGAGCAGGAGGGGTCGCCCCTGCGGGCGTACTTCTGCGTCACGCTGGCTCAGGGGCTGACCCGGCCGATCACCCCGTTGGGGTTGTCCGCCTTTCGACTGATCGGGTCGTCGGTCGCGGCGCTGGCGGGTCAGCCGCCGACCCGGCGCCGGGTCGGACCGGCCTCACTCGCCGTGGCCGGACAGCGGGTGTTCGTCGACGCCACCGACGTGCTCCGCGACCGGTTGGGGCGCCGGGTGGCGCTGTCAGCCTTGGACGTGATGGAGGCCAGAGCGGCGACGGTCGTCCGTCGGCTGGTCGAGGAGCCCGCGTTCGCGCCGCAGCCTGGTTCGGTCAGGGCCACCGCGTGGTCGATCGCGAAGGTCGTGCTGCAGCTGCGGCTGCCCTGGCGGGCGCTGCTTGCGCTGCTGAGCCCGAGGCTGGCTTATCGGCAGATGGCGCGCGTCGAACGCCGGGCGCTGCAGGCGGCTGCGGTGCCGGACGCCGCCGGTACGGTCGATCGGCTGGCCCTGGTGGAGGAGGTGCTGGCTACGCGGGTGTTCAGGTTGATGCCGACCCTGGTGGCCTACCCGATGGCCGGCTTCGCAACCTTGGCCCTGGCTCGCCGACTGTTGGGTGACCTGGCCCGACCCGGAGATCTGCAGACGGTGCTGCGGGGACTGCCGCGCAACGTCACCACGGAGATGGATCTGGATCTGTGGCGGCTGAGCATGATCATCAGTGAAGATCGGGCCAGTGCGGCCTTGTTCGCCACCGAGGGTGACTCAGCTCTTGACCAACACGACGTGACTGAGCTGGTGCGCCGTTGGCGCGAGGTTTCGCTGCCGCCGGTTGCCGCCACTGCGACAGCGGAGTTCCTTGCCCGGTACGGACATCGAGCCGTAGCAGAGATCGATCTCGGGATGCCTCGATGGTCGGACGACCCCAGCCACATCTTCGGCATGATCAAGAACTATCAGCGGTCGATGGGTCCTGACCGAGCGCCGCCGGTGCTCTTCACTCGCGCGGCCGCCGACGCGCAGTCCATGATCAACATCTTGGTGCACCGGATGCGCGGACGCAGCCGGTGGCGGGCCACCGTGGTGGCGCTGGCGCTGCGCCGGACCCGCGCCCTGGCCGGCCTGCGGGAGTCACCGAAGAACGCGGTGGTGCGGACCCTGGCTGTGCTGCGGCAATCACTGGAGGTGGTCGGGGCCGAGCTGGTGGAGCACGGCCGGTTGGTCGAGCGCGAGGACGCCTTCTTCTGCACGTTGGAGGAGCTGGACGCCGGGTTGGCCGGGACCGATCTGCGTGCCACGGTTCGGCGGCGACGGGCGGAGTATGACCGCGAGCTCGGCCGGCGACACGTACCCCGGATCGTGCTGTCGGACGGCACCGAGCCAGAAGCGGTGCGGCGGCCGGAGGACGCGGTGGCCGGGGACGGCGACCTGGTCGGCAGCCCGGCCTCGGCCGGCACGGCGACCGGCCGGGCCCGGGTGGTGCTGGACCCGCGAGGCGCGCGGCTGGAGCCCGGGGAGATTCTGGTGGCGCCGTCCACCGACCCGGGCTGGACGCCGTTGTTCCTGACCGCTGGCGGGTTGGTGATGGAGATGGGCGGGGCCAACTCGCACGGCGCCGTGGTCGCCCGGGAGTACGGGATCCCGGCCGTGGTGGGGGTGCCTGAGGCCACCCGCCGGATCGAGAGCGGACAGCAGGTGAGAGTCGACGGGGCAGCCGGACGGGTTTCGTTGCGCTGATCGATGGTGCTGGACGCCCAGTTGACGGCATCGAACGTCTGTTCGATTATAGGGAGGTGACCATTTCTCCCGCTCCGCTCGGCGTCCAAGAGCTGCAGGCGCGGGTGCACCGGATGCAGGGCACCACGATGGCGCGTTCGCTGGAGATCCTGCCCGCGTTCGCCGGTCTGCTGCAACTGCAGACCGGGTCGACGTACGCGGTGGACAACGTCGCACTGGCCATGGCGCTGATGGCCGGACCGTCCGCGGCGGGAGCCTGGTCAGCGGTGGTCGGATCCCCCGACTTCGGGATCGAGGCAGCATCCGACTTCGGCATTGATCTGGATCGCACCATCGTGGTGCCCGACCCGGGTGAGCACTGGCTGAGCGTCACCGCCGGTCTGGTCGACGTCGCCACCGTGGTCGTCGTCCGTCCGCCGGCCCGGGTCACCGAGCACCAGGCGGCGAGGTTACGGGCGCGGCTGCGCCAGCGGGACGCGGTGCTGATCGCCTGGGGTGACTGGCCCCGCAGCGACGCCCGGTTGACGCTGCGGTCCTCCACCTGGCACGGACTCGGCCGGGGGTACGGCCACCTGCAGGGTCGGCAGGCGGTGGTCGCGGTCGGCCGGGGGTCCACCCCGACCCGTGAGGTCGCGATGTGGCTGCCCGGTCCTGACCGCCAGGTGAGCCTGGTCGAAGACCATCTGATGAACAGGGTCGAAGACCATCTGATGAACAGGGTCGACGACCATCTGATGACCAGGGTCGACGACCACCCGATGACCAGGGTCGGCGCACCGTCGATGCCGGCGGCTCAGGCGGGCTGATGTCTCGGGTGATGGTGGTCTGGTGCCCGGACTGGCCGGTGGTGGCGGCGTGCGTGGAGGAGGAGCTCTCCACCCGGGCGCCGATCGCGGTGGTCCGCAACAACCAGGTGCTGGCCTGCTCGGCGAGCGCCCGGGCGGAGGGGGTGCGTCGGGGGATGCGGCGCCGGGATGCGGCGTCGCGCTGTCCCGAGCTGCTGCTGGTCGACGCCAACGAGGAGCGGGATCTGCGGACCTTCGAGCAGGTGCTGACCGTGATCGAGGAGGTCAGCCCCACCGTGGCCCCGGTCCGACCGGGGTTGTGCGCCCTGGGCGTACCCAGCCGGTTCTACGGCGGCGAATCCGAGGCGGCGGCCGTGGTCGCCGAGCAGCTGGTCGGAGCCGGGGTGTGGGACTGCCGGATCGGGATCGCCGACGGGGTCTTCGCCGCCGAGCAGGCTGCCCACCGGGCCGCGCCGCAGGACAGCTACGTGGTGGAGCCGGGTGGGTCGGCCGCATTCTTGGCCACGCTGCCGATCGGGGTGCTGGACGACGCGGAGATGGTCAGCCTGCTGGCCAGGTTGGGCATCACCACGCTGGGCGACTTCGCCGGCCTGTCCGCGCGCGACGTGCTGACTCGGTTCGGGCGTCAGGGTGCCTGGCACCACCGGCTGGCTCGCGGACAGGACACCCGGGCGGCGGCCGGACGTACGCCACCGCCGGAGCTGGACGCCCGGGTCGACTTCGTGCCACCGCTGGAGCTGATCGAGCCGATCGTGTTCAGCGTCCGGCAGACCGCCGAGCGGTTCGTCGCCGAGCTGGCCCGGCACGGCCTGGTCTGCACCACGGTACGGATCGAGGTGACCGGTGACGGGAACTGGACCGCCGCCCGGCGCTGGGCCCATCCGCGCTGGTTCGGAGCCAGCGATCTGATCGACCGGGTGCACTGGCAGCTGCAGGCCGACCCCTCCCCGGAGCCGGTGACGGGGGTCCGCCTGGTGCCCGAGTCTGTCGAGTCGGTGGCCGACCAGGGTGAAGGGCTGTGGGGCAGCGCCCCGGACGAGCGGATCGAGCGAGGAGTGGCCCGGCTGCAGAGCATGCTCGGTCCCGACGCGGTGCTGGCGCCGTCGCTGCAGGGCGGCCGGGACGCCCGCGACCGTCAGCTGGTCTCGCCGTGGGGGGAGCGGGTCGAGAACCGTCGCCCGACCGGTCTGCCCTGGCCCGGCAGCCTGCCCCCGCCGGCTCCGACCCGGGTCTTCGCCACTCCGCGGGCGGCGCAGGTGGTCGGACTGGAGGGACAACCGGTGGGGGTGACCGGACGCGGCTCGGTGACAGCGGAGCCGGCGTTGTTCCAGGTCACTGAGGACGCCGCCATGATGCGGGTCGAGGCCTGGGCGGGACCGTGGCCGATCGACGAGCTGTGGTGGGACGCGGCGGCGGCGAGGCGGGTGGCCCGCTTTCAAGTGGTGGGGGTGGACGGCAGCGCCTGGCTGCTGGTGGTGGAGAACGGCCAGTGGTGGACGGAGGCACGCTATGAGTGAGCACGCGCGGTCTCGCGGGGCCGTGGCCGAGGAGATGCGGTCCTGATGGCCTATCACAACCCGAACATCCCCTGGTCGGAGCTGGAGCGGCGGCTGTCGGGCCGCCGGGTGCCGGCGGCGGTCAAGCATGACGGCGATCCAGCTCCCGGCTCGCATTCGCGGCCCTACTACGAACCGAGCGCCGCGGTCCGCCGGCCGAGCTCGGTCGAGGTGCCGTACGCGGAGCTGCACTGCCACAGCAACTTCAGCTTCCTCGACGGCGCCTCCGATCCCGAGGAGCTGATCGAGGAGGCCGTCCGGCTGGGGCTCGACGCGGTGGCGATCACCGACCACGACGGTCTCTACGCCGCGGCCCGGTTCGCCGAGGCGGCGGGAGCCTACGACCTGCGCACCATCTACGGAGCGGAGCTGTCACTGGGTCTGCGGGCTCCGCAGAACGGGGTGCCCGACCCGGAGGGCAGCCATCTGCTGGTGCTGGCCGTGGGAGTGGAGGGCTATCACCGGCTGGCCGGAGCGATCACCGCAGCACAGCTGCGCGGCGACGAGAAGGGGCGTCCGGTCTATGACCTGGAAGAGCTGGCCGCCCGCGCCGACGGTCACTGGATGATCATGACCGGATGCCGCAAGGGGACGGTACGTCAAGCGCTGACCGAGCGAGGTCGCGAGGCCGCCGCGCTGGAGCTCGACCGGCTGACGTCGCTGTTCGGTCATGATCATGTGGTGGTCGAGCTGATCGACCACGGGCTACCGCTGGACAGCCATATCAACGACCAGCTGGCGGTGCTCGCGGATGATCATGGTCTGCCGCTGGTGGCCAGCAACAATGTGCACTACGCCACCCCGCAGGCCTCCCGACTGGCCGCCGCGATGGCCGCGGTCCGCGGTCGGCGGTCGCTGGCCGAGATGGACGGCTGGTTGCCGACCTCGGGTGCGCACCTACGATCCGGTGCGGAGATGGCTTCGCGGTTCGCCCGCTTCCCCGGGGCGGTGACGCGTACCGTGCAGCTGGCCGACGAGCTGGCTTTTTCCTTGCAGGCCGCTAAACCCAAGCTGCCCAAGCAGCAGGTGCCCGAGGGCCACACACCGATCAGCTGGTTGCGGGAACTGGCCCGGCAGGGGGCCGACCGGCTCTACCCGACCAACCGGGCCGAGGCGGAGGAGCGGCTGCAGCGCGAGCTGGACGTGATCGAGCGCAAGGACTTCCCGGGCTATTTCCTGATCGTCAACGAGATGGTGCAGTTCGCCAAGGGCCGCGGGATCATCTGCCAGGGACGGGGGTCGGCGGCCAACTCCGTGGTCTGCTTCGTGCTGGGGATCACCGCGGTGGACCCGATCAAGTTCCAGCTGCCGTTCGAGCGCTTCTTGTCGGAGAGCCGCGACGAGGAGCCGGACATCGACGTCGACTTCGACTCCGACCGTCGAGAGGAGGTCATCCAGGAGGTCTATCGCCGCTACGGCCGGCAGAACGCCGCCCAGGTCGCCAACGTGATCAGCTATCGGCCACGCTCCGCTGTCCGTGACATGGCCAAGGCGCTGGGCTATTCGACCGGCCAGCAGGACGCCTGGTCCAAGCAGATCGACTCCTGGGGATCACTGCCGAGTGCTGACGTCCACGACATCCCCGCCCCGGTGCTGGACCTGGCCAACCAGCTGATGAAGGCGCCGCGGCACCTGGGGATCCACTCCGGCGGGATGGTGCTGACCGAGCGGCCGGTGGGGGAGGTCTGCCCGATCGAGCGGGGCCGGATGGACGCCCGCACGGTGCTGCAGTGGGACAAGGACAGCTGCGCCTGGATGGGACTGGTCAAGTTCGACTTCCTCGGGCTGGGGATCATGAGCGCCATCCGCCACACCTTCGACCTGGTCGCCGAGGCGGTGGGGGAGTCATGGTCGCTGGAGTCGATCCCCAAGGAGGAGGCCGGTGTCTACGACATGCTTTGCCGGGCGGACTCGATCGGGGTCTTCCAGGTCGAGAGCCGGGCGCAGATCGGCACCCTGCCGCGGCTGCAGCCCCGTCGGTTCTACGACCTGGTGGTCGAGGTCGCGCTGATCCGGCCGGGACCCATCCAAGGCGGTGCGGTGCATCCGTACATCCGGCGGGCCACTGGCCGCGAAGAGGTGACCTACCTGCACGAGGCGCTGATCCCGGTGCTCGAGCGCACCAAGGGCGTACCGCTGTTTCAGGAGCAGCTGATGCAGATCGCCATCGCGGTCGGAGGCTGCACCGGAGACGACGCCGACCTGCTGCGTCGGGCGATGGGCTCCAAGCGCGGGGTGGAGAAGATCGAACGGCTGCAGGCCAAGCTGTACGCCGGGATGGCGTCGCACGGCATCACCGGGGAGCTGGCCGACGACATCTACGCCCGGATCGAGGCGTTCGCCAACTTCGGCTTCGCCGAGAGCCACGCGATCAGCTTCGCCCTGCTGGTGTACGCCACCTCCTGGCTCAAGCTGCACTATCCCGGGGCGTTCCTGGCCGGGCTGCTGCGCGCCCAGCCGATGGGCTTCTACTCCCCGCAGTCCCTGGTCACCGACGCCCGCCGGCACGGGGTGCGGGTGCTGCGGCCCGACATCGCTCTCTCCGGGGTGGATGCCGAGCTCGAACCCACGGGCTCCGCCGGTTCCGAACCGGTCGGCAGGACAACGGGGATGGACGAGTGCCTGGCGCACGAGCAGCCGCCGGTGGGACCGTTCCACCGCGGCGCGCCCGACCAGTCGGCGGAGCACCGCCGAGACGGTCACTTCGCTGTCCGGCTCGGGCTCACCGAGGTGCAGGGCCTGGGTCGGGACACGGCGGAGCGGATCGTGGCCGAGCGTGCGCGAGCGCCGTTCGTCAACCAGCACGACGTAGTGCGCCGAGCCGGGCTGAGCGTGAAGCAGACCGAGGCCCTGGCCACCGCTGGCGCGTTCGACGCGTTCGGGCTGTCACGTCGGCAGGCCCTGTGGAACGCTGGCTACGCCGACCGGGCCGACCAGCTGCCGGGCACCGCGATCGACGCTCCGCCGCCGACGCTGCCCGGGATGAGCCCGGTCGAGCTGACCCTGGCCGACTTGTGGGCCACCCACATCTCCCCGTCCGAGCATCCGATGGGTCATCTGCGATCGGTGCTGGACGGGCACGGGGTGCTGGCCGTCGCACGGCTGGGGCCGTCACACGCCGGACGCCGCGTCCGGGTCGGCGGACTGATCACCCACCGTCAGCGCCCCGGGACTGCGGGCGGGGTCACGTTTCTCAACCTGGAGGACGAAACAGGGATGCTCAACGTGGTCTGCTCGGCCGAGCTGTGGAAGCGCTACCGGCGGATCGCCCGGACCGCGAACGCCATGATCATCCGTGGAGTGGTGGAGCACTTCGACGGGGTGACCAACCTGGTGGCCGACCGGCTCGACCCGCTCAGCAGAGTGTTTCCGGACGCCCGGGACATCCTGCCCGCCCGGCACACCTCACGAGACTTCCGATGACCACCGTCTGCCGCCATGCCACACCGACCGGTCCCAACTATCAGGTTGACCCTCTTCCCCTGCCCTTCGAGCGCGAAGTGTGTGGGCGTGCGCCGTCAGGGACCCGCGACCGGTGCCGCTTGTGCACCGCATCAACCACGACCACCAGACCTGCGGTGAGGAACGCCATCAACCATCCGAGCGGCGATGGCCAGGAGCCGCCCAGCAGCTCGGCGACCGGTGAGACGGCCAGGAAGGCGACGAGCAACGTCAGCTCGGCGACGACGGCCCACACCAGGAAGGGGTTCCCGGCCACCTTCAGCCGCCACACCGGCAGCGTCTCGCTGCGACAGGCGAAGGCGTTCGCCATCTGACCCAGTGTGATCGTCGCGAAGGCGGTGCCCGAGGCGGTGGCGAGCAGAGCAGGTTCGGGCACCGTCCCCCACGACCATCCACCGACCACCAAGGTGATCCCGAAAGCGACCAAGGTGCAGATCGCCTCGGTCAGCCCGAGCACCGCGAACGAGCGGCGGAGCAAGCTCGCGTCTATCAGGCGACGTCCACTCTGACGGCGGCGAAGGACTCTCTTGCTCGGCGGCTCGGTCCCCAGCGCGAGTGCCGGCAACATGTCGGTGCCGATGTCGAGGGCGAGGACCTGCAACACACCGATCGCCAGCGGGAACTGCCCACCGGTGAGGGCCCACACCACGAACGGGGCAAGTTCCGCGACGTTGTCGCTCAGATGGAAGGTGAGGAACCGGCGTACGTTGGCAAACGTCGAGCGTCCCAGCTCGACCGCGGTGACGATGGTCGCGAAGTGGTCATCCAGCAGCACGAGGTCGGCGGCTTCGCGCGTGACATCACTGCCGCTGCCACCCATGGCGACACCCACATCAGCTTCGCGCAGTGCCGGCGCGTCGTTCACGCCGTCTCCGGTCATGGCGACGACGTGGCCGCGCCGGCGCAGGACACCGGCAATGCGCAGCTTCTGAGCGGGCGTCACCCGAGCCACGACAGCTCCGCCGTCGCCGTCGAGCAACGCGGCCAGCTCATCGTCGTCGTCAGGCATCGATCCGGCGTCGATCACGACCCCGTCGGCACGAAGCAGCCCCACCTCCCGGGCGACCGCAGCGGCGGTGCCGGGGTGGTCACCGGTGATCATCGCCACCTTGATACCTGCGTCGTGACAGGAGTCGAGTGCCCCAGCGACATCCGGCCTCGGCGGATCCTCCAAGCCCACCAGCGCGAGCAGCCGCAGGTTCTGCTCAGCTGCCTCGGGCGGATCGCCGGCGTGCCACTGCCCCCGTGCGACGGCCACCACCCGGCGGCCGCGATCGGTGAGATCCGCCAGAGCTTCCGTCGCGTCGGAGCCGAGACACCGGCGGAGCACCGACTCCGGGGCGCCGAGGACGTGTGACTGGTCCGCGATCACCACTGAGCTCATCATTCGCTCCGGCGAATACGGCAACCGCTGTTGGACAGCCTCGGAGGTCTCGGCTACGCCCAGTCGTAGCAACCAGGCGTGCAGGGCGACCTCCATCGGGTCGCCGTCGGCTTCCCATTTTCCCTCCCGCTGCACGGCGCGACCCGATACGCAGGCCACCGCGCTCTGAGCGGCGTCTTGCATCAGCTCCACCACTGAGGCCGACCCGTGCACCGACGCGGTCGGCTCATAGCCAGTGCCGTCGACCCGCCCGACGCCGGCCGGGGTCCACACCTCGACCACCGCCATGCGGTTCTGGGTCAGCGTTCCTGTCTTGTCGGTACAGATGAAGGTGGTGGCCCCGAGGGTCTCGACGGCATCGAGCCTTCGGACCAGCGCGTTCCGCTCCGCCATCATTGAGGCGCCGCGCGCCAGTGACAGGGTCACCGTCGGCAGCAGCCCTTCCGGCACCAGCGCGACGCTGACGCCGACGGCGAAGAGGAAGGCCTCCAGCGGTCCCAGTCCGAGGCCGAGCCCGGTCACGCCCAGAAAGGTGCCGGTGGCCACGGCGATGAGAGCAATGATCCTGACCACACGGTTGAGCTCGACGGTCGCCGGACTCGGCGGTCGGCGCGCCTGGCGGGTGAGTGCGGCGATCTCGGCGATCGCCGTCTGGGCGCCCACCGCGACCACCTCGGCTTCGCCCTGTCCCTGCACGACGAACGTTCCGCCGAGGACACGCTCCCCGGCACCACGGTGCACGGCAACGCTCTCGCCGCTGATCATGGACTCGTCCACAGCCATGCCGTCGGCCTCGATCAGCACCAGGTCGGCACTGACCCGGTCTCCGGCCTCCAAGAGGACGACGTCTCCCACCACCAGCTCCGTGGCGTCGACGACCTGGGACTGACCGTCCCTGCGGACGCGGGATGTCAGTGGCAGCAATGACTTGAGTCGCTCCGCTGAGCGGTCGGCGTGCCGCTCCTGGGCGAAGGCGAACACGGCGTTGAGGACGATGATGACCACGATGGCCACCGCCAGTGGAGCCTGATCGGCCAGCAGCGCCATCGCGCTGGCGACCCAGAGCAGCACCGCCAGCAGGTGGGTGAACTGACGAGCCAGCTGGGCCAGCGCCGAAGGTCCGCGCGGCTCGGGGAGCTTATTGGGTCCCTGCTCCGCCAACCGTCGTCGCGCCTCACTCGAGCTGAGTCCTTGTCCCTGGATCGCGTTGGTCCCACCCATGGTTGAGCGTCCTTCCGTCTCCACGGACGTCGCCGAGTCAGGCGCCTGGTCTTCCATCCTGCGTTCAGGATGGCGAGATCCACAAGGGCCGTGGTGCGGCCGGAGGAGAGGCCGGCGGCGCCGTCGTGGGTTCTGAGGCTCAGTGGGGAGCAGACCGCGGCGCAAGGCAGGTGATTTTCCTGGAGCGCTGGGCCGGGCGCCGCACGCCTCAACTGGCCGGCGCTCCGAAGCAGTCGGGGCGGCTTTCGCCGCCCCAAAAGCAGTCAGGGGCGGCTTTTGCCGCCCCCGAGCTTGCTGTCTCAAGCCGGGGAAACCTCCCCAGCCGCTGTGTCCGAGGGGGGACTTGAACCCCCATTCCCCGTAAAGGGAACTAGCACCTCAAGCTAGCGCGTCTACCTATTCCGCCACCCGGACTTGCGCTGGCCGTTCCCGGCGCAGCGGATGGAACTATAGCAAGGATCTGCCGGGACTCCGATTCGAGCCCGAGCGCCCCCGTGCCGGCTGGCAGGATGAGGCCATGACCGATGCGTACGCCGCCGACACCGACGTGGTGGAGATCTGCCGGGATCTGATCCGGATCGACACGAGCAACTACGGCAGCGAGCCGGGACCGGGGGAGCGAGCCGCCGCCGAGCACGTCGCGGCCCTGCTGGACGAGGTCGGCATCGCCAGTGAGCTGTTCGAGCCCGAGCCCGGGCGTACGTCGCTGGTCGCCCGCTGGGAGCCCGACGGAGTGGACCGCGACGCCAGCCCGCTGCTGGTCCACGGCCACCTGGACGTGGTCCCGGCGCAGGCAGCCGACTGGTCGATGCCGCCATTCTCGGGCGAGGTCGCCGACGGGTGCGTCTGGGGCCGTGGCGCTGTCGACATGAAGGACTTCAACGCCATGGTGCTCAGCGTGGTGCGCGCCAGGGCGCGGGCGGGCGCGGCCCCGCGGCGACCGATCCGGCTCATCTTCACCGCCGATGAGGAGGCCGGCAGCGGGCTGGGCGCCCAGTGGCTGGTCGACTCCCACCCGGAGACCGTGGAGGGCTGCACCGAGGCGATCGGCGAGGTCGGCGGATTCTCGCTCACCGTCCACGACGACCTGCGGCTCTATCTGATCCAGACCGCGGAGAAGGGTCTGGCCTGGCTGAACCTGATCGCCGACGGCCGGGCCGGCCACGGTTCCTTCCGCAATGACGCCAATGCCGTCACCGAGCTGGCCGCCGCCGTCGCGCGGGTCGGGGCGTACGAGTGGCCGCACCGGATCACCGACGCGCAACGCGCCTTCCTCGAGGCGGTGTCCGACGCCTTCGAGGTCGACCTCGACCCGGACACCACCGAAGAAACGCTGGCCCGGCTGGGCAGCATCGCGCGGATGGTGGGCGCGACGATGGCCAACAGCGCCAACCCGACGATGCTGCAGGCCGGTTACAAGCACAACGTGATCCCGGGTCAGGCCACCGCCGGCATCGACGGGCGCTTCGTCCCGGGTGGCGAGGAAGAGTTCCTGGCCACCATCACTGACCTGATCGGGCCGAAGGTGCGCTACGAGTTCGTGGCGCATCAGCCGGCGGTGGAGACAGAGTTCTCCGGTGCCCTGGTGGAGGCGATGCAGACCTGCCTCGCGGCCGAGGACCCCGGCGCGCGGGCGGTCCCGTTCCTGATGAGCGGCGGCACCGACGCCAAAGCCTGGGACCGGGCCGGCATCCGGTCCTTCGGATTCGCGCCGCTCAGGCTGCCGGCCGACCTCGACTTCGTCGGCATGTTCCACGGGGTGGACGAGCGCGTCCCGACCGAGTCGCTGCAGTTCGGTGCCCGTGTCGTGGACCACTTCCTCGATCTCGCCTGAGCCAGGGCTACGCTGACAGCGATGAAGAGTCGAGTGGTCGAGTACGAGGTCGAGAAGGTCCGCCTTCCCCGGCACATCTCCCGAGGCGCGGTGCGCCAGCTGCTGACCGACCACGCCGAGTACGGCGGGTGGGAGCTGACGCGGCTGCGGCGCTATCGCGACGGCACCCGCGACGTCTGGATCCGCCGCAAGATCATCCGGGTCCCCGCCAGTCTCTGACGCCGCTGCGGAGCCCTCAGCCCTGTTCCGCCGCGGGCCGACCAGCGTTGGGTCCGCCCGAGACATCATCCAGCGCTGACGCGATCTCGATCGGCAGGGTCTGGTCGTCGACCGCGAGGGCCGGAGCGAGCTGACCGGCCGTCCGGGCACCCAACAGCGGCGCGGTCACCCCGGGGGCGTCGCGGACCCACAGCAGAGCCACCTGCAGGGGAGTCAGGTCCAGCCCTTCGGCCGCCCGGGCCACGGCCTCCACCACACCGCGGGACCGAGGCTCCAGGTAGGGCTCGACGAACCATGCGAAGTGGTCACTGGCCGCCCGTGACCCGCGGGGGGTCCGAGCGCGGTACTGCCCGGTGAGCACCCCACGCCCGAGCGGTGACCACGGGAACAGTCCCATCCCGAAGCTGCGTACGGCCGGCAGCACCTCAACCTCGGCCCGACGGGCCAGCAGCGAGTATTCGACCTGCGCGCTGCTGATCGGCGTCCGGCCGGGGAACGCGGCCTGCCAGGTCGCGGCCTGGGCGGTCTGCCAGCCGACGAAGTTGGAGATGCCGGCGTAGCGCACCAGACCGCGGCTGACCGCGGAGTCGATGGCACTGAGGCTCTCGGCCAGCGGCGCGCTGCCCCAGGCATGGATCTGCCACAGGTCGAGATAGTCGGTCTGCAGCCGCCGCAGCGACCCCTCAAGGTCGCGCAGCAGTGCCCGCCGCGAGGTGTCGACGATCCGCTTGCCGCCCCGGATGACGAAGCCCGCCTTGCTGGCGATCACCATCTCCTCGCGGTTGCCGAGCTCGGCGACCAGTGATCCGATCAGCCGCTCGGCGTCGCCGGCGCCGTACGCCGCCGCGGTGTCGATCAGGGTGCCGCCGGCGGCGCAGAACATCTCGAGCAGCGCACGAGCGTTCTCGGCCGGGGTGTCGCGTCCCCAGGTCATGGTTCCGAGCCCGAGCCGCGAGACGCGGAGCCCGCTGGCCCCGACCTGCCGTGTCTGCATGAGGGAGACCCTAACGGCTGAGCCGGTCGGTGCCATCGGCGGTGACGTCTGCCGCACCGGCGGCGCGGCGCCCGAGATGCCACGGCCGAGTCACCGCGGCGCGGCCGGCCGGGCACTACGTTGGGAGCCATGCGCCTCGGTCTCAACCTGGGATACCTGGTCGGCTCGGACGACCCGGCCGGACAGCTCAGACTCGCCGCTCACGCCGAGACCCTCGGCTTCGACATCGTCTGGGCGGCGGAGGCGTACGGCTCGGACAGTCCGACGGTACTGGCCTGGCTGGCCGGCCAGACGTCGCGGATCGGTATCGGGTCGGCGGTGATGCAGATCCCGGCTCGCAGTCCGGCCATGACGGCGATGACGGCGGCCAGCCTGGACCTGCTGACCGGGGGACGGTTCCACCTCGGTCTCGGCGTGTCCGGTCCGCAGGTGTCCGAGGGCTGGCACGGGGTGCGGTTCTCCCAGCCACTGGCGCGGACCCGGGAATACCTCGAGGTGCTCGACCTGGCCCTCGGCCGGCAAGTTGTGGCCCATCAGGGTCGGCACTTCCCGCTGCCGCTGCCGGACGGCCCCGGCAAGGCGCTCAAGCTCACCATCGCACCCGGCAGCGAGCACATCCCGCGCTATCTGGCCGCCGTCGGTCCTCAGAACCTGACCCTGGCCGGCGAGCTGACCGACGGCTGGCTGGCCGTCTTCTACGCACCCGGCTTCGCCGCGGAGCAGCTCAGCTCGATCGCCGCCGGGCGGGACAAGGTGGGCAAGGCGATGGCCGGATTCGAGGTGGTGGCCACGGTGCCGCTGGTGGTCGGAGACGACCCGCTCGCGTGCGCCGACCCGCTGCGGTCCTACGCAGCGCTCTACCTCGGTGGGATGGGCAGTCGGAAGCAGAACTTCTACAACGCGCTGGCGGTCCGGATGGGTTACGCCGACGCCGCGGCCAAGGTCCAGGACCTGTTCCTCGATCGCCGGCACCGTGACGCGATGGCAGCCGTCCCGTATGAGTTCATCGACTCCACCTCGTTGCTCGGCGACGAGGCCCGCATCGCCGATGGGCTGCAGGCCCTCGCGGCGTCAGGGGTGACCAGCTGCGCCCTCGCTCCGCAGGGCCGCACGGTGGAAGAGAAGCTGGCCGCGCTGACCGTGGCCACCCGGGCGTACGAGCGGGCCGGAGTGGCCTGAGCGACCCTTGTTGGGCGACTTGGGCGGATCGCTCAGAGCTGGGGCAGTGGCTCCAGCACCCCGGTCAGCAACAGCACCGCCACGACAGCGGCCAGCGCCAGCCGATAGAGCACGAACGGGGCGAAGTTGTGGGTGCTGATGTAACGCAGCAGCCAGTGGATGACCGCGAACCCGATCACGAAGGCCACCACCGTCGCCAGCGCGATCGGCCCCCATGCCGGCTGGACCTGGTCGGAGGAGATGTCGAACAGCTTGAAGAACCCGGAGCCGACGACGGCCGGAATGGCCAGCAGGAAGGAATACCGCGCGGCCGCCTCACGCTTGTAGCCGAGCGCCAGCCCCGCGGTGATGGTGGCGCCGGAGCGGGAGACTCCGGGTACCAGCGCCAGGGACTGCGCCAGTCCGAAGATCACGCCGTGGCCCCAGGTGAGATCGGTCAGCGGGCGGGTGTTGCGAGCGAACCGGTCCACCACGCCGATGATCACACCGAACCCGGCCAGCATCGCTACGGTGATCCACAGGTTGCGCAGCGCCGAGTCGATGGCGTCTTGGAACAGCAGCCCGAGGACCACGATGGGCACCGAGCCGATGATCACCAGCCAGCCCATCACCGCGTCGGGGTCGCGCCGGTCCATCCGGCCGAGCAGAGCGAGCGTCCAGTGGCGGATGATCTTGGCGATGTCGCGCCGGAAGTAGATGATCACAGCGGCCTCGGTGCCCAGCTGGGTGATGGCGGTGAACGCCGCACCCGGGTCGTCGCCGCCGAAGAACTGCCCGATGATCGAGATGTGGGCGCTCGAGGAGATCGGGAGGAACTCGGTGAGTCCCTGCACGATCCCCAGCACCAACGCTTCCAGCCAACCCACTGTCGTTCCTCGTTCCTCCCGTGGGCCCGGTCAAATCCGGGCGCCGCGCCTACGCTAGACGGTCCCCGCCGGGCGGTCGTGCCCCCGCAGTCCTCGTCGACGTGATGCCCGCCACACCGTGGTCGTACGGTGCGCGGCGGAGCCGGGCGGCGACCGGACCTCCCCGCGCCCGACGTCGTGGGCTACAACTGAACAGGTGAGCATCCACTCCGACCACCCGTTCCTGCCGCCCGAGGGCGACCGTAGCCCGGTGCGCCGGTTGCGCGGCCGACTGCCGGCACCGGTGACGGTATGGACCAGCGGGGTGGGCCGGGCGCGGACGGGCTGGACGGTGTCCTCGGTGCTGCTCGCCGACGGTGACCCACCCGAGGTCGTCGCGCTGCTCGACCCGGACAGCGACCTGGCTGACACGATCGACGAGACCGGGACCTGGGTGGTGAATCTGCTGAGCTGGGATCAGCGGCAGCTGGCCGACCCGTTCGCCGGCACCGCACCGGCCCCCGGCGGCCCGTTCCGGCTGGCCGGCTGGACCGACTCCCGATGGGGGCCGGTGCTGACCGAGTGCCCCGGCTGGCTGGGCGTCCGGCTCCGCCCGGTCACCGGGGCCGAGGAGACCGCCGGCTGGGCCCGGCTGATCCGCGGCGTCGTGGAGCACGCCGAGGTGGGACCGGATGCCCCCGCCCTGGCGCACCTGCGCGGTCGCTACCGACGCCTCGACCCGTCCTGACCCGGGCACCGCGCGGCGTCGCGGCACACGGCTGCACCGGGTCACCTACGCTTTCTCGGGTGACAACAGTCCTGCTCGTCCGCCACGGACGTACGACGGCCAACTCCACCGGTGTGCTGGCCGGTCGCAGCCCCGGGGTCGAGCTCGACTCGGTCGGAGCGACGCAGGCGGATGCCGCCGGGCAGCGGCTGGGTCCGATCCCGCTCGCGGCGCTGGTCTCCTCGCCACTGCGCCGCTGTCGGCAGACGGCCCAGGCGCTGCAGGCGGCGCGCACCGATCAGCTGCCGATCACCATCGAGCAGGGTCTGATCGAATGCGGCTACGGCGACTGGACCGGCCGCTCGCTGCGCGAGCTCAGCAAGGAGAAGCTGTGGGCCACGGTCCAGTCACAGCCGTCCGCGGTCCGCTTCCCGGGTGGGGAGTCGATGGTCGAGATGGCGTCCCGCTCCGTGGGGGCGGTCCGTTCCTGGGACGCCCGGCTGAGTGACGAGCACGGCGAGGACGTGGTCTGGGCCGCGGTCTCGCACGGTGACGTGATCAAGGCGATCCTGGCCGATGCCCTCGGCATCCACCTCGACGCCTTCCAGCGCATCATGGTGGACCCGGCCTCGGTGTCGGTCATCCGCTACACCCCGCAGCGCCCGTACGTGGTGACGATGAACTCCACCACCGCCGAGCTGGCTTCGCTGTTCCGGGCGCCGGAGAAGAAGGGCCGCAAACCCCGCCGGACAGCCGCGCACGACGCGCCGGTCGGCGGCGGCCTGGGTGCTGCCGACGCCGCCGGCTGAGGCTCGGGCATAGGCTTACGCCATGGCGATTCTCGTGCACCGCTACGACTCCCCGGACCGGTTCGTCGCCGGCACGGTGGGTCAGCCCGGCGAACGCACCTTCTTCCTGCAGGCCCGTGAAGGCAACCGCATCACCAGTGTGGTGGTGGAGAAGCAGCAGGTATCGGTTCTGGCCGAGCACCTCGAGCGCGTGCTCGAGGAGATCCTGCGTCGCACCGGCGGGAACGCGCCGGTGCCGCCGCCCGTACCGGTGGCCGTCGACAACGAGCCGCTGGACGCCCCCATCACCGAGGAATTCCGGGTCGGCACCATGACCATCGCCTGGGACCCGCAGGCGGAGCGGATCGTGATCGAGCTGTTCGCCAACGCCGACACCGACGACGCCGACGAGGCCGAGGGTGAGGTGGAGGCCGACGAGGTGTTCGTGGTCCGGATCACCCCGCGGCACGCCCGTGACTTCGTCACCCGGGCGCAGTCGCTGGTGGCAGCGGGCCGCCCGGCCTGCCCCTTCTGCCTGCAGCCGATCGACGCCGGCGGCCACATCTGCCCACGCGCCAACGGATATCGGCGCCCGCTGTTTTGACCAGCTCCGAGGGATCGGCGCCGGCCCACCGGGGGACCGAGCACCCGGCTCTGACCACCGAGCTCGGTGACGGCGAGTTGGAGATCACCGGCCGGCTGATGCAGGCCTCGAACGCGACCTTCCTGGCCGAGCTGCGTTCGGACCAGGTCGCGGTGGAGTGCGTCTACAAGCCGATGCAGGGGGAGCGCCCGCTCTGGGACTTCCCGACCCACACCCTGGCTCTGCGGGAGGTCGCCGCCTACGAGGTGTCGCGGATCGGCGGCTTCGACCTGGTGCCGGTCACCGTCTTGGTCGACGGGCCGATCGGGATCGGCTCGCTCCAGGTGTGGGTCGACGCCGACCAGGACGAGATGGACGCCCTGGTCGACCTGGTGCCGACCGAGGAGCTACCGCGCGACGGCTGGTTCTCCTGCGTCGACGGTCTCGACGCCAGCGACCAGATGGTGTCGGTGGTGCACGCCGACCACCCCGAGCTGCGGATGCTGGCCGTGTTCGACGCCCTGATCAACAACGCCGACCGCAAGGGCGGCCACATCCTCGCCGGGGGCGGCCGGGTGTTCGGTGTCGACCACGGCATCAGCTTCCACACCGACCCCAAGCTGCGGACCCTGCTGTGGGGCTGGGCGGGCGAGGAGCTGACCGATCGCGAGCTGGCCGCCGTCTCGGCCGTACGATCCGACGCTGCCGACCAACTGGGCGAGCTGCTGGCCGAGGAGGAGATCGAGGCTCTTCTCCGACGCGCCGACCTGCTGCTGCGTCGGGGCCGGCTGCCGCGACCGCGCGGGGACCGACCAGCCATCCCGTGGCCGCCGTTCTGAGCGACGGTTCGGGCGCTGCCGGGACCGGGGTCACTGCCGGATAAGGTGAGGCCCATGCAGGCTTGGAACTCTGCGCCGGTCCCACGGCTGCAACCGCTCGACGTCGCGTCCCCCGTCCGGCTCTTCGACACCGCACAGCAGCGGCTGGTCGAGGCCGGGCCGGCCGAGGGCACCGCCCGGATGTACGTCTGCGGCATCACCCCGTACGACGCCACCCACATGGGCCACGCCAACACCTACGTCTCCTTCGACCTGCTCAACCGGGTCTGGCGCGACGCCGGTCTGGACGTCCGCTATGTCCAGAACGTCACCGACGTGGACGACCCGCTGCTGGAACGGGCCAACGCCACCGGCGTGGACTGGACCGAGTTGGCGCACGCACAGATCCAGCTCTTCCGCGAGGACATGGAGGCGCTGAACGTGCTCGCGCCGGCGCATTACATCGGCGCGGTCGAGTCGATCGACTGGGTGGTCGAGCTGGCCGGCCGGCTGCAGAACGAGGGCGCTCTCTACGCGGTGGACGACCCCGAGTTCGCCGATCTCTACTACGCGCGCTCCGCCGACGCCGATTTCGGGTCGCTGTCCCACCTGACGCACGAGGAGGCGCTGGCCGTCTTCGCCGAACGCGGTGGCGATCCGGCGCGACCGGGCAAGAAGGACCCGCTGGACTGTCTGGTGTGGCGCCAGCAGCGCCAGGGTGAGCCGGGCTGGGACTCGGTGCTGGGCACCGGCCGGCCGGGTTGGCACCTGGAGTGCACGGCGATCGCGCTGCGGCTGCTCGGGTCGAACTTCGACGTCCAAGGCGGCGGCAGCGACCTCGTCTTCCCGCACCACGAGATGTGCGCCAGCGAGGGTCGGGTGGCCACCGGAGAGCCGTTCGCCCAGGTCTACGCGCACAGCGGCATGGTCGGGCTCGACGGCGAGAAGATGTCGAAGTCCAAAGGCAACCTGGTGCTGGTCTCGACCCTGCGCGGTGCGGGCGCGGACCCGATGGCCATCCGACTGGCCCTGCTCGACCACCACTACCGCGACGACTGGTCCTGGACCGAGGAGTCGCTGCCCCGCGCGGAGGAGCGGCTCGATCTGTGGCGCCGGGCCGTACGGCTGGACGCCGGCCTCAACGCCGACGAGTGCATCGCCACCATCCGGGCTGCGCTGCGCAACGACCTCGACGCCCCCGCCGCGCTGGCGGCAGTCGACGGCTGGGCCGGCGCCTCGCTGGATATCGACGCCGACGACGCCGACGCCCCGGCCCAGGTGGCGCTGGCCTGCGACGCGCTGCTCGGACTGCGGCTCTGAGACGGGCTCCAAGGCACTGCGGATGAGCCGTCTCGGCGCGCGGGTACGCGTACCGGCGACCGGCGGGCCCGTGACAGAATGAACCCGACGAGCTAACTACTCGCGCGTGTTCCGGGGTCGGTGCAATTCCGAGCCGGCGGTGACAGTCCGCGACCCGACCGCAGCCAGCGGCCGGTTGATGTGGTGAAACTCCACGACCGACGGTGAAAGTCCGGATGGGAGGAACACGGGAGTCCTGCGTCGGCGCGCGTGTGCGTACCGAGGTCGTTCTCTCCACCCCGGTATCCGTGCGATCGGACGAGTGGAGGATTCATGGATTTCTCAGACCTGCTTGTGCGGTTGCTGGACGCCAAACTCGACGTCGGTCCCGGCATTCTGTGGCGGGAGATCATCGGCAACGGGTTCGGACTGGCATCTGCACTTCTGGGCATGCGGCGCAAAGTCGCCGCCTGGCCCATCGGCATCGTGGGCAACATCTTGTTGTTCACGGTGTTCCTCGGCGGGGTGTTCCACACCCCGGCCGATCTCGATCTGTGGGGCCAGGCCGGCCGCCAGATCTTCTTCTTCATCGTCAGCCTCTACGGCTGGTACCGCTGGTACACCTTCCGCAAGAACAGTGCCGGCGGCGCGGCCGGGGTCAAGCCAGGATGGGCCGGGCGCAACGGCCTGATCCAGCTGGCGGTCGGCGCCGTGGTGTTGTGGACGGCGTTCTACTTCATCCTCAAGGCGCTCGACTCGTGGGGTCCGGCGGCTGACGCCTGGATCCTCACCGGCTCGATCCTGGCCACCTATGGGATGGCCCGCGGCTGGGTGGAGTTCTGGCTGATCTGGATCGCGGTCGACATCGTCGGCGTGCCGTTGCTGCTCAACGCGGGGCTCTACCCCTCGGCCATCATGTACATCGTCTACGGCGCATTCTGCGTGATCGGGTTCGTGTCCTGGTGGCGGATCGAGAAGCGCGAGCGTAGTCATAGCGCGGCGCTGGCCGATGAGGACGAGGTCATGGTCAAGCCTCTAGGCTGACCCGGTGACCAAATCTTTCGACGCCTTGTTCGCCGAGCTGAGCGAGAAGGCAGTACGGCGCGAGGCGGGCTCCGACACGGTGGCCCGCCTCGATGCCGGTGTGCACCAGATCGGCAAGAAGATCGTGGAGGAGGCCGCCGAGGTGTGGATGGCGGCAGAGTTCCAGAGCAAGGACGAGGCGGCCGAGGAGATCAGTCAGCTGCTCTATCACCTGCAGGTGATGATGCTGGCGCTCGGTCTTGACCTCGAAGACGTCTACGCCCACCTCTGAGCGCAGCACGTAGGGTGATGGACGTGAATTCGTCTCGCCCCCTGCTCAAGGTCGCCGTACCCAACAAGGGATCCTTGGCCACCGCCGCGTCGGAGATGCTGCGCGAAGCCGGCTACGCCCAGCGCACCGACCCCAAGGAGCTGGTGCTCTTCGACGAGGCCAACGGGGTGGAGTTCTTCTATCTCCGACCGCGCGACATCGCCGTCTACGTGGGGGAGGGCACCCTCGATATCGGGATCACCGGGCGCGACATGCTGCTCGACTCCCAGGCCAGCGCGACCGAGGTGCTACCGCTCGGCTTCGGCCGCAGCCGGTTCCGGTTCGCTGCGCCGGTGGGAACCCGGATGAGCGTCGCCTCCCTGCAGGGGCTGCGGCTGGCGACCTCGTATCCGGGCCTGGTCGAGTCCTATCTGGCTGAGCGTGGCGTGACCGCCCGGCTCATCCGGCTGGACGGCGCTGTCGAGACGGCCATCCGGCTGGGTGTCGCGGACGTGATCGCCGACGTTGTGGAGACCGGGACGACCCTGCGCCAAGCCGGGTTGGAGCTGTTCGGCGACCCGATCCTGCAGTCGGAGGGGATTCTGATCCGCCGCGCCGACGTCGACGCCCCGCTCGGACTCGACCTGCTGGAGCGACGGCTGAACGGCGTCCTGGTCGCGCGCAACTACGTGATGATGGACTACGACGTATCCGACCAGGCGGTGGAGAAGGCCTGCGCGATCACCCCCGGGCTGGAGTCGCCGACCGTGTCGCCGCTGGCCCGGGAGGGCTGGCACGCAGTCCGCGCCATGGTGCCGCGTACCGAGGCGCAGCAGATCATGGACGACCTCTGGGAACTCGGCGCGCGCGCCATCTTGGTCACCGACATCGCCGCCTGCCGGCTGTGAGCTCCGTGGCTGGGGCGCTGGTGTTTCGTCCGCGCCGCCTCCGGGTCCTCGGCATCGGGTTCACCGCCGCCCTGTGTGGCTTGTGTGCCTTCGGCTGGTTCGCCCTGCCGGTGGAGCTGCGGGCCCAGTTCTCCCTCGAGCAGCGGCTCACCTTGCTCGCCTTCTTGGGGGTGATCGTCCTGATTCTGGTCGCCCTCGCGGCCAGCTACGTCCGGGCCGACGCCGATGGGCTGCGCTGGCGCAACGGACTTCGGACCCAGGCGGTGACCTGGGACCGGGTGCACAAGATCATGCTGCGACCGGGGGACCCGTGGGCCATCGTGCTGGTCAGGCCCGACGACGGTACGCCGTTCGAGGCCGACCTCGACGCCGACAAGCGTCAGTTGATGGGGATCCAGGCCAATGACGGGGAGCGCGCCCGCCAGGCTGTCGCGGACCTCGTCGCCCTGGCCCAGGCCGCCCGCCAGACGTGACGCGCCCCAGGCCGAGCGCGCCGATGAGGCTTACTCGATCCCGCGGGACTTGAGCAGAGCTTCGATCTCGTCCAGTTCCGGGTCGGCGGGGGCGTTGCTCGCCGACTTCTTCGCCGGGGCCCGACCCGCGGGCGCCTTCGATCCGGTCAGCGGGGCTGCGCCGGATCGGCCTTGCACCGCCACCTCACTGCGCTTACGGGTCTTCGTCCGCTTGGCCAGCATGCCGCCGACCACCCAGAGGACCGCACACAGGGCCAGCACCCCGAGCCCGACCAGCACCAGCGGGGACCAGATCATCGAGTTCAGCCAGTCCAGGATCGCCACCGCGCCGTCCCAGGCCAGCCGGAGCAGCCCACTGAGATAGAGCGCGACCGGGGCGAGGACGAGCCCGACGCCCTGGACGACCCGGCCGGTTCTGCCGCGACGCCAGGCCAGGCCGGTGAAGACCAGCCCGAGGATGGTCAGGACCACACACAGCGGCAACAAGATGGTATCGGCAGCAGGCATGCGTCAACCCTGCCACACGAGGGCGTCGGCGACGATGGGTGAGAGCCCGCAGCCGACCCCGGCTTCGCGCCACACACCGGCCGCAGCCGGACCGAACAGGCCACCGGTCCGCTGTGCCGGCGTTGCTACGGTGAACGGCGTGAACCACGAACGCTCCCTGACCGACTCAGCCTTTCCCGACGACGACGGCAGCGGGAATCCCGCCACCCGCACCGCGCTGGCCGCGGCAGTGGGCAGCGCGGACCCGGCCGACTATCTGCGGGCCGTGGCGGCCTTGTGCGTTGACCGGCTGTTGGTGCCGGTGGTTGCCACGGCGACGCGGCTCGGCGAGGTGAGCGCAGGGCTGACCTCCGACAAGGAGGCAGAGATGGCGGTGGTGATGCTGCAGGCCGGCGATGGACGCCGCGCCATGCTGGCCTTCACCGGACTGGACGCCATGCAGGCGTGGGACGCGACAGCGCGCCCGGTGCCGGTGACGCTCGACCTGGCCGCCCAGTCAGCCCAGTCGGAGTCCGCTGCGGCGCTGCTGGTCGATATGGCGGGGCCGCACCCGCTGGTGCTGGAGGGCGATCTGCTGGCCCAGCTGGCGGCCGGGCACCGGCTGACCGAGCTGCCCGGCGGGCAGTTCGGTTGGGTGATGCCGGCGGAATAGCTGCGCCGCCGACAGCGTTGGACACGTCGTCGGAGCAGATCCGCGATATGCCAGGTGGGGCAATCGATGGTAGTCTCGCTGCGACCGATTCAGTGGAAGCACTGGGTCCGCAAGCGGAGACCTGATCTCCCACCCTACGACGTGCACCATGGTTGTCGGGTCCGGTCCACGATCGCGCGCTTCGGCGCCGTTCGTGGTGTTCAGGGTCTTCGCGTACGCGGAGGCCCTTTTCGTTTCCTCGGAGTCGTTCATCCCACGACACTCTTGGAGGACATATCAGCACCGAACCGCGGATCAACGATCGTATTCGCGTCCCCGAGGTCCGCCTGGTCGGACCCGCGGGCGAACAGGTCGGGATCGTTCGCATCGAAGACGCTCTGCGCCTCGCGCGCGAAGCGGAACTGGATCTGGTCGAGGTCGCGCCGATGGCGCGTCCCCCGGTGGCCAAGCTCATGGACTACGGCAAGTTCAAGTACGAGAACGCGCAGAAAGCCCGTGAGAGCCGCCGCAACCAGACCAACACCGTGATCAAGGAGATGAAGCTCCGACCGAAGATCGACAGCCACGACTACGAGACCAAGAAGGGTCACGTTGTTCGGTTCCTCAAGGCTGGCGACAAGGTCAAGATCACGATCATGTTCCGCGGTCGCGAGCAGTCGCGACCGGAGCTCGGTTACAACCTGCTGAAGAAGCTGGCCACCGACGTCGACGAGTTCGGCTTCGTGGAGAGCTCGCCCAAGCAGGACGGCCGCAACATGCTGATGGTGCTCGGGCCGCACAAGAAGAAGACCGAGGCTCGCGCCGAGGTCCGTGCGGAGCGGGATCGCAAGGCTGCCGAGCGTCAGGCTGACGCCGACGCGGAGCACGCTGAGCTCGCCGAGCATCGGGCTCATGTGTCGGAGGTGGCTGCGCCGAAGAAGAAGCGCGGTCCGGCCGACAATCTCGACCCCGACGTCGACCTCGGCTGACGTCGTCACACACGTACGACCCCGTCCGGAGCAAGTCCCCGGTCGGGCCACGCAATAGGGAATGGAGCGGCACCATGCCGAAGATGAAGACGCACTCCGGTGCCAAGAAGCGATTCAAGATCACTGGTTCGGGCAAGGTCATGCACCGCCAGGCGGGCAAGATGCACCTGAATGAGCACAAGCCCAGCACGCGTACCCGTCGTCTCGACGGCGACACGGTCCTGGCCAAGGGCGATGCCGCCAAGGCCAAGAAGATGCTCGGCAAGTACGGCAAGTAACGCTCACCCGCCCTTTACCAGTTCACCTCAGCAAGGAGTATCACCATGGCACGCGTCAAGCGTTCTGTGAACGCGCAGAAGAAGCGCCGTCAAGTTCTCGAGCAGGCCTCCGGCTATCGCGGCCAGCGCTCGCGGCTGTACCGCAAGGCGAAGGAGCAGGTCACCCACTCCCTCGTCTACGCGTACCGCGACCGTCGGGCCCGTAAGGGGGACTTCCGCAAGCTCTGGATCCAGCGCATCAATGCGGCGGCCCGTGCCGAAGGCATGACCTACAACCGCTTCATCTCCGGCCTCAAGGCCGCCGATATCGAGGTGGACCGCAAGATCCTCGCCGACCTCGCGGTCACCGACCCCGCGGCCTTCTCGGCACTGGTGGTCATCGCCAAGGAGCACCAGAACGTCGCTGACACCGCGGCTGCCTGACCGGCGCCAGGTGCAGATCGCAACACCGTCCGAGCCGACCCGACTGGTTCCTGCCTCGCAGAACCAGCTCAGGTCGGCTCGTCGGCTTGTCCGGCGCAAGGACCGGCTCGCCGCCGGGCTCTTCCTCGCCGAAGGCCCCCAGTCCGTCCGCGAAGCTTTGCGCCGGCCGAACACCGTGGAGCAGCTCTTCGTCACCGGCGGCGGTGCACAGCGATATCCCGACCTGGTCGCTGCCGCACTGGACAGTGGCGTAGCCGTCCGGCTGACCTCCGACGACGAGCTCGCAGCGTTGACCGACACCGTCACCCCGCAGGGCTTGGTGGCGGTGTGTGCGGCGCTGGACGTAGCGCTGAGCGCGGTGCTCGCCGGTCCGCCGTCGCTGGTCGTCTGCTGCGCGTCGGTGCGCGACCCCGGCAACGCCGGCACGGTGATCCGCTGTGCCGACGCGTTCGGTGCTGACGGCGTGGTGCTCAGCGCGGAGTCGGTCGAGCTGTACAACCCCAAGACCGTCCGGGCCAGCGCGGGCAGCGTCTTCCACCTGCCGGTCTCGGTGGGGGCCGACCTGCCGGCGGCGGTCGCGGCGTTCCAGGCGGCCGGGATGCAGGTCCTGGCGGCCGACGGAGCGGGGGCGGAGGATCTGGCCGACCTCGCCGCCTCGGGTCGACTTCGCCGCCCCACCGTGTGGCTGATGGGCAACGAGGCGTGGGGGCTGCCGGCCGAGCACGCCGCCCTGGCCGACCAGGTCGTCCGCGTCCCGATCTACGGTCAGGCCGAGAGCCTCAACCTCAGCACCGCCGCCGCCGTCTGCCTCTATGCCTCGGCCTCGGCCCAGCGCCGACAGCCCGGGAGCTGACCCGACGACGGCTCGTGTCCGGCTCGTGTCTGGCCCGCTGAACGCTGCCGCACCCGCCGCCCGTGCCCGCCGCCCACCTCAAGCGCCCACCGCAGCGGGCTGTCCGCCCGCTGACCGGTTGGCCAGCCACGGGCTGCGGTTCCTAGACTGTCGTGGCTATGTCCGCACCGACCACCACCCGAGGGGAACCCATGTCCGGGCCGAACAAGAGCTATGACCCCGTGCAGGTCACGCCGCTGGACGCCGAGCACGTCGAGGCCATGGTGGCTGACGCCCTCGCCGCCTTCGCGGCCGCCGCCACGGTGGCCGAACTCAAGCAGGCCCGGGCCGCACACGCCGCCGACCGGTCGCCGATCGCCCTCGCCAATCGCGAGATCGGTGCGCTGCCACCACAGGCCCGTAAGGACGCCGGGGCGCGGATCGGTCGTGCCCGCGGGCAGATCAACGCAGCCCTGGCCGAGCGCGAGGCCGCGCTGTCGGCCGACGAGCTCGCTCGCAGCCTGGTCGAGGAGCGGGTCGATGTCACCGTCGGCGTCGAGCTCGCCCCGGCAGGTGCGGTGCACCCGATCAGTGCCCTGATGGACAAGATGTGTGACGTGTTCGTCGGCATGGGGTGGGAGGTGGCCGAGGGGCCGGAGGTCGAGGCTGAATGGCTCAACTTCGACGCCCTCAACTTCATCCCGGACCACCCGGCCCGGACCATGCAGGACACGCTGTTCGTGGACCCCGCCGACGCCGGCATGGTGTTGCGGACCCACACCTCGCCGGTCCAGGTGCGGACCCTGCTGGAGCGTGAGCTGCCGGTCTACGTCGTCTGCCCCGGCAAGGTCTACCGCGCCGACGAGTTCGACGCCACCCACCTCCCGGTCTTCCACCAGCTCGAGGGTCTGTGTGTCGACAAGGGCATCACCATGGCCCACCTGCGCGGCACCCTGGACGCGTTCGCCCGGGCCATGTTCGGTGATGTCCGGACCCGGATGCGGACCAACTACTTCCCGTTCACCGAGCCGTCGGCCGAGGTGGACCTGGAGTGCTTCGTCTGCCACGGCGCCTCGGTGAACAACCCCGACGCCCCCTGCCGGACCTGCGGCAGCGAGGGCTGGATCGAGTGGGGCGGCTGCGGCATCGTCAACCCCCGGGTGCTGCAGGCCTGCGGCATCGACACCGACGTCTATTCGGGCTTCGCCTTCGGCATGGGAGTGGATCGCACCTTGATGTTCCGTAACAACAACTCCGACCTGCGCGACACCGTCGAAGGTGACGTACGGTTCAGCCGCTCGCTGGTGGGGACCGCCCGATGAGGGCGCCGCTGACCTGGCTGCGCGAGTATGTGGCGCTGCCGGCGGAGATGACGGCGCACGCCGTCGGGCAGACCCTGATCGGCGTCGGGCTCGAAGTCGAGACGGTGGAGACTGCCGGTGGCGACGTCACCGGGCCGGTGGTGGTCGGTCGGGTGCTGTCCGCGGAGCCGGAGCCGCAGAAGAACGGCAAGACGATCAACTGGTGCCGCGTCGACGTGGGCAGCACCCACAACGACGAGTCGGGCTCGCGCGGCATCGTCTGCGGCGCGCACAACTTCGGGCCCGGCGACCTGGTCGTCGTCGCCCTGCCGGGCGCGGTGCTGCCCGGTGACTTCGCCATCGCGGCGCGCAAGACCTACGGCCACGTCTCGGACGGGATGATCTGCTCGGCCCGCGAGCTGGGCCTGGGCGACGACCACGAGGGCATCCTGGTGCTGGCCGGCGAGCTGGAGCCCGGAGCCGACGCCGTCGAGGTGCTGCACCTGCGCGACGACGTACTCGACATCGCTGTCACCCCGGACCGTGGCTACTGCTGGTCGATGCGCGGCCTGGCCCGCGAGGCCGCCGCCGGGCTGCAGGTGGCGTTCACCGACCCGGTGGCGCTGCCGGTCCCGGCGCCCAGCGACGCGGGGTGGCCCGTCTCGCTCGAGTCCGCGGCGTGCCCGGTCTTCGTCGCCGTCACCGTGTCCGGGCTCGATCCCGACCGGCCCAGCCCACGCTGGCTGCAGCGGCGGATCCAGCTCGCCGGGATGCGGCCCATCTCCCTGGCCGTCGACGTGACCAACTACGTGATGCTCGAGACCGGCCAGCCGCTGCACGCCTACGACGCCGACCGTCTCCGCGGCAGCATCGTGGTGCGGCAGGCAGCTGTGGGGGAGAAGCTGACCACCCTCGACGACGTGACCCGCGATCTCGATCCGGGCGACCTCCTGATCACCGACGACAGCGGGCCGATCGGCCTGGCCGGAGTCATGGGCGGTGCTGCCACCGAGCTGTCGGCCGAGACCCGCACCGTTGTCATCGAGGCGGCACACTTCGACGCGCTCACGATCGCCCGGACGTCGCGACGGCACAAGCTGTCCAGCGAGGCCAGCCGCCGCTTCGAGCGCGGCGTCGACCCGGCCGCCACCTACGCCGCCGCGCATCGCGCCGCCACCTTGCTGGTGGAGCTGGCCGGCGGCACGCTGGAGCCGGCCGAGACGGTCATCGGCTCCGTACCGGCACCGGCGGGCCTGCGGATCGATGCCGGACTGCCCGGCCGGGTCCTCGGGCTGGAGGTGTCAGCCGAGCAGGTCACCGAGCTGCTGGTCTCGGTCGGCGTTGCCGTCACCCCTGACGGTGAGCAGCTGGAGCTGACACCGCCGACCTGGCGTCCCGATCTGACCGACCCCTACGACTATGTCGAGGAGGTCGGCCGGTTGATCGGGTTGGAGAACATCCCCGCCGTCGTGCCCAAGGCGCCGCCCGGGCGGGGTCTGACCACCTCCCAGCGGCTGCGGCGCGCCGTCAGCCAGGCGGTGGCCGACGCCGGATTCGTCGAGGTGCTGAGCTTCCCGTTCCTGGCCGCGGCCGAGCTGGACCAGCTCGGGGTGCCGGCCACCGACGAGCGTCGCCGGCTGGTGCGGCTCGCCAACCCGCTGTCGGAGACCGCGCCATACCTGCGAACCACGCTGCTGCCGGGACTGCTCGCGGCGGTCACCCGCAACACGAGCCGCAGCAACGACGACCTGGCGCTGTTCGAGTCGGGTCTGGTCTTCCTCGGTCAGGAGAGTCCGCGGGTCGCCCCGCGGCCCCCGGTCGAGCACCGGCCCAGCGCCGAGGAGCTGGCAGCGATCACCGGCGCGCTGCCGGCGCAGCCGCGGCACCTCGCCGTGGTGCTCACCGGTTCCTGGCTGCCGGCCAGCGGTACGGCCCCGGCCGTCCCGGCCACCTGGCAACACGCGGTGGCCTTCGTGGAGACGGCCGCCCGCGCGGTGGGCGTCACGGTCCTGCGGCGCAGTGCCGAGCACGCGCCCTGGCATCCCGGCCGGTGTGCGGAGATCGTGCTGGCCGAGACCGGCGCAGTGATCGGCTGGGCCGGTGAGCTGCACCCGAGTGTGGTCAAGGCGTACGGCGTCCCGGCGCGCACCTGCGCAGCCGAGATCGACCTGGACGCGCTGATCGCGGCCGCGCCGAGCGGTGGAGACGTGGCCGCGATCTCAGCCTTCCCGGTGGCGAAGGAGGACGTCGCGCTGATCGTCGACCGCGACGTGCCGGCGGCGACGGTGCGCCAGGCCCTGATCACCGGCGCCGGTCCGTTGCTGGAGTCAGTCCGGCTGTTCGACGTCTACGTCGGCGACCAGATCGGCGCGAGCAAGAAGTCGCTGGCCTACGCGCTGCGGTTCCGGGCACCGGACCGTACCCTCACCGACGGTGAGGCGGCAGCAGCCCGCGACGCCGCCGTCGCCGTAGCGGCGCGGGAGACCGGGGCGGTCCAGCGGACCGAGTGAGACCGCTTCGCATAGAAATGCCACGTGTGGCATGATTATGTCTATGGTCAAGGTTGCGGTGGCAGGTGCCACGGGATATGCGGGCGGGGAGCTGCTCCGGCTGCTGCTCGGCCACTCTGAGGTGGAGATCGGCACGGTCAGCGCGGGCAGCAGCGCCGGCTCCCGACTGGGCGATGCCCAGCCGCACCTGGTGCCGCTGGCCGACCGCGTCGTCGCCGACACGACGGCTGAGAGTCTGGCCGGCCACGACGTGGTCTTCCTCGCCCTGCCGCACGGGACGTCGGCCGCGATCGCCGCCGCGCTGGGTCCCGACACCGTGGTGATCGACTGCGGCGCCGACTTCCGGCTGGCTGACGCTGGCGCCTGGGAGCAGTTCTACGGCTCGCCCCATGCCGGGACCTGGCCCTACGGGCTGCCCGAGCTTCCCGGCCAGCGCGAGGTGCTCGCCGGGACCCGCACTGTTGCCGTCCCCGGTTGCTACCCGACCACCGCCACCCTGGCGCTGCTGCCGGCCATCGCCGCCGGCCTGACCGACGCCCGGGACACCGTGGTCGTCGCGGCCAGCGGCCCGTCCGGGGCCGGCAAGTCGCTCAAGCCGCATCTGCTGGGCTCGGAGCTGATGGGCTCGGCCAGCGCGTACGGGGTGGGTGGCGTGCACCGGCACACCCCCGAGCTGCTGCAGAACTTCGCCGTCTGCGGCGCGGCCGACCCGAGCGTGTCGTTCACCCCGGTGCTGGTGCCGATGTCGCGAGGCATCCTGGCGACCTGCTCGGCGCCGCTGTCCGACCCGTCGCTGACGTCGGAGGCCGCCTACGCCGCCTACGCGCAGGCGTACGCCGATGAGCCGTTCGTGCACCTGCTGCCGGCCGGCCAGTGGCCGCAGACGCAGTCGGTGCTGGGCTCCAACGCCGTACACGTGCAGGTGATCGTCGACCCGGCCGCCGGTCGGCTGGTCGCGGTCGCCGCGCTCGACAACCTGACCAAGGGCACCGCCGGCGGAGCCATCCAGTGCATGAACCTGACTCTCGGGCTGCCGGAGCAGTCTGGGCTGACCACGGTCGGAGTCGCTCCGTGACCGGCTGCGCACCGAGCCGGACCGAAGCCGGCACCGCCCGGCGGAGCGCCGGACCCACCACCGAGTTCGAGGACGGACAATGAGCGTCACCACACCGCAGGGCTTCGTCGCGGCGGGCATCGCGGCCGGTATCAAGAGCAACGGCCAACCCGACCTGGCGCTGGTGGTCAACCAGGGACCGCAGTACGCGGCCGCCGGCGTGTTCACCAGCAACCGGGTCAAGGCCGCGCCCGTGCTCTGGTCCCAACAGGTGCTCACCGACGCCACCCTGCGCGCCGTGCTGCTCAACTCCGGTGGCGCCAACGCCTGCACCGGTCCGGACGGCTTCGCTGACGCCCACCGCAGCGCGGAACTGGTCGCCGAGGGCCTCGGCATCGGGGCCATCGACGTGGCCGTGTGCTCCACCGGCCTGATCGGCATCCGGTTGCCGATGGACGCCATGGCGGCGGGCATCGCCACCCTCGCCGGCGCGACCACGCCGACCGGTGGCGGCGACGCCGCACGGGCGATCATGACAACCGACTCCGTGCCCAAGCAGTCGGTGCGCTCCGGCGAGGGCTGGTCGGTCGGCGGCATGGCCAAGGGCGCCGGCATGCTGGCACCGGGTCTGGCCACCATGCTGGTGGTCCTCACCACGGACGCCGTCGTCGACCAGGCACAGCTCCAGGCGCACCTGCGGGAGGCCTGCCGCACCACCTTCGACCGGCTCGACAGTGACGGCTGCATGTCCACCAATGACACGGTGATTGTGATGAGCAGTGGCGCGTCGGGGGTGGCACCGGGCGAGGCAGAGCTGGCTGCTGCGTTGACCGAGGTGTGCGCTGACCTGGCCGCGCAGCTGATGGCCGACGCCGAAGGTGCTGCGCACGAGATCACCATCGTGGTGGACGGAGCGGCCAGCGAGGAAGACGCGGTCACCGTCGGTCGCAGCATCGCGCGCAACAACTTGTTCAAGTGCGCCGTCTTCGGCGAGGATGCCAACTGGGGCAGGGTTCTGGCGGCGATCGGCACCACCGACGCCGTCTTCGAGTCCGACGCCCTGGATGTCTCCTTCAACGACGTGATGGTCTGCCGGGGTGGCTCGATCGGCGACCCGCGGGAGCTGGTCGACCTGTCACCGCGGCAGGTCCTGGTGCGCGTCGACCTGCACGCCGGGAGCCAGAGCGCCACCATCCTCACCAACGACCTCAGCTATGACTATGTCAAAGAGAATGCGGAGTACTCGTCGTGACCGACCCCCAGGCCGTACCGTCGGTCAGCAGCCCGTTGTCGCTGGTCGAGAAGGCCGGCATCCTGACCGAGACACTGCCCTGGCTGGAGACGTACGCGGGCAAGACCGTGGTGATCAAGTACGGCGGCAACGCCATGATCGACGACGACCTCAAGCGCGCCTTCGCCCAGGACATCATCTTCATGAAGCGGTGTGGCGTGCACCCTGTCGTGGTCCACGGCGGCGGCCCGCAGATCTCCTCGATGCTCGGTCGGCTCGGTATCCCCAGCGAGTTCAAGGGCGGCCTGCGGGTCACCAGTCCTGAGGCGATGGATGTCGTCCGGATGGTGCTGGTCGGCCAGGTCGGCCGCGAGCTCGTCGGCCTGATCAACCGCCACAGCACGCTCGCTGTTGGCATGTCGGGTGAGGACGGCGGACTGTTCACCGCCGAACGCCGCGGGACCGTCGTCGACGGCGAGGAGGTCGACCTCGGGCTGGTCGGCGACGTGGTGGCGGTGCAGACCGAGGCCATCAACGGCCTGATCGGCGCCGGCCGCATCCCCGTGGTGGCCAGCATCGCGCCCGATCGCCACGGCGTGGTGCACAACGTCAACGCCGACACCGCCGCCGCCGCCCTCGCTGTGGCGTTGGGCGCGGAACGGCTGGTGGTGCTGACCGACGTGGAAGGTCTCTACCGCGACTGGCCGCACAGCACCGACGTGATCAAGGAGCTGAGCGCGTCCGAGCTGGCCGAGCTGATGCCGACGCTGGAGTCGGGCATGGTGCCGAAGATGGAGGCCTGCCTGCGAGCGGTGCAGGGCGGACTGACCCGTGCCACCGTCACCGACGGGCGGGTCCCGCATGCCCTCTTGTTGGAGATCTTCACCAACGAGGGGATCGGCACCATGGTCACCCAGGACGGCCTGATCCGGTTGGGCAGCCGCGTCTTCCCGGCCGCCGAGGGCGTCCCCAGCCACGAATACGCCAACGGGCACTTCACCCCGCTCACCGGCGCGAATCTTCCCGGCGCGAACCTTGCGGGCCAGCCGAACTCTGGAGCACTGTGATGACCACGGACGAACTCGCGCTGAGCACGGCGCTGTCCACCCTGACCGCCGGCAACTCCTCGTCCGCCTCGGTTCTCGCGGCGTACTCGTCGACCATGATCAACACCTTCGGCCCGCCGAAGCGGGTCTTCGTGCGCGGCGAGGGCTGCTACGTCTGGGACGCCGAGGGTCACCGCCACCTCGACCTGCTGGCCGGTCTCGCGGTCAACGCGCTGGGCCATGCCCATCCGACGGTGCTGGCCGCGATCACGAGCCAGCTGTCCACTCTCGGTCACGTGTCGAACTTCTTCGCCACCCCGGCCCAGGTGGCCCTGGCGCAGCGGCTGACCAGCTTCGCCACGGTGAATAGCCCCGGCGAGACGGCCCGCGTGTTCTTCGCCAACTCCGGCACCGAGGCCAACGAGGCGGCCTTCAAGCTGACCCGGCGGACCGGTCGGACCAAGATCATCTCCACCGAGGGTGCCTTCCATGGGCGTTCGATGGGCGCCCTGGCGCTGACGCACAATCCCAAGTACCGCGAGCCGTTCGCTCCGCTGCCCGGGGACGTCGAGTTCGTGCCCTACGGCGACGTGGCCGCCCTGGCGGCCGCCCTGGACGACACCGTGGCCGCCGTAGTGCTGGAGCCACTCCAAGGCGAGAACGGCATCGTCGTCCCGCCGTCCGGCTATCTCGCCGCCGCACGGGACCTGACCCGTCGCTCTGGCGCCCTGCTGTGGATCGACGAGGTGCAGACCGGGATGGGACGCTGCGGTGACTGGCTCGCGTCCAGTGCGAGTGGCATCACCGCCGATGTGGTGACCCTGGCCAAGGGACTCGGCAACGGCTTCCCGATCGGGGCCTGCATCGCCACCGGCTCCGCCGCCGACCTGCTCGGCCCGGGCTCCCACGGCAGCACCTTCGGTGGCAACCCGGTCGCGGCCATCGCCGGTCTGGCGGTGATCGCGGTGATCGAGCGGGACGGGCTGCTCCGCCACGTCGAGGAGGCCGGCGAGCACCTCGCCGGCGCGGTGCGGGCGCTGGAGCATCCGCTGGTCACCGGTGTTCGCGGACAGGGGCTGCTGCGCGGCATCACGCTGGCCGCACCGGTCGCCGCCGCCGTGGCCGACGCTGCGCTCGACGCCGGCTTCATCCTCAACGCGCCACGCCCGGACGTGCTGCGGATCGCGCCGCCGCTCGTCATCACCACCGCCCAGCTGGACACCTTCGTGGCCGCGCTGCCCGGGCTGCTCGACACCGTGGGAGGTGCGGCATGACGCTGCGTCACTTCCTGGCCGACGACGACCTGACCCCGGCGGAGCAGGGGTTGGTCCTCGACCGCGCCGCCGAGCTGCGGCTCGACCCCTTCGCCTTGTCGACGTACGCCGGTCCGCGCAGTGTGGCGGTGATCTTCGACAAGCCGACCCTGCGGACCCAGGCGTCGTTCAGCGCCGGCATCGCCGAGCTCGGCGGCGCCACCATGATGGTCGACGGCCGGCTGGCGGGGATCGGCGTTCGGGAGTCGGTCGCCGACACCGCCCGGGTGCTTGGCCGCCAGGCCGCGGCAGTGGTGTGGCGGACCTACCGGCAGAGCGATCTGACAGAGATGGCGGCCTACGCCGGCGTACCGGTGGTCAACGCGCTGACCGACGACTTCCACCCCTGCCAGATCCTGGCCGACCTGCAGACCGTGGTGCAGCACAAGAAGATGCTGGCCGGGCTGACCTTCGCCTACGTCGGCGACGGCGCCAACAACATGGCCAGCTCCTATGCGCTGGGTGGCGCGCTGGCCGGGCTGCACGTACGGATCGGTGCGCCGGATGGGTTCCAGCCCGACCCGGCCGTGCTGGCCCGGGCGCAGGCGCTGGCCGCCGGCACCGGGGGGAGCGTGACCGTGACCGACTCCGCGACCGAGGCCGTGTCCGGAGCCGACGTCGTCGCCACGGACACCTGGGTCTCGATGGGGCAGGAGGGTGACGGGATCGACCGCGCTTCCGTGTTCGCCCCGTACGCGGTGACCGAGGCACTGATGGCGCGGGCCGATCGGGACGCGATCTTCCTGCACTGCCTGCCCGCCTACCGGGGCAAGGAGGTGGCCGCGGAGGTCATCGACGGCCCGCAGTCGGTGGTCTGGGACGAGGCGGAGAACCGGCGGCACGTCCAGAAGGCGATCCTGTCGCTGCTGGACGAGTGGTCATCGCAGGACCGGCCATGAGCACCGCAGCCCGAGCTCCGCTGACCAAGACAGCGCGACAGGCCAGGATCATCGCGCTGCTGGAGCAGCACGAGGTCCGGTCGCAGACCGACCTGGCCGAGCTGCTGGCCGCCGAGGGCGCGCAGGTGACCCAGGGCACGCTGTCTCGCGACCTGGTCGAGGTCGGGGCGGTACGGGTCCGCGGGCTCGGCGGGCATCTGGTCTACGCCGTGCCCGGCGAGGGCGGCGACCGGACACCGCACGTGGGGGAGTTCGCCTCCTTCGAGGGCCGACTGGCCCGGTTGTGCGGAGAGGTCCTCGTCTCGGCCGAGTCCTCGGCCAACCTGGTCGTGCTGCGAACCCCGCCCGGCGCCGCGCAGTATTTCGCCTCCGCCATCGACCGGGTCGGCTGGAGCTCCATCCTCGGCACCATCGCCGGGGACGACACCATCTTGTTGATCACCCGCTCCGCCACCGGCGGCGCCGAACTGGCGGAACGTTTCCTGCTGATGAGCAGGACCGGCAAGGTCGCCGGCACCGACGATCCCGGCAGCTGAAGACCCACCACCTTGACCACAGTCCCCGGCACCCTCGTGCCCCGGGACCCACTGCACCGAAGAGAGAGTGAAGAACGTGAGCGATCGCATCGTATTGGCCTACTCGGGAGGTCTTGACACCTCCGTCTGCATCGGCTGGCTGTCAGAGCAGACCGGACAGGAGGTCGTCGCCGTCGCGGTCGACGTCGGCCAGGGCGGCGAGGACATGGAGGTGATCCGCCAGCGCGCCCTCGACTGCGGCGCTGTCGAGTCGGTCGTCGTCGACGCCAAGGACGAGTTCGCCGATGACTTCTGTCTGCCCGCGCTGCGGGCCAACGCGCTCTACATGGACCGCTACCCGTTGGTCAGCGCCCTGTCCCGGCCGCTGATCGTGCGGCACCTGGCCGAGGCCGCGAAGTTCCACGGCGCGACAGTGGTCTCCCACGGCTGCACCGGCAAGGGCAACGACCAGGTCCGCTTCGAGGTCGGCATCATGGCGCTCGCCCCCGAGCTCAAGGTGATCGCGCCCGTCCGCGACTACGCCTGGACCCGGGAGAAGGCGATCGCGTACGCCGAGGAGAAGGGCCTGCCGATCAACCAGAGCAAGAAGTCGCCGTACTCGATCGACCAGAACGTCTGGGGGCGCGCGGTCGAGACCGGCTTCCTCGAGGACATCTGGAACGCTCCGGTCGAGGACGTCTACGACTACACCAGCGACCCGTCGGTGCCCCGCGACGCCGACGAGGTGACGATCACCTTCGAGGCGGGCGTCCCGGTCGCCATCGACGGCACCCGGGTGACGGTGCTCGAGGCGATCCAGCAGCTCAACGTCCGTGCCGGCGCCCAGGGCATCGGCCGGCTCGACATGGTGGAGGACCGTCTGGTCGGGATCAAGAGCCGCGAGGTGTACGAGGCCCCGGGTGCGATCGCGCTGATCACCGCCCACATGGAGCTGGAGAACGTGACCATCGAGCGCGAGCTGGCCCGCTACAAGCGCGGCGTCGACCAGCGCTGGGGCGAGCTGGTCTACGACGGCCAGTGGTTCTCGCCGTTGAAGCGGGCCCTGGACACCTTCATCGACGAGGCACAGCAGGCCGTCACCGGGGAGATCCGGATGGTCATGCACGGCGGGAAGGCGACGGTCACCGGCCGCCGCAGCGGCGCCAGCCTGTACGACTTCAACCTCGCCACCTACGACGAGGGCGACAGCTTCGACCAGTCGCACGCCCGCGGGTTCATCGAGCTGTACGGCATGTCGAGCAAGATCGCCGCCCGGCGGGACGCTGGTCTGTCCTGATGAACGCGACCAGCTCCGGCGATCGGTCCGACGGCACCGGGGAGGGGCGACTGTGGGGCGGCCGGTTCGCCGGCGGCCCCGCCGACGCCATGTTCGCCCTCAGCCAGTCGACCCAGTTCGACTGGCGGCTGGCGCGCTACGACCTGGCCGGGTCGCGGGCGCACGCCGGGGCGCTGTACCGGGCGGGCCTGCTCACGGCTGATGAGCACCAGGCCATGCGAGCCGGGATCGACCGGCTGGAGGCGGACGTGCTCTCGGGTGCGTTCGGCCCGGCGCCGACGGATGAGGACGTGCACGGGGCGCTGGAGCGCGGCCTGATCGCCACGGTCGGCCCAGAGCTCGGCGGCCGGCTGCGGGCCGGGCGGTCCCGTAACGACCAGATCGCCACGCTGATCCGGCTCTATCTCCGTGACGCCCTGCGGATGGTCGCGGTGGAGCTGCAGGCCGTGGTGGCGGCGCTGCATCAGCAGGCCCGGGAACACCTCGGGGTGGCCATGCCGGGTCGGACCCACCTGCAGCACGCCCAGCCGATCCTGCTGTCGCATCACCTGCTGGCCCACGCCTGGCCGCTGCTGCGCGACTGTGACCGGATCCGCGACCTGGACCGACGCCTCGCGGTCAGCCCGTACGGCTCAGCGGCGCTGGCGGGAACCTCGCTCGGGCTCGATCCGCAGGAAGTGGCCACCGACCTGGGGTTCGACTCCAGCGTGGCCAACTCCATCGACGGCACAGCCGCTCGGGACCTGGCCGCCGAGGCGGCGTACGTGCTGGCGCAGATCGGCGTCGACCTGTCACGGCTGAGCGAGGACGTGATCTTGTGGTGCACCCACGAGTTCGGCTTCGCGACCTTGTCCGACGCCTGGTCGACCGGGTCCAGCATCATGCCGCAGAAGAAGAACCCGGACGTCGCCGAGCTGGCGCGCGGCAAGTCGGGCCGCCTGATCGGCAATCTGACCGGGTTGATGGCCACGCTCAAGGGCCTGCCGCTGGCCTACAACCGGGATCTGCAGGAGGACAAGGAGCCCTTGTTCGACTCCGTGGACCAGCTGCTGGTGCTGACTCCTGCGGTCGCCGGGATGGTCGCCACGTTGACCTTCCACCCGCAGCGGCTGGAGGCGCTGGCACCACGCGGCTTCTCGCTGGCCACCGACGTGGCCGACTGGCTGGTGCGCCAACGGGTGCCGTTCAGCGAGGCGCACGAGATCGCCGGGGCGTGCGTCCGGTTCTGCGAGTCCCACGGGATCGAGCTGTCGGATCTGAGCGCCGACCAGCTGGCGGAGATCTCGCCGCAGCTGCGACCGGCGGTGCTCGACGTGCTGACCGTTCCCGGCTCGATCGACAGCCGGGACGGCCGCGGTGGCACGGCGACGGCCAGGGTTCGCGAGCAGCTGCAGGAGATGCTCGAGGGCATTGACGCAGTGACGGCCTTCGTCAACGAACACCTCGACGCCCGTCCGGTGCTGGCCGACTGGCTGGGCCGGCAGCCGCGCTGACGGCACCCGGCCACCAGGTCGGTGGCGTCGCGGACGAAACGCGGGCCGGGTCTGTGGCGCGGTAGGGCAGGATGGACGCGGCGCGGGCGGTCCGCGCCGAACCGTCCTTGGTGAGGGCGGGCAAACCCGATCACCCCGTACGGGGTGCGGCGACAGCGATGAGAGGTACCCAGCGTGACGAGCGTGCTCGACGAACTGACCTGGCGGGGTCTGGTGGCCAACTCCACCGACGAAGCGGCGCTGCGGGAGCATCTCGCGGCCGGTCCGGTCACGTTCTATGTGGGGTTCGACCCGACAGCGCCGAGCATCCACTTCGGCAACCTGGTCCAGCTCATCGTCGCCCGGCACCTGCAGCGTGCCGGGCACAAGCCGCTGATCCTCGTCGGCGGGTCCACCGGCATGATCGGCGATCCGAAGGACGCCGGCGAGCGGACGCTGAACAGCAAGGAGACCGTCGCCGAGTGGGTGGCGAAGATCCAGCGACAGGTGACGAAGTACGTCGACTTCGACGGCCCGGCCGCGGCCCGGGTGGTCAACAACCTCGACTGGACCGGTTCCATGTCGGTGCTGGACTTCCTCCGCGACATCGGCAAGCACTTCCCGGTGAACCGGATGCTGGCCCGCGACGTGGTCCGCAACCGGCTCGAGGCCGGCATCTCCTACACCGAGTTCTCCTACGTGCTGCTGCAGTCGATGGACTACCTGGAGCTGTTCCGCCAGCACGGCTGCACGCTGCAGTTCGGCGGCAGCGACCAGTGGGGCAACATCACCGCCGGCGTCGAGCTGATCCGGCGCAGCACCGGCGAACGGGTGCATGCCATGGCCACGCCGCTGCTGACCAAGGCCGACGGCACCAAGTTCGGCAAGACCGAGGGCGGCACCGTCTGGCTGGACCCGGAGATGACGTCCCCGTATGCCTTCCACCAGTTCTTCCTCAACGCCGAGGACGCCAAGGTGATCGAGTACCTCAAGGTCTTCAGCCCGCGCAGCCGGTCCGAGATCGAAGAGCTGGAGCGGCTCACCGCCGAGCAGCCGCAGCGACGGCTCGCCCAGAAGGCCCTGGCCGACGACGTCACCGAGCTGGTGCACTCGGCCGAGGAGCGGGACGCTGCCATCGCCGCCGCGGCCGCGCTGTTCGGCCGCTCGGAGCTGACCGAGCTGGCCGAGCCGGTGCTGGCCGGGGTGGTCAGCGAGCTGGGCGGGGTGACGCTGCCGTCCGGGGCCGAGCTGCCCGGGGTGGTCGACCTGCTCGAAGCCACCGGTGTGGTGGCCAGCCGTTCGGCCGCCCGCCGGGCGATCGCCGAGGGCGGGGCGTACCTCAACAACCAGCGGGTCACCGACCCGGACGCGACCCTGACCGAGGACGACCTGCTCTTCGGCCGGTACGTCATCACCCGGCGCGGCAAGAAGACGGTCGGTGCGGCCATCGTGACCCGCGGCTGACCGATGACCTGGGGGACGCGGTCGTCGGCCGGGCGGCTCCGGTGAACGCGGCCCCGGTGAGGTCAGGCGCCGCTGATCTGCGGGTCGTGCTGCTCAACGGCACGGTGGGCGTGGGCAAGACCTCGGTGGCCGAAGCCGTCGGGGACCTCTGCCAGGGCGCCGGGCTGCCCGGCGCGGTGATCGACCTGGACTGGCTCCGTCGGGCGTGGCCGGCGCCGGCCGATGACCCGTTCTATCTCGCGCTGGAGCTGGCCAACCTGGCCGCTGTGGCCGAGAACTATCGCGCGGCCGGGATCACCCACCTGGTGCTCGCGGGCGTCGTGGAGACCGCCGACCAGCGTTCCCGGCACGAGGAGGCCGTCGGCACGCCGATGACGCAGATCCGGCTCCGGGCCGACCTCGGTCTCGTCCGGGACCGGCTCCGCTCGCGGCATCGATTCGACGACGCCGGCCGGGACTGGCATCTGCGCCGTAGCGTCGAGTTGGACGCGATCTTGGCAGCGTCGAACACCGACGACCTGGTGCTGGACGTCACGGACCACACCGTGGCGCAGACGGCCGCTGTCGTGCTCGACCGACTCGGCTGGCTGCGCGGACTCAGCGCTGGAAGTGACCCGCAAGGATCTCGGCGTAGCGGGCGTTGATCTCGTCGGCAGCGGCCCGGTCCGCGTCGGTGGCCTGGTGCTCGCTGAGCACCGGCACCGACCAGGTCGGCAGCTCGCCGGTCAGCGCCCACGCCGCCTGCCGGGCGGCGCCGACGGCGACACTTTCGAAGGTGTCGGTCACCACGATCGGCAGCCCGAAGACCGACGCCGCGATCCGGCGCACCGCACTCGACTGGGAAGCCCCGCCCGTCAGGGTGATCCGGCTGATCTCACCGGTCTGCTCGCGCAGCACCTGCACACCGTAGGCCAGGCTCCACAGCACCCCTTCGATGGTGGCCCGGGCCACGTTGGCGGGCGTCATGTTCTTCAGCGTCAGGCCGACCAGCTCGCCTCGCGCGTCCGGCAGCGGCGGGGTCCGCTCGCCCTCCAGGTACGGCACGAAGCTGAGGCCCTGGCTGCCGGGCTCCGCGCTCAACGCCAGCCGGCTCAGCTCGGCCAGGTCGACGCCCAGCAGCTCCGCGGTCGCCACCAGGTTGCGCGCCCCGTTCAGGGTGCAGACCAGGGGCAGGAACGCGCCGGTCGCGTCGGCGAATCCGGCCACCGTGCCGGTCGGCTCGTGGGTCTGCGACTCGCTGCGGGTGAAGGCGGTGCCGCTGGTGCCGAGCGAGACGACGGCCTCACCGGTCCGGAGGTCCAGGCCGAGCCCGGCGGCCATGTTGTCCCCGGTGCCGGCGGCGATGGCGATGCCGTTGGGGGTGTGGCCGACGATCTCGCCGGGGGCGGCGACCCGGGGGAGCTCGAGGTCGTGGCCCAGCGCCCGCTCGACCAGGTCATGGCGGTAGGTGTTCGCGGTGGCGTCGAAGTAGCAGGTGCCGGACGCATCGCCGCGGTCGGTGGTCGGGGCGAAGGACCGGCCGCCGATCTGCCACGTCAGCCAGTCATGGGGGAGCACCACGGACCGGGTGCGGGCGGCCTGCTCCGGCTCGGCGCGAGCCAGCCAGCGGATCTTGGCCACGGTCATCGACGCCACCGGCACGCTGCCGACGGCGTCGGCCCAGGCCTGCGGACCCCCCAGCTCGTCGATCAGGTCGACGGCGTCCGGCGCGGAGCGGTTGTCGTTCCACAGCAGCGCGTCTCGGACAAGCTCGCCGTCGTCGTCGAGAGTGACCATGCCGTGCTGCTGGCCGCCGACGGCCAGCGCCTCGACCCCGTCCAGCAGAGCGGGGTCGCGGGTGGCCTGCTGATAAGCCGACCACCAGGCCGCGGCCGACACCTCGGTGCCGTCGGGATGGTTGGCCCGGGCCGACCTGACCACCTCACCGGTCGTGGCGTCGCAGACCACCACCTTGACCGACTGGGTGGACGAGTCGATGCCTGCCACGAGTGCCACGGGGTGCTCCTCCGGTCGAGCCGGCAGTGCGTCGGTGCACCGTCGGTCGGTGGTTGTCGACTGGAAGGCTACGGCACCGGCCGCGCGGGGCGGGAGGACGATCCCGCGGCGTTGGACTGTGACCGACTCGCTTCCGGCCGGCGACCTGGCTGGGCCCGGCAGCAGGTAATGTGCGCCAGCCCTTTTGCTTCTGTGTCCGAATGCGGACAGGATTGAGCGGTGGTAGACAACAACCGACCTGGTCGCGACGACAACTCCCCGCGCCGAGACCGTGACGACCGACCCCGTGCTGGTCGGGGCGACAGTTATCGCGGTGAGCCGGGTTCGGGCGGCGCTCCCCGTGGGTCGAGCGGCCGCAACGACAGATCCGGCGGCGCGCGCGGCGGCAGTGACCGCGGCGGCAACGCGGGTCGTGACCAGCGCGGCGGCTCACCGGCCCGCAACGACCGGAGCGGCTATGCAGGTCGTGACGACCGAGGCGCGCAGGGTTCTCGTGGACGTGACGACCGCGGTGGGTACGCCGGCCGCGACGACCGAGGCCGGGCCGCGGGCGGGGACAGCCGTGGTGGCTACTCGGGGCGCGACGACCGCGGCGGGTCCCGCGACGACCGTGGTGGCTATCAGCGCCGCGATGACCGTGGCGGGTCCCGCGATGACCGCGGTGGCTACCAGCGCCGCGATGACCGTGGCGCGTCCCGCGACGACCGCGGTGGCTACCAGCGCCGAGATGACAGCGGTGGCTATCAGCGCCGCGATGACCGTGGCGCGTCCCGCGACGACCGCGGCAGTTCCCAGCGCCGCGACGACCGGAGCGGCTATCAGCGCCGCGATGACCGCGGGGCTTCGGATTCGCGCGGGTCGGCGAGCCGCGGCGGCTACCAGGACCGGGACGCGCGCGGACGTGACGATCGCAGGAGCGGGTACCCCGATCGCGATGACCGTGGCGGCTATCAGGGCCGTGGGGCGAGCGCGGGACGTGACGACCGCGGCGGCTATCAGGGCCGCGACCGGGGTGGCCCCGGCACATCGGGCCGCGACGACCGCGGTGCGCAGGGTTACCGCGGCCGCGACGACCGCGGTGCGTCGGGTTACCGCGGTCGCGACGACCGGGGGACTACCGGGGGCGTCCGTGGCTCCCGGCCGCGCGACGACCGCTCCGCACCGCGGGAGTTCCGCCGTGACGACCAAGGTGGACGTGACTTCGCCGGCCGCGGTGGGTCCGGCCGTGACGACCGCGGCGACTTCCGTCCGCGCAGTGACCGGCCGCGTGACGATCGGCCCCGTGACGATCGCCCGCGCAGTGACAATCCGCGCAGTGACAGGCCGCGCAGTGACAACCCCCGCTTTGACAAGCCCCGCGACGACCGCGGGGAGCGCCGCTACGGGCAGCGCGACGACCGGGCGCCCCGGGCCTACGGCGACCGGACATCCTCGCGGGACGACCGGAGCGGAGCCCGCCCGGATCGCGGCGAGCGCCGATACGACGACCGTCGTCCGAGCGGTGATCGGTTCGACCGGGACGACCGAGGCGGTCGGCCGGAGCGAGGTCGCGGCGACCATGACAATGAGCGGGGCCCGCGCGAGGCACCACGACCCGGTCTGGCGCGCAAGGACAACGAGCCGGCCATCCCCGAGGGGGTCGACATCCGCGAGCTGCACCGCGCCGTGCGGGCCGAGCTCCGCGGGTTGCCCAAGGAGCTCGCCGAGATCGTCGCCTCGCACCTGGTGGTGGCCGGCCAGCTGATCGAGGAGGACCCGGAGCGGGCCTACGCCCATGCTGAAGCCGCTCGGCGTCGCGCCGCGCGGCTGCCGATCGTCCGCGAGGCCGCCGCTGAGACCGCGTACGCCGCCGGCCACTTCGACGTGGCGCTGAGCGAGTACCGCGCGCTGCGCCGGATGACCGGTACCCACGACTATCTGCCGGTGATGGCCGACTGTGAGCGCGCCCTGGGCCGCCCCCAGTCAGCTCTGAAGCTGGCCAAGGAGTCGCACCGCTACGAGCTCGACCCGAGCCAGCAGGTGGAGATGATCATGGTCGAGGCAGGTGCCCGCCGTGATCTTGGCCAGGAGGCCGAGGCGCTGCGGGTGTTGCACGCAGCGATCGAGAAGCACACCGGGAAGGGCACCGAGGCGCGGCTGTCCGGCGCCCGGCTGCGCTACGCGTATGCCGATGCGCTTCTCCAGCAGGGCAAGGAGGAGCAGGCGCGGGGTTGGTTCGTGGCCGCGGCCAAGCTCGATGACGACGAGGAGACCGACGCTCGCGCCCGAGTGGACGAGCTGGACGGGTTGTTGATCGACTTCGACGAGACCGAGGACGAGGACGAAGAGGGCAGCGAGGCCTACGGCCGCGACGAGCCCGAAGAGGCGGACGAGCCGGAGGACGCGGACGAAGAGGCCTACGGCCGCGACGAGCCCGAGGATGAGGACGCGACCTCGCTCGCAGCAGACCACGACGACGACTCACCCAGCGACGACTCACCCAGCGACGACTCACCCAGCGATGACCAGGCCAGCGACGACCAGGCCGGGGCAGAGCAGGCCGGCGCAGAGCAGGCCGGGGATGATCAGGCTGTGAGCGAGCCCGACGCGGACACCGGATCCGACGCGTCGGACCAGGACTGGCAGGCGGTGGTCGCTGCCGAGTCGCACGATCAGCCGCATCAGGACTCGCCGTCCGATCCGGAAGCTGACCGTTCGTGACCACTCAGGGTCAGCGCCTGCTGATCGATGACTATGAGGCGGCGCTGTTCGACCTCGACGGCGTCGTCTACCTCGGCCCGGTGGCTGTGGCCGGCGCCGTCGCAGGGATCAGTGGGCTGCGCGACCGCGGCGTCCGGCTCGGCTTCGTCACCAACAACGCCGCGCGGCCGCCGTCGGCTGTCGCTGAGCATCTGGTCGAGCTCGGTATCACCTGCACCGCGGACGACGTGGTGACGTCGGCCCAGGCAGGTGCCCGGCTGCTGGTCGACCGCTTCGGCGTCGGCGCCAAGGTGCTGCTGGTCGGGGGGATCGGCGTTCGTACGGCTCTGGAAGAGGCGGGTCTGGTGCCGGTGCCGTCGCTCGACGACGAGCCGGTGGCGATCATCCAGGGGTGGGACCCCGAGCTGCGCTGGCAGCAGCTGAACGAGGCAGCGATCGCGGTCCAGCGCGGAGCGTACTGGGTGGCCACCAACACCGACTCGACCCGCCCGACCGACCGGGGCATCGTTCCGGGCAACGGCGCTGCGGTGGCCGCTGTCCGGAGCGCCGTGGACGTCGACCCGGTCGTGGCCGGGAAGCCGTACCGCCCGCTGATGGACGCCACCTTGGAGCGGCTTGGCACCCGACGGGCGATCTTCGTCGGCGACCGCACCGACACCGACATCGCCGGCGCCGTGGCGGCCGGCCTGGACAGCCTGTTCGTGCTCAGCGGGGCCCACGGGCCTCGCGACCTGCTCGTCGCCGACGCCGCTTCCCGGCCGACCCAGATCGGGGCCGACCTACGCGCGCTGCTGCAGCCTCGGCGTGAGGTGAAGGTCGCCGACGGCTGGGCCAGCTGCCAGGCGATGACGGCCGAAGTCGCCGACGGGGCACTGTCACTGACCACCGACCCGGCCGACAGCACCGAGGGTCTGGACGCGCTGTGGGCGCTGTGCCAGCTGGCCTGGGCCGCGGCGGACGCCGGCGAGGCGCTGGACCTGGTCCCGGCTCTGGCGGCCCTCGCCCGCTGTGGGCTGGGCACCGACTAACGTTGGGGCCGTCCGCAGCAGATCCACCTACTCGAAAGGCGATCCCCGTGGTAGCAGAGGTAGTCCAGAACTATGTGGACGTGGTCAGCGGCCTGTCCAAGATGACCCGGGCGAAGGCCACGAACGCGGCCAAGCTGCTGCTGGCGCAGGCCGGGCTGGACGACGTCGCCGCCGACGCATCGGAGCGGGTGGGCAAGCTGGCTGAGGAGATCCTCGCGGCCAGCCGTGCCAACCGCGAGCTGCTGGAGCACACCGTCAGCGCGGAGATCGACAAGGCGGCGACGCGGTGGGGCTTCGCCCGCGCCGACGATCTGGAGGCCCTGCGCGACGAGGTCGCCACCCTGCGCGCCACGGTGGCCCGGATCGCTGCGGCCGCCGAGAGCGGACCGGAGGCGTCCGCGGCCCCGAGGCCCGCCCGCAAGGCCGCCGGCGCCAAGACCACCGCGGCGAAGAAGTCGCCGGCCGGCAAGACCCCGGCCGCAGCCAAGAAGACCCCGGCGGCAGCTACGAAGAAGACAGCGACCGCCAAGAAGACGCCGGCCAAACGGGCCGCGGCGAAGAAGAGCACCACCGGTACGCCCGGTGAGTGAGCCAGCCACCGAACCGACGCCGTCCCCGGTCACCGGATCGGTGGAGATCGACCGCGCCACCGCGACGCTGGCCGACCTCGACACGGTCGACGTGACCGAGCACCACGACCGGCTGACCCGGGTGCACGAGGTGCTGCACCAGGCACTGCACCCCGACGCACGCCCCTGACAGATCACGACCCGGCCCCCGGGCCACACCTGATCACTCGCTCGGATGGGGGAAGAACGTTGCGCTTGGACCGTGCACTGGTCGACCGCGGCCTGGCCCGGTCCCGTAGCCACGCCCAGTCGCTGGTCAACGCCGGGTTGGTCCAGGTCGACGGCCGGGTGGTCGGGCGGTGCGCGGCTCAGGTGGAGGACCACCACCTGTTGTCGGTGGAGGCCGACCATTACGTGTCCCGGGCGGCGCACAAGCTGCTCGGTGCCCTGGACGAGCTGGGCCTGTCGACGGCCGGCCGGGCTCTGGACGCCGGTGCCTCGACGGGTGGGTTCAGCCAGGTCCTGCTGGAGCGGGGCTGTGACCCGGTGTATGCCGTCGATGTGGGCCACGGCCAGCTCGCCCCGACGATCCGCGACGACGCGCGGGTGGTCGTGCGGGAGCGGACCAACCTGCGTGACCTCCGGCTGGAGCACCTGGACGGCGTGCCGGTGGACGTGGTCGTCGCCGACGTCTCCTTCATCTCGCTGGTGCTGCTGGTGGAGCCCCTGACCTCGGTGCTGCGGCCCGACGGGTGGCTGCTGGCGATGATCAAGCCCCAGTTCGAGGTCGGGCGCGAGCAGCTGGGCAAGAACGGCGTCGTCCGCTCTGCAGACCTGCACCGCCAAGCCATCGAGGGGGTGGTCTCGGCGGCGCAGACCACGGGCTGGCACCCGCAGTCGGTGCTGCCGAGCCGGCTGCCCGGTCCCACCGGCAATGTCGAGTACTTCGCCCACCTCACCCGTGGCCCGGCCGCCGCGGACCTCGACCTGGACCGGGTCGTCCAGATCGGTACGTCGCTCGTGGCCTGAGCGAAGGCCGGTTCACAGGCCCGTCGCCGTCGTCCACACTCGCACCCCCCGCTTCGCGGTCCTGGTCAGGACCGCCGCCTATGCTGTCGCACGTGACCGACCAGACCGCAAGCGCCGATGACGTTCGTCGGGTGGCCGTGCTCACCCACACCGGCCGTCCTCAGGCGGTCGTCGCCGCGGCCCGGCTGGTGGCCGGCCTGGATGCGGCCGGCATCGTGTCGGTGCTCCCGCCCGAGGACAGCGCCGACATGGCGGACAGCCTGGTCGGGCGGGTGGTCGACCTGGTCGCCCCCGGCAACGGTGGCCTGACGGTGGCCGACTGCGAGCTGGTGGTGGTGCTCGGCGGCGACGGCACGATCCTGCGCAGCGCCGAGTGGGTGCTGGGCACCGATGTCCCGCTGCTGGGGGTCAACCTGGGGCATGTGGGCTTCCTGGCCGAGGCCGAGTCGTCAGAGATCGACAGCATCGTCGAGCACGTCGTCTGCCGGTCCTACGCGGTGGAGGAGCGGTTCACCATCGACGTCACCCTGCGTGACGGCGCCGAGGTCATCTGGTCGTCGTTCGCCATCAACGAGGTGTCGATCGAGAAGGCGGCCCGCGAGCGGATGCTTGAGGTCGTGGTGGAGGTCGACGGCCGACCCTTGTCCCGCTGGGCCTGCGACGGTGTCCTCGTCGCCACCCCGACCGGCTCCACCGCGTACGCCTTCTCGGCCGGCGGCCCCGTCATCTGGCCCGACGTGGAGGCCCTGCTGGTCGTCCCGCTGAGTGCCCATGCCCTGTTCGCCCGTCCGCTGGTGCTCGGCCCGGCATCGACCGTGGTGGTGGAGCTGATCGATGACTCGCAGACCCACGGGATGGTGTGGTGCGACGGCCGCCGTTCGACCGAGCTCCGGGCCGGCATGGAGATCGAGGTGGCACTCGGCGCGCACAAGGTCCGGTTGGCGCGGCTCACCAGCTCGCCGTTCACCGACCGGCTGGTGAACAAGTTCGGGCTGCGGGTCGAAGGCTGGCGCGGCGCGGCCGAGCATCTCCACCGCGAACGGCTGGCATGATCACCGAGCTGCGGATCCGCGACCTCGGGGTGATCAACGAGACCACCCTCGAGCTGGACCCCGGGCTGACTGTGGTGACCGGCGAGACCGGAGCCGGCAAGACCATGATCGTCACCGGGATGGGTCTGCTGCTCGGCGGCCGGGCCGACCCACGGGCGGTGCGTACGGGTGCCGAGCGGGCCAAGGTCGAGGGTCGCTTCTCGCTGCGCGACCCGGCGCTGGTGGCCCGGGTGAGCGAGGTCGGCGCGGAGCTCGACGACGACGAGCTGCTGATCGCCCGCCACCTGACCGCGGCCGGCCGTTCGCGGGCGTACCTCGGGGGTGCGCAGGTGCCGGCGACGGTGTGCGCCGACGTCGCCGCCGACCTGATCACCATCCACGGCCAGTCCGAGCAGCTCCGCCTGGGCCGGCCCGAGCGCCAGCGCGAGATCCTCGACAGCTACGCCGGTGCGAGTTTGCTGACCGAGCTGGAGCAGTATCGGAAGGGGTATGCCGAGCGGCGCCGGGTGGGCGCCGAGCTGGCACAGCTGCGCTCGGACGCGCAGGCCCGGGCCCGGGAGATCGACCTGCTGACCTTCGGGCTGGAGGAGATCGCCACGGTCGCGCCCGAGCCGGGGGAGGACGTCGCGCTGGCCGCAGAGGCGACCAAGCTGCAGTCGGTGGACGACCTGCGGCTGTCCGCGCAACGGGCCATGGTGGCGATGGCCGGCGACGACGACGAACCGGGCGGCGCGCTCACCTCTATTGCGGTGGCCCGCAAGGCCGTCGAGCAGGTGGCCGGGGCCGATCCCGGTGCGGAGGAGCTGCGCCGCCGGGTGACGGAGGCGAACTATCTGCTCACCGATCTCGCCGGCGACCTGGCGCGCTATCTCGATGATCTCGACGTCGAACCGGGCCGGCTGGAGTGGATCGCCCAGCGGCGGTCGGCGCTGGCCGGTCTGACCCGCAAGTACGGCGAGACCTGCGACGAGGTGCTGGCCTGGGCACAGGTCTCGGCCGCTCGGCTCAGCAGTCTCGAGTCGGGCGACGACACCATCGCGGAGCTGACTGAGCGGCTCGCTGTGCTGGATACCGAGCTGACCGCGGGCGCCGGGCGGATCACCGCGATGCGCCGCGCGGCGGCTGACGGGTTCGCCGCGGAGGTGCTGGACGAGCTGTCCGCCCTGGCCATGCCGCATGCCCGGCTGGTCTTCGAGCTGTCACCGGTGGAGCTCGGTCCGCACGGTGCCGACCAGGTCGACCTGCTGTTCAGCGCCAACCCCGGCAGTGAGCCTCGCAGCCTGGCCAAGGTGGCCTCGGGTGGCGAGCTGTCGCGGGTACGGCTGGCGCTGGAGGTCATCCTCGCCCGCGGCCAGGAGGGTCAGACCTTCGTCTTCGACGAGGTCGATGCCGGCGTCGGTGGCAAGGTGGCGGTGGAGATCGGTCGCCGGCTCGCCACCTTGGCCAAGCACGCCCAGGTGGTGGTGGTCACCCACCTGGCCCAGGTCGCCGCCTTCGCCGACAAGCACTACGTGGTGGTGAAGTCCGACGACGGCCAGGTCACCACCTCCGGGGTGGTCGCGGTCGCCGACGACCAGCGGGCGGCCGAGCTGGCCCGGATGATGGCGGGCCTCGACACCACCGATACCGCCTTGGCGCACGCCGGGGAGCTGGTCGAGATGGCCGCGGCGTCTCGTCGCCCGGTGACCGCGCCGGGGCGACCGGTCCGCGCGCGTCGGACGCCGTCGGGCGGCTCGCGGCGCGCCGGCTGAGCTTCGCTCGGCCACTCCCGGGCACGACGGTGCGCCCGCTGGAGGCCGAACCGGCTGTTCGGTGCTGCGGCACGGCAGGTCGGTCGGAGTGCCGGCTGCGCGCTGCGTGCGAGGATTGGTCCCGAAATGAGACTCCCCACCCTGCGCCGCCGGCGCGCCAGCACCGAGATCGGTGGTGTGCTGCGCCTGGATCGCCGTACCAAGAACCTCACCAAGCGGCTGCGGCCGGGGGAGATCGCCCTCATCCATCACTCCGACCTGGACCGGGTCAGCGCCGAGGCCCTGGTGCTGACCGGGGTCAGCGCGGTGGTCAACGCGGTGCCGTCGGTGTCCGGACGCTATCCCAACCTGGGACCCAGCATCTTGTTGGACGCCGGCATCGCCTTGATCGACGACGTCGGTGAGCGGGCGTTCGAGGAGCTGCACGAGGGCGACCGGGTGACCGTCGACGGCGGGCGGCTGCTGGACAACGAGGGTGCGCTGGTGGTGCAGGGCACCTTGATGACCACCGACCTGCTGGAGCAGCATCTGGAGGATGCCCGGGCGGGGCTGTCGGACCAGATCGAGGCCTTCGCCGACAACACGATGGAATACCTGCGGCAGGAGAAGGAGCTGCTGCTTGAGGGAGTCGGTGTCCCCGACGTGCGTACGGTGATCGAGGGCCGACACGTGCTCATCGTCGTCCGCGGCTACGACTACCGCTCCGACCTGGATGCCCTGCGGCCCTACATCTCCGAGTACAAGCCACTGCTGATGGGTGTCGACGGTGGCGCAGACGCTCTGATCGAGGCAGGCTACAAGCCGGACATGATCATCGGCGACATGGACTCCTGCTCCGACGCCACGCTGAAGTGCGGCGCCGAGCTGGTGGTGCACGCCTACCGGGACGGGCGTGCACCCGGGATCGAACGGGTCGAGGCACTCGGCCTGACAGCCGTCGTGTTCCCGGCGCTGGGGACCAGCGAGGACGCCGCGATGCTGCTGGCCGACTCGAAGGGCGCACGGTTGCTCGTCGCCGTGGGAACTCATGCCTCCCTGGTGGAGTTCTTGGACAAGGGACGCTCCGGCATGGCGTCGACCTTCCTGACCCGGCTGCGCGTCGGGCCCAAGCTGGTCGATGCCAAGGGAGTCTCGCGGATCTATCGGAGCCAGATCAAGAGCTGGCACCTGGTGATGCTGGTGCTCTCCGGGCTGCTGGCGCTGACCACGGCGATGGCGTTCACCGATCTCGGCGGTGCGGTCGGGAGCCTGATCGCCGCCCGGGTGGGCGACTTGTTCTACTGGATAAAGGAACTATTCTCTTGATCAACTTCCGTTACCACATCGTCTCCTTGATGGCGGTCTTCCTGGCCCTGTCGATGGGGATCGTGCTCGGCGTGACGTTCGCTGATCCCGTCAACGAGGGGATCCTGGCCCAGGCCGAGCAGGACCGCAAGCAGGTGCAGGACCTGCGCAGCCAGCTGGACTCGGTCAACGCCTTGGACGACTACCGTGACGCCTGGTCCGAACGCGCCGGCACGCTGATCACCGCCGGGGCACTGGCCGAGCGGCGGGTCGCCATCGTCACCATGCCGGACGCGCCGGCGCCCGTCACCGCCGCCATCACCAAGGCGGTCCGCGACTCCGGTGGCACGGTGACCAGCACGGCCAAGATCGACGACTCCGCGTTCGACGGCAGCCGTGACACCGAGCTGATCGAGGCACTCGAGCCCTACCGGGCCCGGCTCGAGCTGACCGACTCCACCACCGCCCCGGCGGTCTTCGGCAAGGCCCTCGGCCGGGTCATCGCCGACCAGATGCTGACGGACCGCGACAGCGAGATCGACGGCCTCTACGACGCCCTGGCCGGTACCGGCATGGTGGCGGTCGACTATGACTCGACGGCCCAGGCGCAGCTGGTCATCATCGTCACCGCCGTGGCCGCCGAGACGCGCCCGGCGCCCGAGCTGACCGCCGCGCATGTGCAGGCGCAGCTGGCACTGAACGGCTACGCCACCGGCGTCGTGCTGGCCGGCCCCAACAGCACTGGTCTGGAGGGCACCGACGTGATGGCGGCCCGCAACGACGCCACCGCGGTGGAGGAGCTCAGCACCGTCGACGTGGCTGATCTGCCGAGTGGGGTGACCACCGTGGTGCTCGCCGGCCAGGAGCAGCTGCTCGGCCGGCAGGGCAACTACGGTGCGCTGACCAAGGCGGACTCGCCCGCGCCGACCCTGCCGGTGCGCTAGATGCGCCGGTCCGAATCGCCCCGGCGGCGGGTGCCGGCCCCGGTGGCGGCGGCGCTGACCTCGGCGGCGCTGGCGGTCCTCGGGCAGCGGTTCGTCGCTCCCTGCCGGGCGGTCCCTGCGGCGGCCGCGGACACCCGAGCGAGCTGGCGGTCCCGCTGGCAGCGCACCAACCATGCCGGCGCACCGGTGACCCTGCTCGAGGGTCCGGTGGCGGTCGGAGCTGCCCTCGGTGGTCTGCTGGCTGGACCGTTCGACCACCGCGCCGCCGCCACCGCGCTCGCCGTCGCCGGGTCCGGACTGGTCGGGGCCTACGACGACCTGTGCGGCTCCAGCGCGGCCAAGGGGTTTCGCGGACACCTGCGGGCGCTGCGTTCGGGTGAGGTGACCAGTGGTCTGGTCAAGATCGCCGGCGTGGGCGCCAGCGCCGCCGCCGCCGCTCTGGTGCTCGACCGGGGCCGCACCTCGGGGACGGCGGCCGGCCGGTTGCTGGACCTCGGGGTCGACACCGCACTGGTCGCCGGTACCGCGAACCTGGTCAACCTCTGCGACCTGCGACCTGGCCGGGCCGCCAAGGTGGTCACGCTGCTCGGGCTGCCGTTGGTGGGCTCGGGCTCGGCGGCCGTCGTGGGTGCCGCGATGGGCTCGCTGCCGGCCGACCTGGCCGGCCGCGCCATGCTCGGCGACTGCGGCGCCAATGCCTTGGGAGCGGGGGTGGCGGTGGCTGCGGCCGGTGGCTGGCCGCGCTGGGCTCGGCTGCTGGGCCTGTCCGGGGTGGTCGCCCTCAACCTGGCCAGCGAGCGGGTCAGCTTCTCCGCCGTGATCGATGGTTCGCCGGTGCTGCGGAGCGTCGACAGCTGGGGCCGGTCCGCACCGCGGATGTCTCGATGAGCCTGGGCCCCGGTGGCCGGCTCGGGTCGGTGGCCCTGGGCGTAGCCGGACTCACCCTGGCGGCCCGGATCGTCGGGTTCGGTCGCTCCGTCGTGTTCTCCAAGACCGTCGGTGACAGCTGCCTCGGCGACGTCTACAACGCGGCCAACCAGCTGCCCAACATCCTGTTCGAGGTGGTGGCCGGCGGTGTGCTGGCGGGTGTGGTGATCCCGGTGGTGGCCCGCCACGTCGGCGGCGGCCGCACCGCTGCCGCCACCCGCACCAGCTCGGCCCTGATCACCTGGACGCTCCTGGTCCTCACCCCGGTGGTGGCGCTGGTCCTGCTGGGAGCCGGCCGCTACGGCGACGTGTTCGCCGCCCCGAGCTGTCGGGGCGGCGCCGACACCCTGGCCGCGTTGCTCGTCATGTTCGCGCCGCAGATCTGGTTCTACGGGTTGGCGGTGGTGAGCGCCGGCGTGCTGCAGGCCCACCACCGGTTCCTGGCCGCGGCCACAGCGCCGCTGCTGTCCAGCGTCGTCGTCATCACCGCCTACCTCAGCTTTGCGGCTCTGGTCCCGGCCGGCGCCGTCGACGACCCGGCCGCAGTGCCCGGCCGGGCGGTGGCCGTCCTCGGCTGGGGGACCACCGCCGGTGTGGCCGTGCTGGCGCTGTGCACGCTGGTGCCACTGGCCCGGCTCGGACTCTCCCTGCGGCCGCGGCTGCGGTTCGCCGCCGGTGACAGCCCGGTGTTGCTCCAGATCGCCGCGGCCGGCGTCGCCGGCCTGATCGTCCAGCAGGCCAGCCAGCTGCTGACCATCTGGGCCGCCCGGTCCACCGACGACCCCGGAGCCCTGACCCGGATCACCTGGGCCAACGCCATCTACCTGCTGCCGTACGCGGTCCTGGTGGCCCCGCTGCTGCAGCTGGCCTTCCCTCGGCTCAGCGCGGCCGCGGAGCGGGGACCCGACCACCTGGCCGGGGTGCTCCGCAGCGTCGGACCTCTGGTCGTGGTGCTGGCCGGGCTCGGGTCCGCGCTGCTGGCCGGCACTGCCGTTCCGGTGGCGCGGGTGTTCGTGCTCGGGCCGGGCTCGGGGCGTACGGCGGCGCTGTCCGACCCGATCACCGCCTTCGCCCCCGCCGTCCTCGGGTTCGCCCTGCTGGGGTTGGCCAGTCGCGCCCTGCTCGCCGCCCATCTGGCCCGCGACAGTGGCATCGCCACCGTGGTGGCTTGGGGGACCGTCCTCGCCGGGGTGGCGGCCAGCCTGCTGCTGCCCGCTGACCGGGTGGTGGTCGCGGTGGCCGCCGCGATGTCGCTCGGCATGGTGGTGGGCGCTGTCACCGGCTGGGCACTGCTCGGCCGCTCGGTGCTGGCCGGCCGCTCGGGCACCCTGAGCCGTGCGTTGCGGCGGCCGTTGCTGGTCAGTGTGGGTGCCGCCCTGGTCGCCGGTGGCCTGGTGGGGTGGGGCTCGTCGCTGCTGGCCGAAGCCACGCTGACCGCTGCGCTGCTCGGCGCGGTGGTCTGCGGGCTGGCGGTGACCGCGGTGTACGTGCTGGTCGTGGCAGTGGGAGACCGCCGGCTGCTGGCGGAGATCTGGGCGCTGCGCCGGGGGATGGTCAGCCCCGACGCAGAGAGGACCCCGTCGTGAGAGTCGTGCAGCTGCTGACAGCCAGCACCGGCGGCATCGGACGGCACGTGGCCAGCCTGGTGCCCCGGCTGGTGGCTCGCGGGCACACGGTCGACATCCTCTGTCCGGAGCTGACCCGTCGGGCCCAGCGGTTCGACGGTCCGGACTTCGCCGACCCCGGTATCCGGGTCCGACCGCTTCGTCGGCTGCTCAGCGCGCGGCGGGCCGACGTCGTGCACGCCCACGGCTACAAGGCCGGGTTGCTCGCGGTCCTCGTCTGCGCCGGCGGCGGGCCGCCGGTGGTCGTCAGCTGGCACAACGCGATCCTGCCGCCCCCGGCGGAGAAAGCTGCCACGCCCGGCAAGGTCGGTCTCCGCCCGTCCGTCGCCTCCTGGCTGGCGCTCCGCGGTCAGCGCTATCTCGCCCGGCGGGCTGCGGTGACCCTCGGGGCCAGCAGCGACCTGGTCGCCGTGGCCCGCTCGCTCGGGGCCCGGACGGCCCGGCTGGGGCCGGTCGCCGCCCCCGAGCTCGCCCCGTCAGGTGCGGACGTGGCCGCGACGCGCCGCAGCCTCGGCGTGGCTGAGGACCAGGTGCTGGTCCTGACCGTCAGTCGGCTCGCGCCGCAGAAGAACCTCGACCTGGTGCTCGAGGTGGCGGCGGCGCTGCGGCACCGGCATGACCTCCGGTTCGTCGTGGTCGGCGACGGGCCGCTGCACGAGACGCTGGCGGCCCGGATCGCCGCCGACGCCCTGCCGGTCGACCTCGTCGGCCGCCGCGACGACATGGCTGCGCTGCTCGCCGCGGCGGACGTGGCGCTGCTGACCTCGACCTGGGAAGCGCGCGCCCTGGTGGCCCAAGAAGCCCTGCTGGCCGGCGTTCCGCTGGTCAGCACCCGGGTCGGCGGGATCGAGGAGCTGGTCGGTGATGCCGCGCTGCTGGTGCCGCTCGGGGACGTCGACGCAGCCGCCGCGGCCGTGGCGCGACTGGCCGACGACCCCGTCTCCCGGGAGGCCCTGGCCGCGGCCGGGCGGCGTCAGGCCGCCGGCTGGCCGGACGAGGATGAGGTCGCCGCGGACGTCGAGCAGGCATATCTGGCAGCGCGCGCCACCGTCGACCGCGCGTCCGGGTAGGGGATCGGGTCGATCCGCTATAGGCTGAGAGCCCGTGGGTACTCGCGAGAAAATCACCAAGCATCTGTTCGTCACGGGCGGCGTCGCCTCTTCACTCGGCAAGGGGTTGACGGCCTCGAGTCTCGGCAGTCTCCTGGTGGCTCGTGGTCTCCACGTGACCATGCAGAAGCTGGATCCCTATCTCAATGTGGATCCCGGCACCATGAACCCGTTCCAGCACGGCGAGGTCTTCGTGACCGAGGACGGGGCGGAGACGGACCTCGACGTCGGCCACTATGAGCGCTTCCTCGACGTGAACCTGTCGGCCGAGGCCAACGTCACCACCGGCAAGGTCTATTCCTCGGTGATCGCCAAGGAACGGCGCGGCGACTATCTCGGTGACACGGTGCAGGTCATCCCGCACATCACCAACGAGATCAAGGACGAGATGCTCGCCATGGGCGGCGACGACATCGACGTGGTGATCCACGAGATCGGCGGCACGGTCGGCGACATCGAGTCGCTGCCCTTCCTCGAGGCGGCCCGCCAGGTGCGCCACGACGTCGGCCGGGAGAACGTCTTCTTCCTGCACGTGTCACTGCTGCCCTACATCGGTCCGAGCGGCGAGCTGAAGACCAAGCCGACCCAGCACTCGGTCGCCGCGCTTCGCCAGGTCGGCATCCAGCCGGACGCCATCGTCTGCCGCTCCGACCGGCCCATCCCCGACAACGTCAAGCGCAAGATCTCGCTGATGTGTGACGTCGACACCGAGGCTGTGATCGAGAACACCGACGTGCCCAGCATCTACGACCTGCCGAAGATGCTGCACGAGGAGGGCCTGGACGCGTACGTGGTGCGCCGGCTCGACCTGCGGTTCCGCGACGTCGACTGGACGGTCTGGAACGACCTGCTGGAACGGGTGCACAACCCGAAGGAGGAGGTGACCATCGCCCTGGTCGGCAAGTACGTCGAGCTGCCCGACGCCTATCTATCGGTGGTCGAGGCGCTGCGCGCCGGTGGGTTCGCCAACCACGCCAAGGTGCTGGTGCGCTGGGTGCCCTCGGACGACTGCGAGACCGCAGAAGGCGCCGCCCGCAACCTGCACGACGTCGACGGCATCTGCATCCCGGGTGGATTCGGCATCCGCGGCGTGGAGGGCAAGGTCGGTGCCGTCCGCTACGCCCGCGAGAATGCGGTGCCGATCCTGGGGCTCTGCCTGGGGCTGCAGTGCATGGTGATCGAGGTCGCCCGCGACCTGGCCGGGCTCGAGGGTGCCGACTCCTCGGAGTTCACGCCGAACGCGGCCCACCCGGTGATCGCGACCATGGCCGAGCAGGTGGCCATCCTCGACGGCGGCGACCTCGGCGGATCCATGCGGCTCGGGTCCTATCCGGCCGAGCTGGTGCCCGGTTCCGTGGTGGCCAAGCGGTACGGCTCCACCACCGTGACCGAACGCCACCGGCACCGCTACGAGGTGAACAACGGCTACCGGGCCCAGCTGGAGGAGGCCGGGCTGGTGATCAGCGGCACGTCCCCGGACTCCACCCTGGTCGAGTTCGTCGAGCTGCCGGACGACGTGCACCCCTATTTCGTGGCCACCCAGGCGCACCCCGAGCTGAAGTCGCGTCCGACCAAGCCGCACCCGCTGTTCGCCGGGCTGGTCGAGGCCGCGCTGGACCGCAAGCTGTCCACCCGGTTGCCGGTCGACGTGGGCACCAAGCGATGAAGGTTCTCACACCCGACGAGCTGGTCGACACCGCGATGGGCTGGCCGGTGCTGGTGTCGGAGGACCTCGCCGCCGGCGCGATCACCACCTATGTGGCGGACCGGCTGCTCGGCCCCGACCAGCAGCAGGTCACCCGCCAGTATCTGCGGCATCCCGGTGCTGTCGGGGTGATCGCCTTGGACGACGATCAGCGCCTCGCCCTGGTCCGGCAGTATCGGCATCCGGTGCGGCACAAGCTGGTCGAACCGCCCGCCGGGTTGCTGGACGTCGAGGGGGAGGCGTACGTCCTCGGCGCGCAGCGCGAGCTGGCCGAGGAGGTGGGCCTGGCCGCCGATGACTGGCGGGTGCTGGTCGACGTCTTCAGCTCGCCGGGGATGGCCTCGGAGTCATTGCGGATCTTCCTGGCCCGCGGTCTGCGCCCCGTGGCCGCCCCCGACGGGTTCGTGCTGGCCGGCGAGGAGGCCGACATGGACGTGGTGTGGGCGCCGCTGGCGGATGTGGTCGACGCGGTGCTGGCCGGCCGGCTGCACAACCCGCTGCTGATCAGCGGCGTGCTGGCCACCTGGACCGCACTGCACCGCGGGGGACTGGACGCGCTGCGCCCGGCCGACGCGCCGTGGCCCGCCCGGGAGGCGGAGCGCCGGCTGACCGGCCAGGCCGGCTGAGCGCAGGTCTATGCTCTCGCCATGGCCTCACGGCCGTCGGGCACCGCGTCGGGGCCGGCCTCGGCATGACGAATCGGAAGCGGCGAAGGAGTACGGATGCTGGTAGGAGTTCCGACCGAGGTCAAGAACCACGAGTACCGGGTCGCGATCACCCCGTCCGGCGTGCACGAGCTGAGCCGGCACGGCCACACGGTCCTGGTGCAGAGCGGGGCCGGGCTCGGTTCCGCCATCCGGGACGACGAGTACCTGGCCGCGGGCGCACGGATCGTGGCTGACGCGGACGCCGTCTGGGCTGAGGCCGAGCTGGTGCTCAAGGTGAAGGAGCCGATCGCCGAGGAGTATCCGCGGATGCGCGCCGGCCAGGTCCTGTTCACCTACCTGCACCTTGCTGCCAGCCGTGACTGCACCGACGCGCTGCTGCGGGCCGGCGTCACCGGAGTGGCGTACGAGACCGTGCAGGCCGCGGACGGCTCGCTGCCGCTGCTGGCGCCGATGTCGGAGGTCGCCGGCCGGCTGGCGCCGCAGGTGGGGGCGTACCACCTGATGCGGCAGGGCGGCGGTCGCGGCACGCTGATGGGCGGGGTGCCCGGCGTGCACCCGGCCAAGGTCGTGGTGATCGGAGCCGGGGTGTCGGGCATGAACGCGGCCTCCATCGCGCTCGGCATGCAGGCCCAGGTGCTGCTGTTGGACAAGAACCTGGAGAAGCTGCGGCAGGCCGACCAGATCTATCGTGGTCACCTGCAGACCATCGCCTCGAATGTCTTCGAGCTGGAGCGGGCGGTGCTCGACGCCGATCTGGTGATCGGTGCGGTGCTGGTGCCCGGGGCCAAGGCGCCGACCCTGGTCAGCAACGAGCTGGTCTCGCGGATGCGGTCGGGCAGTGTGCTGGTCGACATCTCGATCGACCAGGGCGGCTGCTTCGAGGACTCGCGGCCGACCACCCACGACGCCCCGACCTACGCCGTGCACGACTCGGTCTTCTACTGCGTGGCCAACATGCCGGGCGCGGTGCCACACACCTCGACCTACGCGCTCACCAACGTGACGCTGCCGTATGCGATGAGTCTGGCCGAGCTCGGCTGGCGGGACGCGCTGCGCGCCGATCCCGCGCTCGCACTCGGGCTGAACACCCACGCCGGCGAGCTGACCTCGGAGCCGGTCGCCACGGCACACGGTCTGCCGCACCGCACCCTGCTCGAGGTGCTGGCCTGACCGCGCTGGCCGGCGTCGTGACGACCTATCTGGACCACCTGAGCGTGGAGCGGGGGGTGTCGCGGCACACGGCATCGGCGTACCGGCGTGACCTGCAGCGCTACGTCGCATTCCTCGCCGACCATGACGTGACCGACATCGACGCCGTCACCCCTGCCCTGGTGGTGGAGTACGCCGTCGCCCTGCGCGAGGGCGTACCGGACCCGGCCGAGCCTGGCCGGTGGCTCCGCCGTCCGCTGGCCAGTGCCAGCGTGGCCCGGGCCGTGGTCGCCGTCCGCAGCCTGCACCGGTTCGCGGTCGAGGAGCAGCTCGCCGTCGCCGACCCGGCCGCCGGGGTGCAGCCGCCGCAGCCACCGCGTCGGCTGCCCAAGGCGCTGGCCCTGGACCAGGTCCAGGCGCTGCTGGCGGTACCGGACGCCGAGACCCCGACCGGGCTGCGTGACCTGGCCCTGCTGGAGCTGCTGTACGGCACCGGTGCCCGGATCTCGGAGCTGACCGTCCTGGACGTCGACGACGTCGCGCGACTCGTGGGTGAGCCCGTCGGCGACGACACCCCGGCGGCGCTGCGGCTGCTGGGCAAGGGCAACAAGGAGCGGATCGTCCCGCTCGGCTCCTACGCGCGTCGCGCGGTCGAGGCGTATCTGGTGCGGGGCCGACCGGTGTTGGCCGAACGCGGGCGGGGGACCCCGGCGCTGTTCCTCAACACCCGGGGCAGTCGGCTGTCGCGGCAGAGCGCCTGGGAGATCCTGCAGACCACCGCCGAGCGGGCCGGGATCGCCGTCGAGGTGTCCCCGCACACACTGCGGCACTCGTTCGCCACCCATCTGCTCGACGGCGGCGCCGACGTGCGCGTGGTGCAGGAGCTGTTGGGTCACGCGTCGGTGACGACGACGCAGATCTACACCCTGGTCACCGTGGACCACCTGCGCGAGGTGTATCTGACGTCCCACCCACGCGCGTACTAGGCTGCGGCGTGACGACCACCGAGATGGTGACCGAAGGAGGAGTACGCGTGGAGAAGGCGCACGAGCCGATCGATGCGGCGGCGGGGGACGCGGGTCCGATGCCGGGCACCGGGATAGAGGCGGACGCTGGCCGCGACTCGCACCAGGACAGCCTGCTGGGCCCGGCCGAGCAGCCGATGGTCCGCAAGCCGCACCCGGCCGCCGCCGTCCAGCCGAACCCGGAGATCGGGCCGACCGGACGACCGTGGCCCGACCTGCCGCCGCCGGCGCCGGTCACCGAGCACGGCCCCGCGATGATCGTGGCGATGTGCAACCAGAAGGGTGGCGTCGGCAAGACGACCAGCACCATCAACCTGGGCGCCGCGCTGGTGGAGACCGGGCGTCGGGTGCTGCTGGTCGACTTCGACCCGCAGGGGTCGCTGTCGGTCGGGCTGGGCGTCAACCCGCACACCCTCGAGGTGAGCATCTACAACCTGTTGCTGGCCCGCGACGTCTCCGTCGACGACGTGATCACCGAGACCAGCGTCGAGGGCCTCGACCTGTTGCCCAGCAACATCGACCTCTCGGCGGCCGAGGTGCAGCTGGTCTCGGAGGTGGCGCGCGAACAGACCCTGCTGCGGGTGCTGGAGAAGGTGCGGTCCCGCTACGACGTCATCCTGATCGACTGCGCGCCGTCCCTGGGACTGCTCACCATCAACGCCCTGACCGCCGCCGACCGGGTGATCATGCCGCTGGAGTGCGAGTTCTTCGCGCTGCGCGGTATCGCCCTGCTGACCGACACCATCGCCAAGGTGCAGGAGCGGCTCAACCCCCAGCTCGAGATCATGGGAATCCTCGGCACCATGTACGACCCGCGGACCCTGCACAGCCGGGAGGTGCTCGAGCGCGTCGTCCAGGCCTTCGGCGAGACCGTCTTCCACACCGTCATCCGGCGGACCGTCAAGTTCCCGGAGACCACCGTGGCCGGCGAGCCGATCACCACCTACGCCAGCTCCTCCCCGGGAGCCGAGGCGTACCGTTCGCTCGCGCGTGAGGTGCTGGCCCGGTGCCGCGTCGGGTGAGCCTGCCGGGTGCATCGGAGCTGTTCCGGTCCACCCACGCCGCCGACGATCTCGTCCGCAACCCCGGACCGACCGCAGAGCCGGTCCCCGTCCATACGGAGCCGGACGCCGGTCCGCAGTCGGTCGACCAGTCCGAGGGGCCGAGTCGTGGCCGGCGCGGTGCTCCGGCGACCGGGTCCGGTCGGGTCCGGCACGACGAGAAGATCACCGTGTACGTCAGCAGCGATGAGCTGCTGGCGCTGGAGCAGGCCAGGCTGACGCTGCGGGCCGAGCACGCCATGGCGGTCGACCGTGGCCGCATCGTCCGCGAAGCCATCGCGGTGGCGCTGGCTGACCTGGCCGAACGCGGTGCGGACTCCGAGCTGGTGCGGCGGCTGTCGCCACCCTCCTCGGCGACCACACCGTGACCGTGTCCTCCGCTGAGGTCGGCACCGTCTCGCCGCTGATGGGCGCCGGCTCGAGCCGCCCGGTGGCCGGCGCCGAGCGGGAGCCGACAGTGCCGTTCAATGTCCATCTGGTCAACTTCGAGGGTCCCTTCGACCTGCTGCTGCAGCTCATCTCCCGGCACAAGATGGACATCACGGAGGTGGCGCTGTCCAAGGTCACCGACGAGTTCATCGCCCACATCAAGGCCGCCGGGGCCGCCTGGGACCTGGACCAGACCAGCCAGTTCGTGCTGGTGGCGGCGACCCTGCTGGACCTGAAGGCAGCCCGGCTGATCCCGTCCGGCGAGGTGGAGGACCCAGAGGACCTCGCGCTGCTGGACGCCCGCGACCTACTGTTCGCCCGGCTGCTGCAGTACCGCGCGTTCAAGGCTGTCGCGGCCTACCTCGGCACTCGGCTGGAGGCGCAGGCGCGCCGCCATCCGCGGCAGGTGGGCCTGGAGCCGCGCTACGCAGCGCTGCTGCCGGAAGTGCGGATCACCCTCACCCCGCAACGGTTCGCGGCGCTGGCTGCCAAGGCGCTGGCGCCCAAGGTCGCCGACGTAGTCTCGCTGGCCCACCTGCACGCACCTGCGGTCAACGTCCGCGACCAGGCCGTGGTCGTGGTGGACAAGCTGCGCCGCCGTGGCTCGCTGACATTCGCCGAGCTGTCCGGTGACTCACCGGACAAGGTGACCACGGTGTGCCGCTTCCTCGCCCTGCTCGAGCTGTTCCGCGAAGGTGCTGTCACCTTCGAGCAGGACACCCCGCTCGGCCGGCTGCTCATCCGCTGGACCGGCTCCGACGACCAGGAGGTCACCATCTCCGACGAGTTCGACCAGACCCCGACCGCAGCGGACCAGAGTCCGGCGGGCCGAAATGAGCCGGAGCAGAGTCCGGCGGGCCACAGCGAGCCGGATCAGCCTCCGGCGGGGCAGGCCCTCGATGACTGAGGACGCCGCCCAGCCGCTGCCAAGCCTGGACACCGCGGCGACGGCCAAGGACATCTCCGGTGCGGTCGAGGCCTTGCTGCTGCTCGCCGAGGACCCGATCAGCGAGGTCAGCCTGGCCCAGGCACTCGACGTACCGGTCGAGGACGTGTCTGCGTGCCTGGCCGAGCTGGTCGCGTTCTATGACGAGACCGGTCGGGGGTTCGAGCTGCGGCATGTGGGCGAGGGCTGGCGCTACTACACCCGCGAGGAGCATGCGGACGTGATCAGCGCCTACGTCCTGGAGGGACAGCAGTCCCGGCTGTCGCAGGCGGCGCTGGAGACCCTGGCCGTGGTGGCGTACCAGCAGCCCATCTCACGGAGCCGGATCGCCGCGATCCGCGGGGTCAGTGTGGACGGCGTCATCCGTACCCTGCTGGCCCGCGGCCTGCTGGAGGAAGCCGGCACCGACGGCGAGTCCGGCGCGATCGTCTTCCGGACCACCAGCTATTTCCTGGAGCGGATGGGGCTGAGCTCGCTGGACGAGCTGCCGGAGCTCGCGCCGCACCTGCCCGAGGTGGACGAGCTGGAGGCCGAGCTCAGCCAGCTCGCGGTGATCGCCGAGGCCGCGCCGGCCCTGCCCACCGACGATGCGGACTCCGAGCAGCCGAGCGACGATGATGGAGGAGCGCCTGGCGCACCCGACGGCTCCAGCGAGCCCGAAGATGCCAGCGAGCCCGGCGACCCCAGCACCACCGACAACCCCAGCACGACCGAACCGCAGATGCGCGCGAGCGCACCAGAGAACGAGGATCCACAATGAGCAGTACCGAGGAGAACGAGACGGGCATCCGGTTGCAGAAGGTGCTCGCGGCGGCGGGCATCGCCTCCCGGCGTGCCAGCGAGAACCTGATCCACGAGGGCCGGGTGGAGGTGAACGGCGCCATCGTCACCGAGCAGGGGCTGCGGGTCGATCCCGAGCGCGATGTCGTCCGGGTGGACGGCTCCCGGATCCCGCCGCCGCGCCGCCACGTCTACGTGGTCTTCAACAAGCCGCGCGGTGTGGTCTCGACCATGGACGACCCCGAGGGGCGCCCGACCCTGGCCGAATATCTGCTGCAGCGCAAGGAGCGGCTCTTCCACGTCGGCCGGCTCGACACCGACACCGAGGGCCTGCTCATCCTGACCAACGACGGGGACTTCGGGCACAAGCTCGCGCACCCGTCGTTCGAGGTCCCCAAGACCTATCTGGCTGAGGTGTCGGGGGTGGTCAACCCGGCCACCATCCGCCGGCTCAAGGCCGGCATCACCTTGGAGGACGGACCGGTGGTGCCGTCGTCGGTCAAGCTGGTCTCGGTCAGCGGCGAACGCAGCATGGTCCGCATCACCTTGCACGAGGGCCGCAACCGGATCGTCCGCCGTACGATGGAAGCGGTTGGTCACCCGGTGCGGCGGCTGTCGAGGATCGGTATCGGCCCGGTCCGCCTGGGTAACCTCAAAGTAGGCACGTTGCGCGACCTCACCTCCGAGGAGCTCGGCGAGCTGCTCGACCTGATCAGCCGGTCGGAGTGACTCCGGGCCCATCGCGGGGCCGGAGCAGGACGAGAGGAGCACGGTGGATCGTCGGATCTTCGGCCTCGAGACTGAGTACGGCGTGGCATGCACCTCCGGGGGCACGCGGCGGCTGACCCCGGACGAGGTGGCCCGCTACCTGTTCCGTCGGGTCGTCACCTGGGGCCGCAGCAGCAACGTGTTCCTCCGTAACGGCTCACGGATCTATCTGGACGTGGGCTCGCACCCCGAGTACGCCACCGCCGAGTGCGACGACCTGGTCCAGCTGATCAACCACGACCGGGCCGGCGAGCGGATCCTGGAGGACCTGATCGTCGACGCGGAGACCCGGCTGGCCAGTGAGGGCATCAGCGGCGACATCTATCTGTTCAAGAACAACACCGACAGCCACGGCAACTCCTACGGCTGCCACGAGAACTACCTGATCTCCCGGATCGGCGACTTCGCCAAGATCACCGACGTGCTGGTGCCGTTCCTGGTCTCGCGCCAGCTCATCTGTGGTGCCGGCAAGGTGCTGCACACCCCCCGGGGCGCGGAATACTCCATCAGCCAGCGGGCCGAGCACATCTGGGAGAGCGTGTCCTCGGCCACCACCCGCAGTCGGCCGATCATCAACACCCGCGACGAGCCGCACGCCGACCCCGAGCGCTACCGCCGGCTGCACGTCATCGTCGGCGACTCCAACATGAGCGAGACCACCACCTTGCTCAAGGTCGGCAGCGCCGAGCTGGTGCTACGGCTGATCGAGGCCGGCGTGTCGATGCGCGACTTCACCCTGGAGAACCCGATCCGGGCCATCCGCGACATGTCCCGCGACCGCACCGGACAGGTCAAGGTGGCGCTGGCCAACGGTCGCCGGGTGTCGGCCCTGGAGCTGCAGACCGAGTACTACGAGAAGGTGGCGGAGTACACCCGCCGCCAAGGCCTGCGGACCCCGACCGTCGACCGGGTGCTGGACCTGTGGGAGCGCACCCTGCGCGCCGTGGCTGAGGACAAGCTGGAGCTGATCGACACCGAGATCGACTGGGCGATCAAGTACACCCTGCTGGATCGCTACTCGGCCAAGCATGCGCTGTCGTTCGGCGACGCCCGGATCGCCCAGCTCGATCTCGCGTACCACGACATCCGCCGCGACCGAGGGCTGTTCTCGCTGCTGGAGCGACGTGGCGCCGCGGCGCGGGTGACCACCGACCCCGAGGTGTTCCGGGCCAAGTCAGTGCCGCCGCAGACGACCCGGGCCAAGCTCCGCGGCGACTTCATCCGGGCGGCCCAGGACGCCCGGAGCGACTACACGGTCGACTGGGTGCACCTCAAGCTCAACGACCAGGCCCAGCGCACGGTGCTGTGCAAGGATCCGTTCGTCGCTGCCGACGAGCGGGTCGACCGCCTCATCGCGAGCATGCGGCGGGCGCCGGCCTGACGCCCGTCGTCACAGGGTCCGTACAGGGAGGCCGGGTAGGGTGCTCCGGTGCACTCCTTCTCAGCCAAGACCGTGATCGCCGTCGGCCTCAGCGCAGCGCTGCTGTCGCTCGGTGCCTGCGGTGACGATGCAGACTCCACTGCGCCCACCCCCGCCGCCAGCCCATCCGGTGCCGCCAGCGCATCCGCCAGCGCGACGCCGTCCGCGGCCCCGAAGGTGCCCGCCGCCAAGGATCTGACCGCGGTGAAGGTGAGCGGGGACTACGGCAAGGAGCCGAAGGTCACGGTGAAGACCCCTTGGGCCATCGACAAGACCCGGACCCGGGTGCTGAGCAAGTCCGACGGCGCCGTGGTCAAGGACGGCCAGACCGTCGAGGTGAACTACTACGGCGTCAACGCTCGGACCGGCAAGAAGTTCGACGACTCATTCAGCCGCGGGCAGTCGATCGCCTTCAACCTGGACCAGGTGGTGCCGGGCTTCAAGAAGGGTCTGGTCGGTCAGAAGCAGGGCAGCCGGGTCGTCATCGCGATGCCCGGCGCCGACGGCTACGACGCCTCCGGCGGCAGCCCGGAGGCCGGCATCGAGGTCGGCGACACGCTCCTGTTCGTGGTCGACGTGGTCGGAGTGCAGCTGGCCGGTCCGGCAGGGTCGGAGGTCAAGCCCAAGGACGGCCTGCCCACCGTCACCGAGGCCAAGGGCGTACCGCAGATCAGCGTGCCCAAGACCGCCGCGCCCACCACCTTGCAGTCCCAGCCGCTGATCGCCGGCAAGGGGAAGAAGGTCGGCGAGACCGACACCATCACCTTCAACTACACCTGGGCCCGCTGGTCCGACGGCAAGGTCTTGGAGGAGTCGTACAGCTCGCAGCCGGCGAGCTATGCCCTGTCCGGGCTGTTGCCCGGGATGCAGAAGGGCCTGGTCGGTCAGACCGTCGGCAGCCGGGTGCTGCTGGTCATCCCACCGGCGGACGGCTATCCCCAGGGCAACGCCACGCCGAAGGTGGAGAAGACCGACACCCTCGTCATGGTCGTCGACATCTTGTTCACCCAGGCCGGGCAGTAGCGCCCACCCGGCCGACGCGGTCCGCAGCACAGCACCAGCGCGCCGGCGGCACCGCTCACCCGGCGGCGTCCACCAGCTGGGCGGCGTGCCGGCCGGCGGCGGCTGCGGCCAGGAAGTAGGCCGGGTCGGCGTCCAGGCCCCGGCCCATGCTCGAGAGCCGGACCGGACTGGCGCGGAGCGCGTCGTCCAGCCCGGTGAGCCCGACCGGAACCAGCCGGTGCCGGCTCAGCGTCGTCGCCGCCTCCTCGACCGCATCGGCCAGCCGCGCCGCCTCGGCCAGGCCCGCGATCCCGCGCAGCGCGGTCGCCTCGGCCAGCCGGGGGACCGCGATGTCGGCCGCTGCGTGCGCCACTCGGCCGTAGGCGGTCAGGCTGTGGTGTGACACTCCCCGATGACGGGGCCGTGGGTCTGCGGTGGAGATCCGCAACGAGCCCACCGGACGCCCGCCGAGGATGGCGGCTGCGTTGACCGCCTCGCCGCAGGCCACACCGGAGAAGCCCCAGCGGGTGCCGGTGCCGAGGTTGCCGGGCCCTTGGGTCAGCACCACCACCTCGGCGGCCAGCGCCAGCCTCGCCGCCAGCAACCCCGAGTGCACGTTCACCGCCTCCAGGTCACCGCCGAACGCCTGGCCGGCGGTGACGGTGCCGGTCAGCAGCTCAGCGTCGCGCAGCTGGGCCACGGTGCGGGAGAAGGCCAGCGGCAGGGCTGCGTGGTCGCTCATCAGATAGACGATTCGGGTGCCCGGACGGTCGTGCTGGATAGCGGCCACGATCGCCGGCAAGGCTGAGTGCAGGTCGGCGACCACCACCGGCAGCCCGGCCAGGTCGTCGGCATCGGCCAGCGCGTCGTGCCACGGCGACCCCTGTTCATCGGCGCCGGCCACCATCGCCTGCAGCGGCAGATAGCGCGACTTCACCAGATGCCCCCGTGGCGCCGGCGGCTGACCGGTCGGGCGGCCGTCGGCGTCGAGGACGGCCACCACCAGGGCGTACCCGCCGGTGCCCAGGCCCCGATCGAGGGCGGCGACATTGAGCAGCACCCGGTCACCCAGGCGGGGTGCGGGCATCAGGTCGGTGTAGGCCAGTGCCCGACAGTCGGCGCCGTTCTGCCGGGTGCTCACCACCTCCACCGCGCCGGACCAGCCGGCACGGAGCTCGACCACGGTGCCGCTGTCCCAGATGACCATGCGCCGACCCTAGCGGGCGGCGATGGTGTGGGGATCGAGCCGCCACGGCTGCCGCGGCACGGTGGCCGGGTCGAAGCGGTCGAGCAGCAGGGCCGGGTCGACCCGCTCCCCGGGACCGGCCAGCCGCAGCGAAGTGGCCAACAGACTCAGCACCGCCGGTGCGGCCACGCCGACCGAGGCCAGGTCGGCCATGGTGACCGGTCCGTCCCGCTTCGCCAGCCGGACACCGCCCGGGTTGAGCACCAGCGGTACGTGCGCGTACGTCGGCACCGGTAGTCCGAGCCGACCGGCCAGCCAGGCCTGGTCCACCGCAGCCGGCAGCAGGTCATCGCCCCGGACCACCTGGTCGACCCGCTGGGCGGCGTCGTCGACCACCACGGCCAATGTGTAGGCGGCGACACCGTCGTTGCGCCGTACCACCACGTCGTCCACCGGCGCGGTCACCGTGCCGTGCAGCAGGTCGGTGACCGTCTGCCGCGCGCCGTCGGCGCGGATCCGCAGCGCGGGGCGCCGGGTCCGGGCACGCTCGGCGCGCTGTGCCGCGGTCAGCTCGCGGCAGGTCCCCGGATAGCGACGCTGCTGCCCGTGCGGTGCGGACGCGGCCTCGGCGATGTCGCGCCGGCTGCAGAAGCAGGGGTACGTCCACGCCGCCAGCCGTTCCAGCGCCGCCGCGTACGCCGCCTGGCGGCTGGACTGCACCAGCCCAGGGGGTTCGAGATCGAGGCCGAGGGCGGCCACGTCGGCCCACTGCTGCTCGGCCACGCCGGGGCGGACCCGGCCGGCGTCCAGGTCCTCCACCCGCCAGTGCAGCGCCCGGCCGGTGGAGCGGGCGAACAGCCACGCCAGCAGGGCGGTCCGGAGGTTGCCCAGGTGCAGCGAGCCGGTGGGGCTCGGCGCGTAACGACCCGCCCCGTTCACGCCTTGATCCTAGGGGTCGGGCTGGTAGCGTGCTGGTTCGACGCGGCCGCCCACCGCGGCATCGCACCAGGTTGGTCAGGGGATCACACGCATGGCACCTCGGAAGACGGAGCGCATCCTCAACCTGACCATCTGCCTGCTGGTGTCGGGCCGGTTCCTGCCCAAGAGTCGGATCCGGGAGGCGGTGGAGGGTTACCACGATCTCAGCGATGCCGCCTTCGAGCGCACCTTCGAGCGGGACAAGGACGAGCTGCGGGCCCTCGGGGTCCCGATCGAGGTCGGCAGCTTCGACCCGCTGTTCGACGACGAGCCCGGCTATCGCATCCTCTCCTCGGAGTTCGAGCTGCCCGCCATCGACCTGGACGCGGAGGAGGCGTCCGTGGTCGGCGTCGCCGCCCGGGTGTGGCAGCACGCCAGCATGGCGGAGTCCACGATGAGCGCGCTGGCCAAGCTGCGGGCGGCCGGGGTGGAGCCGGACGCCTCCCAGCTGGCCTCGCTGGAGCCGTCGGTGTCGGCCACCGAACCGGCCTTCGAGCCGCTGTGGAACGCGGTGCTGGACCGGACCCGGATGTCCTTCACCTACCGCGAGAAGGCGGTACGCACGCTGGAGCCGTGGGGGATCACGTCGTTCAAGGGTCGCTGGTATGTGATCGGGCACGACGTGGACCGGAACGCCACCCGAATGTTCAAGCTGTCCCGGATCACCGACCTGCCGCGCCGGGTGTCGCGGCCGGGGGCGTACGTGGTGCCCGATGACCTCGACCTGCGCTCGCTGGCCCGCTCGCTCGGTCCGAGCGAGCCGACCGCCGAGGCGACGGTGGCCATCCGTTCCGGCAAGGCGCCCAGCCTGCGGCGGCGGGGCCGGGAGGCGGCCACCGAGCAGAGCGTGCCGCCCGGGTTCGAGGTGGTCACCATCGGTTACGGCGACGGATGGACGCTGGCGGAGGAGGTCGCCCGCTACGGCGCCGATGTCGTGGTGGTGGAGCCGGCCGACCTGCGGGCGCGGGTGATCCGGCTCCTCGCCGGTGTTGTTGCGGGTGCGGAGCGGGTTGGCGCCGGTGCGGAGCGGCTCGCATGATGACCTCGCAGGCCCAGATCCGCCGCCTGCTGAGCCTGGTGCCGTATCTGCGTGAACACGACGGTGCGGCGATGAGTGACGTGGCCGCAGCGTTCGGGATCAGCGTCAAGACCCTGCGGGACGACCTCAACGTGCTCTGGATGTGCGGCATGCCCGGGCTGACCCCCGGCGACCTGATCGACATCGACATGGACGCGGTCGACGGCGAGGGCGTCATCCACCTCAGCAACGCCGACTATCTGACCCGGCCGCTGCGGTTGGCTGCCGACGAGGCGCTGGCCCTGGTGCTCGGGTTGCGCACCCTGCGGGAGGTGGCCGGGCCCGGCGAGCGGGCCGCCATCGACCGTGCCCTGGTGAAGCTGGAGGCGGCGGCGGGCGGCTCGACCCCGAGTGAGCGTGCCTCGGTCACCGTGACGGCGGGGCAGGACGAGATCCAGGCCCGGATCCACGAAGGGCTGCACGACCACCGACGGCTCGACCTGACCTACGACGTCGCCTCCCGGGCCGAGACCACCCGACGGATGGTCGACCCGCTACGGGTGTTCGTGCTGGACGGCTACGGCTACCTGGACGCCTGGTGCTACTCGGCCGGGGGACTGCGTACGTTCCGACTGGACCGGATCGCCGCGGTCGAGGTGACCGACCAGCCCGTCGCGGCGCACGACGTGGTCCTCAAGGACCTCTCCAGCGGTTGGTTCGACGCCCTCAAGGACGCCCCGCTGGTCACCGTGGACCTGGCCCCGTCGGCGGCCTGGGTCGCGGAGTACTACCCGACCGAGGCTGTCACCACTCACCCCGACGCCAGCCTCACCGTGTCGTTGCGGGTCACCGACCCGGCCTGGCTGCGCAGCCTGCTGCTCCGCCTCGGTGGTGCCGGCACCGTGGTCGCACCGCCGGGAGCAGGCGACGCCGCCGTCGAGGCCGCACAGGAAGCGCTGGACCAGTACGCCGTGCTGTTCGGTGCGCCGGCGCCCGCGGGGTTGCCCAGCGCGCCAGCGCCCGCGGGGTTGCCCGGCGCGCCAGCGCCCGCGGCAGTGCCCGAGGGCAGCGGGCACCCGGTAGGGTGACGCGCGTGTTCTGGGTCATCGTGTTCGGCGCCATCGCCCTGGTCGGGCTGGCCGTGGTCATCAGCTATGGCATCTGGCTTGCCCACAAGGCCGCCGACGTGGCCAGCGAGGTGAAGGTGGTCGCCGAGCGGGCTGAGCAGATGATGGACCTGCTGGCCGAGATCGGACCGCCGCAGACCCCCGGACCAGCTCGCCGCGGCGCTACTGTCGACGGCTCCTTCGATCTCGTCTGAAGCGACGTAGGATGACAACGCACGTGGCGATCGTCACGTGGGAGAAGAGGAAATCATGACCGCGCTGGCAATGTTTGGACTCGGTGTTCCCGAGCTGCTCATCATCCTCGCTGTGGTATTGCTGCTGTTCGGCGGCTCGCGACTCGCAGGTCTCGGCAAGAGCACCGGCCGCGCCCTCAAGGAGTTCAAGGAGGAGACCAAGGGTCTCACCAAGAGCGAGGAGGAGGCAGCCCGCACCGACGGCACCCCGCAGGTCACCACGCACCCGACCGACGCCGCCTGGCCGCAGCAGCCCACCACGGGTCATGTTGCCGACCCGGCTCGCGGACGCACGGTCGACCCGTCGACCAGTGACGTACGCAAAGACGTCTGAGTAGCACCGTCCTCCCGTGGCACTGACCATCCTCGGGCGGCCCGTCCGCTTCAGCCTCGACTGGCTGAAACCGCCGAAGCCGCCCGCCGACGGCTCGATGACGCTGTTCGAGCATCTGAGTGAGCTGCGGTATCGCCTCGTCGTGGCCGGCCTCGCGCTCATCGTCGGGATGATTGTCTGCGCGTTCTTCCAGGACGAGCTGTTCGCCATCCTGCGCCATCCCTATGACGAGGCGATCGCCGACCTCAAACGGCGTAAGCCCGAAGCCGTGACCGAGATCGTCAACTCCGGCCTCACCTCGCCGTTCACCCTGGCGCTCAAGATCTCCGCCGTCGGCGGTGCCCTGCTCACCGCCCCCATCTGGCTGTGGCAGCTGTGGTCGTTCATCGTCCCGGGCCTGCTGGCCAAGGAGAAGAAGTGGGCGCTGATCTTCATCGGCGTCGCCAGCCCGCTCTTCTTCGCCGGCGTTGCGGTGGGCTACCTCGTGATGCCGAAGGGCATCTCGGTGCTGCTCGGCTTCACCCAGGAAGGCATCACCAACCTGCAGGACATCTCGGTGTTCTTGAACTTCCTGCTCCGGGTGATGGTCGTCTTCGGCATCGCCTTCTTGATTCCGCTGGTCGTGTTGATGCTCAACATCCTCGGCGTGATCAAGGCCAAGCACCTGGCTCGGTACCGGGTCTACGTCGTCTTCGGCACCTTCGTCTTCGGAGCCATCGCGACGCCGTCCACCGACCCCTTCTCGATGCTCGCCCTCGCCCTGCCGATGACCGTGCTGTTCCTCGCCGCCGAGGTGATCGCGCACGTCCTGGACGCCCGCAAGGCGAAGCGCTTGGTCGCCTCCGACGGTGAGCTGGTGATTCCCGACCCGGTGACCGAGGACAAGGCGCTGCGGGACCTGAGCGATGGGGAGATCACGACGGACGGGGATCTCGTCGACGGGGATGACGACGCCCGTTCAGACGGCAGCCGGAATGACCGGTGACGGGGCAGGACAGCTGAGGACGAGGCTGCCATGACCCGGTCGACGACGCTGGTGGTCAACCCGTCCTCCGGCAAGGGCCGGGCGCTCGAGCTGCTGCCCCGGGTCGTCGACCGGCTGCGGGACGGCGGCGTCGATCCCACCATCATGCTGACCCGTGACTACGCCGATGCCCGCGCGTTGACCCACGGCGCGGTGGCGGCCGGCGCCGACTCGCTGGTGGTGATGGGCGGCGACGGGATCATGCACCTGGGTGTCAACGCCTGCGCCGGCACCGACACCATCCTCGGGGTGGTGCCGGCCGGGACCGGCAACGACCTCTGCCGCGGCATCGGGCTCGTTCCGGATGACGCCGTGGCGGCGGCCGGAGTCATCGCCGAAGGCCAGTCCGCGGAGCTGGACCTGATGGCGGTGGCCGGCCGCTACGTCGGGACGGTCCTGGCCACCGGCTTCGACGCCTTGGTGAACCGGCGGGCGAACGAGCTGTCCTGGCCCCGCGGATCGCTGCGCTACCCGGTGGCCACGATGTCGGAGCTACGGGTGTTCTCGCCGTTGCACTACGTCCTCACCATCGACGGTGTGCGTCGCGATCTGCGAGCGATGCTGGTGGCCATCGGCAACACCAACTTCTATGGCGGCGGGATGCGCATCTGCCCCGACGCCGACGCCTCCGACGGGCTCCTCGACCTCACCATCGTCCATCCGGTGAGCCGGCTCAAGCTGGTCCGGCTGCTGCCGCAGATGTACTCCGGCCGATTCGTCCGAGACCCCGCGGTCGAACAGCTGCAGGCTCGCGAGGTCACGCTGGAAGGCGTCGGGCTGGTCGGCTTCGGTGACGGTGAGATGATCGGCGCCGCCCCGCTCACCGCCACCGTCGCACCCGCCGGGGTGAGGGTGTACGTACCGCCTCAGCGTCGGTGAGGGTCCTGCGGGTAACTTGGCGGGCATCATGTCCGAACCTGCAACCGACCCCCGAGACGTCCCCGAGCCCGAGCCCGATTCGCCAGCCGATGACCAGCTGAGCCCCGCGCAGGCGTACGCGAGGTTCCGTAGCACCCGGATGAGCCCCCAGCTGAGCGCGTTCGCCGACGCGTACGGGTTCGCCTTCGACGACTACCAGCGCGAGGCCTGTGCCCACGTCGAGGCCGGGTCAGGGGTGCTGGTCGCCGCCCCCACCGGCGCCGGCAAGACCATCGTCGGCGAGTTCGCGGTGTTTCTGGCCATGCAGCAGGGCCGCAAGTGCTTCTACACCACCCCGATCAAGGCGCTGTCCAACCAGAAGTACGCCGACCTGGTCCGCCGCTATGGCGCGGACTCAGTCGGGCTGCTCACCGGCGACTCCTCGATCAACTCCGAGGCGCCGGTGGTGGTGATGACCACCGAGGTGCTGCGCAACATGATCTACGCCGGCTCCCGCACCCTGGACAACCTCGGCTTCGTGGTGATGGATGAGGTGCACTACCTGGCCGACCGGTTCCGCGGCGCGGTCTGGGAGGAGGTCATCATCGGCCTGGCGGAGTCGGTGCAGGTGGTGGCGCTGTCGGCCACCGTCAGCAATGCCGAGGAGTTCGGCGACTGGCTGTCCGAGGTCCGTGGCGAGATGGCGGTGGTGGTGTCCGAGCGGCGTCCGGTGCCGTTGTTCCAGCACGTTCTGGTGGGCAAGAACCTGTACGACCTGTTCGCCGACGTGGCGCCCACCGCCCAGGAGGCGCCCAGCAGCAGCAAGGCCGAGGTCAACCCGGCGCTGGTGCGGATCGCCCGGGAGGAGTCCAAGCACGTCCGCGACGACTCCCGCCGCCCGCGGGGGCGCAACGGCAAGGGCAAGCGGAGCGTCGGCTACGGCAGTGGCTCCTATGGCGGCGCCGCCAGCCGCGCGGTGACCGAGCGTGGCGGCCACCGACCCCGGTCGCTGGTGGTGCCGAGCCGCTACGACGTGGTCGAGGCGCTGGATCGTGACGCACTCCTGCCCGCCATTGTCTTCATCTTCTCCCGGGTCGGCTGTGACGCCGCCGTCCGGCAGCTGCTCAGCTCGGGCATCCGGCTCACCAACGCCGCCGAGCGGCAAGAGATCGGGGCCATCGCGGCCCGGCACGTGGCCGGGCTGAGCGACGCCGACCGTCGCGCGCTGGGCTACGACACCTTCGTCGAGGCATTGGTCCGCGGCGTGGCCGCCCATCACGCCGGGATGCTCCCCGCCTTCAAGGAGTGTGTGGAGGAGGCCTTCGTCCGAGGGCTGATCAAGGTGGTGTTCGCCACCGAGACGCTGGCCCTGGGAATCAACATGCCGGCTCGCAGCGTGGTGCTGGAGAAGCTGGTCAAGTACAACGGTGAGACCCACGCCGACATCACCCCGGGCGAGTACACCCAGCTGACCGGTCGAGCCGGGCGCCGGGGGATCGACGTCGAGGGCCATGCCGTGGTTCTCTGGCAGCCCGGTCTGGATCCGAGGGCCGTGGCCGGTCTGGCCTCGCGACGGACGTACCCCCTGAGGTCGTCGTTCGCGCCGACCTACAACATGGCCGTCAACCTGGTCCGCAGCGTCGGCCGCGACCGTGCCCGAACCCTGCTGGAGCAGTCGTTCGCCCAGTTCCAGTCCGACAAGTCGGTCGTCGGCTGGGCTCGGACCCTGGCCAAGAACACCGAGGCCATCCAGGGCTACCTGCGCTCCGCCGAGTGCGACCGCGGCGACTTCGCCGAGTACGCCCGGCTGCGGGAGCAGATCGCCGAGGCCGAGGCCCAGGTCGCCCGGGACCGCAAAGCCGACCGTCGGGCCGAGGCGCTGCAGTCACTGCTGATCCTCAAGCCGGGCGACATCATCCGGGTGCCGAGCGGCAAGTCGCAGGGCTGGGTGGTCGTGATCGACCCCGGCGCCCGCAGCGACCGGGAGGGCCCCCGGCCGACAGTGATGACCGAGGACCGCCAGGTCCGCCGGCTCAGCATGGTGGACTTCCCGGTGCCGGTGACCGCGGTGGGTCGGATGAAGATCCCGAAGCACTTCAGCACCAAGGAGCCGGCGTCGCGGCGCAACCTCGCCGCCGCGTTCCGGTCCAAGCTGGCCACCGTCGACCTCGACCCCCAGCGCCACCGGGCCGGTGCCGTCGACCCAGACGCGGCCGAGCGGATCGCCGCGCTGCGAGACGAGCTGGCGCGCCACCCCTGCCACACCTGCCCGGACCGGGAGACGCACGCCCGTTGGGCGGAGCGGGCGATCCGGTTGGAGCGGGAGAACGCCCGCACCCAGGCGCGCGTCTCGTCGCGGACGAACACCATTGCCACCCACTTCGACAAGATCTGCCTCGTGCTGGAGGGGATGGGCTATCTCGGTGGAGATCACGGCAACGAGGTCACCGACGCCGGGCGGATGCTGTCGCGGATCTACGCCGAGCTGGACCTGGTCGCGGCCGAGTGCATCCGCGACGGGGTGTTCGACGGGCTGAGCTCCCCGCAGCTGGCGGCGGTGCTGGCCTCGCTGGTCTACGAGTCGCGACGGAGCGACGACGGGGCACGCCGGCCGCGGATGCCGGACGCGACCACGGAGGCCGCGATGACCGCGGTCCGCCGGATCTGGCGGTCGGTGTCGCTGGTGGAGCGGGACGCCCGGCTGGATCGTGGACCCGAGCCCGATATCGGCTTCAGCCAGGCCGCGTTCGGCTGGGCCGCGGGACAGCCCTTGTCCGCGGTACTGGGCGAGAGTGGGCTGACCGCGGGTGACTTCGTCCGGTGGGTACGCCAGGTGCTCGACTTCGCCGAGCAGGTGGCCGACGCCGCCGGCCCGGGCGACCTCCGGCGGACCGCCCGACGCGCCGTCGACGCGATGCGCCGCGGTGTGGTGGCCTTCGTCCCCGACGCCGACCCCACGACGGGAGAGAGCCCGACCGATGTTGCGCAGCGGGCGGGCGTACCGGTGATCAGCGCGCCGGCGACGGCCGCCGCCACCCCGGGTGAGGAAGCGGCCGAGGACTAGCCGGAGCCGGCCGCGCCGACCCGGTGCGGCCGGGTCAGGAAGCCTGGCTCACCGTCGACATATGGAAGTCGGGCACTCGGACGGGCGGCATCACGGTCCGGGTGAACCAGTCGTTCCACTCCCGGCAAAGGGTCTTCTGTGTCCGGCCCACCTCGGTGATCCGGCCCAGCAGATCGACCGGGGACTCGTTGAACCGGAAGTTGTTCACCGCGCCCACCACCGCCCCTTTCTCGACCAGATAGACGCCGTCCCGGGTCAGCCCGGTGAGCAGCAACGTCTCCGGATCGACCTCACGGATGTACCACAGGCAGGTCAGCAGCAGGCCGCGCTCGGTCCCGGCGATCATCTCCTCCAAGGTGGCGTGGCCGCCTCCGTCGAGGATCAGGTTGTCGATCGCGGGCACCGGAGTCGCGCCGGTCTGGGCGGCTCGGGCGCGGTGGCGCATCAGGTTGACCAGCCGGCCGTCGCGCAGCCAGTCGGTGGGCTCCAGCGGCAGCCCGTTGTCGAACACCGACGCCGCACCGGCCGACGCCTCGGCCACCACGAAGTCGACGCATTCCACGCCGGGCTCGCCCGGGTCGGAGCGCAGCGTGAGCGGCAGCGGGCTCAGCGTCTGGCCGATCTTCGTCGCACCACCGGGGGCCGAGAAGACGGTCCGACCCTCCTCGGCGTCACGGGCGTCCATCGTCCAGTAGGCGTAGATCATCAGGTCCGCGACGGCCGAGGGCGGCAGCAACGTCTCGTAGCGGCCGGCGGGCAGGTCCACCCGGGTGGCTGACCACCCCAGCCGGGTCAGCACCTCGGCATGCAGGGCGGTCACGTCCACGTCGGTGAAGTCCGCCGTGGCCTGACCGACCCAGGCGGAGGCGGCGAAGTCGGTGCTCTTCGCGTTGAGCTCCAGCCGGCCGCTCGGCTGGACCCCGCGGCGCCGCAGCCCGGCGCTGGTCCCGACGAAGGCGGTGGTGACGACCTGTTCGGCGAAGCCGAAGAGCAGGTGCCCGTCGGCCCTGGCCGCGTCGAAGGCGGCGCCCAGGGCGGGCGCGACCGTGCCGAACACCTCGATGCCGGTGCTCTGCGCCGGTGTCGTCCAGTCGTTCGCGACCGCATCGCCGGCGGCCGGCGCGCCGTCGGCGGACCCGACCAGGTCGGCGGCGTCCTCGGCCGGTGGGCCGCTGCGGGCCAGCTCCTCCGCGCGGGCGACCAGGCCGGCGATCGCCTCCGCTGCGCCGAGCTCGGAGGTGACGGTCCCCACGGCGGTCCCGCCCCTCACCTCAGCCGTGGCGATGACCGTCATCGTCCGGTTCTGCATCTGTCCGTTGGTGGTCAGTGTGTTGGACGCCCAGCGGAGGTTCGCCTCGAAGCGCTCCTGCACGATCACCACCCCGGGCAGGGTCGCGGCGGCCAACGCCTGCTCGACGAGGTCGCTCCCGCGCAGGGCAGCGGTCGGGGTGGCTGACTGGCTCATGCCTGGCCTCCTTCGGTGGCGGTGTTGAGAACGTTGACGCCGCGGAACAGCGCTGAGGGGCAGCCGTGCGACACCGGGGCGGCCTGACCGGGCTGGCCCTTGCCGCAGTTGAACGCACCGCCGAGGACGTACGTCTGCTCCCCGCCGACGGCCTCCATCGAGCGCCAGAAGTCGGTGGTGGTGGCCTGGTACGCCAGGTCACGCACCTGGCCGGTGATTCGGCCCTTGTCGATGGTGAAGAACCGCTGACCGGTGAACTGGAAGTTGTAGCGCTGCATGTCGATCGACCAGGACTTGTCCCCGACGACGTAGATGCCGCGGTCGACGCCGCTGATCAGCTCCTCGGTGCTGGGACCCCCGGGCGCCGGCTGGAGCGAGACGTTCGGCATCCGCTGCATCGGGATGTGACCCGGAGCGTCGGCATAGGCGCAGCCGTTGGACCGGCCCAGGCCCTGAGCCGCGGCCATCTCCCGGTTGAGCTGATAGCCGACCAGGGTGCCGTCGGTGATGATCGGGAAGGACTGGCTCGCCACGCCCTCGTCGTCGAAGCCGATGCTGGCCAGGCCGTGCTCGACCTCGCGGTCGCCGGTCACGTTCATCACCGGGCTGCCGTAGTGCAGGGTGCCGAGCTGGTCGACGGTGGCGAACGACGTGCCCGCGTACGCCGCCTCGTAGCCCAGGGCGCGGTCGAGCTCGGTGGCGTGACCGATCGACTCGTGGATGGTGAGGAACAGGTTGCTCGGGTCGATCACCAGGTCGTAGGAGCCGGCGGTCACCGACGGAGCGGCGGCGTGGGCGGCGAGGTGCTCGGGCAGCTCGGCGATCTCGGCGTCGAAGTCCCAGCCGGTGCCGGTGAGGTACTCCCAGCCCCGACCGGCCGGCGGCGCCAGGGTGCGCATCGAGGAATAGCCCCGCTCGTCCACCCGGATCGCGGTCAGCTCGGGATGGATCCGGACCCGCTGCTGGGTGGTCGTGGTGCCGGCGGCGTCGGCGTAGAACTTGTTCTCCAGCACGTACGCCAGGCTGGCGTCGGCGTGCTGGACTCCCTGACTTCCCAGCAGCCGCTGGGACAGCTCGGTCAGCCGAGCCTGCTGGTCGGACTCGGGCACCGTGAACGGGTCGATGTCATAGGCCGAGACCCAGGTCCGGTCGGCGAACACCGGCTCAGCCGCCAGCTCGACCGGCCGAGTGACCAGCGGACGGGAGACGCGAGCCGTGGCCACTGCGCGCTCGGCCAGCTCGACGGCCGCGTCAGCGGTCAGCGTGATGCCGGCCGCGAAGCCCCAGGTGCCGTCGTGGACCACCCGGACCGACAGGCCCAGCACCGTCGAGTCGGTGCTGGTCTGCAGCGTGGCGTCGCGGAAGGCGCGATAGGACTGCCGGATCCGCTCGACCCGGACGTCGGCGTGGGCGGCGCCGAGGTCACGGGCCCGTTGCAGCGCCGCGTCCGCCAGCGCCCGCAGCGGAAGTGAGGTGAAGCTGTCGTCCAGGGTGGTCATGCAGGCAGCGTAACGAAGGTGTCCGGCACATTAAGGTGGACGGCATGACTGTTGCGGTGCGCGTCATCCCGTGCCTGGACGTGCACGGCGGGCGAGTGGTGAAGGGTGTCAACTTCGTCGACCTGCGCGACGCCGGCGATCCGGTGGAGCTCGGTCATGTCTATGACGCCGAGGGCGCCGACGAGCTGACCTTCCTCGACATCTCCGCCTCGGTCGAGGGGCGCGAGACCACCCTCGACGTGGTCCGGCGTACGGCCGAGACCGTCTTCATCCCGCTCACCGTCGGCGGCGGCGTGAGCAGCGTCGCAGACGTCGACGTGCTGCTGCGTGCCGGCGCCGACAAGGTGGCCATCAACACCGGAGCGATATCCCGTCCCGAGGTCATCGCCGAGATCACCCGCCGTTTCGGCAACCAGGTGCTGGTGCTGTCGGTGGATGCCCGGCGTGCGCCGGACCAGCCGTCGGGCTTCGAGGTGACCACCCACGGCGGCCGCAAGAGCTCCGGCCTGGACGCGGTCGCCTGGGCCCGCCGCGGCGTGGAGCTCGGGGTGGGGGAGATCCTGCTCAACTCGATGGACGCCGACGGCACCACTGCGGGCTTCGACCTGGAGATGATCCACGCCGTCCGCCAGGTGGTCGACGTCCCCCTGATCGCCTCCGGCGGCGCCGGCCGGGCGGAGGACTTCCCGCCGGCCGTGGACGCCGGCGCCGACGCGGTGCTGGCCGCCAGCGTCTTCCACTTTGGTACGTTGCGGGTCGCCGACGTCAAGCGGGCGCTCGCCGAGGCCGGTTACCCGGTGCGGCCGGCACCCGAATCGGCCGGTGGACCGGCTCCGGGCGGGACGCCGGTGGCGGTGCCGGCGAGCGCCTGAGCCTTCGACCACCATCCACGCCGCACCCCCGCAGGACCCCCAGATCCGGCCCCGCGCCGGAGCACGAGATCGGCGCCCAGCGCCGCACCACAGGAGAAGGAGCACACCATGCGGGTCTGGCTGCCGTACGCCGACCGCCACACCGCCGAGCAGCGCCTCGGTGGTCTGCCGGCCGGGGTGGAGGCCGACTTCTACACCGCCGACGGCGAACCGATGCCGGACTCGATCGGCGAGGTCGAGCTGTACGTGCTGCCCTACATGAAGGGCGCCGAGGTGCTCCAGCGCTCCGCGGAGATGACCTCGCTGAAGGTGGTGCAGACCCTCACCGCGGGCTACGAGAACTTCCTGCCCTACGTCCCCGCCGGCGTGACGCTGTGCAACGCGGCCGGGGTGCATGACGCCAGCACCGCCGAGCTGGCGATCGGCCTGGCGCTGGCCAGCGGCCGGCACCTGGACGACTTCGCCCGACAGCAGGCGGACGGACGCTGGCAGCCCGCACTGGGCCGCTCCCTGGCCGACCAGCGGGTCCTGATCGTGGGCTACGGCCGGATCGGCGAGGCAATCGAACGACGGCTGGCCGGCTTCGAGGTCGCCTCGATCACCCGGGTCGCCCGCCGGGCCCGCACCGGCGACACGCCGGTGCACCCGGTCTCGGCGCTGGCCGAGCTGCTGCCAGAGGCGGACGTGGTCTTCCTGATCGCGCCGCTGACGCCCGAGACCGAGCACCTGATCGACGCGGCGGCGCTCGCGCGACTGCCTGACGATGCGCTCCTCGTCAATGTGGGCCGGGGTCGGCTGGTGGACACCGACGCCCTGGTCGCGGCCACGGCGACCGGTCGGATCCGCGCCGCGCTGGACGTCACCGACCCGGAGCCGCTGCCGGTGGACCATCCGCTCTGGCATAGTCCGGGCGTACTGATCTCGCCGCATGTCGGCGGCGCATCGTCGGCGTTCTTCCCGCGCGCCGATCGGCTGATCGCCCGACAGCTCGCCCGCTACGCCGCGGGCGAGGACCTGGACAACGTCATCGACTGGGAGACACAGCCATGAACCCCGAAGCCACCGCCCCCGAGTCGCTGACCGCCGATCCGGACTGCCTCTTCTGCCGGATCGTGGCCGGTGAGATCGGGTCGCGGCAGGTGTACGCCGACGAGCACGCGTACGCCTTCTTGGACGTGTCGCCATGGCAGCGGGGACACACGCTGGTGATCCCGCGCCGGCACGTGACGAACCTGCTGGACCCCAGCCCTGGCCTGGACCTGATCGCCCCGGCGGTCGAGGCCTGCGCCCGGCTGCTGGTGGACACCCTCGGCGCGGACGGGGTGAACCTGATCTCGTCCGCCGGCGCCGTAGCCGGCCAGGAGGTGTTCCACCTGCATCTGCACCTGGTCCCGCGCTACGCCGCCGAGCCCGGGCTGCGCGCCCTGCTGGACACCCCACGCGACGGGCAGCCCGACGACCTGGACGCGGTCCACGCCCTGATCACGGGGAGCCGATGAGCGCCGCCGTCGTCACGGACCGGCCCACCTCGGGCGACACGCTGGCGCGGGTGGTCCGTGGGCTGGGGGAGTTCCTGCCGGCCTTCGTCGTGGCCCTGGTGCTGTTGCCGTTCGTCATCGCCTACGGTCAGTTCTGGCCCTGGAAACCCTCCACCATCGACCTGGAGGTGTACGTCTACGCGGTCAAGGACATGTTGGCCGGCAAGGACATCTTCGCCACCACCACGCCGTTCTGGAACCTGTACTTCATCTACCCGCCGGTGGCGGCGGTGCTGATGGTCCCGTTGGCCTTCGGGCCGTACGCGATGTGGCAGGTGATCTGGACGGCAGCGCTGGTCGGCGCCCAGCAGACGGTGCTGCGTCGCTGCGGTGTTCCCCGTGGCTGGAAGACCGCGCTGCTCGGGGTCGCTGTGGTGCTCGCGGTCGAGCCGATTCGGACCACCCTGGGCTACGGCCAGGTCAACACGCTGCTGATGGCACTGGTGGTCGCCGACCTGCTGCCCGCGGCCGGCGGGGGACGGCGTCGCATCCCGCAGGGCTCGCTGATCGGGCTGGCCGCGGCGATCAAGCTGACCCCGGCGCTGTTCGTGCTGTTCCTGCTCGGGTTGGGGCGCTGGCGCCCCGCGGTGACCGCAATGGTGTCCTTCGGCGCCTTTACCCTGCTCGGCGCGGTCCTGCTGTGGCGCGAGACGCTGACCTTCTGGTTCGGGCTGTCCGGCGGGAACACCCGCACCGCGTCTCCGTTGTATGCCGGCAACCAGTCGCTGCTCGGGGTGTTCTACCGGCTCGGGGACTCCTCGCGTGCGCTGACCGTGGTCGGCCTGGCGGTCGGCCTGATCGTGGCGCTGATCGCCGTGCTGGTCGCCACGCAGTGGTGGAAGGCCGGCGAGCGGGTGTTCGCGGTGGCGTTGGTCGGGCTGGCGACCTGTCTGGCCTCACCCCTGTCGTGGACCCACCACTACGTCTGGATCCTGCCGATGGGGCTGGCGGTGCTCAGCCCCCGGTTGCCGCGCTGGGTCCGGGTCCTCGGCGGTGCCTGGGTGATCTGGGTCTGCGCCTGTCTGCCCCTGGCCGCGCTCCCGTACGGCGGCGGCCGCGAACGTGACTTCGACGCTGTCCAGCAACTGGTGGCCAACCTCGGCCCGGTGCTCGGCGTCGTGCTCGTTCTCGGTCTCGCGGTCCGGATGGTCTCGCGATCCAGAGCGGGTGCGGAGCCGGAGCGGGTGGCGGCGTAGATTGGCGCGCATGACCCCGGAGACCACCACCACAGATCCCGTCGCGCCCTCAGCGCCGTCCACCAGCTCCTCGGACCGCGGCGTCAAACCCGGCGTCGACATCAAGCCTCGCTCCCGGGTCGTCACCGACGGCCTCGAGGCGACCGCCTCCCGCGGCATGCTGCGCGCGGTGGGCATGGGCGATGACGACTGGGTCAAGCCGCAGGTCGGGGTGGCGTCCAGCTGGAATGAGATCACCCCCTGCAACCTGTCACTCGACCGGCTGGCGAAGGCGGTCAAGGACGGGGTGCACGCAGCCGGCGGCTACCCGCTGGAGTTCGGCACCATCTCGGTCTCCGACGGCATCTCGATGGGCCACGAGGGCATGCACTACTCACTGGTCAGCCGGGAGATCATCGCCGACTCCGTGGAGACGGTGATGTCGGCCGAGCGGCTGGACGGCTCGGTGCTGCTGGCCGGCTGCGACAAGTCGCTGCCCGGCATGCTGATGGCCGCGGCCCGGCTCGACCTGTCCTCGGTGTTCCTCTACGCCGGCTCCATCATGCCCGGCCGGGTGGGGGACAAAGACGTCACCATCATCGACGCCTTCGAGGCGGTCGGGGCCTGCCTGAAGGGCCTGATCACCCGCGACGAGGTGACCGAGATCGAGAAGGCCATCTGTCCCGGCGAAGGCGCCTGCGGCGGCATGTACACCGCCAACACGATGGCCAGCGCCGCCGAGGCCCTCGGGATGTCCCTGCCCGGCTCCGCCGCCCCGCCCGCGGTCGCGCGCCGCCGCGACATCTACGCCCGGCAGAGCGGTGCGGCCGTGGTCAACCTGCTGCGCCGGGGCATCACGGCCCGCCAGATCCTGACCAAGGAGGCGTTCGAGAACGCCATCGCCGTCACGATGGCCTTCGGCGGCTCCACCAACGCCGTGCTCCACCTGCTGGCCATCGCGAACGAGGCCGAGGTCGACCTCACCCTGGACGACTTCGTCCGGGTGGGCAAGAAGGTCCCCCACCTGGGCGACCTGAAGCCGTTCGGCCGCTATGTGATGAACGACGTGGACCGGGTGGGTGGCGTCCCGGTGGTGATGAAGGCATTGCTCGACGCCGGCCTGCTGCACGGCGACTGCATGACCGTCACCGGCAAGACGATGGCGGAGAACCTGGCCGACATCGCCCCGCCCGACATCGACGGCACCATCATCCGGGCGATGGACAAGCCGATGCACCCGACCGGGGGCATCACCATCCTGCACGGCTCGCTCGCCCCCGAGGGGGCCGTGGTGAAGAGCGCCGGGTTCGACAAGGACGTCATCTCGGGCACCGCCCGGGTGTTCGACGGTGAGCGGGCCGCCATGGACGCGCTCGAGGACGGCACCATCGCTGCCGGCGACGTCGTGGTGATCCGCTACGAGGGACCCAAGGGCGGACCCGGGATGCGGGAGATGCTGGCCATCACCGGCGCGATCAAGGGCGCCGGACTGGGCAAGGACGTCATGCTCATCACCGACGGCCGCTTCTCCGGTGGGACGACGGGCCTGTGCGTCGGCCACATCGCGCCCGAAGCCACCGACGGCGGTCCGATCGCGCTGGTGCAGGACGGCGACGTGATCACCCTCGACGTGGCCAACGGTCGGCTGGACCTGGCCGTCGACGACGCCGAGCTGGCCGCACGGCGCGCGTCGTGGACGCCCACCCCGCGCCCGGCCCGCCGCGGTGTGCTCGCCAAGTACGCCAAGCTGGTGAAGTCGGCCAACACCGGCGCCATCTGCAGCTGAGCGTCCCGCCGGCCATGCCGCACCGGCCGACCGCGCACCCGAGCCACTCGGGTGCGCGGGTCGCGTTGCCGAGGCGCTTGTGGTCTGCGGCGGTGCCGCGAGAGTGGAGAGGGACACCTTGTGTCGCAGAAAAATGATTTCACCTCGCCCTAGTAAGGCTGCCCGCTGCGGCTCCCCTTCACCACACACGGTGACGGGTTGGTATTCCCGATGGACGTTCCTGCTGATGCAGCCTGCGCTCCTTCGTTGAAGGACCGCCGCTTCCCAGCAGTATGAACATCCACCAGGACCCCTGCGCTTCACTGCGCCGGGGTCCTGCTTCTTTTGCACGCCGGCGCACCGCCACTGGAGCCTCCGCAGCTACTGAGGTGCGGAGGCTGCGCGGTGCAGTGAGCAGGATCACTGCGAACCCCCAATGCGATGAAGGTGTCACTATGACACTATGACACTATGGTCACTATGACTACGAAAGCGGATGCGGCTACCGAGACCGCGTTGGAGCAGGTCCTGTCGGCGTCGGTCGCAGCTGACCTCTTCGGCGCGCGTCCGGCCCGCGCGGACACCGAGGGCTGGGCGAGAGCGCATCGGACCTACCGGCGGCTGGCCAGCCAGCTGCACCCCGACGTGTGCGCCGACCCCGACGCCACCCGCGCCTTCACCCGGCTCAGTGACCTCTGGGCAGACCTGAGGTCCCCGGCCGCCGCAGCCATCACCGTCACCACCCGCAAGCGCAGCTACACCCTCGGCGACATCGCCCACCGCGGCGACATCGCCAACCTCTACACCGCCCGCAGCGCCGGCACAGCGGCAACCCTCCTGGTCAAGATGCCGCGCAGCGCCACCAACAACGACCTGCTGCAGGCCGAGGCGAAAGCGCTCACCCAGCTGCTCCGTGACGGCGACGAGCGGTATCGGGCCTACGCGCCCGCCCTGGTGGAGACGTTCCGCCACCGCGACACCGTCTCCGGCACCGACCGACGGTTCAACGTCATCGAACAGCTCGACGGCTTCGTCACACTCGCCGACGTGGCGCACGCCTACCCGGGCGGCGTCGACCCGCGCGACGCCGCTTGGATGTGGCGTCGGCTGCTGGTGGCCCTCGGCTACGCCCACCGGGCCGGCGTCATCCATGGCGCCGTCCTGCCCGAGCACATCCTCATCTCCCCGGCCGAGCACGGCCTGGTGCTCATCGACTGGTGCTATGCCACCACCGAGGGCGGGCAGACAGTCCCCGCCATCGTTTCCCGCCACCGGTCGGCGTACCCGCCGGAGGTGCTCGCAAAGTCCCCGGCCACAGCGGCCACGGACATCTACCTGGCCACGAAGACCATGACGGGACTCATCGGTCCGCGGCTGCCGGCACCCCTGAAGGCGTTCGCCACTGGCTGCACCCTCACCTCCCAGCGGGCCCGACCGCAGGATGCCTGGCGGCTGCTCGCCGAGCTTGATGAGCTCCTCGAACGGTCCTACGGGCCGCGCACCTTCCGGGTCTTCACCATGCCCACTCCCTAGCTGCACCACCTCGGGGCCTTCCGGCCCCACACCACCCCTCACGCACCACCTCAACGAAGGAGAACGACCATGGGAAGCGGACGCTGGTCCACTGACGTCTACACCGCCGCAGCCACCCACCGGGCGGCCACCGGCACGAGCGCCTTCAGCTACTCCGACAGCGGAGCGCGCCACACCCACCCGACCCTTGACCCGATGGGAGTCGAGGTCCGCGAGAGCCGCGACTCCGACGAGCACCCGACGAGCCTGGCCATCTCGGTGCTGTTCGATGTGACCGGCTCGATGGGAACGGTCCCGCGGGCCCTGCAGGCCAAGCTGCCAGACCTGTTCGGGCTGCTGCTGCGCAAGGGCTACGTCGAGCACCCGCAGATCCTGTTCGGAGCCATCGGTGACGCCACCTGTGACCGGGCTCCATTGCAGATCGGCCAGTTCGAGTCGGACAACCGGATGGATGAGCACCTGAGCAACATCGTCCTCGAGGGCGGCGGCGGCGGTCAGATGCGAGAGTCCTACGAGCTCGCCATGTACTTCATGGCCCGCCACACCGCCCTGGACTGCCTTGAGCGGCGCGGCAAGCGCGGCTACCTGTTCATCATCGGCGACGAGCTGGCCTACCCGAAGGTGAGCGCCCGGGAGGTGTCGACGGTGATCGGGGACGAGCTGGGGGAGACGGTCACCACTGAGGCCATCGTGGCCGAGCTGCAGACCAAGTACGACGTCTACTACATCCTTCCGGCCGGCTCCAGCTACGCCCGCGACCCACGCATCCTCGACTTCTGGCGTGGGCTGCTCGGCCAGAACGTCATCCAGCTCGACGACTTGGACGCCGTCTGCGAGACGATCGCGCTCACCATCGGTCTCGGTGAGGACGCCATCGACCTTGATGAAGGTCTCGATGACCTTCGCGAGATCGGGTCGAACGCGACCGCGACCGTCTCCAAGGCGCTCGCCACCGTCGGCGCCGGCCGCGGCGCGCTGGCCCACAGCAGCGCCCCGGGTGACCTGGTGGTCGGTGCCGATGACGAGGTCGGACGGCTGTGACCCACACCGGCGTCGTCGACTTGGGCTACGGAGACGCCGGGAAGGGCACCGTGGTGGACTGGCTGTGCGCGACACAGCCGGTCCACGCGGTGGTCCGCTTCAACGGCGGAGCGCAGGCGGCGCATAACGTGGTCCGCCCCGACGGGCGCCACCACACGTTCGCCCAGTTCGGCTCCGGCACCTTCACCCCCGGCGTGCGCACCCACCTGTCACGGTTCATGCTGGTGGAGCCGTTCGCCCTGGCCGCCGAAGCTGAGCACCTGGCCCACCTCGGCGTTGCGGACCCGTTGTCGCTGGTCAGCGTGGACCGCCAGGCGCTGCTCACCACCCCGTACCACCGGGCCGCGAACCAGGCCCGTGAGCGGGCCCGCGGCGATGCCCGGCACGGGTCCTGCGGCATCGGGATCGGGGAGACGATGGCGTATTCGCTCAAGCATCCGCTGGATGCCCCGCACGTCGGCGACGCCGAGGACCCAGCGACGATGACGACGAAGCTGACCCGGCTTCGCGGCACGGTCCTGGCTGAACATCTGAGCCTGACCGACGCGGATCTGCCACCGGTCGAAGCGGTGGTTGGCGCCTATCGCCGGTTCGCCGACCAGGTCAGACTGGTCAACGCCAGCTATCTTGACCGGCTGCTCGACGCAGGCGACGTCATCTTCGAAGGTGCGCAAGGGGTCCTCCTTGACGAGTGGCGCGGCTTCCACCCGCACACCACCTGGTCGACGACAACGTTCGACAACGCGGAGACGCTGATGGCTGAGGCCGGCCGGGCGCGGCAGCTGAACCGGCTCGGGGTGCTGCGGACCTACACCACCCGCCACGGCAACGGCCCCTTCGTCACCGAGAGCGGCCGACTGAGCGCGCAGCTGCCCGATGCTCACAACGGCACCGGCCGCTGGCAGGGCGGTTTCCGTGCCGGTCACTTCGACGCCGTCGCTCACCGCTACGCCCTCGAGGTCGCCGGCGGCGTCGACTCCCTCGCCCTGACCCATCTGGACGTGGCCGAGCGCCGCGGTGACCTCCGTCTGGCTGACAGCTACGACGCGGCCGGTGAACCACTGGCCCGGCTGGCCCCGGGGCCTTTTCGTGACCTGGAATACCAGCAGCGCCTGACCGACCTGCTCGGGCGGTGCCGGCCCGTTTACGGCCCTGCACCGCGCGACTGGGTGGGTGCGGTCGCAGGAGCGCTTCAGACACCTGTCAGCGTTGCCGGGTCCGGCCCATGCTGGGCGGACAAGCGGGTTCTGAGCGTGACGGGCTGAGGTCGCTTCCGCCAGGCGCTTCGTCGCCGCTCAGGCTTATGTGTGCGGGTCAGTGGAAATTCGGGTGCAAGTCAGTACAGTCCGCACCGAGGGTAATGCGGCCTTCGTTGACCTCTTTCTGAAGACGGCCAGACAACTTGTCTTGTTGGGGCCAGCACGGACATGCAGCTTGAATTCGAGTCTGTGCAACTTTGCCCACGCAGCAGAATCTGTCAACTGTTTGTTATCGGACTGCCGGTTACGTTGTTGACCTCTCCAATGATCATCGCGTCTTCCATGTCGAGCTCATCCGGATATCTGTAGGGCCGGTATTGTTCAAAGAGTCAGCGGAGTCGTCGAGGTGGTCGTAACGCAGGGGCACCATCAGCTGAAATTCAGCCGAACACGTCCGCGGCCCACGTCGTCTACCCAGGGGGTGAGGCTGACCGGATCTTGGGTCTTGCCGGATATGCCAGTCGCGATGTCACCGGCAATCGCCATCGCCGAGATGGCGGGCATGACGAGAGCATTTTCGATATCTTCGGGCGCCCCCAGTCCGGGGGGTGGGGAGATGACCCATAGCTGATCGGGTTCTATCGAGCCGAAGCGTCGAACCCCCGCGAGGACCATACTGTCGTAGGGCTGCTTGGCGTTACGCAGCCACTCGTCGCGAACGAAGTCCCCGAACGTCGAAGCGAGCTCGTACGGCCTCATGGCAATCGAGTCAAGTTCATACACCTCAGGCTCTAGCTGCCCATCGTCTCCGCGGCGGTAGGCGTATTGATCTCCCCACGCCGTCCCCCCGAATATGACATACGGATCGAGTCGGTCATCCCACGTGTCTCGCCACGTACTCGGGGCGTTCCAAGAGTCGAGGTCTAGGTGTCGGCCCCGCTCGAAGCCCAGCAGCCGAAAGACACCGTGAAAGCATGTTCCGCCGTTGCCAAGGCTGAGCAGTAGTTGATGATCAGCAGGCAGCTCGTGGACCAGGCTAGACGCAGGAGCTTCACGGGAAGCGCCAACATGGCTCAGTCCGGATGCGACGGACTCGAGGTTGAGGGTCTGACTCACGGTATCTCTCCATTGATAGTGAACCGGCTGAGGCGTTGTCCCACCTTTGATGCTAAGTAGCCCCAGCTCGGGCATTCGCCCGGGTGCCATGTCGAGCCAGCCCACTGGCGCGTCCGCCTTTCCCGTAACGGCAGTGTCGGCGACGAATCACAAGAACTTCCGGCTCTTCGTGACGTCAACACCAAGTCCTCGACACCGCAGACGGACGGTCCATTGCGGTGATGGGAGCGCAAGTGTCCGTTTGACGACCCGTATCCGCATCCCGTCGGCCGTCGGCGTTGGGGTCTCGCCTGTCCAAGCTCCGCCGCTGAGCGTCACAGTGAGGATCCGACCAGGACCTCCTCCGGACACCGAAATCGCCGAAATGTGACCATGGATGACAGCCGATCCGGGGCTACACCCACACGGTCTGAGGTGAGCCAGCAACACCGGTGGACGGTTCAAGAAGGACCTGAGGTGGTTGTTCAGGCCCGCCCCGAGCACGACCCTGGAAGACGTCTCGGACTGACGTTGGGCACACCGCCGACGCCGGGGGAAAGACCCAGCCCGCCGCACCCCACCAGCCCCAGGCCCGCCGTCGCCTCCTGACGACCCACCGCCCAGCCGACCCAGGTCGTCACTGGTGCCGCAGATCGGCGATTCGCTGCAGACCTGGCCCCACTCGTCCTGGACCCGCAGCTGCTCGCCGCTGACACCGCGAGCATCTCACCGGTCGGGGGAGACGTCGCGTTTCGCCCAGTGCCCGGGCTGTGGAGCTGGCCGCTCGACTTCAGCAGAGCCGATGATGCCGCCCTCCACGGGCTGCCGAGCACGCCCGGCCGGTGTCTGCTCAGCCGGCGATGATGGCGGCCGCGGCCTGGCTGTACAGATTCGCGCCGCCGCTGGACTGTTAGGACGTCCGACCTTCCTTCCAGATGGCAAGACGCGCCCGGTCCCCGATTGACACCCGCGAGAGGATGGGTGATCGTGATCGTGTGCTTACTGTCTTCAGCATTCTCGTAGTTCGACAGCGTGTCGGCTGAGTCCTCACTCAACCACCGACGCGCTCCCTCGTCTGCCATCCGGCGGCGGGGGTTTTTTCTTGGTACGACCATGCTGCGGGCGCCGCACGGCATCCGCCACAGATCACAGATATGGGCAAGGAGACCCCGATGGCTGACAACTCCGTCGCCGCCGAGCAGTTCACCGGAGCGCAATCGCTGGTGAAGTCGCTCGAGCAGGTTGGCGCGGACACGGTGTTCGGAATCCCTGGAGGTGCCATCCTCCCGGCGTACGACCCCCTCTACGACTCGGCCTACGTACGCCACATCCTGGTACGTCACGAGCAGGGCGCGGGCCACGCGGCCGAGGGCTACGCGATGGTCACCGGCAAGGTCGGCGTCTGCATGGCCACCTCCGGCCCCGGTGCGACCAACCTCGTCACGCCGATCGCCGACGCATACATGGACTCGGTCCCGATCGTCGCCATCACCGGTCAGGTCGCGGGCCCGTCCATCGGCACCGACGCCTTCCAGGAGGCCGACATCCGGGGCATCACGATGCCCATCACCAAGCACAACTTCCTGGTCACCCGGGCCGAGGACATCCCCGACGCGATCGCGTCGGCGTTCCACATCGCCGGCACCGGACGCCCCGGCCCGGTGCTGGTCGACATCACCAAGGACGCGCTGCAGGCGACGTCGGGGTTCACCTGGCCGACCCAGCTGGACCTGCCCGGCTATCGACCGGTGACCAAGCCGCACGGGAAGCAGGTGCGCGAGGCGGCCAAGCTGATCAGCGAGGCCAGCCGCCCGGTCCTCTACGTGGGTGGCGGCGTGGTCAAGGCCGGCGCGGCCAAGGAGCTCAAGGAGCTGGCCGAGCTGACCGGCATCCCGGTGGTGACCACCCTGATGGCGCTCGGCGTCTTTCCCGCCAGCCACCCGCAGAACATGGGCATGCCCGGTATGCACGGCACGGTGCCCGCGGTGGGTGCGCTGCAGCGCAGCGACCTGCTGATCACCCTCGGCGCGCGGTTCGACGACCGGGTGACCGGACAGCTGTCCAGCTTCGCGCCCGGCGCCAAGGTCATCCACGCCGACATCGATCCCGCCGAGATCTCCAAGAACCGACTGGCCGACGTGCCGATCGTGGGTGACTGCAAGGAGGTCATCGGCGAGCTGACTGCCCTGCTGCGGGCTTCCGGCCGGATGCCGGAGATCACCGACTGGGTGCGCTACCTGCAGGACATGAAGCGCCGCTACCCGACCGGCTTCGACTTCCCCGAGGACGAGAGCCTGCTGTCGCCGCAGCACGTGATCAAGCGGATCGGCGACCTGACCGGTCCGGATGCCTACTATGCCGCCGGCGTGGGCCAGCACCAGATGTGGTCGGCGCACTACCTGCCGTTCGAGCTGCCCGGCCGTTGGCTGAACTCCGGCGGCCTCGGGACGATGGGCTACTGCGTGCCTGCCGCGATGGGGGCCAAGGTGGGCCGCCCGGACGCGACCGTGTGGGGCATCGACGGGGACGGCTGCTTCCAGATGACCAACCAGGAGCTGGTCACCTGTGCGCTGGAGGGCATCCCGGTCAAGATCGCCGTGATCAACAACCAGAGCCTGGGCATGGTGCGTCAGTGGCAGACCCTGTTCTATCAGGGCCGCTACTCCAACACCGACCTGAAGACCAACCGGATCCCCGACTTCCCGAAGCTGGCCGAGGCCATGGGCTGCGTCGGCCTGCGGGCCGAGGATCCCAGCGACGTCGACTCGGTGATCGAGAAGGCGCTGTCGATCAACGACGTCCCGGTGGTGGTCGAGTTCGTGGTCCACAAGGACGCGATGGTGTGGCCGATGGTCGCCGCCGGCGCCAGCAACGACGCCATCAGCTACGCCCGCGACCTGGCTCCCGACTGGGAAGAGGAGATGTTGTGAACACCCACACCCTGAGTGTCCTGGTCGAGAACAAGCCGGGCGTGCTGGCCCGAGTGTCGGCGTTGTTCTCCCGCCGCGGCTTCAACATCGAGTCGCTGGCCGTCGGGCCGACCGAGTATCCCCACATGTCACGGATCACTGTCGTCATCACCGTCGACGACCTGGTCCTGGAGCAGCTCACCAAGCAGCTCAACAAGCTGATCGAGGTCCTCAAGATCGTCGAGCTCGACCCGAGCGCCGTCCGTCGCGAGCTGATCTTGGTCAAGGTCCGCGCCGAGCCCGAGATCCGGGGCCAGGTGCTTGACATCCTGCAGCTCTTCGGAGCCAAGGCCGTCGACGTCACCAACGACGCGATCACCATCGAGGCCACCGGCAGCCCTGAGAAGCTGGACGCTCTGCTCAAGCTGCTGGAGCCGTTCGGCATCCGGGAGCTGGTGCAGTCAGGCCTGGTGGCTGTCGGCCGGGGATCCCGCTCGATCAGCGACCGCGCCCGACCGGACCGGCAGAAAGTCGTCCGGGCCATCTGAGCCGGCGTAGCCGTCCTCCCATTCCTTCCAGTTCAACGCATAACAAGATCACAAGGAGATCAACCAAAGTGCCCGCAGAAATGTTCTATGACACCGATGCCGACCTGTCCCTGATCCAGGGCCGCAACGTCGCCATCCTCGGCTTCGGCAGCCAGGGTCACGCCCACGCGCTGTCCCTGCGTGACTCCGGTGTCGACGTCCGGGTCGGTCTGCCCGAAGGCAGCAAGAGCCGTGCGAAAGCCGAGGCCCAGGGCCTTCGCGTCCTCACCCCCTACGAGGCGTGCGAGGAAGCGGATCTGATCATGATCTTGACCCCGGACCCCGTCCAGCGGAAGGTGTACGCCGAGGCGGTCGAGCCCAACCTCGTCCCCGGTGACGCCATCTTCTTCAGCCACGGCTTCAACATCCGCTACGGCTACATCACCCCGCCCGAGGGCGTCGACGTGGTGATGGTCGCACCGAAGGGTCCGGGTCACCTGGTGCGCCGCGAGTATGCCGAGGGTCGCGGTGTCCCGGTGCTCGTCGCGGTCGAGCAGGACGCGTCCGGCAAGGCCTGGGACCTGGGACTGGCCTACGCGAAGGCCATCGGTGGTCTGCGAGCCGGCGGCATCAAGACCACCTTCACCGAGGAGACCGAGACCGACCTGTTCGGTGAGCAGGCCGTCCTCTGTGGTGGCGCCAGCGCGCTCATCCAGGCGGGCTTCGAGACGCTGACCGAGGCGGGCTACCAGCCCGAGGTGGCGTACTTCGAGTGCCTGCACGAGCTCAAGCTGATCGTCGACCTGATGTATGAGGGCGGCATCGCCAAGCAGCGGTGGAGCATCTCCGACACCGCCGAGTACGGCGACTACGTCTCCGGCCCGCGGGTGATCGACGCGCGCGTCAAGGAGAACATGAAGGCCGTCCTCACCGACATCCAGAACGGCGCGTTCGCCAAGCGGTTCATCGACGACCAGGATGCCGGTGCGCCGGAGTTCAAGGCCTTCCGCGAGGCGGCTGAGACGCACCCGATCGAGGACACCGGCCGCAAGCTGCGCGGCCTGATGTCGTGGGTCAAGAGCCACGATGACGACTACGTCGAGGGCCACGCCGCTCGCTGATCCGCAGCCCGCTGCACCCGTACGTCCTGAAGGCCCCGCGCGATCCGCGGGGCCTTCGGCCGTCCGGGGCGGCGGTGCGGTGGCTCGTCGCGGTGGAGCGACGGTCAGCGGGACTTGATGGACAGCACAGCGACCCGGACGCCGTCCTTGCGGACACCGGTGGCGACGACATACAGCTGGCTGCCGACATCGCCCTGCTGGGTGACGGCGTTGTCGTTGGCGAGCACGCAGAGACCGGCCAGCCCGGTCGGGTCGAGCGGGGAGGGATGGTTCGGCTGGCAGCGACCGAAGGCCTCCTGCAGCGACTGTGCGCCGGCCGCCGCCGAGGCCTTCGGGATCTCCACCCGAGCATCCAAGGCGAAGTCGTGGGTCGAGCGGTAGTTGCTGGTGACGACCACTGTGTCGTCCGGCAGGTCGACATCACCGTAGAACTCGATGTCGGCCAGCGTGACCGGCGAGCAGGTGAAACCTGTCAGGTTGTTGGTGCAGGAGGAGCCGCGGTCGGTGGTGAAGGAGAAGAACGGCACCCCCCAGCCGCCCGCGAAGCGGGTGATGATCGCGAAGGCGATCAGGACGAAGGCAGCCATCATCATCGTCCCTGCGATGACGCGGACGGACTTCGGCGGGGCGGCTGACACACCGACAGGATGCCCGACGACCAGACACTTCGCCACCTCGGCACCGGGCTGAGGCGGTACGGTCCCCGCCGCGGCGGCGCCTGAGCGACGGCTAGTGCTTGACGGCGATGACGACCGACGTGTCCTCGGCGACCATCACATCGACGCTGTGGAAGCGGTCGTCGGACAGCCACGTCTGCCGCAGCGTGTCGACGCGGCCACGGTCCAGCGGCGGCCAACTGGCGCACGGGGTGAAGTCGTCCAGCACGATCATGCCGCCGGAGTCCAGCAGCCCCACGATCTCCTCGTGGTCGGTCGACTTGGCGCCGGCGGCGTCGATGAAGATCAGCGAGAAGGGCGCGTGGTCAGCCAGGGTGCTCCAGTCGGCGTGGATGACGTCGATGTCGTCGTCGGCGAACATGTCCATCACCCCGTGGGCCAGCTCGGGGTCGAGCTCGGCCGTGATCACCCTGGTCTGCTTGGGGGCGCCATGGCGCAACCACGCGGCGCCGACCCCGCACCCCGTGCCGCACTCCGCGATCGTTCCGCTCCGGGTGGCAGCGAGCGTGGCCAGCAGCCGCCCGGTCTCACTCCGCGACGCCTGGACATAGCCACGCTCCAGCGACATCCGCAGCGCCCGGACGACGATCTTGGGCAGTTCGGGAGGTGCGCTCATGCAACCAGTGTGATTGCCGTCGAGACGGTGCGGGCGACGTCTTGACCACTGAGACCACCGAGCGGTCGACCGAGACCGAGATAGTCGGACGTCCTAGTATCGGGCCCAGACGACCTAGCCGAGGACCGACCATGTACGAGATGTACCCCGACTCCTGGACCGATGCCGCGCAGACCGACCGCGGACGTCGGCTCGAGCGTGCGGCCCCATCCTCCGACCGTCCCCGGCGCCGGGCCCGCAAGGAGCATTCCGTCCAGCCGCCGGTGCTGGCCCGGCGGGTGGCTGACGTGACCGCGGCCAGCACGCCCGACTGACGCCGCGGTCAGCTCAGACGGCGGCGGCGATCGCGTCGCCGATCTCGGTGGTGCTGCGGCGATCAGCCCCGGCACGACCGGCGATGTCGGCGATGACCGCCTTCTCCACCCTGGCCGCCTCGTCGCTGAGCCCCAGGTGGTCCAGCAGCAACCCGACCGAGAGAATGGTCGCCGTCGGGTCGGCCACGCCCTGGCCGGCGATGTCGGGGGCCGACCCGTGCACCGGCTCGAACATCGACGGGAAGGTGCCGTCCGGGTTGATGTTGCCGCTGGCAGCAAGCCCGATGCCGCCGGTGACCGCCGCGGCCAGGTCGGTCAGGATGTCGCCGAACAGGTTGTCGGTCACGATGACGTCGAACCGGGCCGGATCCACGGCCAGGAAGATCGTGGCCGCGTCGACGTGCAGATAGTCGGTCGTCACACCCGGGTATTCGGCCGCGACCTCCTCGAAGATCCGTCGCCACAGCCCGCCGGCGTTGACCAGCACATTGTGCTTGTGCACCAAGGTGATGTGATTGCGCCGCCGGGCGGCGCGGGCGAAGGCATCGCGGACGACCCGCTCGACCCCGTACGCGGTGTTGACACTCACCTCGGTGGCGATCTCCGCCGGCGTCCCGACCCGGACCACGCCACCGTTGCCGCAGTACAGGCCCTCCGTACCCTCGCGGACCACCACGAAGTCGACCTCCTTGCCGGCCGTGACATGCGGGGCGAGCGGGGTCGGCACGCCGGGGAAGAGCCGGCTGGGCCGCAGGTTGACGTAGTGGTCGAAGGCGAACCGCAGCTTGAGCAGCAGACCGCGCTCCAGCAGCCCGCTCGGTACGTCCGTGGCGCCCGGAGCCGCGCCGACCGCGCCGAGCAGGATCGCGTCGGCCTGGGCCAGCTCGGCCATCACCGAGTCCGGCAGCACCTCGCCGGTACGTTGCCAGCGGGTGGCGCCCAGGTCATAGCTGGTGGTCGAGAACGTACCCGCCCCGGCGACCGCCTCGAGCACCTTCAGCCCTTCGGCGACCACCTCGGGGCCGATGCCGTCGCCGCCGATCACGGCGAGGTGACGTGTGGTCAGCGCGGCTGCGGTGCCGCTCTGGCCGGGGACGTCTGGACGGGGACTGGATACGTCGCTCATGCCCCGCATGCTATCCAGCCAGCAGCAGGTGGCTGGCGATGTCTCATGGTGCCGATGTACTAGCGTTCAGCCATGAGCCTCCAGTTCGACGTACGCCCGAATCCCCATCCCCGCAGCGATGCCGAGCGGTCCGCGATCCTCGCCGACCCCGGTTTCGGGATGAACTTCACCGACCACATGGTGGTCGCGACGTGGACTTCGACGGACGGCTGGCACGACTCGGCCGTGTTGCCCTATGGGCCGTTCTCGCTGGACCCGGCCACCGCAGTGCTGCACTACGCGCAGGAGATCTTCGAAGGCCTCAAGGCATACCGGCATGCCGACGGTACGGTCTGGGCCTTCCGGCCGGAGAAGAACGCCGAGCGGTTCCAGCGCTCGGCGGCACGGCTGGCGCTGCCGCAGCTGTCGACCGAGGACTTCCTCGGCAGCATCGAGGCGCTGGTGGACGTCGACCGCGCCTGGGTGCCCGACAGCGGGGAGCAGAGCCTGTATTTGCGGCCGTTCATGTTCGCCTCCGAGGCGTTCCTCGGTGTCCGGCCGGCCAAGCGGGTGACGTACTGCTGCATCGCGAGCCCAGCCGGGCCCTACTTCGCGACCGGGCTCAAGCCGGTCAACATCTGGATCACCACCACCTACACCCGCGCCTCCACCGGTGGCACCGGCGCGGCGAAGTTCGGTGGCAACTACGCCGGAGGGCTGCTGGCCCAGCAGGAGGCAGCCGAGCATGGCTGCGACCAGGTGATGTTCGCCGATGGCCGAGAGCACGCCTGGGTCGAGGAGCTCGGCGGCATGAACGTCTACTTGATCACCACCGATCACGAGCTGATCACCCCCGAGCTGAGCGGCAGCATCTTGGAGGGCGTCACCCGCGACTCGATCCTCACCCTGGCAGCCGAACACGGGCTCACCCCGGTGGAGCGGCGGATCGGCATCGACGAGCTGCTCGACGACGTGGCGTCCGGTCGGGTCAGCGAGATCTTCGCCTGCGGGACCGCAGCGGTGATCACCCCGATCGCGTCACTGAAGAGCTCGGAGGGGACCTGGACTGTGGGCAGTGGCGAGATCGGCGAGACCACCGCCGCGTTGCGCACCTCACTGCTCGACATCCAGTACGGCCGCCGCGAGGACCAGCACGGCTGGCTGCGCCAGATGGTCTGAGCCGACGGCGGCGGTTCCCGGCGGCAGGTCACTCCCACGCCCAGCTGTCTCAGCAGCTGGGACGATCGAGGCGCCGGCGACGCCCAGGCACGACACTGTGGGCATGCAGTCCCTCGTTGTTATCATTGCCTAGCGCGCGAACGCCCAGCGTCGCGCGCTAAACCTCCTGTTCTGTGACGGGAGGTTTTTTTCTTCTCCCGTCCGGCGACGGGGGGCTCAGCGCTAAGACACCGTTATCGAAGATTCGAGGAAGCCATGTCAGGGCCGATGTTGCCGCTACCGCCCGAGTTCCACGTGTTCGACACCACGCTGCGCGACGGCGCGCAGCAGGAAGGGCTGCGGCTGTCGGTGCCCGACAAGCTCGCCATCGCTGCTCTGTTGGACGAGCTCGGCGTGGGCTTCATCGAGGGGGGCTGGCCCGGCGCCAACCCGAACGACACCGCCTTCTTCGCGGCCATGGCCAACGGACAGCTGGTCCTGCAGCACGCGACCCTGGTCGCCTTCGGCTTCACCCGGCGGGTCGGGATGCGGGCGGCGGACGATCCGCTCACCGCAGCCCTGCGCGACTCCGGCGCCCCGGTCGCCTGTCTGGTGGCCAAGAGCCACGACCGGCACGTCGAACAGGCCCTGCGGACGACCCTGCAGGAGAACCTCGACATGATCACCGACACCGTGACCCATCTCCGCTCTGAAGGCCAACGGGTTTTCGTGGACTGCGAGCACTTCTTCGACGGCTACCGGGAGAACCCCGGCTATGCCCTCGAGGTGGTGCAGGCCGCGGCCGGGGCCGGGGCAGAGGTGGTGGTGCTGTGCGACACCAACGGCGGCATGCTGCCACCGTGGATCGGCGAGATCGTGGCCGCGACGGCGCAGACGGGCGCTCAGCTGGGCATCCACTGCCACAACGACACCGGCTGTGCGGTGGCCAACACGCTCGCCGCCGTGGACGCCGGCGCCATGCATGTCCAGGGCACCATCAACGGCTACGGCGAACGCACCGGCAACGCCGACCTCGTGTCGGTGATCGCCAACCTCGAGCTCAAATACGGCTGGCCGTTGCTGCCGCCCGGTGCCCTGCGAGAGGCCACCCGGCTGTCGCACGCCATCGCTGAGGTCACCAACGTCGCCTCCAGCGCGCGGCAGCCGTACGTCGGGCTGTCCTCGTTCGCGCACAAGGCCGGTCTTCACGCCAGTGCCATCAAGGTCGACCCCAACCTCTATCAGCACATCGACCCGATCGAGGTGGGCAACGACATGCGGATGCTGGTGTCGGACATGGCCGGCCGGGCCAACATCCAGATGAAGGGCGAGGAGCTCGGGTTCGACCTCTCCGACCGTGACCTGGCTGCCCGGATCACCGACCTGGTGAAGGTGGCCGAGGCCGGTGGCTACACCTACGAGTCGGCCGATGCCAGCTTCGAGCTGCTGCTGCGCCGCGAGCTGGGCCAGATGCCCGAGTTCTTCAGGGCCCACTCCTGGCGGGTGTTCACCCAGGGCACCGAGGACCAGCAGACCGACACCGAGGCGACGGTACGGCTGACGGCGAAGGGGGAGACCCAGCGCGTGGTGGGCGAGGGCAACGGTCCGGTGAACGCCTTGGACCACGCGGTCCGTAACGCGCTGACCCCGGCGTATCCGGTCGTTGACCGGTTCGAGCTGATCGACTACCGGGTACGGATCCTCGAGCAGGGCCACGGCACCGACGCAACGGTCCGGGTGCTGATCCAGACCACCGACGGGCGCCGGACCTGGACGACGGTGGGCGTCGGGCAGAACATCGTCGAAGCCTCCTGGGAGGCGCTCAGCGAGGCCTACCTCTATGGTCTGATTCACGCCGGCCAGGCCGACGGCGCCTTCGCCGTGGCCAAGGCTGAGGTCTCCGCCGGCGCCTGAGAGCGGTTCAGGCGATCCGGTCCAGGATCACGGGTCGCGGCGCTGCGTCCCTGTCGGCGATCTGCCAGCCCCCCGCGAGTGCCTGCCGGGCCCGCTCGAAGCGATCCGGGGTATCGGTGTGCAGGGTGAGCAGCGGCTGACCCTGGCTCACCCGGTCGCCGGGTCTGGCGTGCCAGCTGACCCCGGCACCCGCCTGGACCGCATCCTGTCGGCGTGCCCGGCCGGCGCCGAGCCGCCAGGCCGCGAGGCCGACGGCCATCGCGTCCAGCGAGCTCAGCACACCGCTGCGGTCGGCGGTGATGACCTCGGTGTGCCGCGCCTGCGGCAGCGGCGCCTCGGGGTCGCCGCCCTGGGCCCGGATCATCCGCCGCCAGGTGTCCATCGCCTGACCGGACGCGAGCACGTCAGCCGGGTCGACGTCGTCGCGGCCGACGGCGGCGAGCATCTCCCGGGCGAGCGCGACGGTGAGCTCGACCACGTCGGCCGGCCCGCCACCGGCGAGCACCTCCACCGACTCCGCCACCTCGAGCGCGTTGCCGGCGGTGAGGCCGAGCGGGGTGGCCATATCGGTCAGCAGCGCGACGGTCCGTACCCCGGCGCCGGTGCCCAGCTCGACCATGGTGCGGGCCAGCTCGGTGGCCGAGGCGAGATCCTTCATGAACGCCCCACTGCCGACCTTCACGTCCAGCACCAGTGCCTCGGTGCCCTCGGCGATCTTCTTGCTCATGATCGAGGACGCGATCAGCGGTATGGCCTCGACCGTCCCGGTCACGTCCCGCAGGGCGTAGAGCTTCTTGTCGGCCGGGGCCAGGCCGGAACCGGCGGCGCAGATCACCGCGCCGACGTCCTCGAGCTGGCGCATCATCTCGTCGTTGCTCAGGGCCGCCCGCCAGCCGGGGATCGACTCCAGCTTGTCCAAGGTGCCGCCGGTGTGACCCAGGCCCCGCCCGGACAGCTGCGGTACGGCGACGCCACAGGCGGCCACCAGCGGTGCCAGCGGCAGGGTGATCTTGTCGCCGACGCCGCCGGTGGAATGCTTGTCGGCCGTCGGACGGCTCAGGGAGGAGAAGTCGAGACGCTCGCCGGAGGCGATCATCGCGTTGGTCCACCGCAGCAGCTCTGCGCGGTCCAGCCCACGGAACACGATGGCCATGCTCAGGGCAGCCATCTGCTCCTCCGCGATGGCGCCGCGGGTGTACGCGTCGATGACCCAGTCGACCTGGTCGTCGCCGAGGCGACGGCCGTCGCGCTTGGTGCGGATGATCTCGACGGCGTCGAAAGGCTCGGGGCGAGCAGCGTCATCGAATGGCTCGGGGCGGGCAGCGTCATCGAGAGGCTCGGAGCGAGCCGGGGGATCGGCGGTCATGGCTGGAAGTATGCCCCAGCGTTACCGACGAGCATGGCGCCGAGAAGACGGGCCCGGGCCCAGTCGATAGTCTGACCCGATGCGTATTGCCCGATTTTCCGCCGGCGGGGATCCCCAGTTCGGCATCGTCGAGTTGGCCGAGGACGGGGGAGACCACCCCGACACCGTCTCGGTCCTCACCGGTGACCCGATCGCCATGCCGGTCCAGCTGACCGGCGAGCGTAAGGAGCTGGACGGGGTCCGGCTGCTCGCCCCGGTCATCCCGAGAAGCAAGATCGTCGCCGTGGGGCGGAACTTCGCCGCCCACGCCGCCGAGCTCGGCAACGAGGTCCCCAGCTCCCCGCTCACCTTCTTCAAGCCCAACACCTCCGTCATCGGCCCGGGGGAGTCCATCGTCTATCCGGCGGCGAGCCGCCAGGTGAGCTTCGAGGGCGAGCTGGCGGTGGTCATCGGCAGGATCTGCAAGGAGGTCCCGCTGGACCGCGTCCAAGACGTCATCTTCGGCTACACCATCGCCAATGACGTCACGGCCCGCGACCTGCAGAAGAGCGACGGCCAGTGGGCCCGGGCCAAGGGCTCTGACACCTTCTGCCCACTGGGTCCGTGGATCACCACCCACCAGCGGCTGGAGGAGGTGGCGGACCTGAAGATCCGTACCACGCTGGACGGCGAGGAGCGGCAGAACGGCTCCACCAGCCAGATGGTGTTCTCCATCCCCGAGCTGGTGGCCTACATCTCCTCCTTCACCACCCTGCTGCCGGGTGACGTCATCCTGACCGGTACGCCGGCCGGGGTGGGCGAGATGCTGCCGGGCCAGGAGGTCAGCATCGAGATCGAGGGCATCGGCACCCTGACCAACCCGGTGGCCGGGACCGCCCCGGCCGCGGAGCACGACGAGGGAGAGCGATGAGCGAGATCGATGTCCTGGGCGGTCTCGCCCCCGAGCAGGTCCGGGTCCGGTTCCCCCCGTCGCCGACCGGCAACCTGCACGTCGGCAATGTCCGCAGCGCGTTGTTCAACTGGGCCTTCGCCCGACACTTCGGCGGCACGTTCGTGCTCCGGATCGAGGACACCGACGCGGCCCGGAACCTGCAGGAGTCCTACACGGGCCTACTGGAGTCGATGACCTGGCTGGGTCTGGACTGGGACGAGGGACCGGAGCGGGGCGGGCCATACGGGCCGTACGTGCAGTCGGAGCGCGGCGAGATCTATCGCGACGTGGTGGCGCGGCTGCTGGAGGCCTCGCTGGCGTACCGCTGCTTCTGCACCCGGGAGGAGCTGGAGGCACGCGAGGCGGCCCGGCCCAAGAACTCCCCGTCCGGCTATGACGGCTTCTGCCGGAACCTGAGCGCCGAGCGGATCGCTGAGCTGGAGGCCAACTCGGTCCCGTCGGTGGTCCGGATGCGCGTCCCCGACGCCGACATCACGTTCGAGGACCTGGTGCGTGGCCCCGTGTCGTTCGGCGCCGAGCATGTGCCGGACTACGTCATCGTGCGCGGCAACGGCGAGCCGCTGTATCCGCTGGTGAACCCGGTGGACGACTCCTTGATGGGTATCACCCACGTCCTGCGCGGCGAGGACCTGCTGCCGTCGACGCCGCGCCAGATCGTGCTCTACGAGGCGCTGGCCAAGCTGGGGATCGGCAGTGGGCGGACGCCGATCTTCGGGCATCTGCCCACGGTGCTGGGCGAGGGCAACCGTCGGCTGTCCAAGCGCGACGCCGGCTCAGGTCTGGCCGAATACCGGGAGAAGGGATATCTGCCCGAAGGGCTGCTGAACTATCTGGCCCTGCTCGGCTGGGCGATCGCCGACGACCGCGACGTGTTCAGCATGGCCGAGATGGTGGCGGCTTTCGACGTTCGGCGGGTGAATGCCAACCCGGCGCGGTTCGACCCCAAGAAGTGCGAGGCCATCAACGCAGCCCATCTCCGGCTGCTGCCGGTCGCCGAGCTGGTCGAGCACCTGGTGCCCTTCCTGGTCGGGGCCGGGCTGGTCGCCGACCCGCCGACCGCTGAGCAGCGGACGCTGCTGGAGGCGGCCACGCCGCTGGTGCAGGAGCGGATGAACACCCTGTCGGAGGTGGTGCCCATGCTCGGCTTCCTCTTCATCGCCGACGACGACGTGGAGATCGACCCGGCGGCGGGGTTGACGGCGGCCGCCGAGCCCACCTTGGCGGCGGCCGAGACCGCCTTGGCCGAGCTGGAGGTCTTCGACCACACCGCCATCGAGGCGGCGCTGCGGGCCGCACTGGTCGATGGCCTCGGTCTCAAGCCGAAGCTGGCCTTCGGACCGGTGCGGGCGGCCATCACCGGACGGCGGATCTCGCCGCCGTTGTTCGAGTCCATCGAGCTGCTGGGGCGCGAGTCGGCGCTGCGCCGGATCGCCGCTGCCCGGGCCGGTCTCGAGGCATGAGCCGGCCGGGTCGTCTGGTGCTGAGGCTGTCCAGCTGGACCGCCCGCCGTGGCTGATCGGCGCCCCGGACGCGGCGGCGGGTCGCGCCCGGGCGGCTCCCGGCCCGGCCATCCCGCTCGGCGCCCACCGAGCCGGCCCACCGTGTCCGGGTCGAGTACGCCGAAGCCGGCCCGACCGGCTCCGGTGCCCGTCCCGCCGGTCGCCGCTGGTCGCTGGGCCCGCGAGCTGGGACTGGTGTCCCCGCCGGACGGCGCTGCGTACCCGCAGATCCTGCGCGGGCCCACGTTCTCCACGGCGCGCTCGTTGGTCGGGGTGCTGTTCGGGGTCTCGCTGTTCCTGCTGCTGACCGGAGTGATCAGCCAGGCGGTGGTGGCGCTGACCTGGTCGGTGACCGACAGCGGCCTGTCGTATGCGGAGTACGCCCGGTCGGCGTTCGCCTTCGAGCGGCCGAGCGGCATGGTCGCGGCGAACCTGGGGATCGCCTCGTTGATCCCGATCTGCTTCCTGCTGATGGTTCTGGTGCACCGAGTCAGTCCGAGCTGGCTGAGCTCGGTCCGGCCACGGCTGCGCTGGCGCTACCTGCTGGGGGCTCTGCTGGTCGCTGCGGTGTCCCTGAACGGCGTGGTGTTCTTGTCCAGCCTGGCGGGCCCACCGGTGACGTTCCAGACGCAGCCGGGCTTCTGGGGCTTCCTGGTGGTCATTCTGGTGACGTCGCCGCTGCAGGCGGCGGCGGAGGAGTACTTCTTCCGCGGCTATCTGATGCAGGCGATCGGCAGCCTGTTCGCCTCGCCCTGGTTCGGGGTGGTCGCCTCGTCGGTGATCTTCGCGTTGTTCCACGGCACCCAGAACCTGCCGCTGTTCGTGGACCGCCTCGCCTTCGGCCTGCTCGCTGCGGTCCTGGTGTTGCGGACCGGCGGGCTGGAGGCGGGCATCGCGGCGCACGTGATCAATAACATCTGCGCCTACGTGCTGGCCGGCCTGACCACCTCGATCGCCACGGTGAAGGCCGTACAGAGCATCGGCTGGTTGGACGCCGTGTTCGACGTCGGGGGCTTCGCCCTCTTCGCCCTGCTGGCGTGGTTGCTGGCCCGTCGGATGAAGCTGCAGACGACCGTGGACCTGACTGCAGTCGCGCGGCGCTGAGGCGCCCTGTCCGGGACCGAGGGTGACCGCCTGGATACGGGGCCCGGTTTGGGCGATCCGGGCGGGTTACAGTATTGTTCTTCCTCGTGCCCCGGACGGAGCACGACACGGTCGGCAGCGATGTCGGCAGTGGGGTATGGGGTAATTGGCAGCCCGGCTGATTCTGGTTCAGTTAGTCTAGGTTCGAGTCCTAGTACCCCAGCGAAGAGATTCTCGATTCGCTGGAATGCAAGGTGAGTTGGTAATCTTTTCCGGCCGGTCAGCAATGACCGAGCAGCTAGGGCCCCGTTGTGTAGCGGCCTAGCACGCCGCCCTCTCAAGGCGGTAGCGCGGGTTCGAATCCCGTCGGGGCTACTGTGAAATCCCCGCTCCACTTGGAGCGGATGAGGTCGACGTCGAACGGCCGGCTATCCAGGGCCGCGGCTCTGGGAACATCCACCACACCTCAGACGCTCACGGCAGCCATCCCTACTGGGCCGGCTGCCGTTCGACGACCACGCCTGATCCACTGCGCCGTCGGTGGAACAGCCTCTCAGCAGATCGACACCCTCCCTGGACGTCACCGCTAGATGCTGATGCGGGAGCCGATGATCACGGTGCGGTCCCGCGGCAACGCGAAGTATTCCGCGGCGTCGGCGGTGAGGTGTGAGGTAGCGATGAAGAGCTTCTTGCGCCAGGGGGCCAGGTCGCCGCTTCCTCCGCGAATGATCTCGATGGTGGACAGGTAGTAGGTCACCTCGGACATGCTGAAGGGACGCTCGAGCCTGTCGAGGGCGAGCTCGAGGACCTGGGGGACGTCGGGCGCGTCCAGATAGCCGATGCGGGCGGTGACGTGGGTGATGCCGTCGTCGGCGAAGCCGAGGCCGTCGACGTCGAGTCGGTTCTCGGTGGCCACGTACGGCACGGGAAGGGTCTCGATGGTCAGGATCACCACGTGTTCGTGCAGTACGCGGTTGTGGTCGACGTTGGCGCGCAGCGCCAGCGGGGTGGTGTTCTTGCCGCGGCTGAGGAAGACGGCGGTGCCGGCCGTCCGCCTCAGCGGCGCCGGTGCTTGCTGCAGCTCGGCGACGAAGGCAGCGAGTGAGCCTTCCTTCTCCTCGCGCTCTCGGGTGACCAGCGCTCGGCCTCGCTGCCAGGTGGTCATGACGGTGAACACGGTGATCCCGATCAGCAGGGGCAGCCAGGCTCCACTGGTGAGCTTCGTGAGGTTGGCAGCCAGGAACAGTCCCTCGATACCCAGCAGGACCACCGTCCCCACGGCTACGAGCCACAGCGGCTGCCGCCAGTGGCGGCGGGCGATGTAGAAGAACAGCACGGTGGTGATCGTGAGGGTGCCGGTCACGGCCATCCCGAAGGCATAGGCGAGTGCCGCCGAGGTCTGGAAGGCGAAGACGAGGGTAAGGACTCCCACCATCAGTGCCCAGTTGATCCAGGGGATGTAGATGTGGCCGAAGGTCTGCGCAGAGGTGTGGGTGGAACGCAGCCGGGGCAGGTAGCCGAGCTGCACCGCCTGGTGGGCGATGGAGAAGGCGCCGGTGATCACTGCCTGGGAGGCGATGACCGTTGCTGCGGTGGCCAGCAGGACCATCGGGAGGCGGGCCCAGCTCGGCACCAGGAGGAAGAACGGGCTGGCGATGGAGGCTCCATCGTTCAGGATCAGTGCGCCTTGGCCGAGGTAGCTGAGGATGCAGGCGGGGAACACCAGGGCCAGCCAGGCTCGAGTGATGGGTGGCCGGCCGAAGTGGCCGAGGTCGGCGTACAGCGCCTCGGCGCCGGTCACCGCCAGTACCACCGCCGCGAGCGCGAAGAAGGCGGTCGGAAAGTCGCTGACCAGGAAGCCCACGGCGTAGGTCGGGGAGAGCGCGGCCAGGACCGAGGGGTGGTTGGCCACCCCGAGCGCGCCGAAGATGCCGATGGACAAGAAGTAGACGACCATCACGGGCCCGAACAGCCGGCCCACCTTGGTGGTACCGAGCCGCTGGGAGGCGAACAGCGCCACGATGATGACGGCGGTGACCGGGATGATGGCGACCTCGAGAGCCGGTTCCACCACTCTCAGGCCCTCAACCGCAGAGAGCACCGAGATGGCCGGGGTGATCACGCTGTCGCCGAGGAACAGGGCGGCCCCGAACACGCCCAGTCCGGCCAGAGCCATCGTGGTGCGGTGTCCGCTGAGGACACCGCGGCGCTGGATCAGCGTGATCAGCGCGAGGATTCCGCCCTCCCCGTCGTTGTCCGCCCGCAGAACGAGGAAGACGTACTTCACAGTGACGATCAGGGTGACTGCCCAGAAGATGAGGGAGACGATGCCGAACACGTGCGCCGCGGTGGCCTCGATCTGGTGGGGGTCGGCGGGGTTGAACACCGTCTGGATCGTGTACAGCGGGCTGGTGCCGATGTCGCCGAAGACCACACCGAGCGCGCCGACCGTGGCAGCAGCACGTCCCAGACGCAACGAGCGACTGGTCTTGGAGCCGGCCACGTCACCTGCCTCGGCCCGAGTATCTGCCTTGTCGCTCAGCTGCGGTGAGGGTGCCATCTCAGTCGGAGACGGTCGGTTGGAACCTGCCATGGGTCGTCCTTTTCTCGCGTGGAGGCGTGACCCTGCCGCGCGTCCGGTACGGGTGCTGGGGAAAGAAGGTCAGCGCAGGGTGGGGAGCCCGGTCCCCGCCAGCCGCGCGATGAGGGCTGCGACCTGGCGCTGTTCCAGCGAGGGTCGCGCGATCTGTGTCGCTGCGGAGATCTCGAAGTAGATCCCAGCGTCGTTGCCCACCCCGACGGGTACGACGATGACGTCATCGCTGGGCAGTCCCCACCGTTCGACGTCGAGAACCCGGTCGCCCTGGGCGATGGTCCCGTCGGCGTGCAACTGCGGCGATCCCGGTGCTGGATCGTGGACGAGGCGGCATCGGTCCGCCCCGAGGACGGCGGCCATGGCCTCGCACACCGCCGCCGGACTGCTGCCCGGGCGGCCGTCGGCTGATGACGCTGCGGCAGCCGTCTGCACGGCGGCCACGTAGCTCCGCTGCTGGAGTGCTGTGGCCTGTTGCTGGGCGACCCAACCGCTTACGCTGCCGCTCCCCGCCGCCACGAGCAACAGCAGCGCAACGGTGATCACGTCGCTGACGTCGTGAATGGCCAGGCTGCCGTAGGGCTCGGTCCAGGAGTAGTCATAACCCAACGCGGCGGTCAGAGCGGCTCCGATTCCTGCCGCCCGCAGACCCGACGCCCCGATGACCGCCACCACGAGCACCAGCACCAAGGCGGCGTGGCTGTCCTGGATGGTTGGCCGGCCCAGGCTCAGCAGTCCGGCTATCGCAGGGGGGACGAAGGCGGCTGCCGCCCAGATCTCCGTCGCGTGCCGCTCGGACCACCGCTCGGTCGTCGTCACGGGAGGGCCCTGCGCTCGGGTGAGAGGATCAGCAGGCCGCGCCGCCGCGGCGCGAGAGAGCAGTGCGCGTTCACATCCACAGGGACATCCTGTCGCCCCGCAGCCGCCGAACCTGCGATCTTAACGATCAATTGACGCCTCTGCGCGCCAGTCCCGCTTCGACCCGGCACGAGCTCGGGCCGTGCCGCGACACCCCCCGATGGTGGGGAGTAGGTCTGGATGCGGCGGTGGCCAAGGTGGGCAGCTGTCAGTCCGGCCTTGTTCTGAGCTCAATCCTCGACCGACTAGAATTTCTGGACTGAACAGGCATGCCGACGGGCACGCCAGGACTGGAAAGGAACCCATTGATGGCTGACGCCACCGTCCCTCTGACCGCGAGCAGCACGATCGGCACGTGGCTCGCTGACCCGGTGGGAGGCCCGTTGATCCGCGGCTTCCTGCAGCAGGCCGGGGTGGGCACTGACGCGCTGGGCCCCGTCAGCGGCTTGCCGCTGCAGCAGCTCGTTGTCATGAGCCAGGGCCAGCTGCCGCAGTCCGTCGTCGACGACCTGGTCCTGCAGGCCAACGGCGGCGTCGCTCCGACCGTGACGAGCGAGAGCTCCGACTGGGTCGAGAAGGTCACACCCGGCAGGTTCACAGGCCGAACGGTGATCGTCACGGGCGCCGCCTCCGGCATCGGCCGAGCCACTGCGGCGCGGATCGCGGCGGAGGGTGGCCGGGTGGTCGCCGTGGACGTCAACGCGCACCGGCTGGAGGAGCTGGTGACGTCGTTACCCGAAGCGGAGATCGTCACCGTGGTGGGCGACATCACCCAGCAGAGCGACATCGACGCGATCGTCCTCGCAGCGGGTGAGCGCATCGAAGGGCTCGCCAACGTCGCCGGGATCAACGACGACTTCTCTCCGCTGCACGAGACGACGGACGCGATGTGGGACCGGGTGATGGCGATCAACCTGACGGGTGTCTTCAAGCTGTCCCGCGCTGTCATTCCCGCCATGCTCGCACGCGGGTCCGGCGCCATCGTCAACGTCACCTCCGAGGCCGGACTGCGCGGCAACGCCTCTGGCAACGCCTACACGGTGTCCAAGCACGGCGTGATCGGGCTGACTCGCAGCGCCGCCTTCATGTACGGCGCCCAGGGTCTGCGGATCAACGCTGTCGCCCCCGGCGGTGTCGCCACCGGCATCCCGATGTCGGCGAACCCGTCGGAGTCCGGCAGAGCGAGGTTGGCCCCGTTCCAGAAGCTGATTCCCGCGCTCGCGACCGCCGAGAAGCTGGCGGCGTCGATCACGTTCCTGCTCAGCGACGACGCGGTGAACATCAACGGCGCCGTGCTGCCCTCCGACGGGGGCTGGTCGGTCCAGTAGGAGTGGACACACCGGAGGTCGCCGGATTCGGCGATCACGACCTCCCCGACCCCGGGCCGGAGCAGGGCCCCAGGTGGAGTCGTTCCCGTGGGTGCTGCGGTAACGGTCGTTCGTGTGCGCGAGTCCGTCGAGCATCGCGAAGGTCTTCCCGCCGCCGGGGGCGGCGCCGAGTAGACGCGCAGCAGTCCTGCGCGGCAAATCGGGCCGCCTCCGGTCTGGTCGTCATTCAGCCACGCGCTGCGAGGGCGGCGTTGAGCTTGACGACATTGACGCGCGGCTGGCCGAGGAAACCTAGGGTCCGGCCCGACGTCGCCGCCGCGACGAGCGCCTGCACCTCATCGGGAGCCAGGCCGCGCTGGCGGGCGACCCGGGCCGCCTGCAGAGCGGCGTACTCCGGTGAGATGAAGGCGTCCAGTCCGGAACCGGACGCGGTGAGAGCGTCGGGCGGGACTGCGGCCCCGTCGACCCCCTCCCGGTCGGCCACCTCGGTCCGGCGCTCCTCGATGGCGGCGAGGAGGTCGGCGTCAGACGGCCCGGCGTTGGAGCCGGCGCTGGCCAGGGCGTCGTAGTCGGCGGCGGACGGCCGGGGCTGGAACCAGCCGTCGCCCTCCACCTGCTGGCCGATCAGGGTGGAGCCGCGGACGGTCCCGTCAGTGGCGAAGAGAGAACCGCGGGACTGATCGCGGAAGGCGACCTGGCCCACCCCCCACACCGCGACCGGGTAGGCGACGCCGGCCACGACGGTGAGAACCAGCAGCAGGCGGAGTGACGTGAAGATCTGTCGAAGAGTCATGGTGTTCAGAGTCCTGGGAGGAGGGAGACGAGGAGGTCGATGATCTTGATGCCGAGGAAGGGGACGATGATGCCGCCCACTCCGTAGAGCAGCAGGTTGCGGCGCAGCACAGCGGCCGCGGGACCGGGTCGATACGCGACGCCCCGGAGCGCCAGCGGTATCAGCGCGACGATCACCAGTGCGTTGAAGATCACCGCGGACAGGATGGCCGAGGACGGTGAGGACAGACGCATGATGTTGAGGGTCTGCAGGCCCGGGTACACGGCGACGAACATGGCGGGAATGATCGCGAAGTACTTGGCGATGTCGTTGGCGATCGAGAAGGTGGTCAGCGCGCCTCGGGTGATCAGGAGCTGCTTGCCGATGGCGACGACCTTGATCAGCTTGGTCGGGTCGGAGTCGAGGTCGACCATGTTGCCGGCCTCCTTGGCGGCAGCGGTGCCGGAGTTCATGGCGACTCCGACGTCGGCGGCGGCGAGAGCCGGGGCGTCGTTGGTGCCGTCGCCGGTCATAGCGACCATCCGGCCGCCCGCCTGCTCCTTCTTGATCAACTCCATCTTGTCCTCGGGGGTGGCCTCGGCGAGGTAGTCGTCGACGCCGGCCTCCTCGGCGATGGCGGCAGCGGTGCGCGGGTTGTCGCCGGTGATCATGACGCACTTGATGCCCATGGAGCGGAGTTCGGCGAACCGCTCGCGGATGCCGGGCTTGACGACGTCCTTGAGGTGGATGACCCCGAGCACGCGTCCGCCGCCGCTGCCGGTCCGCTCGGCGACCACCAGCGGGGTGCCGCCGGAGGCGGACACCTTGTTCACGACCGCGTCGAGGGTGTTCGGTGTGGCGCCGATCCAGGCGGAGACCGCGGAAGCGGCACCCTTGCGGATCTGGCGCCCGTTGACGTCGATGCCGGACATCCGGGTTTGGGCGGTGAAGTCGATGTAGTCGGCCCCGTTGGGCAGGTCGTTGTCGTCGGAGCCCTGGGCGAGGGCGAGTTGCACCACCGACCGGCCTTCGGGGGTCTGGTCGGCGAGGCTGGCCCAGCGGGCGGCGTCGCGCAGGTGTGCCGGGTCGACGTTGTCGAGGGTCAGGAACTCCGCGGCTTGGCGGTTGCCGTAGGTGATGGTGCCGGTCTTGTCGAGCAGGAGAGTGCTGACGTCGCCGGCCGCCTCCACGGCCCGGCCGGACATCGCGAGCACGTTGGCCTGGACGAGTCGATCCATGCCCGCGATGCCGATGGCGCTGAGCAGCGCGCCGATCGTGGTGGGGATCAGGCAGACCAGCAGGGCAACGAGGACGACGACGGACTGGCGTTCGCCGGAGTAGGCGGCCAGCGGCTGGATGGTGGCGACGGCGAGCAGGAAGATCAGCGTCAGGCTGGAAAGCAGGATGGAGAGCGCGATCTCGTTGGGGGTCTTCCGGCGCTGGGCGCCCTCCACGAGCCCGATCATCCGGTCCAGGAAGGACTCCCCGGCGGCGGCGGTGATCTTAACGACGATCTCGTCACTGAGCACGGTGGTGCCACCGGTGACCGCGGAGCGGTCACCGCCGGCCTCACGGATGACCGGCGCGGACTCCCCGGTGATGGCGGACTCGTCGACGCTGGCCACGCCTTCGACGACGTCGCCGTCGCCGGGGATCACCTGCCCGGCACTGACCCGGACGCGGTCGCCAACAGCCAGCTGGGTGCTGGGCACCTGTTCCTCGACGCCGTCGCCGCCCAGGCGGCGGGCGAGCGTGTCGGTGCGGGTAGCACGGAGCGAGGCGGCCTGGGCGCGGCCGCGGCGTTCCGCGACCGCCTCGGCCAGGTTGGCGAACAGGACGGTCAGCCACAGCCAGATGGCGATCGCGATGGTGAAGACGCTTGGCTGGAAGACCGCAGCGATCGTCGTGACGACGGAGCCGATCCAGACGATCAGCATGACAGGGCTGGTCCACAGATGCCGCGGGTCGAGCTTGCGGAAGGCTTCGGGCAGTGCGGCGGCGAGTTGGGCGCGGAGCGGGACCGCGTCGGGTCGGCGGCGCCGCTCGGGTTCGGGCGCCGTGGTGGTTTCGGGTTCGGTGAGGGGGGAGAGGGTCATGAGAGTGCCTCGGCGATAGGCCCGAGCGCGAGCCCGGGGAAGAAGGTGAGGCCCGTGACGAGGAGGACAACGCCGACGAGCAGGGTGACGAACAGCGGGCTGGTAGTCGGCAGGGTGCCGGGGGTGACGGGGACGGGCGCGGCCTTGGCGAGGGACCCGGCGAGCCCCAGCACGAGCACGATCGGCAGTAGCCGACCGACGAGCATGGCGGCGGCGAGGGTGTACTGGAAGAAGTCGGAGGTGACGGTGATGCCCGCGAACGCGCTGCCGTTGTTGTTCGCGGCGGAGGCGTAGGCGTAGAAGACCTCCGACAGCCCGTGGGCGCCGCTGTTATTCATCGCGTCCGGAGTGCTCGGCAGGGCCATCGCCACCCCGAGACCGAGCAGCACCAGGGCCGGCGAGGTCAAGACGTACAGGGACACGAAGGTCATCTCCCGGGCACCGATCTTCTTGCCCAGCAGCTCTGGCGTGCGGCCCACCATCAGGCCGGCGACGAAGGTGGCGAGGATGGCCGCCATCAACATCCCGTAGAGCCCTGACCCGGTGCCGCCGGGGGAGACCTCGCCGAGCAGCATGTTGACCAGCACCACGCCGCCACCGGCCGGGCTCATCGAGTCGTGCATCGTGTTCACCGCACCGGTGGAGGTGCCCGTGGTGGAGGTGGCGAACAGGGCACTGGCCCAGGTGCCGAACTGGGTCTCCTTGCCTTCCATCGCCGAGCCGGCCGACCGGGCGGCGAGGCCGTACCCACCGACCTCCGCCCAGGTGGTCAGCGCGAGGGCGCCACCCCACAGGACGGTCATCGCGCCGAGTACTGCGTAGCCCTGGCGCCGGTTGCCCAGCATGGTGCCGAGGGTGCGCGTCAGCGCGATCGGAATGACCATGATCAAGAAGATCTGGAACAGGTTGGTCAGCGGGCTGGGGTTCTCGAACGGGTGCGCGGAGTTGGCGTTGAAGAACCCGCCGCCGTTGGTGCCGAGGAGCTTGATGGCTTCCTGGCTGGCCACCGGTCCGCCGGGCAGGGTCTGGGTTCCGCCGGTCACCGTGGTGATGGCCAGGTCGGGCGCGAAGTTCTGGATGACCCCGCCCGCCAGCAGTACAAGGGCACCGATAACGGCCAGCGGCAGCAGCAGCCGCAGCACGACCCGGGTCAGGTCGACCCAGAAGTTGCCGAGCTCACCGGTGCGGGAGGCCACGAAGCCGCGGATCAGCGCGGCGGCGACCGCGATGCCGACGGCGGCGGAGGTGAAGTTCTGCACCGCCAGACCGGCCATCTGCGCGGTGTAGCCCAGGGTGGACTCGCCGGCGTAGGACTGCCAGTTGGTGTTGGTGACGAAGGAGACGGCGGTGTTGAGCGCCATGGCGAACCCCATGCCTGGGAGGTCGCGGTCGAACGGGAGAGCGGCCTGCCCCATCAGGATCGCGACGAGGACGACGATCGAGACGCCCGCGAAGGCGAGCACGGCGACCGCGTAGCTGCGGGCGTTCTGCTGCCCGTCGGGGTTGACCCCGACCAGCCGATAGACCAACCGCTCGACGCGGTTGTGCCGCACCGGGGTCAAGACTTTGGCGATGTAGTCACCCAGGGGTGCGTAGACCAGAGCCAGCAACAAGACGAGAAGACCGATGCTGGCGAGACCAGCGGCGGTGTCGGACAACGGAGGCATCAGAATTTCTCCGGGAAGATCAGGGTGGCCAGCAGATACACGATGAGGGCGGTGACCCCCAACAGCAGGGCGATGGACAACAGACTCATGCGCCCATCACACCGCCCGCCAACGGCCGAACCGGCGGTCTTAACAACCTGTTGACGGCTCTTGACGAACTCTTGTCGGGCTCGCCCCTCAGCCCGGCGCCAGCGCGCGGTCGAGACGACCCGCGCCCTTGACCACCTGGCGCACCACCCGTCGACGCTGGGCGCGTACATCGCTACACCGAGCCAGGCCAAGCCGCTGCCCGCTAGCATCGACAGGTGCGGATAGTGGTCGAGGTCGGCGGCTGGGAACATGAGTGTTGCGGCCCGGCGTATGAACGCGACTCGACGGTGGAGGTCAGCTGCCTGGAGCTTCCCGGACCAGACCCGTCGTCCACGCGCTACGTCGAGGCCCACCACGACCTCATGACCGCACCAGACGCTGTGGCGCTTCGTGGGCGCGTGGCCGACATCGCCATCCTGCATACCGACGGGTCGGTCGAGTCACTGGATCGGCTGCCCAGTGGGCGGGCTCTGCGCGGGTGTGATGATCACGACGACGGCCACCTCGAGCTGCCCGGGACCGGCCAACTCGTGGGTCATGACTCTGACCGCTTCCAGGTCACCCTGCTCACCTGAGGCTCGAGATCGCCGTACCGCGACGCGGGTCCCGCAGGGACCGGTCGCTGGAATCGATCGCTGGAATCGATTAGGCGACGTCAGCGGTGTCTGACTCCGGTGTCTGGGTGCTCGTCCGGATCCGAAGGCTGGAGATGAGGCCGACGACGAGCGCGGCCGCGGCGATCCAGCCCGCCAGGGAGGCTCCATCCGTCATCGCGGCTCGAGCCGCGTCGGCGACGAACGCGGTCCGCGGATCGGCAGCCAGAGACGCGATACTTCCCCCCGAGCTCGCGGTCACGGAGTCCACAAGTGTCTGCACCGCGGGGTTGCCGGCGATCGCGTCCGACAAGCGACTCTCGGTGCCTGCCGTGAGCGTGGTGAAGAACGCCGTACCGAGAACGGCGATGCCCAGCGCGGAGCCCGTCTGTCGAGCGGTGCTCTGCGTAGCCGACCCTTGACCGCTGCGAGCGACGGGCACATCGGCCAGCACAACGCTGGTCAGCTGGGCGGTGGCCAGGCCGACACCCATGCCGTAGACGAAGAGAACGGGCGATGTGAGCCACGCCGTGCTGTCCGGTCGGATGAGCAGGGCAAGAGTCGCGATCGCCACGATCTCGAGACCGAGACCGGTACGCACAATCGCCACCGGTGTGAGCTTTCGACCGAGACCGGCCACGGCGCCGCTCGCGACGAAGGAGCCGACCGCTAGCGGAACGAGGGCAAGTCCCGCCTGGAAAGCGGTGTAGCCAAGAACATTTTGGAACCAGAGCGGCAGGGACAAGATGAGCCCGAACTCACCGAAGCTGACGATGAGGGCGGTGACGTTGCCATTCGCGAACGAGGAGATGCGAAAGAGCGACAGATCGAGGATGACACCCTTGCCCGCTTGGCTGCGGGCACGCTCCAGGAGCACGAAGGCGGTCAGCGTGATCAACGCGACAAGAAAGGCGAGCGGCACCGGCGAGATGCCGCCGAGGTCGACGGGTGCTTCGTCCGTGGCCGCCCACCAGCCGTAGTTGCGTCCCTCGATCAGCCCGAACACGAGGGCACCGAATCCGAGGATGGACAGCAGCGCGCCACCCAGGTCGAGGCGCTGCACAGCACCGGCAACGGCTTCGGCGGACTCCGCGACGAACAGCAGGAGCCCGGCCACCACGAGCATGCCGACGGGCACGTTGATGCCGAAAGCCCAGCGCCAGCTGGCGTTCTCGATCAGCCAGCCGCCGACCAGCGGACCGACGGCCGCCATTCCGCCGATGGTGGATCCCCAGACCGCGAACGCGATGCCGCGGTCGCGGCCGTGGAAGTTGGCGTTGAGCAACGCCAGTGTCGTCGGCAGGATCATGGATCCGCCGAGCCCTTGAAGGGCGCGACCGAGGATGAGCGCCCCACCGCTGTCGGCCACGGCGCACAGAACACTCGCGGCGACGAACACGACGACACCGATCAGCATGATCCGGCGTCTTCCCACCCGGTCCGCGAGGCGGCCCCAGGTCAACAGCAGCGCGGCGAAGAGAAGCGTGTAGATCTCCTGCACCCACTGGATCTGGGTGCTGGAGATGGCCAGGTCGTCGACGATCGCCGGAATGGCCACCGAAACGATCGTCGAGTCCATGATGATGATGGCAACGCCGAGGCTGATGGCGAGCAGCCCCCACCAGCGATACCGCGCGTAGCGATCGGTCTGCGGGGTGCTGGGGGAGGTGTTGTCGCTCATGGATCTCCTTCGGCCGCGTGGCACAACAGAGTCACTCTAGACTCGTCGCGCAGGTCGGCAGCGGCGGCCCATCCGTCGTCGCGAACCCCAACTCGCGGAGCCGGCCAGGGTGACGCCGCGCCCGCTAGGACGCCAACGACGTGTTCGCCGACCAACGCTCTCCGCTGGTCGGAGGCGCCGCACAGTTGCGCGCCGAGCGCCTTGATCCCCGGCGGCCTCCGGGCGACTCTCGACGATGTCGTCCCACCTCAGCCCTCGAGGACGACGACGGCGCGCTCACTCCTACTCGGCACCGGTACGGCGCAGCACCTCGCTGAGCCGCTCGGCGGCCGCGATCACGGCGGGGGCGTGCAGGCGCCCTGGCTGGCGGGACAACCGCTCGATCGGTCCGGAGACACTGACCGCGGCGATCACCTTGCCGGAGGGGGACCGGACCGGCGCCGACACCGACGCGACCCCGGGCTCGCGCTCGCCGACCGAGTGCGCCCAGCCGCGTCGGCGTACGGCGGCCAGGGCCACGGCGGAGTAACGGGAGCCGCGCAGACCGCGCTGCATCCGGTCGGGCTCCTCCCAGGCGAGCAGAATCTGGGCGGCGGAGCCGGCTGTCATGGTGAGCTGGGTGCCGACCGGCACGCTGTCGCGCAGACCCGACATGCGCTCCGCGGTGGCCACGCAGATGCGGTAGTCGCCTTGGCGGCGAAACATCTGGGCGGACTCCCCGGTGATGTCGCGCAACCGGGCCAGCACCGGTCCCGCGGTGGCCAGCAACCGGTCCTCGCCGGCAGCGGAGGCGAGCTCGCCGAGCCGCGGACCGAGGATGAACCGGCCCTGCAGGTCGCGGCTGACCAGGCGGTGGTGCTCGAGGGCAACCGCCAGCCGATGCGCGGTCGGACGGGCCAGACCGGTGGCTGCCACCAGGCCAGCGAGGGTCGTGGGACCGGTCTCCAAAGCGCCCAGCACGAGCGCGGCTTTGTCCAGAACGCCAACACCGCTAGAGTTGTCCATGCCTTGATACTGCCGTCTCGGATGTTGGAATGCAAGTCCGGACGACGTACCTCGGCTTCGACCCCCAAGTCACCAGGGATCGCACCGATTCGGGTCCCGCGTACGGAATGGAAGTTGGCCATGGGCAAGACACTGAGTGAGAAGGTCTGGGACGACCACGTCGTCTATTCCGCGGCTGGTGAGCCGGACTTGCTCTACATCGATCTGCACCTCGTGCACGAGGTGACAAGCCCTCAGGCGTTCGACGGGCTGCGGCAGGCCGGACGCCCCGTGCGTCGGCCCGACCTCACGGTGGCCACCGAGGACCACAACACACCGACGCTCAACATCGACCAGCCGATCGCGGACCCGGTCTCGCGTACGCAGGTCGACACGCTGCGCAACAACGCACGCGAGTTCGGGGTCCGCATCCACAGCCTCGGTGACGTGGACCAGGGCGTGGTGCACATCATCGGCCCGCAGCTCGGGCTGACCCAGCCAGGCATGACGGTGGTCTGCGGTGACTCCCACACCTCCACCCATGGCGCCTTCGGTGCCCTGGCCTTCGGCATCGGTACGTCGGAGGTCGAGCACGTGCTGGCCACCCAGACGCTGCCACAGGCGAAGCCCAAGACGATGGCGGTCAACATCAACGGCGAGCTGCCCCCGGGGGTGACCGCCAAGGACGTGGTGCTGGCGTTGATCACCAAGGTCGGCACCGGTGGTGGCCAGGGATACGTGGTGGAGTATCGCGGTTCGACCATCGAGGCCCTCTCGATGGAAGGCCGGATGACCATCTGCAACATGAGCATCGAATGGGGTGCCAAGGCCGGCATGATCGCGCCGGACGAGACCACGTTCGCCTACGTCCAGGGCCGTCCGCATGCGCCGCAGGGCGAGGACTGGGAAGCCGCCGTCGACTACTGGCGCACCCTGAAGTCCGATCCGGACGCCACCTTCGACGCCGAAGTTGATCTTGATGCGACCCAGCTGACCCCGTTCGTGACCTGGGGCACCAACCCGGGACAGGGCGTCTCCCTCGGTGGCCGGGTGCCGGACCCGGAGGAGTTCATCGCCGAGTCGGACCGTACCGCCGCGCAGAAGGCGCTGGAGTACATGGGGCTGTCGGCCCATCAGCCGATGCGCGACATCGCCGTGGACACGGTGTTCCTGGGATCGTGCACCAACGGCCGGATCGAGGACCTGCGCGCCGCCGCAGACGTGATCAAGGGCCGCCAGGTGGCTCAGAACGTACGCATGCTGGTCGTCCCGGGATCGGCCCGGGTACGGCTGCAGGCTGAGGCTGAGGGCCTCGACACCGTGTTCACCGCAGCAGGCGCGGAGTGGCGGGCTGCCGGCTGCTCGATGTGTCTGGGCATGAACCCCGACCAGCTGGCGCCCGGCGAACGTGCCGCCTCCACCTCGAACCGCAACTTCGAAGGCCGGCAGGGCAAGGGCGGTCGTACCCACCTCGTGTCGCCACCCGTCGCGGCGGCGACCGCCGTCGTCGGCAAGCTCAGCGCCCCGGCCGATCTGTAAGGAGAACAAAGCATCATGGACAAGTTCACCAGCCACACCGGCACCGCCGTCCCGCTGCGCCGTAGCAATGTCGACACCGACCAGATCATCCCGGCGGTGTATCTGAAGCGGGTCACCAAGACCGGATTCGAGGACGGGCTATTCGCCGCTTGGCGCAACGACCCGAACTTCGTGCTCAACCGCCCTGCGTACGCCGGTGCGACGATCTTGATCCCCGGTCCCGACTTCGGCACCGGTTCATCCCGCGAGCACGCCGTGTGGGCCTTGCAGAACTACGGTTTCAAGGTAGTCATCGGCTCCCGGTTCGGCGACATCTTCCGTGGCAACTCGGGCAAGGCTGGTCTGCTCATCGCTGTGGTGGACCAGAAGATCGTCGAGGAGCTGTGGAACTTCGTCGAGGAGAACCCCTCGGCACCACTGACTGTCGACCTCGCGGAACGAACCATCACGGCCGACGGATTTGAGACTGGCTTCGAGATTGACGACTACACCCGCTGGCGTCTGCTGGAGGGACTTGACGACATTGGCCTGACGCTACGTCAGGTGGACGCCATCGACGCATTCGAGGCTGCGCGGCCTGATTTCAAGCCGAAGACGCTGCCGGCAAGGGTCGAAAGCCTCTCCTGACTGAGAATTTCACCGTTTTCACGTATTCGACGCCGGAATTGGGCGGTTGGTGATTGTTTGTCCGCCCCCAGTTCCCTAGCGTTGTGCTCGCAGTCGTAGGGTACGGCTGTCGCAGGCCCGACCGGGCCCGGATCGTGAACGTAGAAGGGATGCCGTGAACAAGGCGCAATTGATCGAGGCGCTGTCCGCGCACTATGAGGGCAGCAAATCCGAAGCAGCCAAGGCTCTCAACGCAGTCGTGGAGACCATCACCCACCAAACAGCATCGGGTGAGAAGGTCTCGATCACCGGTTTCGGGGTGTTCGAGAAGGTCCACCGTTCTGCGCGCATGGTCCGCAACCCCCGCACCGGCGAGCGCAAGCGCGCCAAGGCCACCGCGGTGCCGCGCTTCCGCGCCGGTACCGACCTGAAGGCCTTTGTCTCCGGCGAGAAGAAGGTGCCGAAGGCAACCAAGAAGGCGGCCGCGGCGAAGGCTGCCGCGACGAAGACCGCAGCGACCCGGACGCCCGTGAAGACGACCGCCACCAAGGCGGCTCCGGCCAAGACCGCGGCCAAGAAGACTCCGGCGACCGGCGCTGCCACCAAGACCGCCGCCAAGGCGACCCCTGCGAAGACAACGGCGACCCGGTCGACGGCCACCAAGGCAGCTCCGGCGACGACAGCCGCCAAGAAGGCCACCACGGCGAGGAGCACCGCCACCAAGGCAGCTCCGGCCAAGACCGCGGCCAAGAAGGCACCAGCCAAGAGCGCCGCTACCAAGTCGGCTCCCGCCAAGACGAGCGCCACCAAGACGAGCGCGACGAAGACGGCCCCCGCCAAGGCCAGCGCGACGAAGACGGCTCCCGCCAAGGCGAGCGCGACCAAGTCGGCTCCCGCCAAGACGAGCGCCACGAAGTCCAGCGCCACCAGGTCCGCGACCAAGAAGGTCGCACCGGCCAAGACCGCCGCCAAGAAGGCACCGGCCAAGAAGGCCACCGCCAAGCGGTGATCATCGCCTGAGGATCGACGAGTGCAGGCCCGGCACCCCACGGTGCCGGGCCTGCGCTCTGATCACGGCTGGACGGGGGACCCGGAGCCAGCGCAGGCGAAGGTCATAGCCATACCGACAGCACCCGGTCATTCCCGATCATGGCGTGCAGCCGCTGGCCGACGTGCAGCTGCCGCAGCATCGGGTCGAGCACCGCACCGGACAAGTCGAGGCGATGACCCGTCAGGGTCACCGCTTGTGCACCGTCACCGGTGGTGGCGCAGGTGATCGTGGCATAGCGGCCGAGTCTGGCGGTGCTCGGGTCGAACAGGCTCGCCGTCGCTGCACCGATGCCCATCGCGTACGCGTCCAGCAGGTCCACCTCGTTGTCGACATCACGGCGGGCGTCCGCCAGCGCGTGCTGCTCGTCGCCGAGCGCCACCGCACCCGACTGGCGGTGGGCCGCCGCCGACCGTCCCTGGAACCGCGGATCCAGCGGCTGACCGTCGGTGATCAACATCGTCGTCCCCACTCCGGACGCATCGGCCACGAAGGACCGTGACCGGCCATCGGCGGCCGCGAGCACCCGCCGCAGCGTGCGCACCGTCAATGCCGGTAGATCGCCCACACAGGCCACCACACGATCGCAGCCGGCTGCCTGCAGCAGCTCGGCGCCGTACCGCAGGGCCGGATTCAGTCCGCGGGCGCCGTTCTCCGGCACCACCTGCACCCCGAGTCCGTACGCGCCCAGGCCGGTGGACAGTGCCGGTTGGTCGCTCACGACGACGACTCGGTCCACTCCTGCGCTGAGCGAGTGCAGCGTGTCCACGGACATGGTCCAGGCGAGGCGACGGCGGACCGGGTCCGGCAGCGGAGCCAGCCGTGACTTGGCCACCGTCAGCGCCTTCACCGCGACGACCGCACCGGTGCGGGGGGTGGACCCCTGGCAGTGCGGTCCGGGCTGAGTGTCCATGACGCCTGATGCTGTCACGAGGGCTAGGGTGAATCCACTCCTGGGCGTCCTGCACGGCGGTGGGCGCGATGATCATCAACAGACAGGCGACGATGTCCTCCTCCCCAGCCTTGCGGCCCCTCCGCGAGGTCAACAGCGAACCGGCCGAGAAGACGCTCATCCGGGTCGTCTGGCTGCTCAACGCGATCCTCAAGCGGCTGACCTTGCGTGACTGGCGCGATATCGAGAAGATGCCACGAACCGGCGGCGTCGTCTTCGCGGTCAATCACATCTCGTATCTGGACCCGGTCGCCTTCGGCCAGTTCATCGCCTACGCCGGCCGCTGGCCACGCTTCCTGGGCAAGGCCTCGGTCTTCCGGGTGCCCGTCATCGGTCGCATCGTCACGGCCTGCGGACAGATCCCGGTGGAGCGCAACTCGCGTGACGCCCAGAAGGCGCTCGCCCAGGCGATCGAGGCCGTGCAGCAGGGCAAGTCGGTCACCATCTATCCCGAGGGAACGATCACGCTCGACCCGGATCTGTGGCCGATGCGGGGCAAGACCGGGGCGGCCCGGATCGCGTTGGCCACCGGCTGCCCGGTGGTGCCGGTGGGGCAGTGGGGATCGCACGAGATCATGAATGGCAAGAAGCCGAGCTTCCCCCGTTTCTTCCCACGCAAGACGTTGCGGCTCAAGGCGGGGGACCCGGTCGACCTCGACGACCTGCGCGACCAGCCGGTGTCGGCGGCGGTGCTGCAGGAGGCCACCGACCGGATCATGGCCGCGATCACCGCCCTGCTTGCCGATCTGCGCGGCGAGCAGCCACCGGCGCGCCCGATCGCCCCGGGCCCGCGGTCGTCGGGGGAGGTGGCATGACCAGGGTGGCGGTGATGGGTGCCGGCTCCTGGGGCACGGCGTTCGCGGTGCCGTTGTGCGAAGCCGGCAACGACGTCACCATCTGGGCCCGGCGGCCGGAGCTGGCGGAGGGCATCAACACCGTGCACCGCAACGTCGACTACTTCCCGGGCATCGAGCTGCCGGCCAGCCTTCGTGCGGTGACCGACCCCGAGGAGGCGCTGCATGACGCCGACTTCGTGGTGCTTGCTGTGCCGTCGCAGAGCCTGCGGACCAATCTCGCCACCTGGTCCGTGCCGACATCCGCCGTGGTGGTCAGCCTGGCCAAGGGAATCGAGCTGGGCACCGGTCTGCGAATGAGTGAGGTGGTGGCCCAGGCCGGCTCGATCGACCCCGGGCGGATCGCCGTCGTCTCCGGGCCCAACCTGGCGCGCGAGATCGCCGAGCGCCGGCCGTCGGCCAGCGTCGTGGCGAGTGTCCTCAACGCCACCGCGGATGCGGTGCAGGCGGCCTGCCACACCCCGACCTTCCGGCCGTACACCAACCCGGACGTCATCGGCTGCGAGCTCGGCGGCGCGACCAAGAACGTCATCGCCCTGGCTGTCGGCATGGCCATCGGGATCCGGTTGGGCGACAACGCGACGGCCTCGGTGATCACCCGCGGGCTGGCTGAGATCACCCGGCTCGGGGTGGCGCTCGGCGCCGACCCGTACACCTTCTCGGGTCTGGCCGGACTCGGTGACCTGGTGGCCACCTGTATGTCGCCGCTGTCGCGCAACCGTACGTTCGGCGAGGAGCTCGGCAAGGGCAGGTCGGTGGCCGAGATCAAGGCATCGACCAGGCAGGTGGCCGAGGGCGTCTCCTCCTGTGCCTCGATCCAGGCACTGGCCGCCGCCCACGGGGTCGAGATGCCGATCGTCGAGCACGTGGCGCAGGTGATCGCCGGCGAGCTGTCGCCGACCGACATGCTTCGGGCCCTGATGTCGCGTTCGGCCAAACCCGAACGGTACTGAGACTCAGCTCGTGACCAAGGCGTCCAGACCGGGCAGCAGGTCCGCCCACAGGTCCTCCACGTGCTCGATGCCGACCGACATCCGCACCAGGCCCTCCGGCACGGTACGCAGCTCGCCCGCCCACCGGCGGCGGCGCTCGAACAGCGACTCGACCCCACCGAGGCTGGTGGCGAACACCCAGATCGTGGTCGAGGCCACCAGTGCGTCCGCCGCGGCCGCGTCGGCCAGCTCGATCGACAGCAGCGAGCCGAACCCCTTCATCGTGCGCCGCGCCAGAGCGTGGCCCGGGTCGTCGGGCAACCCGGGATAGCGGACCCGGGTGACCGCCGGGTGGGCGGCCAGCCGCTCGGCCAGGACGGCGGCGTTCGCCTGGGCCTGGGCGAGCCGGACGGCCATGGTCCGGATGCCGCGCAGGACCAGGAACGCCTCCATGGTGCCGGGGACGGCCCCGTGCAGCTTGCGCGTCGTCTCCAAGGCGGCGTAGCGCTCGACGTCGTCCTCGGCGACGACAAGGGCTCCCATCAAGGCGTCGGAGTGTCCGGAGAGGAACTTGGTGGCCGAGTGGAGCACGACGTGGGCTCCGCTGCGGAGCGGCTGCTGCAGCAGCGGGGTCGCGAAGGTGTTGTCCACCACGAACACCGTGCCCGGCGCGAGCCCGGCCCCGATGGCCGGCAGGTCGGCGACCTCGATGGTGGGGTTGGTGGGGGACTCCATCCACAGCAGGTCAGCGCCGTCGGCCGCGGCCAGCACCGCTGCGGTGTCGGTCACATCCACCCGGCGTACGGTCCAGTCGTAGCGCGCTGCCCGCTCGTCGATCGCGCTGGCCACCCCGAGGTAGCAGTCGCGGGGCATCACCACCGTGGCGTGAGGACGCAGCAGCTCCAGCACGGCATGGACCGCAGCCATCCCCGACGCGTACGCCAGCGCCCGGCCGCCCTCCAGCGCGCCGACGGTCTCCTCCAGCGCGGCCCAGGTCGGGTTGCCGTAGCGGCCGTAGCCGAGGTCGCCCGAGCCGGGGGTCGGGGTGCCGACGTAGGTGGCCGCGAAGGTCGGCGGATGACTCAGCGGAGCGTCCACCGTCCGGACCGGGCGGCCCGAGGCCACGGCCACCGTCTCCGGATGGGGGGCCGGCTGGTCATCGCGCGCGCCGATGGCCTCGGAAGCTGTGCTGCGGTCGCTGGGCTGTGACGTCATGGCCGCTAGTCTCTCGTGTCGGCCGAGATGCCACACCCCGACCTGGGCCCGGCTGCCTCCTGCGCGTCGTCCGGGGCTGCCCGCGTGAGCCCGTATAAGGTCGTGGCTCGACAAGTGCGCCCCGCGGCGTATGAGCAGCAGAGGTGATGAGGAGATGCGGGCTTGATGAGTGAGGTGTCCCGGCCGAGGGTCGCGGTGATCTTCGGCGGCACGAGCAGCGAGCACGCGGTCTCGTGCCTGACGGCCGCCGGTGTGCTGGGCGCGATCGACCCCCAGCGCTACGACGTCGTGGGAATCGGCATCACCCGCAGCGGACGTTGGGTGCTGGTCGACCCGGACACGATGTCCCGGCTCCGGGTCAGTGACGGACGGCTGCCCGAGCTCGGTGAAGACGCTGCCGACGCCATGCTGCTTCGTGGGCCGAGCGGCAGCGAGCTGGCGACCAGGGATCAGTCAGCCCTGTCCGCGCTCGGACCCGTCGACGTGGCGTTCTCCCTGCTGCACGGGCCGTTCGGCGAGGACGGCACCATTCAGGGCCTGTTCGAGATGATGGGCACCCGCTACGTCGGCGCCGGAGTGCTGGCCAGCGCGGTCGGCATGGACAAGCACTTCATGAAGCTGGTGCTGGCGGCCTCGGGCCTGCCGGTGGGACCGTTCGTCGCGGTGCCCGCGGCGGAATGGGCCCGGGACAAGGCGGCCTGCCTGGAGAGCGTCGCCGCCCTGACCTACCCGCTGTACGTCAAGCCGGCTCGGGGCGGCTCCAGCCTCGGCATCACCAAGGTCGACGACCCGGCCGGGCTCGAGGCCGCTATCGCTTTCGCCCAGGGCTTCGATCCGAAGGTCATCGTCGAACAGGGCTTCGTCGATGCCCGCGAGCTGGAGTGCGGCGTACTGGCCGACCCGGACGGAGGTCGTCCGGTGGCCAGCGAAGTGGCCGAGATCCGGGTCCACAGCGCCTCGGGCTTCTACGACTTCGAGGCCAAGTATCTGCCGGAGGAGCAGGTCGACCTCGATGTGCCGGCCAGCGTGCCCGATGACGTCGCCGAATCGGTCCGCGAGCTGGCTGTACGCACCTTTGAGGTGATCGGCTGCGAGGGTCTGGCCCGGGTGGACTGCTTCCTCACCCGGGAGAAGAAGGTGGTGGTGAACGAGATCAACACCATGCCGGGCTTCACCGAGCACTCGATGTTCCCGCGGATGTGGGCCGCCAGCGGAATCAGCTATCCGGAGCTGGTGGACCGGTTGCTCCGGCTGGCGCTGGCCCGTTCGGTGGGCCTGCGCTGAGCCAGCCGCTGGGCTAGACGCAGGGCTGGCTCTGGGGGTCGTGGTCGGTGATGGCCTGCGCCACGTCCACCAGGGCACCGGCCTCGGGGGCGTACTCCTGCGGGACCCCCACCTCGACGAAGACCTCGCGATCGATGGTGGTGAACAGATAGCCGCCGGACGCCTCCTCGGCGAACCAGCCCACCCCGTTCACCTCGAAGCATGAGCTCGAGTCGGTCAGGGCCGGTGGCTTGGCCACCCCGCATCGCAAGGTGATGGTCGGATCGCCCCACGCCGCAGCGAACCGACCGGGCTCGACGCTGCGGCGCGGCTGGTCCAGCACCCGTTCCGGCAGAGCGGCCATCAGCGCCGTGCAGACGGTCGCGGCGGCGGGGTCCGGGCTCGGCTCGGTCATCACCACGGTCCGCGCGCAAGACGACAAGACCACCGCACTCAGGAGCGCGGCGGCCGGCCGGAGGAGAGACAAGCGGTTCAGATGTGGACGACCGGGCAGGTCACGGTGCGGGTGATGCCGGCCACGGTCTGCACCCGTGCCACGACGAGTTGGCCGAGTTCATCGACGCTGGAGGCCTCAGCCCGGACGATGACGTCGTACGGACCGGTGACATCCTCGGCCAGCGTGACACCCTGGATGGCGCCGATCGCGGCAGCGACCTCGGCTGCTTTGCCGACGTTCGTCTGAACCAGGATGTAAGCCTGAACGACCATCGAGAGTTCCTCCATCTTTCCGGTGCATCGAAACCATCCCCGCCCGCCGGCGGACGCGATCCGCGCCGACGGCGCCCACCGCGTACGCTCGCGGTGTCCGTCACGCTACAGGGTCCCTGGCTGTTTCGGCAGATCGGGACTCGGGAAGGTCCAGGTGCGCACCATGACCGCCGACCAGACACTGGCCGACCTGGGAGAGTTCTCGCTCATCCAGGCCATCACCGAGGGCCTCGGTGATCATCTGGCAGTCACCGTGGGCCCCGGCGACGATGCCGCCGTGCTGGCGCTGAAGGGCCCGGTGGTCGCCTCGACCGACGTCTTGGTCGAGGGCGTGCACTTCCGCCGTGACTGGTCCTCGGCCCGCGACGTCGGCCGCAAGGCGGTGGCCGTCAACGTCGCCGATATCGAGGCGATGGGTGCCACCGCGCAGACGATGCTGGTGGGCTTCTCCGCGCCGGGTGAGACCCCGACGGCGTGGGCGCTGGAGTTCGCGGCGGGGCTCAGGGAGGAGTGCGCGGCCACGGGCGTCGCGCTGGCCGGCGGCGACGTCACCCGCGCCCGCGATGTCACCATCGCTGTGACGGTGTTGGGCGTGCTCGACGGTCAGGCGCCGGTGCTGCGCTCCGGTGCCCGGGCCGGGCAGGTGGTGGCGCTGATGGGCCGTACCGGCTGGGCGGCGGCGGGGATGGTCGTCCTCGGCCGTGGCTTCCGGTCGCCGCGGGTCGTGGTGGAGGCCCAGCGCGTCCCGCAGGTGCCCTACGGCGCCGGCGCCGTCGCCGCCCGGGCCGGAGCCACGGCCATGATCGACGTCTCTGACGGGCTGCTGGCCGACCTCGGTCACATCGCCACCGCGTCGTCGGTGGTCATCGACCTCGCCACCGAGACCTTCGACATCCCCGCCCCGCTGCAGGCGGTGGCGGCGGCCACCGGCTCGGACCCGCTGACCCTGATCCTGACCGGAGGCGAGGACCACGCGCTGGTCGCCACATTCGACTCCGCCGCCGACGTCCCCGCCGGGTGGCAGGTGGTCGGTGCCGTCCATCAGCCGACTGCCGACCGGCCGGTCGGCGTGCTCGTCGACGGGTCCACCTGGGAGTCGAGTGCCGGTTTCGACCACTTCCGCGTGGCGCAGCGGTGACCAGCGGCCCGGGTGCCGTCGGAAACGGCACCGCCGGCGCAGCGCCGTTGCCGACGGCCCGGGTGCTCACCGTGGCCGGCTCCGACTCCGGTGGGGGAGCGGGGATCCAGGCAGACCTGAAGACGATGCTCGCGTTCGGCGTCCACGGGATGAGCGTGCTGACCGCCCTGACCGCACAGAACTCCCTCGGCGTCCAGGGGATCTGGCCCGTCCCGGCTGACGCGGTCCGGGCCCAGTTCCGCAGCGTCGTCGACGACATCGGCGTCCAGGCGGTGAAGACGGGCATGCTCGGCACCGCCGAGGTCGTCACGGTGGTCGCCGAGCTGCTCGCCGGGCTGTCCGAGGGGGTCGCCGTGGTGGTCGACCCGGTGTGTGCCAGCAAGCACGGCGACCCGCTGCTCGACCCGGATGCCTTGGACGCGGTCCGCTTCCAGCTGCTGCCCAGAGCCTTCCTGGCCACCCCGAACCTCGAGGAGGCGGCGCTGCTGACCGGCCTGTCGTCCGCGTCGGACCCGCGGCGGCTGGCGGAACGGTTGCTCGGGTTCGGGTCCACCTGGGTCCTGGTCAAGGGTGGCCACGCGCTGGGCGATCCGGTGGACCTGCTCACCGACGGCACGGCCGTGCACGAGTTCGCCGCACCCCGGGCCGACAACGCCCACACCCACGGCACCGGCTGCACCCTGGCCTCGGCCCTGGCCAGCCGACTGGCCCTGGGCGACGACGTGGTAGCGGCCATGGCTGCAGCCAAGACGTACGTCACCGGGGCGATCCGGGGCGGTTTCGCGCTGGGCTCCGGCATCGGTCCGACCGACCACCTGTGGCAGCTGCGGGCCGGCCTGCCGGGCTGAGCCGGCGTTCCCGGCTGAGTCGGCACCCCGCGTGGGCGAGGTTGGTCCGGCTCGGTCGGCGTGTGACCGCCCCCGAGCGCGATCGCATCGCGTAGCCTCACGTGCATGGCGACCCGCGCGTCTTCCCCACCGCGGATCCGAGATAGTTCCGGCTCATCGCGAGCCGGTTCGAGTCCGCGGTCGTCCGGAAGCAAGAAGACCCCCACCCAGTCCCGTGCTGCCCAGGCGCGGCCGGCCAGCAAGCCGGCCAGCACGCGCCCGGCGGCGCGCGGAGGCAGCAAGCCCGCCACGCGCGGAGGGAGCAAGCCGGTGGCGCGCGGATCGCGGCCGGCGCCACGCAAGCCCCCGGTCAAGCAGGGGCCGTCCATCGGATCCCAGCTCGCCCGCGGGCTCGGCGCCGTGTGGCTCGGCCTCGCCCACGGTGTCGGTGGCGCGGCCCGCCGGGTCGGTGGCACCGCCCGTGACCTCGATCCCGACCTGCGGCGCGACGGGGTCGGCCTGTTCCTGGCCGGCCTCACCATCGTGCTGGCCGGCGAGTTCTGGTGGGGGCTGCCGGACCCGGTCGGGCACGTCATCCACGTCGGTGTCACCAGCGTCATCGGCACCCTCGCCTACGGTGCACCCCTGTTCCTCGGGCTGATGGCCTGGCGGACCCTGCGCCACCCGGACCGCAACGGGCCCGGTGGTCGGCAGGCCGTCGGCTGGACCTCGCTCACCCTGGGGCTGCTCGGGCTCATCAACATCGCCCACGGGCTGCCCCGGACCGATCGCACGGACCTGCTGCGTGAGGCCGGTGGGGTGCTCGGCTACGTCTCGTCCAGCCTGCTGGCCGACCTCTTGACGGTCTATGTCGCCGTCCCGCTGCTGATCTTGTTGATGCTGTTCGGGCTCGTGGTGGTCATCGGCATTCCGCTCCACCAGATCCCCGAGCGGCTCCGCGAGGCCACCGCACACTTCGACCGGCGGCCGATGATCATCGAGGGCGAGGTCGTGCACGACGAGCTCACCTACGGTGTCGACGAGGCCTACGACACTCCGCTGGTCACTGACAAACCGCGGAAGAGTCGGCGCAGGCTCGGGCGTGGCGAGGACGACCCGGCCGACGTCGTCGACGACCAGGCACCGACGCAGGACGACGACGTCGCCTTCGACGGCGGCGACATCTCGTCGGCGTTCGACGACGGCGGGGTGTCTTCGGCCCGGAGCGCCGGCGCCGGCAAGCCGGTCACCGCCGGCCTCCCGCCGGGCGTCACCGTGCACGGCGAGAACGAGCCGCTGGAGGCACCGCTGCACACGCCGATCCCGCAGCGGGTCGAGCAGCTGGAGCTGTCCGGCGACGTGCAGTATCTGCTGCCGGACGCGCACACGCTCAAGCAGGGCAGCGTCCACAAGGCGCGCACCGAGGCGTCCGACGCCGTGGTGCACCGGCTGACCGAAGTGCTGAGCCAGTTCGAGATCGACGCCAAGGTGGTCGGCTACACCCGTGGGCCGACGGTGACGCGCTATGAGGTCGAGCTCGGTCCTGCGGTCAAGGTGGAGAAGGTCACCGCGCTGACCAAGAACATCTCCTACGCCGTGGCCAGCAACGAGGTGCGGATCCTGTCGCCCATTCCCGGCAAGTCGGCGATCGGCATCGAGATCCCCAACACCGACAAGGAGGTCGTCTCGCTCGGCGACGTGCTCCGCTCCGGGCGCGCCCGCAATGACCACCATCCGATGACGGTCGGGCTGGGCAAGGATGTCGAGGGCGGCTTCGTGGTGGCCAACCTGGCCAAGATGCCGCACCTGCTGGTCGCAGGCGCCACCGGCTCCGGCAAGTCCGTCTTCGTGAACTCGATGATCACCTCGATCATGATGCGGGCCACCCCGGACGAGGTCCGGATGCTGTTGGTGGACCCCAAGCGGGTGGAGCTGACCGCGTACGAGGGCATCCCGCACCTGGTGACCCCGATCATCACCTCACCCAAGAAGGCCGCCGAGGCGCTGGCCTGGGTCGTTCGCGAGATGGACATGCGCTACGACGACCTGGCGGCCTTCAACTTCCGCCACGTCGACGACTTCAACAAGGCGGTCCGGGCCGGCTCGGTCAAGCCGCTGGAGGGGTCGGAGCGGGTGATGACGCCGTACCCGTACCTGCTGGTCATCATCGACGAGCTGGCTGACCTGATGATGGTCGCGCCCCGCGACGTGGAGGACTCCATCGTCCGGATCACCCAGTTGGCCCGGGCCGCCGGCATCCACCTGGTGCTGGCCACCCAACGCCCGAGCACTGACGTGGTGACCGGCCTGATCAAGGCCAACGTCCCCAGCCGGCTCGCTTTCGCGACCTCGTCGATGACCGACTCCCGCGTCATCCTCGACCAGCCGGGGGCGGAGAAGCTGGTCGGCCAAGGTGACGGTCTGTTCCTGCCGATGGGCTCGAGCAAGCCGATCCGGATCCAGGGTGCGTGGGTGACCGACGCGGAGGTCCGCGACATCGTCGCCCATGTCACCGAACAGCTGAAGCCGGTCTACCGCGAGGACCTCACCGCCCCGACCGAGGGCGCGGCGAAGGTGGCCGAGGACATCGGGGACGACCTCGACCTCGTCCTGCAGGCCGTCGAGCTGGTCGTCACCCTGCAGCTCGGCTCCACGTCGATGTTGCAGCGCAAGCTGCGGGTCGGGTTCGCCAAGGCCGGCCGGTTGATGGACATCCTCGAGACCCGCGGGGTGGTGGGCCCGTCAGAGGGCTCCAAGCCGCGCGAGGTGCTGGTCAAGGCCGACGAGCTCGAGGCCGTGATGGAGAACCTGCGCGCCGGCTGAGCCGATCGTGGATCGGGTGCCGGACGCGCCGAGTGGGCAATCCGGCGCCCGATCGCGGATACTGAACGGGATATGACTGCTGCTGAACTGACCTCTGTCCACCTCGTGACCCTTGGCTGCGCCCGCAACGAGGTCGATTCCGAGGAGCTCGCCGGACGGCTGGAGGCGGGTGGCTTCCGATTGGTGGCCGACGCCGAGGACGCCGACGCGGTGATGGTCAACACCTGTGGTTTCGTCGAGGCGGCGAAGAAGGACTCGGTCGACACCTTGCTGGCCGCCGCCGACCTCAAGACCAACGGTCGTCCGCAGGCCGTGGTCGCTGTCGGCTGTCTGGCCGAGCGATACGGTGACCAGCTCGCCGACTCGCTGCCTGAGGCCGACGCTGTTCTCAGCTTCGACGACTACGCCGACGTGGCGAGCCGGCTGCAGGCCATCCTGGCGGGCGAGGCCCACGTCCCGCACGTACCCCGCGACCGGCGCAAGCTGTTGCCGCTGTCGCCGATCGCCCGCGCTGGGGCCGTGGGCACCACCGCGGTGCCCGGGCACGCGACCGGGCATGCGCCAACCCCGTCCGCCCTGCCTGCCGGGCTGGCGCCGGCCAGTGGTCCGCGGACCTTCCGCACCCGCCTCGACGGCGGTCCGGTGGCGCCGTTGAAGCTCGCCTCCGGCTGCGACCGGCGGTGCGCCTTCTGCGCCATCCCGTCGTTCCGCGGGGCGTACGTCTCCCGCCCGCCGGCCGATGTCCTCGCCGAAGCCTCCTGGCTCGCGTCACAGGGTGTGTCCGAGGTCTTCCTGGTCAGCGAGAACTCCTCCTCCTACGGCAAGGACCTGGGTGACATCCGGCTGCTGGAGAAGCTGCTGGAGCAGCTGGCTGCGGTCGACGGCCTGGAATGGGTGCGGGTGTCATACCTGCAGCCGGCCGAGATGCGTCCCGGTCTGGTGCAGGCGATCGCCGGCATCGACAAGGTGGTGCCTTACTTCGACCTGTCGTTCCAGCATGCCTCCGGTCCGGTCCTGCGTCGAATGCGCCGTTTCGGCGACCCTCAGTCGTTCCTCAACCTGATCGCCTCGATCCGCGAGCTCGCGCCCACCGCCGGCATTCGCAGCAATGTGATCTGCGGCTTCCCCGGCGAGACCGAGGCCGACGTCGACATCTTGTGCGACTTCTTGTCCGAAGCAGGTCTGGACGCCATCGGAGTGTTCGGCTACTCCGACGAGGACGGCACCGAGGCCGCCGGGCTGCCCGACCAGATCGACCCGGATGTGGTCGAGGAGCGGCGGGCCCGAGTGGCCGATCTGGCCGACGAGCTCGTGACGCAGCGAGCGGAGGAGCGGATCGGCGAGACGGTGCGGGTCCTGGTCGAGGAGATCGATGCGGACGAGGTGATCGGCCGGTCGGCCCACCAGGGTCCCGAGGTGGACGGCTGTACCCGGCTGACCGGGCATCCCGCTGCGTACCGGATCGGCATGTATGTCGATGCCGTCGTCGTCGACGCTGAGGGCGTGGACCTGGTCGCAGAGCCATGCAACCAGCTGCTGTCGGCGGTGGGCGGTTCGGACGGCTCACGTGGCTGAGCCGACACCGGTTGGACCGCCGCCGGAGACGACGCCCTGGAACATCCCGAACGCACTGACCGCGGTCCGGATCGTTCTGGTGCCGGTGTTCGCCTGGATGCTGCTGGCGCACCCGGACGAGAGCGGTTGGCGGGTGCTGACCGCTGCGGTGTTCACCGTCGCGATCCTGACCGACCTGCTCGACGGCCATCTGGCGCGGCGGCACGACATCGTGACGAAGTTCGGCAAGCTGGCCGACCCGATCGCCGACAAGGCCCTGACCGGGATGGCGTTCATCGGGTTGTCCATCATCGGCGAGCTGTGGTGGTGGGTCACTGCCGCGATCCTGGTCCGGGAGTGGGGGATCACCATTCTGCGGTTCGTGATGTTGCGCTACGGCGTGATGGCGGCCGGTCGGGGCGGCAAGCTCAAGACCGTGCTGCAGGCCGTCGCGGTGATCGCGTTCTTGCTGCCGCTGCCGCAATGGGCGTCCTGGCCGTCCTGGGTGCTGATGGCCGTGGCGTTCGTGGTCACCATCGTGACCGGTTTGGACTACATCCGTGAGGCTGTCGCGCTGCGGCGCCGAGCGACCGCCGATCTCCCACCCCGGCCGTGACCGAGCGGCCACCGGGGCCCGTCGACGTGGCGGTGGGCATCGATCCTGTTGCGGCGGAGGTGCTCGAACTGCTGCGGCTCCGGCGCCAGACGCTGGCCACGGCGGAGTCGCTCACCGGAGGACTGATCGGGCAGCTGCTGACGGAGGTCCCCGGGGCGTCGGCGGCGTACCGCGGCGGACTGATCACCTACGCGACCGAGCTGAAAGCCCTGCTGGCCGGCGTCGGGCAGGCCACGCTGGATCGCGACGGGCCGGTGGCTGCGACCACCGCGGCGGAGATGGCCTCCGGAGCCGCTCGCCGCTGCGTCGCCGACTGGGGGCTGTCGGTCACCGGGGTGGCTGGGCCCACCGAGCAGGACGGCCATCCGGTCGGTCAGGTCTTCGTCGGCATTGCACAGCTGCGCACCGACCGGGTGCAGGTGGTCGAACTGAACCTGACCGGCGACCGTGCGGCGATCCGCCGGCAGACCGCCGACGGGGCTTTGCACGCGCTGCGCGACGCCCTCGGAATGAGTGGCGCGGCCTGAGGCGTTACCACCAGCATCCGTGATGTGGTCGGTGCATCGAAGCAGTGTGGGTGTGGGTGGGTAGAGTCTTGGTATGCGACAGGAGCAAGCGTTGAAGCCAGTGCTGGTTCGCGAGCTGATTGGCGAGTCGCTACGCGAGGAGCGAGTCGGCCAGGGCAAGACCTTGCGCGAGGTGTCGAAGTCCGCGCGGGTGAGCCTGGGATACCTCTCGGAGGTGGAGCGCGGTCAGAAGGAAGCGTCCTCAGAGCTGCTGGCGTCGATCTGTTCGGCCTTGGACCTGCCGCTGTCCATCGTGCTCAACACAGTCAGCGAGAAGATGGCGACCTACGAGACCATCGCTGCACTGCCGACCATCCGTCCCGTCGCTCAGGCAGCTGCCTGACACTGGTCTCTCGTACGGCGGCATCGACCGACGCTCGCTCTGCCCTCGCGGTCAGTCGCGATGCCATGGAGTGACCGTTCGGCGGATGAGGTCAGACCGGCGTCCGTCCCGGCCGCGGACGCAGCCGCAGACCTTGCGGCGTCATCGCGAAGCCGGCCTCCTGTAACGCCGCGCTGACCGGCCCGGAGGTGAAGACATGACCCCCGTCAGCCCGCTCCACCGTCATCTTGCCCAGCAGCCCCGCGGAGACGGCCCGCGCCAGCGCCGCCGCCGCCGGCAGCAGCAGCTCTTCGTCCTCGCTGAACGACAACAGGGTCTTGCCGCCACGCTCGATGTAGAAGACGAGGTGGCCGTTCACCAGGGCTACCAGTGCGCCCGCCTTGCGACCCGGGCGGTGGCCCTCCCGCTCCGGCCAGGGCAGGGCTGCGCCGTACGGGTTGGCGGGGTCGCAGGCGGCCAGGATGACTGCCCGCTTGGCCTCGGACTCCTCGAGCTCGGCTCGCAGCCGGTCGACAGCGCCGGGCAGGGCGAACTGCGCCGCACCGAGCCCTTCGATGAAGTAGCCGCGTCGGCACTGGCCGGATTCCTCCAGGCTGCTCAGCGCACGGTAGGCCGTGCCGAAACCGCCCGGGGAGTCCTCGGTCATCACGCTGCCGCGGGTCACCACGCCATAGCGGTCCAGCTGGGCGAAGATCTCGTTGGTCAAGATGGTGCGGGCGTCCTGCGGAGACCGTTCCACCAAGGACCAGCGACCGGCCGTGGTCGGCGACAGGGTACGAACTGGCAGGCGCGGGCGACCGGGCCTGCCCGTCAGTCGGCCGCGGTGCACCCGGGAGGATGGCTGTCGAGGCCGCTTCAGGGTCCCGCCGGTGGTCAGGGCGCGGACCGGTGCGAAGGTGTCTCCGGTGATCAGTCCTGCCCACACCAGCTCCCACAGCGCATTGACGTAGGACGAACGCTCGCCCGCGTCGGGATCGGCGCCATCGGCGCCGGCGCGCAGCAGCCCGTCGAAGAAGTAGGCGCCGCCGGGCGCGAACGACTCGAGCAGTGCGACCGCGGTACGGCTCTCCGGCTCGCTCCGCGGGGCGACCGGCTCCATGCCGGCCAGATAGAACCGGACCCACCCGTCGGACTCACCGACCGCACCGTCACCGACCCAGTAGACCTCGCCGGTGGTGGTCAGCTCGTCCAGCATCGCCGGCCGATAGTCAGCGACGCGGGCCGGCAGCACCACCGACTCGACAGCACTCGCCGGCATCGGATAGCCCGCGAGCTGCTCGATCGCCGACAGGACGGCGTCGACGCCGCGGCTCGGGCTGCTGACACCCTGCCACCCGGCGAGGAAGCGGGCGAAGGCGACCTGATCCACGGGCTCGACGCCCTTGCGCAAGCGCGCCAGCGTCCGTCGCTTGATCAATGCGAGCACGGTGGCCGAGCAGTACTGCTGCCGGTCCGGTACATCGTCGAGGTCGACGAAGGATCCCGAGACCAAGGTGCCCGGACCCCGCAACGCCTCGCAGGCCGCCGCCACCACGGACAATCCCAGCCCGTAGCGTCTGGCCACCACGGAGGCGGCGAACGGGCCGTGGGTGCGGGCCCACCGCAGCACCAGGTCCGCGATGGGGTGATCGGCGGTCTCGCCGAAGGATGCCGCCACGCCGGGCGGCACCGGGATCCCGAGCCCGTCCCGTAGCCGCGGAACGTCCTCGGTGACGGCGACCATCGCGGCGCCGGCGATCCGCACCCGCACCACCCGCCGGGCCAGGGCCAGCTGCTCGACCGCGTCGGTGACGTCCAGGTCCGGTCCGCTGCGCTGCCGGAGCTCGTCCAGGGTGAACGGGCCGGCGGTGCGGATGAGGTCGAAGAGCTGCTCGATGCTGGTCGCTCGTCGTTCCTCACTCAGACCCTGCAGGTCGGCCTCGGTGGCGGCGATAACCTCGGAATCCAGCAGCTGCTTCAGCCCGTCCTTGCCGAGCAGCTCGGCCAGCAGGGTGGCGTCCAGCGACAGCGCGGCCGCCTTCTTCTCCGCCAGCGGCACGTCACCCTCGTAGACGAAGGCACCGACGTAGCCGAACAACAGTGACTTGGCGAACGGTGACGGCTCGGTGGTCTGAACCTCGACCAGCCGGAGGGTACGCGCGGCCAGCTGCCGCTGGACGTCCAGCAGGCCGTCGAGATCGAACACATCGGTCAGACACTCGCGCATCGTCTCCAACACGATGGGGAACTCCTGGTACTGCGCGGCGACGCTGAGCAGCTGGGCGGATCGCATCCGCTGCTGCCACAGCGGTGAGCGTGCCTTCGGGTCGCGCCGCGGCAGCAACAGCGCCCGTGCGGCGCACTCCCGGAAACGCGAGGCGAACAGGGCCGATGAGCCGACCTCCTCGGTGACGATCGACTCGAGCAGCTCAGGGTCGACCATGATCAGGTCGGCGCTGGGCGGATCGGTCTCGGTGTCGGGGATCCGCAGCACCATGCCGTCGTTGGTGGCCGTCGCCTGCACCTCCATCCCGTACCGCTCGCGAGCGGTGTGCTCGACCGCCAGCGCCCACGGGGCGAGGATGCCCGAGCCCAGGGGGGAGTGCACGCACACCCGCCAGTCGCCCAGCTCGTCTCGGAACCGCTCGAAGACGATCGAGCGATCCGTGGGCAGGGCACCGGTGGCTTGCTGCTGCTCAGCGAGATAGCTGACGAGGTTGTCCGCGGCCCAGGCATCGAGCCCCGAACGGGCCAGCCGCTCCCGCGCCGCGGCCGGCTCCAGTGCTGCCACCTCCCGGACGAACTGGCCGAAGGCACGACCCAGCTCGGCGGGGCGGCCGGGGGAGTCGCCCTTCCAGAAGGGCAGCCGACCCGGCACGCCGGGGGCGGGGGACACCAGGACCTGGTCGTGCGTGATCTGCTCCACCCGCCAGCTGGTGGTGCCGAGGGTGAAGACGTCGCCGACGCGGGATTCGTAGACCATCTCCTCGTCGAGCTCGCCGACCCGGCGACCGGGATTGTGCTTGCCGGACGCGGAGCCCTCCCCGACCAGGAAGACTCCGAACAGCCCGCGGTCGGGGATGGTGCCGCCCGAGGTCACGGCCAGCCGCTGCGCACCGGGACGGGCGGTCAGCACGCCGGTGTCGCGCTGCCACACCAAGCGCGGGCGCAGCTCGGCGAAGTCCTCTGAGGGGTAGCGACCGCTGAGCATGTCGAGCACGGCTTCGAAGGCACTGTGCGGCAGGTCCTGATAGCTGCTGGCCCGGCGGACCAGAGCGAACAGCTCGTCGACCTTCATCTCGCCACCGACGACGATGGCGACGATCTGCTGGGCGAGCACGTCCAGCGGGTTGCGCAGCTCGGCGACCTCCTCGATCGCGCCGGCCCGCATCCGTTCGACGACGACCGCTGACTCGATCAGATCACCGCGGTGGTTGGGGAAGAAGACCCCCCGCGACACCGCACCGACCTGGTGCCCCGCGCGGCCTACCCGCTGCAGGCCGCTGGCCACCGACGGGGGCGCCTCGACCTGGACAACGATGTCGACCGCTCCCATGTCGATACCCAGCTCGAGTGAGGAGGTCGCCACCACGCAGGGCAGCAGTCCGGACTTCAAGTCGGCCTCGATGTGGGCGCGCTGCTCCTTGCTGACCGAGCCGTGGTGGGCGCGCGCGATCACCGGTGTGGTGCTGCCGTCCCGGCCGGCCGAGGTGTCCGACTGGGCCATGATCTGCGCCGGTGGGGCGATGTCGCCCGGCGTTGCCTCACCGAGTCGCTCCGCGTGCAACTCGTTGAGGTGGGCCGTCAACCGCTCGGCCAGGCGACGCGAGTTGGCGAAGACGATGGTGGAGCGGTGCGCCTCGATGAGGTCGAGGATCTGGCTCTCGACATGCGGCCAGATCGAGGGCCGCTGGGTCGGCGCCTCGTCCTCGAGCGAGGCGTCCGGGCGAGCCGCGCCACCGAGGTTGCTCATGTCCTCCACCGGCACGACCACGGAGAGGTCCCAGGCCTTGTCCGCCGGCGGCGCGACGACCGTGACGGGGTGCATCCCGCCGAGGAACCGAGCCACCCGCTCGGCTGGGCGTACCGTCGCGGACAGCCCGATCCGCTGGATCGGCCGGGGTCGGTCGGACTCGGCCACCAACGCGTCCAGCCGCTCCAGCGAGAGCGCGAGATGGGCGCCGCGCTTGCTGCCGGCCAGTGCGTGCACCTCATCGACGATCACTGTCTCCACCTGCCGCAGCACGTCGCGCGCTGCGGAGGTCAGCATCAAGAACAGCGACTCTGGGGTGGTGATCAAGATGTCCGGCGGCTTGCTGGTGAGGCGGCGCCGGTCGGCGGCCGGGGTGTCACCGGAGCGGACGCCCACGGCGACATCGGGAGCCGGTTGGCCGAGTCGCAAGGCGGTCTGGCCGATCCCGGCGAGCGGCGCCCGGAGGTTGCGCTCGACATCCACCGCGAGCGCCTTGAGCGGCGAGACGTAGAGAACTCGGCAGCGTTGCTTGGTCGGCGGTGTCGGCCGGCGGGTCAACCCGTCGAGGGCCCAGAGGAAGGCCGCCAGGGTCTTGCCCGAGCCGGTGGGAGCGATGACCAGCGCGTTCTGCCCCGCGGAGATGGCCTCCCAGGCGCCCGTCTGGGCCCGGGTGGGTTCGGCGAACACCTCCCGGAACCACGTCGCCGTGGCGGGAGCGAACGCATCGAGCGGGGACGCTGCCATACCTCTATCTTGCCTGTGGCCACCGACAGTTCCGGTTCCTGTCGTCAGATGCCGGGATCGACGTCCGGGTCGACGTCGGTCACCGTGGGTCTGGAGCCGATCGCGGCACCCGCCGGTGAGGTGACCCGCTCGCCTCAGCCCTCTAGGCTGTCGGCGTGCTTCTGCTCCGCGTCCCGCTCCCGCTGCCCTCGTCGGGCCCGTGCCGACTCGGAACGAGACTTCATGGCGGGCCGCGATGAAGGAGACCGAGCTGTGGCTGCGGATGCAAACCCATCTGGGTGACGTGTACTGCCGGGTCTGGGCGGCCGAGTACAGCCTGGTCGAGCTGGGGGACCGCACGGTGATGCAGGCGCTGGCCGATGGGGAGCCGTGCAAGAAGATCTGGCGGGCGGTCTGGGCGGCTCTCGAGCTGCCCGCGCGGGACCGCTGACCGCGGCTGTCGAGTTCTGCGCCGCGGGTCCACCACTGACCTCGGTGATTCCCGGTCGGGCATCGGCGTGTCGGTTCCGGTTCGAACAGGTGTTCGGTAAGTTGTGCACTGGGTCGAGGACGGCTGGACGTCATCCACAGCCCATCGGCTCGCCGAACGACTGTCAGTGGCCGTCTCTAGAGTCACCGACACGAAGTCACACAAACGCCTGACACGGGCGAAGGGAAGGATTCACGATGGCCGTCGCAGACCGCAGCAAGGCGCTCGACACCGCACTTGCACAGATCGAGAAGCAGCATGGCAAGGGGTCGGTGATGCGGCTCGGTGAAGAGACGCGTGCGCCGATCGAGGTCATTCCGACCGGATCCATCGCACTGGATATCGCCCTCGGCATCGGTGGCCTGCCCCGCGGCCGCGTGGTGGAGATCTACGGCCCGGAGTCCAGCGGTAAGACGACAGTGGCGTTGCACGCCATCGCCAACGCCCAGGCGGCCGGCGGCATCTGTGCCTTCATCGACGCCGAGCACGCGCTCGACCCGGACTATGCCCAGCGTCTCGGCGTCGACACCGACGCCCTGCTGGTCAGCCAGCCCGACAACGGTGAGCAGGCCCTGGAGATCGCCGACATGCTGGTCCGGTCGGGCGCCTTGGACCTCATCGTCATCGACTCGGTCGCCGCCCTGACCCCACGGGCCGAGATCGAGGGCGAGATGGGTGACAGCCACGTCGGTCTGCAGGCCCGACTGATGAGTCAGGCGCTGCGGAAGATGACCGGCGCGCTGAGCGGTGCGGGCACCACCTGCATCTTCATCAACCAGCTGCGCGAGAAGATCGGCGTCATGTTCGGGTCGCCGGAGACCACCACCGGTGGCAAGGCGCTCAAGTTCTACTCGTCAGTGCGTCTGGACGTGCGACGGATCGAGACCCTCAAGGACGGCCAGGACATGGTCGGCAACCGCACCCGGGTCAAGGTGGTCAAGAACAAGGTGGCGCCGCCCTTCAAGCAGGCCGAGTTCGACATCCTGTACGGCAAGGGCATCAGCCGTGAGGGCAGCCTGATCGACATGGGTGTCGAGTCCGGCATCGTTCGCAAGGCAGGCGCCTGGTTCACCTACGACGCCGACCAGCTGGGCCAGGGCAAGGAGAATGCTCGCAACTACCTGCTCAACAACCCCGACCTGGCCGACGAGCTGGAGAAGAAGATCAAAGAGAAGATGGGGATCGGCCCGCAGGTCGACGTGCCCGCTGGAGTTGACCCGGTCACCGGCGAGGTCGCCTTCTAGACCATCTCAGGTCGGGCGGCCGACGCCGTCCGACCCGACTGGTCGATCGTCAGGAAGGGCAGATGAGCTCCGATAGGACCCAGGCCGCCAGGGATGCGGCCGACGCCGTACGCCAGGCGCAGTCATGGCTCGCCGAGCGTGGGGTGACACCGGCCCCGCTGGAGTCGGTGTCCTCGCTCGGTCCCAGCACCAAGCCACCGCGGTCTGAGCGGACAACTCGTCGCGGTCGGGCCACCGCCGCCACGCCCCACGAGGCTGACGCCGACGAGGCCGACACTGGTCCACCCGGCCCTGGTTCAGGGGACCCTGGTTCACCCGGCCCCGGTTCACTCGACACCGGTTCACTCGATACCGGTCCACTCGACCCTGGCGCACGCGCCGAGGCAGTCGATACTGCCCGCACCATCGTGCTTCGCAAGCTGAGCGCGTCGGCGCGGACCCGGCAGGAGCTGCACAAGGCCCTGAAGGCCAAGGACGTCCCCGACGAGGTGAGTGAGTCGGTGCTGGATCGGATGGAAGACGTCGGGCTGGTGAACGACGCCGAGTTCGCACGGGGCTGGGTCGCCTCACGCCAAGCCCGGCGACACCTGTCAAAGAGCGCGTTGCGGCGTGAGCTGACCAGCAAGGGTGTGGCGCGCGACGAGATCGACACCGCGCTCGAGTCGGTCGACGCAGACGACGAATATGACGCCGCCATCCGGTTGGCGCGCAAGAAACACCGGTCGATGACCGGCCTGGCGCGCGAGGTCCAGTACCGCCGGTTGGCCGGCGCCCTCGGACGGCGGGGGTTCGGATCAAGCGTCATGAGCAGGGTCCTGGCGGAGGTTTTGGACTCCTCACCGACCGACTGAGGAACCGGTTCCCCCGAGGGTGCCAGTGCTTGACCACGGGCAGTGGCGCACATACTCTGCCAATACGAGGGTTGAAGCACGCTTAACCGATATGAACTGACTCCGCGGTGCCCCCGCACTCGCGGTTTGACCATGATCACACTTGTTCGACTTTGATGAGAGGCTCGTCTGGCGTGCCCAGCGGCCGACCCCCAGGGCGTCGGTGCGGCTCGGGTTTTCCATATCGACGTAGGTGCTGCACACCCTCCCGACACACGCGTGAGCGTGAGAACGGAGCGCGAGATGACCAACGGCATGATTGGCATCCTGGTCCTGTTGAGCCTGCTCCTGCTGACTGCCGCCGTCGTGGTGGGGATCATCGTTGTGACCCGACGGACCGGACGGGCTCTTCCCGCCGCTTCCGCCCAAGAGCTTCCGGTCGCCACACAGGTCCTCGACCCGGCGGTGCTGGACGAGATAGAGATGCGTCGCACCGAGGCCGACGAGTATCACCGTGAGCTGCGCTCGCAAGCGGAGGACTACGACCAGACGGTGCGGTCGAAGGCTGACGAGATGGTGCGTCTGGCCCGCGAGACCAGGGCTGCGGCCGAGGACGAAGTCCGGTCCCGGCGAGCGGAGATGCGTGAGCAGCGGGTCGAGCTGGAGCGCAGGGAGCAGCGGCTGGCCGACCGTGAGGAACGCCTCGATGCCGAGTCGCGCAGCCTGGACGAACGAGCTCAACAGCTGGACGAGGCCAAGGCCGAGCTGAAGCTGAAGCGGCGGGCCCTGGCGGACAGCGAAGCGGAGCAACGTCAGGCCCTGGAACGGGTGGCTGGCCTCACCGCGGACCAGGCGAAGGCCGAGCTGGTCGCCATGGTCGAGAACGAGGCCAAGCGCCAGGCGGTGCTGGTCGCCCGCGACATCGAGCGCCAGGCCGTCCGCGAGGCGGAGGTCAAGGCCCGAAACATCGTCGTCGGTGCCATCCAACGGGTCGCTTCGGAGCAGACGTCGGAGTCGGTGGTCTCCGCGGTGCATCTGCCCGGCGATGACATGAAGGGACGCATCATCGGCCGAGAGGGCCGCAACATCCGCTCGTTCGAGCAGGTCACGGGGGTGAACGTCATGATCGACGACACCCCGGAGTCGGTGCTGCTCTCCTGCTTCGACCCTGTGCGGCGGGAGACGGCGCGGATGACCCTGACCGAGCTCGTCAAGGACGGTCGCATCCACCCGGCCCGGATCGAGGAGGTCCACGAGCGCAGCAAGGCGCAGATCTCCGAGCAGTGCCTGCGGGCGGCCGAAGACGCGATGGCCGAGGTCGGTATCTCCGACCTGCATCCCTCGCTGATCCCCATTCTCGGCACCCTGCGCTATCGCACTTCGTACGGTCAGAACGTGCTGAAGCACCTCATCGAGTGCGCCCACATCGCTGGCCTGATGGCCGCGGAGCTGGGTCTGGACGTGGCTCAGTGCAAGCGGGCCGCGTTCCTGCATGACATCGGCAAGGCGCTCACCCACGAAGTGGAGGGTTCGCACGCGCTGATCGGGGCCGACCTGGCGCGCAAGTACGGCGAGCACCCCGACATCGTGCACGCCATCGAGGCTCACCACAACGAGGTGGAGGTCAAGACCGTCGAGGCCGTGCTGACCCAGGCCGCCGACGCCATCAGCGGCAGCCGTCCCGGGGCGCGCCGCGAGAGCCTCGAGTCCTACGTTCAGCGGCTGGAGCGACTGGAGGAGATCGCCGGCGCCCGTGACGGCGTGGACAAGGTGTTCGCCATGCAGGCCGGGCGCGAGATCCGGGTCATGGTCGCTCCCGACGTGGTGGACGACATCGAGGCGCAGGTGCTGGCCCGCGACATCGCCAAGCAGATCGAGGAGGAGCTGACCTACCCGGGCCAGATCCGCATCACCGTGGTTCGGGAGTCCCGCGCCACCGAGACCGCCCGCTGAGCCGCTCCGAGTTGTCCGCGGCGCGGGACCCTGCCGCAAGGTCCGACGCCCGCGGTGCAGAGGGGTCGGTCTAGACTCCCGGAGTTCCCTCTGCCCGCCTGCCTCGCAGCACAGACCACCAGGACGGTCATGACCTTCGACGTCGAGCGCATGCGCGCGGACTTCCCCTCACTCGCCTCCGGCACTGCCCACTTCGACGCCCCCGGCGGAACCCAGACTCCGGAGCCGGTGTTCGCGGCGATGGCGGCTGCCCTGCGCGCGCCGCTGTCGAATCGCGGCTCCCGGACACCCGCCGAACGCAACGCGGACCAGATCGTGGGCGAGGCGCGGCTGGCCATGGCCGACCTGTTGGGTGCCGAGCGCAGGGGCGTGATCTTCGGCCGCAGCGCGACCCAGCTGACCTTCGACCTGGCCCGGACCCTTGCAGCCGGGTGGGGCCCTGGCGACGAGGTGATCGTCACGCGGCTCGACCATGACGCCAATATCCGACCGTGGGTCATCGCCGCCGAGCGGGCCGGTGCGACGGTCCGGTGGGCCGACTTCGACCCTGCGACCGGTGAGCTGGCCCCCGAGGCAATCGGCGAGCTGCTCTGTGAGCGGACCCGGCTGGTGGCGGTGACCGCCGCCAGCAACCTGATCGGCACCATGCCGGACCTGGCCGCGATCGCAGCGCTGGTGCACGGCGCCGGGGCCCTGCTCTGCGTTGACGGGGTGCACTACACAGCGCACGCGTCGGTGGACGTACGTACGCTCGGTGCCGACTTCTTCACCTGCTCGGCGTACAAGTTCCTCGGTCCGCACCACGGCATCCTGGCCGCCGCACCCGACCTGCTGGAGACCTTGCATCCGGACAAGCTGCTGCCGTCCTCGGATGCCGTGCCGGAACGGTTCGAGCTGGGCACATTGCCCTACGAGATGCTGGCCGGCACCCGCGCCGCAGTCGACTATCTGGCGGGCTTCGGTCAGGGAGCCACCCGCCGCCAACGCCTCGAGACGGCGCGGGTGAGCTTTGAGAGCCATGAGACGGGGCTGCGCGACGAGCTCGAGGCCGGACTGGCCGAGCTGAGGGCCGTCGTCTACAGCCGCGCGGACCGGCGGACCTCGACCGTCTTGTTCGACCTGCCCGGGCATCGCCCCGTCGAGGTGGCGGACCACCTCGGCTCGCGAGCCATCAGTGCACCTGCCGGTCACTTCTATGCCATTGAAGCGTCGCGGCAGCTGGGTCTTGGTGACCGGGGCGCGGTCCGCGTCGGGCTGGCCCCCTACAGCAGCGGTGACGACGTGGCTCGGCTGCTCGCCGCACTACGCGAGCTGGCGAGCAGCTGAGCCACTACGCGAGCTGGGCGAGCCGGCCGAGCGTCGGTGCCACTGCGCGAGCTGGCGGCTCACCGCGCGGGATGAGTCCCGGTCCCAGGCTCGGCCAGCGCGGCCGACGACCCCGCCGCACCCGCGTTCATCAGCAGGTCCGCCGGCGGCGTCTTTCCGCCCCGGCCGCTGATCTGCAGCCGCCGCTCGAGCAGCCGGGCCACCCGGGTCAGCGCGTAGTTGATGAGGATGAAGATGGCTGCGGTCACGATCAAGGTCGGGATCAGGTTGCCCTTGCCGCTGGCGAAGTTCTGTCCGGCGCGGATCAGCTCCGGATAGCTGATGATGTAGCCCAGTGCGGTGTCTTTGAGGATGACCACCAGCTGGCTGACCAGTGACGGGAGCATGGCCGTGATGGCTTGCGGCAGCAGGATGGAGATCAGGGTCTGGTTCGCCGACATGCCGATCGCCAGTCCGGCCTCTCGCTGACCGCTGGGCAGGGAGTACACCCCGGAGCGGATCAGCTCGGCGATGACGCTCGAGTTGTAGAACGTCAGGCCGGCGACCACGCCGAACAGCGACAGCCCGGGGCCGCTGATCTGGAGGGCGTAGATGCCGACGTAATAGAAGAACAGCATCATCATCAGCACCGGCACCGAGCGGAAGAACTCGACGAAGATCCCGCAGACGACGCGCAACGGCCCCAGCGTGGACAGCCGACCCATGCCGAGCAGGACGCCGAGGACGGCGGACAGCACCACGGCCAGCCCGGCTGCCTTGATCGTGGCCCACAGGCCCGGCAGCAGATAGGAGACCCAGGCCTGGCTGGTCAGGAACGGGCTCCACTTCGCGGCCGTCAGCTGGTCGTTCGCGGGGTCGGCCAGCCCGCGAATGATCGCGTACAGCAGGGCGGCGATGCAGATGGCCCCGATCACGGCGAAGACGCGATAGCGGCGGATGGCCCGAGGGCCGGGTGCGTCGAAGAGGACCGACTGGGCGCTCATCGTTGCACCGACAGCTTTCGTGACGCCGCGGTGACCACTAGGCCCATCGGCAGGGTGAGGATGACGAAGCCGAGAGCCATGATGGCGAAGATTCCGTACAGCAGCGAGCTGTTGAACTCGAGCATGTTCTTCATGGTCAGACCGGCCTCGGCCACGCCGATGGTCGCGAGCACCGTGGTGTTCTTGGTCAGGGCGATCAGGGTGTTACCCAACGGAGCGATCGAACCACGGAACGCCTGTGGCAAGACGATGGAGCTCAGGGTGGGGACGAAGGACAGTCCGATGGCGCGGGCGGCCTCAGCCTGGCCCTGCGGGACGGTGTTGATGCCGCTGCGGAGCGCCTCGGCCACGAACGAGGCGTGATAGACCGACAAGGCGACCAGCCCGAAGCGGAAGTTGTTGTCGACGATGAAGGTCGGCGAGTCCGCCGGCGCCAACGTGATGCCGAGGGTGTTGGAGATGCCGAACGCGCAGAAGAAGACGATCAGCGTCAGCGGGGTGTTGCGAATGAGGGTGACGTACGCCGCGCCGAAGCCCTGGAAGACGGCGACGGGGGACACCCGCATGACGGCGACGAGAGTGCCGATCACCAGCGAGCCGATCGCGGAGAAGAACGTCAGCTTGATGGTCATCCAGAAGGCGGCGAAGACGTTGTACTCACTCAGCAACGTGCGCAGGGCTTCCACGGACCCTCCTTTCGATCAGAGACCGTGGCCGGGCGGTCGCTGAGGACCACCCGGCCACCTGGACTCAGGAGCAGGCGTCAGCCTTCGGGGGGTTGGTGCTGGTGTCGGGCTTGAAGCCGGACTTGCCGACCGTTTCGTCCAGCGCCTTCTGCCATGAGCCGTCCGAGACCATCTTCTCGACCGCGGCATTGATCTTGCCGCAGAGCTCGGTGTCACCCATCTTGATGCCGATGCCGTAGCGCTCCTCGGAGAACGGCTTGCCGACCACCTTGAGCTTGCCCTGGTACTGCGACTGTGCGGCGAAGCCGGCCAGAATGACGTTATCGGTGGTGACGGCGTCGATGGAGCCGGAGTTCAGGGCCTCGACGCACTTGGAGTAGGTGTCGTACTCCTGCAACTGCACCGTGGAGGCGTAGTTGTCCTTGATCTTCTTGGCTGAGGTGGAACCGGCGACGGAGCAGAGCTTCTTGCCGTTCATCGTCTCGGGGCCGGTGATGTCGTTGTTGTCAGACTTGACCAGCAGATCCTGACCAGCGATGAAGTATGGCCCGGCGAAGGAGATCTTCTTCTTCCGGTCGTCGGTGATCGAGTAGGTGGCGAAGATCATCTTCACCTGTCCGCTCTGCAGCAGCGTCTCGCGCTGGGCCGACGGGGACTCCATGAACTTGACGTCGGTGTAGCCGAGGTCCTTGGCCACATACTTGGCCACCTCGACGTCGAAACCGGTGTACTCCGAGCCCTCCTGCAGACCCAGACCCGGCTGGTCGTACTTGATGCCGATGGTGATCGGGCCACCCGTGCCCGGGTCGCCGCCGGCTTCGCCGTCACTTCCGCAGGCCGCCGCGGTCAGGGCCAGGCCGGCACAGGCGGCAAAGGTGAGGACTTTCGTGGTGATCTTCATGCATTCCTCCATCGTGGGGCAGATGTACGTGCCCACAACTGGGGCCATACGGTGTTGAGCGTCTCACCGTGGTGGCGGGACGCCTTCGTGTGACACGGAATGACCGTGTCCCCTGAGCTAGTGCGACAAGATCTTGCCCAGGAAGTCTTTTGCCCGGTCGGAACGCGGGGCCGTGAAGAACACGTCGGGCTTCCCCTCCTCGACGATCTGTCCGTCGGACATGAACACCACCCGGTTCGCCGCCTTGCGGGCGAATCCCATCTCATGAGTCACGACGATCATGGTCATCCCTTGGCGGGCGAGGCCGACCATCACGTCGAGCACCTCGTTGACCATCTCCGGGTCGAGCGCAGACGTGGGCTCGTCGAACAAGATCACCTTGGGATCCATCGCCAACGCGCGCGCGATCGCCACCCGCTGCTGCTGGCCACCAGAGAGCTGCGCCGGGTACTTCTCCGCCTGCGATTCGACGCCGACCCGGGTGAGCAGCTCCATCGCACGCTTGCGGGCCTCGGCCGGCGACCGCTTGCGTACCTTGACCGGCCCCAGGGTGACGTTCTCCAGCACGGTCTTGTGGGCGAAGAGGTTGAACGACTGGAAGACCATGCCGACGTCGGCGCGCAGCTTGGCCAGCTCCTTGCCCTCCTCGGGCAGCAGCTTGCCGTCGATGGTGATGGTTCCGGACTGGATGGTCTCCAGTCTGTTGATCGCCCGGCACAGTGTCGACTTGCCTGAGCCGGAGGGGCCGAGAACGACCACCACCTCGCCCTTGCCGACCGACAGGTTCACCTTCTGCAGCACGTGCAGGTCGCCGAAATACTTGTCGACGTCCTTCAGCACCACCAGCGGCTCACCGATGGCCTCCGGCGCCACCGACGGCCCGGTGAGCGGGTCGGGAGTGTGCTGATCGGGCGGGCTCGACGGCTGCGGCACCTGTGTGTTGTCGCGCACGTCAGCGGATTCCGTCATGTGTCGACCCTAGGGGAAGGTGCTGCGTGAACGTGGGAACTCCATGTTGTAATTCGGTTACACCGCACGTCTGCAGGCGTAACGTCGGGATCACCCGACGGTCGTGCTGGGGGCGGGGCCAGATGTCGCGGGCAGGGCATCAGTGACCGGTGATTCCCCATGCGCCTTCGAAGCTCTGCCCCGGGGCCAACACGATCATGTCGTCATGGGTGATGCCTTCGTTGAACGCGTCCGGTCCGCAGGTCATCGGCTCGACCGCGAGAGCAATGTCGCGGAGCTCGTCACCGGTGTAGACCTGCAGCCAGCCGAACTTCTCCTCCGCCCACATCTCCGCGTACCGATCGCCGCGGGACAGCCGAACCCGCCACCGCCCGTCCTCCTCGACCGTCAGCCGGGTGAAGGCGGTGTCCAGCGTCGTCTCGCCCAGTGGGTCGCCCGACCTCAGGTCGTACTTGGTGCCGGTGACGTCCTTGAGCTCGATCGGCAGCAGCCGTTCATCCACCTCCAGGTAGGCCGCCGCCGGCAGCTGCACCTCGATCTCGTCCACCAGCTCCTCGCCGACCCCGAGATACGGGTGCGCTGCATAGCCGAACGGCACGTCCACGGTGCCGATGTTGCGCGCAGTGACCTGCACCTGCAGTCCTTCGTCGCTGAGGCTGTGTCGCACCGTCGCCTCGAGAATGCCGGGCCAGCCGATCTGCGGATAGACCCGCACCTTCTGGGTGATGGCCTCGTCGGTGTGCTCCACCCGGTCCCAGACGACGTGGCGGACCAGACCATGGATGGCGTTGTGCTTGTCCGGCTCGGTCAGCGCGAGCTCCTGCTCCTCGCCGCCGAAGACGTACTTGCCGTCACGGATCCGGTTCGGCCAGGGCAGCAGCTGTTGGCCACGACCCCGGCGGATGACGGCGTCGGCCTCGAAACCGACGACCACGTCGCGCCCGTCCACGGTGTAGCTGCGCAACGTCGCGCCCACCTCGGTCACCACAGCGTGATGGGAGCCGAAGCTGATCTCGTACTGTTCGCCTGTCGGGTTGGTCACGCCTGGGACTTTACTGCCCCCGCGCGCAACAGATCGGCCGCGGGGGGCGAACGCATTACCCTTGTCCCATCATGTCCATCAGCGCGCCGCCTCGCACGTACCAGATCCGCACCCACGGGTGCCAGATGAACGTCCACGACTCCGAGCGGCTCGCCGGTCTGTTGGAGGACGCCGGGTACGCCCGCGCCGAGGCCGACGACGGCGCCGACGTGGTGGTGTTCAACACCTGCGCGGTCCGCGAGAACGCCGACAACAAGCTGTACGGCAGCCTGGGGCATCTGCTGCCGACGAAGACCGCGCGACCCGGCATGCAGATCGCTGTGGGCGGCTGCCTCGCCCAGAAGGACAAGAGCGAGATCGTGAGACGCGCCCCCTGGGTGGACGTGGTCTTCGGCACCCACAACATCGGCTCGCTGCCGGTGCTGCTCGAGCGGGCCCGGATCGAGTCCGAGGCGCAGGTCGAGATCGCCGAGGCGCTCGAGCGGTTCCCCTCCACGTTGCCGACCCGGCGCGACAGCGCGTACTCCGCCTGGGTGTCGGTCAGTGTGGGCTGCAACAACACCTGCACCTTCTGCATCGTGCCGGCGTTGCGCGGGAAGGAGACCGACCGTCGCCCCGGTGACGTGCTCGCCGAGGTGGAGGCTCTGGTGGCCGAGGGTGTCCAGGAGGTCACCCTGCTCGGGCAGAACGTGAACGCCTACGGCGTCGAGTTCGGCGACCGGCAGGCTTTCGCCAAGCTGCTCCGCGCCTGCGGCCAGATCGAAGGGCTGGAGCGGGTCCGGTTCACCTCGCCGCACCCCAAGGACTTCACCCACGACGTGATCGCGGCGATGGCCGAGACCCCGAACGTCATGCCGCAGCTGCACATGCCGTTGCAGTCGGGCTCGGACACGGTGCTGCGCGCGATGCGCCGGTCGTACCGCAGCGAGCGGTTCCTGCGCATCATCGACGACGTGCGGGCCGCGATGCCATCGGCGGCGATCACCACCGACATCATCGTCGGGTTCCCGGGCGAGACGGAGGCCGACTTCCAGGCCACCTTGGACGTGGTCGCCGCGGCACGTTTCTCTGCCGCGTTCACCTTCCAGTACTCGATTCGTCCAGGGACCCCGGCCGCCACGATGGAGGGCCAGATCCCCAAGGCTGTGGTGCAGGAGCGCTACGAACGGCTGGTCGCGCTCGTCAATGACATCGCCTGGCAGGAGAACCTGCGCCAGGTGGGGCAGCCGGTCGAGGTCATGTTCGCCGATGGCGAGGGTCGCAAGGACTCGGCCACCGCCAGGATGTCGGGGCGGGCCCGCGACAACCGGCTGGTGCACGTCGCCGTCCCCGAGGATGAGGCGCTGCGACCGCGCCCCGGTGATCTGGCCGACGCGGTGGTCAGCTATGCCGCGCCGCACCACCTGGTGGCCGACCACGGCATCACCAACCTGCGGCGTACCCGCGGCGGCGACGCCTGGGCGCTCCGGGAGCGACAGCCCGCCACCAGCGGTGCCGTCGGCCTCGGGATGCCGACGCTCGGCATCCCCGCCCCGTTGGCGCCGGTCTCCGGCTGCGCCGCGAGCTGACCGCCTCGGCGCCGGACGGAAGGCGGCTCAGGCGGCCTTCGGCAGCTTCGCCTTCTTCAGTGCCTTGCGGTTCCGCTCTTTCGCGAAGATCTTGCGCGCGTCGTCCGGATCCAGCTTGCCCTCGCTGAGCAGGCGGATCGGGCACCGCTTGCACCGGGGCTTGCTGATGCAGCACTTCTTCTTCGGGCTGGCAGGCACCGGGTCAGGCTAGCCGCGGGGGTTAGGTGAGGCAACCCTGTCCACACTCTGCGCCTGCGCGAGCGGGTCCTCCCGGGCGCCGCGTGACATGGCACGATGGGCGAACCCCGATGTGCGTCACGAGCACGACCCCGCCCGGCCAACAGGAGATCCCATGCCCGCAGAACGGTTCGTAGAACAGCTCAACGACCAGGTGGCCAACGAGTTCGGCGCCCACCAGCAGTACATCGCCTGTGCGGTCTACTACGACGCCCTGACCATGCCGCGGTTGGCCCAGTTCTTCTACGACCAAGCGACCGAGGAGCGCGATCACGCGATGATGATGGTGCAGTACCTGGTCGACCAGGACGCTCCGGTGACCATCCCCGGCGCCCCCGCACCTGTCACCCAGTTCGCCGACCTGGTCGCCCCGGTGACGCTGGCCCTGGAGCAGGAGAAGCGCGTCACCATCCAGATCAACGAGCTGACCAGGATCGCCCGGGAGGAGAACGACTTCGCCTCCGACCAGTTCATGCAGTGGTTCGTCAAGGAGCAGGTGGAGGAGGTCGCGACGATGACCGACCTGGTCAACGTCGTGCGTCGCTCGCGCGACAACATCGAGGCCATCGAGGACTACGTCGCGCGTGAGCAGAGTCGTGGCGCGGCCGATCCGAGTGCGCCCGCCATCGCCGGCGGCTGAGCCACAGCGAGCTCGAACCTCTGCCGCGGGTGAGCCCGGTCCGGGCCAGCCGTCAGACGCTGCGCATCCGGCGGCCGGCCGGGTCGGGGTTCAGGCCCGCTGGTCCGACGCCGGCGGGGGCGTGACGCCATCCGTGCCGGGCTGAGGTGACGCCGGCGGGGTGGTGCTGCCGGATGCGGGCTGGTTGAGGTCATCGAGTCGGTTCTTGGCCGAGTCGACCCCCTTGGACACCTTGTCGCTGTGCTTGCCGCCCGTCTTCTCGTTCACCAGGTTGGCGGCCTTGTCCAGGCCGGCGTCGACCTTGTCGTGGTGCTGGTTGAGCAGGTCCTTGGCCTTGTCGAAGATTCCCATGCGTGTCCTGTCTGTCGGAGCGGCCGCGGTCTGGCCGCCGTGGGCACCGCCGTGCGGTGCGGTTCCAGTTGTACCTGGTTCTCGTGCAGTCGGCCCGCGTTGGGCCATCGCCGCGGGGCGCGTCGCCCGGCGTACGCCAGACTGAACCCGTGACGATCGTGTTGGTGGGACCTACGGCGGCCGGCAAATCCGGTCTGGCGATCGCCCTCGCGAAGCGGTTCCGGTCTGCCGGTCGTGACGCCGAGATCGTCAACGCCGACTCGATGCTGGTCTATCGCGGGATGGACATCGGCACCGCGAAGCCGACGGCTGAGGAGCGGCGGGCGGTGCGACACCACCTGGTGGACATCCTCGACGTGACCGAGACCGCGACCGTGGCGCAGTTCCAGCGGCTCGCCCGCGAAGCCGTCGCGGACTGCCGGGCCCGCGGGGTGGTGCCCATCGTCGTCGGCGGGTCCGCGCTGTATGTCCGCGCCATCGTCGACGACTTCGAGTTCCCGGCGACCGACCCGGCCGTACGTGCCCGGCTGGAGGCGGAGCTGGACCGGGTGGGCCCCGCGGAGCTGCACCGGCGGCTGGCTGCCGTGGATCCAGCGGCGGCCGCTGCGATGGAGCCTGCGAACGGTCGTCGCACGGTCCGCGCCCTGGAGGTGATCGAGCTCACCGGTCGGCCGTACACCGCTGTCCTGCCCGCTCACACCTATCTGCTGCCCGACGTGGTGCAGCTCGGGCTGGACCTGGACCGTCCCCGGCTGGACGCCCGGATCGAGCAGCGCGTGGCCGGGATGTGGCAGCAGGGCCTGGTCGAGGAGGTACGTGCCCTGGTGGGTGCAGGGCTGCGGGAGGGCGTCACCGCGTCACGCGGGCTCGGCTATCGGCAGGTGTTGCAGTTCCTGGACGGGGAGATCACCGAGGAGCAGGCGCGCGAGCAGACGGTGATCGGCACCCGCAAGTTCGCCCGACGGCAGGATTCCTGGTTCCGGCGCGACCCGCGGATCCGGTGGCTGCCGGCGTTGGCCCCCGATCTGGTCGAGCAGGCGTACGTCCTGACCCGGACGAGCGCGACGTAGACCGCGGCAGCGGCCGACGCGGTGACGTGAAGGCGGCAGCGGCGACGCTGTGGCGCACGAGGCTGGCTGCGCCGACCATGGCAACCGATCGCAGCGGCGACCATGGCGAACGGATCGCAGCGGCGACCATGGCGAACGGATCGCAGCGGCGACCATGGGAGACTGGGGTCATGCGTCGCTGGTCATTCGCCAAGGGTCACGGGACCCGCAACGACTTCGTTCTGGTCCTGGACCGCGAGTCGATGCTGCGGCTGGAGGAGGCTGAGGTCCGCTTCCTCTGTGATCGGCACGCCGGGATCGGCGGTGACGGTCTGCTGCGCGTGGTGAAGGCGCGTCACATCCCGGAGTGGGACGGCGACCCCGAGCTGTGGTTCATGGACTACCGCAACGCCGACGGCTCGATCGCCCAGATGTGCGGCAACGGGGTCCGGGTGTTCGTCCGGTATCTGCTGGAGGAAGGTTTGGCCACCGGCCCGGTCGTCCAGATCGCTACCCGCGCAGGGTTGCGTGAAGCCACCGTGCTCCTCGACGGTCGGATCCGGGTGGCGATGGGCCCGGTGACGGTGGACGCCAGCGCGATCACGGTGACGACCGCGGACGGCGCGGTGCTCACCGCCCTGCCGGCGGACGTCGGCAACCCGCATGCGGTCAGTCTGGTCGACGACCTGACGACGCTGGACCTGCACCGGCCACCGACCTGGTCCCCGGCCGGGCGGTTCCCCGACGGGGTCAACCTGGAGTTCGTCCGGGTGCTCGGACCGCGGCACATCGCCATGCGGGTGCACGAGCGGGGGGTCGGCGAGACGTGTTCCTGCGGCACCGGCACCGTTGCGGCAGCAGCCGCTGCCGCCCATGCCGCCCGGCACGGGGACACCGGGGACACCGACACGGGGGACAGCCACCTCGTGGACGGCGACGTCTGGCGCGTTGATGTACCCGGCGGCAGCGTCGAGGTGGACCTGTCCGATCCCACCGAGGTTTTCCTGACCGGGCCCGCGGTCGTGGTCGCCCATGGTCATGTCCAGTTGCCGGAGGAGTTCTGATGGGTGTGCTCGATGCGTTCTCGCTGACCGGCCGGGTGTCGGTGGTGACCGGGGCCAACCGCGGTATCGGGCGGGCGCTGACATCGGCGCTGGCCGAGGCGGGCAGCGACGTGGTGCTGCTGGTCCGCGATCGCAGCGCCGGCCAGATTGCCGCCGAGGAGCTCGCCACGCTGGGCGTACGGACCTCGGTGGTGACGGCCGATGTGACGGTGCCGGCTGAGGTGGACGCCGCCGTGGCCCAAGTGGTGGCCGAACAGGGGCGGGTCGACGTACTGGTCAACAACGCGGGTGCCTGCATCCACAAGCCGGCCCTGGAGGTGACGCCCGCCGAGTGGCGCGCGGTGATGGACGTCAATGTCAACGGGGTGTGGAACTGCGCCCAGGCCTTCGGCCGCCAGATGGTGGCCCAGGGCAGCGGGTCCATCGTCAACATCGGGTCGATGTCGGGCAACATCGTGAACCGGCCGCAGTGGCAGCCGGCGTACAACGCGTCCAAGGCCGCGGTGCACCACCTGACCCGGTCGCTGGCCGCCGAGTGGGCGCCGCACGGTGTCCGCGTCAATGCCTTGGCCCCGGGCTACATCAAGACCGACATGACGCCGGTGGATCGACCCGAGTTCCAGCGCTACTGGGTGCAGGACGCGCCGATGCAGCGGTTCGGGCTGCCCGAAGAGCTCGGTCCCAGCGTGGTGTTCCTCGCCTCCTCGGCGTCGGCGTTCATGACCGGCGAGGTGATGGTGATGGACGGCGGCTACTCGGTGTTCTGAGGCGAAGGTTGGGAAAGGTCTCGCGAGGTTTGGCCGGGCATGGGAATATTGGTCCACGATGACTTTGCCCCAACGCGAGATTCACAACGAGCGCGATGCCGCCTCCCCCCTCGACGACGAGCTGATTGTGGAGGACGTCGAGACTCCTGACCATCTCAGCGCGGATCCCCGGGTCGCCGACGACGGCTACGACGGCGACCAGCAGGACCTGCTCGACCGCATCTCCCTGCGACGTGTCGCAGGGATGTCGACCGAGCTGCAGGACATCACCGAGGTCGAGTACCGCCAGCTGCTGCTGGAGCGGGTCGTCCTGGTCAGCGTATGGACCACCGGCACCGAGGTCGACGCCGAGAACGCCATGGTGGAGCTCAAGCTGCTGGCGGAGACGGCGGGCTCACAGGTGCTGGAGGGTCTCATCCAGCGACGCCAGCGGCCCGACCCTGCCACGTACATCGGTCGGGGAAAGGTCGACGAGCTGCGCGAGGTGGTGGTGGCGACTGGCGCGGACACCGTCATCTGTGACGGCGAGCTGGCACCCGCACAGCTGCGCAACCTCGAGGACCGGATCAAGGTCAAGGTGATCGACCGGACCGCCCTGATCCTCGACATCTTCGCCCAGCACGCCAAGAGCGCCGAGGGCAAGGCCCAGGTCGAGCTGGCGCAGCTGCAATACCTGAAGCAGCGCCTGCGCGGCTGGGGTGGCAACCTGTCCCGCCAGGCCGGCGGTCGGGCGGCCGGCGGTGCCGGCATCGGTGGCCGTGGACCGGGCGAGACCAAGCTCGAGACCGATCGTCGCCGGATCAACAGCCGGATCGCCAAGCTCCGTGCCTCGTTGCGGGAGATGGACGGGACGCGCGAGAACAAGCGGGCCGAGCGGCGCCGCCACCAGATCCCGTCAGTGGCCATTGTGGGCTACACCAACGCGGGCAAGTCCTCGCTGCTCAACCGGCTCACCGGCGCCGGCGTGCTGGTGGAGGATGCGTTGTTCGCCACCCTCGACCCGACCACCCGTCGGTCGCAGACGACCGACGGCCGCGTCTTCACCCTGACCGACACGGTCGGGTTCGTCCGGCACCTGCCGCATGACCTGGTGGAGGCGTTCGCCTCGACCTTGGAGGAGTCCGCCCAGGCGGACCTGCTGGTGCATGTGGTGGACGGTTCCGATGCCGATCCCACCGGCCAGATCACCGCTGTCCGTGGTGTGCTGGCCGACATCGGCGCGGGCAAGCTGCCCGAGCTGATCGTGATCAACAAGTCCGACGCCGCCGACCCAGCCATGCTGCAGACGCTACGGACGCAGTATCCCGACGCCCAGGTCGTATCGGCCAGGACGGGGGAGGGTATCGAGGCGCTGCGGGCCCAGGTGGAGGGTCGGCTGCCTCGGCCGGAGGTGGAGATCCGGGCCCTGGTCCCGTACGAGCGCGGTGACCTGATCGACCGCATCCATCACGCCGGCGAGCTCATCACCACCGAGCACACCGGAGACGGAACGGTCGTCGTCGCACGTGTCCATCCGGACCTGGCCGGCGAGTTGGCCCAGTACGAGCTGTCCGCCGCCGAGGAGTGATCCGGCGGGTCCTCGGGCCGCGCGCCGGCGGAAAGTGTCGGCGGCGCCGGTTAGGGTTCTGCGGTGGCAATCGAACGGGTGGTCAGCGCCGTGCGAGCAATCGTGGCTGACGCGCAGGAGTCTGCCCCCGACGCGACGCCTCACTCGTCCACGCAGACGGCGAAGAGCCGCGCCAAGCCGGCCGACGTGCTCGCGGCCGCGGTCGCCGAGATCGGTGGCAGCGAGCGCCCGGGCCAGATCGCGATGGCCGAGGCGATCGCGAGCTCGCTGGACTCGGGACAGCATCTGCTCGTGCAGGCCGGCACGGGCACCGGCAAGTCCCTGGGTTATCTGGCACCTGCGCTGGTCCGGCTGACCAGGAAGCCGGCGGAGCGGATCGTGATCGCGACCGCCACCTTGGCGCTGCAGTCCCAGCTGGCCAACAATGACATCCCGGCCGCCCTGGACGCCGTCCAGAAGGTCACCGGCAAGCGACCCAGCCACGCTGTGCTGAAAGGGCGGACGAACTACGCCTGCCTGCTGCGGGTCCGCGACGGCGTTGCCGAGGACCAGGCCACGCTGATCTCGGCCAGCGACCTCGCCGACACGATCCGGGTCGCGCCGACCAGTGCCGAGTCGAGCATCGGGGCCGAGGTGCTCGCCCTGCGGGAGTGGGCCGAGAAGCAGTCGACCGACGGCGGACTGGCTGATCGCGACGACGCGCCGACCCACACCGACCGGTCCTGGCAGCAGGTCTCGATCCCGGTCCGTGAATGCCTGGGGGTGCAGCGTTGCCCCTATGGCGACGGTTGCTTCGTGGAGAAGTCGCGCGAGACCGCGCGCTCGGCCGATCTGGTCGTCACCAACCACGCGCTGCTGGCCATCAATGCCATGCACGGCGGCACGGCCCTGCCCGAGCATGACGCGGTGATCATCGACGAGGCACACGAGCTGGTAGCCCGGGTGACCGGGGCGGCGTCGGCCGAGCTGAGCCCGCAGACCATCGAGCGGAGCGGTCGGCGGGCGATGACATACCTCGAGGACGAGCTGGCGCTGGAGCTGCTGGAGTCAGCCGACGCCTTGCGAACCGCGCTGGACCAGACGCCGCTGGAGCGGGTGGAGGATCCCGATGCAGCGGTGGTCGCGGCCTTCGCCGCCATCCGCAACGTGACCCGGCGCGCCGTCACGGCGATGTCGACCGGTGAGGACAAGCAGGATCCCGACAAGCGCCAAGCCGCCGCCGCAGTCAAGGAGGTCTTCGACGTCGCGGAGCGGATGGCCGGCCTGAACGCCCACGACGTGGTCTGGGTCTCCGAGCGGGAGCGGTTCGGCCGCGAGGCGCACGTCGCACCGCTGTCAGTGGCCGGTCTGATGCGCCAGAGCGTCTTCGCCGAGCACACCACCATCCTGACGTCGGCGACGCTCAAGCTCGGCGGGGACTTCGCCGGCGTGGCGTCGTCGGTGGGGCTGCGCGCCGCCGAGCAGGTGGACAGCGACGCGCCACCCGCGACCCGCACCAAGGCGGAGGAGGGCAGCGACACGGCAGCACCCTGGCGCGCGATGGACGTCGGCTCGCCGTTCGACTATCGGCGCCAAGGCATCCTCTATGTGGCGAAGACGATGCCGCCGCCGGGGCGGGACGGGCTGTCCGAGGAGGCCAAGACCGAGATCGCCGAGCTCGTCTGGGCGGCGGGGGGACGTACCCTCGGGCTCTTCTCATCCCGGCGCGCGGCCGAGGCGGCGGCCCAGCACGTGCGCCGTCAGCTGCCGAAGATGACCATCCTGTGTCAGGGCGACGCGCAGCTGTCCGAGCTGACCCGCCGGTTCATCGCCGAGGACGAAGCGAGCCTGTTCGGCACCTTGTCGCTGTGGCAGGGCGTCGACGTCCCGGGGGCCACCTGCCAGCTGGTCATCATCGACCGGATCCCCTTCCCCCGGCCGGACGAGCCGCTCACCCTGGCCCGGCAACGTGCGGTGGCTGAGGCCGGCGGCAACGGGTTCATGGCGGTGGCTGCCACCCATGCCGCGCTGCTGCTCGCGCAGGGGGCCGGCCGGCTCATCCGGCGGATCTCCGACAAGGGCGTCGTCGCGGTGTTGGACCCCCGCCTGGTGACAGCCAGGTACGGCAGCTTCTTGAAGTCGTCGATGCCTGACATGTGGCCCACCACCGACCGGGAGACGGCGGTGCAGGCTCTGCGCCGGTTGGCCGGCACCGACTGAGCGGACCGTCGGCCCATCGGGCCGACGACCGGCGGGCAGCGGTGCGTTCGGCTGCCTCTGGTCAGCGGGTCGATCCTCTGCGACGCTGGCCAGATGGAGCACACCTACGACGTGGACCTCGCCGTCATCGGCTCGGGTCCGGGCGGTCAAAAGGCCGCGATCATGGCCGCGAAGCTGGGTCGCCGAGTCTGCGTGGTGGATCGGACGGCCATGGTCGGCGGCGTCTGCGTCAACACCGGCACCATCCCCTCGAAGACGCTGCGCGAAGCGGTGCTGTATCTGAGCGGGATGCAGATGCGGGAGATCTACGGGGCGAGCTATCGGGTCAAGGCCGATATCACCGTCTCGGACCTGTTGGCCCGGTTGCAGTACGTGATCGGGCGCGAGACGGAGGTGATCCGGGCGCAGCTGATGCGCAACCACATCGAGCTCATCGCCGGAATCGCCCGGTTCGTCGACCCGCACACCCTCTCGGTCGACACCGACGGGCCGCAGGGGAGTCGCACCGTCACGGCGGCCAAGATCGTCATCGCGACCGGCACCACACCGGCCCGACCGCCCCAGGTCGAGTTCGACGGCGTCCGCGTCCTCGACTCCGACCAGATCCTCACCGTCGACCACGTGCCCGACTCGCTGGTGGTCGTCGGTGCCGGCGTCATCGGGGTGGAGTATGCGTCGATCTTCGCCGCCTTAGGCACCCGGGTGACGCTGGTCGAGAAGCGGGCACAGATGCTGGACTTCTGTGATCCCGAGATCATCGAGTCGCTGAAGTTCCATCTCCGCGACCACGCCATGTCGTTTCGATTCGGCGAGGAGGTCGCCTCGGTGCAAAGCGCCGGCGTGGGCACGATCACCACCCTCGCCTCCGGCAAACGAATTGCGGCGGAGGTGGTGATGTATTCCGCCGGGCGGCAGGGAAACACCGACGCGCTCGACCTGGCTGCTGCCGGTCTGGTCGCCGACCGGCGGGGGCGGCTGGAGGTCGACGAGCACTACGCCACCGCGGTGCCGCACATCTATGCGGTGGGCGACGTGATCGGCTTCCCGGCGCTGGCGGCGACGTCGATGGACCAGGGCCGCCTGGCCGCCTCGCACGCGTTCGATGAGCCCGCCAACGAGCTCCTGGGGCTGCAGCCGATCGGGATCTACACCATCCCGGAGATCTCCTACTGTGGCCGCTCGGAGCTGGAGCTCACGTCGGAGGCGATCCCGTTCGAGGTCGGCATCTCCCGTTACCGGGAGCTGGCCCGCGGCCAGATCATCGGTGACTCCTACGGAATGCTGAAGCTGATCGTGCACGCCGAGACGCGCGAGATCCTCGGCGTGCACGTGTTCGGCACCAGTGCCACCGAGCTCGTCCACATCGGGCAGGCAGTCATGGGATGTGGCGGGACGGTGGACTATCTGGTTGACACGGTTTTCAACTACCCGACGCTGTCCGAGGCCTACAAGGTCGCAGCCCTGGACGTGGCCAACAAGCTCCGGGCGGTGACCCGCTTGACGACGGCGATGGTCACCGCCGAGCCGAGTCTGCTCTGACCGGCACCGCGGCTCTCGAGCCACCGCGGGCTCTGGTCGCCGTCAGAGCCGGCGCAGGACCGCGACCACCTTGCCGAGGATCGAGGCGTGGTTGCCGTCGATCGGGTCATACGCCGGGTTGTGTGGCAGCAGCCAGACCTGGTCCCCGTCACGCTTGAACGTCTTCACTGTGGCCTCGTTGTCCAGCAGCGCTGCCACGATGTCGCCATTGTTGGCGGTGGACTGCTGCCGGACGGCCACCCAGTCGCCGCTGCAGATGGCTGCGTCGACCATCGAGTCACCGCTGACCTGCAGCAGGAACATGGTGCCTTCGCCGACCAGCTGACGGGGGAGCGCGAAGACGTCCTCGATCCGCTCCTCGGCCAGGATTGGCCCGCCGGCCGCGATCCGACCCAGCACCGGCACGTGCACCGGCTCCGGGTACGCGTCGCCGACGCCGGTCTCATCCGCGGCCGTGGTGGTGACCGGTCCGAGCGCCGCACTGCGCGCCGCGGCCTGGCCGTCGCCCGGCAACAGGACCTCGAGCGCCCGTGGCCGGTTGGGGTCACGCCGCAGGAAGCCCTTGGCCTCCAGCATCTTGAGCTGGTGCGCGACGCTGGAGGAGCTGGCCAGGCCGACTGCCTCGGCCATCTCACGAATGCTCGGCGGATAGCCCCGCGAGTCGACGGCGTCCTTGATCACCTCGAGGATGCGTCGCTGGCGCGGGGTCAGACCGCTGGAGTCGGCGGGGCCGTCCGGGAGCGAGCTGACTGATGCATGCTCGCCGAGCTGGGCGGCGACGTCGCTCGCACGCGGGCGCCCGCGGCGGTTGCGCGGTGGAGTGGGGGCGGTGGTGTCGTCACTGTCTGCCATGAGGCTGAACATAGAGAAGCCGACTGACAAAATCAAACACCTGTTCGAGCGTGTCGCGACGGGCGGAGTGCGTCGGCTGCGGTTCACGCCGCCCCCGCAGGAACGATGCCGGAAGAACTGTCAGTGGTCTCTGGTGTGCTTCTTCCATGAGCCGACACGCCTCGAACACACGTACGAATGTGCTGGACGTCGGATCGTCAGTGCGATACAAATCAAACACACGTTCTATCGAACACGCGTTCGATGCCTTCCCGAGGAGCAGCACCATGAGTGCAATGACCATCGCAGGTGTGACCCCCGCAAGTGTGACCGGCGCGGGTGTGACCCGCGCCGGTGCGCAGGACCTCACCGCCGCGCGTCGCTCCGGCGTCCCCGCGGCGCCCGGACGGACCCGCCGACCGGCTCACGGCGCCGGGCGGGGCACCGGCCCGGTCACGCGGCCCCTGCGGCCGGTCCCGGCCCCGACCCTGGCGCGGGGTGCCCGGCCGGCGACGGCGTCCTGCAGCGTCGCGGCCCCGAGCGGATGGCGGCTGACCGATCGGGGGATCGCTGTGGTCCTGGTGCTGGGGCTGATGATCGCCGCAGCGGCAGTGACCGTCGTCGCCATGACCGCGCTGCGCGTGACCGGCGACAGCTACGAGCCGGTCACGTCTTCGTACTCCGCCCAGGGGTGATCCGCCGGCTGATGTCGACGCCGGGGGTCAGTGACCGCGATCGGGCGCATCGACGACGACGGTCTTGACCAGCTTGTCAGCGAAGGTCTGCTTCTTCTCGTCCCACAACGGCCACAGATAGCCGATGTAGGCCATCCCGTCGAGGATGTGGACGAGGTCGCGGACGAATGCGTTCATCGCGCCGATCGGCTGGCCGGTCTGCTCGCTGATCAACGTAATGTGCGTGACCCGCTTTCCGAGCGACTGGCCGGTGCGTCCGGCCACCACCCAGCGGTTGTAGATGGACCACCCGATGGTCGCCAGCAGGAGGACGAACCCGATCACCATCAGCGTGACCCCGCCGGTGAGGTCCGGGTTGCTGCTGCTGCTCGTGCTGACCACCCGCGAGATCCAGATGGCGTAGCCGACATAGAAGATGAGCTGCCCGACCAGGCTCGGGGCATAGTCGATGAGGTAGGCCCCGACCCGCTTGCCCCAGGTCGCATAGTCGGAACGGAGGGCCGGGACGTAACCCGCGCCCGGATATCCGCCGTAGGGCTGGCCGGGCTGCTGACCCGGTCCCGGTTGCCACACCCCGCTCTCTGGCTGCTGCGGGTACGACGCCTGCCCGTACCCACCGGTCCCGTACGGCGGCTGTTGGTTTGCGGACTGCGTCCATCCATACTCCGGCTGCCCGTCTCCCGCCTGGCCGTACTGGGGTTGTCCGTATTGGGGTTGTCCGTATTGGGGCTGGCCGGACTGAGCTTCACCGTATTGGGGCTGGCCAGACTGAGCTTGGCCGTACTGGGCCTGACCGTGAGCGGGCTGGGTGGAAGATCCGGTCTGGCCGGCGTCGTTCTGGCGTGCGGGATCGGGTCCGCCCGGTTGGCGGTCGTTCCACTGGGGAGGGTGCGATTCGGTCATGGCCATCCTCGTGCGGGGTGCGGGTCGCGGAGCATTCTAGGGCCGCCGAAGGGTCGTCGGATCCTGTCGCCGAAGTCGGTCGATCACCGGGCGGGCACAATGGAGCCATGGGCACCAGCTACCTCGCCAAGGAGTTCCGCCCCAGCCGCGGGCTGGTGGCGCTCGGTGGCTTCGTCGCCTACGGGATCGGGCTGAGTGCTCTCTATGCCGCCACCGGGCTGGGCCTGCCGTGTCCGCTGCGGAGCCTGACCGGTTGGGACTGTCCGCTCTGCGGCGGGACCCGGATGGGGGCGGCGCTGCTGCGGCTCGACATCGCCCAGGCGTTTCGCTACAACCCCGTCGTCCTGATCGGGCTGGTCGTGGTTGGTGTGCTGGGGCTGCTGTGGACCGCGGAGGTTCTCGGCGGCCCACGGGTCCGTCCACCGGCCAGGATCGCTGACCGTCTGCGGCGGGTCCATCCGACCCGCTGGCTGGTTCTCGTCGTGGCTGCCGGCGTGATCTACACCGTGCTGCGCAACCTCAGCTGAGCTGCACCCGCACCGCAGGCACTGCCGGCCAGTCGGGCGCACCGGGCGATCGAGCGCGAGTCTCTGCGGCTGTACGGCTGCCGCGACAGGCTCGCCCGCCAGCTCTCTCGACGACACGCGCTAAAAGTGTCAGTGGCCTTGCGGACAATGAGGTTAGGTCGTACCGTACCTATATCTAGTAGTTACACCCGTGTGCTTCCTCCACAGATAGTGGTTGGTTGTCCACACTGGTCCACAGGCCGACCACAGGCTTATCCCCAGATCTATCCCCAGGCGCCCCCGGAAGGAGCCTCCGTGCACTGCCCTTACTGCCGTCATACGGACTCCAAGGTGCTCGACTCCCGGGCCGCCGAGGATGGCTGCAGCATCCGTCGCCGTCGCCAATGCCCCGCCTGCGAGCGTCGCTTCACCACGGTGGAGCAGATGCAGCTGGTGGTGGTGAAGCGCAGCGGCGTGGTCGAGCAGTTCAACCGCGACAAGGTGATCAGCGGGGTCCGCAAGGCCTGCAAGGGCCGCCCGGTCGACGAGACGCAGCTCGCTCGTCTCGGCCAACTGGTCGAGGACTCGCTGCGGGCCTCCGGCCAGATGGAGGTCCCCGCCGACGAGGTGGGCGTGGCGATCCTGGGACCGTTGCGTGACCTCGACCAGGTCGCCTACCTGCGGTTCGCCAGCGTCTATCGCCAATACCAGTCAGTCGACGACTTCGAGGCCGAGATCGCTCTCCTCCGGGTGGAGCAGGAACCGCTCGGCATCGAGCCGCTGATCCCAGACCGGGGTGCAGAGAACACGGTCAGCCGGTTCACCCCGCACAAGCTCACTCCGGGTCGTCAGAGCCCTTGATCGGCCCGCTCGACTCCGAGGCAGGGCCCGCACAGCAGGGGAAGGCTCGTGCGGGCTCTGCCCCGGTCCCAAGGCTCACCTGCACGTCGTTTCCAAACGTCACACCCCCCGCTCCAGTCCATCCCCCGTCAGCACGGCAAGAAAGAGGCGCACATGACCGAGACCACGCGTTCAGCGAACGGTCGTCCCGAGACCCGCAAGCCCCGAGGAAAGGCCGCCGGCCTCTCCATCGGGCGGGTCTTCACGACCGAGGGGGTACACCCGTACGACGACGTCACGTGGGAGCGTCGCGACGTCGTGCAGCAGAACTGGAAGACCGGTGAGGTGGTCTTCGAGCAGAAGGCTGTCGAGTTCCCGGACTTCTGGAGCGTGAACGCCTCGACCATCGTGACCACCAAATACTTCCGCGGTGCTCTCGGCACCGAGGCACGCGAGCAGGGTCTCAAGCAGCTGATCGACCGCGTGGTCAAGACGTACCGCAAGGCGGGGGAGGACTTCGGCTATTTCGCCGCGCCGGTCGACGCCGAGATCTTCGAGCACGAGCTGACCTGGATGCTGCTGCACCAGTACTTCAGCTTCAACTCCCCGGTCTGGTTCAACGTCGGCACCCTGTCGCCGCAGCAGGTCAGCGCCTGCTTCATCTTGTCGGTCGACGACTCGATGGACTCGATCCTGAACTGGTACAAGGAAGAGGGCTTCATCTTCAAGGGCGGTTCGGGGGCCGGGCTCAACCTGTCCCGCATCCGTTCGTCGAAGGAGCTGCTGAGCTCCGGTGGGACCGCGTCCGGTCCGGTGTCGTTCATGCGCGGCGCCGACGCGAGCGCGGGAACGATCAAGTCCGGTGGGGCCACCCGGCGTGCGGCGAAGATGGTCGTGCTCGACATCGATCACCCCGACATCGAGGAGTTCATCGAGACCAAGGTCAACGAGGAGCACAAGATCCGTGCTCTGCGTGACGCTGGTTTCGACATGGACCTCGGCGGCAAGGACATCACCTCCGTCCAGTACCAGAACGCCAACAACTCCGTCCGGGTGACCGACGAGTTCATGCGCGCCGTGGAGGAGGGCGGCGAGTTCGGACTGCGGGCCCGCCAGGACAACCGGGTGATCGAGACCGTCGACGCCCGCGAGCTCTTCGGCAAGGTGGCCCAGGCCGCCTGGGGCTGCGCCGACCCCGGCATCCAGTACGACGACACGATCAACGACTGGCACACCAACCCCGAGACGGGCCGGATCACCGCGTCCAACCCCTGCTCGGAATACATGAGCCTGGACAACAGCTCCTGCAACCTGGCCAGCCTCAACCTGCTCAAGTTCCTGCGCGACGACGACACCTTCGACGCCGAGCTGTTCGAGAAGGCCGTCGAGCTGATCATCACCGCGATGGACATCTCGATCTGCTTCGCCGACTTCCCGACCGAGGCGATCGGCCAGACCACCCGTGACTACCGCCAGCTCGGCATCGGCTACGCCAACCTGGGTGCGCTGCTGATGGCCACCGGCCATGGCTATGACTCCGACGGCGGCCGGGCGCTCGCCGCGGCGATCACCTCGCTGATGACCGGTACGTCGTACCGTCGCTCAGCCGAGCTCGCCGCGATCGTGGGCCCGTACGCCGGGTATGCCCGCAACGCCGACGCCCACCAGCGCGTGATGCGCAAGCACCAGGCGGCCAACGACGCGCTGCGTACCGTCGGCTCGCTCGACGCCGATGTGCACAAGCGCGCCATTCAGGCCTGGGACGGCGTGATCAAGCTCGGCCAGTCCAACGGCTTCCGCAACGCCCAGGCGTCGGTGCTGGCCCCAACCGGCACCATCGGCTTCATGATGGACTGCGACACCACCGGCATCGAGCCGGACTTCTCGCTGGTCAAGTTCAAGAAGCTGGTCGGCGGCGGCTCGATGCAGATCGTCAACCAGACGATCCCGCGGGCGCTGCGCAAGCTCGGCTACGCCGAAGAGACGGTCGAGGCGATCGTGGAGTACATCGCAGAGAACGGTCACGTCATTGACGCACCGGGCCTCAAGACCGAGCACTACGAGGTGTTCGACACCGCCATGGGTGCGCGCTCGATCAAGCCGATGGGTCACGTGCGGATGATGGCTGCGGCGCAGCCGTTCCTCTCCGGTGCGATCTCCAAGACGGTCAACCTGCCGGAGGACGCCACGGTCGAGGAGATCGCCGACGTCTACTTCCAGGGCTGGAAGCTGGGGCTGAAGGCTCTGGCCGTCTACCGCGACAACTGCAAGGTGGGCCAGCCGCTGAGCGACGGCAAGGCGAAGGCCGCTGAGGTGACGCCCGCACCGGCGGTGATCGAGAAGGTCGTCTACCAGCCGACCCGCAAGCGGCTGCCGAAGTCGCGCCCGAGCCGCACCACCTCGTTCTCCGTAGGCGGCGCTGAGGGCTACATGACCTCCGGCTCGTACCCCGACGACGGCCTGGGCGAGGTCTTCCTCAAGCTGGGCAAGCAGGGCTCGACGCTGTCCGGTGTGATGGACGCCTTCTCCATCGCGGTGTCCATCGGACTCCAGTACGGCGTGCCGCTGGAGACCTTCGTGCAGAAGTTCACCAACCTCAAGTTCGAGCCGGCCGGTCTGACCGACGACCCGGACATCCGGATGGCGCAGTCGATCATGGACTACATCTTCCGGCGGCTGGCCATCGACTACCTGCCGTTCGACGACCGGGCCGAGCTGGGCATCTACACCGCCAGCGAGCGCGCGCGTCAGGTGGAGACCGGGTCGTACCTGCCCGAGCAGGTGGAGGAGATCGAGTCGGAGTCGCTGAAGAACGACGCCGGCGACGATGTCGACACCTCGGCGTCGAACCACGCCGCTGAGGACTTCGCCGCAGCCAAGCCGGCCCCGGCCGCGGCGCGGACCACGGCGGAGCTGATGGAGCAGATCTCCGGCACCAGTGTCGACGCTCCGCTGTGCTTCACCTGCGGGACGAAGATGCGGCCCAGCGGCAGCTGCTACGTGTGCGAGGGCTGCGGCAGCACCAGCGGTTGCAGCTGACGTCGAGCTGCGCCGAAATGGCGCGCTGACGTGCACGACATGCCGGCCCGGTCCCCTCGTGGGGCCGGGCCGGTACCCGTAGGAGTGCGTCGCAAAGACGTGGGTGGCACATGACCAAGACGGACGCCACCGGTGTGGTCCCGGCGCGTGGGTGTAGACCTCGGGAGCGTCTGCGACGCCGAGTCACACGTCGTCGTCATCGGTGACCAGGTGTGCAGTCTGGTCACGCAGCACGACGATCATGCGTTGCAGGTAGTCCACGATCGCCTTCTGCTCCGACGGCCCGTAGTCGCCGATCAAGCCTCCGAGCGCGCCCCCCAGCCGTTCGAACGCCGCTACCAGCGTCGGGCTGGTCTCCGGCTCCGCCCGGATGACCGCGCGCCGGCGGTCGTTGCTGTCGATCTCGCGAGTGACGTGCCCGCCGGCGCTCAGGCGTGCCACCACGCTGGTGATGGCAGCCGGCGTCAGTCCCGTACGGCTGGCCAGCTCACTCGCGCTGAACGGGCCGTCACGGGCGATCAGGCCCAGCGTCTTCAGGTCGCCGGCGGAGAGGCCAATCCTCGACGCGAGAGCCTCGTGGAACAGCACGACGGCCGTGCTCAGGTCGCGTCCGAGCTCGTGCCCGCCGTCGGGGTGCTGGTCTCTTGACATGGCCCTCCTTTATCACTTAGATCTGTCGTAGTATTTATTACGATCGATCTAAGTGAACCAGGGAGCCACTATGGACGCCACCGCGAGCCCAGGACCGGAGCGCGACGTGAGCGCTGCTCTCGAGACGGTCGCGGCACTGGAACGCGCCTGGGCCGACGGCGACGCGGACGACTACGCCGCCCTGCACACCTCCGACGCCAGCTACGTCGCCTTCGACGGGACCGTCATGAACGGCCGACAGGAGATCGCGGCGGGCCATCGGCCGCTCTTCGCGGGAATCATGCGGCGCTCACGACTGGCTGCCGTCAGCCGTGAGGCCAGGCTCCTCGCGCCGGACCTGGTGATCGTCGTCCAACGGGCGGGGATCGTCATGTCGTGGCAACGCGATCGTCCGGCGCCCTCCAGGAAGCGCCTCTCGACGAACACGATGCTGCTGCGCCGCGAGGGGGACCGCTGGCTGGTGGCGGCCTTCCAGAACACCCGCTTCCGCCCGTGGTCGAAGACCCTCATGGGGCGGTTGATGACCCGCTCCGTGTCATGAGCCGGCCAGCCGCAGAGCTCATCGCGGGGGCTCGCTTGGTCCGGAGCTCCGCAGTGCTGTATCTCAGCAGCCCCGCCCTGCTCGGGTTGGCCGCGATGCCGGCCGCCCTCCGGACCTACCAGCTCTCCCGCCGCGACGACAGCGGCTGGCTCGAGCTCGCCGTGGGAGTGCTGCGGCTCCTGCTCATCACGGCCATGATCGCGCGAGGACGCGGCTGGCGGCTGTCCTCGGGGCCTCTGACCTGGCCTTGGGCTGAGGTTCGCGTCGACGCGGCCAAGGCGTTCCGCACCGGTTGGCTGAACATCGCCATCACGATGACGGTGGTGACGTCGGCCGCTCTCGCGTTCAACGTGGTTGTCGAGGTCCTCGTCGACGACCGATGGGTGGGTTGGAGCCGACGTGCCGTCGGTCTGGACGCCGCCTTCACGCCGCACGCCGTCGACGGCGTGAACTCGGCCGTCAAGAACCTCGTCGTCATCCCGATCTACCTGGTCGCCCTGCTGCAGGCCACCCGGGTCATCCCGCCGGCCCCACCCGGGCCGCCCAGCCCGCAGCCGCGACAGCGTTGTCAGCTCTAGCGGAGATGGCGCTGGAGGTGGTTAGTAGGTGGGGCACCAGGCGGACTAGTTCAGCAGGTGCGCGCGGGGCTCGGCGTCTCTCCGCGGACCCGAATGACCCACCCGAGTGCAGATCGCGGAGCTCGAGGTCGTGGCCGGCTACCCTCGCCGGCGCGCTGGTTCATGTCCACCCCGGCCCGGCTGGGCGGCGACGACACGGGCCGGTGCAGCAGATCGGAGGAGGAGGTGGCGCGGCGCCTTGAGCAGGCTATTCTTCACAGCGGAGTGATGGAGTTGCGATGTGCCAGCGTCCGACTCGGCGCCGCGGACACGAGGGAGGCGATGGATGACCGGGACAACCTCGGCCGGACCTGACCCACAGGCGAATGGTCAGGACCTCACAGACGGACCCGATTCGTCCCAGCTGAACCAGCTGGCGCAGACCCTGAGCGCGCTGGCGCGGACCTTGGAGGCTGAGGACGACACGGAGTCGATGCTGAACGACTTGGTGGCGGCGGCGGTGGCACAGATCCCGGGCGTCGACGAAGGCTCCATCAGCATCGTCTTGGCCCGGAAGGACGTGAGCTCGCAGAGTCCTTCGAGCGACCTGCCGCGGCGGGTGGACGCTCTCCAGACGGAAACCGGGCAAGGTCCGTGTCTGGACGCGGTCTACGACGAGAAGACGGTTCATGTGCCGGACATGGCGACGGAGACCCGGTGGCCAGACTTCGCGCGGCGGGCCGCGGAGGCCGGCGCGGGCAGCATGTTGTCCTTCCAGCTGTGGGTGGAGGGTGACAACCTCGGCGCGTTGAACCTGTACGGACGGAAACCGAACTCGTTCTCCGAGGAGTCCGAGCAGGTCGGGCTGCTGTTCGTCAGCCACGCGGCCGTTGCCATGGCCGGTGCGCAGAAACGGGATCAGCTGGCGGCAGGAATGGCCACCCGTGACCTCATCGGGCAGGCCAAAGGCATCTTGATGGAGCGATACAAGATCGACGCTCAGAAGGCGTTCGCCCTGCTGGTTCGCGCCAGCCAGCAGCGTAATGTCAGGCTTCGCGACCTGGCGACCGAGCTGACGAGCACCGGTCAGATCGACGACGTGACCCCGGCCCGGCACAGCTCCTGACAGCGGACCCTGCCGCGGCTGACATCAGAGTTTTCGAACCGCTCCACCGGGTATATGGATGGCAAGGTCCATGCTCGAGTTGGAACTTGCGAGGGTCGAGGGCGGCTGGTTGAGATTCCAGCCAGCCGTCCTCACCCCCCGAAGCCGGCTGCCGAGCAGTGATCAAGACCCGATGGCCACTCGTCGCCATCCCCGGGCGCCGTCACAAGCCAAACACAATCGCCGGCGACACCCCCGATCGTGCGGAGGCCGCGCCACACTGACCGGGTGAGCGCACAACCCCGGAACAGGACCCGCACGCGGCTGACCGTCTTGGTGACCGTCTCCGTCGGCGTGCTGCTCGCCGTCCTCGCCGGTGGCTTGCCGTTGCGGGGCACCGTCGCAGCGCCGCCTCCGCCGCCCGCTGCGATCCACCCCCACTGGGAGGGCTGTGTCGCGGTCGGTGCCTTCGATGTGGCGTTGGCCTCCATCGACCTGCCGGGCCTCGGCGCGGTGCCGCGGGACTTCCGACCTGCCGTGGCTGTGCTGTGCGAATACGACGAACCGGGCTTGCCCGCGCCCGGCGCGTCCCAGCTCGAGCGTCGGGCCGTGGAGATCGCCCCGCTGCTGGCCTACCTCGACCGCCCGAGCCTGGTGTCTCGGGACCCGGGGTTGGCGTGCCCGGATATCGCCTGGCTACGGCCCTGGCTGTTCCTGTTGGACGACAGCGGGCGCTGGATAGCACCCACCTTGCCCACCGGCAGCTGCGGAGAGCCACTGGTGGAGCCCGGCGATGGCCCGATGCCGGTGCATTCGCTCGCCTACACGGACACGGTGGTCGGCAAGCTGCGCTGATGCAGACGTCGACGCTCGGCACCGCCCGCCGCCACCAGCGACAGTGATCGGCCTGGTCGTGGGGGAGAGCGTCATGGCCAGGGCCGGTACCAAGAAGCCGGTCAGCTCGGGGGAGGCCCGGGCACCAGCGCACCCGTTCGGGCCGGCCGGGTGGGCGGCCACACCACGTGCGGCTGCAGTGCAGCGGCCCGCTGGACGAGGGCGGTCATCTTCGCGTCGGCTCCGACCGGTCCCATGCCGCGCAGCACCCGCTGGTGCAGGAACGCCATCTCCGTCAGCGTCTGCTGATAGTCACGGACCACTGTCGCGCCGACCCGGCCGGCGTGTGTCTTCGCGAAGTGGCGAGCCGCGACGCGGTGGGCCATGTCAGCCACCCAGTCGATGTCGTGGTCGTCGATCCAGCCGCGTCGGGCGCAGTCTTCCAGCGCCAGCGCAAGGATCCGCCGCTCCTTGCCGCGCGACCAGATCGCCAGCAGTGCCAACATGATCAACCCCGGCAGCATGGCCAGCAGGTACGTGACCAGGAACCCCGTCAGCCCGAACAGCGCCGAGCTGGCGTTCCACGCCGTATGCAGGACCACCGCGACCAGGTAGCCGGTCACCGGCGCCAACAGCCTGACCACCGCGGACCGCGAGACGACCGCGACGCCCACGCCGACCCCGATCGCCGCGGTGAACAGCGGGTGCGCGAACGGACCGATCACGCCCCGCAGGACAAAGGTGGCCAGGGCTTCGGGGACGCCGCCCTGCCCGAGACTCGACAGGTAGTACAAGATGTTCTCGGTGAAGGCGAAGCCGATCCCGGTCAGGGCGGCGTAGACGATGCCGTCGAGCAGGCCGTGGACCTGCTCGTGCCGCAGCCACAGGATCAGCAGGAAGAACAGGCCCTTGCCCAGCTCCTCGGTCACGGGTGCCCACACCGTCATCAAGCTGGTGCTGCCGGCCCCCACGACGAGTGACACCAGCAGGCTCAGCCCCGTACCGACCGCCACCGCACCCGTCGCGCCCCAGCCCAGTGCGGCCACCAGGTAGCGCCGCGGCTCGGGTTCGTAGCGATCCAGCCAGAGACAGACCAGCACCAGCAGCGGCACGGACAGCGCGGCCATCGTGATGCTGATCACCGATCCGACAGCTCCACCGCTCAGCAGCACCAGCACCGCCACAGCCAGCCCGGCGACCGACAGCACGACCGTGGTGATGATCATCAGCGCTGACCGGCGGCGGGCCGCCGGCAGAGGCGGGACGGCGGGGCCTGAGGCCGGCACCGGATACACGTAGGACCTCCTGCAGGTTCGGACCTTTACGATAAGGCGCACCGCGGCCGTCTTCCAGCGGGGTCACCCTGCGGGAGTCGGAGGACCTTCGACAGACTGGGCCCGCCGAACTGTGCAGAAGGAGGTGTCGGTGCAGGGCGTCCTGGCTGGCTTCGTCACCATCGGCTCGATCATCGGCATCGGGATGCTGCTGGCCCAGCTAAAGATCCTGGACGACTCCAGCCAACGGATGCTGTCGAGACTGGCGTTCTTCGTGGCCAGCCCCGCGCTGATGATCACGGTGCTCGGCAGGACCGACGTCAGCCAGCTGTTCTCGGCCAACCTGCTCGCCTCGATCAGCGGTGTGGTCGTGGTGGCGTCGATCTATCTGCTGCTCGCACGGTTGGTCTGGCACCGCACCGCCGCCGACACCGTGATCGGCACCTTCTCCTCGGCGTATGTGAACGCGGGCAACCTCGGCCTGCCGATCGCGGCCTACGTGCTGGGCGACGCCTCGCTGATCGCCCCGATGCTGCTCACCCAGCTGTTGTTGCTGCAGCCGCTGGGACTGGCTGTGCTCGACTTCACCGTCAACCGCGGCCGGCACGCCGACGACCCAGCCTGGCGCCGCTGGCTGGGTCGGCTCAGTCAGCCGCTGCGCAACCCGCTGATGCTCGGTTCGCTGCTCGGGCTGCTGCTGTCGATCTTCGACCTGGAGATCCCGCGGCTGGTGGCCGACCCGCTCACCCTGGTCGGCGGGATGGCTGTCCCAGCCATGCTGATCGCCTACGGCGTGTCGCTGCGGCTCGGTCCGCGTCCGGGGGCGGGGGAGCCGGCGGTGCAGATCGGCACCATCGTTGCCCTGAAGCTGGTCGTCCAGCCGGTCGTCGCCTTCGTCGTCGCCCGCTACCTGCTCGGGCTGGACGATGCCGGTGTGCTGGCCGTCACCGTCGTCGCCGCACTGCCCACCGCGCAGAACGTGTTCACCCACGCCGTCCGCTACGACCGTGGCGTCATCCTCGCCCGGGACAGCATCTTCATCTCCACCATCCTCGCCGTGCCGGCCCTGGCTGTCATCGCCGCGCTGCTGGCCTGAGGAGTGGGGCTGACCGCGGGTGGGCGACCGACGGGGCCACTAGAGTCGGGCCATGGTGAGCGTGCCGACCGGATTTCCCGCTCCGCATCCGATGGCTGGGCTGCCGGCCGCGGTCCGGATCTACGAGGTCGGTCCCCGCGACGGGCTGCAGGCCGAGCCGACCATCGTCTCGGCGGCCACCAAGAGGGAGTTCATCGCCCGGCTGGCCGGCTGCGGCCTGTCGGCCATCGAGACCACCAGCTTCGTCCCGCCCCGCTGGATTCCACAGCTGGCCGACGCTGAGGAGGTCCTCCGTGGCATCGAGCAGCCACCCGGCGCGCGCCGACCGGTCCTGGTGCCCAACCTGCGCGGCTACGACCGGGCGCGGTCGGCGGGGGCTACGGAGGTCGCCGTTGTCGTCAGCGCCACCGAGCGGTTCGCCCAGGAGAACCTGGCCACCACCGTGGCCGGCGCGCTGGACCGGGCGGCCGCGATCTGTGCCCAGGCCGGCGTCGATGACATCCCGGTACGGGGCTATGTGTCGATGTGCTTCGGCGACCCCTGGCAGGGACCGGTCAGCCCGCGTGCCGTGGCCCCGATCGTGGCGCGGCTGGTCGAGCTCGGCTGCGCCACGGTCAGCCTGGGGGACACCATCGGGGTGGCCACGGCCGGTCAGGTCCACGCCGTGCTCGCCGCCGTGGACGACGTCGGTGTGCGGTCGGAGCAGCTCGCGCTGCACTTCCATGACACCTACGGTCAGGCGCTGACCAACGTGCTGGCCGGGCTGCAGGCAGGCGTCATCGAGTTCGACGCCGCCGCCGGCGGCTTGGGCGGCTGCCCGTACGCCCGCTCGGCCACCGGCAACCTCGCCACCGAGGACCTGGTCTGGCTGCTGGCCGGCCTGGGGTTCGACACCGGCGTTGACCTGCCCCGGCTGGCGGCGACCAGTCGGTGGATGGCTAGCGTGCTCGGTCGCCCCGCGCCGTCGCGGGTCCTGACGGCGCTGACGGGCTCGGACCCAGCCGAGAGGCACGGGCCGCGCTGAGCCACCCCACCCCCCGGCGCAGCCCCGCCCCGGCCGAGGTGGACACGACCGCGGTGGTCAGCACGAAGCCGGCCCAGAGCACCGCGGCGACCGGCCACAGGGGGACGTGGGTCAGTCCGTTGACGGCGCCCGGGTCGAGCCGGCCGGCGGCAAGGATCCAGCCGTACAGCGCGAGCGAGGGCGCCACCACGCCGGGCAGCACCGCGCGCTCATACCGGAGCAGCCCGGCGGCGACGCCGAGGACGACCAGTAGCAGCCAGAACCTGAGGACGCCGCCGGAGCTCCAGGCGTCGCTGGGGAGCCGCGCCGGGTCGAGGCCGAACGGCCGGGCGGCCAGCCAGGCGCCGATCGTGACGAGAACGAGAGCGACGACCGGCCACGGGACCACGGCGGTGCGGTCACCGCTCGAGTGTGGCTCCGGGTTCGACCGGCCAGCAGGGGGGATCACCGACTCCGGGGACTGGGTCATGGAAGAAAGTCTGCGTCATGGCACCTACCGGCTGAAGGGGCGCGCACCGGCTGATCCGCGTTGCGGACTCGTCTGTGCCGCGGCACGCCCGTGCGGGCGGTCGTTCAACCACCGTGCGGCAGTGCGCTAGGTTCGAACGACAGGAGGTGGAGCGTGACGGTTTACGAGGATTTCGACATCGATCGGAGCACTGCCCAGGCGTGGGCGGAGTTCCAGGCGCGGCTGAGTGAGGTCATCTCGATGATCGACGACTCAGGGGATCTGACCATCGGGACGGAGTCGGAGAGTGACGACCCGGCGCCGTTCGTCCGGTTCGCCAGCCCTGCCCGAGACGTGCTGCGCTGCGAAGCCGCCTCCAACGCCGTCCTCGGTGAGGACTTCCAGCTCGACACCGCCCAGCTGGATCGGATGGAGCGGCTCGGCTGGTCCGCGCCGACCGCCGAGGGCCGTACGCCGTCCCCGAACTTCTGGGTGGAGGACTCCCAGGAGCAGTCCGACCGCCTGAGTGAGCTGGCGGTCCGCGCGTTGCGCGACGTCTACGGGGTACAGCACCCCGTCTTCCTCGCTCCCGACCAGCTGGCCGAGGTGCTGCAGCCTCATCCGGCGCCGATCGAGCAGGTCGCCGAGCTCGACGCCGAGGACGTCGTGCCCACCGTGCCCGGCAGCCAGGAGCACCTCAACGACCTCGTCGATGACGAGCTGATCGAGATGTTCGGTCATCGCCCGATCCGTGACGCGGAGGGCGACATCGCCATCCGCGTCGGCTCGACCATGCTGTTCCTGCGTACCTCTCCGGACGGCCGTGAGGTGGTGGTGTTCGCCACGCTGGTGCACGACGTGTCCGGCCGCTCGCGCGCGATGGAGGTCCTGAACGACCTCAACGTCGAGGCCCGCTGGGTGAAGTTCCAGCTCATCCGCGACCGCGTCTTCGTCACCTTGTCGGTGCCGGCCAGGCCCTTCGTCCCCGCCCACCTGCATCAGGCTGTCCGGATCATGTCCGAGGTGGCGGATGGCATCGACGAGGAGCTGGCCGCCAAGCTGGACGGCCGCACCACGTTCGTCGAGGGTGACCAACCGGACTGATCGCGGTGACTTGCGCCGAAGGGCCTGCGGCGACCGCTGATCCGTGACCGACCGCAATCGGGCGCGGTGGGTACTCCAGACCATGACACCGCAGCGACATCGAAGTCGCCGGGTGCAGAACAGGAGCACAGTGTCGAAGCTGGAGGACGAGCTGAACCGGCTGCGGGAGCGCTACGGCGCCACCGACTTCGTGGTGGAGGACGCCGATGACGACGACCCGGTGCTCCGAGCGGTGGACGGCTCGATCGTCGACACCTGGCGGCAGGACTACCCCTACGACGAGCGTCTTCAGGTAGCGGTCTATGAGCACGAGAAGCGGCTGCTCCAGATCGAGCTGCTGAAGCTGCAGCGCTGGATCAAAGCCACCGGGACCCGGCACGTGATGTTGTTCGAGGGCCGTGACGCCGCAGGCAAGGGCGGGACCATCAAGCGCTTCATGGAGCACCTCAACCCCCGTGGCGCCCGGGTGGTCGCGCTGGAGCGACCGACCGACTACGAAGCCCGCCAGTGGTATTTCCAGCGCTATATCGCCCACCTGCCCGCTGCCGGCGAGATGAGCCTGTTCGACCGGTCCTGGTACACCCGGGCCGGAGTGGAGCGCGTGATGGGCTTCTGCACCGCCACCGAGTACGAGGCGTTCCTCGAGCAGGCGCCCACCTTCGAGGAGCTGCTGGTCGACGAGGGGTTCGTGCTGACCAAGCTCTGGTTCTCGGTGTCGCGCGCCGAGCAGAGCACCCGCTTCCTGATCCGCCAGATCGACCCGGTGCGGCAGTGGAAGCTCTCCCCGATGGACCTCGCCTCACTCGACAAGTGGGACGACTACACCGCCGCGAAGGAGCAGATGTTCGCCCACACCGACACCGACATCGCGCCGTGGACGGTGGTCAAGAGCAACGACAAGCTGAGGGCCAGGCTGGAGTCGATGCGGCACGTGCTCCACCGGTTCGACTACGACGGCAAGGACACGACCGTGGTGGGCACTCCCGACCCGCTCATCGTCGGCCGTGGTGTGGACCTGCTGGAGGACACCGAGCAGGTCATTGCGGCCACCCGCCGACCCGGCTCGCGCCAACATCAGCCGAACGCTGACCCAGCGGAGCGCTGACTTCAGCTCTGGCTCAGTGGGCGCGGGTACGGCGCCACAGCGCCAGCGCGACCAGACCGATCACCGCGAACAAACCGGCGAGGCCGTATCCGGCGTAGCTGGTGTCGACCGACGCCAGCGCGACCAGCCACCCGGCCTGGGCACCGGTGACCTCGGTCAACAACGTCGACCCCACCAGCACCGCCACCAGCGCGGCCGAGGCGATGCTGAGGCCGGTGACCACCAGATTGAAGTTGATCTTGCGGATCGGGTCCGCCGCAGCGGTCTCGTACATCCGCAGCATCATCAACCCGTTGCTGGTGTCGCCCAGCGTCATCGCGGCGGTGAACAGGACCGGCAACGCCAGCAGGGACAGCGGCGGCGCCCCGGCCAGCGTCGCGCTCGCGGTGATCATCAGCAGTCCGATCTGCGAGCTGGTGTCGAAGCCCAGCGAGAACAGCACCCCGATCAGATAGATGTGGCGCGGGTGCCGGACCCGACGCAACGGCGCGGTCATCAGCCGGGTGACCGGCCCGCGCGGCGTGAGCGCGTCGGCCGGCACGACCAGCTGGGGATCCTCCCGCACCCGTCGTCGCAGCCGCCAGGTGGTGACGAACCAGGCCAGGTTCGTCACCGCGACCAGCAGCAGATAGAGCCCGGAGACCGACATGCCGATCACCCCGAGGGTGGCGGCCAGGCCGGTGCGCTCGTCCAGCGCCGTCCGGACCACACCGATCCCGGCGATCACGCCGACGCCGGTGAGCAGCACGACCGTCGAGTGGCCGGCGGAGAACGCCAGCCCGACCGACGCCGGAGTGCGACCTTCCGCGACGAACTTGCGGGTCGAGTTGTCGATCATGGAGATGTGGTCGAAGTCGAACGAATGCACCAGCCCGCGGGCGTAGGCGAACGCAGCCAGCGACACGGTGACGACGCCGGTGGTGCTGGCGGCGACCCCGGTGGCCAACAGAGCGAGCCCGATCAGGTGCAGCACCGCGACGGCGACGAACGTCGCCCGGACCCGCAGCCGAAACGGCCGAGTCGCCCGACCCTCCGTGGTCAGCAACGACCGCAGGTTGGCGCGCGTGGTCACCGTGTCGGTCATCGAGCCTCCTGCCGCCGTGCGTTCGGAGGTCCCCGAACGGTTCCAGCACATCGTAGGGTGCGCCGCCTGCCGGTGGACTTCCAGCACGGGCGCCGATCGGCCACCGCAGGAGCGGCCACCAGCGAAAACCAGTGCGGCTGGGTGTGACCCCGCGCAGTAGGATCGACCGAGTGTCCAGTGCCTCGCCCCCGCAGCAGCAGCCGCCACGCCAGCGGCGGCCGCGATCGGGCCAGGGACGCCGAGAGCTCCAGCCGGATCGGCCCGCACCGCTGCCGGCCGACCTGCAGATCACCTTCGACGACGACCTGCCGATCAGTGCCCGGCGCGAGGAGATCGCCCGCACCATCCGTGACCACCAGGTGGTGGTGGTGGCCGGTGAGACGGGCTCGGGCAAGACGACCCAGCTGCCGAAGATCTGCCTCCAGCTCGGCCGTCAGTCGATCGGCCACACCCAGCCCCGGCGGATCGCGGCTCGGAGCGTGGCCGAGCGGATCGCCGATGAGCTGGGCTCCGAGCTCGGCGAGCTGGTCGGCTACCAGGTGCGCTTCACCCGCAAGGCGTCCCGGGCGACCCAGCTGAAGGTGATGACCGACGGGGTGCTGTTGGCCGAGATCGGCCACGACCGCGACCTGCGGCGCTACGACACGATCATCATCGACGAGGCGCATGAGCGCAGCCTCAACATCGACTTCCTGCTCGGCTATCTCCGTCAGCTCCTCGTCCGTCGCCCCGAGCTCAAGGTGATCGTGACCTCGGCCACCATCGACACCGCCCGGTTCGCCGAGCACTTCGCCGACGCGGACGGCAATCCGGCGCCGATCGTGGAGGTCTCCGGCCGCACCTACCCGGTCGAGATCCGCTACCGGCCGACCCTGGAGGCCGGCGAGTCCGACCAGGTGGAGGGCATCTGCGCCGCCGTCCGCGAGCTGTCCACCCTCGGGACCGGTGACATCCTCGTCTTCCTCTCCGGGGAGCGGGAGATCCGCGACGCCGCGGAAGCGATCGAGGGGATGCGGCTGCGCTCCACCGAGGTGCTGCCGCTGTACGCCCGGCTGTCGGCCGCCGAGCAGCACCGGGTCTTCACCAGCCACCCCGGCCGTCGGGTGGTGCTGTCCACCAACGTGGCCGAGACCTCGCTGACCGTGCCCGGCATCCGCTATGTGGTCGACACCGGCACGGCGCGGATCTCGCGCTACTCCGCCCGCACCAAGGTGCAGCGGCTGCCGATCGAGCCGATCAGCCAGGCGTCCGCCAACCAGCGCGCGGGTCGGTGTGGCCGAGTCGCCGCCGGGGTGTGCATCCGGCTCTACGACGAGGAGGACTTCGAGAGCCGACCCCAGTTCACCGAGCCCGAGATCCTGCGGACCAACCTCGCCTCGGTGATCTTGCAGATGACTGCGGCCGAGCTGGGCGATATCGCGTCGTTCCCGTTCGTCGAGGCGCCCGACAACGCTCAGATCACCGATGGCCTGCGGCTGCTGGACGAGCTCGGGGCGATCTCCGGCAAGGGCAGCCGGACCCAGCCACGGCTGACCGGGGTCGGACGCCGCCTCGCTGCCATCCCGCTCGATCCGCGGATGGGCCGGATGCTGCTTGCCGGCGAGCGGCAGGGCTGCCTGCGCGAGATGCTGGTCATCGTCTCCGGCCTGTCCATCCAGGACCCGCGCGAGCGCCCGGCCGAGCACCGGGAGAAGGCCGACGCACTGCACCGGCGCTTCTGGGCCCCGCCGACGAGCGGGGCCGACGACGCGGACCAGCCCTCGATCGAAGGCAGCGACTTCCTCTCCCTGCTGCGGCTCTGGGACTACCTGCGCAGCTCCCAGCACGATCTGTCGGGCAACGCGTTCCGGCGGCTGTGCCGCGACGAGTATCTGCACTTCCTGCGGATCCGGGAGTGGCAGGACCTGCATGCCCAGCTGCGCGACATCACCCGGGAACTGGGGCTGAACCGCAACAGCGAGCCGGCCGACCCGTACAAGATCCACACCGCGGTGCTGAGCGGGCTGCTGTCCCACGTCGGTCTGGCAGACGTGGTGGAGGACACCAAGGCGACGGCGCGCAACAACCCGACGCGCCGCCGGAGCCGTCCCGGCCCTCGTGAGTACCTCGGCGCCCGCGGCTCCCGGTTCGCCATCAATCCGGGTTCCAGCGTGGCGAAGATCCAGCCGCCGCTGGTGATGGCGGCAGAGATCGTCGAGACCAGCCGACTATGGGCACGGACGGTCGCCGGCATCGACGCCCGCCAGGTCGAGGAGGTCGGTGAGCATCTGCTGAAGCGGACCTACTCCGAACCCCACTGGTCGTCGCGCTCCGGGTCGGTGATGGCCTACGAGCAGGTCACCCTCTACGGCATCCCGATCATCGCCCGCCGGCAGGTGTCGTACGCCCGGATCAACCCGGCCGAGGCGCGCGAGATCTTCATCCGTTCGGCGCTGGTCGAGGGCAGCTGGCGTACCCGGCACCACTTCTTCGCCGAGAACGCCGCGGTCCGCGCGGAGGCCGAGGAGCTGGAGGAGCGGACCCGCCGCCGTGACGTGGTGGTGGACGACCAGGTGATCTTCGAGTTCTACGACGCCCGGCTGCCCGGCACCGTCACCTCCGGCGCGGCCTTCGACGCGTGGTGGAAGGACGCCCGACACACCACGCCGGACCTGCTGTCGTTGACGCTGGCGGATCTCATCACGCCGGGCGCGGCCGACATCGACGCCGACGCCTTCCCCGACACCTTCCGGGTGGGGGAGATGGAGTTCGACGTCACCTATACGTTCGACCCGGGCACAGCCTCCGACGGCGTCAGCGTGGCCATCGACCTGGCCGTCCTGAACCAGGTGGATCCGGCCCCGTTCAGCTGGCAGGTGCCCGGGGTCCGCCCCGAGCTGGCGACCGAGCTGATCCGATCGCTGCCGAAGGCCCTCCGCCGCCAGTTCGTCCCCGCTCCCGAGTACGCCCGGCGCGCCCTGGCCTGGCTGTCGGAGCATCCGGGCGACCAGGCGGAGTCGTTGTCGTCGGCCTTGGGTCGTGCCCTGCGGATGCTGACCGGTGAGGTGGTCCCCGACGACGCCTGGCAGAGCACACCGCTGCCCACGCACGTGCAGATCACCTTCGTCATCCGCGACGGTGATCGGACGGTGGCCGAGGGCAAGGACCTGGCGGCGCTGCGGGCCGAGCTGGCGCCCCGGCTCTCCGCCCGGCTCAATGCCGCCGCAGCCGAGCACACCCATCGCTCGGCCACCGACTGGATCTTCGGCACCATCCCCGAGCAGGTCCAGCTGGACCGCGGCAGCCAGCGCGTTGTCGGGTTCCCGGCGCTGGCCGATGAGGGCACCGCTGTCGGGGTGGTGGTGACCGACAGCGTCGAGCGGCAACGTGCCCGGCACCGGTCCGGGCTGCGCCGACTGGTCGTGCTGCAGACCCCCGACCCGACCAAGTGGGTGGTCTCGCACCTCAGCAACACGACCAAGCTGGCGCTGGGACACAGTCCGTACCCCGGGGTACCGGCGCTGCTGGCCGACGCACGACTGGCCGCGGTCGGCGAGCTGGTGCAACGGCACGCCGGGAAGAAGGGCGAGGCCGGGATCCGCGATGAGGCGGCCTTCCGCCGACTCTGCGACCTGGTCCGCGCTGACCAGCCGGAGCTGATGCGCAGCGTGGTCGGTGTCGCTGCCGACATCCTCACCGTGCATCAGTCGGTGCTGACTGCGCTGCCCCGAGCCCGCAGCGTCAGCCCGACGTCCGCGGCCGACATCACCGAGCAGGTCAACAACCTCGTCTTCGCCGGCTTCCTGGCCGCGACCCGCTATCCGAACCTGGTCGACCTTCCGCGCTATCTGCGGGCGGTCCAGCTGCGGCTCGAGGTGCTGGTGGCCACCCCGGCCCGCGACGAGGCCGGGCTGGCGGTCATCAGCCGGTGTGAGGACGCATACGCCGCGCTGGTCGACGCCGCACCCCCGGGTCCGCTGCCGGAGTTCGTCGAGGACGTGGGCTGGCTGCTGGAGGAGCTGCGGGTCAGCCTGTTCGCCCAGAGTCTGCGGACCAAGGTGGCCGTGTCGGAGAAGCGGGTGATGAGCGCCATCAGCGCGGCGCGAGCGCGGCTCTGAGTCGCCAACGCGTCCCTGACAGCACACGGCGGCCATGCCGGTGACCATCCGGACAGCGCCGGGTCGCCCACTCGGTGACAGGTAGATTGGGCGCCATGATGGATCCGCGCCTGCTCTACACCCTGGACGACACCCAGCTCGCCAAACTGGAGCATCACCGGCCGGTGCTGATCCACCAGCTGGACGGCTACGTCGACGCGGGTCAGGCGGGCCGGCTGTTCACCGCGCACGCGCTGGAGCAGCTCGAGCACGAGGTGCTGGCCGAGTTCGACACCGACCAGCTGCACGACTACCGCAGCCGCCGGCCGCTGATGGTGTTCGACCAGAACCACTGGGCGTCCTATCGCGAATACTCCCTCACGCTGTACCGCGTGGTCGATGAGCAGGACGAGGTGTTCCTGCTCCTCACCGGGCCGGAGCCCGATGTGCAGTGGGAGCGGCTGTCCGCGGCCCTGGTCGACCTGATCGAGCAGCTGGACGTACGGCTGACCGTGGGCATCCACGGCATCCCGATGGCCGTCCCGCACACCCGGCCCACCACGCTCACCGCCCATGCCACCGACCCGGACCTGATCCAGGGCTACCGCAGCTGGATCGACCGGGCCGAGGTGCCCGCGAGCTTCGACGCGCTGCTGGAGTTCCGCCTCGGACAGCTCGACCGCAAGGCGATGGGCTTCGCGGTGCATGTGCCGCACTACCTGGCGCAGGCACCGTTCCCGCAGGCCACGCTCAGCCTGACCCAGTCGATCAACCAGGCGACCGGGCTCGCAGTGCCGCTGGAGCCGTTGGAGGAGGCGTCGGCGACCAACCTGTCGGACATCGCCGACGAGGTGGCCACCTCCCGGGAGGTGCAGGAGCTGGTCGCGTCCCTGGAGCAGCAGTACGACACCTTGCGGGCGGCCGACATCGAGCACGTCCCCAGTGCTGACGAGATCGCGGCCGAGTTCGAGCGCTTCCTGGCCGAGCAGGACAAGCCAGAGGACTGAGCGGTCAGCGGGTCAGCTCACCGACCCCGATCTCGACCCGAAGAACGTTGCCGGCCGGCGCCAGCGGGCAGGCCCAGGCGGGATCGTAGGCACACGACGGGTTGTAGGCGAAGTTGAGGTCGAGCACCATTCGGCCGTCGGTGTCGATGCCCAGGTCGGCGCCCTTGGCGGTGTCGACCAGATAGCGCCCGCCACCGTACGTCCCAGCCGGCCGGCCGGCCAGGCCGTCGCGGACCGGGACGAACAGCCCGCCGCCGTAGCCGGTCAACCGCCAGACGTCCAGGGTGCCCAGATCGCCCAGCGGGGCCGTGGCCACGCGTTCGAAGCCGACGTCACCGTCGGAGCCGGTGGTGATCTCGATCTGCAGCGGTTCGGCCGGCTGCAGGGCCACCGCGAACCGCCAGCCGGGGTCGTAGTCGGCAACCGGCAGTCCGGTGAACCCTGCCCGGTCCTCGGCCAGCAACGGCGAGGCGGGATGGTCCGCGAAGAGCTCGTCGCGGACCGTACGCCAGTGGGCGTGCGCGCCGACCGGATCCGAGGCGGCCCGGTCCCGCACCTCGGCGTACAGCGCCCAGACACGCCGCCGCCAGTCCAGCGTCTGCAGCGCGGTCACCGTCGGAGCCGGAAGTCCGCCGGCGCCGCCCGAATGCTCAGCCACTGGCACCGAACCTCTCGACGCGGACCTGGGCGGAGTCGACGCCGAGGTCGAGCAGCAGGTCCGATGCCGACTCTGCGAATCCGGTGGAGCCGCAGATGAAGTAGGTGGCGTCGGGCCGGAGCAGCGGTGCCAGGTCGTCGGCCTGCAGCCGGGCTGCGGCCCTGGGTGCGCCGGTCGGGCGAGCTGCGGGCCGGCTGCCGGCGCCAAGGGCTGCCTCCGTTGTGGCCCCGGCTGCCGCCAGTCGAGCGGGGGCAGCTTCCCGGCTGAGCGCCACGGTGGCCCCGGCGGCCAGCAGCTCGTCGGCGTACGGCAGCTCCGCCCGGGTCCGAGCGGCAACGGCGAGGCGCAGCAGATCGGTGCGGCCGATATCGCGGCTGTGTCGCAGCATCGCGACCAGCGGCACCACCCCGGTGCCGCCCGCGACACCGACGGCCGGGGTGTCGGCGTCCCAGACGAACCAGCCGCCGATCGGACCCCGCACCTCCAGCTCGTCGCCGGGCTGGATCGCCTCGGCCAGATAGCTGGACACCTCACCGTCGCTGAGTCGTTCGACCAGCAGCTCCAGTCGCGGGTCCGACGGCGCGGAGGCCAAGGAGTACGACCGGGAGGCGGCGTAGCCGTCGTCGGCGGTCAGTCGCACCACCACGTGCTGTCCGGGTCGGGGCCGGGGACCTTCGGGTACGGCCAGCCGCAGCCGCACCGTGGTGGGCGTCGGCCGGTCCACGGTGTCCACCACCGCTGTCCGCCAGATCGGCCGCGCCGGTGTGGCTTGGCTGGTCACGCTCAGTCGCCCTGGTAGCGCTGCTCGCGCCATGGGTCGCCGAGGTCGTGGTAGCCGTTGCGCTCCCAGAATCCCTGCTGGTCATGATCCAGCAGGGTCAGCCGGGTGATCCACTTCGCGCTCTTCCAGAAGTAGAGGTGCGGGACCAGCAGACGTACCGGTCCGCCGTGCTCGCGCGGCAGCGGCCGGCCCTCGTGGGTCCAGACCAACCAGGCCTGCCCGGACCGCAGGTGCTCCAGCGGCAGGTTGGTGGTGTAGCCGGTGGTGGAGGTGGCCAGCACATGGCTGGCCTGCGGCTGTACGCCGGCCGCGTCGAGCAGCAGGTCGACGCTGACGCCGCCGAAGGAGGTGTCGAACTTGGACCACGTGGTCACGCAGTGGATGTCGCCGCGATATTCCGAGCCGGGCAGGGCCTCGACCTGTGGCCAGGTCCACGTGGTGGGGCTGTCCACCAGCCCGTCGACGGTCATGGTCCACGAGGCGAGGTCGACCCGCGGGGTGACCTCGGCGGTGAGCACCGGGAAGTCCGTCCCGATGTCGTACTGACCCGGGGGGCAGGCCGTCGCGCTCGGGCCGCCGTCGTCCGGTGAAGCCACGCAGTGGGGCCATGTGCGGTTTCTCCTGCCGTGAGGTTGACCCGATCCCGAACCGGGCGGAGCTGGGCGTGCTCGTCCAGAGGGCCGGAGCAGATCCTACGCTTGAGCCGGGCCGGCGGCAGGCCGTGCCCGCTAGGCTCTCGATCGTGCCCCAGTCCATCGACGAGCTCATCGACCTGCTGGACCTCGAGGAGATCGAGGTGGGTCTGTTCCGGGCCCGGCAGCCCGACACCCAGCTGCAGCGCGCGTTCGGCGGGCAGGTGCTGGCCCAGGCTCTGATGGCCGCCAGCCGGACGGTGCCGCAGACCCGGGTGATCCATTCGCTGCATGCGTACTTCCTGCGGCCGGGCCGTACGGACACGACGATGGTCTACGACGTGGAGTCGATCCGCGACGGCCGTTCGTTCTCGTCCCGGCGGGTGGTGGCGCGCCAGGGCGGCGAGGTGATCTTCTATCTGTCGTCGTCGTTCCACCAGCCCGAGCCGGGGTTCGACCACGTCGACCCGATGCCCGAGGGCGTTCCGGGGCCCGAGGAGTGCCCGCGGCTGGCGGAGGTGCTGGCCCGGGCCTCCGGCCGCGACGCGGGCTACTGGGACCGCGAGTGGGGTGCGCTGGATCTGCGCTACGTCGGCGACTCCCGGCCCGGCGGTGGCCTGGTCGACCCGCACCACCCCGCCCGAGCCCGGGTGTGGGTGCGAGCCGACGGGACCCTTCCCGAGGACCCCCGCATCCACCAGGCGGTGCTGGCCTATGCCAGCGACCTGACCCTGCTGTCGGCGACCACGGTGCCGCACAACGCGCTGATCGGCATCAACGTGCAGGCGGCGTCGATCGACCACGCCATGTGGTTCCACCGGCCGTTCGTGGCCGACGACTGGCTGCTCTACGACCAGATCTCCCCGTCGGCGTCGGGCGCGTTGGGGCTGTCGACGGCACGCTTGTTCCAGCACGACACGCTGGTCTCCAACGTGGCGCAGGAAGGCCTGATCCGCCCGATCGAGCGCCGCTGAGCGTCGCGACCGCCGGCGATGACAGGTGCCCAGGCAGCAAAGACGACCCGACCCGCAACCGAGAACGGCTGCGGGTCGGGTCTGGGGGGAGGGTGGTTGGCTTCAGGCGGCGAGAACTGACTTGCCGCGCAGCTTCGCGATGGCGTGCCGCTCGATCTGGCGTACCCGCTCGGCGGTGATGCCCCAGATGGCGCCGATATCGGCCAGCTTGGCCTGGCGTCCGTCCAGCAGACCATAGCGACGGCGGACCACGTCGGCGGACCGGTCGTCGAGCTGGTCCAGCAGAGCCTCCAGCCTGGCGTGCTCCTCGGCGTCGAGGAACACCTCGTCCGGTCCGGGCATCGGCTCACGGGCGATCAGATCGCCCAGGGCGGTGTCGCCACCTTCCTCGACCGGGGCGTCGAGGCTGACATGGTCGCGGCCGTATCGGATCAGATCCAGCACCCGGTCGCTCTCCAGGTCCATCTCGTCGGCGATCTCGGCGATCTCCGGCTCGCGTCCCAGCCGGCGCTCCAGCGTCCGGCGCACCGCGCCGACCTGGTTGACCTGCTCGGCGACGTGCACCGGAAGACGCACGATCCGACCCTGCTGAGCGATGCCACGACTGATCGACTGCCGCACCCACCAGGTGCCGTAGGTGGAGAACTTGAATCCCTTGGTGTAGTCGAACTTCTCGACCGCACGGATCAGACCAGTGTTGCCTTCTTGGACCAGGTCAAGCAGCGGCATCTGGGAACGGCCGTATTTGCGCGCGACCGAGACGACCAGCCGCAGGTTCGCCATGACGAACCGCTGGAGGGCCCGCTGGCCTTCGTCGACCAGATACTCCAGCTCGGCCTTGGTCGGCCGCTTCGCGCGCTTGCCGCGTTCCGCCGCGGTCACCTCGCCGGACAGTATCCGTTCTGCGTAGAGGCCGACTTCAATCGCCTTGGCCAGCTCGACCTCCTCCTCTGCCGACAGCAGGGGAGTCTTCGCGATGCCATCGAGATAAAGACCTACCGCGTCTTTGCCGTCGATACCCTCGGAAACTCGAGAACGAGTTGCATGTGCTACCACAGTGGCCCCTTTCGTTGCCTTCATAGAGATCAACGGATCGGGTAGGGTGAGAGATTCCGCTTTAGCCCTGAAGAATCCCTGAGACCTCGCCCGGGGTGATCCCGTACCACTGATTCGCGGCCGAGTGCCTCGCTGGATGCGTCAGACATACCCCCAACATCGCGGCGTGAATCACCCGCCGGCGATGAGCAGGTATTTCTCGCCGGGATCGGGGCCGGCGACGGCGCCGGTCAGGAGGTGACCTGGTCCACGATCCACGCGTATTCGAAGGCCACCTCGCGCCAGCCCTTGTAGCGCCCACTGACTCCGCCGTGGCCGGCGGTCATCTCCGTTTTCAGCAGGATCGGCCGACTGGCGTCATTGGTGGCGCACCGGCGCAACGCTGCCACCCATTTGGCCGGCTCCACGTAGTAGACCCGGGTGTCGTTGAGGCTGGTGGTGGCCAGGATGGCCGGATACCGCGTCTGCTGCAGGTTCTCGTACGGGCTGTAGTCCTTCATATAGGCGTAGACCTCGGGGTCGTGCAGCGGGTCGCCCCACTCCTCCCACTCGATCACCGTCAGCGGCAGCTCGGGATCGAGGATGGTGGTGAGCGCGTCGACGAACGGCACCGCCGCGTGGATGGCTCGGAATAGCTCCGGAGCCAGATTCGCCACCGCCCCCATCAACAGGCCCCCGGCGCTGCCGCCGCGCGCGGCCAGCCGCTCCGGCGAGGTGTAGCCGGCGTCGACCAGGTGCCGGGCGCAGGCCACGAAGTCGGTGAAGGTGTTCTTCTTGGTCAGCGTCTTGCCGTTCTCGTACCAGCTGCGGCCCATCTCGCCGCCACCGCGGACGTGCGCGATCGCGAACACGAAGCCCCGGTCCAGCAAGGACAGCCGGGAGATGGCGAAGCTCGGGTCGATCGCGATCTCGTAGGAGCCATAGCCGTAGATCAGTGCCGGAGCGGATCCGTCCAGCGGGGTGTCGGCGCGCCGGACGATGGACAGCGGGATTCGGGTGCCGTCGTCCGCGGTGGCCCAGGCGCGCTCTTGGATGTACGCCTGCGCCTCGTACGGGCCGCGGACCGGGTCGTCCAGCACCGGGGTCTGCTTGAGCAGCGTGAGCTCGCCGGTGGTCAGGTCGTAGTCGAAGACCGAGTCCGGGGTCAGCATCGACCCGTAGCTGACCCGGATCACGGTGGCGTCGTAGTCGGCTGAGCCGGGGGAGTCGACGGTGTAGAGCGGCTCGTCGAAGACGATGTCCGAACCCGGCGCGAAGCCGCCGGCAGCGGTCCGCGGCAGGACGTGCAGACCGGTCAGTCCGTTGCGCCGCAGCGAGACGACGGCATGCCCGGCGTAGGCGGCGACCCCGGTGATCCGTACCCCGGGCTCAGCGGCCAGCACGGGCGTCCACTCGTCCGGGCTGGTGGCGTCGAGCGGCGCCTGCGCCAGCGCGAAGTCTTCGGCGCCGTCGTTGTGCACGATCAGCAGCCGGTCACCGGCCGGCTCCACGTCATACTCCACTCCCTGACGGCGGGGGGCGACGACCCGCGGGGTGCCCTCGGGATCGTCGGCGCTGAGCAGCTGGAACTCCGAGGTCAGCTTGCTGCCGGTGCCGATCACGATCCAGCGGTCGTCGCGGCTGGAGTCGACGCCGATCCAGAAGCGCTCGTCCGGCTCGGTCACCACGTCGGCGTCGGCGTCGGCCGGGGTGCCCAGCCGGTGCCGGCGGACGACGTAGGGCCGCCAGGCGTCGTCGGCCCGGGTGTAGAACAGGTGGCTGTTGCCGGCCCAGGCCACGCCATAGGCGGTGTCGGGGATGACGTCACCGAGCAGCTGTCCGGTGGTGAGGTCCTTCACCCGGAGCTCGAAGCGCTCGCCGCCGGTGGTGTCGACCGAATACGCCAGCAGGGTCCCGTCGACCGACGTGGCGAAGGCCCCGATGGAGAAGAACTCGTGGTCACCGGCCTCGACGTTGCCGTCCAGCAGCACCTGCTCCCCGGTCAGGCCCTGCTCGTCGGTCAGGCCGGCCTCCAGGTCCGGCGGGCTGTGCCGGTCGGTGGCGGGGAGACGGCAGTAGATGGCGTACTCGGAGCCCTCGACCGTACGCACGTAGTACCAGTACGCCGCACCGCCGCTGTGCGAGGTGTACACGGGCACCGACAGGTCGGTCTCCTTGGTGCGGTTCTTGATCTCGGCGAAGATCGCCTCGCGCAGCTCCTCCTGGTCGGCGGTCAGCGCCTCGGTGTAGCCGTTCTCGGCCTCCAGGTAGGCCAGGACCTCCGGGTCCTCCTTGTCCCGCAGCCACTCGTACGGGTCGTCGAAGGTGTCGCCGTGATGCACCCGCGGCTGCGGCCGCCGATCGGCCACCGGCGGCGTCGGGACGCTGCCGTCGGACTCGGGGGCGGACGGTGCACAGGAGCTGGGAGTGGACGACGCAGACATGAAGGCGACCCTACCGGCGGGCTCGGCTCACAGCCGCCGCACGGTGAGGATCTGCTCCGACCGGCCGACCGCGCCGTGCTGGTCGAACAGCACCGACGAGGTGAGGCCGATGCCGTCGGCGCCCAGCACCGCCGAGGCGTCGAAGCCGACCCAGCCGGCCACCGGGGAGCGGTGGAGATGCACCCCGAGGTCGGTGTTGGGGAACATCCACCGCCCGGGCCGCACCCGGGCGGCCAGACCGTTGGCCGTGTCCACCAGCCCGACCCAGCGGGCCAGGTCGCTGCTCGACTCGTTCTCGACCAGCGTCTTGGTGGTCCGCAGCCAGGCGCGGACCCGACCGGGGACGCTGCCCGGCACCAGCCGGCCCTCGAGGGAGTCGATGTAACCACCGCCCCAGGCGGCGGCCGCATCCCAGGCGGGCAGATCGTCCGGCGACGGCAGTGGGTCCGGTTCGCCGCCGGCCACCGCGGCGGTGTCGCTGCGCTGCAGCCGCCACGCCCGGGCGCGGACGACGGGGCGGTCGGCGACCAGCACCGTCGCCTCGATCAGCTCGATGGTGCGGCCGGGGCGGATGGTCTGCACCTCCACGGTGGTCGCCACGGCAGCGACCATCCCGAGGATCTCCACGCTCAGCCGGCACAGCTGCAGCCCGTCGTCGAGCCGTCCGGTTGCGGCCAGGTGTGCCTCGATCGCGTGCACCACCAGCCCGGTCACCGGTGCCATGTGCTGCTCGTCCGGGCGCCAGGCGCCCTGGGTGTGCAGTGTCGGCTGATACGTCTTCTCCCCGGTCCGCCGGTAGAACGAGCCCGAGTCCGGGTCGAGCAGCATCTGCGAACCTCTCTCTGGTCGGCGCCGGTGGGCATTTCCCCCGCTGGGGTCCGTCGCACCACGGCATGGGTGAGGATAGGCGCCATGGGAGAAGAGGTCGACGCGACGCACTTCACGAGGGACGACCGCAAGCGCCACCGCGCCAAGGTCCGCAAGGGTCTCGACGTGCTGGCCCGGATGCTGACGGAGTCACGGTTCGACTTCGAACGCCCGATGGCCGGGCTGGAGATCGAGCTGAACCTGGTGGACGAGAACTGCGAGCCGGCGATGCGCAACGCCGAGGTGCTCGAGGCCATCGCGGACGACCAGTTCCAGACCGAGCTCGGCCGGTTCAACATCGAGATCAACGTGCCGCCACGCCCGCTCGGGGCCGGAGGGCTCACCTCGTTCGAGGAGTCGGTCCGGGCCGCTCTCAACCAGGCCAACGATCGGGCCAAGGGGGTCGGTAGCCAGATCGCCATGGTGGGGATCCTGCCGACGCTGCACCCCGAGCACGTCAGCATGGCGGCGGTCTCGACGAACCCCCGCTACTCCTTGCTGGACCAGCAGATCTTCGCCGCCCGCGGCGAGGACCTGGAGATCAGCATCGACGGCGTCGAGCGGCTGCAGATGATCTCGGACACGATCATGCCCGAAGCCGCGTGCACCTCCACCCAGGTGCACCTGCAGGTGAGCCCGGACGACTTCGCCGGCTACTGGAACGCGGCGCAGGCCATTGCCGGCATCCAGCTCGCGGTCGGCGCAAACTCGCCGTACCTGTTCGGGCGCGAGCTGATGGCCGAGTCGCGGGTCCCGCTGTTCGAGCAGGCGACCGACACCCGCAGCGACGAGCTCAAGGCTCAGGGAGTGCGGCCGCGGGTCTGGTTCGGCGAGCGGTGGATCACCTCGATCTTCGACCTGTTCGAGGAGAACTCCCAGTATTTCCCGGCGCTGCTCCCGATCAGCACCGAGGAGGACCCGGTCGCGGTGCTGGATGCGGGCGGCATCCCGCAGCTGGACGAGCTGCGGATGCACAACGGCACCGTCTATCGCTGGAACCGGCCGGTGTATGACATCAGCGGCGACGCCCCGCATCTGCGGGTGGAGAACCGGGTGCTGCCGGCGGGCCCGACCGTGGTGGACACCATGGCCAACGCCGCGTTCTTCGCCGGTCTGGTGCGGTCGCTGGCCGGTGAGGACCGGCCGGTGTGGTCGCAGATGTCGTTCTCCGCCGCCCAGGAGAACTTCGCCGCCGGTGTCCGCCACGGGGTGAACGCCGAGGTGTACTGGCCGCGGGTCGGGCAGGTCAAGGCCACCGAGCTGGTGGTCCGCAAGCTGCTGCCGTTGGCCGCGGCAGGGCTGCGGGACTGGGGCGTGGACGAGGCGGAGACCGGCCGGCTGCTGGACGTGGTCGAGCGCCGCTGCCTGCGTGCAGCCAACGGAGCGACATGGCAGACTGCGGAGGTGTCCCGACGGGAGGCAGCCGGCGACGACCGTCGCGAGGCGCTGCGGGGCATGCTCGGTGCCTATCTCGAGCGGATGCACAGCAACGAACCCGTACACACCTGGGAGGGCAACTGATGCCGCAGATCGGTTCGGAGCGGTCGTCGACGATCGTCGTCGGCTACTCGTCCAAGCCAGAGGGGCAGGCCGCGCTGCAGCGGGCCATCACCGAGGCCGAACTGCGGACGTCCCGCCTGATCGTGGTGCACACCGCGGGCGACGAGGAGCTGGCCGTGCTGACCGACCAGCTCACCGCCAGTGGCGTACCGCACGAGATCCGTCAGGCACCCGACGCGCTCGACCCGGCCGACGAGCTCATCACCGCAGCCGATGAGTCGGCGGCCGACTTCATCGTGATCGGCCTGCGGCGCCGGTCGCCGGTCGGCAAGCTGCTGCTCGGCAGCAACGCCCAACGGGTCCTGCTGGACGCCGCCTGTCCGGTGCTGGCGGTCAAGGCCGAGCCCACCAGCTGACCCCGACAGCGAGGCCCACCGCGCCCATGCCACTGCCGGTCACGCGCGGGCTGCGGGTCCGTGGTCGATTGTGGATATGGGCGCTCGACGTAGGCTGGCACTGGTCGGGTTCCGCGACCCGGATCACGATCCAGGCCCGCAGCTGCGGTCGGGGTCGTCCGCCGACTGCAGCCCGCCGGTCCAGCATCGACACGCTGAACCGGGCCCATGGACAGATCCTTTGGAAAGTCGTGCCAGAATACGTCGTGGAGCACCTATTGACTTCCAATGGGCGCTGCCTGCCCTATTTCGAACACCGGTAAGCCCGAGAGGTTCTTTGTGACACCCCCCTCCAAAGCCCAACTGTCCAAGCCAGCTTCACCGGCTGAGACATCAGATACCTCGAACGGCGGCCAGGTCGTCAGCGACCAGGTCGTCGCGGCCACCAGTCGGGCCAGTGAAGTCTCGGTCCCTGCCGACAAGAAGGCCCCGGCCAAGAAGGCTGCCGCCAAGAAGACCGCGCTGAAGGCGGTCGACGCTCCCGATGAGCCTGCCGCCAAGAAGGCTCCGGCGAAGCGCACCAGCAAGAAGGCCGCCGCCACCACCGGTGCCGACGGTGAGGTCACCGTGACCGCCGACGTCCTCGTCGAGGTGTCGGGTGAGGAGGTCGTCCTCACCGTGGGTGGCAAGAAGCGCACCCTGGACGATGTGGACGAGTCCACGTTCGTCCCCGCCGCCGAGGCGACGTTGGAGAAGGAGCTGGTCGAGGACCAGGGGTTCAGCCTGTCCGACGCCGACGACGCCGACGAGCCCGAGCAGCAGGTGATGGCGGCCGGCGCCACCGCCGACCCGGTCAAGGACTACCTGAAGCAGATCGGCAAGGTCGCCCTGCTGAACGCCGAGCAGGAGGTCGAGCTGGCCAAGCGGATCGAGGCCGGTCTCTTCGCCGACGAGAAGGTCAACGACCCCGGCACCAAGATCAAGCCCGCTCAGGCGGAGGATTTCGCATGGATCGCCGAGGACGGGCGGCGGGCCAAGAACCACCTGCTGGAGGCCAACCTCCGCCTGGTGGTCAGCCTGGCCAAGCGCTACACCGGTCGCGGCATGCTGTTCTTGGACCTGATCCAGGAGGGCAACCTCGGTCTGATCCGCGCGGTCGAGAAGTTCGACTACACCAAGGGCTACAAGTTCTCGACCTACGCCACCTGGTGGATCCGCCAGGCCATCACCCGCGCGATGGCGGACCAGGCCCGCACCATCCGTATCCCGGTGCACATGGTCGAGGTCATCAACAAGCTGGCCCGCGTCCAGCGGCAGATGCTGCAGGACCTCGGCCGCGAGCCCACGCCGGAGGAGCTGGCCAAAGAGCTCGACATGACCCCGGAGAAGGTCGTCGAGGTCCAGAAGTACGGTCGCGAGCCCATCTCGCTGCACACCCCGCTGGGTGAGGACGGTGACTCCGAGTTCGGTGACCTGATCGAGGACTCCGAGGCCGTCGTGCCCGCCGACGCGGTCAGCTTCACCCTGCTGCAGGAGCAGCTGCACGACGTCTTGGACACCCTCAGCGAGCGCGAAGCCGGTGTGGTCTCGATGCGCTTCGGGCTGACCGACGGTCAGCCGAAGACGTTGGACGAGATCGGCAAGGTCTACGGCGTCACCCGCGAGCGGATCCGCCAGATCGAGTCGAAGACGATGAGCAAGCTGCGGCACCCGTCGCGGAGCCAGGTGCTGCGCGACTATCTGGACTGAGTGCTTGCTCGTGCAGTGGGGTCAGGACGTGCCCAGAGGGTGTCCTGGCCCCACTGCCGACTCGCCGAGATGCTCGGTCGATCGCCACTGGATTCGCTGCGAACCTGTTCGAGGCCCCCGGTGCCTCAGCTGAGCCGGTCGGGCAGAATGGCCGCATGGGTGCCTACTGGATCAGCGTGTACCAGGAGATTTTCGACCAGGACAAGGTCGACGCGTACGCGCGGCTTGCTCGACCCGCGCTGGAGGCGGCGGGCGGGACGTTCGTTGCTCGCGGCCTGCCCGAGCAGACGTACGAGGCCGGTGAGACAACGCGCACGGTGCTCATCGTCTTCGACTCCGTGGAGGCGGCTCGCGCCGCCCACGACAGCGTCGCCTATCAGGAGGCGCTAGCCGCCCTGGACGGTGGCGCGCGGCGCGATATGCGAATCCTGCCAGCGCTCTAGCTCCTGCACCGTGCGAGCTGTACGAGTGCGTCGACCTCGTACGTGACGGGGCGAGCCGCTGCCTTCCGGGTCCGGACGGGAGTTCTCACCCAGCAGGATCTCGTCGAGCTGCAGGTCGAACCTGCGCTGCGCGCGGGCCACCTGCCCCATCAGGCGTCGGACCAGCGAGGTGCGCTGGCTCACCGAGATGGCCGGGAAGCCTCCGAGCTCGCAGTACAGACCCACCAGACGCAGCCTCGGGTGTTGCATGATCATCCCAATGGCGTACTCGGCTGAGCCATCCGTGATGGACGGCATCGAGGCAGCGGGGCCGCCGTCGGCGGCGCCATGACGCTGGTCGATCCTGCTGATGCCGGAACTGACCCTCAGCAGGACCGGCTGGGGGGAACGCTGCGGTACTCGAGCCGCGAGGTCGGGCGCATCGAACGCGCGGCGCAGCACCACCCGCCCCACTCCGACCGACATGGCGGTGTCGATCAACGGCAGGTCAGCAGGGTCGTATCTGACCACCCTGTCCCGCGGGGGCACCATCGCCGCGACAGCCAAGGCCAGGTCCTGTCCCGAGACGAGAACCTGTGCGGTGCTCTCGTCACAGACCCACGGGTCGGCTCTCGACGAGGGGTTGGCCGCCGAGACGTGGACCAGGCTCATCCCCGTCGATGGTCGAGCCCTGACCCGGCTCCGGCGCCGGCTGCGAGCCGTGGCGAGCTCACGCCCTGTGGCGTTCCCCTCGACCAGCCTGGCCTCCGACGTCGGGGCCGCGACAGGACTGTCGGCATCAGCCGGTGACACCGCCCGACGGCGGGATACAGAGGTTGACACCCCGCGTCAGGCCGGCAACTGCACTGCCGCATCGCCGCGGTAGCGCTGGTCAGAGCCCAGCAGGTCGGCGCTCGCGTTCGCGCTGTGGTCGACGGCCGCATCCGCGCCGGGAGCCGCCAGTGTCGGGTCGACCGTGATGCGGGTGATCCCCAGCGGCGTGATCAGCGCGCGAAGGGTGCTCTCGCTGAGGACCGTACAGGGGTGGGCGGACCCGAACACTTCGGCCAGCTTCTCCGCGCTGGTGAACGCGGCGGCTGTTCGATCACCCAACGGGGTGCGGAAGAGCCTGAGCACCGACCAGCCACCACCCACCGGTCCTACCCGCACCGGGACGTACCAGCGCACCGGCGGGACGGGGTGCGCGGAGTCGGAAGAGAGAGGCAGACGGACAGAACTCACCCTCGAAGACTAGGGAGGCCACGGATGCTGATCCCTGTTCCTGACGCGATGTTGACGCGAACGTACGCAGAATTAGCGGTCAGGACTCCTTCGGGCGGGCGGCACTACGCCGGCGCGGGGCGGCCGAGCGCGGCGGTGTCGAACGCATGTGGTCGCGCACTGATCCCAGGATCGCGGCCAGTGACTCCACCTCGCCGGCATCCAGGGGTGCGAGCAGCAGCTGCCGGATCACCTCGATGTGGCCGGGGAACACCTTGGCCAGCACGGTGCGTCCGGCATCGGTGATGGTGACCGTGATGCCTCGCTCGTCGTCCGTCGACGGGGCGCGGGTCACCAGGCCCGCCTTCTCCAGCAGGCCGGCCTGATAGGTCAAGCCGCTGCGGCTGTAGACGACGCCGTCGGCGAGATCGGTCATGCGCTCGCTGCCGGTCGGGGAGTCCCCGAGGCGAGCCAACAGCTGGAACTGCACATAGCTGAGGTCGCCCGCGTCACGCAGCTGTTGCTCGACGGTGTGCCGCAGCAGGCTGCTCACCTCGATCAGCGCGAAGTAGGCCCCCAGCTGGTCGGGGTCGAGCGGCGACGGCGCGTCGGGCAGATCAGGCATCAGGCATCCTTGTTGCTTCGAATTTGAAGCGGTGCTAGCGTGGATCACATGCTTCGAGTTCGAAGCAAATGACACACCATGAAAGGTCTTGCCATGAAGGTAGTGCGCTTCCACGAGTACGGCGAACCCGACGTCTTGGGCTACGAGGAGGTGGAGCAGCCCGTCCCCGGTGCCGGTGAGGTACGGATCCGTGTCGCGGCGACGTCGTTCAACGGCGTGGATGCCAGCATCCGCCGGGGCGCCATGCGTGGTGCCATCCCGGTAGCGCTGCCACACACGCCCGGGCTTGACGTTGCCGGCACCGTCGACGCGGTCGGCGACGGCGTGCGTCAGGTCGAGATCGGTGATGCGGTCATCGGCTTCTTGCCGATGGCGGCCGATGGCGCCGCGGCGGAGTACGTCCTCTCGCCCGCCGACATCCTGACGGCGGCCCCGGCAACCATCCCGCTGGCTGACGCCGCCGCGCTGCCGGCGGTCGGCCTCACCGCCTGGCAGGCACTGTTCGAGCTGGGCGGCCTCGGTGCCGGGCAGCGGGTGGTGATCAACGGTGCCGGCGGCGCGGTCGGCGGCTACGCGGTGCAGCTGGCCAAGCGTGCCGGAGCTCACGTCATCGCCACCGCCAGCCCGCGCAGCAGGGAGCGCGTCCAGTCGGCCGGGGCGGACGAGATCGTCGACCACTCCACCACCGACCTGACCGCAGCAGTCGGCGATCAGGTCGACGTCGTCCTCAACCTCGCGCCGATCGACCCGGCGCAGCTGGCGGCGCTGGTGAACCTGGTCCGGCCCGGCGGCGTCGTGGTCAACACGACGGTGTGGATGCCGGCTCCCGTCGACGAGGCGCGCAAGGTGCGCGGCATCGATGTCTTCGTCCGCAGCGACGCCGGACAGCTGGCCGACCTGGTGGCGCTGATCGATAGCGGCGAGCTGCGGGTCGATGTCGCGCAGCGGGTGCCGTTGGCCGAGCTGTCGGTGGTGCACGCGCAGGCCGACGCCGGCGCCCTCTCCGGCAAGGTCATCGTCGTGGTGCCCACGGCCTGACCTTTGCCGCACGTCACACCACCCGACCGCGGAGAGGAAATCGACCAGGTCCGTCACCGTGGCTCCCGAAGTCGCGGCGGCGATGGCGCCGATCAGGCCGGTCGATGAGCTCAGGAGATTGCCGGCCGCCGCATGAACCAGTTGGGCACGCCGAGAACCTTTCGCTCGGCGACCACCGTGAAGCCGAACCGCTGATACAAAGCGACGTTGCCCGCCTTGTCGGTCTCGAGATAGGTCGACACGCGCTCGGCATCGGCACGAGCACAGATCGCCTGCACCAGCGCGGATCCGACGCCTTGGCCCTGGTGCTCGTCGGCAACGGCGATCGGCCCCAGGTGGAGGTGCGGTTCGGACGGGTCGAGCTTGGACCATCGCCGCAGCCAGGCCAGGACCCGGGCCGCCCGTCTCGGTCCCATCCCTGCCAGGGTGGGCATCATTCGCAGCTGTTGGCGTGGAGTCGGCTGACAAGAACCCGCTGGACGATAGCCCGCAGCGCCGATCAGATTCCCGCCTCCGCGGACGCCGACCAGATGCCAGTCGGGCATCGCTCGGAAGGCCGTTCTCAACAGGTGAGCGTGCGCGGTGACCCGGCGTGCCTCGTCGGGTCCGTACGCGGCGACGTGATTGGGGTTGCGGCGCATGCTGGTGCCCAGCACCGCCGCCGCCTCCACCAGGTGGTCGTCGAAGGTCAGGTCCTCGATGGTGATGCTCACTCCTGCTCCGCCCGACGTCGGAGGGCCTTGCTGAGCGCCCAGCCGACCAGACCGACGAGTGCGCCGACAATCGTTCCGGTGATGAGGCTGGAGAAGACCGCGAAGATACGCACGACGGCCTGACGCACCTCAAGGTCGAGCCCGGAGAAGTTTCCGCCGATGGTCGGCGGCGATCCGCCGTACGCCTGGCTCCAGAGCAGCTGATGGATGAGGGCGAGCAGCACGCCGTAGCAGGCGCCGGTGGCCAGCAGGGTCAGGAAGGGGTTGGGTACCCGCATCCGTAGGACCACCGCGAGCCAGACCGCGATCGGTACGAAGACGAGCAGCACTGTGACGAACGCGCCCTCCTCGACGATGCCGAGATCGTGCAGGACGATTCTCGGCGCGGCGAGGAGAGCCAGGCCGGCGATGGCGGGAAGCGGCAGGCCCAGGCGGGGCCGGGAGAGCGGACGCGATCCGCTGGGACGAGAGGTAGTGGTTTTCATGACGCTGAGGCTAGGAAAGGGATACCCGGCCCCACATCCGTCGACGGGCGCGATGTGGGTGTTCTCTGCGACGACGACGACATCGCCTCGCGGCGACCGTAGCCTCGTGGGATCTCAGGGTCGCCGGCCGCGCTGACCGCTGGAGGCGACCCGGGAGTACGCAGCTGCCAGACCGGGGAGCACGATCCACGTCGATAGGGGAGTCGCTTGCCGGCGGACGCGCAGCCCTCTCAGTGGCTCCTAGCGTGACCGACCATGAACATGTCCTCACCTTCTTCGTCCACCCGAACCGGCAACGGCTCCATCGCCGGCTGGCTGACCCGCCCGCGTCTGGCCTTCGCCGCAACCCTGGCTTACGCCTGGGGCATGATGATCTTGCTTGGAGCGATCATCTTGGAGACCTTCATGATCTATCCGAACGTCTTCGCCGACCCGCCCGCGTCGCTCACCCTCACGATGGAGTTCCTCGCGGTCAGTGGGCCCTCCGACTTCTTCCCGCCGATCGGTTTCGTCTGCTGGGTCCTTGGCGCCGCAGCTCTGCTCCTGGGTTGGCCGCAGCGTCGCGTGCGTTGGTTGCTGCTGCTCAGCTTGGCGATGATCGTCGGCGAGGGCGTTGCCTCGATCACCTACTTCTGGCCCCGGAACGACATCATGTTCGTCGAAGGTCCAGCGGTGCACAGTGCGGAGACCCTGAAGCGGGTGGCGACCGAGTTCGAGACCTGGCACTGGCGCTCCCGGATGGTCTTCAACCTCGCCAGCGCAGCTGGGGCCTTCGCTGCCTACACCTGCGCCCACCGTCGCCTGGTCGAGCAGCGGGCGCCGCGCACGGACGCGGGGGCATGACGCTGCCGCGTCGCAGGGCGAGCGCTGAGGCCCTCAGCGCTCGCCGGCTCCGACGAGTGTCGCCCGACATCATCGGCAGCAGCCGCGGGGTCGGCTGATGAACACCGTCGACCTGGGAGTCGCCACGGTGGTGCTCCCATCGGTTCAGGGTGTCTGCCGTTGTGTGCCGGGCAGTATGGGCCTAGCTGACGACCGATTCCTTTCCGTCGCGAACCGCGTACTCGCCCACAGCCAGCGAACCGAACCGGGTCTGGTGCAGTTCGAGCGCCACGATGCCGCCCGGCAGGACCTCGGCGGCCGAGACGGTGAAGCCGGTGGGCACGGGGTCGTCGCCGAACAGCCGCTTGCCACGTCCCACCACGACCGGGAACTGAAGCAGCCGAAAGACGTCCACCAGGCCTGCGTCGTGCAGGGAGCGGACCAGCTGCCAGCTGCCGTGCACCTGCAGGTCGCCGTCCCCCTCCCGCTTGAGCCGTTCGACCCGACCGATCACGTCGTCGCGAATGATGGTCGTGTCGCCCCACCCGGCGTCCTCGGCTGTGAGGGCCGTGCTGACGACGTACTTGGGGCCGTCGTTGAGCACCCGCGCGACCCGATTGTTCGGCTCGGTGACGTGGGGCCAGTAGCCACGCATCATCTCGAAGGTATTTCGGCCGAGCAGTACGGCGCTGGTGCGTTGGAACCAGCCGTCGACGACGGCACCCCAGTCCTCGCCCGGGAACGGAACGATCCATCCTCCGGTGGAGAATCCTGCGCTGGGGTCCTCCTGGGGTCCTCCGGGTGACTGCATGACGCCGTCGAGCGTGACGAAGGCGTGTACTGAAATCTGCATGATTCTTCTCCGTTCCCAGGCCTGGTGATCTTCTGAGTGTGCACCGGCGGTGATACCGAAGAGTCTGGTTCCCGTGGGCAGGGTCGCCGATCGCCTGCCGGCGACTGCTCGGTCGCCGCACGGCGACGGCGTTATCGCCTCCCGGCTACCCCCGTCGCGGCGCCCGGGGACAGAAGTGGCCCCCCGCTTCGGCGAAGCGAGGGGCCAGTCCGTGGTTCAGGTGGGGCGGTTCAGGCGATCCGTTCCGACTCGTCGTGGATCTCGAGCGCAACCTGCTTGAGCTTGTCAGCGTGCTCTTTGCTGTGGTGGGCGCAGAAGAGAAGGTCGAAACCGCTCGCGAGCGTGACTCGCACATAGGCCTGCGCGCCGCACCGGTCGCAACGGTCTGCTGCGTTCAAGGCAGCGTCCTCGATGACTGTAGAGCTCACGATAGGCCTCTCTTTCTAGGAAGTCCGATCTTAGTGGTCCGGAGATCGGGCCAACTGCTGGGTGATTCTGGCTGCTGGGTGTTACGGGCTACGCCTAGTCAACATCCAATCGGGCTGAGATTGTTCCCTTAGCCGGTCTCAGGCTCATGAATCTTGTGTAACGAAGCCAGTACCCAGCCTACGTGCCGGATAACAGCAGTCCAGAGCTCGGCGCGAGACACCGACCGGGTTGGGCGTGCCAGCGTGGATTCGTCGGTGCGAGACGCTAACCTCGGTTGGTGCCAACGCCAAAGCCTGCCACCGAAAGCCGGGAGTACGAGGCGCGCCACCTGCTCGTCCTGGAAGGGCTGGAGGCCGTCCGCAAGCGCCCCGCGATGTATATCGGGTCGACCGACACCCGCGGACTGATGCACTGCGTGTGGGAGATCATCGACAACGCGGTGGACGAGGCGCTCGGCGGATACGGCAAGGAGATCTTCGTCACATTGGAGGCCGACGGCTCTGTCGCCGTCGCGGACCAGGGCCGCGGGATCCCGGTGGACATCGAGCCGCGGACCGGGCTGTCGGGCGTCGAGGTCGTCTTCACCAAGCTGCACGCCGGCGGCAAGTTCGGTGCCGGGTCCTACAACGCGACCGGTGGCCTGCACGGTGTCGGCTCGTCGGTCGTGAACGCGCTGTCCAGTCGCCTCGATGTCGAGGTGGATCGCAACTCGACGACGTGGGGCATGTCGTTCAAGTACGGCACCCCTGGCGTCTTCGACGGTCCCGGGCCGGATGCGCCGTTCACTCCCGGCGGCGGGCTGCGCAAGGTCGGCAAGGCCAAGCGCGGCGTCACCGGCACGCGGGTCCGCTATTGGCCGGACCGACAGATCTTCTTGAAGGAGGCGGAGCTGTCGCTGTCGGACCTGCAGGACCGTGCCCGCCAGACCAGCTTCCTCGTCCCCGGCCTGGCGCTGCACATCCGTGACGCCCGGACCGGCGAGGTGACCGAGGAGACCCACCTGCACGACGGCGGCATCGCCGAGTTCTGCGAGTATCTCGCGTCCGACCAGCCGGTCACCGACGTGATCCGGCTGCAGGGTCAGGACCAGTTCACCGAGACAGTGCCGATGCTGGACGACGACGGCAACATGACGCCCACCGACGTCGACCGGACCCTGGACATCGATATCGCCGTGCGCTGGGGCGACGGGTATGAGACCCGTACCCAGTCCTACGTCAACATCATCTCCACCCCGAAGGGTGGCACTCACGTGGCCGGGTTCGAGCGGGCCCTGACCAAGACGTTCGCGACGGTGCTTCAGGGGACCCGGCTGCTCAAGAGTGGCGAGGAGATCGTCAAGGACGATGTGCTGGAGGGAATGACCTCGGTCGTCACGGTCCGTCTGGCCGAGCCACAGTTCGAGGGACAGACCAAGGAGGTGCTCGGCACCCCGGCGGTGTCGCGGTTGGTGGCCAAGGCGGTCGAGCGCGAGCTGACCGCGTTCCTCACCTCGACCAAGCGGGAGACCAAGGCGCAAGCCCGGCTGGTGATGGAGAAGGTGGTCGGTGCCTCCCGAGCCCGGGTCGCCGCCCGCCAGCACAAGGAGGCGCAGCGCCGCAAGAACGCCCTCGAGTCCAGCTCGCTGCCGGCCAAGCTGGTCGACTGCCGCAGCGGCGACGTGGAGCGCTCGGAGCTCTTCATCGTCGAGGGTGACTCGGCGCTGGGCACGGCCAAGCTGGCCCGGAGCTCGGAGTTCCAGGCGTTGCTGCCGATCCGCGGCAAGATCCTCAACGTGCAGAAGGCCTCGGTCGGCGACATGCTGAAGAACACCGAGTGCTCCCACATCATCCAGGTCGTCGGCGCCGGCACGGGACGTACGTTCGACCTCGACGCCGCGCGCTACGGCAAGATCATCTTCATGGCCGACGCGGACTCCGACGGTGCCCACATCCGTTGCCTGCTGGCGACACTGTTCTTCCGCTACATGCGCCCGCTGGTGGAAGCCGGACGGGTGTTCACCGCCGTGCCGCCCTTGCACCGGTTCGAGTTGATCAACCCCAAGCGTGGCTTCGACAAATACATCTACACGTACTCGGACGCGGAGTATCAGCGCAAGGCAGCGGAGCTGACCAAGCGTGGCCAGAACTTCAAGGAGCCCCAGCGCTACAAGGGGCTGGGGGAGATGGACGCCGACCAGCTGGCTGAGACCACGATGAGCCCTCGGCATCGCCAGCTGCGCCGGATCACCGTGGACGACGCGATCATCGCCGAAGCCACCTTCGAGATGCTGATGGGCAACGAGGTCGGTCCGCGCAAGGAGTTCATCATCGACGGCGCCTACCAGCTGGACGCCGCCGCCATCGACGCCTGACGCCGCGCAGAACCCTGAGCGGCGAACGAAGCTCCAGGTCAGCGCAGCTGGTGGAGGCGACCGGTGTCGACGTCGTAGCTGAACCCGCCGACTCGGGCCCGGCCGGCGATCAGGGGGTGTGACCGCAGCCGGTCGACGTCTTCGGCCAGGCGGGCCTCCTGGTCGGGGGACGCCCCCAGCACCAGGTCACCGAGGTCGACCCCGGATTCCTCTCGCACCCGGCGGGCGATGGCGGCGTCGTCGCCGCTGGCCATGGCGCACCGGGTGTGCGGCACGATCATGATCCGGTTCACCCCGAGCAGATGGACCCCGAGAATGCAGCCGATGAGCGCGTCCGGGGTGACCCGCCCGCCAGGGGTCCGCATGATCTTGGCATCGCCCACCCGCAGGCCGACCATCTCCAGCGGTTCGATCCGACTGTCCATGCAGGTCACCATGGCGACGCCGGCGTGCGCAATACCGTCGAAGCCGCCCAGGGCGAACCGCTCGCTGTAGTCGCGGTTGCCGTCCAACAGGTCAGTGAAATCAGCTTCAGTCACAACCCAACAGCGTAGACGACCTCGATCAGGACGCCGATTCGTGCTGTGGCGACGAGACGGCGACGATCGGCTGGCCGGCCGGGACCCCGGAACCGTCGCGGCGGCTGTCCGTCGCGGGCAGCTCCACCGGCGATCCGCTGGCTGCCGCGGCGCGCGCCGGCGCCGGCCCCGCCCAAGCCAGCAGCAAAGTGTCCTCACCCTTCAGGAACCGGTGGCACCGCACGCCGGCCGTGGCCCGACCCTTAGCCGGATACTCCTCGAAGCGGGTCACCTTCACCGACCCGACGTCGGTCCCGGGCAGCGCCGCCGACGAGCCGGAGATCGACACCACGACGCTCTCGGCCGTACCTGGCGTGGCCCCGAAGAAGACCACGCTGGCGCCGGCGGCCAGCTTGATCCCTGCCATCCCACCACCGGAGCGGCCCTGGGGGCGTACCGACGACGCGGGGAAGTGCAGCAGCTGCGCGTCGCTAGCGACGAAGACCAGCTCGGCGTCGTCGCGGGTCAGCTCGACCGCGCCGACCACGACGTCGCCGGCGTCCAGCCGGATGACGTCCCATGCCTCCTTGTTGAGCACCTCGGGGTTCACCCGCTTCACCACACCGCGGGCCGTGCCCAGCGCCAGACCTCGCGAGTCCTCGGACAGCGTGGTCAGGCAGAGCACCCGCTCACCGGGATCGAGCGTGACCAGCTCGGAGACGTGGGCGCCGCCTTGCAGGTTCGGCGCGTTCGCCGTGGCCGGCACGGTCGGCAGGTCGAGGGCGTTGACCTTCACCAGCCGACCGGCGGAGGTGACCAGACCGAAGTCGCCGCGGGCGGTCACCTGGATCGCGGACGTGACGACGTCGTGGTTGGCTCGCGCGCCCTCGGTCGGCAGCGGCTCGGCATGGTCGGTGCGGGCCAGCAGACCGGCGGAGGACAGCAGCACCCAGCAGGGGTCGTCGGCGACTTCCAAGGGGGTGGCCGACGCGGTGGCCGCGACGCCACTGGCGGCCAGCAGGATGGTGCGCCGGGGCGTACCGTGCTGCTTGGCCATCTCGGCCAGCTCGGTGCCGACGAGGGCGCGCAGCTGCTCCTCGTTGTTCAAGATCTCCTCCAGCCGGGCAATGGTGGCGGCCAGCTCGTCGCGCTCGGACTCCAGCTCGAGCACGCTGTAGCGGGTCAACCGGCGCAGGGCCATGTCGAGGATGTAGTTGGCCTGGATCTCGGTCAGGTCGAATGCCTCGATCAGCCGGGTCCGGGCCGCGGCCGCGTCGTCGGAGCTGCGGATGATCGCGATCACGTCGTCGATGTCCAGGATCGCGGTCATCAGGCCCTCGACCAGGTGCAGTCGGTCCATCGCCTTGGTCAGCAGGAACTGGGTACGCCGCCGGGTGACGTCGATGCGATGGTCGAGATAGACGGTGAGCAGCTCACGCAACGACAAGGTGCGCGGCTGGCCGTCGACCAGGGCCACGTTGTTGATCGAGAACGAGTCCTCGAGCTTGGTCGCCTTGAACAGCTGCTCGAGCAGGGCTTCGGGGTTGAACCCGTTCTTCACCTCGATCACCAGCCGGGTGCCGTTGGCGAGATCGGTCAGGTCCTTGACGTCGGCGATGCCCTGCAGCTTCTTGGCGTTGACCCCGGTCTTGATCTGCTCGATCACCTTCTCCGGACCGATCATGTACGGCAGCTCGGTGATCACGATGCCCTTGCGGCGCGGGTGCACCTGCTCGATCCGGGTGGTGGCGCGGATCCGGAACGAGCCGCGACCGGTGTGGTACGCATCCCGGATGCCGTCCAGGCCGATGATCTTGCCGCCGGTCGGCAGATCGGGCCCGGGGATGAACTTCATCAACGCGTCCACGGTGGCATCCGGGTGCTTGATCAGGTGCCGCAGTCCCTGGATCACCTCGATCAGGTTGTGCGGCGGCATGTTCGTGGCCATGCCGACGGCGATGCCGCTGGCCCCGTTGACCAACAGGTTGGGGAAGGCCGCCGGCAGGACGACCGGCTCGACGTCCTTGCCGTCGTAGTTGGGCTTGAAGTCGACGGTGTCTTGGTCCAGGCCTTCGGTCATGGCCAGGGCCGCCGGTGCCATCCGGCACTCGGTGTAGCGCATCGCTGCCGGACCGGAGTCGAGCGAGCCGAAGTTGCCGTGGCCGTCGACGAGGGTGAGGCGCATCGTCCAGGGCTGGGCGGTGCGGACCAGGGCGTCGTAGATCGCTCCATCGCCGTGCGGGTGCAGCAGGCCCATCACCTGGCCGACGACGCGGGCACACTTCACATGGCTGCGGTCGGGGAAGATCCGCATCTCGTTCATCGAGTAGAGGATGCGCCGCTGCACCGGCTTGAGACCGTCTCGGGCGTCGGGCAGGGCGCGCGAGTAGATGACCGAGTAGGCGTACTCCAAGAAGCTGGTCTGCATCTCCGAGGAGACGTCGATGTCGACGATCCGCTCGGTGAAGTCGTCGTCGGCGGGTGGGGCCGGTGTCTTGCGTGCCATCGGTGTACTCGTGCTCCTCGGATCTGCGCGGGCGCAGACGTACTGACTCGATGCGCGGGGGACCCGCGCTGGACCGATTCTGCCTGGTCAGCGGGCGGATTCGAGAACCGGCACGCAGGCCGGGACCGTCTGCGCCCCGCCCGGTCCCGCTATGGCGCGCCGCTCGGTCACGCCAGTCGGCGCTCACCGGGCCTCCAGGGACAACAGCAGCTGCTTGGCCGGTGCGCCACCCAGATAGCTGCCGAGCGTCCCGTCGGAGCGGACCACCCGGTGGCAGGGGAGGACGAGCGGCAGCGGGTTGGTCGCACAAGCGGTGCCGACGGCCCGAACGGCCCGGGGGCGTCCGACACGGCTCGCCAGCCCCGCGTAGCTGACGGTGGAGCCGTAGTCCACGGTGCGCAGCTGCTCCAGCACCTCGCGCCGAAATCCCCGCGCCAACCTGAGGTCGAGCGGCAGGTCGAAGCCGGTTCGCCGTCCGGCGAAGTAGGCCGCCAGCTGCCGGGCCGCGTCGTCGAGCCGCCGGGGGACCTGCAGGACCCGCGGGCTGACCCGGCCGGCCAGGTCGGCCAGCACCTGGTCATGACCCTCGGCCTCGAACGCGACCCGGATGAGGCCGCGGTCGGCGGCGACCAGCAGCAGGTCGCCGACGGGGGAGTCGACCACCCGGTAGGCCAGATCCACCAGGCCAGCGTTCGCGGCGTCGTCCGCGAGGCGATCGCTCAGGCGCAGCAGGGTTGCTGACTCCTCAGGGCTGTCGAGCAACAGCCGACGCAGGGAGGCGGGGACCTGATCATCGGCAGCGGTGGAGTACTCAGTCATGGCGTGCTCCCGGGTAGGTGCGGCGCAGCTTCTTGATCCCGTCGGCGGCCGCGCGCCGGGCGGCCACCTCGGAGTTGCCCAGCAGGGCTGCCACCTCGCGATGACTCAGCCCGGCGACGTGGTGATAGACCACGGCCAGGCGTTGCTTGTCCGGCAGCGTCGCAAGCAGCTCAGCGAGGGTGGAGTCGCCGTCGCTGGGACGGTCGTCCTCGTAGCGGTGCCGTGGTCCGGGGTCGGGCACCGGCACCGGTCGACGGGCGGTGGCGCGATGGCCGTCGATCACCTTGCGCTTGGCGATGGTGAGCAGCCAGGCCCGTACGTTGGCCCCCGGCGGCAGCTCGGGATAGGCCCGTAGCGCGGCGAGGAACGTCTCCGACCACGCATCATCGGCGTCCGCCGGTCCGGTGAGGGCGCGACAGACCCGCAGCACAGTGGGTCCGTGCTCACGGACGATCTGCTCGAATGGCGGGAGGCTCACGCCCAAGAGACGTTCGGACTGCGATGGATGTGAGATGGCGCCTCCTCCCATGCCAACCTGCTGGCTCGGGCCCGCCCGCACCAGATCTCACCTCGACCGACCGTACGCGGGCCGACCGGCGCGGTCCACCCGCTCCACCCACGACCGCTGACCGCCGGGCTGGACGGTCAGTCGTTGGACCCCTGCGCTCCATAGCGAAGAGCGGGATCGAGTCAGAGCGTGCGACGTGCTCCGCTGGCGAGGTGGAAGGCCGGCTTGGAGAGGGCGGGTACGGCGAGCACGCGCGGGGTGCGCCCGATGGTGGCGGCCGCCTCACGCAGCGCCTCCTCGACCGTCGCGCTGGTCCGGGCGCCCATCGCTCGCGCGAGATCGGGGCGCTTGGCACCGGCGATGTAGACGGCGCTGGAATGGTCGCGCGCGATCCCACCGACGTACAGCATCGAGAACGCGTGGAACGGGTGATAGCCGTAGTGGTGCCGATAGCGATACACCCACTCCGGGTCGGTCGCCAGCGCCTCCTGGTGCTGGACGAGGTCGGCCGGGTGCTGGCACTGCTGGAACAGCTCGAAGGCGGCGCGGTACGGCGGGAACTCCAAGTCGTTGAACCATCCGTCGCAGATCGCCGCGGCGATGACGATCGGCCGCGAGACCAGCGCGCGCTTGGCCCGCACGAGGGACGACCCGACCGCCTGCATCATCAGGATCGGGTTGCTGCCCATGCCGGGGCCGTAGTGGAAGTTGCGGGGGATCCCCACCAGCAGCACGTCGGCTGGCTCGTCGTTGACCTCGAGGTCGGTCCGCTGCGAGGCCAGCGGCCATGTCGCGCGCTCCACGTCGGCGATCCGCCCGGCGACGACGCCGAGCTGACGCGACTTCGAGTCGAGGACCGCGTCGACGCTGAAGAACGGCTGCGGCATCCGCGCCTCCATCGCCTGCCCGATCGCGGTGAGCTGGTCGCGGAACCGGCTGCGGGCCGAGACCGGTACGAAGTCCTCGCGGTACAGCGACTGCGGCGCGTGGTGCGCGGCGATCGAGCGCCAGGTGGTCAGCCCGGTCGTCGGCATCTTGTAGCCGCCGCTGAACCCGCCGTACGGGTTGCCGGCGGTGTGCCCGATGAGGATGGAGAGGTCCGACTCCACCACGGCACTGTTGACCTGCACCGGGTCGCCGAGCTCGGAGATCCCGAGGTCGGCGATGCCACCGGGGTCCTCGGCGTCGTGGTTGACGAGATTCGCGGCCGGCACGCGGTCGAGTACCTGCTGGCCCAGGTAGTCGAGGAACTCCTCGCGCCGGTTCTTGCGGTGCAGCCCGATGGCGCAGACCAGCCGCACGTCCGTCAGCCGTACGCCGGCGGCCTCCAGCTCGTCGAGCAGCAGCGGCAGCACCACCTTGCGGTGGGCCGTCTCGTGCGTGCCGCCCTTGACCCGATCGGGGAAGGCGATGGTCACGGTGCTGCCCGGGCCGACCAGGTCGCCGATCGGGGCCGAGCCTCGCGGGTTGCGGAGAGCCTCGCGGGTGGCGGCGACCGGGTCGGCCAGCGGGTCGGGCTCGTGCCGGGCGTGGTCGGGGGAGATCACCCGGGTGCCGTCGGGCACCTCGACCTCGAGCTGGCCGTCGCCGTACTCCATGGCGAGTCGCATCCGTGACCTCCGTGTCGTGGCCCTATTGTCTAGCCACCAGTTGGGCTAGACGGATATCAGGGGGCAAGGGTGACGACCGTATCGCACGGCCCGATCGGGGTCGTCGGCCTAGGCGCCATGGGACGCCCGATGCTCGACGCGCTGGCCGCGCACGGCCCGGCCGTGGGGTACGACGTGCGCGAGCATGTCGTCGCCGACGCGCGGGCGGCCGGGCTCTCGGTGGCCGACTCGCTTCCCGAGCTCGCCGCCACCTGCCCGACAGTGCTGTTGTCCCTGCCCGGCCCCGACCAGGTCGCCGAGGTGCTGAGCCGGCTCCTCGCCGACGGCGCCACCCCGCTGGTCCTCGACACGAGCACCATCGGCCCCGAGTCGGCGCGGGCGAACGCCCAGGTCGCCGAGGCGGCCGGCGCGACCTACCTCGACACGCCCATCCTCGGCCGACCCGACCGGGTCGGCAGCTGGACCTTTCCGGTCGGCGGTCCTGCTGCGGCGTACGACGTGGCGGCCGAGGTGCTCCGTCCGCTCGCCGACCGGGTCGTGCACGCGGGCGAGGTCGGTGCCGCCGCCTCGGTCAAGGTGGTCAACAACTTGATGTTCAGCGTCATCAACGCCGTCACCGCGGAGGCGCTGCTGCTCGCCGAGGCGGCCGGGATCGACCCCGGCTTGTTCGTCGACACCGTGATCGACTCCGGCGCCGCCACGGTCAGTGGGCTGTTCCGCTCCGTGGCGCCGCGGGCGGTGGCGGGGGACTTCGAGCCGATCTTCAGCCTCGACCTGGTGCGCAAGGACAACGACCTGGCGGTGCAGCTGGCGACCTCGCTGGGCATCCACCTCGCGGTCGGCTCGGCCGCCCGGGACCTGCACGACCGCGCGGTCATCGCCGGGCACGGGGCGCAGGACTCCATCGCGGTGCTGCGCCTGCTCGAGGACGAGGTCGGGCTGCTGGCGAGGCGCGACCCCGCCTAGCTGAACCGGTCGGACTCACTCAGCCGGCGACGGCGGCACCAGCGATGGCCAGCGCAGCACCGCCCAGGCGGCCCAGCTGGGATAGGGCGTGGGTGGCTCCGGCGACGCCGAGCCGGCCAGCTCCGCAGCGTCCGGCTCCTCGAACTGGTCCCGCCACTGGGCCAGCTCGGCCTCGGTGATCGGGTACGTCTGCTCCGGCGTGGCCCGGAACCGCTCCGCGACCCGAAGTCGCTGGACCGACCACTCGACCGGTAGATACGTCACTTCGGTCTCGGCCCCGACGTCTGCGGCCAGGGCCCGTAACGCGGACCGTTCGTCGCGGCTCCACAGTCCGAAGTCGAGCACCACGGGCACCCCCAGCGCCAGGACTCGCAGCGCCACGGTGATCAGCCGTCCTTCCAGCACAGAACGTTTGCCGCCCGGATCGGACTCCCCGTACAGCGGGATCATCCACTCGTCAGGCGTCAGCCGCAGCGCCCGGTGCTGCACCTCGATCGCGCGGGCCAGGGTGGTCTTGCCCGAGGCCGGCAGCCCGACGAGCAGGAACAGCCGCGGCTCAGCGGTCGACGTCGCAGTCACGGAACTCTCCGGCCGGTCGGTCATCCTCGTCATTCTCGCGAGTCCGCAGCTCCACGCGGCGCTTGCCACTCACCGTCGATCCAGCTCGAGCTGGCTGATCCGGTGGTCGTTGGCCTTGACCACGTCGTCCGCCCGCCCGACGTAGGTCAGGTAGCCGTCGCTGTCCCGGCTCACCAGGTCGCCGGTGTGGTAGACGTTGCCGGCGAAGGCGGCGAAGTTCAGCTCGTCGTCGAAGACGTCCGCCCGCTGCTTGTAGCCGGTCATCAGCGGCAACGGCCGGGCCGGATGCCAGAACCCGTGCTCCTCTCGTTCCAGCTCCAGGCACAGCTCACCCGCGGAGTCGGAGCGGTCGCCCGTGGCCGGGTCGATCAGCAGCACCCGGTAGCCGGGCAGCGGCCGGCCCATCGAGCCGGGCTTGACCCGGGCACCGGGCGGGTTCCCGACCGACGCGCTGGTCTCCGTCTGGCCGTAGCCGTCGCGGACGGTGAGTCCCCAGGCTTGCTGCACCTGGCTGATCACCGCAGGGCTGAGCGGCTCGCCGGCCGACAGGCATTCCCGCAGCGACGTGCGGATCGCGGCCAGGTCGGTCTGCACCAGCATCCGCCAGACGGTGGGCGGGGCGCAGAAGGTGGTGACCTGCGTCCGGGCGATGACGTCGAGCAGCTCGGCCGGGTCGAACCGGGTGGAGCTGACCGCCAGGACGGTGGCGCCGGCCAACCAGGGAGCGAAGACGTTGCTCCAGGCGGGCTCGGCCCAGCCGGGCGAGGAGAGGTGGAGATGGATGTCGCCGGGACGCAGTCCCATCCAGTACATCGTCGAGAGGTGGCCGATGGGGCAGGAGGTCTGGGTGTGCTCCACCAGCTTGGCCACCGCGGTGGTGCCGGAGGTGAAGCAGAGCAGGCTCGGGTCGCCCCCCTTGCTCGCCCCCGGCAGGTGGGGATCGGCGCCGAGGAAGTCAGCCATCCGGGTGTACGGGACCCAGCCGGCGACCGGACGCCCCACCGCCACCTTGCCGAGCTCGAGCTGGACACCGTCGAACGTGGCGGCCGCCTCGGCATCGGCCACCACCAGCCGGGCACCGCCGCGGTCGACCCGGTCGACCAGATCGGCGCTGGACAGCTGCGGTGTGGCAGGGATGAGGACGGCGCCGAGCCGGAAGGCGCCCAGCATGATCTCCCACAGCGGCACGCAGTTGCCGAGCACCAGCAGCAGCCGGTCACCCCGGCGCAGCCCCAGGTCATACAGCAGGTGCGCCGCGGCCACCGAGCGTTGGGAGAGCTCGGCGAAAGTCAGCCGCTGCTCGACGTCGCCGTCGATCACCCACAGGGCGAGGCCGTCGGGGTTCTCCTCGGCCAGTCCGTCGAACCAGTCGGTGGCGAAGTTGTAGAGCGGCTGCTCCGGCCAGGTGAAGCCGCGGTAGGCGACGTCGTAGTCATTGCGGTGCTGCAGCAGGAAGTCGCGCGCGGCTCGGACCTGGGGGTGCAGTGGCATCTGTTCAGTTCCTCCGGTCGCTGGCGGCTGCGACCTCAGCGTGCTCGCGTCCCGCCTCGGCTGTGCCCGGCAGCGCCGCCGGATCCTGACGGTCCGCGATGCGGCCGTCGATCCCCGAGCGCACCTGATGGCAGGCACGCCCGGGCACACGTTACTGCCTGCCGCCCATCCGAACGTCCGGGGCGCCCAGCCGCGCGGCGTCGGCCGACAGGTCGTCGGGCTGATGCTGCGACTCCCGCTCGGCCGCAACCCGGGCCACATAGTGCTCCACCTCGCGGGCCACGTCGTCGTCGTTCCAGCCCAGCACCGGGGCCACCAGCGCGGCCACCTCCGCCGCAGCGCCCACCCCCCGGTCCCAGGTCTCGATCGAGATCCGGGTCCGGCGGGCGAGGATGTCGTCGAGGTGCAGGGCGCCTTCGTGGGAGGCGGCGTAGACGGCCTCGACCTTCAGATACTCGTCGGCGTGCTCCAGCGGCGCGGACAGGCCCGGCTGCTGCTCCATCATCGCGAACAGCTCGCCGACCAGGGACCCGTACCGGTTCAGCAGGTGCTCCACCTGCGACACCCGCAGCCCGATCTGCTCGGCCAGGTTCTCCCGGCCGTTCCACAGGGCCTGGTAGCCGTCGGCCCCGAGCAGCGGGACATCCTCGGTGCAGGACTTGGGCACGGTCCGGCCCAGGTCGTGCACCACCGAGTCGACAGCGTCCTTGGCCATCACCCGGTAGGTCGTGTACTTTCCACCGGCGATCATGGTCAGGCCGCGGACGGGGGAGGCCACCGCGTGCTCGCGCGACAGCTTGGAGGTGATGTCCTCCTCACCGGCCAGCAGCGGCCGCAGCCCCGCATACACCCCGACCACGTCGTCGCGGGTCAGGGGGTCGGCCAGCAAGGTGTTGGCGTGGTCCAAGATGTAGTCGATGTCGGCCTGGCTGGCCGCCGGGTGGGCCAGGTCGAGATCCCAGGCGGTGTCAGTGGTGCCCAGGATCCAGTGGCTGCCCCACGGGACGATGAAGAGCAGGCTCTTCTCGGTGCGGGTGATCAGGCCGGTGGCGGAGTTGATCCGGTTCCGCGGCACCACCAGGTGGACGCCCTTGGAGGCGCGGACCCGGAACTGGCCGCGGCCACCGAGCATCTGCTGAATCTCGTCGATCCAGACCCCGGCCGCGTTGATCGTCTGCTTGGCCCGGATCTCGAACTCCGCACCGGACTCCAGGTCCTTGACCCGGACGCCGGCGACGCGGTCGGCTTCGCGGAGGAAGCCGATCACCCGGGTGCTCATGGCGCAGATGGCGCCGTAGTGCGCAGCAGTGCGGCCGAGCATCATCGTGTGCCGGGCGTCGTCGACCTGTCCTTCGTAGAACTTGATGGACCCGGTCAGGGCGGATCGGTTGCCGGACGGGAACGACTCGAAGGTCTTGCGCCGGCCGAGGTGCCGCAGGTGGTGCGGCACGCCGCGACCGGCACCCATCACGTCGTAGACACCGATGCCGAGGCCGGCGTAGCCGCGGTCGAGGACCGGCTTGCTCAGCGGATAGAGGAAGGGCACCGGCTTGGCCAGGTGCGGGCACAGCTTGGTCAGCGCGAGCTGGCGCTCCTTCAGCGCCTCGAACACCAGGGCGAAGTTCAGCTGCTCGAGATAGCGCAGACCGCCGTGGAAGAGCTTGGTGGACCGGCTGGAGGTCCCGGCGGCGAAGTCGCGCATATCCACCAGCCCGGTCTTGAGCCCGCGGGTGGCCGCGTCCAGCGCGCAGCCGGCGCCGGTCACCCCGGCGCCCACCACCAGCACGTCGAGCTCCTCACTCGCGAGGCGTTGCAGGGCCTCGTCCCGGGACGCGGGGCTGAGTGGAGAGCTGGAGGAGTACATGCCCTCTTTCCTATCAGGTGAAGTCGATCGGCGCCGGGGCGGGCGAGGGCGACAGGCTCACTCCACGTCGACCCAGCCGAACGTACGCTCGACGGCCTTCTTCCAGCCGGCATAGCTGCTCTGCCGCTCGTCCTCGGCCACGGACGGCGTCCAGCGCTGGTCCTCGTGCCAGTTCGCGCGCAGCTCCTCGGCCGAGGACCAGAAGCCGACACCCAGCCCGGCGGCGTACGCGGCTCCGAGGGCGGTGGTCTCGGCCACCACCGGCCTGACCACGTCGACGCCGAGGGTGTCGGCCTGGATCTGCATGCACAGGCCGTTCGCGGTGACTCCGCCATCCACCTTGAGCACCTCCAGGTGCACCCCGGAGTCGGCCTCCATCGCCTCCACCACGTCCCGGCTCTGATAGCAGATGGCGTCCAGGGTCGCCCGGGTGATGTGGGCGCTGGTGTTGTAGCGGGACAGGCCGATGATCATGCCGCGGGCATCGGAGCGCCAGTACGGTGCGAACAGCCCGGAGAACGCCGGCACGAAGTAGACCCCACCGCTGTCGCGCACGGTCCGCGCCAGTGCTTCGGTCTCGGCCACCCCGCCGATGATCTTGAGCTGGTCACGCAGCCACTGCACCGCCGACCCGGTGACCGCGATGGAGCCCTCCAGGGCGTACACCGGGGCGGCGTCGCCGAACTGGTAGCAGACAGTGCTGAGCAGGCCGTGGGAGGAGCGGACCAGCTGCTCCCCGGTGTTCAGCAACAAGAAGTTGCCGGTGCCGTAGGTGTTCTTGGCCTCGCCGGCCGACAGGCAGACCTGGCCGACCATGGCCGCGTGCTGGTCACCGAGGTCACCGCTGATGGCCACCTCGCCGTCGAACGGACCGGACTCCAAGGTGGTCCCGTAGAGCGCGGGATCCGACGACGGCCGGATCTCGGGCAGCATCTGTGCCGGGATGTCGAAGAAGGACAGCAGCTCGGGGTCCCAGGCCAGCTTCTCGAGGTCCATCAGCATCGTGCGGCTGGCGTTGGTGACATCTGTCAGGTGCACGCCACCGTGCACCCCGCCAGTGAGGTTCCACAACAGCCAGGTGTCGGTGGTGCCGAAGATCGCCTCGCCGGCCTCGGCGTCGCGGCGCACGCCGGGCACGTTCTCAAGGATCCACTGCACCTTTGCCGCGGCGAAGTAGGTCGCCGGCGGGATCCCGGCGCGCTGCCGGATGACATCGCCCCGGCCGTCGCGGTCCAAGGCAGCGGCGATCCGGTCAGTACGGGTGTCCTGCCAGACGATCGCGTTGTAGTACGGCCGACCGGTGCGCCGGTTCCACACCACCGTCGTCTCGCGCTGGTTGGTGATCCCCAGCGCCGCGAGGTCGCCGCTCTGCAGTCCGGCGGCGTTCATCGCGGTCTGGACGACGGTCTGCGCGCTTCCCCAGATCTCCAGCGGGTTGTGCTCCACCCAGCCGGGTTGCGGCATGATCTGCGAGTGCTCCAGCTGGTGCTTGGCCACCTCCTTGCCGGCATGGTCGAACAGCATGCACCGGGTGCTGGTGGTGCCTTGGTCGATCGCAGCAACGAAATCAGCCATGGGCTGAGCCTAGAGCGGTCTGGAGGGCGGCTGCTCACAGCCCGGCCGTTCACGATAACCTTTACGGCGTAAACCTTCTCGATCCCCCGAACGGACGGCGCCTCGTCGTCCCGCGTGGACGCCGGCTCGCCGGCGCCCCATTCCCAGAGAGGCTGAACCATGGCGAAAGACAAGACCACAGCAGGCGGCGACGCCGACTACACCGTCCCGGGCCTGAGCCTGAGCGACGGCCACGAGGTCGGCGACGTGCTCCAGATGCGGCTGCACGCGCTGAACGATCTGCAGCTCACCTTGAAGCATGCCCACTGGAACGTCGTCGGTCCCGACTTCATCGGTGTACACCAGATGCTCGACCCGCAGATCGAGGCCGTCCGCGCGATGGCTGACGAGACCGCCGAGCGGATGGCCACCCTTGGTGTGCCGCCGGTCGGCACCCCCGGCGCCATCGCCAAGGACCGGACCTGGAACGAGTATTCGTTGGGCCGTGCCCTCACCGTCGAGCACCTGGCCGCGCTCGACCTGGTCTACGACGGCGTCATCGCCGACGAGCGCGCCGCCATCGAGGAGGTCGGTGAGGTGGACCCGGTGACGGAGGACATGCTGATCGACCACACCAAGCAGATGGAGCTGTTCCAGTGGTTCATCCGGGCCCATCTGGAGAACAGTGACGGTCAGCGTGCCTCGGCCGGAGCCGACACGGAGGCCGCCGCGGCCGCCAAGGCCAAGAAGACGGCGACCAAGCGCGCCAGCAACTCCAAGTAGCTCGCAGCTGAGATCGACCGGCTGGTCCTGCCGGGGCAGGACCAGCCACTTCCCCGCCTAACCCACTTCCCCGAAAGGGTGCCCATGGTCACCGAGCCCGCCCCCGTGTCCACCACCACCGGCCCGGTCGGCACCCGACGACTGGCCGTGGGGTGTGACTTCGTCTACGACGCCGCGATCGACACCCCCGCGGTGTTCCAGGTCGAACCGCTGGCCGACCAGGCGGTGTCGGTCGTCTCCTCGTCGTGGGAGCTGGAGCCGGTCCGCGACTCCCGGGTGTACGCCGACCTGTACGCCAACCCGTGCCGGCGCCTGATGGTGCCGGCCGGTCGTTCCGTACTCCGCTATCGCGCCGAGGTGGAGGTCCCGGATGCGGTCGAGGACAGCGATCTTGACGCCCGTGAGCTGGCGCCGCAGGAGCTGCCTGATGACGTCTTGCTCTATACCCTGCCGAGTCGCTACTGCCTGCCCGACGTCCTCGGCAACGAGGCGTGGACCCGCTTCGGGTCGATCGCACCCGGCTATCGCCGGGTCCAGGCGGTCTGCGACTACGTTCACCACCACCTGCGCTTCCAGTACGGCAGCAGCACCGCCTGGACCACCGCCGCGGATGTGCACGCCTCCGGCTACGGCGTCTGCCGCGACTTCACCCACCTCGCCATCTCGCTCTGCCGGGCCCTGAACATCCCGGCCCGCTACGTCTTCGGCTACCTGCCGCAGCTGGAGGTCGACCAGGAGATCTCGGTGATGGACTTCGCCGCCTGGATGGAGGTCTGGCTCGACGGCCGCTGGTGGACCTTCGACCCGCGCAACAACACCCCGCGCAAGGGCAGGGTGCTGATCGGCCGGGGCCGCGACGCCGCGGACGTGGCCATGGTCACCACCTACGGCTCGCCGTACCTCACCGAGATGACAGTGATCGCACAGGCGCTCGACGGCTGAGCCGACGCCACCGCCGCCCAGTGGAAATCACCGGCTTTCGTCGGTGTCGGTGGATACTCTTGCGTACGTGCGAGTCAGCGAGGAGTCGATTCTTCCTCCGGGCTACCCGAGCTATTGGGAGGCCGATGTCGTCCTCACCGACGGCGGCGTGGCGCGCCTTCGACCGATCAAGCCGAGCGACGCCGAGCTCCTCGTCGCGTTCTACGACCGGGTCTCGCCCGAGTCGAAGTATCTGCGGTTCTTCGCGCCCTACCCGCGGCTGACCCGGCGCGACATCGCGCGCTTCACCCAGGTGGACTATGTCGACCGGGTGGCCTTCATCCTCACGGTGGGCACCGACATGATCGGCATCGGACGCTACGACCGGATCGAGAACGACCGCGCCGAGGTGGCGTTCCTGGTCGAGGACGCGCACCAGGGCCGTGGCATCGCCCAGCTGCTGCTGGAGCATCTGGCCGAGGCCGCCCGAGAACGCGGCATCACCGCCTTCGTGGCCGAAGTCCTGCCCGAGAACCGGCGAATGGCCCAGGTCTTCGCCGACGCCGGCTATCGGGTGTCCAAGGGCATCGAGGACGGCGTGCTGTCGGTGGAGTTCCCGATCCTGCCCACCGACACCTCGGTCGGGGTGATGGAGCGACGCGAGCACCGCGCCGAGGGTGCCTCGATCGGTCGGATGCTGACGCCGGGACGGGTCGTCGTCCTGGGCCGGGGGCGTCGCGTGCAGGGCCTGGTCAACTCGATGCTCAGCGGCGGTTTCCGCGGTGAGGTGATCGCGGTGAGCACCGACGACGTCGCGGTCTCGGGCGTACCCACCTCCGACTCGATCGCGACCGTCGACGGCCGGTTCGACCTCGCCGTCGTCTCGATCCCGACCTCGCAGATGGGTTCGGTGGTGATCGACGCAGCCCACAAGGGTGCTCACGCCATGGTGGTGCTCACCGGCACCGACTACCAGGCCAACGACAACCGCACCATCGTCAACCTGGCTCGCGCGTACGGCGTCCGGGCGCTCGGGCCCGACGCGCTCGGCCTGATCAACACCGACCAGTCGGTCGGCCTCAACGCCAGTCCCGGTCCGATGCCGCGGGTGGGCGGGGTCGGGCTGTTCTGCCAGTCCGCCGCAGTCGGGGTGGCGCTGCTCAACCACGCCGTCCGGCAGAACCTCGGGCTCTCCTCCTTCATCAGCACCGGCGACTACGCCGATGTGACCGGCAACGACGTGATGCAGTTCTGGGAGGACGACTCGGCCACCCGGGTCTGTCTGTTGTCACTGGACTCGATCGGCAACCCGCGCAAGTTCTCCCGGATCGCGCGGCGGTTGACCCGGCGCAAGCCGGTGGTGGTCTTCGCTCCGGGCCGGGCCAGCCGGGGGGCCCACGTCGGGGTGCGGGGCGGGCTCGGGCACGCCCCGGACGCCGCCGTGGATGCGCTGTTCCGCCAGGCCGGAGTGATCGTGGTGCACCGGCGCGGTGCCATGTTCGACATCGCCAAGATCGCCTCCCGGCAGCCGCTGCCCGCCGGCCTGCGGGTCAAGCTGATCACCAACTCCGCCACCTTGGCCGCCCAGCTGACACACACCGTCAGGGCCGTCGGCATGCTCAGCGACGACCCCGAGATCCTGGGACCCGAGTGCTCCGCCGAGGACTTCGCCCGCCCGGCCCGGGAGGCGATGGCCGACCCGCGGACGGACTCGGTGGTGTGCGCGGCCGTCGGGGTGTTCGACGACGGCACGGACGCGGTCCAGCATGCACTGGACCAGATCGCCGTCGACTCGACCAAACCCCTGGTCGGGGTGTTCCTGCACTTCGGGGACGGCCAGCCCGAGACCGACCACACCCCGGACCTGATGGGCAGCCTGCCGGTCTTCGACGCGCCCGCCGACGCCATCCACGCCTTGTCAGCCCTCACCGCGTACGCCCACTGGCGCGAGCGGGACCCGGGGGCCGTGCCGCTGCTGGAGGTCGACCCACCCGCCAGCAAGCGGGTGGTGAACCGGGTCCTGCAGCGCGCCCCGAAGGGACGCGAGCTGACCGATGCCGAGATCGCCGAGCTGCTCGGCGGGTACGGGCTGGCGCCGGTGCCGAAATATCCGGTCACCAGTCTGTCGGAGGCCATCACGGTGGCGGAGTCCCTGGGCTGGGACGTGGTCCTCAAGGCGACCGCCCAGACCGTACGCGGCCGGCCCGACCTGGCCAGCGTGCACCGCAACCTCGACGGTCCGGCCGCGATGGCCGCTGCCTGGTCCGACCTCGGTGAGCTGCTGCGCGAGCTCGGCCTGGGCGGGGAGAGCGACCTGGCCGTGGCCTGTCCGGTGGTGCAGAAGATGGCCCCGCCCGGGGTGCCGCTGGTCTTGACCAGCCGGGAGGACGCCGCCTTCGGGCCGATGATCTCGCTCGGTCTGGACGGCATCGCCAGTGAGCTGCTCGGCGACGTCGTCTATCGGGTGCCACCGCTGACCACCGTGGACGCGGCGGCGATGGTGCGTGACCTGCGCGCCGCTCCGACCCTGTTCGGCCGGCACGGCAGCCCCGGCGTCGACGTGGCCGCGGTGGAGGAGCTGCTGCATCGGCTGGCGCAGCTCGCCGATGACGTCCCCCAGCTGGCGCACGTGACGCTGAGCCCGTGCATCGCCTCGATCAGCGGCGTGTCGGTGCTGGGCGCCCGGGTGTTCATCGCGCCCACCGACGACCAGCGCGACCCGATGGCCCGCACGTTGTGAGCACCGCCGGGGTCGTCCACCGCTTCCGTGCCCGAACTCGGCCGAGGGCGTCCGCCATGGCAGGATGAGCCGCATGAAGGTCGACTCCACCATCCGCAAGGGCCTGCGCGCCGAGATCGAGGCCTGCGGCTACTTCCCCGATCTGGTCGAGGACACCATCCTGCTGGCCGTGGGGGAGGAGGAGCTGGTCGACTTCGTGGTCCACCACGAGCCCACGTTCAACCACGACGAGATCCACCGCCACGTCACCATCCTCGCGCTGACGCCGACCCGGCTGGTGGTGGGCCACACCGACGACCACCCGGCGGAGCCGCCGGCGACCGGCACCTACGCCGCCTCCTCGACCGAGTCCGTGCCGCTGGGCAAGGTCAACAACGTGGCGGTCACCCGGGTGGTCAGCTCACCCGAGCACTACCACCCCGGCACCAACGCGGTGCACGAGACGTGGCTGTCGGTGGGCTGGGGCGCTATCCGCCGCGTCGACCTGGAGCAGGCCGGCTGCAACGACCCACAGTGCGACGCTGACCACGGCTACACCGGCACCATGGTCGGAGACGACCTGACAGTACGGATGAGCGCCGCCGCAGACGGCTCCGAGCGGGTGGCGCACCTGGTGGCCTTCGGCAGCCAGCTGCAGCGGGTGACTGCACCATGACGCCCGCCCCGGCGAAGCAGTCCGCTGGGGCGCACGCCGCCTCGGGCTCGCGCCCGTCCACTTCCGCACCCGCTGCACCTGCCATGATGCTGCCGGCGTACGGCGAGTCGACCCTGGCTGACCTGATGCCGAGCCTCGGCGTCTCCCTCGGCGTGCCCGGCTGCGAGAGCCGGTTGTCGCTGCCCGCCGCGCAGCGCTACGTGGTGGTGCTGATCGACGGACTGGGCTGGCACCTGGTCCGCCAGGCCATCCGTGACGTGCCCTACCTGGCCGAGCTGCTCGGTGACGCCGTGCCGATCACCGCCTGCGTACCAAGCACCACTGTCACCAGCCTGACGTCGCTGGGAACGGGGCTGCCGCCTGGCCAGCACGGCATGGTCGGCTACACCTCGCGGGTGCCGGAGACCGGAGAGATCCTCAACGCCTTGACCTGGGAGTCCTCGGTATCGGCCCGCCAGTTCCAGTCCAGGGACACGTTCTTCGAGCGCGCGGCGGCCGCGGGGGTGGCGGTCAGCTCGGTGGCCCTGGAGCGGTTCGAGGACAGCGCGCTGACCCAGGCGGCGCTGCGTGGCCCCTCCTTCGTCGGCTTCGCCTCCGAGAGCGACGAGCAGGCCCGGATCGAGCTCACCGTGGCCGCCGCACTGCGCGGCGACCGGAGCCTGGTGTACGCCTACGAGCGTCAGCTGGACCACTGCGGCCACGTGGCGGGCTGCGGCTCCCCGGCCTGGCTGACCCATCTGCGCCGGATCGACGCGATGTGCGAGCGGCTGCGCGAGGCGTTGCCCGACGACGTCCGACTGGTCATCACCGGCGACCACGGCATGATCGACATCCCGTCGGAGAACCGGATCGTGGCCGAGGACGAGCCCGGGTTGTTGGCGGGCGTCAGCGCCATGGCCGGGGAGGGCCGGTTCCGCCAGCTCTACGTCGACCACGACAACCCAGTCGCCGTGGCCCGGCGCTGGCGTGATCGGCTCGGCGACCTGGCCTGGGTGGCCACCCGGGACGAGGCGATCGAGGACGGCTGGTTCGGGCCGGTCGACGACCGGCTGCGGGAGCGCTATGGCCACGTGCTGGTGGCGATGCGCCAGGACTGGGCCGTGATGACCAAGCAGTTCCCCCGGGAGATGAGCCTGGTCGGGATGCACGGCTCGCTGACCGCCGCGGAGATGACAGTTCCGCTGTTCTGGGACTGACGGCTGCGCCGAGGCGGTGCCTGACGGCGCAGGATCCGACGGTGCAGGGCCACCTCAGGAGAGGGCCGCTGACAGCCGGCGCATGCCTTCTTCGATCGTCGCGGGCGGATAGGTGATGAACGACAGCCGCAGGGTCTCCGGTTGCGGGGACTCGGCGAAGAACGGCGGTCCAGGGACGAAGGCGACGTCATGCTTGAGGGCCCGGGGCAGCAGCGCGGTGCTGTCCGTGCCGGCCGGCAGGTGCACCCAGCAGAACATTCCGCCGTCCGGATGGTTCCAGCTGCTGCCTGCTGGCAGTGCGGCCGGCAGCTGCGCCAGCATCGTGTCGCGGCGCAGCCCGTACGCCTGCCGGCAGCGCTCGACATTGGCCTCCAGCCGGCCGGACTGGAGGTAGTGCGCCGCGGCTGCCTGGTCCAGTGTCGAGGTGTGCAGGTCCGCGGCCTGCTTGGCGACCACGAGTGCCGGCTTGGTGGTCGGGTCGGTCCGGATCCAGCCCAGCCGCAGACCCGGCGCAAGGATCTTGGAGAAGCTGCCGGTGCACAGCACGTGGCCGGCGGCGGCGAAGCTGGCCATCGACGCCACAGGCTCACCGGAGTAGCGCAGCTCCCGGTAGGGGTCGTCCTCGATCAGCCGGAAGCCGTGCCGCTCTGCCGACGTGACCAGGGCGGCACGGTGGGCCGCGGTCAGTGTGCGGCCGGTGGGGTTGTGGAAGGTGGGCACCACATACAGGGCCTTGGGGCGGTGCTCGACCGCCAGCCGGTCCAACGCCGCCAGGTCGAGGCCGTCTCCGGCCGATGGCACCTCCACCAGTCGGGCACCGGCCAAGGCGAAGCACTGCAAGGCGGCGAGATAGCTCGGGCTCTCCACCAGCACCACGTCGCCGGGATCCACCAGTGCGGTGGCGATCAGGCTGAGCCCTTGCTGGGATCCGGTGGTGATCAGGATGTCCTCGGCCGAGGTCGGTAGCCCGCGGGCGGTGTAGCGCTGGGCCACCGCGTCCCGCAGCGCCAGGTTGCCCTCGGTCGGGGAGTACTGCAGGGCCGCGGCGGGCGCGGAACTGAGCACGGCGTCGAAGGAGGCCCGCGCCCCTTCCACGTCGAACAGGTCAGGGGCCGGCAGTCCACCGGCGAACGAGATGACGCCGGGGCGGGCGGTGAGGGCGAGCAGGTCGCGGACGACCGAGGATTGGACCCCGGCGAAGCGCCGGGCCAGGGCGGGTGGGGAGGTGATCGTGGTCACCGGGACTCCTCCAAGTCGGTCGTGTCCTGTGCATGCTACGGCGGGATACGCCGAGCTTGGCCCGATATCTCAACGGGTTCGCCCTGCAGGGGCGTCGGGCGGGCTTCCGGGCGGTCGCCGGCGGTCCAGCCGTGCTCGAGTGGGTGCGAGAATTCCTCCTCGTGGCGGAGTTCTTGTATTTCACTGGGCCGATGGATTGTGGCAAGTCGACGTTGGCGTTGCAGCTCGACTACACCCATTCCGTCAGCGGCCGGCTGGGCAGGTTGTTCACCAGCCACGACCGGGCCGGGGAGGCGACCATCTCGTCGCGGCTCGGGCTGGTCCGGCCCGCGATCGAGGTGGTCGAGGGGTTCGACTTCTGGGCGTACGTGGTCGGCCAGCTGACCAGCGGGGAGCGGATCGACTATCTGATCTGTGATGAGACGCAGTTCTATCAACCGGAGCAGGTCGACCAGCTGGCGCGGATCGTGGACGAGCTGCAGATCGACGTGTTCGCGGTGGGCATCCTGACCGACTTCCAGACCAAGATGTTTCCCGGCTCGCAGCGGCTGGTGGAGCTGTGCGACAGGATCGAGACGCCGCAGGTGCGGCCACTGTGCTGGTGCGGTGAGCGGGCCACTCACAACGCCCGTACCGTCGACGGCGTGATGGTGACCGAGGGTGACCAGCTGGTCGTCGGTGACACCGCCGCCCCCGGTCACGAGCCGCAGGTGGTGGCGTATGAGGTGCTCTGCCGTCGACATCACCGTCGGCGGGTGACCCGAGCCGTGGCCCGGGCTACCCTGTCCGACCCGCTACCGTTCGACCGCGACGACGAGGAGCTGCTGCCATGACCGTGCTGATCGATCCCGATGAGCTGGCCCGCCTGCTGGCCGGTGACCGGCCGCTGGTGGTGGCCGACGTCCGCTGGAACCTCACCGGTCCACCAGGACGCGGCGAATATGAGGCCGGCCACCTGCCCGGCTCGAGCTGGGTGGATCTGGAGACGGAGCTGGCCGCGCCGCCGTCGGGGCCGGGCGGGAGGCACCCGCTGCCACCCGTGGCGGTGTTCGAGGCGGCGATGCGCCGGATCGGAGTGCGGGCCGACACGACGGTGGTGATCTGTGACGGTGGCTCGGCCCTGGCCGCAGCACGGCTGTGGTGGATGCTGACCGACGCCGGTCACCCGGACGTGCGCGTGCTCGACGGCGGCGTCGCCGCGTGGCGCGCCGCCGGTCATCCGATCGAGACCGGGACAGGCCGCCAGGTGGAGGAGCCCGGCGACTTCATGGCCCGGCCGGGCCACCGCCGGTCGGTGGACGCCGCGGCGGTGACGGCGCTGGTCGAGTCGGGTTCCGGGCTGCTGGTCGACGTCCGCGCGCCGGAGCGGTACGCGGGCGAGACCGAGCCGATGGACCCGGTGGCCGGGCATATCCCCGGGGCGGTGAACCTGCCGTCGATGGCCAACCTCGGCGCGAACGGCAGGTTCCTCGACGCCGACGCCCTCCGGCAGCGGTTCGCCTCCGTCGGGGTCGATGCGGACGCGGTGCTCTACTGCGGCTCCGGGATCACCGCCTCCCACTCGGCCCTGGCGATGGAGGCGGCCGGGCTGGGGCAGGCAGCCGTCTACGTCGGCTCGTGGAGCGACTGGGTCAGCGACCCGGACCGTCCGGTGGCGACCGGACGTACTCCCTGACCGGACGTACTCCCTCACTGGGCGCCTCTCGACGACCCCACCGCGGCGATCAGGTGCGCTTCGGACCGCCGAACATGATCTCGTCCCAGCTCGGAACGGCGGCACGCTTCCGCTTGGCCGCGGGCTTCTTCGGTGCGGCCTCGGGCGTGTCGAGGTCGAGCGTCGGCTCCGGGTCCGCCTCATCCTGGCGCGGGTTCGGGCCCGCCTGTGTGTTCGGGCCGGCCTTGGTGATCGGGCCGGTGTCGGTGTTCGGGCCGGCGTGGGACGGCTCGGCGACCGAGGCCGCCTCGTTCCCCGCGCCGCTGTCGGTGTCGCTGGTGGTGCCGGCGCCGGCTTCGTCGCCCGGCTGACCCGCGTCCGTCTCCGGCTCCGGCGACAGTGCGGTCTCGGGCACCTGCTCGTCGCCCGGCTGACCCGCGTCCGTCTCCGGCTCCGGCGACAGTGCGGTCTCGGGCACCTGCTCGTCGCCGATGGTCAGGTCCTGCGGGATCGCGTCGGCGGTCGGCGGGGCGGCGTGTTCCTCGGGCTCGGCCTTGGTGCTGCCGACCGGGTCGGCAACAGTGTGCGGCAGCGCCCGGTCCTGCGCGGCGGCGGAGTCGGAGTCGTCATCGAGCTCGTCCATCAGGCTGGGCTCGACCGGGTAGTCGACGACGATGGCCGGCTCCCAGCCCGCGTTGTCCGTCTCCGGTACGGCGCTGGCGTCGCTCAACCCGCTGTAGACCGGCGCGGACTCCTCGGGGACGCCCTCGGCGCCCAGCATCCCGTAGAGGGTCTCCAACGGCGACTGCTCCGCCTCAGCCTCGTCCTCCAGCGCCTCCTCGTGTTCCTCCCGCGGTGACTGCGTCGACAGCTCCGCCTGCTGCGCCTCGGCGGACTCCGGGGTGTGCTCGAGGTCCTCGAACTCGGCGGCCGTGTCCTCGGCGGCGGTGTCGACTGACGCGTTGTTCTCAGCGCTGTCGTCGGCGGTGTCGTCCGCCGCGCCGTCGTCCGCCGCGCCGTCGTCCGCCGCGCTGTCATCGGCGCTGGGCGCTGGCTCATCCTCTTCGGGGAGGTCGCCGGGCTGGTCGGCGGCCTCGGCGGCGCGCCGCTCCTGCAGAGCGCGTAGCTCGGCCTCGCCCAGGTCGAGCGACTCGTCGTCGAAGTCGTTCAGATCGGCGACGGCATGCAGACCCAAGGCAGGCGCCGCGTCCTGCACCGGCGGGTCGGCCGGTTCGCGCGGCTCCTGGACCGCGCGGACCAGGGCCAGCTCGTCGCTCAGATCGACGGTCGGCTCGGTGTCGGGTGTGTCGTCCTCCCCGGAGGCCGGGCGACGCCGGCCGGACTGCGGGCTCCGGCCGGCAGACTCGCCGAGCGCCCACCGAGCGTCGTCGTTGCCGGCGACGGAGAACCGGCCACGGACATCGAAGTAGAAGAGCGCGCGGTGCTCAGCGTCCGCGGCCCGATAGTCGGCGGTCACCGTCCACCGGCCGTCCTCCATCCGGAACGAGTCCCAGACGACGGTGTCGATGTCGACCCCGCGCGACAGCAGCCGCTCGGTGAGAGCGACTCGAAGGTTGCGGTGACCGGAGGTCTCGCCGCGGCGACGGACCGAGGAGGACATGGCAAGACTGGCCACGTGCTCGCGCTCGGCGAGGACGGGTGCAGCGAAGCGCTCCACCCGGTCCAGCGGCAGCCCAGCCAGCTGTGCCACCTCGTCCAGTGACGCGCCGGCGCGGATCCGCGCCTGAATGTCGCGGGGGGTCAGTGCGGTATCCATCTCGATCTCCAGTTGTCCGAGTCGGGGCCGGTCGCCACGCAGGGCAGCGCGCAACCGGTCGTCGGCCGGTATAGCCAGTTCCTCATCCGTGTCGGTGGCCACGATCACGAACTGTCCGTCCTGGCTCAGTCCGAGAACTCGCGCGGTGCGCATCGTGTGTGGCCACTCCTTCAGATGTCTTGTCGGGTAAACCTACTCTGCCGGGCACCGATGCGATGGGGACGTGCCCGGCCCGCACTAGGGTTTCACGCGTGAGGACACGATCCAAGTGCTGACCGCAGGGCTGACCGGCGTGGTGCTGCAGACCCCGTCCGGGCTGCAGGTCGGGCTCGACCTGGCCGGCATCTTCGTCTTCGCCTTGTCCGGGGCGCTGGTCGCGATCCGCAAGGGCCTCGATGTGGTCGGCGTGCTGATGCTCGCGATCGTCACCGGACTCGGCGGCGGGATGATCCGCGACATCCTGATCGGTGCGACCCCACCCGCGACGCTGACCGACTGGCGCTACCTCCTGGTGCCGGCGCTGGCCGGACTGATCGCTTTTCGGTTCCATCCGGGGCTGGGTCGGATCGAGCGCTTCATCAACTACTTCGACGCCCTCGGGTTGGGTCTGTTCTGTGTCACGGGCTGTGCCAAGGCGCTGCTGTACGGTCTCGGGCCGGTGCCCAGTGCCCTGATGGGAATGCTGACCGGGATCGGCGGCGGAGTGCTGCGCGATGTCCTGGCCGGGCGGACCCCGACCGTCCTCAAACAGGAGGTGTACGCGTTGCCGGCGCTCGCCGGGGCGGCGGTGGTCGCCGTCACCTGGCAGCTGGGCTGGTATCGCTCCTGGGTCGCCATCGCCGCGGCGGTGCTCTGCATCGTGCTCCGCCTGCTGGCGATCCGGCGCAACTGGCAGGCCCCACAGGCCGCCGGTCAGTCGCTGTGATCGCGCCGGGCCTGCCGTTAAGATCGTCGACCATGCTGCCTCCGATGCTTGCCGGCCTGCTGCGCCGCGCCCAGCAGCAGGCGGCGCGCCAGCTCACCGGTCGGCGGCTGCTCACCGGGCCTGGCGCCGGGGGCGACGTCGCACGGGTCCGGATCACCGTGGCGAAGACGCCTGTCATCGCCCGGCTCCAGCCTGACCTGCGGCTGGCTGAGCAGGCAGCTCTCGCGGAGCAGCGCGTACGGGCAGCGCTGACGGGCGCCGACGTCGCTTTCTGGCAGATTCCGCGGGTGGCGGGACGGACCACGCTCGGGCTGCTCGGCCGCGACCGCCCAGCCGTGGCCGCCGCACTGCGCTCGCCGGAGCTGGCCGGCTGGTACCGCGACCGGCTGACTCCGCGGGGCGCCCCCACGTCGAGGCTGGAGCGCCCCGGTGACCCGATCCCGGCCGGAACGGCCGGCGTGCGATTGTGGGAGTACGTCGCCGCTGACGCGACCTCGGGGTTCGTGGCGGGGGAGGATCAAGGCGTCGAGCTTCACTTCTGGGACGCATCGCCGACGACAGGGTCGGCGAGGGTCGAGAGTCCCGCGGGGAATGGGCTGCTCGAGTCGCAGGTGACGAACGCCACCCTGGAGCGTGTCCGAGAGCACGACGTGGTGCAGCTGCGGGGCCAGGTGCCGGCCATGCTGCGCCGTGACGACATGACACAGGTGCGGTTCCCGGTCGACCTGGTCTACACCTGGGTGGACGGGTCCGACGAGGCCTGGCTGGCCACCAAGCTGGCCGCAGCCGGACAGCCCTCGGACCGGGTGCACACCGAACGGGCCTATGACGACTCGCGGTTCGCCGACCATGACGAGCTGCGGTACAGCCTGCGCTCGGTCGAGCAGTTCGCGCCCTGGGTGAACCACATCTGGCTCGTCACCGCCGGCCAACGTCCCGCCTGGCTGGTCGACCATCCCCGGCTGAGTGTGGTGGACCACCGCGACATCTGGCCCGATCCGACCGAGCTGCCGACCTTCAACTCCCACGCCATCGAGACCTGTCTGCACCGGATCCCCGGGTTGAGCGAGCACTTCCTGTATCTCAACGACGACATGTTCTTCGGCCGACCGGTCAACCCGGAGAGCTTCTTCGAGGGCAGCGGCGTCAGTCGCTTCTTCTGGTCGCGGGCCCTGGTCGACTACCTGCCGACCTACTCCGGCGAGATCGCATCCACCTCCGCGGCCAAGAACGCCCGCCGGCTGATCGCCGAGCGGTTCGGGCGTACGTTCTCGCGCAAGTTCTTCCACGTCGGCTATCCGCTGCGGCGGTCGGTCCTGGCCGAGCTCGAGCGGGAGTTCTCCGACGACTTCGTTCGGACCCGGCAGGCGGCGTTCCGCACCACCGACGACATCGCAGCGGCCGGCTCGCTGTATTTCAACTACGCCTACCTGACCGGGCGAGCGGTGCCAGGGCAGGTCCGCTACGAGTACATCGACGCCGCCACCGTCCCCGGGCTGCGGCGGATGGCAGCCGTCAGGCGTAGCCGCAACTTCGACGCCTTCTGCATCAACGACGGCGGCGCCGAGCAGACCCCTCAGCAGCGCGAGGCGATGGACCGGCGGATCCGAGAGTTTCTCGCCGGATATCTGCCGGTGCCCTCTGAGTTCGAGCGCGGCTAGAGCTGGGTGATCGCCGCCACCACCCGCTCGCAACAACGCCCGTCCCGCTCCGGGAAGGTGTCCGCGATCCGTTCGGCGTAGGGGGACTGCGTCCGGCGGCTGACCAGCACCTGGCTGATGGCCGTCGCCGCCTCGGCCACGGTCATCGCGACCGGACCGAACCCGTCTCGGGTGTAGTCGAAGTAACCCTTGCGGCCGAGATGGCCACCGTTCTCCACCCGGGCGTGGTCGAACTGGAAGTAGACCACCGGCCGATCGATATAGGCGGCGTTGAAGGCCACCGAGGAATAGTCGGTGACCAGTGCGGCGGCCCGGGCGAAGAGCTGCTGCACGTCCTGGTCCTCATACGAGAGCGCGTCGACGTGCGCCGGCAGCTCGAGGGTGGGCAGAACGGGCTGCAGGTTCGGGTGCGGGAGGAAGCCGATCCGCAGGCCCTGCTCCGCACACACCTGCCGCAGCGCGGCGGAATCCATCAGCCCGAGCCAGCTCTGCGCGTACTCGGTCAGCAGGAAGTCCGTGACCACCTCGCGTCGGTAGGCGCCCGGTCGCAGCGGTTCGTTCAGCCAGTTCCGCCAGGTGGGGGCCACCAGAATCAGGTTCTGGTCGCGCTCGGGGGTCGACGCGGCGATCGCGCGCAGCCGGTCGAAGCGGGGCAGACCGGTGAGCTGGACCTCCTTGGTGGTGAAGACATAGCGGGTGTCGTCGCCGACGATGGAGTCGTGCTCGGCCTGGCTGCTGGTGACGAACAGGTCGATCCTCTTGCTGTTCAGCCAGCCGGAGATGTCATCCTTGATCACCCCGTGCTGCAGGAAGGTGAAACGCCACCCAGGCTTCGGAAGCAGGGCCAGGATCGCCGGTGGCCGGTGGATGGCGACGTCGATGTGGGAGGAGATGACATGCGCGCAGTTCAGCATCAACAGCTTCCAGGCCAGCGTCTCGTAGCCGACAAGTCGGCGGTGGCCGGCGGCGCGCAGCCGCTTCCAGTCGGCGGAGTCCTTCTCGACCACGAACCACGCGTTGACCCGGCGGCGGTGCTTGCGCAGATATTCGAACAGCCGCTCGCCGCTGTCCCCGGAGTCGCCGACCCGATCCATGATCACCCAGGCGTCGCGGAACAGCGCCCGCACCGGCGCTGAGCGGGCCAGGAAGCGGATCGAGCGGGCGCGGCGCCGCTGGGATCTGGCTGGTCGCCGCGAACGCGCTGGCGCCGGCACCGCGCCGAAGCGCCGCCGGAGTGCGGTCGGGCGGATGGAGGTCGGCGCATAGGTCGTCCAGTCGGTTCGGAGCTCGGCCATCACCTGGCCCAGCCGGACCCGGATGGTGCCGTCGGCCCTGACCCAGATCAGTCGTTCGCGCAGCAGCGTGTGCTCGAAGTACACGAAGGCGCGGGTCTTGGTCGCGACCGGCTCGATCGGCTGGCCCCGGAACAGGACCTGCCACGAGGGTTCGGTGCCGGTGAAGCGGAAGGACACCAGCGCCTGCTTCCGCCGGTCGTCGTAGCGGTGGATCACGACGTACGGGCTGTGCCAGTCCTCCTCGACCAGCCCGTGCAAGAGCAGCTGGCGCCATTCCGACCGCAGCGGCCGGGTGTCGAAAGCCGCGATGACGTGGTCGTCCAGCAGCAGCCGGATCGAGCGCAGCAGACCGACGAAGGCCTCTGCGACGTCGCCATGGCAGGCGGTCGCGGCAGACCAGCCGGCGTCCTCGGGGCTGATGTAGTACGACAGCTCGTAGATGATCATGTTCTGCAGCCACTCCGGCGGCCGGCCGCCGGTGAGGGTGGCCGCTTCCTGGAGCAGCTCGAGATATCCGTGGCGTGGGACCTCGATGAACCGGCTCGGTTCACCCGACCCGGTCTGCAGGGTGGATGACTGGTCAGAACGCTTGCGGTAGTGGTATTGGGCCGAGCGGAGGAACGCGACGAGTGGCCGCTCAGCTCGGAGCAGGTATCGCTGACAGAAGTGACCGTCCTCGAAGTTGGGCCGGATCCGCTCGTCGAAGCGCAGCTGGTGCTCCTCGATGAGAGCGGTGCGGAAGAACGCGGCCGGTGCACTGCCGTGGAAGTAGTCGGGGAACTCGTTGAGATCCTTGGTCTGGTCGCGATGCGCGAACATCTTCCGCAACGGGTGCCGTTCGGACAGCTCACCGGTCAGGTCGTCGAGGATCACCCGGTTCGTCGCGACCATCGCCAGCTCCGGGGTGTCGCGGATGGCCTCGGCCACGCGTTGCAGATAGTCCTGGGCCAGCGTGTCGTCCGGGTCGGGGAAGGTCACCCAGTCGCCCTGGACCTGACTCAGACCGAGGTTGCGGGCCGACCCCTGGCCGCCGTTGGGTTTGGTCAGCACCGTCACCAGCTCCGGCCGTCGAGCCTGCCAGTCACGCAGGACCGCGAGGGAGTCGTCGGTGCTGCCGTCGTCGACGGCGATCACGGACAGCCTGGCCGGGTCGAACGACTGTCGCTCGATCGACGCGATGAAGTCGGACAGGTAGCGACTGACGTTGTGCACGGCCGTCACGATGGTGATCGTCGGCAGACCCGACGGCGGGTGGGCGTTCACGGGCACGGGACCTCCTCGTCCTCACTGGCTGGCCCTGGCGGCCACGGCGCAGCGCGCCGACGTCGCGGCCGCTCGTCACCCAGTATCGGGCTTGGGAGGCGATCGGCGCCGGAGCCGCCCGCCGCGGCGGGTCGTCGGGCGCGGCCGTCCACCCTGGCGACGCGTAACACGATCGTTGCATGTCGGTCCGGATTCGGTCGTAGTGTCGAATCCATGAGCGCGATGGAACACCCCCAGGCGGCCTCGGTCGGTCAGCTGAAGGCCGATGGCTATCGGAGCCGGACCGTGAAGGAAGAGCTCCGCGCCAATCTGGTCGACCGGCTCCGGACCGGCGTGGAGGCGTTTCCCGGCATCGTGGGATTCGGTGGCTCGGTGCTGCCGGAGCTGGAGTCCGCGTTGCTGGCCGGCCACGACCTGGTGCTGCTGGGCGAGCGCGGCCAGGGCAAGACCCGGCTGATGCGGACGCTGGTGCAGCTGCTGGACCCGTGGAGTCCGGAGGTGGCGGGTTGTGAGATCCACGACGACCCACTCGCCCCGGTGTGCGTACGCTGCCGCGCGCTGGCCGCCGAACAGGGCGACGACCTGGCGGTGGTCTGGCGGCACCGCGACGACCGCTACACCGAGAAGCTGGCCACCCCCGACACCTCGGTCGGCGACCTGATCGGCGACGTGGACCCGGTCAAGGTGGCGCAGGGACGCACCCTCGGGGATCCCGAGACGGTCCACTACGGGCTGGTGCCGCGCTCCAACCGCGGTGTGTTCGGGCTCAACGAGCTGCCGGACCTGGCCGAGCGGATCCAGGTCGGGCTGTTCAACGTTCTCGAGGAACGCGATATCCAGGTCCGCGGCTATTCCCTGCGGCTGCCGCTCGACGTGTTCGTGGTGGCGACCGCCAACCCGGAGGACTACACCAACCGCGGCCGCATCATCACCCCGCTGAAGGACCGGTTCGGTGCCGAGATCCGCACCCACTACCTCAGTGAGCTGTCCGACGAGGTGTCGCTGCTGCGGCAGGAGGCCGCCGTCGTGGCCCCGGTCGGTGACCACCTGCTCGAGGTGCTGGCGCGCTTCACCCGCGGACTGCGCGACTCTCCTTCGGTCGACCAGCGCTCCGGCGTCTCCGCCCGGTTCACGATCGCGGCCACCGAGGCGGTGTCGGCGTCGGCGCTGCGGCGGTGGGCCCGCGCGGGTGAGCAGGAGCCGACGGCCCGGATCTGTGACCTGCCGGTGGTGCTGCCCACGCTGGTCGGCAAGATCGAGTTCGAGATGGGCGAGGAGGGTCGCGAGACCCAGCTGCTCGACCACCTGCTCAAGGTCGCGGTCGCGGCGACGTTTCGGGACCGGCTCGGCGGGCTGGACCTGTCGGGGTTCACCGAGGTCTTCGCCACCGGCGCCGTGGTGGAGACCGGTGAGCTGGTGGCCGCCGAGGAGCTGCTCCGCCAGCTGGGCACAGTTCCGGGCCTGTCCAAGGTGCTGGACCGGCTCGGCTACGGCGATTCCGCCTCGACCGGTGAGGTCGCTGCGGCCGTGGAGTTCACCCTCGAGGGCCTGCACCTGACCCGCCGGATCGAGAAGGAGACCGTCGACGGACGCACCCTCTACGGGGCGGTCTGATGCCGGCCGGTGGCCAGGACAGCACCCACGGCCGGTTCCGATACGGCCCGTACCGAGGCGGTCCCGACCCACTCGCCCCGCCGTACGACGTCCGCGCGGCAGTGGATCAGATCGGTCGCGACGTGCTGGCCGCCGGCAGCGTCCGGGACGCTCTGCGGGAGCTGATGCAGCAGGGGATGGACGGACGCGGCGGGCTGGACAAGCTGGCTGAGCGGATCCGCAAGCTGCGCGCTCAGGCGCGACGCCGCGGCGACCTCGGTGGGACCCTGGACCAGGTCCGGTCAGCGCTCGACCAAGCCCTCGCCCAGGAGCGCGACACGCTGTCCCACTCCGACGGCATCGATGCACGACTGGCCGAGATGGACCTGGACACGCTGCCCGACGACGTGGCCGGGGCGGTGCGGGCGCTGGCCGACTATGACTGGGCCAGTGACGAGGCGCGGGCCACCTACGACTCGATCCAGGACATGCTGCGGCGGGAAGTGCTCGACGCCCAGTTCGCCGGCCTGAAGTCGGCGCTCGAGTCGCCCGACCCTGAGGCGATGCGGCGAGTCAAGGACATGCTGTCCGACCTCAACGCTCTGCTGGCCGCCCACGCCCGCTCCGAGGACACCGCCGACCAGTTCGCCGACTTCATGGACAAGCACGGGGAGCTCTTCCCCGAACGGCCGGGCGACGTCGAGGAGCTGATCGAGGCGCTGGCCCGCCGGCAGGCCGCCGCGCAGCGGATGATGAACTCGCTCAGCCCCGAACAGCGTGAGCAGATGGCCCAGCTGATGAGCTCGGCCATGTCCGACGTCGACCTCGCCTCCGAGATGGCGCAGCTGGCCGACAACCTGCGAACCCTGCGGCCAGGCTTGGACCGCGAGTCCGGTGTCGGGATGCGCCCCGGCGGGGAATCACTGGGCTATAGCGACGCCGTCGAGGCGGTGGCCGAGCTGGCCGACCTGGCGGCGCTGGAGGCCCAGCTGTCCCAGGGGCACCCGGGCGCGACCCTGGACGACGTGGATGTGGAGATGCTGGAGCGCCGGTTGGGCGCCGGGGCGGTCCGCGACCTCGAGGCCATTCGGCAGCTGGAACGCGAGCTTGAGCAGCAGGGCTACCTCATCCGGGGCGACGACGGCCTGCGGCTCACGCCGCGGGCGGTGCGCCGGCTCGGGCAGACGGCGCTGAAGCGGGTCTTCGACCAGCTGGCGGCGACGGGCACGGGTGAGCATTCAGATCACCGGACCGGCGCGGCCGACGAACCCACCGGACTGACCCGGGCGTGGGTGTTCGGTGACGAGCTGCCGATCGACGCGCCCCGGACGGTGGCCAATGCGCTACGGCGAACCGGGCTGCCGCGGAGTGGGGTCGCCCTCGACGTGGAGGACTTCGAGGTGACCGAGACGGAACGACGCACCAGCGCCGCCGTGGCGCTGTGTGTCGACCTCTCCTTCTCAATGGTGCAGGACGGGCGCTGGGGCCCGATGAAGCAGACCGCGCTCGCACTGTCCCACCTGATCGAGACCCGGTTCCGCCAGGACGCCTTGCAGGTGATCGGTTTCAACAAGACCGCGCGGGTGCTGTCCCCGGTGCAACTGGCCGAGGCTGAGCCGGAGTGGGTCCAAGGGACCAACCTGCAGCATGCGTTGATGTTGGCCCAGCGCCACCTGCGGCGCCATCCCGACGCCGAGCCGGTGGTGCTGGTGGTGACCGACGGGGAGCCCACCGCCCATCTGAGCGGGGACGGGCAGGCGTGGTTCCAGTGGCCCACCACCAGCGCCACGTTGCGGGCCACGATCGACGAGGTGGATGAGCTGGCCCGCTATGGCGCCACGCTGAACACCTTCATGCTGGGCGAGGACCCCGGACTGGCTCGGTTCGTCGAGGCCCTGGCCAAGCGGGCCGGCGGTCGCGTCTTCACTCCCGACATCTCCCGCCTGGGCGAGTACGTCGTCTCGGACTACCTGCGGGCGCGGCGCGGTCGTCGCTGAACCCGTTCCGTCACCGCGCGGCGCTGCGCCGGCGGGCCGCGCCCATCAGCCACCGGACCAGCAGACCGAAGGCGAGGCCCCAGAACGCCGACCCGATCCCCAGCAGCGTGATCCCGGAGGCGGTGGTGACGACGGTGATCACCGCGGCTTCACGGTCGTCGGCGAGGTCCATCGCCTGGTGCAGGGCTGAGCCCAAGGTGCCGAGCAGAGCGAGGGCGGCGACGGTGATGATCAGCCCGGGTGGGGCACTGCTGAGCACGAACGCGGCAACTCCTGACAGCAGTCCCAACGCGAGGTGGCACCAGGCCGCAGTGAACGCTGCCACCCAGCGCCGTGACGGGTCCGGGTGTGCCTCCTCCGACGCGGCCAGAGCCGACGAGATAGCCGCCAGGTTCACCGCATGTCCGCCGAACGGGGCCGCGGCCGCCGACACGCCCGCCGTCACCAACAGCGTCGGACGCCATGGGACGGCGTAGCCGAAGGTCTTCATCACCGCGACGCCGGGGGCGTACTGCGAGGCCATGTTGACGCAGAACAGCGGCAGCGCCAGCCCCACCATGAACCGCCAGTCGAAGGTCGGCGTGGTCCAGATCAGAACCGGCAGCAGCTCCCGCGTCGGGGGCAGGTCGGTCACCGTCAGCGCGACCACCGCCAGCGCAGTCAGCAGGGCGAGCGGCACGGCCCAACGGCGCAGCAGCAGGTACGCCGCGAGCCAGACGACGAGGACCGGGGCGACGTAACGGGGAGACACCGCCAAGGTGGTGAACGCGGTGGCACAGATGGGGATCAGCACTCCGGCCAGCATGGCGTTGGCGATCGACACCGGGATGGCGCCGATGGCCCGGGCCAGCCACGGCCACAGTGCCGTCAACGCCGTCAGCGCAGCCACGACCACGAAGACGCCCACGGCGGCTGACCAGTTCTGGGTGCCGAGCGAGGTACCCGCCAGCAGCGCCGCACCCGGTGTGGACCAGGCCAAGGTGATCGGGATCCGATAGCGCAGCGTGAGGATGACGATGCCCAGCGCCATCGCCAGGCACAACACCAGCAGTCCGGACGCCGCCTGCAGGCGAGTCGCGCCCTGGCCGGTCAGACCGGCCAGCACGATGGCGAACGAGCTGGAGAACCCGACCAACGCGGTGACGAGGCCCGCGAGGACGGCCGACGAGGTCCCACCGGATGCGGACGCGGACGCGTTCGGCGGCGGGGACGAGGTCACGCCCGAACCCTAGAGGCCCGCGCAGCGGCACGCAGCGATATCTGGACGCGAGTCCCGCCCGATGTGACGCCGACCCGCATCCCCTCGCCGAACGGGTGGCAGGAGGCTAGGGTTCGCACCATGTACTACATCCCGTTCCTCGCTGAGCTGCACCGTCGAGTCGCCCCCCAGACGTATCTGGAGATCGGTGTGCGCGACGGCCGCAGCCTGTCCCTGGCACGTTGTCCGAGCGTCGCCATCGACCCGGCCTTCGCCATCCGCCATGAGCTCCATGCGCAGGTGAACCTGTTCCGGACATCGAGCGACGAGTACTTTCAACGACCGACCCCGCTCGAGCCGGTCGACGGCCGGCCGTTCGAGCTGGCGTTCATCGACGGGCTGCACATCTTCGAGTTCTCGCTGCGGGACTTCATCAACGCTGAGCGCCACAGCTCGGCCCGCGGGGTGATCGTCTTCGACGACGTCCTGCCGCGCTCGGTGGACGAGGCGGCGCGTGAGCGGCACACCGGAGCGTGGACCGGAGACGTATATCCCATCCTCGAGGTGCTCGCCCGATACCGGCCGGACCTGATCGCGCTGCCCGTGGGGACCCAGCCGACCGGGCTGCTGCTGGTCGTCGGGCTGGACCCGGAGAACACCACGTTGGCCGACAACTACGACCGCATCCTGGCGGAGTTCCGTCGTCCCGACCCGCAGCCGGTGCCGGCGGAGCTGATGGACAGGCTGAGCGTCATCCCGGCGGCGCGGATGCTCGACGATGATCTGTTCGAGCTGCTGGGCGCCCTCGACCACTCGATCACCGCCGAAGAACTGCGGCCGAGGTTGCACAGCCACGTCGCCGCCGCCTTCGGTACCGGCTTCACCGCGCTCGAGCGGCAGCCGGCCAGCTGAGAGTTCTCGCTACCGCTGGGTGAGCGTCTGGTACGCCCACCGGGCGGGGCCGAACCGGGCCAGCTTCTTGGCTGCCGGCTCGAGAGCGCTCGGCACCTTGCGGCGCAGCCGGCGCAGTGCGGGCTGCGGTCCCGCACTGGCGGCCGCTGGGGCCTTCTTCGCTGGGGCCTTCTTGGCGGGGGCCTTCTTGGCGGGGGCCTTCTTCGCCGCCGTCGCCGGAGCCTTCTTCGGCTCGGCCGCCGGGGGCGGGGTGGGGATGACGGTCATGGCTCCCAGGCCGGAGATCTCCAAGCTCATGCCCAGTCCGACTGGCCGTGGCCCACCGAAGTGGGCCGACAAGGCGGCGACGCCCGCGATGCCGCTGACGTAGGCCTCGAGTCGGATCGCGTTGTCCTGACTGATGAGCTTGGCCGGCACCGCGAAGCTGTCGAGCGCGATCCTCCCGTTGATCACGGCGTCACCGTGGGCGTGCAGGTGGGGGAGCCGCCAGGTCAGCAGGTCACCGCGGACGGACTCCACGACCTGCGCGTCGGCTGCAGCGGCTTGGCGAACGAGCCCGTAGCGGGTCGCCCCCACGTCGATCATCAGCGGCTCTCCGGCCTCGCCGATGACGACCGGGCGGCCGTCCACGACGGCGGACGCGAGCGGCGCCCGCGGCACGTCGATCAACAGCTCCCGGTCTTTGTCGATCACGCGCAGCGCCAGCTGCCAGACCCCGTCCGCCATCGGCTCGCCCAACGCCGCGAAACCGAGGTCGACCGTCGCCTCGACGACCGACGAGCTGCCCGGGTTGTCACCGTGACCGGGCGCGGGCTCCACCCGGTGGGCGAGGTGGAACTCCTCATCGGTCGCGGTGTTGCGCACGACGACCACCAGCGACGACAGATCCAGAGCGGTGCCGCTGATCGGCTGGCGAAGGTGGAGGAGCCCGCCCTGCCAGCTCAGCGTGGGTCGCTCCGCGCTCAGATCCGCATCAGCGGAGACCTGACTCGACGGGGCACCGACCTTCACCGCGGGATAGTCGGCCAGGCCCGCGATGGCGTCGGTCTGTGCCATCAGGGCAGCGCCGAACCCGCGCTCACCGGGCACCTGGTCCAGCTCCAGCAGGACGCTGCGCCGATACAGGACACAGCCGGCCTGGAGGGCTCGCTCCCGCTGGTCGGCGGGGATCCGGTCCTGGTTGGTCGGCACCAGGACCAGGTCTGATCCAGCCGGCGACAGCGTCCGGCCGACCACCACATCCGCTGCGGTCCGAGCGGCCGCGGCGCACAACCTGGCCAGCGCCTGGGGCAGCAGCGTCAGTTGCGGGTCCGCCACCAGCACGTACTCGCCGGCGGCCTGCTGCAGCGCCAGCCGGATCAGGTCGGCATCGGTCGCGTGGCCCGGACCGCCCACCAGCTGCACGTTGGGGCGGCGGCCGGCGAGCTGGCGCAGCCGCTGCAGCGTGCCGTCGGTGGACCCCCAGTCGGCGTACACCGTCTCGAAGTCGCCGACCGGCAGCGTCTGGCGGTCCAGTGAACCGATCAGTGCGAAGATCGCCGAGCTGGGGTTGCGCGTGGGGACCAGGACGCTCACGGTGACGGACATGGCGGCATTCTGCCATCACACCCGCCCGCTGGGGCGGCGGTGGGTCAGACCGCGGGTGGAGTTTGTTGCTGGCGCTCCAGAATGCTCAGCAGATAGGCCCCATAGCCGGACTTCTGCAGGGTCTTGGCCCGCGCGGCCAGCTCGTCGTCGCTGAGGAAGCCCTGCCGCCACGACGCCTCCTCCGGTGATCCGACCTTGAGGCCCTGGCGTGCCTCCAGGGTGCGGACGAAGTTGCTGGCGTCGTTGAGCGAGTCGAAGGTGCCGGTATCCAGCCAGGCGGTGCCACGGGGCAGCACGCCGACCTGCAGCCGGCCCTGGTCCAGGTAGACCCGGTTGACGTCGGTGATCTCGTACTCCCCGCGCGGCGACGGCTTCAGTCCGCGGGCGATCTCGACCACGTCGTTGTCATAGAAGTACAGACCGGGAACGGCATAGTTCGAGCGCGGGGCGAGTGGCTTCTCCTCCAGCGAGATGGCCGCACCCGAGCCGTCGAACTCGACCACGCCGTAGGCACTCGGCTCGGCCACCCAGTAGGCGAAGACGGCGCCGCCGTCGACGTCTTGGAACCGTTGGAGCTGGTTGCCCAGACCGGGCCCGTAGAAGATGTTGTCGCCCAGCACCAGGGCGACCTTCTCCTCGCCGATGAAGTCGGCGCCGATGACGAAGGCCTGGGCCAGTCCGTCAGGGGAGGGCTGAGTCGCGTAGGTGATCGCGATCCCGAACTGCGACCCGTCGCCGAGCAGCCGCTGGAAGCCGTCGGCGTCGTGCGGGGTGGTGATGATCAACACGTCGCGGATGCCGGCGAAGATCAACGTGGACAGCGGGTAGTAGATCATCGGCTTGTCATAGACCGGCACCAGCTGCTTGCTGATGCCCATGGTCACCGGGTGCAGCCGGGTGCCCGAGCCGCCGGCGAGGATGATCCCGCGCACTGTGTTCTCCATCGTCGTCGTGTCGCGTGCCGGCGATGCCGGTGCGGTCGGCGTGATCTTACCGGTCGCCAGCAGCGCACCGTGGCCTTCGAACCGCTTCCGGGCCACGGCGGCTCGGGCGTCGTGCGTCCGCCATCGGTCTAGGATGACCGCCATGCCTGAGTTCCTGGTCACCGGCGGCGCCGGCTTCATCGGCTCCAACTTCGTCCGCCACCTGTTGCACCACACCGACGCCACCATCACCGTGGTCGACAAGCTGACGTACGCGGGCAGCCGCGAGTCGCTGGAGGGTCTGGACCCCGCCCGGGTGTCGTTCGTGCAGGGTGATATCTGTGACGCACCGTTGATGGACGAGTTGGTGGCCGGGCATCGGGTGGTCGTCCACTTCGCCGCGGAGTCCCATAACGACAACTCGCTGAACGACCCCTCGCCGTTCCTCCAGACCAACGTCATCGGTACCTACACCCTGCTCGAAGCGGTCCGTCGCCACGGCACCCGCTACCACCACATCTCCACCGACGAGGTGTACGGCGACCTGGAGCTCGACGACCCGGAGCGGTTCACCGAGAACACCCCGTACAACCCGTCCAGCCCGTACTCCTCGACCAAGGCCGGCTCGGATCTGCTCGTCCGTGCCTGGGTCCGCTCCTTCGGTGTGCAGGCCACGATCAGCAACTGCTCCAACAACTACGGTCCCTTCCAGCACGTGGAGAAGTTCATCCCGCGCCAGATCACCAACGTGATCGACGGCGAGCGGCCCAAGCTCTACGGGGCCGGTGCGAATGTCCGCGACTGGATCCATGCCGACGACCACAGCGCGGCTGTGCTGCGCATCGTCGAGGCCGGCACCATCGGGGACACCTACCTGATCGGCGCCGACGGGGAGAAGAACAACCGCGAGGTGATCGAGACCATCCTGACGATCATGGGCCGCCCGAGCGACGGCTACGACCACGTCAACGACCGCGCCGGTCACGACCTGCGCTACGCGATCGACTCCACCAAGCTGCGGACCGAGCTGGGCTGGCTGCCGCGGTACCGCGACTTCACCGCAGGCCTGGAACAGACCATCGCCTGGTATGCGGCCAACGAGGCGTGGTGGCGGCCACAGAAGGCGGCGACCGAGGCGAAGTATTCCGCGGTCGGCCAGTGACGGGAACCGCGACGGTGAGTTCGCTCGCGCTCAGTCGTACGCCGATCCCCGGTCTTGTCGTGCTGGACCTGCCGGTGCACGGTGACAACCGTGGCTGGTTCAAGGAGAACTGGCAGCGCTCGAAGATGGTCGCGCTCGGCCTGCCCGACTTCGAACCGGTCCAGAACAACGTCTCCTTCAACGCAAAAGCCGGCGTGACCCGGGGCTTCCACGCCGAGCCGTGGGACAAGCTGGTGTCCGTGGCCACCGGCCGGGTCTTCGGTGCCTGGGTCGACCTGCGCGCCGGCGACACCTTCGGCGCGGTCTTCAGCACCGAGATCGGGCCCGACCGCGCGGTGTTCGTGCCGGACGGGGTCGGCAACGCGTTCCAGACCGTCGAGGACGCTACGGCGTACTCCTATCTGGTGAACGACCACTGGAGTGCGGCGGCGAAGAGCTCCTACGCCTTCGTCAACCTGGCCGATGAAACCCTGGCCATCGACTGGCCGATCCCGCTGGCGCAGGCCGAGATGTCGGACGCCGATCGGACCCATCCCCGGCTGGCCGAGGTACGTCCCACCCCGCGCCGCAGGACGCTGATCCTGGGTGCGGGCGGTCAGCTCGGCCGGGCGCTGACCGCGCTGCTGCCCGACGCGGTCGCCGCCACCCGGGAGACCCTCGACCTGACTGATCCCACCGCCGTGGACCGGATCGCCTGGCGCCAGTACGACACCGTCATCAACGCCGCGGCCTACACCGCCGTCGACGCCGCCGAGACCGAGGAAGGCCGTCGCGCGGCCTGGCAGACCAACGTGAGTGCCGTCGGTCGGCTGGTGGAGGTGGCGCGGGAACACCGGCTGACACTGGTGAACGTCTCGTCGGACTACGTCTTCGACGGCAGCCAGCAGGTGCATGACGAGGACGAGCCGTTCTCCCCGCTCGGCGTCTACGGCCAGACGAAGGCGGCGGGGGACGCGCTGGTGGCGACGCTGCCCCGGCATTACACGCTGCGGACCAGCTGGGTGGTGGGGCAGGGTCGCAACTTCGTCCGCACGATGGCCTCGCTGGCCGAGCGCGGCGTCTCGCCGCAGGTGATCGCCGACCAATTCGGCCGGCTGACCTTCGCCGATGACCTGGCGCGCGCCATCGTCCATCTGCTCCAGCACCGCTGTGCTCCCGGCACCTACAACGTGACCTGCTCGGGCGAGACCCAGACCTGGGCGAGCATCGCACGGGCCGTGTTCAGCCAGCTCGACACCTCGGCCACGATCACCGACGTGACCACGGACGCGTACGGCGCCGGCAAATCGCTGGCGCCGCGGCCGCAGCACAGCGTGCTCGCCCTGGACAAGATCGTGGCCACGGGTTTCACGCCATCAGATGGAACCGTCGCGCTGACCGACTACGTCGCCTCCCTGCGCCACGCCTGAGCCGGTCGCCGCGCCGGGGGCCCTACTGGTCGGTGTTGTCGGGCCCGAGCTCCCAGGGAGCACGGACCGGGAAGTAGGCCTGCAGGAACCGGGAGACCGCTGTCAGGTCGTAGGGCGCGGCGACGGAGTTGAGGCAGAACACGTCGTGATAGCGCAGCCGCAGGAGCGAGTCGAGTGCCCGGGCGAAGTGTGGCGAGTCGAGGTCGACATAGCGGTAGCGGATCGTCCCCGGCACCACCTGACCGGTGGCGAGGCCGTACGTGTGATGCAGGCCGCCGGACACGGTGATGTCGGCCCTCGAGCGGAACCGCGCGCCGGAGGTCTGGGCGAACTCGTCGCCGAAGTGCCTCTCCAGCTCGGCCACCAGTGACCGGCGCAGGGCCTGTGGAGTGTGCTGGTATTTGTAGGACAGCTCCCGTCCGGTGACTCGCGCCACCAGGCGGCGGTTGTTCTTCCCGGAGGCGTCTGGCGCAAGGTCGCCGGGGGCCGGCTCACCGGGCGCGATGGCGGCGTTCGACAAGAAGGCCTTCGGTGTCCCGTCGGGGAGGAAGAAGGACTCGGCCGAGACCGGGCGGCCGAGGAAGAAGTCGTCGTTGAAATACAGGTAGTGCTCGCTGAGACCGGCGATGCGGTGCAGGTTGGCCTCGATCGCCTGAGAGTTGAAGGTGGGCAGCTGGTTCGGGTCGGGCCAGATGTCGGTGTGGTCGACGACGGTGACCTGCGGATGCTCGGCCAGCCAGGGTGGCCGCTGCCCTGCGGTGACCAGCCAGATATGGCGGACCCACGGTGCGAACTCGGCGACCGAGCGCAGGCTGTAGCGGAGCTCGTCGGACTGCTGGAACCGGGCACCCGCGGTGGCGGCGGTGGTGAGGTTGGCGCCGTGGGGCGTTCGGGCGTATCGACGCCGCCACGCGGGATCGGCCGCGTCGACCCAGGTGTAGACCGCATCGACGTCGAACTCCACCAGCGGGGCGGGTGGTGGCACCGGCCCGAAGGCGACCTCCACGCCGGCGTCGATGCCGAGCGCCCGCGTTCCGTCATTGCTGCGGGCCCGGTCCGTGACCAGCCATCGCTCGCCGCCCGGGGCCGGGTACGAGCGGAGGTTGAGCGGTACGGACAACGCGGCAGGCGCGAACGCGGCCTCGACGAACTCGTCGCCGAACACGACTGCTGCCGCTCGCCGGACCACGATGGCGCCGAGGGTGGCGTCCCCGACCTGCTGGACCTGCAGGGCGGGATGGAAGGCCCGCAGGGCCCGGAGGGCCTGCCAGCTCGGTCCCCGCTGAGCTGGCGCCACCTGCAGCACCGGACGGGCGGCCCAGGGGAGCGGCTGCATGCCGACGTCGACGCCGGCGCTGGTCAACGCGCGATGGACGCTGCGCAGCCAGCGGTCACGATGCTGGTCGAACCGGAGATGGCCACCGTTCCTGCGGTTGCGCGAGCCGGCTGGGTCTGTTCGCCCGAGCGGCGCCGGCGGGCGAGTACCACGGCTCATCACCCGCAGCGCGAGCTCCCGCATCCCGCCGCGGACCCGACGCGCCGGGGCAGACCAGATCGCGACACCGCGCGACATCGGGCGGAGCTTCACGGGGGGTCTGGTCATGAGACTGGACAACCGTTCCGGGAGATCGGTTCTCCACCCTAATAGCCGATCGGCGGAGCGAGGCCGAATTGGGAAAGGTGTGTCAGGGGAGCCAGGCAGTGCGGGTCAGGGGGTCAGAGAGCGGGTTGTGGCTGGCGCGGGCTCGGCGAGACCGGGCCGGGTCCGTACGCACAGGGCGGCCACGATCAGCAGCACCCCGACGACGAGGATGCCCGAGAAGCCGGCGGTGGCGTCCCAACGGTCGATCAGCTGGCCGAGCCCCGCCGCGCCCGCGGCGACCCCGGCCGACATGCCGGTCGACGTCCAGCCGAGGGCCTCGGTCAGCCGGTCAGCAGGGACGGCCTCCTGGGTCACCGCGACGGAGGCGATCAAGGTCGGCGCAATGGTCAGCCCGCTGAGGACCAACAAGCCGGCCACCACCATCGGGCTCGACGCGAACGGCAGCGGCAGCATCGACAGGGCCAGCAGCACGGCTCCGATCCGGAAGCGGCGCTCCGGGGATGACCGCCAGGCAATGGTCCCGGTGACCAGGCCCGCGACCAGCGACCCAGCGGCCCAGGCCATCACGATGAAGCCGGCGTACGGCAAGATGCCGGCCTCCGTGGCGAAGGCCACCACGACCACCTCCATGCCACCGAAGAGTGCCCCGAGGCAGCCGCAGGCCACCACGATCGGCACCAGCAGCCACCCCGACAGCGGTGTGCTGGGCTGATGGTCGTCGCCGGGTCGACGGACCGGCGGTTGGGTCGAACGCTGGGACGCCAACGCGAACGCGCCGGCCAGCCCGAGCACGATGCAGGTCAGCAGCCCGAATGCGGGATGGAGGCTGGTGGCCAGGAAGGTCGCCAGCACCGGTCCGACGATGAAGACCACCTCGTCGAACACCGCCTCCAGGGCGTACGCGGTCTGCAGCTGCGGGCGACCACGCAGTCGGTGGCTCCAGCGAGCGCGGACCGAGGACCCGGCCGAGGAGAACCCGAGCCCGACTCCCACCGCGGGAACCAGCGTGACCCACAGCGGCATTCCGGCCACCACGGCGACCACCAGCAGCCCCAGGCTGAGATTGCACAGAACCGCGGCCGTGACCAGCACCCGGGCCTGCCCGACCCGGTCCATCATCCGGCCCCAGAACGGCGCGGCGACCGCGCCGGCGATGGTGGCGGCGCCGGAGATGATGCCCGCCCGGCCGAAGGAGCCCGTGGTCATCGAGACCAGCAGCACGATCCCGAGGCCGGTCATCGACATCGGCATCCGAGCCACCAGCCCGGCGAGGCTGAAGGCTCGCGCCTGCCGGTCCACCAGCACCTGCCGATAGGCGCCAAGGCCGCCAGCCACGGATTTCCTCCTGTTTGCTTAGATCGAGGGATGAACAAGACGACGAACTCCGCCGAGCAGCCTCCGATCCACCCGCGGGCCGACCTGGCCCCGTACGACGCGGTGGTGCTGGTCTCGTTCGGTGGCCCGGAGCGACCCGAGGACGTCGTCCCGTTCTTGGAGAACGTCACCCGTGGTCGGGGCATTCCGCGGGAGCGGCTGGCCCAGGTGGGGGAGCACTATTTCCTGTTCGGCGGCCGGAGCCCGATCAACGACCAGTGTCGCATGCTCCTCGGCGCCCTCCGGGCCGAGTTCGACGAGCACGGCATCGACGTCCCGCTCTACTGGGGCAACCGCAACTGGGAGCCGTACCTGGGCGACACCTTCGCCCAGATGGAGGCCGACGGGCACCGCCGGGTGCTCGCGGTGATGACCAGTGCCTACCCGTCGTACTCCTCGTGTCGGCAGTATCGGGAGAACCTCTACGACGCCGCCGACGGCACCGCGCTGCAGGTGGACCGGCTCCGGCACTACGCCCACCACCCGGGCTTCGTCACCGCATCGGTCGACGCGACCCTGGCCGCCGTGGAGTCGCTCGGCGATGACGCCGTGAACGCGCGGCTGCTCTTCGTCACCCACTCCATCCCGACCGCGATGGCCGAGGCGGCTGGACCGCCGCCGAAGAGCCCCGAGGGTGGCTATGTCGACTGGCACCGGGCTGTGCTGGCGGAGGTCACGCGCCAGGTCAGCGAGCGGCGCGGAGCCGCCCTCGAGGCCGAGCTCGTCTACTGCTCACGGTCCGGTCCGCCGAACCAGCCGTGGCTGGAGCCCGACGTCAACGACCGGATGTCGGAACTGGCCGACGAGGGGGTGCGCGCGGTGGTCGCGGTGCCGATCGGGTTCATCTCCGACCACATGGAGGTCATCTACGACCTGGACACCGAGGCCGCGGCGACCGCCAGCAGCCTCGGGCTCGCGTTCGCCCGGGCGGACACCGCCGGGGTGCACCCGGCCTTTGTGGCCGGCCTGGTCGATCTGATGGCCGAACGTGCCGCGGTGGCCAGAGACGAGTCGGTCGTTCCCGCGGTGATCAACGGTGGCACCGTGGGGCGCTACGAGTGCCTGCCTGACTGCTGCCTCAACCTGCGCCAGCCGGACCGGCCCGCTCTGTGCCAGGTCCGTCCGGCCTGACGCTGAGCGTCAGCTCCGTCCGGCCTGACGCTGAGAGTCAGCGGGCGGGTCCGGCGGTGGGGCGAGGCGTGCCCAGCGCGGCCGCGGCCTGCCGCCCGGCCTCGACCAGCCAGCGCTGCGGCGACTCCATCGCCGCGGCGACGGACCCGGCCAGGTCGACCAGCGACCGGGTCCAGACGCCCGGCACCGAACCGGCCACCTGGCCCGCCACCACCCCACGCCGGGCGCCGGGGGCACCGGGCAGGCCGAGTACATGTCCGACGACCTTGCCCACCAGCGACGTCTCGTCGAACCGGCCCTCACCACTGAGCAGCACGTCCGCCGTCGCAGCCGCCGCATCCAGGCCGGTGAGGGCGGAGACGTAGCCGGCACCCGGCACCAGCTGCCCGCCGAGGCCGACCACCAGCCCGTACCCACAGCCACCCGCGGCGCCCATCCCGGGCAGGTCGGTCGGGCCGCCGAGCACCTGTGCCCAGCGGGCCAGGGCCGCGTCCAGCACCGCCACGTCTGCAGCAGAGGCGCCCTTCTGCGGCCCGAACACCGCAGCGGCACCGCTGGGGCCGAGCAGCGGCGAGCGTACGTCGGTCAGCACGGTCAGCGATTCGGCTCGGCGCGCCGTTCCGGACACTGAGGCCAGGTCCGCGAGCGCGGCACCGCCAGGGGGCAGGGGAGCGCCGTCGGCGTCCAGCAGCTGCAGTCCCAGCGCGGTCAGCAGACCCGCGCCGCCGTCGGTGGAGGCGGAGCCACCGAGGCCAACGACCACCGACGTGACCCCGTGGTCCAGCGCGTCAGCGATCACCTGTCCGAGCCCGAGGGTGGTCGCGCCGCGAGGGTCGAGCGAGGTCATCAACGGCAGTCCCGACATCTGGGCCAGCTCGATCACCGCGGTGCCGTCGGTCAGCTCCAGCCAGCAGCCGGTCACCGGTGTCAGGTCCGGACCAGCCACGTCGGCCACCCAGTGGCGGACCGAGCCGGCCCGGGCGCTCTCCACCGCCTCGACGGTGCCCTCGCCGCCGTCCGCCTGGGGCAGCAGCCGCAGGGCATCGCCGGGTCGGATCTGGTGCCAGCCCTCGGCCAATGCAGCCGCCACCGCGGCCGCACCGAGCGTTCCCTTGAACGAGTCGGGTGAGATGATCACCGACAACTCTGACAAAGCGGTCTCCTTTTAGTTAGAGTCACTCTAGACAGCGAGGGTGACCCGGGGCGACGGCAGACGGTCCGACGTGAAACACTGCGGCCGCGAGCCCGATCGTGGACCCTCTCCCAAGGAGCAACCGTGAACCGACCTTCGACCAGCAGCAGCCCCTTCGGCGAGCCCGATTCTCACACAGCTGCGCAGCCGAGCGATCCGGCTGCCTCGGCAGAGCCGAGCGATTCGGCTGCCTCGGCGCAGCCGAGCGATTCGGCTGCCTCGGCAGAGCCGAGCGGTTCCCTCTGGCATGACCTCGAGGCGTACGCGGCCGCGCCGCGCCTGGGTGGTCTGGTGCTCGGGCCCGACGACCGGCTGCTGGTCTCGGTCTCCGCCATCGATCACACCCAGACCACGTACAAGTCGTCGTGGTGGAGCGTCGACCCGTCCGGCGAGCAGCCGGCACGACGGCAGACCCGCTCGGTCGAGGGCGAGGCGGCAGCGGCCTTCCTGCCCGACGGGAGCCTGTTGTTCACCTCCAAGCGCGCTGTCCCGCCGGCCGGGATGGAGCCGGACAGCGACGAGAGCACCAGCGCCGTGTGGTGCTTGCCCGCGGGCGGCGGGGAGGCGTACGTGGTGGCACGGCGCTCCGGCGGCTGGCAGGGGATCAGCACCGCCCGTCTGAGCGACACGGCAGTCTTCACCGTCGGGATGCACGCCCAGACCAAGGACGAGGCCCAGGACGCGGCCCAGCGCGCACTGCGCAAGAAGAAGAAGGTCGCGGCGATCCTGCATGAGGGATATCCGGTCAGGTTCTGGGACCACGACCTCGGGCCGGAGGAGACCCGACTGCTGGTCGGCGACCTGACCGAGGTCGACGGCGAGCGCTCGGTCGCCGCCGCGGACCTGACCAACCTGGTGCCGGACGCCGCCCGCCATCTCGGTGGACCGCCGTCACTGTCCGCCGACGGCCGGTTCGCGGTCCTTGACTGGCTGGACCCGCGCAGTGGCGGCGAGACGGTGTCATCGGTGGCGGTGATCGACGTCACCTCCGGCGCCCGCGACCTGCTCGCGGTCGCCAGCGAGGAGCATGAGTTCAGCGGCGCCGTGATCTCCGACGACGGTCGCCTGGTGGTCTGCGTCCGCGAGCGCCGCTCGACGGCCGACACCGCCGGCGACTCGAAGCTCTGGCTGGTCGAGCGCCGGTCCGGGGCCGGGCGACCGCTGGCGAACGACTGGGACGCCTGGCCCGAGCCGGTGGCCTTCTCCCGGGACAACGCGACCCTCTATGTCACCGCCGACGAGAACGGACATCGCCCGGTGTTCGCGGTCGACCTGGCCACCGGTGAGCGACGACGACTGACGCAGGAGGGGGCGCACAGCTCGGTCAGGTTGTCCGCCGACGGCTCGACCCTCTTCGCGGTTCGCAGCTCCTATCTCGACCCCGGCTCCGTCGTAGCGATCGACGTCGCCGAGGCGAGCAGCCGGACGCTCCGCGCGCCGGTGGACTACCCCGAGCTGCCTGGCACCCTGACCGACGTGGAGACGACCACCGACGACGGCGTCCGGGTGCGGGGTTTCCTGCTGCTGCCCGAGGGCGCGTCCGCCGATGCACCGGCACCCCTGCTGCTGTGGATCCACGGCGGGCCGTTGAGCTCGTGGAACTCCTGGTCGTGGCGGTGGTGCCCGTGGCTGATGGTGGCGCGCGGCTATGCCGTGCTGCTGCCTGACCCCGCCCTGTCCACCGGCTACGGGCTGGACTTCATCCAACGGGGCTGGGGCGCCTGGGGCGCGGCGCCGTACACCGATCTGATGGCGATCACCGACGCGGTGGAGCAGCGCGACGACATCGACGAGACGACCACCGCGGCGATGGGCGGCTCGTTCGGCGGCTACATGGCGAACTGGGTGGCCGGGCACACCGATCGGTTCTCCGCCATCGTCACGCACGCCAGCCTGTGGAACCTCGAGTCGTTCGGTCCGACCACCGACGCGTCCTGGTATTGGTCACGAGAGCTGTCGCCGCAGATGCAGGTCGAGCACTCGCCGCACCGCTACGCCGACCAGATCACCACCCCGATGCTGGTCATCCATGGCGACAAGGACTATCGGGTCCCCATCTCGGAAGGGCTGGCCCTGTGGTGGGCCCTGGTCTCCGGCTTCGACGGCGCCCCCGAGGAGCTGCCGCACAAGTTCTTGTACTACCCCGACGAGAACCACTGGGTGCTCACGCCCCAGCACTCGATCGTCTGGTACGAGACGGTTCTGGCCTTCCTCGACGTGCACCTGCGCGGGGGGAATTTTGTTCGGCCGGAGGCGTTATAGGCAGCGCCGAGGGTACTACCGACACGAGATGTGATATGTATGCCCACTGCCTCAGACAGTGACATCTGGGATTACTACCCGGGAAGGGAAAGATGGCGACCGATTACGACGCCCCACGCAAGACCGAAGAAGAGCTGAACGAAGACAGCATCGAGGAGCTGAAGACCCGCCGGAACGACAAGAACTCCGGCAAGGTCGATGAGGACGAGGCGGAGGCCGCAGAGGCCTTCGAGCTGCCCGGGGCGGACCTCTCGCACGAAGAGCTCACCGTACGGGTGCTGCCGCGCCAGTCCGACGAGTTCACCTGTGCCGGCTGCTTCCTCGTCCGTCACCGCAGCCAGATCGCCGAGGAGCGCAAGAACGGCGACGCCTTCTGCTACGACTGCGCCGGCTGACCGCTGCGCAGTGCGCGGGGACACCCCGCGCCACCCCACTCCGACGCGAACCTCTTCCGTCCCGTGCCAGCCGGCACGGGACGGTCGTGCGTTCCAGGGCGGTGACGTGGACCGCGGGCCGGGCGTCCTGGGCGTCGGCCGCCGGCAGCCACGCCTCTAGAGTGGGTCGCATGCATTATCGCGAACGGCTGTCGGTGCCGGTGATGTGGTGGGTGCTCAACGTGCTCTTCGCCGCATCGTTGTTCCTCGCCTTCGGCTTCTACCTCGGCTTCGAAGCCGGGGCCGTGGTCGGGCTGGCCACCTTCGCTCTGACCACCGCCGCGTTCGCCAACTTCGCCGTGGTGATCCGGGTGACCGACTCCGAGCTGCACGTCGGCCGGGCCCACATCGAGCTGCGCTATCTGGCGGGCGCGACGGCCCTCGACCCGGAGGCCGCCCGAGAGCGCGGCGGCCCTCGGGCGGACGTCCGTGCCTACCTGGTGCTGCGGCCCTACCTGGACCGGGCGGTGGAGGTCACCCTCGACGACCCGGTCGATCCGGTGCCGTACTGGCTGGTGAGCAGCCGTCGTCCGGTCGAGCTGGCCGCCGCCCTGAACGCGCGGATGACGCGCCGCCCGCCGGTTGCCGCCGAGCCGGAGCACCCGGCCCCGCACCCCCCGGCCCCACACACCCAGGCCCCACACACCCCAGTCAGCCCGCGATGAGCCGTCCCGACCCCCTGTCCGTGCCGCTTCAGCGGCTCGATCCCGACCTGGCCGAGCCGGCGTACGCCCATCCCGGCGATGCCGGCGCCGACCTGCGCTGCACCGAGGACTTCGTCCTGGAGCCTGGCGAACGACGCCTCGTCGGCACCGGGGTGGCCATCGCCCTCCCCGACGGATACGTCGGTCTGGTGCACCCCCGCTCCGGGCTGGCTGCCCGGCACGGCATCACCGTGGTCAACGCCCCCGGCACCGTGGACGCCGGCTACCGCGGCGAGATCAAGGTGTGCCTGCTCAACACCGATCGGAGCCAGCCGGTCACCTTCAGCCGGGGCGACCGGATCGCGCAGCTGGTGGTGCAGCCGGTCGTGTCTGTGCAGTTCGTCGCCGTGCCACAATTGCCCGACTCCGCCCGCGGGATTGGCGGGCACGGGTCCACCGGGGGAATACTGGGCCACTCAGCCGCAGCCACCCCAGATCTCGAGGCAGGATGACTATGCAGGTGCGACGCGATCACCGGCCCGTCGGGCAGGGGACGTCATGATCTTTCGACGGGGCAAGAAGAACGTCGAGGAGCCCACCGAGCTCGACGAGGTCGAGGCCGACGAGGTCGAGTCCGATCGCGGTGCTGTGGCCGCGGCGGCGGACGAGGACGCGGCCCTGATCCCCGACGAGTCGAGCACCGACGAGTTGAGCACCGATGAGTCGGGTGCCGGCGTCGAGCCGGAGCTGGACGTCGAAGACCTGGACGCCCGGGAGTGGCGGATGGACGGACCCTGGGACGTGTCCGAGGTCGACCTCGACGTCGAGGCCGACGAGACCGCACCGCGGATCGACCTCGGCGCCATGGTGCTCACCGGTTTCGCGGGAGCGGAGCTGCGGCTGCAGGTCGCCGAGGAGTCGCAGCAGATCATCTCCGCCATGCTGATCAGCGGGGACTCCGCGATCGAGCTCGGGGCGTACGCCGCCCCCCGCAGCGGTGGCCTGTGGTCGGAGCTGCGCGACGAGATGATCGAGAACGCGACCGAGGCCGGTGGCTCCGCATCGATCGTGGAGGGTCCGTTCGGGGTGGAGCTGCGCCGGCTGCTGCCGGTCCAGACCCCCGACGGGGAACAGGGTTATCAGCCGTCGAGGATGTGGGTGGCGGAGGGACCCCGATGGCTGTTGCGTGGCATCGTCTATGGCCAGGCGGCACTCGAGGACGGGTTGGAGTCACCGGTGGCCGAGATGCTGACCGCCTTCCGCAACGTCGTGGTGCGCCGCGGCGACGAGGCGATGGCGCCCGGCGACCTGCTGCCGCTCGTCATGCCGCAGAACCTGACGCCGGCCGAGCCCGCGGCTGACGAGTGATGTCCGCCGACGGCTGTTCGATCTCGCGGTCACACCTTGACTGCGGTGCCATGCTTGAGACCAGGAGTTGATGATTGTGTCCAAGCCGATGGGACGACTGCAGCAGGCGCTGCGCCGGATGGCGTCGTCCAACGCGGAACTCGAGTCCGAGGACCTGCAACGTACGGTGCGTGAGTCCGGCGCCGTACCGATCCGTACCTGTGAGGACCGGCAGCAGGTGAGCCTGACGGGCACCATCGCCACCGTCACGATCAGCCCCCGCGCGGGTCATCCCGCGCTGGAGGTCGAGCTGCGCGATGGCTCCGGCGCCGTCACCTTGGTCTGGCTGGGCCGGCGCGAGATCGACGGCATCGAGTGCGGGCGGTCGATCATGGTCACCGGCCGGATCAGCTGTCAGGAGGGCCGACGGCTGATGTACAACCCGCGCTACGAGCTGTTCCAGGCGTCGTCGTCTTGAGTTCCCCGGTCGGTCCCGTGCCGGCCCCCGGCACTGACCAGCCGGGCGCCGATCCGCAGCAGTTCCGCTATGTCGAGGACTTCGTCCGCTATCAGCTCTCGACCACCCTCGGTGGCGCGCGCGGGATGCTCGAGTCGGCACTGCCGTTCATCGGGTTCACCATTGCCTGGGTCGTCGGTCGCCAGCTCTACCCGGCTCTGGGGGCCGCGCTCGGGGTGGCCCTGCTGCTCGGCGTCGTCCGGGTGGTCCAGAAGCAGTCGGTGAAGTACGTGGTCCAAGCGATCATCCCGACCGCCATCGCGGCCGTGATCGCCTCCCGGACGGGTCGGGCCGAGGACATCTTCCTCCCCGGCATCCTCTACAACGGCGCCCTGGCCGTGGTGTCCGCCTTCACCATCGTCATCCGCAAGCCACTGGTCGGTTTTCTCATCGGCTCCGCCATCGGCGATCCCACCGGCTGGACCGCGGACCGTGGCCTGGTCCGGATGACCAGCAAGCTGACCGCCGTGATCGCGGTGCCGTACCTGCTGCGCTTCGTCATCCAGCTGCCGCTGTTCCTGTCGGGTTCGGTGGTCGCGCTGGCCGTCGCCAAGGTCGTCCTCGGCTGGCCGCTGCTGCTCGCCGCACTGTTCGTGATCGGTCTGCTGCTGTCCAAGGGCAAGACGCCGATGGAGGACTCCGCGTACGCCCGTTCGCTGGGCGCGACCGGCGCGGTCGACGACGTGGCCGACCGGAGCCAGACCCGCGGGGCCTGACTAGCCCAGACCGGGCGACTGCACCCGCTGGGTCGGAGTGGTTGACATCGTGATCGGCGTCCGCGGCGCGAGCAGGTTGGCCAGCTCGTCCTCGAAGTCCTGCGCGGTGATGAAGAGCAGCTCGTCACGCCCCTCGAGCGAACCGTCAGGGTCCGGAGCGTGAGCGTGGCCGTCGCGGATGATCGCCACCAGAACCACGTCTCCTGGCCAGTTCATGTCGCCGATCCGCCCGCCCACACAAGGGCTGTCCACCGGCAGTGTCATCTCCACCAGGTTGGCCTCACCCTCGTGGAAGGTCAGCAGCCGGACCAGGTCGCCGACCGTCACCGCCTCCTCGACCAGCGCGCTCATCAGCCGCGGCGTGGACACGGCGACGTCGACACCCCACACCTCGTTGAACAGCCACTCGTTCTTGGGGTGGTTCACCCGGGCCACCGTCCGCGGCACGCCGAACTCCGTCTTGGTCAGCAGCGAGATGACCAGGTTGGCCTTGTCGTCGCCGGTGGCGGCGATGGCCACATCGCAGCTGTCGATCCCCGCCTCCTCGAGCGAGGACAGCTCACAGGCGTCGGCCAGCAGCCACTCCGCCTCCGGCAGCGTGCTCGACTTGATGGCCCGGGGGTCACGGTCGATCAGCAGGATCTCGTGCCCGTTCTCCAACAGCTCGGCCGCGATCGAACGGCCGACGTTGCCGGCTCCGGCAATGGCAACGCGCATCGTCAGTCTCCCTGAGGTGGTTCGCCGAGAATGGACTCGACGTCGGCGAGCCGAGCGTCGGTGACGGCGGCGTACACCAGGTCGCCGTCTTGGAACAGCGTCCTGCGTGCGGGCACCATGCCGGTGCCGAGCCGGAACAGGAACGGCACCCGGGCGCCGGTGGCTTCCTCCATCGAGTCGATGGTCCGCCCGACCCAGGCCCGATGCACGTGCACCTCCATCAGCCGGACCGACCCGGAGGGGTCACGCCACTGTGGCTCGGATCCGGCCGGCAGCAGCCGGCGCATCACCTGGTCCGCAGTCCAGCGAACCGTCGCCACGGTCGGGATACCCAGCCGCTCGTAGACCTCGGCCCGGCCCGGGTCATAGATCCTGGCCACGACGTTGTGCACGTCGAAGGTCTCCCGCACCACCCGGGCCGACAAGATGTTGGAGTTGTCGCCGCTGGAGACGGCGGCGAACGCCTCAGCCTCCTCGATGCCCGCCTCCAGCAGCACCTCGCGGTCGAAGCCCATGCCCTTGACGGTGCGCCCGTTGAAGTCCGGCCCCAGTCGGCGGAAGGCGTCGGTGTTGACGTCGATCACCGCCACCGTGTGACCACGGCGCTCGAGGCCACGCGCCAGACTTGATCCGACGCGGCCGCAGCCCATGATCACGATGTGCACGGGCAAAAACCTAGCAGTGTCGGGGCCGGTAGGGCCCCGGCGCGGCGGTACGGGCCCGGGCGGCCAGCGGAGTCGTGGTGAACCGATGACCTAGAGTGTCAAGACGTGAGCCTGTCCGATGTCGGCAAGCGGCTGCTGATCGGCCGGAAGCTGCGTAGTGCCCAGCTGGGCGAGACGCTGCTCCCCAAGCGGATCGCGCTGCCGGTGTTCGCCTCCGACGCGTTGTCGTCGGTGGCCTACGCTCCCGACGAGATCTTGCTGACGTTGTCGCTGGCCGGGCTCGCCGGTTATGCGTTCTCCTGGAAGATCGCCATCCTGGTCGCCGTGGTCATGCTGGTCGTGGTCGCGTCGTACCGGCAGAACGTGCACGCCTACCCGTCCGGCGGTGGCGACTACGAGGTCGCCACCGTCAACCTGGGCCCCAACGCGGGACTGACCGTCGCCGCCGCTCTGCTGGTGGATTATGTGCTCACGGTGGCGGTGTCGATCTCGTCCGGGGTGCAGAACGCGAAGTCGGTGTTCCCGAGCATCGACGGCCACGAGGGTTGGATCGCCGCGCTGGCCGCACTGCTGCTGATGTCACTCAACCTGCGCGGGGTCCGCGAGTCCGGCACCTTCTTCGCCATCCCGACGTACTGCTTCATGGTGGGCATCCTCGGGATGGTGGGCTATGGGCTGTTCAGGATCTTCGTCCTCGGCGACGAGGTCCGCGCCCACAGCGCCCAGTTCGGGATCGAGGGCGACCCGCGCTACGCAGACTTCAGCGGCCTCCTGATGGTGGCGCTGCTGGCCAGGGCGTTCTCCTCAGGCTGTGCGGCGCTGACTGGGGTGGAGGCGATCTCCAACGGCGTGCCCGCCTTCCGCAAGCCGAAGAGCCGCAATGCCGCCACCACGTTGCTGCTGTTGGGCACCATCGCGGTGACCATGTTGATGGGCGTCGTCACGCTGGCCAACCAGACAGGTCTCAAGCTGATCGACAGCGGCCGGTCCTGGTACACCCTCAACGGCGAGCGGGTCGAGGTGGTCGAGGAGACGGCCATCGGGCAGCTGGCCCGGGCCGTGTTCTCCAACTTCCCGCCCGGCTTCTACTTCGTGGTCGCGGCCACCATGATCATCTTGTTCCTGGCCGCCAACACCGCCTTCAACGGCTTCCCGGTGCTCGGCTCGATCCTGGCCCGCGACGGCTATCTGCCGCGCCAGCTGCACACCCGCGGCGACCGGCTCGCGTTCAGCAACGGCATCTTGGTGCTCGCCTTCTTCGCGATCGTGCTGATCCTCGCCTTCGACGCTGACGTGACCGCGCTGATCCAGCTCTACGTGGTCGGCGTCTTCGTCTCCTTCACGGTCAGCCAGCTGGGCATGCTGCGGCACTGGACCCGGCTGCTGAAGACGGAGAGCAAACCCGCCAACCGCCGGCAGATGATTCGGTCACGGATCATCAACGGCGTCGGGCTGACCATGACCGGTGCGGTGCTGGTCATCGTGCTGCTGTCGAAGTTCGTCCAGGGCGCCTACATCGCCATCATCGCCATGGTGGCGCTGTTCGCCCTCATGAAGCTGATCCGACGGCATTACGACTCGGTGGCGCGCGAGACCGAGTGGGACCCGAGCGAACCGCGGATGTTGCCCAGCCGGGTGCACGCCATCGTCTTGGTCAGCAAGCTGCACAAGCCGACACTTCGAGCGCTCGCCTTCGCCAAGGCGTCGCGGCCGAGCGCCCTGGAGGCCGTCACGGTGGATGTCGACACGGAGGAGACCGAGCGGCTGGTCACCGACTGGCGCGAAGCCGGGATCGAGGTGCCGCTGAAGGTGGTGGCGTCGCCGTACCGGGAGGTGACCAACCCGATCCTGGCCTACGTGAAGAACATCCGCAGCGAGAGCCCGCGCGATGTGGTGACGGTCTACATCCCTGAGTACGTGGTCGGCCGCTGGTGGGAGCAGATCCTGCACAACCAGTCGGCGCTGCGGCTCAAGGGCCGGCTGCTGTTCACCCCCGGCGTGATGGTCACGTCGGTGCCGTACCTGCTGCAGTCCTCCCACAACGCCGTGCGCCGGATGCGGCGCGAGGACGCCTCCCGCGTCCGCCGGAACCGGGTATGACCAGCCCGGGGTCAAGGACCCGCCTCGGTCCGGTGCAGGTCGGGCCGGTGGCCCATGGCGGGCACTGTGTGGCCCGCCACGAGGGCCGAGTGATCTTCGTCCGGCATGCGCTGCCGGGGGAGTCGGTGATGCTGGAGGTGACGGACACCAGCCACGCCAGCTTCTGGCGCGCCGACGCCGTGGAGATCCTCGAGCCGAGCGTCGACCGGGTCCCGCCGCGATGCCCGGTGGCCGGTCCCGGACTGTGCGGCGGCTGCGACTTCCAGCACGTCAGCCTGGCCGGACAACGCCGGCTCAAGCAGCAGGTGGTGGCCGAGCAGCTCTCCCGGCTGGCCGGTCTGGACTGGACCGGCGAGGTCGAACAGGTCAGCACCCCACAGACCCGCGACGGCCTGAACTGGCGGACCCGGATGCGTTACCGAGTGGACGCCGACGGCCACGCCGGTCTGCTGGCCCACCGTTCCCACCACGTGGTCAGACTGCCGGAGCAGGGCTGCCCGATCGCCTCACCGCTGCTGCCCCCGGTGCACACCGATCGCTACCCGCCCGATGCCGAGCTTGTGGCCGCACCCGGCAGCCTGCTCGTCGACGGCCGGCGCACGGTGGGGGAGTCGGTGGTGGTGGAGCACGCCGCCGGCCGGGAGTGGCAGGTGGCGGCCGACGGGTTCTGGCAGGTTCACCCCGCCGCCGCTGACACCCTGGTCGCCGCCGTGCTGGACGGGCTCGACCCGCAACCCGGTGAGTCCGCCTTCGACCTCTACTGCGGGGTGGGCCTGTTCACTGGCGCGCTGGCCGACCGAGACTGCCGCGTCTGGGGAGTGGAGCAGGGCCGCCAGGCGATCACCACCGCCCGGCGCAACCTCGCCGACGTGGCCGACCGGGTCCGGTTCACCGCCGGCCGGGTGGACCGTGAGCTCGCCCGGATGCCCAAGCGCACCGATCTGGTGGTGCTGGACCCGCCGCGCAGCGGGGCCGGCAAGGCGGTGCTGCAGGCGGTGGCCGCCCGGGCGCCCCGCGCCGTGGCCTACGTCGCCTGCGACCCGGCGGCGCTGGCGCGCGACCTGAAGACCGCCGCCGGTCTGGGCTATGCCCCGGTGTCGATCCGTTCCTTCGACCTGTTTCCGATGACCCAGCACGTCGAGTGTGTCGCGATCCTCGTGCACACCGCCGGGTAACGGTGATATCTTGATGTCGAGAGAGTTTGCATCCGACGACCCCCGGAGATAATCAGATGAGCGTGAGCAGTGCCAGTGTCAACAGCTTCGATGCCAAGGCCACCTTGCAGGTCAACGACGAGTCCTACGAGATCTTCCGCCTCGACGCTGTGGAGGGTGCCGACGCTCTCCCGTACAGCCTGAAGGTGCTGTTGGAGAACCTGCTGCGCACCGAGGACGGCGCCAACATCACCGCCGACGACATCCGCGGGCTGGCGCAGTGGGACCCGCAGGCCGAGCCGAGCCGGGAGATCCAGTTCACCCCCGCCCGGGTGATCATGCAGGACTTCACCGGCGTGCCGTGCGTCGTCGACCTCGCCACCATGCGCGAGGCGATGGCCGACATGGGCGGCGACCCGACCAAGATCAACCCACTGGCGCCCGCCGAGATGGTGATCGACCACTCGGTGATCGCCGACGTCTTCGGCACCGCTGACGCGTTCACCCGCAACGTGGAGATCGAGTACGGCCGCAACCGCGAGCGCTACCAGTTCCTGCGCTGGGGTCAGACTGCCTTCGACGACTTCAAGGTCGTCCCCCCGGGCACCGGCATCGTCCACCAGGTCAACATCGAGCACCTCGCCCGGGTGATCTTCCCGCGGACCGTGGACGGCGTCCTCCAGGCCTACCCCGACACCTGCGTCGGCACCGACTCGCACACCACCATGGTCAACGGCCTCGGTGTCGTCGGCTGGGGTGTGGGCGGCATCGAGGCGGAGGCGGCCATGCTGGGCCAGCCGGTCTCCATGTTGATCCCGCGGGTCGTCGGCTTCAAGCTCTCCGGCGCGCTGCCCGAGGGTGCGACCGCCACCGACCTGGTGCTCACCATCACCGAGATGCTGCGCAAGCACGGCGTGGTCGGCAAGTTCGTCGAGTTCTACGGACCCGGCGTGTCTGCTGTGCCGCTGGCCAACCGGGCGACCATCGGCAACATGAGCCCGGAGTACGGCTCCACCATCGCCGTCTTCCCGATCGACTCCAAGACCACCGACTACCTCCGGCTCACCGGCCGCAGCGAGCAGCAGATCGCCCTGGTCGAGGCGTACGCACGCGAGCAGGGACTGTGGCACGACGACGAGCGGGAGGCGAAGTACTCCGAATACCTCGAGCTCGATCTGGCCACGGTGGTGCCGAGCATCGCCGGCCCGAAGCGGCCGCAGGACCGGGTGGTGCTGGCTCACGCGAAGCAGGGCTTCCGCGAGGCGCTGCGGGCCTACGTCAGTGACGATGCCGCCGCCGAAAGCTCTGCACAGGTGAGTGGTGGCGGTCAGGCCGACCCGGACCGCCGGATCGACGACGCCCCCAAGCTCAACGGCTACGACGAGTCGGTGGCGGAGTCCTTCCCGGCCTCCGACGCCCCCAGCCACAACGGTGGCGGCCGGTCCGAGTCGCCGCACGAGTTCGGCGAGGACGTACCCGCAGACATCGGCCGGCCGAGCAAGAAGACCCGGGTGAAGCTCGCGGACGGCCAGGAGTTCGAGATCGACCACGGTGCCGTCACCATCGCCGCGATCACCTCCTGCACCAACACCTCGAACCCGAGCGTGATGATCGGGGCGGCGCTGGTGGCCAAGAAGGCCGTCGAGCGTGGCCTCACCCGCAAGCCGTGGGTCAAGACCACGCTGGCTCCGGGGTCGAAGGTGGTCAGCGACTACTACGACCGCTCCGGCCTGACGCCGTACCTGGACAAGATGGGCTTCAACCTCGTCGGCTACGGCTGCACCACCTGCATCGGCAACTCCGGTCCGCTCATCCCCGAGGTCAGCGAAGCGGTCAACGCCAGCGACCTGGCCGTCGTCTCGGTGCTGTCGGGCAACCGCAACTTCGAGGGCCGGATCAACCCCGACATCAAGATGAACTACCTGGCCAGCCCGCCGTTGGTGGTGGCCTACGCGATCGCCGGCACGATGGACATCGACCTGCAGACCGACTCGCTGGGCAAGGACGAGGCCGGCAACGACGTCTACCTGGCCGACATCTGGCCGACCGAGGCGGAGATCGACGAGATCGTGGCGTCGGCGATCGGTGCGGAGATGTTCTCCGACTCCTACGCCGACGTGTTCGCCGGCGACTCGCAGTGGCAGTCGCTGCCGACCCCGGAGGGTCAGACGTTCGAGTGGGACAGCGAGTCGACCTACGTCCGCAAGCCCCCGTACTTCGACGGCATGCCGGCCGAGCCGACACCGGTCACCGACATCAGCGGCGCCCGGGTGCTGCTCAAGCTCGGCGACTCGATCACCACCGACCACATCAGCCCGGCCGGTGCGATCAAGGCCGACAGCCCGGCAGGGGCATACCTGACCGAGCACGGGGTCGAGCGTCGCGACTTCAACTCCTACGGTTCCCGCCGTGGCAACCACGAGGTGATGATCCGCGGCACGTTCGCCAACATCCGGCTGCGCAACCAGCTGGCGCCGGGCACCGAGGGTGGCTTCACCCGCGACTTCACCGCGCCCGACGCGCCGGTGTCGACGATCTACGAGGCGAGTGAGAACTACATCGCCGCGGGGACGCCGCTGGTGATCCTGTCCGGCAAGGAGTACGGCTCCGGCAGCTCGCGCGACTGGGCGGCCAAGGGCACGGCGCTGCTCGGCGTCAAGGCAGTGATCGCGGAGTCCTACGAGCGCATCCACCGCTCCAACCTGATCGGCATGGGTGTCCTCCCGCTGCAGTACCCCGACGGCCAGAACGCCGAGTCGCTGGGGCTGACCGGGGAGGAGACCTTCGAGATCACCGGGGTCACCGAGCTCAACGAGGGCCGCACGCCGCGGACCGTCCGGGTGAGCGCCGGGGACGTCAGCTTCGACGCCGTGGTGCGCATCGACACCCCGGGTGAGGCCGACTACTACCGCAACGGCGGCATCATGCAGTACGTCCTCCGCTCGCTGCTGAAGAAGTAGCCGCGGGCACTGGGGACTGATCACAGCACCGAACGCACGAGCCGGCTCGTCCGCCCCCGGGGTCGGACGGGTCGGCTCGCCGCGTTCTCCGGGCCTGTTGATCACTCTGGTCAGGACGACGGGAGAGCCCTAGGCTGTGCCGGTGCTTCTTCCCCGCCGCGTCGTCGTCCCGGTCGTCCTCGCCACAGCGGGAGGGATCCTCGCGGCCGTGGCGCTGGCCGGGTCAGCGGCGGCCGCCGCCAGCACGCCGACGCTGCAGCGCTGGAGCAGCACCGCCGAGCTCAAGCGCGGGTCCACCGCCGGCACGAAGATCAAAGCCGGCGCCGTCACCCTGGTCAAGCCGCAGGGCACCACGACGTACGCGAAGAAGCGGTTCGACTACGCGACCTGGACCTCACCGTGGGCCAGCACCAAGATCAAGGCGGACCAGATCATCCCGTCCTGGAACGCGACCACCCCGACCGGCACGCTGGTGAAGATCCAGCTCCGGGTGCGCTCGGCCGGGCGGACCGGGTCCTGGGACACCGTCGCCTGGTGGGCCGGCGGTGACGTGACGGTGAAGCGCACGTCGGCGTCGAGCCAGACCGATGACCTGGCCCGGGTCGACACCGACACCGTGTTCGCTCAGCGCGGGGCCACGTTCTCCGCTTGGCAGGTCCGTGCGGTGCTGATGCGCAAGGCAGGGAGCAAGGTCAGCCCGGTCCTGCGCTCCATCGGCGCGGTGGCTTCCGCCAGCCGCTCGGTGCCATCGACCAGTCGTACGACCATGACGAAGTCGGTGGAGCTGGCCGTGCCGCGCTACTCCCAGATGATCCACGCCGGACAGTACCGGCAGTTCAACGGCGGCGGCGAGGCTTGGTGCTCACCGACCTCGACCACCATGGTGCTGCGCTATTTCGGCTCCGGCCCGAAGCCGGCGGACTACGGCTGGGTCCGCCGGTCGCTGCCCGACCGGTTCGTGCCCCATGCCGCCCGCGCGACCTACGACTACCGCTACGCCGGCACCGGCAACTGGGCCTTCAACACCGCCTACGCCGGCACCTTCGGAATGGACTCCTACGTCACCCGGATGCGTGACCTGCGGGCGGCGGAGAAGCTGATTCGGGCCAAGACGCCGGTCGTCGCGTCGATCAAGTTCGCCCGGGGCGGGCTGGACGGCTCTCCACTGCGGTCCACCAGCGGTCACCTGGTGGTGATCGTCGGATTCACCCGCACCGGCAAGGTGATCGTCCACGACCCGGCGGCGCCGACCAACACGACGGTCCGCCGGGTCTATGACCGGGCTCAGTTCGAGCGCGCCTGGATCGGCGGCAGCAACGGCACCGCCTACGTCATCCGTCCGGCTTGATCGACGACCGAGCCGGTTGGTCCCGGGCGGCGAGGTCGGCGCCCGATGGCTCGGTACCCGGCACGGCCGCTGCGCGGTCCCGCAGGGGATGTCTGACCACGAGCAGCACACCGGCCAGGCAGACGGCCATGGCGAGCCCTTCGACGGGTCGCGGCAGCGCACCGCCGAGCAGTGCAACGTCGGCGCCACGCACCAGGAACGGCACCAGCAAAGAGATCGACGCCATATAGACCGCGCCGCGCAGATGGATCAGCTGGTGCTGCAGGACGTAGACAGGGACGTAGATCACGACCCCGAGAACGACGAGCAGGAGCCAGGTGAGAGCGTCGACCCGGGCCAGGGCGGCCAGCCGGCCGGAGACGGCCAGCAGCACCAGCAACACGGCGGTGCCGATGCCGAAGATGCCCGGCAACAGGTCGAGCGGGTCGTGCCCGGCCGAGATCTTGGCGTAGTGCTGGCCGTAGACGGCGATGGCCAGCACCGCCACCAGACCGGCCAGCGCGCCGAGGGCCACCGTCCGTCCCGGCAGTGCGGTGTCGAGCCGGAAGCCGGCCAGGACGTAGCTGGCCGCACCGGCGGTGGCGAGGACGATGCCGGCGACCGCCGGCCAGCTGCCTCGTTTGCCGAAGAACAGGACAGCGATCGCCATCGACACACACGGTGTCGTGGCCAGCAGCAGGTTGGGCAGCGAGACGCCCACCAGGTCGATCGCCTGCAGCGAGAACAGGGCGTAGACCGACACCCCCAGCAGGCCCGAGACGGCGAGCGCCCAGGGCCGGGCGGAAATCATCCGTAGTGACCGCCGGGCGGCACCGCGGCCGCGCAGCACCAGCAGGCACAACCCGAGACAGCTGAAGAACGACCTACCGGCGGCGACCACATCGGGCCCGGCCCGTTCCACGGCCATCCCGGAGAAGACCCAGGTGAGGGCCAGGAGCACGGCGAAGACCGCGCTCATGACCGCCACCTGGGGCCGACTCGGAGCTGTCACGTCAGGACAGCGTGATCTCGCGGCCCTCACGGGCTGAGGCGTAGACAGCGTCGAGGATCTTCTGGATCTCCGCGCCGTGCCAGACCGGGGCGATGCTCTCGGCCTCGCCCAGGCAGGTGGCGACGAAGTTCTCGATCTCGGAGCCGAAGCCGTCGTCCAGGTCGAAGGTGGACGACTTGATCTGCGGCGTCACGTTGAGCACGGTCTCGTGCTTCTCGGTGGCGATCCGCAGGGCCGGTTCCACATCGGCGCCACCGCGGTCGCCGTACACCGACACTGCCAGGCTGTCCTCGACCGCGTGCAGCGAGTAGGACGCCTCGACCAGCAGCGAGGCACCGTTGTCGAAGCGGACCAACCCGTTGACCATGTCCTCGACGTCGTTCTTGGTCGGGTCGTAGTCGGAGACCTTGTAGCGCGGCATGGTCGTGATGTTGGAGCGGTTGCCGAGCTTGTAGTACGCGTTGGCACTGACGGTGGTCGCCCGCGGCGAGCCCATCAGATACCAGGCGAGATCGATCACGTGCACGCCGATATCGATCAGCGGGCCGCCACCGGAGATCGTCTGGTCGGCGAACCAGCCACCGGGGTTGCCCATCCGGCGGATGACGCTGGCCTTGGCGTAATAGATGTCGCCCAGCTCACCGGCGTCGATGAAGGACTTCAGCACCCGGCAGTTGGCCGAGTGCCGGCGCACGAAACCGACCTGCAGCACCCGGTCGGAGGCGTTGGCGACGCGTTCCAGCTCGGCGGACTCGGCGTAGGTGCGGCTCATCGGCTTCTCGACCAGCACGTGCTTGCCGGCCTTGATGGCGGCGATGGCGAACTCCGCGTGGGTGTTGTTCCAGGTGCAGATGCTGACGGCGTCGACCGTCGGGTCGGCCAGCAGGTCGGCGGGGTTCGCGTACGCCTTGGCAGCGCCCCACTCGTCAGCGACCGCCTGGGCGCGGGCCAGGTTCATGTCGCAGACGGCGACGATCTCGGCCCGCGGGTTGTTGGCGTACGCCTTGAGGTGCAGCCCGGCGATACTGCCGGTGCCGATGACGCCGATCTTGAGGGTGGTCATGCAGTGTTCTCCTTGGTGGTTCGAAAATGCGGGAAAGGTCAGGCCTCGTTGAAGAGGCGGATCGCGTTGGCGATGCCGCGGGTGCAGCCGATCAGGCAGTCTTCGTGGCCCTCGAACTCGATCGAGGCGAAGCCGTCGTAGCCCGAAGCCTTGATGGCGCGGACGACGGAGCGGGTGTCGATGTCGCCGTTGCCGACGATGGCGCCGCGCAGGTACTTGCCGCCACGGCTGCGGAACCAACCCTCGCCCGGGTCCTGGTTGGCCGGACGGACGTAGAAGTCCTTGAAGTGCACGATCATGGCGTACGGCAGGTTCTGCGGCACGGCGACGGTCGGGTCCTCGTCGACGCAGAGGAAGTTGCCGATGTCGAGGGTGGTCTTGAAGTTGGGCTCGTCGACCGCGTGGACGACCCGGCGGACCCGGTCGCTGCTCTGGACGAAGAACCCGTGGTTCTCCAGGCTGGTGGTGACACCGCGCTCGGCTGCGTACTGGGCGATCTCCTTGGCGGCGTCGACGATCAGCGGGAGTGCCTGCTCGAACGCCGGGGTGTCGTCGCCGGGCTCGTTACGGTGCGCGACGTCGTGGCGCATCAGCTCGATACCGAGTGACACGGCCAGGTCGACGTAGGCCTTGACCCGCTCCACCTCGGCCGCGATCTCGGCCGGGTCCTCACGGAAGAAGTTCGCCGGGATCGCGAGGTTGGACAGGGTGACGCCGCGCTCGGCGGCGTGCTTGCGGATGCCGGCGACGTAGTCGGGATCTGAGGCGATGGTGGGGATGGGGCTGTCACCGGCGTTGCTGAGCACCGCCAGCTCGAGGTGCTCGCCCTGGCTCTCGGCGACCCAGTCGATCACCTGCGCCAGGGACATCTCACCGGTGCTGAGCTTGCTGTGGAAGCTGTAGGAGCTGAAACCGAACTTCATAGTGCCTTCTCTCGGGTACGTGCGGCTGTCGTCCGCGAGACCGGGATGGTCTCGTCGGGTGGAAGGGTTCCGGGGGACCAGGCTGACCACGGCGGTGGTACGTCCGGCAGCCCGAGGACCTCAGTCGACCACTGGTCGAAGGCAGAGCCCAGGGCGCCGCAGACGGCGCCGTCCGAGGTCAGGTGTGAGGCGGCCAGCACCGGCTTCTGCGGGATCATCAGCAGGTGGTGCACGGCGGCGGTCAGCGGCGTGAGGAAGGCGTCACCGGCGCGGGAGAGTCCGCCGCCCACGACGATGACGTCGGGGTCGACGGTCAGCACGATGGTGGCGATCTTGGGCGCGATCTCGGCACAGAAGGCAGTGATCTCCGCGGCTGCGGTGCGGTCACCGTCGCCGGCGCGGGCGAACACCTCCTTGGCCGTCGGTGCGCTCCGCCAGCGCAGCTGTCCACGGCTCGAGGACTGGGTCCACTTCATCCCACGCAGGCTGCCGAGCTCACCGGCCACCCGATGGCTGCCTTGGACGATCTGTCCGTTCATGATCATGGCCAGCGAGACCCGGTGGCCGATCTGCAGGAACGTCATGCTCGCCGCGGTGGGCGTCGGGCCCAGCCGGTGCTCGGCGAGGGCGGCGAGCTTGATGTCGTTCTCGACCGACACCGGGCAACCCCAGCGGTGACGCAGCCGCTCGACCAGTGGCATCCCGACCCATTCGGGGATGGCCAGGCTCGAGGTGATCTCGTCGCGGTGGTCGAGGATGCCCGGTAACCCGATGCCGACGGCGCGCAGGCTGCTCTGGTCGGTGCCGGCGCGGTCCAGCGCCGTGGTGATGCAGTCCGACAGTGCGTCGATCCGCTGTTCGCCTCCGAGGCGGCGGGGGAGCGCGGTGATCGTCTTCGCCACCACGGTGCCGGCCAGGTCGGACACCAGCACGCGGGCGCTGTGCGGTCCGGCGTCGATCCCGACGACGTGGCCCGCTGCCGGGTCGAACCTGACCCGGCGGGCGGGACGCCCGGCGCCCGGACCCGGACTGCTCTCGACCAGCCGGACGGTGGCGCTGCGACCAAGATCATCAACCACCGCGTCGACCGTGGGCCGCGACAGACCGGTCAGCTCGACCAGCCGGGTGACCGTCAGAGGCTCACCGGCCGCGCGCAGCACCGACAGGCAGGCAACGGAATTCGCCCGCCGCACTGCGGCGCCTGCGGCTTCCGCGCTGGACACGAGGTCGGACTCCTGACGGTGGGGGATGACAATAACCCCACCAGTAATGAAACAGGGTTAGTTAATTCCCTTGAACACTCCCACCAATGGTGATCACGGTCAAGGTGACGCGCGCCACGCTGGAGATCATCTTTGGACCATGATGGCAATCGGGACTTGGTGGGGCGACTCGGGACCCGGTCGGCATCGGTCAGGGTTGTGCGTCGATGGCGGTTCGGAGCAACGCGGCGTAGGTCTGCATCTCGTCGTCGGCGTAGGCCGTCCGCGGCCAGAAGAACCCGCGCAGCCCGTCGCCCTTCGTGCGGGGCACCACGTGCAGGTGCAGGTGGGGCACCGACTGGCTGACCACGTTGTTCATGGCGACGAAGCTGCCCTGCGCTCCCAAGGACGTCGTCAGGGCGCGGGCCACACGCTGGGCCAGGGTCAGCAGCGGCTGCATCAGCTCGGGCGGGAGGTCGAGCAGCGTGTCGACATGCCGGACGGGAGAGATCAGGACGTGGCCCTTGAACACCGGCCGGTGGTCGAGGAACGCGACCAGCTCGTCGGTGCGCGCCACGACGGCGACGTCGAGGTCGCCACGCACGATCTGGCAGACGATGTCATTGCTCACCTCGGCGAGACTAGCCGTCAGCGCTCCTGTTGCCCGGGCGGGTAGTCGTTAAGTTGTTGAACTATGTATCAGCGAGGCCGGCCCGCTACGCCGTCAGTGTGACCGCGGCGACGCACGCCTCACCAGGGCTGCAGAGCACGGAGACCGGCGACGGCGCCCTCCGCCGGGCGGCGGAGCTGTCCGCGTGGTTTCCCACGACGCGAGTCGACGGAAGGCCGGCCACGGTGCCAGCTGGCGCAGCAGGTGGCGGCAGCGGCAGCTGGTCGGGGTGTCGCTTGGCCGCGACAGCGGCGGGGTGTCGCTTGGCCGCGACAGCGGCGGGGTGTCGCTTGGCCGCGACAGCGGCGGGGTGTCGCTTGGCCGCGACAGCGGCGGGGTGTCGAAGCGCCGCGACAGCGGCGGGGTGTCGAAGCGCGCCACTAGGCTGGCCGTTGTGAGCGACGACCCCGACGGCTGGCCCCTGGGACGGCTGCTGTCGACCGCCGCGCGGATGGTGGAACGGGACTGGAACCTGTGGCTCGCCGACCACGACCTGACCCACGCCGGGGTGCTGGCTCTGCACACGCTCCAGCAGGGGCCGCTCACCCAGCGCGAGATCGCCGGGGCGAGCCGGGTCGAGGAGCAGACGATGAGTCGGGTGCTCGCCCGACTGGAGCGCAGCGGTCACATCACCCGGGAGCGGGACCCCCTCGACCGGCGGCGACTCGTCATCCGGCGGACGCCCAAGGGAGCGGCGACCGCCGAGCTGATCGAGGCGGTCGGGGTGGCCGACGACCTCGTCGCCCGGCACGTCGACGACCCCGCCACGTTTCGCGCCGAGCTGGTGCGGCTGGTGGAGGCCGTGCGAGCCCGCCACGACAGTGGAGGGGCGCCGGTAGGGTGATGCTGGCGGTGACCGATCAGATCCGGCCTCGCGACCACCTCGGGCAGCGACCAGCTCCGGGGGAGCACGCGCATCGACGACCTGGCGGACCGACCGGGACGCTCATCGCGGGTGCGGTGGCGTGAGGTGCCGGACGCCTCGGCTCCGACGTACGCCGTCCCGCCCGTCCACGCAGACCCGCACCGCCGCACAGGAGAGCTGATGGCAACCGACACGACCTTGGCCGCCGAAGACGTGCCGCGCGCGTTCGACGACGCCGCTCCCCGTTACGACCTGATGGTCGCCCTGAACCCCGGCTATCACCGCCACCTACGGTCAGCGGCCGACGCGCTGGTCGGCTGGCTCGGGCATCGAACGCACTTGCGGCTGGTCGACCTCGGGTGTGGGTCGGGGGCGTCCACCCGGGCGCTGGCAGATCGCGCCGCGCTCGCGGGGGTGCCGACCGAGCTGGTCGGGGTGGATGCGTCGATCGGGATGCTGGCGCAGGCGCGGTCGAAGCGGTGGCCACGCGGTGTCCGGTTCGTGCACGGACAGGCCGAGGATCTCACCCCGTCGCGGACCGTGTGGGGGCTCGACGAGCCGGTCGACGGTGTGCTCGCGGCCTACCTCTTCCGCAACGTGAGCGAGCGGGACAAGGTGCTGGCTGCAGTCCACGAGCTGCTCCGCCCCGGTGGTGTGCTGGTCGCCCAGGAATACTCGGTCCGGGGCGACCGCGGCGCCAGACTCATCTGGACACTGGTCTGCTGGACCGTGGTCATCCCGCTGAGCTTCGTGACCTCCGGCCGGACCAAGCTCTACCGATATCTGTGGCGCAGCGTCTGCGACTTCGACGCGATCCAGACCTTCACCGACCGGATATATGCCGCAGGCTTCGTCGAGGTGGAGGTGCGGTCGGCGCCGGGGTGGCAGCGGGGCATCCTGCACACAGTCCGGGCACGCAAGGCCGCTGTCGACGGCGATGCCGACCTCACTGCCGGCGGTGCCGCATGACCGGGCGACGGTCGGGGCCCTGGCGTCCCGGTCGCGATGCTCGAGCGGTGCTGCATCCGGGCGCGCCCGGCGAGGCCTCGGCTGACGGGCGGCGGGTGGTGGTGGCCGGCGGCGGTATCGCCGGACTGGCGGCGGCCACCGGGCTGGTCGAGCGAGGGGTCGAGGTGGTGCTGGTCGAGAAGCACGAGCAGCTCGGCGGCCGGGTCCGGTCCTGGCCGGTCGAGCGCGGCGGCGAGACGGTGACCATGAGCCGGGGCTTCCACGCGTTCTTCCGGCAGTACTACAACCTTCGGTCGCTGCTGCGCCGCACCGATCCGGACCTGCACCACCTGGTCGGGCTGGACGACTACCCGCTGGTGCTCGCCGGCGGTCATGCCGACTCGTTCGCGAAGATTCCACGGACGCCGCCGCTGAACCTCGCCACCTTCGTCGCCCGCAGCCCGAGCTTCACCGCCGCCGACCTCACCCGCGTCGATGTGGACGCCGCACTGGAGCTGCTCGACGTCGAGTTCCCCGCCACCTTCTCCGCCTACGACGGGGAGTCCGCGGCCCAGTTCCTGGACCGGCTGCGATTTCCCGACGGTGCCCGCCACCTCGCCCTGGAGGTGTTCGCCCGCAGCTTCTTCGCCGATCCCGAGGTGTTCTCCGCCGGCGAGCTGGTCGCCATGTTCCACACCTACTTCGTCGGTTCGTCCGAGGGTCTGCTCTTCGACGTGCCCGCCGATGACTACGACACCGTCTTGTGGGCACCGCTGGGCGCGCAGCTGGCTCGCAGTGGCGCCCGGGTGCTGACCGGTCGGACCGTCGACCATCTCGATCTGTCCGAGCCCGGTCGGGTCCGGGTGGGACTGGACGGCGGTGAGCTGGTGGAGGCCGATGGGCTGGTGCTCGCCACCGACCCGCGTACCACCAGGCGGTTGGTGGCCGAAGGTGTCGGCCTGGCGGACGGCGACTGGCGGCAGCGGTTGCTCGCCACCCGCAACGCCCCGCCGTTCGCCGTCTGGCGACTGTGGCTCGACCGTCCGGTGCAGCCCGACCGCGCACCGTTCCTCGGCACCAGCGGCTACGGGCCGCTGGACAACGTCACCGTCCTGGAGCGCTTCGAGGACGGGGCACGGCGGTGGACGGAGCGGGTGGGCGGCTCCGTCGTTGAGCTGCACGCCTACGCGTTGCCGGCCGACCACGATGCCGCAGCGGTACGGGCGCGGCTGCGAACCGAGCTGGGCCGGGTCTATCCCGAGACGGTCGGGGCGAACATCCTCGCCGACGAGTGGTTGGTCAACGACGACTGCCCGCTGGTCGACAGCAGCCGCTGGCTCGACCGGCCGGAGGTCACCACCCCTGACCCGCGGCTGCTACTGGCCGGCGACGGGATCCGGTGCGACTTCCCGGTGGCCCTGATGGAGCGGGCCGCCACCACGGGGTGGCAGGCGGCCAACCAGCTGCTGGCCGGCTGGGGTGTCGCCGGACACGATCTGTGGACCGTACCGATGGAGGGTCGCCATCGCGTGGTCAAGCCGGCGCGGCGACTGCTGGCCAAGGCGCCTCGGGGTCGGTTGCGCGCAAGCCGCGACGACTAGGGACAGGGAGCCGGAGCCGACCAGCCCGGTCAGCCCGGGTACTCCCCGCGCTCGCGCAGGGCATACCGCCGTTCGGCATAGATCAGGTCGTCCACCCAGAGCCGACGGGCGGTCTTGCGGATGCCGGGCCGTAGCAGCGGGGCCATCCAGCGGGCGACCGAGAAACCCGGTCGGTCGGAGTAGGCGATGGTCGCCTCGGTGATCATGGTCAGCGGCCGACCGGCGTCGTCGAGCCCGAGCGGCGTGGCATGGGTCTCGACCACGCTGCCCTCGCCCTCGCCCTCGATGATCCGCATCACGATGGTGCGCGTGTCCGGGCAGCTGAACTCGGCCCGGACCGGCACGCCCCACGTCCGGCTGAGCCGGAAGGTGACGTCCACCACCAGCCGCTCGTCGTCGCTGGCCGCGTCGTCGACCACCAGGTGGCTGAACGAGTACGGGTGGAACCAGGCACCGTGCCAGGGGTCGAGCCGGTTGGCGATGACGTCCTCCGGCTGGCACACCCCGGGGGTGGCCATCACCGCGGAGACCGAACCGGCCAGCGGCGGCCGGGGCGGCAGCGTCGGTCGCTCGGTGGCGGCTTCCCCGTCGGTCGGCAGGCCGACCCACAGCAGGACGCCGTCGTCCCAGGCCCGGTACGGGCTCCAGCTGCGGTCACCCTGCTCGGTCAGCGCCAGCCCGTGCCAGCGGCAGTAGAGGGTGCCCTCCATCACCGCGCAGCGGTCCAGCAGAGCACCCAGGTGCGGGCACGCGCCGGGGCCGGCCACCAGGGCGCCCTCGGCGTTGCGCCACAGCACCAGCTCACGACCGGCGATGGTGCGCGTGATCGACGATGTCGATCCCACGTCCTCGCTGGCGCCGGCCACGAACCAGCCGCCGGAGTTCTGCGCCTGCGAGACCGCCAGCGCGGCCGCGATCCGGGCCGGCTTCGCCTGCCGCCAGGTGGGTGCCATCCGGTCAGCGGTCGGCTGGGGGACCCGGGAGATGGGGATCTTCGACCGGATCTGCGCCGGGACGGCGGGCGGACTAATGCGCGTGCGCAACGACATCGGAGTCGATCCCTTTCGACGGACGGGTGGCGGGTGGACCCACCACCATGATGCGCCCTGCAGTGAGGGCCTTGCGCCAGGTGGGCACCCGGACGCGGGTGGAGAAGACGTCGTAGTCGGCCGCCTCGATCCGGTCCAGGATCTGGGAGTAGAGCAGCCGGGCCGTGCCCACGCAGCGGGCGGACCGCGGCGGCAGCAGCGCGATGCCCGAGTCGGCGTAGCGGTACAGCTCGCGGTTGCGTTGGATCTGGTAGGCCAGAAAGGCCCGCCAGGCGGGGGTGACGCGACGGATGTGGATGTCCACCCCGAAGCGCCGAAGATCCGCCTGGGGGACGTAGACCCGGCCCCGATCGAGGTCCTCGGCGATGTCGCGGAGGAAGTTGGTCAGCTGGAATGCCAGCCCGAGCGCCCGGGCGGGCTCGCGTGCGGCCGGGTCCCGCGGTTCCAGCACCGGCAGCATCATCTCGCCGATGACCGCCGCCGAGCCCTCCATGTAGCCACACAGGTCGTCGAACGTCTCATAGCTGGTCGTGGTCAGGTCCATCGCCATCGCAGTGAAGAACCTGTCGAAGCACTCCAGCTCGATCGCCGTGTGCCGCACGGTGTTCGCCACCGCGGCCATCACCGGGTCAGGTGCGCTGTCCGCGCCGGGCGGGCCTTCGCCACCGGAGGCGAGGGTGGTTCGGAACTGCTCGGCGAACGCGGTCAGTCGGCTACGCAGCTCCTCGGCCGAGGTGATGGACAAGGTGGGGAGGTCGTCGACGATGTCGTCGGCCAGCCGGCACAGCGCGTAGATGGCGTAGACGTGCCGACGGCGTGCCCGCGGCAGCAGAGCCGCCCCCCAGTAATAGGTGGTGCCGTACTCCCAGGTCAGCTTGGCGCACCGGCGATAACCCTCCTCGAGCAGGGCGGCGGCGGTGGTCGACGTCGCAGGACCCTGGCCCGCCCGCAGATCGGCGGTCATGCCCGGCGTCCCGGCAGATAGTCGCCGACCCGGTCGGCGGCGAGCTTGCCGGAGATCAGCACCATCGGCACCCCCACCCCGGGCACCGTGCCCGACCCGGCGAAGAACAGCCCGGGCACCTTCTTCTCCACGTTCGGAGGCCGGAACGGCCCGGTCTGCGCGAAGGTGTGCGCCAGCGCAAACGGGGTGCCCGCCTGCATGCCTTGCTGTTCCCACTCCAGCGGGGTGATGAGTTCCTCGGTGACAACGTCGTCGGGATAGCCCTGCTCGCCCAGGAAGGTATGCAGCCGATCCCGCATCCGCGGCGTCTCGGCGCGCCAGTCGACCCGCCCGGTGAGGTTCGGGACGGGCTCCAGCACGAACAGGCTGGAACACCCGGGCGGGGCGGCCGACGGCTGGTCGATCGAGGGGATGGTGACCAGCCGGGAGGGGTCGGGCATCAGCTCGCCGCGGTCGATCAGGTGGGTGAAGGCCTCGCCCCACTGTTCGCCGAAGTGGATGTTGTGGTGCGCGGCCTCAGGCTGCGGCAGACCTCGGACACCGACGTGCCAGACCACGGCCGAGGGGGAGTAGGTCGCCCGCCGGGTCCCGCGCGGACTCGCCAGATCCGGCAACAGCCGCTCGTACGCCACCGGCAGGTCGAGGGTGCAGACCACGGCGTCCGCCTGCAGCCGCTCGCCGCTGGCGAGCTGGAGGCCGGCCACACCGCCGTTGTCGCTGCGACGCAGCACAGCGGTGACCTCCTCGCCATAGCGGAACTGCGCCCCGGCCTTCTCCGCGGCGGTGGCCAGCGCCGACGGCACGGCGTGCATCCCCCCGTCGGGGAACCAGACTCCCTCGATGCTGTCCATGTAGGTGATCACCGCATACAGGGCCAGGGCAGCGTCCGGGGCCAACCCGGCGTACAGAGCCTGAAAGCTGAACAGCCGGTGCAGCCGCGGGTCGCGGAACCGGCGACGGATCTGAGCGCCAAGTTTGCCGAAGGCACCCAGCCGCAGCAGGGTCGCCGCCGCGCGAGGGTTGGACAGCAATCCGAGCGGGGAGTCGTAGTTCTTGTCGATGAAGTTGGGCATCTCTATGACGTAGAGCTTGCGCAGCCAGTCGACGAACTCGTCGAACGCGGCGGCGTCGACGCTGCCGCAGGTGTCGCGGATCTCCTCCCGCATCGCCTCGTGGCCGTAGCGGACGAAGATCGTGCTGCCGTCGGCGAAGCTCGCCCGGTAGGCGGGGTCCAGCCGCCGCATCGGCAAGACGTCGGCCATCCGCGTCCCGGTCGCGGCGAGGGCGCCGGCGATCAGGTCACGCATAGTCAGCACCGACGGCCCGGTGTCGAAGGTGAAGCCGTCGCGTTCGAGCAGGCCGTTACGGCCACCCGGAATGTCGTCGCGCTCCACCACGGTGACGTCATAGCCGCGTCCGACGAGGTGGCAGGCGGCGGCGAGGCCGGCCAGACCGGCGCCGACGACCAGAACCTGGCCGGTCATCGGTCGCGCCAGGCGATCTGGTGGGCCATCGCTGTCAACTGGGTGACTCCTTCGGGGTCCAACGAGCGTTCGTCGAGCGCCGAGACGGCGGCAGTGACGTGGTTGGTGATCAGCTGCTCGACGGCGGCGACCACGCCGCAGGCATGGAGCTCGTGCTGGAGCTGCAGCACGTCGGTCGCGGTCAGCGCGGCGGTGCCGACCCGACCCAGCGCTGCGCGGGCCGACGGGTCGGTGAGCCGCTCCTCGGCCAGCGACAAGATCACGGTGGGCTTGCCGGAGATGAGGTCGTCGCCCGCGGGCTTGCCGGTCCGTGCGGGGTCACCCCAGACGCCGAGCAGGTCATCGCGCAGCGCGAACGCCTCGCCCACCTCCCGGCCATAGCGGCTGAGGCTGGCGTAGACCACGTCGGGCGCCTTGGCTGCGGCCGCTCCGAGCTGCAGCGGTCGTTCGACGGTGTAGCCGCCGGACTTCATCCGGGCCACCTGCCGGGCATGGGCGAGGTCACGACGGCCGGCGGCGCTGCCGGTGAGATCGCGGCGCTGACCGCAGACCAGTTCGATCAGCAGCAGCCGCCAGATTCGGCGCATGTCGGGCGGGAGGTCCGCCACCAGATGGTCGGCCTCGGCATGGGCCAGGTCGCCGACCAGGATGGCGATGCTCTCACCGAACCGCTGGGCCGAACCGATCGCGTCGTGCTCGGCATGCAGACCGGCGGTACGGGCGTGCACCGTCGGCTGGCCGCGTCGCGATGCCGACTCATCCATCACGTCGTCATGGATCAGGGCGAACAGGTGCAGCAGCTCAAGCGCAGCGCCGACCCGTACCACGTCGGCGTGCCCGATCTCTCGCGACCGACCGCTCGCGCTCAGCCAGCCCAGATAGGACATGACCGGGCGGATCCGCTTGCCGCCGGTGCTGATCAGCTGCTCGAGGAGCACGGGGAAGTCAGACTCCCCGAGAATGTCGACCGGCCCTTCGTCCAGCTTCTTCGTCCACACGTGGCTCAGGTCCGACAGCGTCTCGACCAGCAGGTTGTCCACCAGGCTCAGGTGCTCGATGGTCGCCTGATCACCCGTCCGCGTGGGCAGCGCGACCACCCAGCCGGAGGGCTGACGGGAGCTGGCGGGTTGCGATGAGGGGGCGGGGGTCACGATCGGTGGTCTCCGTTCGGCGAAGGCTGCCGGGCTCGGGGTAGCGGCGACAGGGTGTGAGGTCACATCCTGAGCGCGCCGTTCAGCTGCTTCATCTGCTCGATCGCCCACGGGCTGAAGGCGAACGGTGTGGAGGTCATCGCGGATGCCGCTCCCTGCCAGTCGACCCAGGCCCAGTCCATGACCTCGGAAGGATTCGGCGTGAGGGTGACATTCGGATGCACCTGACCGGTGAAGACCGGGCATACCTCGTTCTCCCAGATGCCGCTGACGTCGCGGGCGCGGTAGGCGAAGTCCGGGAGCACGCACGTGAGCGCGGTCACCTCCAGTCCCAGCTCGTCGCGCAGCCGGCGGCGGACTGCGTCCTCCATCGCCTCACCGGGCAACGGGTGCCCGCAGCAGCTGTTCGTCCAGACGCCCGGCCAGGTTCGCTTGCCCAGCGCGCGACGGGTGAGCAGCAGCTGACCGGCCTCGTTGCTGAGATAGAGGGAGAAGGCCAAGTGCAGCGGCGTCTGTTCGGTGTGCACCGTGGACTTGGCCGATGCGCCGATAGGTTCGCCCGCGCTGGTCACCAGCACCACCTGCTCGTCCAATACGGTCACTGGCTCGGCCCACTCGCGCCATTGGTCGTCATGTCAGGGAACAATACCCATGCTGACCACGCCACGCAGGCGATAGTTCGCAGGCTGAGTATTGAGCGGCTCCAGACTCTGGATATTCGAACGTACGTTCGATATGATCACCTCATGACGGCATCCCCGTACGTCCCGGCCGGCTGGCCCGACGCTGTCCGCCCGCCGGGAGCCCACGAGTGGGAACGCACCGCAGTGGCCTACCTGCTGGACTGCTGCCCACCCGACTTCCGGGCCTATCCGGTGCTTCGCCGCCATCCCGTGGTGCTGGCCCGGTTCGCCGCACAATCAGTGGACGCGCAGCATCGGGCGGCCACCGCCGGTCTGGCGGAGGTCCGCGTCACGCTAGGGCGACTGGTGCCACCCGGTGTGGTGCAGGAGGCCGCCGAGGCCTGGCTGGAGCAGACCGCTCGGTTGGCGCGGACCCGACGATCTGTCGATCTGGTGGAGCAGGCGCTACGCGGGACGGTGTTCGTCGCGAAGCTGTGACGCCCACGTTGCATGACGACCGGCTGCCCCCCTCGGGTCGCGGGTCTTCGGGCCCTCAGCCTCTAGGCTGGTCCCATGTCTTCCCTCGCCGCTGTGCCATTGACAGTCCTGCTCGACACCGGCGAGTCGATGGGCGCAGTCGGGGACTGGGCGGTGGCCTTGATGGACCGGCTGGGCGGACCCGGCGCCGGCCTCGCCATCGCGCTGGAGAACCTCTTCCCTCCGCTGCCGAGCGAGGTGATCCTGCCGCTCGCCGGATTCGCGGCCAGCCGCGGCAGCTTCACTCTGGCCGAGGCGCTGATCTGGACCACGCTCGGCTCGGTGATCGGGGCGCTGGTGCTGTACGGCCTGGGCGCGTGGCTCGGCCGCGACCGGATGCGGGCCATCGTCCGGGCGATGCCTCTGGTCGACGTGGCGGACCTCGACCGGACCGAGGCATGGTTCGAGCGGCACGGCACCAAGGCGATCTTCTTCGGCCGGATGATCCCGATCTTTCGCAGCCTGATCTCGCTTCCGGCCGGCATCGAGCGGATGTCGCTGGGAAAGTTCGCCCTGCTCACCCTGGCCGGCAGCGGCGTGTGGAACACGATCTTCGTGCTGGCCGGCTACTACCTCGGCGAGCAGTGGCACGTCGCTGAGGAATACGCCGGGGTGTTCCAGAAGATCGTGATCGCCGCGGTCGTAATCGCCGTGGCCTGGTTCGTGATCAAGCGGGTACGCCGCGTGCGGGCCGGCGAGCACGACGCCGCCGACGCCTGATCAACGGGCACCGCAGGAGTGGCCACCGGGCCACGGGGGCGGTCCGGCGTCGCCGGCCGCAACGCGGCGGGAGAGGTGCTCTCGGCCACACTCGGCGTCCCCGGGCGGTAATCAGACGTAAACTCGGGCCCATGGCGCCCGCACCACACCGACTGCTTGAATCGATCCGAGGTCCTCAGGACCTGCGCGATCTCACCCCGGAGCAGCTGGAGCAGCTGAGCGCCGAGATCCGGTCCTTCTTGGTCCACGAGGTCAGCCGTACCGGTGGCCACCTCGGCCCGAACCTGGGGGTGGTGGAGCTCACTGTCGCGCTGCACCGCGTCTTCGACTCGCCGCGAGACCCGTTCATCTTCGACACCGGGCACCAGAGCTACGTGCACAAGATGCTGACCGGTCGGCAGGACCGGTTCCCGACCCTGCGGCAGAAGGGCGGTCTGTCCGGCTATCCCAGCCGGGCCGAGTCCGAACACGACTGGGTCGAGAACTCGCATGCCTCCACCTCACTGTCCTACGCCGCCGGGCTGGCTCGCTCGCTGCGACAACAGGGCAAACCGGGCACGGTGGTCGCCTTCGTCGGCGACGGCGCCCTGACCGGCGGGATGGCCTGGGAGGCACTGAACAACATCGCCGCCGATGACGACCTCCCGCTGGTGATCGTGGTCAACGACAACGGCCGCTCCTACACCCCGACCGTCGGCGGGCTGGCCCGCCAGCTGACCGCGCTGCGGACGAACCCGCGATACGAGCAGATCCTCGACGTGGTCAAGCGCAATGTCAGCCGGGCCCCGCTGGTCGGCAACGCGGCGTACGACATCCTGCACGGGATCAAGATCGGACTGAAGGACGTCCTGGCCCCGCAGGGCATGTTCTCCGACCTGGGGCTGAAGTATGTGGGGCCGATCGATGGCCACAACATCGCCGCCGTCGAGCGCGGCTTGCAGCAGGCACGACAGTTCGGCGGTCCCGTGCTGGTGCACTGCCTGACCCACAAGGGCAACGGCTTCAAGGCGGCCGAGGACCACGAGGAGGACCGGTTCCACGCCGTCGGCAAGATCAACTCGCTGACCGGCGAGGCGCTCAGTGCCATCACCGCCGAGACCTGGACCGACGTGTTCTCCGAGGAGCTGGTCCGCCTCGGGCGGGCTGACGAGCGGATCGTGGCCATCACCGCCGCCATGATGTATCCCACCGGCCTGCACCGGTTCGCGGCGGCGTTTCCGGACAGGTTCTTCGACGTCGGCATCGCCGAACAGCACGCGGTGACCTCGGCGGCCGGCCTGGCCATGGGCGGTCTCCACCCGGTCGTCGCGCTCTACGCCACCTTCTTGAACCGCGCCTTCGACCAGGTGCTGATGGATGTCGCCCTGCACCGGCTGGGTGTCACCTTCGTCCTCGACCGTGCCGGCGTCACCGGCTCCGACGGAGCCAGTCACAACGGCATGTGGGACATGTCCTTCCTCCAGATCGTCCCCGGTCTGCACCTCAGCGCACCGCGGGACGCCACCCGGCTGCGGGAGGCCCTGGCCACCGCGGTGGGCATCGACGACGCCCCGAGTGTGGTCCGCTACTCCAAGGAGGCCGTCCCCGACGACATCGACGCCATCGACACCGTCGACGGGATCGACGTGCTGCTGCGCACCGAGGGCGCCCGGGTGCTGGTCGTGGCCTTCGGCCAGCTGGTCGGCACCGGCCTGGCCGTCGGCCGCCGGCTGTCGGACCAGGGCATCGGTGTCACCGTCGTCGACCCCGTCTGGGCAATGCCGGTCAACCCCGCTCTGGTCAGGCTCGCCGCCGAGCACGAGCTGGTGATCAGCATCGAGGACAACGGAGTGGTCGGCGGTTGCGGGTCCCGGCTGGCACAGGAGATGCGCTTCGCCGACGTGACCACCCCGATCCGGGAGTTCGGCATCGAGCAACGCTTCCTCGACCACGCGAGCCGCGCCGAGCTCCTCGACGAGCTGGGTCTGACGCCGCAGCGGATCGCCCGGTACGCGGTCGAGGCGATCGTGGCCGGCGAGTCTCCGCTGCCGGCCACCGCGCTGGAGCAGTAGCAACCGCCCGGCCGAGAGCTGCGACCCCGGTCGCAGCAGCCCTCGGCCACGATCGGTCCCCAGTCGGGGTCGACCCCGACTGGCCCCCGATCCAGCCCGCGGCTCCCACCGCAGGCGGAGTGGGGTGGTTAGCGTGTCTGCGTGGTCGTACTCCAGACAGCTCAGCTCACCAAGCGATATCCGCGCGTCACCGCGCTCGACGACCTGACCCTCACCGTGTCTGAGGGCGTCACCGGTCTGGTCGGAGCCAACGGTGCCGGGAAGTCGACGCTGATCAAGATTCTGCTCGGTCTGGTGCCAGCCACCAGCGGGCGAGCCGAGGTCTTCGGTCTCGACGTGGTGACCGAGGGTGCCGCGATCCGTGCCCTGGTCGGTTACATGCCCGAGCACGACTGCCTGCCGGCCGATGTCTCCGCCAGCGACTTCGTCGTCCACATGGGCGAGATGTCAGGTCTGCCGCATGCCGCCGCCCGGGAACGGGCAGCCGACGTGCTCCGACATGTCGGTCTGGCGGAGGAGCGCTACCGGCCGATGGGTGGCTACTCGACCGGGATGAAGCAGCGGGCCAAGCTCGCCCAAGCCCTCGTGCACGATCCGCGGTTGGTCCTGTTGGACGAACCGACCAACGGCCTGGACCCGCAGTCGCGCGACGACATGCTCGCCCTAGTGCGCAAGATCGGCGCCGAGTTCGGTATCGCGGTGCTGGTCACCTCCCACCTGCTCGGCGAGCTGGAGCGGGTCAGTGACCACGTCATCGTGCTGGACGCCGGCCGGCTGCTGCGGTCCTCGGCCACCACCGACTACCTGGACACCACCGGGACCTTGTTGGTGGAGGTGCTGGGCGGCAGCGCCGAGCGCGACCAGATGATGGCGGCGCTGCGGGCCGGCGGTCTGACAGCACGTCCGACCGGCGGGATGATCGAAGTCGAGGCCGGCGACCTGACCGCCTACGACGTCGTCCGCGACAGCGCTGCCGACCTGGGCCTCGGCCTGGTCCGGATGCAGGAGCGCCACCACCGCATCGAGGATGTCTTCCGCAACGAGGAGGCCGGCAGTGTCCAGCCCGTCTGATCTCCAGCCTTCGGGCATCATCCACGACATCGGCTACCGGCCGTACTCGGGTCCACGGCTGGGCGAGGCCGCGGTCAGCTGGTCGCTGTTTCGGACCGGCCTGCGCAACTCCTTCGGTCTGGGCCGCTCCGGCAAGTCCAAGGTGCTGCCGCTGGTCCTGTTCGCCTTGATGGTGCTGCCGGCCGTGATCCTGGTCGCGATCCTGGCGCAGGGCAAGGAGGCGCTCGGGCTGACCGGTCAGATCGTGCCCTACAGCCAATACCCGTCCTTCACCCAGGTGCTCATCTCCGTCTTCGTGGCCGCGCAGGCGCCGGCACTGATCTCACGGGACCTGCGATTCGGCACCATCACCTTGTATCTGGCCCGGCCGCTGCGCCGCAGCACCTACGTGCTGGTGCGGATGGCGTCGCTGACCGCGGCCGTCTTCACGCTGATCGCGGCACCGATGGTGATCCTGTACGCGGGCGGCCTGCTGGCCGACCTGCCGGCGGGGAAGGAGACCAAGGACTTCCTGATCGGGCTGTTGGGCGCGTTCCTGCTGGCAGCTCTGCTGGCGGGGTTGGCAGCCGTCCTCGCCGCCGTCACGACGCGGCGCGGACTTGCGGTCGCGGCCATCATCACGGTGCTGGTGGTCAGCTATACGGTCGTCGCGGCGGTGCAGGGCATCGCGGCCGAGCAGGGGGAGGCCGAGCTGGCCGAGGTGGCCGGGTTGTTCTCGCCGTACACCCTGGTCAACGGCCTGCTGGTGTGGCTGCTCGACACCAGCCCGTCCTCACCCGCGCCGCCGACCGGGGGCACCGGAATCCTCTATCTCGCCGTGACAGCACTGGTGATCCTCGGCTCGGTCGCCGGCATGCTGGCGCGCTACCGGAAGGCAACGGCGATATGACGACGATCGAGCTCGACCACGTCTCGCGGTGGTACAGCAACGTGGTGGCCGTCAACGACGTCTCGATGAGCATCGGACCCGGGGTCACCGGGTTGCTGGGCCCCAACGGAGCAGGCAAGTCCACCCTGATCGCCTTGATGGCCGGCTTCCTCGCGCCGTCGGCGGGCACGGTGACCCTCGACGGTCGGCAGCTGTGGCGCAACGAGCAGGCGTACCGGGCGATCGGCCTGGTGCCCGAGCGCGAGGCCCTCTTCGACTATCTGACCGGTCAGCAGTTCGTCCTGGCCAACGCCCGCCTGCACGGTCTGGCCGACCCCGGTGCGGCGACGCAACGATGCCTCGCCGTGGTCGAGATGGCTGACGCGTCCACGCGCGCGATCAGCACCTATTCCAAGGGCATGCGACAGCGGATCAAGATGGCTTCCGCCCTCGTCCATGACCCGTCGGTGCTGCTGCTGGACGAACCGTTCAACGGGATGGACCCGCGCCAGCGGATGCACCTGATGGACCTGCTGCGCCGGATGGGCGCCGAGGGCCGGACCGTCTTGTTCAGCTCCCACATCCTCGAGGAGGTGGAACAGGTGGCCCGCCAGATCGAGGTCGTGGTCGCCGGTCGCCACGCCGCCTCGGGAGACTTCGGAGCCATCCGCCGGCTGATGACCGACCGGCCCAACCGGTACGTGATCCGGTCCGCCGACGACCGCCGGTTGGCGTCGGTCCTGCTGGGTGATGACTCAGTACGCGGTGTGTCGCTACGACCAGAAGGTGGTGTCGAGGTGGAAGCCAGTGACTTCGGCCGGTTCAGCGGCATGCTGCCGCGGCTGGCCCGCGACGGCGGAGTGCGACTGTTCGACGTGTCACCGACTGACGAGTCACTGGAGAGCGTCTTCTCCTACCTGGTGTCGTCATGAGCGCGCCGGTGAACACCACGGTCGCGTGGCTCGGGCTGCGGAGCCTGTTCGGTCGTCGACGCGGCGCCCTGCTGTTCATCCTGCCGCTGGTGCTGATCGCCCTGGCGGTGGGGGTCCGGGCCCTCGCCGGCGTCGACGTCGACGTCGCCAACCTCGTGCTCTCCCAGCTCGGGCTGGTCATCGTGGTGCCGCTCGTCGCCCTGGTGGCGACCACGGGCGTGATCACCGCGGAGATTGACGACGGGTCGGTGGTCTACCTGCTGGCGAAGCCGCTGTCGCGACACAGCATCGTGGCCAGCAAGCTGGTGGTGGCGATCGGCAGTGTCGTGGTCTTCGCCGCCGTGCCGTTGCTGATCGCGGGACTCATCCTGCAGCCCGACAACGCCTCGCTCGCCGTTGGCTATGCGGTCGGCGGGTTGGTCGGCGGGGTGGCGTACTGTGCCCTGTTCGCCCTCATCTCGGTGCTGACCAGGCATGCCGTCGTCGTCGGCCTGATCTACGTCCTGATCTGGGAAGGCCTGCTGGGCGGCTTGCTGGACGGGGTCCGCTGGCTCAGCGTCGGCCGGTGGTCGGGTGCGTTGACCGACGAGATCGCCACCTCCGGCGCCGACGTCGCCGGCCAGCTGAGCCCGGTGTATGCGGCCTGCGCAACCGCCGTCGTGGTCCTGGCGGCCACCTGGCTGGCCGGCTCGAAGCTTCGCAGCTACAGCTTCACCGGGGACGAGTAGCCCGATCAGGGCCGCGGCCGGCTCCGTTGCGGTCCGAAAGGCGCTGTCCGGGTGTCAGTGGCCGCCACTAGCATTCCGGTCCTCTGCCGTACCCCGCCTCGAGGAGACCGAGAACTATGAATGTCGCCTGCACCTTCCGGGTGGAGTCCTTCGATTCCGTCGACTGGACTCCCGAGATCATCACCGGTGCCCAGACCGGTCACGCGCACATGATCAAGACCTACGAGGGCGGACTCGTCGGCCGGTCTGTGACGCAGTTCAGCTCCGCCTTCGACCCGAGCACCGGTGTCGGCACCTATGTGGCGATGGAGTCGTTCGCCGGCACGTTCGCCGGTCTGTCCGGGTCCTTCAACTACGCCCATTCGGCCACCACGGTGGGCGGGCATGACCGGCTGCACGACCTGCTGGTGATCGTCCCGGGCAGCGGCACCGATCAGCTGGCGGGGCTCAGCGGCTCCGGTCAGCTGACGATCGACGCCGACGGGACCCACCGGATCGAGTTCGACTACGCCCTGTGACGGCGCCAGCGACCGCCCGGCCGATCGCGGCCGCGACCTATCGCCCCGGCTGCGGCGTTGGCTAGGGTGAGCCGACGGCCTCATCGTGGGACCGGCGCGACCCGGAGGTGGACGAGTGAGCGTATTCCGGACCAAGGGCATTGAGGAGTCGATCGCCGACACCGACGAGCCCGGCGGGCAGCTCAAGAAGAACCTGAGCGCCGTCGACCTCACAGTCTTCGGCGTCGGCGTCATTATCGGCGCGGGCATCTTCACCCTCACGGGCCGGGCCGCGGCCACCATCTCCGGTCCCGCGATCGTGATCAGCTTCATCATCTCCGCCGTCTGTTGCGGCCTTGCCGCACTGTGTTACGCCGAGTTCGCCTCCTCCGTGCCGGTGTCCGGGTCGGCCTACACGTTCTCCTACGCCAGCTTGGGCGAGATCGTTGCCTGGATCATCGGCTGGGACCTGCTGCTGGAGCTGATGCTCGGCGCCAGCGTGGTGGCCCAGGGCTGGAGCCAGTACGCCGTGCTGCTGCTGGACAGCTTCGGCGTCACCTGGCCGGCCTCGATCGGCCCGGGCGGCACGGTGGACGTGCTCTCGATGCTGCTGGTGGCGGTGCTGGCCACCTTGATCACGGTCGGGATCAAAGAGTCGATGCGGGTGAACCTGGTCCTGGTCGGAGTGAAGCTGTTCGTCGTGCTGTTCGTCATCGTCGCCGGCATCGGCTACATCAACACTGCCAACTACTCCCCGTTCATCCCGCCCGCGTCGGCCGGCTCCGCGGTGGAGCACTGGTATCAGCAGCCACTGATCCAGACCATCTTCGGGTTGGAGCCGACCGCCTTCGGCGTGGCCGGCATCTTCACCGGTGCGGCGTTGGTGTTCTTCGCCTACATCGGCTTCGACGTGGTCGCCACCACCGCCGAGGAGGCGAAGAACCCGCAGCGCGACCTGCCGATCGGGATCTTCGCCTCGTTGCTGATCTGCACGGTGCTCTATGGCGCGGTCTCGCTGGTCATCACCGGGATGGTGAAGTATGACCAGATCGACCCCAAGGCGGCGCTGGCCGCCGCGTTCACCTCGCTGGGCAAGACGGGTTACGCGACGCTGATCGCCGCCGGGGCGGTCGCCGGCCTGACGACCGTGGTGCTGACGCTGATGATCGGCGCCACCCGGGTGGTGTTCGCCATGTCGCGTGACCATCTGCTGCCGCCGGTGATGAGCAAGGTGCATCCCCGGTTCCAGACGCCGTACGTGATCACGGTGATCATCGGTGTGATCACTATGCTGGTCGCGGGCCTGACCCCGATCGGCAAGCTCGAGGAGATGGTGAACATCGGCACGCTGACCGCGTTCATCCTGGTCTCGGTCGGCATCGTGATCCTGCGGCGTACCCGCCCCGACCTGCCGCGGGCGTTCCGAGTCCCGTTCTCGCCGGTGCTGCCGATCCTGTCGGCCGCGATCTGCTTCTATCTGACGCTGAACCTGTCGGTCGAGACCTGGCTGCGGTTCGTCATCTGGATGGCGATCGGCTTCGCCATCTACTTCCTCTACGGCCACCGCAAGGCGCGCGTGGGCACTGGGGAGACGCTGACCGACATGAACAGCTCGGTGCGCTGAGGCGGCTCCCGCCAGCCGACGCGACCGCGGCGGTCAGCCCTCGGCAGGCACCGTCCGGACGCTGGCCACACCCGCTGGCAGGAAGGTGCGACCGATCACCTTCTCCGAGATGCCCTCCCGGTCGAGGTAGGGCGTGATGCCGCCGAGATGGAACGGCCAGCCGGCTCCCAGGATCAGGCACAGGTCGACGTCCATCGGCGCCGCCACGACCTTCTCGGCCAGCATCAGCCCGATCTCCTCCGCGATCGCACTGAGCGCGCGGATGCGTACCTCCTCCGCGGTGCTGGGCCGGTTCCCGATCGTGAACAGCTCCCGCGTCTCGTCCGACACGTAGGTCGTGCCGTCCCCGTTCCAGTCGTAGATCCCGCGCCGTCCCGCCTCGACCAGCGCCTTGAGGTTGGCCGAGACGTTGAACCGGTCGCCGAAGGCCTCGTGCAGCGTCTCGTTGACGTGCAGGCCGATGGCCGGCCCGACCAGCTGCAGCAGCACGAAGGGTGACATGGGCAGGCCGAGGGGACGCAGGGCGGCGTCGGCGACCTCGATCGGGGTGCCTTCGTCGACCGCCTGGGTGACCTCGCTCATCAGCCGGGTCAGCACCCGGTTCACCACGAACGCCGGTGCGTCGGACACCAGCACGGCGTTCTTCTTCAGGGTCCGGGCCACCGCGAGCGCGGTGGCCAGTGTCGGGTCGTCGGTCCGCTCGGCGCGGACGACCTCCAGCAGCGGCAGCACGGCGACCGGGTTGAAGAAGTGGAACCCGACCACCCGTTCCGGATGCTGCAGACCGTCGGCCATCGCGGTCACCGACAGTGAGGAGGTGTTGGTGGCCAGGACGCAGGTGGGGTCGACGTGGCGCTCCAGCTCGGCGAACACCTGCTGCTTGACGCCGAGCTCCTCGAAGACGGCTTCGATGACGAAGTCGCAGCCGGCGAAGTCGGCCTGGTCGGTGGTGCCGGTGACAAGGGCCTTGAGCCGATTGGCGTGGTCGCTGGAGATCCGGCGCTTGCCCAGCTGGGTGTCGATCTCCCCGTGGACGTACGCCACCCCGGCGGCCACCCGGTCGGCGTCGAGGTCGGAGATGGTGACCGGGACCTGCAGCTGGCGGACGAAGAGCCAGGCCAGCTGGCTGGCCATCAGACCGGCGCCGACCACACCGACGGCGGTGACCGGTCGGGCCAGCGCCGTGTCGGGCGCCCCGGCCGGATGCTTGGCGCGCTTCTGCACCAGCTCGAAGGCGTACAGCCCGGCCCGCAGCTCCGGACTGAGCAGCAGATCGGCCAGAGCGGCATCCTCGGCCGCGAACGCCTCGAGCCGGTCCGCGGTGCGGGCCGCGGCGATCAACTCGAGCGCCCGATACGGAGCCGGCGCCGCGCCGGACACCTTGAGGTCGACGAAGGCGCGGCCCTCGGCCACCGCCTCGTCCCAGGCGGCGCTCCGGTCGGGTTCGACCCGGTCGACCACGGTCGAGCCGGCCACGATCGACCCGGCCCAATCGAGGGATCGTTCGAGGAAGTCGGCGCCGTCGAAGATCGCGTCGACGACCCCGAGGGCGTATGCGTCACGAGCCTTCAGCATCCGGTTCTGGCTGAGTGCGTTCTCGATGATCACCCGCACCGCACCTTCGGCGCCGATCAGGTTGGGCAGCAGAAAGGCGCCGCCCCAGCCGGGCACCATGCCGAGGAAGCACTCCGGCAACGCCAACCCGGCCGCCGCGGCCGACACGGTCCGGTAGTGGCAGTGCAGCCCGATCTCCAAGCCGCCACCGAGCGCCAGCCCGTTGTAGAAGGTGAAGGTCGGCACGGTGGCGTCGGTCAGCTTGGCGAAGACCGCGTGTCCGATCTTGGCGATGGTCTCCGCCTGTTCCCGCTCGGTGATCTGCGGTACGCCCGTCAGGTCGGCTCCGGCGGCGAAGATGAACGGCTTGCCGGTGATCGCGACCGCCGTCACGTCCTCGCGGGCCAGCGCGGCGTCGATGGCGGCGTTCAGCGAGGCAAGGCTGCGCGGGCCGAGGGTGTTGGGTCGGCGATGGTCATGGCCGTTGTCGAGGGTGATGAGTACGGCCGTCGTGCCGGCGTGCGGCAGGATCACGTCGCGGCTGAGGGCCCGGGTGACCACCTCACCCTCGGTGAGGGCGGACGCGCGGGCCAGCAGCGCCTCGAGATCGGTGCTCATCGGGTCACTCCTGCGTCGCGGTGGTGGGGGTTCTCCCAGATGACGGTGCCACCCATGCCGAGGCCGATGCACATGGTGGTGATCCCGTAGCGAACCTCAGGGTGCTCGCGGAAGCTCCGGGCGAGATGGATCATCAGCCGGACGCCGGAGCTGGCCAGCGGATGGCCCAGGGCGATGGCGCCGCCGTAGGGGTTGACCCGGTCGTCGTCGGCGTCGACGCCGAAGTGGTCCAAGAAGGCGAGCACCTGCACCGCGAAGGCCTCGTTGATCTCGAAGGCGCCGATGTCGTCGATGCTCAATCCGGCCAGCCGCAGGGCTCGCTCGGTGGAGGGGATCGGACCGACCCCCATCACCTCCGGATCGACACCGGCGAAGGCATACGACACGAGCCGCATCGCCACCGGCAGTCCGAGCTCGGCCGCGGTGGTCTCGGCGGCCACCAGCGCGGCCGTCGCTCCGTCGTTGAGCCCGGCCGCGTTGCCCGGGGTGACCCGGCCGTGGGAGCGGAACGGGGTCTTCAGGGTGGCCAGCGCCTCGCGGGTGGTGCCCGGTCGTGGTGGCTCGTCCATGGTTGCCAGACCCCAGCCGTACTCGGTGCTGCGGGTGGCGATCGGCACCAGCGACTCCTGGATGACGCCGGCACGGTAGGCCGTGGCCACCCGTGATTGGCTGAGCACGGCGAACGCGTCGGCGCGGTCCTTGGTGATGGCGGGGAACCGGTCGTGCAGGTTCTCGGCCGTGGAGCCCATCACCAGCGCCGACGGGTCGACCAGCTTCTCGGCGACGATCCGTGGGTTCGGATCGACGCCCTCACCCATCGGGTGATGGCCCATGTGCTCCACCCCGCCGGCGATGGCGACGTCGTAGGCACCGAAGGCGATCCCGGACGCCACGCTGGTCACGGCGGTCATGGCGCCGGCGCACATCCGGTCGATGGCATAGCCCGGAACTGACCGGGGGAGCCCGGCGAGCAGGGCAGCGGTCCGGCCGATGGTGAGGCCCTGGTCGCCGGTCTGGGTAGTGGCTGCGATGGCGACCTCATCGACCCGCTCCGGTGGCAGCTCGGGGTGCCGACGCATCAGCTCGCGGATGCAGTTCACCACCAGGTCATCGGCCCGGGTCTCGGCGTAGAGAGAGCCGGCCTTGCCGAACGGGGTACGGACGCCGTCGACGAAGACGACCTCACGGGATTCACGGGGCATGGCTGTCATATTACTCACGAGTAACAACCTGCGACGGGGTCGTGAGAATTTGCCGGCGATCAGCTGACGGGGTCGGTCTCGCTCTTCTCGACGTCCGAGGCGGCCACCGCCGGGACTGGCTGGGCGCTGCTAGTTCCAGCCTGATCAGCGGCCAGCATCGCCTCGGTGATCAGCTCGACGGTCTGCTCCCGCTGCCACGGGCGGGCACCGAGCGCCGCCAGCGCGGCATCGACGGTCTCGGTCGTCAGCGGGGTGGGGGGTCGCCAGGCCACCCGACGGACGAAGTCGGGAGTGAGCAGGTTCTCGATCGGGAGCCTCAGCTCCGCCGCCCGTGCGGTGAGCGCGTCGCGGACCTTGGTCAACCGGAGCGCAGCCGCCGGGTCCTTGGCCGCCCAGAGGCGGGCCTGAGGGGGGCCGTCATTGGGCAGGTGCATCGCCGGCAGCTGAGAGTCGGTCAGCGCCTGCACCCGGGTCACCGCGCTCAGCCAGGTCGACTCGAACCGCTTCGCCTGACGGCGGGAGAACAGCGCGATCTGTCGCATCGCCGCCCGGTCGGGCGTCGGCGCGGCTGCCAGCTCGGAGATGGCAGCGTCACCCAGGATCTTGCCCGGCGCCCGGTCGAGCCGCTGGGCGATCTCGTCCCGGGCTGCCCACAGCTCGGCGACGTAGGCCAGCCCTCGCCGGGTGCGTACCTTGTGAATGCCCGAGGTGCGGCGCCACGGGTCGGTCCGAGGTTCGTTGGCGGTGCCGGCGCCGGCGGCGAGTGCGGCGAACTCCTGGCGCGCGAACTCGGCCTTGCCCGCCTCCTCCAGCTCGGCGGCGAGGACGTTGCGCAGCTCGACCAGCAGCTCCACGTCCAACGCGGCGTAGGTGAGCCAGTCGGCGGGCAGGGGCCGGGTCGACCAGTCCGACGCGGAATGCTCCTTCAGCAGACGTACGCCGAAGTGCTCCTCGATCAGCGTCCCCAGCGCCACCCGCGGATAGCCGAGCAGTCGTCCGGCGAGCTCGGTGTCGAACAGCGTCCGCGGCACCATGCCGACCTCGAACAGGCAGGGCAGGTCCTGGCTGGCTGCGTGGATGACCCACTCGCAGTCGGCGATGGCCTCGCCCAGCCGGCTCAGATCGGCCGGCTGCCCGAAGGCGATCGGGTCGACCAGGTGGGTGCCGGAGCCGGCCCGGCGCAGCTGGATCAGGTACGCCCGCTGGCTGTAGCGGAACCCGTGAGCGCGTTCGGCGTCCACGGCGACGGGCCCGGTGCCCGCCCGTAGTGCCTCGATGGCGGCGTCCAGGGCCTCGTCGGTGGTGATCACCGCGGGCACGCCGTCGGCCGGCTCGGTCAGCAGCGGGACTGGTGCGTCATCCACCTCGACGGCGGAGTGTCCGCCCGCCTGGGATCCGGTGGACCCCACGCTCAGGTCGTCATCGCGCGTGGGGTCGGACGAGCCGGGCTCGGGCGTACGAAGTGTGTCTGTCAACGTCTCCGCGGTTTTCGGGTCGGTGGGGTCCGCCGAGAGGGCATCGCAACCACGCCGGCGGGCAGCGGGGGGAGCCCCGCCGTCGTACAGAGTAGTTCACCCCACGCCTGAAGATGATGGGTCAATCCGGCCTGGTCGCTCAGCTGCGGCGTCCACGACGCGCGGATCTCGACCTCGGCCCGCGGCGGGTCCTCGACCATTCCACCGAAGGACTCACTCGACACCGAGGTCACGGTGCCGCTGGGCGCCACGTAGTCGGCCTGGTGGGCGTCCAGGGCATCGATCAGCCAGGACCAGCCGACGGTCGCCAGCAACGGGTCGGTGACCATCTCGGGATCGATGTCGGCCCGGGCGAAGGTGACGCAGCGGAAGGTGCCCTGCCAGGCAGCGTTGCCGGCCGGATCGTGCAGCAGGATCAGTCGCCCGCTGCCGACGTCTTCGCCGCCCACCACGACATCAGCGGTGATGGCCGCGGAGAAGGGCGCGATCCGCTGCGGGGCCGGGATCTCCTCGACCAGCAGCTCGGGGCGCCAGGCCGCGGTCATCAGCTCTTGTGCGGCGCGCCGAAAGAGATCCGGTGTCGGTGACGCGTCCATCGTTGCTCCCACCAGGCGAGCCTATGGGCGGGGGGTGTGGTAGAGGCACTCGACGCGCCGAAACGGCGCTGCTCGTGAAAGAGTTCACGGGTGCTCACCTCTTCTTCGGTCTTCCTTGCCGCCTGCCGCCGGACCCAGCTCGACGACCGCGTGCCGGTCTGGTTCATGCGTCAGGCCGGGCGGTCGCTGCCGGAATACAAGGCTGTCCGCCAAGGGGTGCCGATGCTCGACAGCTGCACCCGACCGGACCTGGTGACCGAGATCACGCTGCAGCCCGTCCGGCGCTATGGCGTCGACGCCGCCATCTTCTACTCCGACATCATGGTGCCGCTCAAGGCGGTCGGCGTCGATCTCGATATCGTCCCGGGCACCGGTCCGGTCATCGCCGCGCCGATCCGCAGCCGGGCCGACCTGGCCGTGCTGCGAGGCCTGGAGCCCACCGACGTGGAGTACGTCACCGAGGCCGTCTCGTTCCTGGTGGCCGAGCTGGGCGAGCGCCCGCTGATCGGCTTCGCCGGCGCGCCGTTCACCCTCGCCAGCTATCTGGTCGAGGGCGGCCCAAGCAAGGACTACGCCCGGACCAAGTCCCTGATGGTCAGCGAGCCGGAGATCTGGGACGAGTTGTGCTCGCGGCTCGCCGACATCTCTGCGGCCTTCCTCGCGGTCCAGGTGGCGGCCGGGGCCAGTGCTGTGCAGCTGTTCGACTCCTGGGCCGGCAGCTTGTCGGCGGCCGACTACGCCCGCTACGTCCAGCCGTACTCGGCCCGGGTCCTGGCGCGGATCGGCGAGCTGGGCGTCCCCCGAATCCACTTCGGGGTGGGCACATCGGAGCTGCTCGCTCTGATGGGTGGCGCCGGCGCCGACGTCGTCGGGGTGGACTGGCGTACGCCGCTGGCCGAGGCCAGCCGGCGGATCGGGCCCGACTATGCCGTTCAAGGCAATCTCGACCCGGCACTGCTCACCGCACCGTGGCCGATTCTGGCCGAACGGGTGCGCGAGGTCGTCAGGTCGGGTGCCGCCGCACCGGGGCATGTCTTCAACCTCGGCCACGGCGTGCCGCCGACCACCGACCCGGCCGTGCTCGGTCGGATCGTGGAGCTGGTGCACACGGAGGGTCCGCAGCTGCGGGCCGAGGCCCGCGCGACAGGCGCCTGAGTCATGGTCGACGCGGTGGTGGTCGGCGGTGGGGTGGCAGGCCTGAGCGCGGCCCGGACCCTGGCCCTCGCCGGTGCCTCGGTTCGGGTGCTCGAGGCATCGGACCGGCTGGGCGGCAAGCTCGATTCCGTCAACCTGGACGGTGTCCGGGTGGATACCGGGGCGGAGTCGGTGCTGGCCCGGCGACCCGAGGCCGTGGACCTGGCGGCGGCCCTTGGGCTGACCGAGCAGCTGGTGCACCCGAGAACCGCGAAGGCGCAGGTGCTGATCGAACATCAGATCCGCGCGCTGCCGCCGCAGGCGATGGGCGTACCGGTGGACCTGGAGCGGCTGGCGGGCTATCTGAGCGACGACGGGTTGGCCCGGGCGCGACAGGAACCGGCGCTGCCCGCCCCGGCGCTGGAGGGCGACGTCGGGATCGGGCGCTACGTGGACGAACGGTTCGGCCCGGAGGTGACCGATCGACTGCTGGAGCCGCTGCTGGGCGGTGTCTATGCCGGCCACGCGCGAGACCTCTCTTTCGCCGCGGTATCGCCGCGGCTCTACGAGTCGGCACGCGCGGGCGGTTCGCTGCTTGAGCACGCTCGTTCCCTCAGTCCGACCACGGCGAGTGGTCCCGTGTTCGCCGGGTTGCCCGGTGGCGTCTCGGGTCTGGTGGACGCGCTGGTCGCCGACCTCACTCGGTTGGGGGTCGAGCTGCGGACCGGCACCGCTGTCCGCGGGCTGGACCGACGATCCGACGGCAGGTTCACGCTCACCTGTGGGCCGGTGCCGGCGGCGGAGACCATCGGCGCCGACGCGGTGGTGCTGGCCGCTCCAGCCACGCCGACGGCGAGGCTGCTGGACGTGCTGCTGCCGGCTCAGGCCGCCGCGCTGGCCGCGATCCCGTACGCCTCGATGGCCGTGGTCACTCTGGTCGTGCGCGGCGCGGAGCTGACGGGGTCCGGTCTGCTGGTGCCACCGGGGCAGCTGCCCACGATCAAGGCGTTCACCTTCTCCAGCGCCAAGTGGGACTGGGTGGCAGAGCGGGCGCGTGCGACCTGGGGTGACGGCGTGGCGGTCGTCCGGGCGAGTGTCGGCCGCCTCGGCGAGGAGCACCTGCTGCAGCTCGACGATGACCGGCTGCTGGAGCGGACCTTCGCCGAGGCTCGCACCGTCCAGGGCTGGGCGGGCGCGGAGCTGCTCACCGCAGCCGTGCGTCGCTGGGGCGGTGCGCTGCCGCAGTATCTGGTCGGTCATGGCCCGATGGTGGCCGGACTACGCCGGGCGGTGGCCGAGATCCCTGGCCTGGCCGTGGCCGGGGCCGCGCTGGACGGGGTCGGGATCGCTGCCTGCATCGGGACCGGCACCCGCGCGGCTCAGGACGCCCTCACCGGACTGGGCTGACCGGACCGGGCTGACCAGACTGGCCTGACCGGACTGGGCTGACCGGACTGGGGCGGAGCCCGGGTGGGCTGCCCCCGGGGGAGCACCGCGCTGCGAGGGCGACCGACAATAGAACCAACGCAACAGAGAGGCACAGATGAAAGCGCGCGATATCAACGACACCATTCGCTACACCATGTGGTCCGTCTACCGCCGGGCTCAACCACTCAGCGCTCCGGCGGAGAAGCTGGCCGAGGCGGGACTGACTGCGGTGGCAGCCGCGACCGAGGGTGGGGACGTGGTCATCCGCGGCTGGTACGACGTGGCCGGCCTCCGCGCCGACGCCGACCTGATGGTGTGGTGGCACGCCCCGACCTCCGAAGCGCTGCAGGACGCCTACCACGCCTTGCGCCGGTCACCACTCGGCGACCACCTGGAGCCGGTGTGGTCCCAGCTGGCTCTGCATCGACCGGCGGAGTTCAACAAGGGTCACGTACCGGCGTTCATGCAGGGCGAGGAGCCCAAGGCGCACCTGTGTGTCTATCCGTTCGTACGCTCCTACGAGTGGTACCTGCTGCCGGACGAGGAGCGCCGGGCCATGCTCAGCGAGCACGGGATGATGGCCCGGCCGTTCCCCGACGTCCGCGCCAACACGGTGTCGTCCTTCGCCCTCGGCGACTACGAGTGGATGCTGGCATTCGAGGCCGACGAGCTGCACCGCATCGTCGATCTGATGCGCGAGCTGCGTTCCGCCGAGGCCCGTCGTCATACCCGCGAGGAGACTCCGTTCTACACCGGCCGCCGCCGGGAGCTGGCCACGATTCTCGGCACCTGGTGAGACAGCAGCGGGACCACATCCCGGCGGGATGCGGTGCCGCGACGTCGGCGTTGCGAGCTCAGGCTTCCTCGGGCTCCAGCGTCAGGCTGATCGAGTTGATGCAGTACCGCAGGTCGGTCGGGTTGTCATAGCCCTCGCCCTCGAAGACGTGCCCCAGATGCGAGTTGCACGCAGCACAGCGGACCTCGACCCGCTTCATGAACATGGTCTTGTCCTCGATATACACCACCCGGTCCTCAGCGAGTGGTGCGAAGAACGACGGCCAGCCGCAGTGCGACTCGAACTTGGTGGTGCTGCGGAACAGTTCGGTGCCGCAGGCGCGACATCGATAGATGCCCCGGGTCGTGGTGTCGGTGTATTCGCCGGTGAACGGCCGTTCGGTGCCCGCCTCGCGCAGCACGTGATATTCGGCAGGACTCAGCTGCGCCCGCCATTCCTGCTCGGACTTGACCACCTTGCCCACCTGGGCCGCAGGTCCGGTGCTGGATACGTCGGTCATGATCTCTCCTCCTCCGATCGGGACGCCGCCGCTTCCGCCCCGGCCGGGCGGGCGTGCCGCGCTTCTGGTCAACCCGGGCTGCGACCAGCCTATTCCGCTCCGTAGCGGACACCGGATGGCCCATCGTCGGCCCGGCTACGGGGCGAGCCGGCGCCACCGGTCGCGACGGACCTCTTCGGTGGGTCCGGTGCCGGCGGGCGTGCGGACAGTCCGTCTTCTGCCCGGGCCCATCACTCGCCTGACACGGCCCTGTGCGCCGGCGGTCGACGGTCAACCTGCGCATCCCGCGGTGCCCCGACACCCGAGCCCGAGGCGCGAGGCCGAACGTCCGATGAGCGACGAGTCCATTCGCTGAGACTATTCAGTCAAAAGTTGGAGCCGATATAGCGCAATGGACGCGTGTTCGGAGCCGCATCATTCATTCTGAATGATGCCTGATCCGGTGACCGGGCCGTAGCGTCGTGATCCGGGACAGTCAGCGGAAGGACGTGAGTCATGGCTCGACAGCAAGATCATCAGCCCTCACCTGCGCGAGCACAGGCACCTGCTCGAACATTCATCAGCTGGACGTCGATGGCGATCCTCATCGCCACGGCCGTGGCCAGCGTCCGTGGTCTGCCGGCCATGGCCGCCTACGGGTGGGCGTCGATCTTCCTCTACGTCCTGCCCGCGATCTTGTTCATGGTGCCGGTGGCGTTGGTGGCCGCAGAGTTGGCCAGCGGGTGGAAGGGTGGAGTCTTCGTCTGGGTCAAGGAAGCCTATGGCGACCGAATCGGCTTCATCGCCATCTGGCAGCAGTGGATGCAGAACGTCGCGTGGTATCCGGCCCAGCTGGCCTTCTTCGCGTCTGCGCTCGCGTACGTGTTCAATCCAGCGCTCGCCAACTCCGGCATCTTCACCGGTCTGGTGATCCTCATCGTGTATTGGCTCTCAACGCTCATCGCCACCCGTGGTATCGATGCGTTCGCCAAGGTGGGGACCTGGGGCTTCCTGCTCGGCACGATCGTGCCGTCCGCGGCATTGATCATCTTCGCTTTCGTGTTCATCCAGGACGGCGGCGTCTCGAACCTCGCGCCCGTCAGTGACGCGCAATGGTTCCCGACCTTCACCGGACTGGCCAGCATTGTGCTCATCGTGAGCAACTTCCTTTCCTACGCCGGGATGGAGATGAACGCGGTCCACGTTGTTGACATGCGCAAGCCCGGCAAGGAGTTCCCCAAGGCCATCATCTTGTCGGTCGTGCTCATCCTGTTCGTCTTCATCCTGCCGACCCTCGCCATCTCCGTCGGGGTGCCGGGGTCCACCGTCAACCTGACCCAGGGCGTGCTCCAGGCCTTCGACGTCTTCTTCGGGCACATCGGGATTCCCTGGGGTACCACAGTGATGGCCCTGCTGATCGTGGTAGGGATCCTGGCTTCGGTCGTGACCTGGATTCCCGGACCGAGCCGTGGCCTTCTCCTGGTCGGCAAGGAAGGCTATCTCCCGCCTCGCTTGCAGAAGACGAACAACCGGGGAATGCAGGTTCCGATCATGATGGTCCAAGGCATCATCGTGACCGCAATGGCCATCCTGTTCGCGATCCTCCCGTCGGTGCAGTCCGTCTTCTGGATTCTGACGGCGATGGCCGTACAGCTCTATCTGATCATGTACATGCTCATGTTCCTGGCCGCGATGCGACTGCGTCGCACGCACCCCGACGTAAAGCGCGGGTTCCGGACCCCCGCGATGACGCTCGTCGGATCGGTCGGTCTGGTGGCCAGCGCGGCAGCCTTCCTGCTCGGGTTCGTCGAGCCATCGGGAAACGCCGACTCAACCCCTCAGAGCATCTACATCCTGATTCTCGTGGCGGGCATCGTCGTTCTCGGCGTCTGGCCGTTGATCTTGTACAAGCTGCGTAAGCCGGGCTGGAAGATCGAGCCGTCCGCGGACAGCACCCACACCGACACACCAGTTCAGGAGACGTGAGCCCGATGAGAACCAAGCAGCCACGAGCAGTCGGTCCCACCAGAGTGCAGGCGGGACCGCGCAAGACCGGATTACGGATGGCGGGTCTCGCCTTCGGGGTGTGCGTCGCGCTCTCCGGGTGCACCGCCGCCGGGACCTCGTCCGGTCCCGACAGCGAGCAGGCACAGGCGTTGGCGCAGCAGCTCAACGACAGGCTGGAGGCGGCGGGCTTACCGCCGGTCGACCCCTCCACCGCGGCCGTGCTGTACGGGACCGACGGCGGGGTGAGCTGCGAGAACGTCGGAGAGCTGCAGCAAGAACTGGCGTTGGCGCAGTTCGGCAACAACTCCATCCATTTGCGGCGCGTGGTGATGGACCCGACAGTCCTCGCCTACGACATCGCCGTCATCGAGACCTACTGCCCGGACCTGGCACAGAAGCTCCAAGACGAGATCGGTGTGCTGGAGACCGAAGTGACCATTTCGACCCGCTGAGCGACGACCGCGAGGCGTAGACCACCAGATGAACCGAGCGCGAGCCCTGCCCGCGAGACACGAGGAGCCCTCTTTATCATGTTGCACAACAAGAACTCAGTCCGCGCCGACCTCGAGGACGACGTCTTCGCGTCGAGCGACCTGTCGGTCGCCATGCCGAAGTACAAGTTCCCACAAAACGAACAGGTGCCGCGGCACGCGTACCAGGTCGTCCACGACGAGCTGATGCTGGATGGGAACTCACGCCAGAACCTGGCGACGTTCTGCCAGACCTGGGTCGACCCTGAGATCCGGGACCTGATGGCGTTGTCGGTCGACAAGAACATGATCGACAAAGACGAATACCCGCAGACCGCCGAGCTCGAGGCGCGTTGTGTCCACATGCTTGCCGACCTCTGGAACAGTCCGGATGCAGCCAACACGATGGGCACCTCGACCACTGGGTCGAGCGAGGCAGCCATGCTCGGCGGGATGGCGCTGCTGTGGAAGTGGCGTGAACGTCGGCGCGCTGACGGCAAGCCGACCGATCGACCCAACCTCGTCTGCGGCCCGGTCCAGATCTGCTGGCACAAGTTTGCCCGCTACTGGGACGTCGAGCTCCGCGAGATCCCGATGGAGGCCGACAGGCTGATCATGTCGCCCGAGGAGGCGGTCAAGCGGGTTGACGAGAACACCATCGGCGTCGTGCCCACGTTGGGCGTCACATTCACCTGTCAGTACGAGCCCGTGGCGGACGTGGCTGCAGCGCTGGACAAGCTGCAGGCCGATACCGGACTCGATGTCCCCATCCACGTCGACGGGGCCAGTGGGGGTTTCATCGCACCATTCGTCGACCCGGACCTCGTCTGGGACTTCCGGTTGCCGCGGGTGAAGTCGATCAATGCCTCGGGTCATAAGTTCGGCCTTGCTCCGTTGGGCGTCGGCTGGGCGGTCTGGCGCGACGCGTCCGATCTGCCGGAGGACCTTGTCTTCCACGTCAACTACCTCGGCGGCGACATGGCCGTCTTCGCGCTGAACTTCTCTCGGCCCGGCGGACAGATCGTCGCGCAGTACTACAACTTCCTTCGGCTCGGGAGGGAGGGCTACCGCAAGATCCATGAGGCGGGTTACCAGACCGCGCACTATCTCGCCGATGAGATTGCCGGGATGGGTCCGTTCGAGATGATCTATGACGGTCGGGGCGGCATCCCGGGTCTCACCTGGAAGCTGAAGGAGGGCGTTGAGCACGGATTCACCCTCTTCGACCTGGCTGATCGACTGCGGAGCCGCGGTTGGCAGGTACCGGCCTACACGCTGCCGCCACACCGGGAGGACCTGGCGATCCAACGGATCCTGGTTCGACACGACTTCAGCTTGGATATGGCCTCGCTGCTGCTCGACGACTATCGGCGCGCGATGAAGATTCTGGAGAACCACGCGCCGAAGGAGTCGATGACAGAGGAAGAGGCCGGTGGCTTCCATCACTGACGCCGGGCCCGGGGCAGCGTGCGCGCCGGCGTTGTGGCCGCTAGGGCAAGACTTTGACTCAGATCGGTCACCATGGACCCGAGAGAACGGCTGCGCCGGCTAGCGTTCAACCAGATGCCGGTGGAGGATCAGACGACAGCCAACTCGCTCAGCTGGGCCGAGCCATCGCTCGACGCGAAGACCATGATGCTGGTCCAGCTGGGCGCTCTCGCGGCGATGGGCTGTGGCAGTGTTCCTTCCTACGGTGCGCTCACCGACAGTGCGGTGAGCGCCGGAGCAAGTGTCGACGAGATCGTGGACGCCCTCGTGGCGGTCCTCCCGATCGTCGGCCCGGTGCACGTCGTGACCGCGGCTTCCCAACTGGCACTGGCCCTGGGTTATGACACCGAGGATCTCTCCGACGGGTGAACCGTGGCAGTCGGGCTGCTCAGCCCGACTGCCCGGTCAGCCCCCGACCAACCCGAGGACTGTCGCTTGGCGCACTGCCTCACGGCGCGACGAGACGCCCAGCTTGCGGTAGATGGCGGAGACCTCGGACGCGACGGTGTTGCGCGAGACCTGCAGTCGTTGGGCTATGTCGACGATTCGGAGGTGGGTTTGGAGATATGGCAGAACTCGAAGCTCTGCCGGCGTGAGCGGCACGCTGGAGGGTAACGCGCTGCTCATCGCGGGCGTCGTCATCTTGCGGAACTCGGCCACCTCATCGACCAGGGTGCCCAGACGTGGTCGGCGGGCGAGAATATCGTCGATCTCGCGCAACAGGTGCCGGGCACTGCCTTGGTCGCCCCGGGTCCAGAAGACCTTGGCCAGTTGGAGTCTGCCCCTGGTCGCCAGGCAGGGGAGCACGAAGGTGGAGGCCGCCCGCGCCCGCATGGCCCGGGTGACGTGGCGGTCGGCCTCGGCCAGGTCGGCCCGATGGACCGCGAGACGCCCCGCAGCCGCAAAGGGCAGCAGGCTGATGGCGTAGTCGTCCATCAAATGCTCCTCGACCATGCTCAGCGCGAACTCGACGTGTTCGGCGGCCTCGTCCCAGCGGTCGTCGTCCATGTCGAGAAGGGCCAGGCCGGACTCGCTCAGCACGACGGCGTCGGTGTTGCCCGCAGCGAGGCCGATGGCAGTCCCTTCCTCGAACGCCGTCGCCGCGCGCGCGGGTGCGCCCGAGAGCAGGTGCGCTTCCGCCAGCACGGAGAGCGCCATGGCCCGCCACGGGCTCCACTCGGTCTCCTCGCCGACACAGAACTCGGCATCGCCCATCATCTGTTCGGGACCGGCCGGACACATCATGGCGCGCAACATCGATCGAGAGGAGGCGAACGACGCGGAGCCGCTCGTCGGCGTCTGGTCGAAAGAGGCGTCAGCTACGACAGCGGCCCACCGTTGGGCTTCGATCGTCTGTCCGACGGACGCAGCGACCCAACCGGCGAGGACCGCCAGTGGCGGATAGTCCGTGATCGTTGAGTCGCCGAGTGCTGTCATCCAGCGCTGGATCGTCGAAACCCGTCCTTCGCCGTAGGTGGTGCGCACCAACTCGGCGACGAGCTGAGCGCACCGATCCCTCTGGGTGGTGCCCAACAGATAGTCGACAGCCATGGCCGGGGCACCGTGGGCCTGGAACCAGTCGGCTGCGCGCAGGTGCAACCTCTCAATCAGATCCGGATCGGTCCGCCGAAGCTCGCCGAGCAGGAAGTCGCGAAACAAGGCGTGGTAGCGATACCACTCCCGCCGCCGATCGAGCGGGACGAGGAACGAGTTGGACGCTTCAAGGGTCCGAAGCCGGTCCTGGGCGTTCGACTCCTCCAGAACGGCGTCGCACAGCGGCGCGTGGAGCTGGTCGAGGATCGCGGTACGCCGCAGGAACCGTTGGATCGCCGGGTCGAACGTACGAAAAACCTCGCGGTGAAGGTAGTCGGCGATGTACCTGTCGTCACCCGAGACCGCCCATGCTCCGCTTGGTACGTCGCGGGCGATCAAGGCGGCGAGCTGCAGACCTGCCGGCCAGCCTTCGGTCCGCGCGGTCACCTCGGCCGTCTGTTCGGGCGTGATGGTGACGTGGGCGGTCGCGAAGATCTGCGCCGCAGCCCTCGCGTCGAGGGTGAGGTCTGGCGCGGTCAGCTCGACGGCGTCGCCCAGGGCACGAAGTCGCGGCAGGTGTGGCTGTGCGTAGCGGCTTGCGGTCACGACCTGGGATCCCGGTGGGATCGCGGCCAGAACAACGCTGAGCACGTCCTGGCAACCGGGTGAGCGCAGCTCGTGGACGTTGTCGAGCAAGAGGATGAACGGTTCCGGGGCCCGCGAGAACGCCGACGCGATGCGTGGTGCTCCGCGGCCCAGTGCAGCGGCGCTCAGACCGCTCATCGCGGCGGCCAGCCCGGCATGTTCTGGCACTGCCCGCTCATAGGCCGAGGCGAGGAGGAAGAGGAGGGTGTTCGGGTCGTCATCGAGTCGGTCGAAGGACAACCAGCCGACGCGTCGACGCTCCTGGCGCGCCCACTCGGCCAGCAGCGTCGATTTCCCGTAGCCGGCGGGGGCGGTGACACCGACCGCGACCGCGCCACTGTTGCGCGCCGCGTCCGTCAGCACCGCCCGACTCACCAGACCGGGACGAGGCTGGGGAACGGAGAGCTTGGCGCCGAGCAGGACATCGTCCAGCCCGAGCTCCGGCGGACCGGGTCCGCGGGCGGCGGTCACGGCCGCCAGCGTGAGCGGACACTGGCGTCGACGCGAGTCGACTGATTCGGGCGAGTCATCGGGTGGTTCATCGGCCTTACCCCTTAGAGACAGCTATTCGTGCATGTGCCTAACGCAGCCATCACCCCCGGTGTCTCCACTATGCCGGATGATCTGGTGCCCGTCGTCCCGGGGTCGGGATTTCTTGCTGACAAGGAGTCTTTCGACCGTACATCGGCTTGGCAGGCAGACCCGTCGGTCGGCCGGACCTCTAGAGAACTCGACGCGGTTCGCCGCCCGTACGGAGTCGGGCGACTGGGCGGTCTCACGCCGTGTCCGCGCGCTGGCTCTGGGTGTCGGCCGGGCTCGCCTCGCCGTGGCGGGCAAGGCTGACCGCGCCGGCCACTGCCAAGAGGAAGCCGACCGCGGCGACGACACCCCACCCCGGGCGGGGCTGGTCGCCCAACAGCAGCAGGCCCACCAGGGCCGGGGCCACCGTCTCCCCGACGACGAGCGGCGCCGTGGCCTCGGTGACGCTGCCGCGTTGCAGCGCGATGGAGTAGGTGAGCATCGCGACAACTCCTGCGGCGGCGAGTGCGTAGGTCGCCGGGCTCTCCAGCAGCGGGCCCACCTCCTCGAGGATGTGGCGTGGCGACAAGTTGCCAGGAAGCATCCGCGAAGCGATAGCGGTGGCCCCGAAAGCCAGACCCGCGACGGCGCCCAGGGCCCGCGCGCCGGCGGACCCCGGCAGTCGGCCCAACGGGATCGCGGCCCCGGCGAGCAGCAGGACCGCCACCAGCAGACCCCACTGTTCGGCGTTGCTGACGTCCACGCTGCGATCCTGCGTGGCGGAAAGGCCGACCAGCACCAGCCCACCGACCACGACGGTGATCCCGATGCGGTCCGCACGGCTCAGCGGCATCCGCAGGAACAGCGCCCCCAGGATGGCCGTGATCGCGAGGAAGCTCGCCACCACCGACTGGACCACGAACAGCGGCAGGCTGCGGACCGCGACGAGGCTGAGCAAGAACCCCAGACCGTCGATGCAGATGCCGGCCAGGTAGGTCCAGGAGCGGAGCAGGCGAACCATCAGTCGAGGGTCCAGACCCTCCACGGCCTCGGCGCGGCGCGCCGCGACGGCTTCGAGGATTGAGCTCACGCCGTAGCAGAGTGCCGCTCCTGCAGCAGCCAGCAGCCCAGTGAGCACCTAGCCATGCTAACCGCACTCGCGGTGTCGAGGTGGGGAATGTGTGGACTGACTCCAATTATGGTCGTCGTCGAATCGCCGACGACGGGCACGCTGCCGGCACGGGTCGCGGCGGCGCCGGCTGCTCCAGGTAGCGCGGGGTGCGGTATCCGCGGATTCGGGCGACTCTGCCGCGGTTGCCGTAAGGGAACCACCAATTCGACCCTTGCTCGCCCCCTCGCCGCCGGCGGACGTTAGCGTGGCCCCATGGCGAAGAGCGCGGCAGCGATGATCAGGGTGGGCGAACGCGACGTGCGGGTGTCTAGCCCCGACCGCGTGATCTATGAGGCCACGGCGCTCACGCCGGCCGTCACCAAGCTGGCCGTGTGCGAGTATTTCGCGGCGGTGGGCGACCCGCTCATGCGTGCGGTGGGCGGGCGACCCACCGCGATGGAGCGCTGGCCCAACGGTTATCGCGAAGGAATGAGGCTGGCCACCGGCCCGATGGACAAGGACGGCGACGGCTTCTACCAAAAGCGCCTGCCGAAGGGTGCGCCCGACTACATCGAGACAGTGAGCATCACCTTCCCCAGTGGACGGACCGCGGACGAGCTGTGCCCGACCGAGCCGGCTGCGATCGTATGGGCCGCACAGATGGGTACGTTGACCCTGCACCCGTGGCCCGTGCGGCAGGCGGACGTGGACCACCCCGACGAGCTCCGGATCGACCTCGATCCGCAACCGGGCACCACCTTCGCCGACGCCCAGCGGGTAGCGCTGGTCACCAACGAACTGCTGCTCGAGCTGGGTCTGCGGGCGTATCCCAAGACCAGCGGCAACCGGGGGGTGCACATCTACGTGCGGATCAGACCGGAGTGGACCTTCGAGGAGGTGCGTCACGCTGCCATCGGTCTCGGACGAGAGCTGGAGCGGCGGGACGGGGGAGTGACGACGAACTGGTGGAAGGAAGAGCGCGGTTCGAGACTGTTCATCGACTACAACCAGAACAACCGGGACCGCACCATCGCCAGCGCCTGGAGCTTGCGCGCTCGTCCCGGTGCTCCGGTGTCGACGCCGCTGACGTGGGAGCAGCTCGCGGAGCTGAAGGATCCGCGGACACTGCACCTGTACAGCGTTCCCGAGCTCCTTGCCGACGGTGATCCCTGGGCGGACATGGACGATCAGGCGTACTCACTCGACCCGTTGCTCGACCTCTGGCAGACGTTGCCCGGCGGTGAGCTCAACTTCCCGCCCGACTACCCCAAGATGCCCGGTGAGCCGCCACGGGTGCAGCCGTCGAAGAAGGTCGAGGGACATTGGGATGAGGAAGGCAACCGAGTGGCGCAGTAGCCGGCGAGGACCCGGGTCAGCGTCTGACGTACTCCACGAAGAGGGTGTGGTCGTCGGCGTACAGGGCGAAGTCGAGCTGGCAGTCCATCGGCTCCGGCAGCATGGCGCCGCTGGTGGTGCGCGACCCGTCCCCGCCGACCAACCGGGGAGCGACCGACAAGGACACCCCGTCCACCAACCCGGCCGCGAGCAGGTCGCGATGCAGACGCGGGCCGCCTTCGCAGAGCAGCCGTTGCAGTCCGCGCCCGGCCAGGGCGTCCACCATGTCGACCACGGACACCTCGTCGTCACCGAAGCCGAGTACGTCGATGCCGGCGTCGGTCAACCGGGACACGTCCCCACCGGCGCCGGCCCTCGAGGTCACGACCAGCACGTCGCCATGGTCGCCATCGGGCACCGCCACCGAGGGGTCGATCTGCAGGGAACCGCTGACGATCACCAGCAGCGGAAAGGGCGACAAGCCCTCGGCCGCGCGCAGCTCTCGCTGCCACGGCGCCAGATCGACAGCCCGGTAGCCTTCCGCCCGCGCCGTACCGGCCCCGACCACGATGGCGTCGGCCAACGCCCGGTGCAGCGCGAACACCTGGTGGTCGCTGATGGTGTTGATGCTCCCGGACCGGCCGTCGGGCCCCTGGATCGAGCCGTCGAGTGAGGTGACGAAGTTGCTGCGAAGCCACGGGCGACCGTCGGCCGGCAGCGGACTGCGATAGAGCGCGATCAACTGGTCGTCGTTCAGCTGCCCACAGGCCGCAGGATCACTGCGCGAGAAGATGAGCTGCACCGGGCCATCCTGACACGGGTCGTGGCGTCTTGATCAGGGCGCATGCTGTCGCCCCATGTCGTCGCCGCAAGCGGTTAGGGCACAATCGCCTTATGGCCTCCAGTGACAAGAAGAAGCAGAAGTCGACCGGCGCACCGCCGACTGGTCCGGTGTCCGGCCTCAGCGAGCTGCTCCGACTGCCGACCGGGCCCGTCACGCTGGCCGATTTCGATCCCCGGGCCACTCCCGGCGTTCCGGGCACGAAGGCGGACGCCCTTGCGCTGCAGCAGGTGCTGATGCCCGAACTGTCGGACCTGCAGGAAAGGCTGTTCGCCGAGGGTCGGGTCGAGGCACCGAACACCCCGAGGGTGTTGATCATCCTGCAGGGGATGGACACCTCCGGCAAAGGTGGAGTCATCCGCCACGCCATCGGCATGGTCGACCCGCAGGGGATCAAGATCAAGGCGTTCAAGCCGCCGACCGCCGAGGAGCGCGAGCACCATTACCTGTGGCGAATCGAACGCGAGCTGCCGCCGCCCGGCATCGTCGGCATCTTCGATCGCTCGCACTACGAGGATGTTCTCGTGGCGCGGGTGGACTCGCTGGTGGAGCAGTCGGTCTGGTATGCCCGTTATGACGAGATCAACGCTTTCGAGTCCGCCCTGGCATCGACCGGCACCGTGATCATCAAGTGCTTCCTGCACATCTCGTCGGAGGAGCAGAAGTCACGGTTGGCCGCCCGGCTGGACAACCCGGCCAAGCACTGGAAGTACAGCCCCGGCGACGTCGACGCCCGTGCCAACTGGTCCGCCTACACCGAGGCGTACGAAGCCGTCCTGGAGCGCTGCAACACCTCCGCCGCCCCGTGGTTCGTGGTGCCGTCGGATCGCAAGTGGTATCGCAACTGGGTGGTGGCTCAGCTGCTCGTGGAGCACCTGTGTCAGATGAACCTGACTTGGCCGGTCGCTGACTTCGACGTGGAGCAGGAGAAGGCACGGTTGGCTCGGACGTAGACCTCTGCTAATCCGCGCATCCAGTGGGTTCAGCTGAGGCGCAGCCAGATCGTCAGGCTCCGACGACGCTCAGATGCCGCACCGGAGCCGGCTCGGCCTCAGTCGCCGGCGACCCGTCCAGATCGACCAGGTCCATCGCTGCCACGACATAGCGGGTCAGCGCCGTCTCGGCGATCTCCGGCTGGGCGCCCAGCGGGGCGGAGACGGCGACAGCCCCAGCCTCGTAGGCGAGTTCCGCCTGCCGGGCGTACTGCACGCCCGGGGCGAGGAACCAGCTGCCGACGGCGATGTAGCGGCGACCCTGGTTGCGCAGGGTACGGATCGCCTCGGCGGTCGACGGACCCGACACCGACGAGAACGCGGTGACGCAGGGAAGCTTGTGGTGGTTGGCCCACTGCCGGGCGCGGCGGTTGACGATGGCATTGCTGCGGACGTCGGTGCTGCCGGCGGCGGCGAAGACGAGGCCGTCGAGCTCACTGACGCGGCGGAGGCGTAGTGCGTCGCGCAACTGCCGGTCGACGACCGACAGCAGGGAGGTCTCCGGGCCGATCGGCCGCGACGCCAGCACCCGCAGCTGCGGGTGAGCGGCGGTGACCTGGGCGAGGACGGCGGGGACCTCGACCTGGGCGTGGAACGCGTCCGAGAGGAGCAGCGGGACGAAGACGATCTCGCTCACGCCGCGGCGGACCAGCTTGTTGACCACCTGGAGGGCGGACGGCGAGCAGTAGTCGAGGAAGGCGACGTGGACGTCGAGCTCCGGCCGGAGCGCGAGGACACTGGAGCGAATCTCGTGGCTGACCTGCGCGACCCGGGGATCCGTGCTGCCGTAGCCCAGCAGGACGAGGGAGGGAGCTGTCATGACTGTCCCCTTTCAGGAGTTCCAGCGATGGGCGAGGTGGGCACGCGGAGCGGGCTGCTTCCGGCCATGCCGGCGCCCAGGGTCCAGCCATCCGCCTCGTCCACGATGATGAACGCGCCGGTGGTCCGGTTCTCGCGGTAGTTGTCGATCGGCAGGGCGGTGGCGAGCGTGAGCTTCACCCGGCCGATGTGGTTCAGGCTCAACCGGTCCGCCGGCACCCAGGACGGCATCGTTCCCGGCTCGAGGTCGAGGTCGAGGGTGGCGTCGACCGACTTCACGATCGCCTTGGCGATCGCTGTGCCGTGCTGCACCAGCACCCGGGCACCGACCGTCAGCTCCCGCTCTGCCAGCCAGCAGACGGTCGCCGTGAGGTCACGGCGTGGCGACGGCGGCGAGTCCGGGGCGGCGAAGATGTCGCCGCGGGAGACGTCGATGTCGGTGTCGAGCCGCAGCACCACCGACTGCCCGGCGACGGCCTGCTGCAGCGGGCCGTCGGGGGTGTCGATCGCCTCGATCCGGACGCGGCTGCTGCGGGGCAGCACCACCACCTCGTCACCGACCTTGACCCGCCCGGTCTCGACCCGTCCGGCGTAGCCGCGGTAGTCGCCGTCGACCGGGGGCGTCTGGGCGGCCCACGGGGCGAGCGGGGCGCTCTGCGGGCGCACGACCTGTTGCACCGGGAACCGGAAGTCGGCACCCACGGCCAGCGGGGTGTCGTCGACCTCCTCCAGGTAGCCCAGCACGGTGGGGCCCTCGTACCAGGGCGTCCGCGATGAGCGGGTGACCACATTGTCGCCCTCGGTGGCCGACACCGGGATGCAGTGGCTGTCGCCCACGCCGAGACTGCGTGCCAACAGGGCGAAGTCGGTGGCGATCCGGTTGAACACCTGCTCGGAGAAGTCGACGAGGTCGATCTTGTTCACGACCAGGACCACGTGCGGCACCCGCAGCAGGGCAGCCACCGCCAGGTGCCGACGGGTCTGCTCGACCACACCGTTGCGGGCGTCGACCAGCAACACGATGACGTCGGCGGTGGAGGAGCCGGTCACCGTGTTACGGGTGTACTGCACGTGACCTGGGCAGTCGGCCAGGATGAACTTGCGCGCCGGGGTGGCGAAGTAGCGGTAGGCCACATCGATGGTGATCCCCTGCTCGCGCTCGGCCCGCAGGCCGTCGGTGAGCAGCGCCAGGTCGGCCGTCGCCAGACCCTTGCGCTTGCTGACCTTCTCCACATGGTCGAGGGTGTCGCTGAGCACCGAGTTGGTGTCGAACAGCAGACGGCCGACCAGGGTCGACTTGCCGTCGTCCACCGATCCGGCGGTGGCCAGCCGGAGCAGCGTCCGGCCGCCGGTGACGGGAGTGCGCGCCATCAGAAGTACCCCTCACGTTTGCGGTCTTCCATCGCCGCCTCGGACATCCGGTCATCGGCCCGCGTAGCGCCACGCTCAGTCAGCTGGCTCAGCCCGACCTCGGTGATCACATCGGCGACGGTGCTGGCGTGCGACAGCACGGCGGCGGTGCAGGACATGTCACCGACGGTGCGGTAGCGGACCGCCTTGGTCTGCACGGTCTCACCGTCGAGGACCGGGGTGACCTCGGTGATCGCAATCCACATGCCGTCCCGCTCGACCACCGGACGCTCGTGGGCGTAGTAGATCGAGGGCAAGGCGATCTTCTCGGCCTCGATGTAGTCCCAGACGTCCAGCTCGGTCCAGTTGGAGAGCGGGAACACGCGGACGTGCTCGCCGGGCAGATGCCGACCGTTGTAGATCGACCACAGCTCAGGCCGCTGGTTGCGGGGGTCCCACTGGCCGAACTCGTCGCGCATGCTGAACACCCGTTCCTTGGCCCGGGCGCGCTCCTCGTCGCGTCGACCACCGCCGAACACGGCATCATGCTTGCCGTTCTGGATGGCTTCCAGCAGCGGCACCGTCTGCAGCGGGTTACGAGTGCCGTCCGGGCGCTCGCGCAGCCGGCCGACATCGATGTAGTCCTGCACGGACGCCACCGCCAGCCGTGCGCCGTAGTGCACGACTGCCTCGTCGCGGAAGGTCAGCACCTCGGGGAAGTTGTGCCCGGTGTCGACGTGCAGCAACGAGAACGGGATCGGCGCCGGCCAGAAGGCCTTCGCCGCCAGGTGCAGCATCACGACCGAGTCCTTGCCGCCGGAGAACAGCATCACCGGCGCAGCGAAGGTCGCGGCGACCTCACGCAGGATGTGGATCGACTCCGACTCCAGCGCCTGCAGCTCGGTCAGCGGGCGTACCGGCGAGATCGTGCCGGTGGTCAGGCCCTGGCCGGCGGCCCCCAGGGCCGTCGTCACAGCTTCGGTCATGGCAGCTCCCTCTCCAAGACGGCGGACAACAAAGCCTTGGCCATGTGCACCGACGTATCCAGGTCCACCTGGGCGGTGTCCAGCACCAGCTCGGCGGTGTGCGGCTGCTCGTACGGGTCGTCGACGCCGGTGAGCCCGGTCAGCTCGCCGCGGCGCGCCTTGGCATACAGGCCCTTCACGTCGCGGCTTTCGGCCACCGCGAGCGAGGTGGAGACATACACCTCGGCGAACGGTACGTCTGCCTCGGCGTGCGCGGCGCGGACCACCTTGCGTGCTGCGGAGTAGGGCGCGATGACCGGGACGAGAACGACCACGCCATGGGACGCGAGCAGCTGGGCCACCCAGCCGATCCGGGTCACATTGGTATCGCGATCCTCGCGGCTGTAGCCGAGTCCGGCGGACAAGTGTGGCCGGACCTGATCGCCGTCGAGGACCTGCACCTTCACTCCACTGGTCCGCAGCTCGTCGGCCAGCGCGTGCGCGATGGTCGACTTGCCCGCGGACGGCAGGCCGGTGAACCACAGCGTGGCTCCGCTGTCGGCAGCCGGATGGCGGTGCCGCTGGTCGGGTTGCGTCATCGCTAGCGCTTCCGTCGTCATAGGTGGATCCCGCACTCGGTCTTAGCCAGGCCTGACCAGCGGCCGGCCCGTGGGTCATTGGAGTCGGCACGCATGGTGCAGGGTTCGCAACCGATCGACGGATAGCCGTCCTCCAGCAGCGGGTTGACCATCAGCGAGTTCGACTCGATGTAGTCGGCCACGTCGGCGTCGCTCCACCGCGCGATCGGTGCGAGCTTGATCAGCTTGCGGCGGGGGTCCCAGGAGACGACCGGGGTGTTGGCCCGTGCCGGGGAGTCATCCCGGCGGACGCCGGTCGCCCAGGCCGTGTAGGGCTCGAGGGCGCGGTTCAGCGGCGCCACCTTGCGCAACGCGCAGCACTGGTCGGGGTTGCGGGCGAACAGGTCCTTGCCCCAGGTGACGTCCTGCTCGGCCACCGTCTGCTCCGGTCGTACCGAGATCAGGTTGATCTTGTGGACTGCCTGCACCGCGTCGCGGGTGCCGAGGGTCTCGACGAAGTGATAGCCGGTGTCGAGGAACACCACGTCCACGCCGGGCGCGACCTGCTCGGCGAGATGGATCATCACCGTGTCGGCGAGGGACGAGGTCATGACCAGCCCGGCCCCGAACTCCTCGTGCGCCCACTGCAGAATCTCGATGGCCGAGGCGTTCTCCAGGTCGCGGTTGGCGTCCGACGCCACCTGGCTGAGATCGAGGGTGGTGCTCATGGCTGTGCCTCCCGGTCTGATCCACGGTTCAGCAGACCGAGGAACTTCACCTGGAACGCCCGGGAGCAGGCCCGGCATTCCCAGCCGCCGCCTTCGATCGGGAACAGGTCCTCCTCGGCGCAGTACGGGCAGTGCATGACCGCCTGACGGGTCTGGGAGATCTCGCTCATGCCAGCACCGCGTCGTCGGCCCGGGTGACCCACTGGGCGAATCGCTCATCCTCGTCGCGCCCGGCCAGGTACGCCTTGGCCAGCCGCTCGACGTAGGCCGGAACCTCCTCCGCGGTGACCTTGTGCCCGCGGAGCTTGCGCCCGAACCCGGCGTCCATCCCGAGCCCACCGCCGAGGTGGACCTGGAATCCCTCGACCGGGGTGCCGTCGGGTCCGGGGACCAGCTGGCCCTTGAGGCCGATATCGGCCACCTGGATCCGGGCGCAGGAGTTCGGGCAGCCGTTGATGTTGACGGTGATGGGGCTGTCCAGCTGACCCAGCCGGGACTCGAGCTCGCTAACCACAGTCGCGGCGCGGGCCTTGGTCTCGACGATGGCGAGCTTGCAGAACTCGATCCCGGTGCAGGCCATCACCGAGCGCCGCCAGGCCCGCGGGTTGGCGGAGAGACCGAGAGCTTCCACGTCGGCGACGAGACCGTCGACCTCGCTGGGAGCGACGTCGAGCACCAGCAGCTTCTGCATCGGCGTGGTGCGGATGCGGGTCGAGCCGTGGGCCTCGGCCAGGTCGGCGAACCGGATCAGGTCCTCGCCACTGACCCGGCCGGCGACGGCGGAGAACCCGACGAAGAAGTTGCCGTCCTTCTGGGGGGACACGCCGACATGGTCGCCGAGACGCTCCGGCACTGCCGGAGCCGGTCCGTCGACGAGCTTGCGGTGCAGGTATTCGTCCTCCAGCACCTGGCGGAACTTCTCCGGCCCCCAGTCGGCGACCAGGAACTTGATCCGGGCACGCGTCCGCAGCCGGCGGTAGCCGTAGTCGCGGAACACGGCGCAGACGCCGGCCCACGCGTCGGCCACCTCGTCCAGCGGGATCCAGGCACCGAGCCGGACGGCGAGCATGGGGTTGGTGGAGAGACCGCCGCCGACCCACAGGTCGAACCCGGGCCCGTGCTCGGGGTGCTCGACTCCGACGAAGGCGACGTCGTTGATCTCCGGCACCACGTCATGCAGGGGGTGCCCGGTGATCGCGGTCTTGAACTTGCGCGGGAGGTTGGAGAACTCCGGGTTGCCGACGTAGCGGGCGGCGATCTCGCGGATGGCCGGCGTCGGGTCGATGATCTCGTCGGCGGCGATCCCGGCCACGGGGGAGCCGAGGATGACCCGGGGGCAGTCACCGCAGGCCTCCGCGGTGGACAGGCCGACCGCCTCGAGGCGGCGCCAGATCTCGGGTACGTCCTCGATCCGGATCCAGTGCAGCTGGACGTTCTGCCGGTCGGTCACATCGGCGGTGCTGCGCGCGAAGTCGACAGAGATCTGTCCGATCACCCGCAGCTGCTCGGTGGTGAGGGCGCCGCCGTCGATCCGCACCCGCAGCATGAAATAGCGGTCGTCGAGCTCGTGCGGGTCAAGGGTGGCGGTCTTGCCGCCGTCGATCCCTGGGCGGCGCTGGGTGTAGAGCCCCCACCAGCGGAGCCGGCCCCGCAGGTCGCTCGGGTCGATAGAGTCGAACCCGCGATGCGCGTAGATGTTCTCCACCCGGGCGCGCACATTGAGCGCGTCGTCGTCCTTCTTGAACTGCTCGTTGGGGTTCAGCGGCTCGCGGTAGCCGAGCGCCCACTGTCCCTCGCCGCGCGGCTTGCGGCTGCGGGCGGCTGGACGAGCGGCGCCGGTCCGTGCGGTGGGCGCGGGCCGATCGACACTGGTCTGGCTCGGTGCTGCGGTGGAATTCTCGGCCGGGCTCTGCGTGGTCATTCTCGTCCTCAGGCGTGGGAGGGCACTCCGGGTTCGACGGCTATGAGCCGGCGTCCGGGGCGTAGCTGGGGGTCAGTACGCGTGCAGACAACACATCATCGACTCCGTCCGACTGAGGTCGACGAAGCGGCGCGCGGTCAACCCAGCAGGCTCCCACTTAGCCATCCGTGCCGGCATGGACCAGGCACGGATCGTGTGAGAGAGGATGCGCATGTGATCAACAGTGATCCGTACGCTCTGGCAGATCAAATCCGATTCCAAGGGACGAGACGCCGTTCCAAAATGTGGACAGCCCTGCGTCCGTCAGCGTCCGTCGGGACGTCCGCCCGGCGGCGGGTCCGCCAGCAACGCCGCGGAACTCGCGTGGTCGATGCCGGATAGGGCCGGCCACACCTTGTCCACCGCGGCGTTGAAGGCCGCGCCGATGAGGACCGCGATGGAGATCAGATAGAGCCAGACCAGCAGCGCGATCGGCGCGGCGAGGGGCCCGTAGATCGAGGTGGACCCGGCCGACAGATCGAGGGCCACCCGCAGCAGCGCGCTGCCTCCGATCCAGAACACCAGCGTGATCGCCGCCCCCGGCAGGTCGGCTCGCCACCGGGTCCGAACCGGGACCGACAGGTGATAGAGCGTGGCCAGGATGCAGACCGAGCCGAGCAGCACGACCGGCCAGTAGAGCGTGCCGACCACCTCGAGCCGGTTCGGCAGCAGCTGGTCGACGAACCCGGGCCCGGCCAGCACGAGAGGCAGCAGCACCACCCCGACCAGAAGGAAGACCAGATAGAGGGTGAACGACAACGCCCGCGTACGGACGATGCTGCGCCGCCCCGCCAGGCCGTACATGATGGTGACCGTGTCGACGAACACGTTCAGTGCTCGTGAACCCGACCACAGCGCGATCACGAAGCCGATGGAGATCACCTCGAAACGACCACCCGACAGCACCTCGTCGATCGTCGGCTCGATCACCGAGGTCACCGCGTCCTGGCTGAGTGCGCGGGCGGCGAGCTCCAGCAGCTGCTCCCGGAAACCGGCGATGGTCGAGACGTCGAAGCGCTGCGCGACGAAGCCGATGGCGCCGGCCAGGCCGAAGATCAGCGGTGGCAGCGACAAGATCGCGAAGAACGCGGCCTCGGCGGCCAGCCCGCTCACCCGGTAGCGCAGGCACGCGCCCACCACGTGGGTGATCACCTTCCAGCTGGCGCGCAGCCCCGCGCGGCAACGACCCCAGGCGGCAGTCCGCGCCTCGCTGGGGGACTGGTGCCGCACGGTCATGGGCCCAAGGGTAGGCCGGGAGCAGGCTCGCGCTCGGGACGCTCGCGGGAGCCGTCGTACGGCCGAAGGAGATGGCTGGAGCGGCAGCCACCGTGTCGCGGCGCGCGCGGTAGGCCGGGGTAGCGTGGTGTATGACACGACGACGAGGCCGTGGTCGCTCTGTTCCACCGCTGATCAGGAAGAGCCTTCGTGCCAGTCGCCATTCTCGCCCTTGCCCTCGGCGCGTTCGCCATCGGCACGACGGAGTTCGTCGCCATGGGTCTGCTGCCCGAGATGGCGGCCGCGTTCGACGTCTCCATCCCCACCGCGGGGTGGCTCATCACCGCGTACGCGATCGGGGTGATGATCGGTGCGCCGACGCTGATCGCTCTCACCCACCGGCTGCCGCGCAAGAAGGTCCTGATCGCGCTGATGGTGCTGTTCGTGGTGGGACACGTGGCGTCGGCGTTGGCGCCCAGCTTTGAGCTGCTCCTCGCCGCACGGGTGCTGAGCGCCTTGCCGCACGGGGCCTTCTTCGGGGCGAGCGCCGTGGTGGCGCGCAAGCTGGCCCCGGCCGGCAAGGAGGGACAGGCGATGTCCCTGGCCATCACCGGGCTGACGGTGGCGAATGTGATCGGCGTGCCGCTCGGCACCGCGATCGGGCAGAACCTGGGCTGGCGGGCCACCTTCGCCGTCATCGGGGTGATCGGTCTGGTCGCCGTGGCCGGGTTGGTCGCCCTCGTGCCGGCGGTTCGTACGTCCTCAGCCAGCCTGCGCTCGGAACTGGCCTCCTTCGCTCGGCCGCAGGTCTGGCTGACGATGATCATGACTGTGCTCGGCTTCAGCGGCCTGTTCACCGTGGTCAGCTACGTCGCCCCCATCATCACCGAGGTCGCCGGATTCTCTGCCTCCGCGGTGCCGTGGGTGTTGGTGCTCTTCGGCCTGGGCGCGACCAGTGGGAACCTCCTCGGTGGGCGACTGGCCGACTGGTCGGTGTCACGAACGTTGATGCTCGGATTCTCGAGCCAGGCGGTGCTGCTGGTGTTGTTCTTCCTCACCGCCGCGCAACCTGTCGCCGCCGCCGCGGGCGTTTTCGTGGTCGGCTTCGGCGCCTTCGCGATGAGTGCCTCGATTCAGACCCGCGCCATCGTGGCCGCCGGTGGCGGCGCGAGCATGGTGGCCGCGGCCCAGCAGGCCGCGTTCAATCTCGGCAACGCCTTCGGCGCTTTCCTCGGCGGGGCAGTGATCGCCGCCGGCTTCGGATTCCGGGCGCCGATCCTGGCCGCCGCCGCGCTCACCGCACTCGGCCTCGGTGCGACCGTGGTCGCCCGCCGGCTCGACCACAGCGGGCGGATGCCGCTCGAGCCCGCTGATGCCGGCTTGCCGGTCGTCGCCGCCCGGATCCCGTCCGTGAGCTGACGCAGCCCGTCGGCCATGAGCTGACGTGACCCATCGACCCTGAGCTGACGCAATGCGTCGGGCGGGCCCATCCCGACCGACCGTTGGGAAGCGTTTGCCTCGTGTAAACCGGTTAACTATGCTCACCGCTTCGATGGCTACGCCCGACGTAGACCCTTCCCGATGAGGTGCATGTATGGCCGTAGGTTCGGATGCCCCCCACAGGGGCGCCCAGCTGACCAAGCCCGTCGACGATGCCCGGGATGCCCGTTGACCATGCTGAGCTCGCCGGTCGCGAGCTTCGGGCAGCGGAGCCGGCGGATCCTCCAAGACGCATCCGTGGCGGCGCTGCCGCCGCGGACCTCGATCTTCGGGCAGGTGGCGCGGTTGGTGCACGGACTCGACCTGTTCGACGAGGCACTGGAGGAAGCCGCCGAGGTGATCACCTCGCGGATCGACAACGCCGACGTCACCTTGTGCGGTGTGCTGCGCCTGCTCGAGCTGGAGCGGGACAGGCCGGGACTCCCCGGTCGCCAACGACGGGCCCTGCTCGACGCGGTCGACGGGTTCCGCTACTTATGGGACTACCCCGGTGAGGACACCAGGTGTTTCCACACCGAGAACCACCAGATCCTGCTCCACACCTGCCAGGTCGTGGCCGGTCGGCTGGCCCCGGACCAGGTGTTCGCCGGCACCGGGGTCACCGGGGCCGAGATGGTCGACCACGCCAGGTCGCCTCTCAGCCGGTGGCTGCGGCTGCGGGCGGAGGTCGGGTGGAGCGAGTGGCTGTCCAACACCTATCTGGAGCACAACGTGCTCGCGCTGGTGACCCTGCACGACTTCAGCCGCGACACCGACATGGTCCGAGCGGCGTCGGGACTGCTCGACATGCTGCTGGTCGAGCTGACCCTGCACTCGATCGATGGAGTCTTCGGCTCCACCCACGGCCGGACGTACCCGGATGTGCTGGCCGACGGTCATCTCAGCGCGACCGCGACGCTGGGTTGGTTGGTGCACGGGCTGGGGGAGCCGACGGAACCTTCCATCGGAGCGGTGGCGCTGGCCACCAGCTCCTACCGGCCGCCGGCCATCGTGGAGCTGCTCGCCCGGGCCCCGGGCGCACCGGAGACGACCTGGCAGCGGATGAGCTTCGGTGCGGTTGCTGAGGCGTCGCTCGACCGCCATCCGGTGAGCGAGGTCAACATCATGACGTACCGCGGGCGACAGGTGATGTTGAGCGCTGCCCAGAGCTATCGGCCCGGCAGCCCCGGTCACCAGCAGCACATCTGGCAGGCGACGCTCGGCCGTCGTGCCCAGGTGTTCACCAACAATCCCGGCAGTGTCGACCTGATCTCCCGGCCGAACTTCCTGGCGGGCAACGCCGTGCTGCCGCGGGTCGCCCAACACCACGACGTCCTGATCTGCCTGCACCAGCCGGACCGGGCCGCGGCGTACCCGTACGCGCACGCGCATTTCCCACCGGCCGAGTTCGACGAGGTCCGGGCGGAGGGCCGGTGGCACTTCGGCCGCAAGGGCGGCGGTTTCGTCGGCTTGTGGTGCTCCACGCCGCTCGTCCGCGACGGCTCTCAGCTGCGAGCCGACGACGGCACCTCGGCCTGGGTGTGCGTGGTCGCCGAGGAGTCGACCGGCTCCTTCGACGCATTCTGCGCCGCCCACCAGGCGGCGCCGATCACCTACCAGCCGGACCAGTCGATCACCGTCGACTCCCCGACCCAGGGCCGGATCTCCTTCGGCTGGGACCTGCCGTTGATGGTGCAGGGGACGGAGGTCGCCCTCACCGGCTACCCCCGGCTGACGTGCGCGTACGGCGGCGAAGTGGCCCCAGCGCTGTGGTCCCTGGAATGCCAAGATGACAGCCTCACCATCGATCTTCGATGGCTCACCGAACGGATCTCCTCATGACCTCGCCCCGAACTCTGCCGTCCGCTGCGGAGCCGTCCGCAGTCTTCGTCTCCGCGGCCACCTCCGCTCTCACGACCGCCGTTCCGGGTCCCTCCGGCTGGTCCGGTGACGGCATTGAGGTGGCCTTGAACCCGCGTACCGACGGCGGCGTCGACGTCACCGTGTCGGCCATCGCCGACGTGGCGTACGTGGTGCTGCGCTGGGACGCTGCCTTGGCGGACCAGACGCTGTTCCTCGGCGACGCCTGGGAACGCTCCTACGGTGATCTCCAGTGGCGACACCGCCAACCTGAGCGACTGCTGCCGTGGTATTGGCTGGGCCACGACCCGGTCGCCCAGACGACCGTCGGCATGGGTGTCGACGTCGGCCCGGGGGCGCTCTGCGGCTGGACCATCGACGCCGACGGCATCAGCCTCTGGCTCGACCTGCGCAACGGCGGGTCGCCGACGCAGCTGGGTGGGCGCCGCCTCAGTGCCGCCACGGTGCGCCGGTTCGTCTCCGAACCGACCCCCTGGCAGACCCTGACGGCTGCGGTGGCGGCGATGGCCACCCCGCTGGGGGCGATCCGCGACATCGGCCCCGTGGTGGGGGCGAACAACTGGTACTACGCCTACGGCGAGGGCTTCGACGAGGCCGCCGTGCTCGGTGACGCGCGCACGATCGTCGAGCTGGCCGATGGCCATCCGGTCCGGCCGTTCAGCGTCATCGACGACGGCTGGAACACCGGGGGAGCGGCCGGTGGCGGTCCCTGGGACGAGGGCACTCCCGGCGTCTTCGACGACATGGCCGCGATCGCGGGCCGGATCCGTGAGCTGGGCGCCAGGCCAGGCCTGTGGTTCCGGCCGCTGCTGACCCGTGATGCCCAGCTGGCCCCGGTCGCCCGGACCAACCCACGCGGCAACTACGTGCTCGATCCGTCCACGCCGCAGGTGCGCGAGCTGGTCGCCTCGGACCTGCGCCGGTTCGCCGACTGGGGTTTCGAGCTGGTCAAGCACGACTTCAGCAGCTACGACATCTTCGGCCGCTTCGGTCCGGCGATGAACGAGCAGCTGACTGGCGACGGTTGGAGCTTCGCCGACCGCTCGCGCACCACCGCGGAGATCATCCGCGACCTCTACGGCGACATCCGGGCGGCGGTGCCCGAGCTGGTCCTGATCGGCTGCAACACCGTCGGACATCTGGCTGCCGGGCTGGTCGACGTGCAGCGCACCGGTGATGACACCTCGGGGCGGCAGTGGGAGCGGACCCGGCGGATGGGGGTCAACACCTTGGCCTTCCGGGCACCCCAGCACGGTCGGTTCTTCGCCGTGGACGCCGACTGTGTGCCGAGCACGCCCGAAACTCCGTGGGAGCTCAACCGCAGGTTCCTCGACCTGATCGCCGAGTCCGGCACCGCCCTCTTCCTGTCGATCGATCCGGCCACCCGCAATGACACGGTCGATGCCGACATCCGGCGGGCGCTGAGGACCGCTCTCGACGGCGGGAACCCGGCCGGGATCGAACCCCGGGACTGGCTTCACGACCCGACGCCGGTGTCCTGGCGGATCGGTGACCGTGACCAGCGGATCTCCTGGAGCGAGCCGTGGGGGGCCGTTCCGGGGACGGTCTGACGGCATCGACGGGAACGGCGCTCTCGCGAGCGGCATGACTGCCATGATGTCGGACGTGAGTCCAGGACACCTCGTGCGGCGCGGCGCGAACCAGCTGAGACTCGGCGACTTCAACGAGACTGTTGTCCTTGACGCGATCCGACGCAGCGAGGCGGGGGTGTGCAGGTCGGAGCTGGCGCGGCTGACCGGTCTCTCGGCGCAGGCGATCACCACGATCGCCCGGAACCTGCTGAAAGCAGGTCTGGTGCTCGAGGGGGCGCCCGAGCCGATCGCCCGGGGCAAGCCGCGGACGCCGTTGAAGCTCGACCCGACCGGCCAGTACGCCGTCGGCGTGCACCTCGACCCAGGGCTGATCACCTATCTGATCTTGGACCTCACCGGCCGCACGGTCGCCCACGCCCGGCAGCGGACACCGACCGACGTCGACCCGCAGTCGATCGTCGCCGAGATGGCCGCTCAGATCGAGCAACTGATCGAGAGCGCGGGCGTGCGCCGCGAGCGGTTGGGTGGAGTCGGCGTCGTCGCTCCGGGGCCGATCGACATCGACCGTGGCATCGTCGTCGACCCGCCCAATCTCGACGGCTGGCAGCTGGTGCCGTTACGCGACGACCTCGCCGCAGCGACCGGCCTGCCGGTGCTGCTGGACAAGGACGTCACCGCGGCGGCTGCCGCGCAGCGGCGGATCGGGGGGCCGCACGGGGACGGCAGCTTCGTGCTGTTCTACCTCGGGTTCGGCATCGGCGCCGGTGTGGTGCTGAACGACGAGGTGGTGCGGGGCTCCTCCCATAACGTCGGGGAGCTCGGCCACGCGCTGGCCGACCCGGACGGGCCGCTCTGTCCGCGGTGTGGCCGCCGCGGCTGCCTCGGCGAGAGCACCCAACCCCGTTATCTCATCGAGTGTGGAATCGCGGCCGGGGTGCTGCCCGATACGGTCGACCTGGACGACCGCCAGCAGCTGGAGGAGGGCCTGCTGGCTCTGAGCGATGCTGCACTGGCGGGTCAACCGGCGGCGGTGTCGATCATGGTGACGATGGCCGGTCGAATCGCACGGGTCGCCGAGCAGGTCGCGAACCTGCTCGACCTGGACCGGGTCGTCTTCGGCGGTCCGCGCTGGCCCCTGGTTGAGCCGTTTCTCCTCAGGCACTGGCAGCCCGAGTTGATGCAGCGGTTTCAGGTGCGCAAGATCCACCCGCTGGAGATCACCGGCAGCGAGCTCGGGGCCGATGTCTGCGCCGTGGGGGCAGCCAGTCTGGTTCTCGACCACACCTTCTGCACCAATCCAGCCGTGATGTTGATGGGTACGAACAGATGAGGTCTGATATGACAGAAGCAGTGATCGGCATGACCCCAGAGCTGCTGACGGCGGTGACGGCCGAGGTCCGCAGCGCTTTCGACGACGACCGGGTGGCGGACACCTTCGCCCGCATCATGCGGGAGAATCTGGCGTCGGTGGCTGAGCGGCTGGACGACGGCACCACCTTCGTCTTGACCGGTGACATTCCGGCGATGTGGCTGCGCGACTCCGCGGCCCAGGTACGGCCGTACCTGATCATGGCGGGCGAGGACCCGGCACTGGCCGAGCTGCTGGTCGGCATTCTGCGGCGGCAGCTGGAGTTTCTCGTCCTCGACCCGTATGCGAACGCCTTCAAGCGCGGGCCGGAACCGAGCTGGCACGCGGACGACCGGACCGAGCTGCGGCCGGAGATCTGGGAGCGCAAGTATGAGATCGACTCGCTGTGCTTCCCGATCGACCTCGGCTATCGGCTGTGGCAGATCACCGGCCGCAGCGATGTCATCGACAAACGGTTCACCGCCGCCGCGGAGGCGATCCTCGATCTGTGGGAGCTGGAGCAAGACCATGATCGTTCGACCTACCGGTTCGAGCGGTTCGACTGCCCGCCGACCGACACCTTGACCAACGACGGCCGCGGCGAGCCGGTGGGGCCGACCGGGATGAGCTGGAGCGGCTTCCGGCCGAGCGACGACGCCTGCCGCTACAACTACAACGTCCCGGGGAACATGTTCGCGCACGCGGCGCTGGGCCGGCTGGAGGAGCTGACCGTGGCAGGGCTGCTGCCCGACGCAATCGGGCGTCGGGCGCGCGACCTGCGCACCGCCATCGGCGAAGGCATCGAGACGTTCGGTCGGATCGTTCACCCGGAGGCCGGCGAGATCTATGCCTATGAGGTGGATGGGCTGGGCCACCAGCTGGTGATGGACGACGCCAATATGCCCAGCTTGTTGTCGGCGCCGCTGAGTGGGTATCTGTCGGCCGATGACCCGCGCTATCTCGCCACCCGAGCCGCGCTGTTGAGCAGCCGAAACCCGTACTACTACGTCGGTTCTGCTGCCGCCGGCATCGGCAGCCCGCATACGCCCGAGCGGTACGTCTGGCCGATCGCGCTGGCTGTCCAAGGCCTGACCAGTCTGGATATGGCGGAGAAGCGGCGCATCGTGGCACTGCTCTGCGACACCACCGGCGGTACGGGGCAGATGCACGAAGGCTTCGACTGCGATGATCCGTCGCGGTTCACCCGGGAGTGGTTCTCCTGGGCGAACGCGATGTTCTGCGAACTGGTGCTCGACGTGGCCGGCCGTCGCCTCGCGCGGGCCTAGTTCCCGGGCTCAGGTGCCGCAGAACGTCCGATAGGCCCCGAAGTCCTCGGGAGCGGGTGCGGCATAGCGCTCCAGGCCGGCGCGGCGCTCGTACGGGCGGCCGATCACCTCCAGCAGCTGCTGCAGCGGGCCGAGATCGTCGAAGGTGGCCGCGGTCAGGGCCTCCTCAACCAGGTGGTTGCGGGGGATGTAGACCGGATTGACCGCGTCCATGCTGTCGGCGTCCGGGTTGAGTGCGCGCCACCGCTCGGTCCAGGCGTCGAACGCCGCGGGATCGGTGAACACCCCACGCGTCGGACCGGCGTCGCCGCGAGCAGCAGCACTCAGGCCGCGGAAGAACGAGGTGTAGTCCACCCGGTCCTGGGCCAGCAGCTCGAGCAGCTCGTCGACGAGCGGGGCCGCCACCTCGGCGGGGGCATCGGCCAGCCCGATCTTGGTGCGCATCCCGGTCGACCACGCCGCGGCGTACTGCTCGGCGAATCCGCCGAGCGACGTGACGGCGATCTCGATCGCCTGCTCCTGCTCGTCGTGGAGAAGGGGCAGTAGTGCCTCGGCGAGCCGGGCCAGGTTCCACTGTGCGACGACCGGCTGGTTGCCGTATGCGTAGCGGCCGCCCTCATCGATCGAGCTGAAGACCGTGGCCGGGTCGAACGCGTCCAGGAACGCACAGGGTCCGTAGTCGATGGTCTCGCCGGAGATGGTCATGTTGTCGGTGTTCATCACGCCGTGGACGAACCCGACCTGCATCCACTGCGCCACCAGCGAGGCCTGGACGGCGATGACGGCCTCGAACAGCGCGACGTAGGGGTTGTCGGCGGAGGCGGCGTCGGGGTGGTGGCGGGCGATGGCGTGGTCGGCAAGTCGGCGGAGGAGGTCCACGTCACCGGTCAGGTGCGCGTACTGGAAGGTGCCCACCCGCAGGTGGCTGCTCGCCACCCGGGTCAGCACCGCGCCGGGCAGCAGTGTCTCGCGACGCACCGGATTCTGGGTCGCCGTCACGGCCAGCGAGCGGGTGGTCGGGATTCGCAGCGCGTGCATCGCCTCGCTGATGACGTACTCGCGCAGCATCGGCCCGACAGCGGCCAGTCCATCACCACCGCGCGCGAACGGCGTCCGACCGGAGCCTTTGAGATGGAGGTCGTGCACGATGCCCTGCGCGTCGACCAGCTCGCCCAGCAGCAGCGCCCGACCGTCGCCCAGCCGCGGCGAGAACCCGCCGAACTGGTGGCCGGCGTACGCCTGTGCCACCGGCAGAGCGCCATCGGGAACCTGGTTGCCGACCAGCAGACGTCGACCCTCGGGGCCGCGCAGCCAGTCGGGATCGATGCCCAGCTCGAGAGCGAGCGGCTCGTTGAGCACCAGCAGCTGTGGGTCGGCCACCTCTGCGGCCTGCCAGGGCACGGTCAGCTCAGACAGCTCGGAGGCGAAGCGAGCATCCAGATGCAGGGTCGGGCGAGAGTCGACAGTCACACCATCGAGCGTACGAGGGTGCGAAAACCGCGTACATCCGGCACCCAATGCCCACTCGATGCCTGGACAGATGACGTACGTCCTGGGCGTGCGGGGGTCAGCGCCCTGGCGGGAGCGCATCGCCAACGCTGGCACCATCGGTGTGGTCTTCGGTCAGCGCTCCCAGCTGTGGTACGACTCGCCGCTGCGCGACTCGTTCTCTACATGATCGGGAGGTAGCGCCGCAGAAGGGGAGAAGCGAGCGAGGCACGACGTCTCAACACGCGTAGGTGAGACTGTCGAAGTAGGCCGTCAATCTCGATGGCGTCGGGCGTGAGAGATCAACCTCGAACTCGTAGTACCGAGTAACCAGGTCCTCGACGTCGGAGCAGTAGTCGACGAAAGCCCGTGCAACTGGCTCAACTGCCGACGTTTCGACACGATCGGACGCGGCTCTAATCCCCAGCCACTCGGCAGCCGAGACGACCTCGTCCAGGTCCGCGACTTCGCTGAGCCGAACGGTGTGGTCCACCAAGAACTCGTATCCGAAGGCTATCCACGTTTCGACGCCGGCCGCGGTCGACAACGTCAGGTGGGACGCGTGGACTAGGCGCCGTGGTTGGCCGACAGTCAGACCACACTCCTCGCGAATCTCGCGGATAGCCGCCGCGACGGGCGTCTCACCGGGCTCGACCTTCCCGCCTGGTGGGGTCCACTGAGGACCGCTCGGTGATGAGTTCTCAACCACCACCACGGAATCACCACAGCGCACGAAGCCTGAGACGGCCAGTCGCACACCGCGCACGTCCACGTAGGTGCTCCTTCGATCCGTCGGAGGGCTTGTCGCGATGGTACGCCGCCGTCGGTCTCTGCGCTGGTGGCTGGTTCCGGCGGATCCGAACGGCGTGGTGCTCAGTCAAAGGATTATCGGTAGTACGGGGGCGGCACCTGGGGATCGGCACGGACTGTGTCCAGGTGTGGTCCCGCCAGCGGTTTGTCCGGGGTGTTGGCGTCGGCGCCGACGCCGGCCCAGTGCGGATCGACGTCCTTGGTGATGCACCAGGCGCGATCGGCAGGCCAGAGGAAGGCAGGCTCTGGCATGGCCTGCCCGGAGTCCTCTCGCCAGGTTCTGTCGGCGGCTCCGGTGATGAAGTCCGGCAGCGCGAGTCGGAACAGGTAGTAGGACCGGTGCGGGAGGGCGAACTGCGTACTCTGCAGCGCTGGACCCGGAAAGGCGTCATGACCCCAGCCGTCCCAGATGAGGAGATATGCGTCATTGGGCGTGCTGGTGTGTCGTGCGAGCACGGCGGCGGCCGTCTGGAGCCGGTCGATGTCCGACGGTGCATCCGGCGCTTTGCGGACATCGTTCTCCGACTGTCCTGGGTAGGCCGGGTCGGGCAGGAACCTCAGTCGCGCATACGCGGGAAAGCCCGATGGGCCGATGGTCACGAGCTGGCGCCAGGGACACCCGCTAGTGGAGATCCAGTGTGCCGGCGACAGATCGGTGGCAGGAGTGAGAGTCATTGGTTCATGATCGAGCGCCGGTCGGCGCGATCGGAATCACGGATGCATCCGGGTGAGCCCTTGGCGGGTGTCGTCGAGATCGGCGTGCATCGCTGCCACGGCCCCTTCCTCGTCCCGCTCGGCAATGCGGTTGCGTAGTTCGGCATGGCGCTCGATCGCCCGGTCAACATCACCACCGTCGTCGACGTACGCAGCCCAGACAGCGAGCCGCGACTCCATCAGCAGGGGACTGAGTCCGTCCAGCACCAGTCCGAAGAGCGGGTTCGCCGCGTAGGCGATGGCTCGGTGGAAGTCGACGTCGACAGCGAGCATGGCGGCGTCGTCGCCAGCGGTCCGCATCCCGTGCAGGAGATCAGAGAGTCGGGCAATGTCGCTCAACGTCGCATGTCGTGCCGCCATCCGCGCTGAGCCGACCTCGAGCACCTCGCGGAAGTCCTGGAGCTGGTCGAACGAGATGTCCTCGACAACCATCCGCGACTGAAAGAGCTGCAGGAGGTGGTCACCACCGGGCACCGCAACTGTTCCCTCCCGTCCTTGCTGTCGGCGCAGGAGGCCACGACCGGTCAACTCGGCGAGCGCCTCACGCACCACCGTCCGCGAGACGTTGAAGCGCGAAGCCAGCTCGGCGGTCGGCGGGATCGAATCGCCCTCGGTCAGGCCCTCCTCCCGAAGCAGCTCTTGGAGCTGGCGGGAGACGACGTCGGTCAGCGGGACGCGGGCTCCGCGGCCTTTGGCGGTGTTCTCGGTCATATTCAGCACTCTAGTACTACAAGTTGCGACCAAGAATGGGAGCCATAGACCAGCTTCACCGGAAAGTGTCGGGATTTCGAATTTTGCTTGACATACAAGTCGGGGCAGGTGTTGACTCCTTTCAACGACGTCGACGAGGTCCGCGGACCTGAACCGACAGCGCTTTCGCCTCACAAGAAGCACGCAGATCCCCATTACAGAACAGATCGCTGCTGCACACCCACGCCCTGGAGAGGCCCATCTCTGTGATCATTGAGACCGTTGACTTCTACTACTTGTCGATGCCCCGGGTGCTTGACGTGGGGGACGGCAGCCAGGACGTCCTCCTGGTCAGACTCCGCGGAGGCGAGTGGGAGGGCTGGGGGGAATGTGAGGCGTCACCGCTGGTCTCCATCGCCAGTCTGATCGCCCCGATGTCCCACAGCGCCTGCAAACCGGTGATTGACTCCGTGCTCGGTCAACGGCTGGACTCCGTCGCGGACATCATCCGGATCGGGGCACTGGTCCGCGCCAACTCCTACGATCAGCTGCAGGCCGCACACACGCTGTCCGGCATTGACATCGCCATGTGGGACCTGTTGGGCAAGCGGTTCGAGGCGCCGGTGTACGAGCTGCTCGGATTCGATGTGGCACACCCCAAGACTCCGTACGCCTCGGTTCTCTTCGGCGACACCCCAGACGAGACCTATGCGCGGGCTGCGTCAGCCGCGGGCGCCGGCTACCGAGCCGTCAAGTTCGGCTGGCAGGGCTTCGGTCTGGGCGACGTCGCCTCGGACGCCGCCCAACTGGCGGCTGCACGCGAGGGCATCGGCGCCGAGGCAGACCTGCTGGTCGACGCAGCGATGGCCTGGGGCTCAGACGCCGAGCAGGCCATCCGGCGTGTGCAGTTTCTCCAGGAGTTTCGCGTCTTGTTTCTCGAGGAGCCGTTCGTCCCCGGCGCCGACGCCGCCTATCGGCAGCTGCGGGCCTCCTCGGGCAGCGTCTCACTCGCCGGCGGGGAAGGGTGCCATACCGTCGAGATGGCGCTGAACATGATGGAACACGCCCTGATCGACTTCGTCCAGATCGATACCGGGCGTATCGGTGGAATCTCCCCGGCGAAAGAAATTGCCGACGCCGCCGCGCGGAATGGCTGCACCTATCTCAACCACACCTTCACGTCGCATCTCGCACTCAATGCCTCCATTCAACCGTTCGCCGGCTACGCAAAGTCGGCCATGTGCGAATATCCCGTCGAGCCGAAGGCAGTCTCATTCGACCTGACGGAGAATCACCTGGAGCGGGGTCCCGACGGACTAATCCGATTGCCGGAGGCGCCAGGGCTGGGCATGACCATCCGGCACGACACCATCCGCGACTATCTCGTGGACGTCGACATCACCGTCGGCGGTCGGACCCTGTACCGCACACCGGTGATCGACTTCGCGGCGGACCACGGAGGAGCCCGATGAGACTGCTGGCTATTGGTGCGCATCCCGACGACGTCGACATTCTGTGCGGGGGAACCCTCGCGCTGTACGCCAAGGCAGGGCACGAGGTCACCGTAGCCATCGCCACCAACGGAAACGTGGGGTCGACAACGTTGACGTCGGACGAGATCGCGGCCGTGCGCCACCAAGAGGCCCTCAACTCCTGTGCAGTGATCGGGGCCCAGCTGATCTGGATGGACTTCGACGACGAATGGCTCTTCGACGACCGACCCACTCGAACGCGGTTCATCGAGGCCTATCGCGAGGCCAGACCCGATATCGTGCTCGCCCACAGCACGGCCGACTATCACCCTGACCATCGCATCGCTGGGCAGGTCGCGGCGGACGCGCAGATTCCCGCCGCGGTCCGGCTGGTCACGACGACCAGGCCAGCGCTCGAGCAGATTCCCAAGCTGTACACGATGGACACGATTGGTCAGATCAGTTCCGAACCCGACGTGTTCGTCGACATCACTTCGGTGATCGACACCAAGACGGCCATGTTGACGTCACACCGCAGCCAGAAGGACTGGCTGTCACACATCTTCGACATGAGCTACGTCGAGTTCATGCGGTCCCAGGCGGCACAGCGCGGGCGTGAGCTCGGCGTGGAGTTCGCCGAGGCATTCCGCGAAGTCCCCACCTACCCCCCGTCTCGCCCCGACTTGCCGCCACTCGGCGTCGTCAACGTCTGAAGTCCGCACGCAGCTCGTCCCACCTACGTCCACCAATGTTTGAGGAGCAGACATGACCATCACTCGAAGGACCCTGATCGGCGGCACCCTCGGAATGGCGGCCACAGCTGCCCTCAGCGCCTGCAGCGGTGACGAACCGACTGCCACTCAGACCGGTGGCGAGGCCTCCGGATCGATCCGATTCTCCATCTGGTTCGGCGAAGGCGACATCGACGTATGGAAGGCGGTCATCGCCGGCTTCCAGAAGGCCAACCCCGGCGTCACCGTGAAGTTCGAGCCGCAGGAGTATGCGAGCTTCTGGACGAAGCTGAACACCCAGTTCGCCGGCAACTCCGCACCCGATGTCATCGGCATGCAGTTCCAGCAAGGCAGCCTCGGACCTGCCGGTCAGCTGGCCCCTTTGGACGAGGCGATGAGCGCCGATCTGCCGAAGATGCCCGAGACGCTGGTAAAGATCGGACAGGCCAGCAAGGACGGCTCCACCGTGCAGTACGCGCTGCCGTGGCGGTTCGTCGGCAGCTCCCTCTACGGCAACCTCACTGAGCTCGAGAAGGCCGGGATCTCGATCCCCGACGGCGGTTGGACGGTGGACGACTTCGTCGCGGCCGCCAAAGAGCTGACTCAGGGAACATCGTTCGGAACCATGATTCCCGGCGGTGGCGCCCAGGTGGCCATCGCCTCAGGCTTCGGCGCCGCACCGGTCTCCGAGGACGGCAAGACGGCAACCTTCAACACTCCCGAGATGTTGGCCACCAAGTCGTTCTTCCGAGATCTGATCCACGTCCACAAAGTGGCCCCTCAGCCGACGAAGGTGTCCTCACAGAAGGACCCGTTCGCCACCGGACTGGTGCGGATGACGTTCCAGGGCAGCTGGATGACGCCGGTCTATCGCAATATCAAGAACTTCGACTGGGACATTCTGCCGAACCCATCCGGCCAACAGCCGGCGATGAACTACGCCGGGCCGGACATGATCTCGGTCTACGCCAAGAGCAAGAATCCGGTCGCCGCGATGAAGTTTGTGCAGTACGCCGTGTTCGACCGCGCCGCCCAGGAGCTGATCGGCAAGACCGGCGCCCCGGTCCTCACCGACTACCTGAACGACGAGGCCCGGATCAAGGCCGAAGCGGCGTTGAAGCCGTCGCAGTACAGCTACTTCGTCAAGGAGGCTTCCGAACGCGGGCAGGGCTGGGGGTTTGTGCCCAAGTTCGCTGACATCGGCAAGCTCGAAGGTGATGCCGACTACGAGATCATGTCCAAGCCGGACTCTGACATCGAGGGAATTCTCGCCCAGCTCAACGCCAAGGTCCAAGCAGCGCTGGACAGTACCCGCTGATGACCACGACAGCCCAGGTCGGCGGAGAGCTCCGTCACCAGCGGGTGACCCCGGGTGCCAAGCTCTGGTTGCCGGCGTTGTTGCTGCCGATCTCCATTGGTCTGGGTCTTGTCTACTACTCAGCCGTCCAAGGGCTCGCGCTCGGCTTCACCGACTGGAACTTGATCTCCCCGGCGCGGTGGGTCGGTGTCGACAACTTCGTCACCATCGTGCACGACCCACGATTCTGGCAGTCGATTCGCAACACGTTCGTCATCGTCGCGCTGACCATCCCGGCCAAGCTTGTCTTCGGTCTCGGGCTGGCGATCGTGCTGCAGCAAGTCACCCGCGGCAGCAGCTTCTTCCGGCTCGCCTTGTTCTTTCCGACCAGCTGCTCCGTGGTTGCCGTGGCCTTCCTGTGGACGTACCTCTACGACGCAGACGGACTGTTCAACAAGGTACTCATCAGTGTGGGGATGGAGCCGGTGGAGTGGATGTCTCCGGATCGAGCCCTGTTGTCGATCTCGACGATGATCGTCTGGGGCAGCGTCGGGTACGTCACCCTGCTGTTCCTGGCCGGGCTGCAGTCGATCCCCCAGGAGTACTACGACGCCAGCGTCGTAGACGGGGCCTCAGGATGGCAGCAGTTCCGACACATCACGCTGCCGTTGCTGACACCCACCACCTTCTTCGTCGTGGTGACCGCCATGATCACCGCTTTCCAGACCTTCGGCGAGGTGTATGTCCTGTCCGGTCCGATGGACTCGACATTGACGATCATGGGCTATATCTACGAGCGCGCGTTCACCAGCTTCGAGATGGGCTACTCCGCGGCACTGTCGGGATTCCTCATCGTTATCATCCTCGCGGTCACTGTCGTGCAGTTGAGGCTGCAGAAGCGCTGGGTCAACTATGACATCTGAGACGGTCGGGCGGACTGTAGTGCTTCCGCCGGTGCAGCCAGGGTCGGCGCCGAGCCGCCCGTCACCCCGCGGGCGCGCCAGTGCGGGCAGGCCGCTCGCCTACGCAATCGTGATCATCGCCACTGTGATCATCCTGGGACCGTTCGTGCTGACTCTGCTGGCCTCCTTGCGGCCCAACGAGGAATACATCACCTCGGCGTCGCTGTGGCCCTCGGAGTGGACGTTGGCGAACTACGTCAGCGTCTTCACCGAGATACCCATGGGCCGGATGATCTACAACGGTCTGTTCATCGCCGTGCTCGCCACCATCGGCAACCTGGCGGCAAGCCTGGTCGCCGCCTTCTGCCTGGCCAAGCTTCGCTTCCCCGGCCGGAGCCAGCTCTTCGGGATCACGTTGTTCACCATGCTGATCCCGGGTGCAGTCACGCTCATCCCGCTCTACACCATCATTCGCGCCGTCGGGCTGGTCGACAGCCCGTGGGCCCTGATTGTGCCGTTCTGGACAGGCAGTGCGTTCTCGGTCTTCTTTCTGCGGCAGCACATGCTGGGAATCCCGCACGAGATGTACGAGGCTGCCGTTCTCGACGGTTGCTCCATCCCGGGCACGATCTTCCGGATCTTCCTGCCGTCTCTGCGCGGACCGCTGAGCATCTTGGCGATCTTGAACTTCCTAGCGTCCTGGAACGATCTGCTGGGACCGCTGGTGTACCTCAACTCCCCAGAAAAGATGACCCCCACCGTCGGCCTCACCTACTTCCAGGGCCAGTACACCACCAACTTCCCGGTGGTCTTGGCCGGTGCGCTCGTGATCCTCGTGCCCACCACCATCATCTTCTTGATCTTCAACCGTCACCTCCGCCAAGGCATGCTCATGAGCGGACTCAAATGAGAGAGGCATTCCCTGTCATGTTCGAACTGAGCGTCATCACCTGTCATCCCGGCGCCACCGTGGTGGTTCACTCTGCCGACCACGAGGTCGGTGGACAGGAGACCACCGAGCGCGGCACCCAGCGACTCCGGATTCGCTGGGCCGAGCGGCCGATGACCCCGGTCCGCGTCCAAGTCGGGAAGGAGTCGTTCTCCTTCCGCGCCGACGAAGTGACGCGTGCCTACCCGATCATCGTTTCTGCCCTCGAGGTGGCGGTCACCACCAGCGACGACCTGCGCGACTACGCCGATGTTGTGGCTGAGACCGGGCGCCGCAGCGGGCAGCGCGCACTCGAGGTGATCGACCGGGAGCCGGAGTTCAGCTACGCCGAGGCGGCGGCTCGCAGTCGGCAGCTGAAGAGCCCAACCTGGCTGGGCCTCGGACGCGACCTGCGCACGTTCGGGATCAGCCCTCATGGCGTCGGCGCCGGTAGTGGGCCGGAACGGATGTGGGACTGGATCGCGCCGCAATGGCACGGTGAGGGGGTAGCGCTGGCCGAGTCGGGCGATGTCCCGGTCCGCTACCAGTTCATGGTCGGCCGTGGGATCGGCCCTCATGACAACGTCAGCCGTCGGCTCGAGTCGGGGACGCTGCCGATCCTGGGCATCACAGTCAGAGACGGCGGCATCCTTTACGAGCAGACAGCATTCGTCACGTTGGAGCGCAGCCCGCTCGAGGCTGAGAGCAACACGGGCAGCAGCTATCTCGTCGCCGACGGACACAGCGCCGGGCACATGTTCACGCCGGACCAGCAGGCCGAGTTCGAACGGCTGGACGCGGAGCGGGCACCGGCCGAGGAGACAGTCCTGTTCCTGCGAGTCAAGGCGACCAACACCGACGTGGTCCCACGCTTCGCCTTCGTCAAGGTGCCCGAGCCCTTCGCTGGCGACCATCACGCCGCCGTTGCGTCCCGATACGATCCCGCTGAAGGGACCGCTGAGCTCGGCGACGACAGGGTGTTCTGCACCGCCACGATGGACGGTGCTCCGATGCCACACGCTGAGACGTCTCACCTCGTCCAGCCGGGCCAGACCGTCGTCTTCGACGTGCGCGTACCCCACCGGCCGATCGCGACGGCGCGCGCGGTGGCCCTGCGAGACCGCTCGACGTCGGAGGCCCTTGAACAGTGTCGCGATTTCTGGCAGCGCAAACTGGATGCCGCCGCGACGATCTCTGTGCCCGAACGCCGAATCTCCGAGATGGTGGCTGCGGGACAGCTTCACCTGGACCTGGTCACCTATGGAGACGAGCCCGGCGGGACGTTGGCCCCGACGATCGGTGTGTATGCCCCGATCGGGTCCGAGAGCGCGCCGATCATCCAGTTCTACGACTCCAGCGGCTGCCACGACCTGGCCCGGCGATCGCTGCAGTACTTCTTGGACAAGCAGCACGACGACGGCTTCATGCAGAATTTCGGCGGCTACATGCTGGAGACCGAGGCCGCGCTCTGGTCGTTCGGCGAGCATTACCGCTACACCCGCGACGACGACTGGGTGCGCTCGATTCTGCCGGGCATCGACAAGGCGGTCGGTTACATCGTGGCCAACCGGCGACGCCAGCTCGAGGCCGGCGACGATCCGTACGGGCTGATCATCGGGAAGACGGCCGATCCCGAGGACCCCTTCGCCGCCTTCATGCTCAACGGCTACGCCTATCTGGGACTGTCCCGCGCGGCTGAGATGGTGCGAGAGGTCGACCCGGAGCGATCGAAGGCGTGGACGGTGGAGGCAGAGACGCTGCGTGCCGATATTCGGGCTGCTTTCCAGCAGTCGGTCGGGGAGTCTCCGGTCGTCCCCTTGGGCGACGGTCAGTGGGTGCGCACCGCCCCGCCGTGGCCCGGACAACCCGGCCCGTTGGCGCTCGACGACAGCGACGAGCGCTGGTTCACCCATGGGGCGGCGATGGTCCGCGATTCGCTGATCGGCCCGCTCTGGCTGATCGTCCAGGAAGTGCTTGATCCCCAGGAAGCGCTCAGCGACGACTTGCTGGACTACCACGCCGAGATCTTCCACCAGGACAACACCGCGTTCAGTCAGCCGTACTACAGCCCGCATCTCCTGGCTCATCTGCGTCGCGGTGAGGTGAAGCGGTTCCTGGCGCCCTACTACACGATGCTCGCCTCGCTGGCGGACCCGGAGACGTACTCGTTCTGGGAGCACTACTTCCACGCCAGCCCGCACAAGACCCACGAGGAGGCGTGGTTCTTGATGCAGACACGATGGATGCTCTATCTCGAGGACGGCGACCAATTACGGCTGTTGCCCGGGATTCCCCGGGTCTGGTTGGACTCCGGCGAGCGCATTCATCTGGCGGGCGTACGAACGTACTTCGGCGCTGTGGATCTGGACGTGACTGTGTCAGCCGACGGCAACCGGATCAGCGCGGAAGCGGTGTGCGCGCCGGACCGAGCGCCGGCGAGTGTCGCGCTACGGCTGCCCCATCCCTCGGGCCGCAGGGCCGTCAGCTGGTCCACCGGCGAGTACATGCCCGACACCGAGACCATCGTCGTCCAACCGCGGGACGGGCACGTCAGTGTGGAGCTGAGATTTTGAGAGGGAAGCGGCAGTGCTGACCGCCGTGGTGACCGGCGGCGGGAGCGGTCTGGGTGCCGCATCCGCCACGCGGCTCCGTGCCGATGGGGTCCGGGTGATCACGGTCGACCTCGCCGGACAGGTTGACCTGCACCTGGACGTCTGCGACGAGGTCGCCGTCCAAGCGGCGGCGGACCGGTTCGGACCGATCGACATCCTGATCAACTCGGCGGGTGTCGTCGGCCCGAACCGGCCGCTGCTGGAGACGACATCAGCAGACTGGCGGCAGACCTTCGAGGTCAATGTCCTCGGGACCGTGGCCATGATCCGTGCATTCGCCCCGGGATGGTCGACCGAGGCTGGGGTCGGATTGTGAACTTCGCCAGCATGGCCGGCCACTAGCGGCGTGATCGTCAACGCCATTGCCCCCGCAGTGATCGCCACACCGATGAACGACAGCACCTCGCCAGAGGTACTCGCCCACATCACGAGCCTGATCCCGATGAAGCGCGTCGGCCGGCCGGCGGAGGTGGCAGAGCTGGTCGCCTGGCTTGCTTCCGACAAGATCAGCTTCTCCACCGGCGCGGTTCACGACATCAGCGGCGGCCGTGCCACGTACTGAACTGCAGCGGCCGCCGCTCGGGAACCCTGCTTCGGCGCAACGATCAACTAGCCGGCGTTGGTGCGAAGGGGATTAGTCGCCCGGATGGACCGTGAAGTTGTAGCAGTCGCCGCTGGGCGGGGTCGCCCGGTTGCGGGTCCAACAGACATTGATGCGTGCACTCTTGAATTTGCCGATGTCCCAGATCCCACGGTCCTGGACATCAGCGCCGGACAAGGCGATGGAGCCCCGTCCGTCAGGCTGGCAGTAGGTGTAGTAACCCGAGGAGGGGAAACGCTTCTCCACCTGGGAACCCTTATTCTGCCACTTGTCGCCGACGTAGGTGGTGACTCGGAGATGGGCACACGACTTCTTCGGTCCCCGCAGATAGAGGCGGGTCGAGAAGCTGGCGCGCTGGTCGCGGTTCGCTCGACTGGTGTCCTGCCACTGCCAGCTGAACGTGCCTTTGAGATACGCCCGATTTGAAGCCGTGCTCCGGTCAAGGTTGTCACTATCGAAGGGCGCATCCCACGAGGTGGCTGCGGACGCGGGCGTGGCCAGACCGATCATCATCAGCAGGGCAACCGGGACTGCCAGGAGGAGTCGTGCTGCGGTTCGAAACATCGCTGTCCTTTCGTACGGGAGAAGTCAGCGCACGCTAGCAGTGAGAGGGTCAACCAGACGGAGGAGGTGATCTTGCAGCCCCGAAACCGGATCAATCTGCCCAGCACCGCCATGGCGTGAAGGGACAAAGCCTCGTATCTGCTGCTGATCATGCTGCTCGTGTGGCGATGACTGCGGCACGGTTGGCCGACCGCCGTCAGGAACTGAAACCGAGCGCCGTCGTCGGGGCCGGTTCTGTTCTGCTCTCGATCCCGACCTATGCCATGGTCGTACTCGCCAGCCGGTGAGCGGTTGCCCTCTCGAGGGGGTACCAGTCCGCGGCAGTGTCGGTGATCAAGACCACGGTGGGGATCCAGTCCTGGCGGACTCCAACGAGAATGGGCTCCCGCCCCGTAGGGTGATCCGCGTGAGCCAAGTAACCCATGTCGTTCTCGTGTCGTGGAAGCCCGGACAGGCTGTGACGGCAGAGCAGTCCGTGGCCCCCGCCATCCGCGCCTTCGCTGAGTCCATCCCGGGCATCGTCACGATCGTCGAGGGCAGGTCGACGAGTCCGGAAGGTTTGGAAGACGGGCTGGACTACGGGTTCGTGATCACCTTCGAGACGCCGGATGCCCGAGATGCCTACCTGGTGGACCCGACCCACCGTGTGGTGGCGGACATGATCAAAGACAACGCCGAGCGCGTCGTCGTCTTCGACATCTGAGGACCCGCCTGCAGTGCCTCAGGAGTGTTCGACCGCTGCAGCCTCCACCGGCAACGCCGTGACGAACCTTTCCAGGAACGCGTCGAATCCCGCCACGTCGGCCGGATCCGGCTGGACCGTCTCGAGCTGAGTGTTGGCGAACACCTCGTCGTTGAGAAAGTCGGCGAGGCTCTGGCCAGCCGCATGTGCAGGGAGGTACGCGGCGAGGACAGCGATGCCCCATGCGCCACCTTCGGCGGCGATGTCGCCCACAGACACCGGGGTGTCGATGGCAGCGGCCAGGAACTGCTGTCCGACACCCTTGGTCTTGAAAAGGCCACCGTGGGCGAACATGGTGTCCAGCCGTACGTCCTCGGCCTTCTGCAGGACGTCCATGCCGATCCGCAGCGTGGCCAGCGACGAGAACAGCTGCGCACGCATGAAGGTGCCCAGGTTCAGCGTGCTGTCGGGGGAGCGCAGGAACAGGGGCCGACCTTCCTCCATCTCCGTGATCGGCTCGCCGGAGAGATAGTTGTAGGCAATCAGACCGCCACAGTCCGGAGCTCCGGTCAAGGCGGACCGGAACAGCGTCTCGAAGATCACCGAGGTGTCGGTGGCGGCACCGAGCGCGGCGGCGAACTCCCCGAACAGACTGACCCACGCGTTCAGCTCACTGGCCCCGTTGTTGCAGTGGACCATCGCGACCAGGTCGCCGGCCGGGGTGGTGACCAGGTCGAGCTCTTTGTGGGCCCGGCTGAGCGGCTCCTCGAGCACGACCATGGCGAAGATGCTGGTGCCGGCGCTCACGTTGCCGGTCCGTGGAGCAACGGAGTTGGTGGCGACCATGCCGGTGCCGGCATCGCCCTCCGGCGGGCACATCGGCACCCCCGGCTGCAGACCCCCGGTCGGGTCCAACAGGGCCGCGCCGCGAGCCGTGAGCTCGCCCGCCGCCTCACCGGCCGTACGGATCCCCGGCAGCAGGTCAACCAGGGTGACTGTGGCGCCGCGCTCGGCGGCGAGCTCGTCGAACTGGGCGAGCATGCGGGAGTCGTAGTCACCGGCGGTGACGTCGATCGGGAACATGCCGCTGGCGTCGCCGACCCCGAGCACCTGCTGTCCCGTCAGCTGCCAGTGGACGTAGCCGGCGAGGGTCGTCAGCTGGGCGATGTTACCGACATGGTCCTCACCGTCGAGGATCGCCTGGTAGAGATGCGCCACACTCCAGCGATGGGGGATGTTGTAGCCGAAGCGCTCGCTCAGGATCTCCGAGGCCGGGCCGGTGTTGGTGTTGCGCCAGGTGCGGAACGGGGTGAGCAGCTCCCCGTCGGCGTCGAAGGCCAGATAACCATGCATCATGGCCGACACCCCCAGCGCGCCGACCGAGGTCAGCTCCACGTCGTAACGCTGCCGTACATCGGCCACGAGGGCGGCGTAACACTCCTGGAGCCCGGTCCAGACGGCGTCGAGGGAGTACGTCCACCGCCGGTCGACGAACTGGTTCTCCCAGTCGTGGTTGCCGGCCGCGATCGGTGTGTGGTCGGGACCGGTGAGCACCGCCTTGATCCGGGTCGAGCCAAGCTCGATCCCCAAAGAGGTACGGCTGTCCACGATGGCTTGGCGCATGTCGATCGGCATGGCTAGAAGGTACTAGGCGCGGCGACCGTCGGCGCAGGCGGCAACGGCAGCCCGCAGCTCGGCCGCCGTGGCGCCCCACGAGGTCGGGCACACTGGCAACCGTGGCAGATCACAACGCGGGCGCGACGCCGGCCGAGCTCAGGGCCCGGAGCCGCCGGCTGTCCTACGTGCTCCGACACGACCCGGCCAGCATCGGTATCACCCTGGACGCGGCCGGCTGGGTGGCGGTGGAGGACCTGATCCAGGGCCTGGCCGCCGCGGAGGTCCCGCTGACCCGAGCCGAGCTCGATCAGCTCGTCGTCTCCTCCGACAAGCAGCGATTCGCCTTCGACCCGTCTCGGCGGAGGATCCGCGCAAGTCAGGGTCACTCGGTCCCGATCGACCTTGAGCTCGACGAGGCCGTGCCGCCGATAAAGCTGTTCCACGGCACCGTGGCGCGATTCCTGCCTGACATTCAGATCAGCGGCCTGACCCGCCAGTCCCGCCACCACGTACACCTCTCGCCGGACGTGGAGACGGCCGGTCCGTGGGGGCGCGCCGTGGGTCGCCACGTGTCTTGGTCGTCGCGGCGCAGCGGATGGCAGCGGACGGACACCGGTTCTTCCTCTCGGCGAACGGGGTCTGGCTGACCGCGTCCGTACCGCCCCGATATCTGAGTGAGCTCGGCTGAGACTCCGGCCTTCCTACGTCCCAGGTCAGGCGTCAGGCTGGCTGGTGAGCAGTTCGATCTGAGCCAGGCAGCCACCGGTCAACGCAGTGAACCGGAACCGTTCGGCGGCGATCGGCGTTGCTGGCTGGAAGGGACGGGTCTGCCGGTGCCAACGGAAGGACTCGTCCGCTCGCTGATCGACGAGTCGCCAGCTGACGCCGTCGAACGCCTCCAGCTGCCAACCACTGATGGCGTCCTCGGCCGAGGCAGTGATGGTGTAGAGCTCGACCGTGCGTGCAGCGTCGCCGGACAGCTCCGTCGTCCATCCGGGTGTGACGGTCACCGACTGGTCGCTGCGATCGGCGACCAGCACAGCGCCGGCCCTGTCGATCTCGGTGCCGGTGGTGAGGTCGCGCCACGGCCGGGGAGGCTCACCCGATGTGCACAGCGAAGGCGGCAGGTCGTCGGCCCCGGCGCCCCAGCTGCCGGGTTCGGTGCCAAGCTCGACGTCGAGGACGACTCCGCGTCGCAGCACCTCGATCGGGATCCAGGTGGCCGTCCACGACTCGCCATTGACCCGAACGCGATGGATGTAGCACGCGTCCGGGGTGCTCCGGTGGGCATTCACCCTGAGCTCGGCACCGTCCTCGAAGGCGATGGTCATCGCGTCGAACCGGGGCGCCGTGATCACATAGTGCCCGGAGCCCGGGGTCAGCGGGTAGAGCCCCAGCGCAGCGAAGACCCACCAGGCCGACATCTCGCCGTTGTCCTCATCGCCCGGATAACCTTGCCCGATCTCAGACCCGAGGAACAGTCGATCGACGCACTCGCGCAGCACCCGCTGGGCCTTGGCGGGAACCCCTGCGTGGTAGTACATGTACGGGATGTGGTGCGCCGGCTGATTGGACAGCCCGAGCATGCCGAGGCGCACGTTGCGGGCCTCGGTCATCTCGTGGATGGCGTGGCTGTAGGTGCCCTTGAACTCCGCTCGACCGGTCTCCGGCTCGGCGAAGAACGCGTCGAGGGCTGCCTCGAGGTCGGCCTGACCGCCGTACAACGCGGCGAGTCCCTGGCCGTCGTGGGTGACGCTGAACCGCATCCCCCAGGCGTTGGTCTCGGTGTAGTCACCACCCCACACCCGCGGGTCGAACCGGTCGGCGTCGAATCGGAACTTCCCGTCCGGTCGGACCCCGGCGAAGAACTGGGTGGTCGGGTCGAAGTGGTTCGCGTACTGCTGCGCCCGGCCGGTGAAGTAGGCGCTGGCGGCGGCGAGCTCGCCGGCCCGTTCATGATCAGGTTCGCGCTCCAGCAGCAGCCCGGCCAGTCGGGCGATCCCGTAGTCGTTGAGGGCGTTGTCGATGGCCCAGGAGAGGCCTTCGTCGGTGTCGGTGTCGGTCACCCCGGTGAACACGCCAACGTCCAGACCCTTGCGGCCGACGTTCGGGTTCGAGGCCGGGACCGTGGCGTTGCGGACCGCCGAGTCGAAGGCCGACCATAGGTCGAACCCGTCGACGCCGGCGGCCAGCAGGTCGGCGAAGATGATGTCGGAGCTGGTGCCGACCATGCAGTCGCTGTAGCCGGGCGATGACCACCGTGGCGTCCACCCGGAGTCACGGTAGTGCTGGACGAACCCGTCGGCCAGCGCAGCGGTCCGCGTCGGCGTGAGCAGACCGAGCAGCGGCCAGGCCGTCCGGTAGGTGTCCCAGAACCCGTTGTTCACCGAGATCTCGCCATCCACGACCGCTGCGCCGGTGCGCTCGTCGGTGTGCGCAGAGATCAACGGGGACAGGAAGCTCGCGTACTGCAGCCGCGGCTGCTCTCGCGTTCCGGTGTTCTCGGCGGCGTCGTTGGGATAGCTGAACAGCCGGTACAGGTTGGAATACAGCGTGACCAGCTGGTCGTCGGTGGCGCCTTCGACCCGAACCCGGCCGAGCAGAGTGTCCCAGGTCTGTTTGGACCGTTGCACGATCGTGTCGAAGTCGGCGTCGCCGATCTCCAGCTCGACGTTGCGGCGTGCCTGCTCCAGCGAGATGAACGAGGTGCCCACGGTGATCGTCACGCGGCCCTGTTCCGGTCCTGCGTCCAGGTCAGGACGGGCCCAGCAGGCCATCCGGGGTCGATCGCCGTCGTCGAACCGACCGTGGTCGGTGATAGCGGTGTCGGTTCGGGCCCAGACGAACATCCGCAGCTGGTCCTCGCCCCGAGAAGAGGGACCGTCGGTGAAGCCCGTGAGGACGCCGCGCTGCTGCTCGTCGACGCTCCACCTCAGCTGCCCGTGGTCTCCGACTCCGTCGGCGATGATCGTGCCGCCCTCGGGCAGGGTCAGCCGGAGCAGCATGGTGTGGCTGGTGGTGGTGAGCTCGGCGGTGGAGCCGTCCTCGAAGTCCACCCGATAGAGGTGCGGGTGGGCGACCTCGTCGGCGTGGGTGAAGCGCCGGGCGCGGGCCTGCCGGTCGAGTTTCGGCTCGGCGGCGCCGGCCATCAGCTGGACGACGCTGCGGTCGGCCATCCACGGGCTGGCGATATGGCTGACCGCGAACGCCTGGAGGGCGGACACACCAGGGGCCACGTCGTGGGCGCTCCAGGCGTACGGCCAGCGGTTGGTGCCGGCGTCGGTGACCGGAATCGCGAATGCGGCGCCGTGCGGGACGGTGGTCAGCGGCGCGTTGTTGCCGCGGGAGAACCGGTGGCTGGCATGAGTGCCACGGGTGGTCTGCACCCACTCCGCGGGACTCTTCGGCGCGGTCGGGGCACCGGTGACGATCTCCAGTCCGTCCACCCATCCGGTCGCTGGTCGGTCGTCACTGGTGGAGAGGGCCGGGTCGACGACGATCTCGGCGGCAACGACGCGGCGTCCGGCCAGGCTGCTCAGGTCGACCTGCTTGGCGGTCCACTGGTCGGCGACGACCGTCTTGGATGCGGTCTGAGCGGCGATCTCGCACCGCACGCCGTGGTGATCGACCACCGCGTGGTCAGAGAGGCGGCTGCCGTCGTCGAGCACCAGGTCGACAGTGGCGGCGGTGGCTCCCCAGCCACCGCCCGGGTCGGCGGCGTTGCCGCCGAACTCCGCGTAGAGGGCGTACCGCAGCGTGCTGCCGGGCCCGAGGGGCACATCCAGGTCGGTCAACCTGCCCCGCAGCGGCGTGCTGGCGCCGCTCGCGTCACGGTGCAGGGCGTACTGCCAGGGGGAGCCGGTGTAGAGCCCAGAGCGGGCGCGGGAGCTGAGCGGGTCCTGCGGTCCTTCGCCCAACTCGACGGCCAGTGAGTATCCCGGCACGGGCTAGCTCCAGTCGGGGACGGCCGGACCATCGCCGAAGTCGGGGATCGGAAGGCGGGCGCCGTCCTGGCGGGCGGAGTCCAGGGCGACGATCCCGGGCAGGGTGAACCGGGCGGCACGCCAGGCGTTCACCGGCGGCTGGGTCTTCGTGGTCACGGCCCGAACGAAGTCATCCGCCAGGAAGTGGTGGCTGCCCTCATGCCCGTTGTGCGCGCCCTCGAACTCTCGGGGCAGCCGCGAGCGGTCCTGCACCGGCGCAGTGCCCGAGGCGAAGCTCTGCATCAGGGCCGGGTCGACGTCGCCGAAACCTTCGGGCAGCTCACCCTTGCCGGTGTAGAACAGGTGGCTGATGTCGCGGGTCTCGCCCTTGGCGTAGTCGGCACCTTCGGTCTTCACGCTCAGCGTGGCCCCATGACCGGACTGCTCGAAGACCTGCTCGGTGCCATAGAACCGGAATCGCGACTCGTGTCCCTTCCAGTAGCCGACCCGGCGGAACTCGTTGGTCCGCATCGCGCCGCCGTCGGCGAGGGCGAACAGGGCGCTCATGTTGGAGAAGTCGTTGCCCCACAACGAGACGTCCTTGTCGAACACGCCGTCACCGCGCGAGTCGGGGATGCCAACGCAGGACACCGACGTCGCGTAGGTCGGCAGAGCGCCGAGGACGCCGCCAATGGCGTGGGTCGGGTAGAGCATCGGCGGAAACGAGGCCGTCCGCTTCCAGTCGTCGCCGCCACTGAACTGGTACGCGGCGTAGAACCCGTTGTCCATGTCGTGGATGTAATCGCCCTCGGAATAGAAGACCCGGCCGAAGTCGCCGGCGGCGATCTGTTCGCGGGCGTAGACGACGGCGGGGTTGTAGTAGCTGGTCTCGCCCATCATGTAGATCAGCCCGGTGCGCTCGACCTCGGCGACGATGGCAGCGATCTCGTCCACGGTGAGCGCCATCGGTACGGCGGAGTACGCGTGCTTGCCCGCCCTGAGCGCTGCGAGCACCAGTTCGGCATGGTTCCAACGCTGGGTGAACACCGCGACGGCGTCGACGTCGGACGCGATCAGCTCCTCAGCGTTGGCGAAGGCACCCGCGAGGCCGTACCGCTCGACGTGTTCGGCGGCCCGCTCACCGACGATGTCTGTGACCCAGACCTCCTCGACGTCTGGGTGCAACTGCCACAAGCTGATGAAACTGCGGGCGAACTGGCCGGTCCCGATGACACCGATCTTCATTTCACGCTCTCCTTAAGTCGGGAAGCAATATAGCGAAGCCAGTGGGCCCCCACGTCGGGCTCGCCGCTTCGGATTGGGACCGCCGCCGATAATCACCGGGGCGCTCGGCTGTGCAGGCCCCTTGGGTGGTTGCCTGGTGAAGGGGCGACAGCGGTCAGGTCGGCCAGTGGAAGGCGACGGTGCCGACCCCGAGAGCGATCAGGGCGAACCGGGCGGCGCGTCCGAGGGCGACCGCGGCGGCGAACCAGCCGACTCGCATGGTGGTGGCACCGGCGAGCAGCGCGACGGGGTACAGCGGCGGCAGCCCGATCGTTGCGGCGAGCAGCACCACGGGGACACCCCAGCGCCGGGTTCCGAGCAGGCTCAGCAGCCGCGCGGACAGCCGGGTCAGCCGAGACGGCGGCTTCGTCCGGGCGGGGCGGGGCGGGCGGCGACGCAACTGCAGTCTGCGGAGGTGGGTACCGCGGCGGGCGGCCAGAAACAGCGCCACCTTTCCGGCCGTCTGACCGACGGCGACACCGATAGCTGCCGGCCCGGCAAGGTGTGCCGCTTGCGCGGCGGCCACGTAAACCTCCGCATTCGCAATCGGCACCACCGCCGACAGCAGGCCGTAGCCGATCGAGGTGAGGCAGAACCACCAGAAGTCGGCGGTCACGGCACCAGTTCGCCGACCGGCGCCGGGGACAGCAGTGCCGGGTCGACCGGCAGGCGGCGTAGGCGGATCAGGCTGTAGACCTTCAACAGCAGGAACGCGCCAGCGACGCAGGCTCCTACGGCCGCTGATCCAGTGAGCGCGGTTGCCAGGACCACCGAGGAGGTGTTCAGCGCCTTCGCCGGCGGTGACCAGTTGAGCAGGTACAGCTGCCGGTCCACCAGGGTGAAATAGTTCGGAGACAGCAGCGGCCAGCGGAGAAAACCGAGGGACAGCAGCAGGTCGACGACCACGAACTGGACGAGGAAGATCATCACCGGCAGCGCGGTCCAGGGGGCTACGACCACGAGGGCGACTGCGACTGCCACCGAGCACAGCCGGTCACAGACGATGTCGGCGACCGCTCCTCGGCGGGTCTCTTGATCGAACCGGCGTGCGCACCAACCATCGGTGATGTCGCCCACCCAGTAGATCGCGTAGCCGACGACGACCGGAGCAGTGACTCGACGTAGAAGGCCCCGGCTGCGGCGATGAGGGCAACGACGGTCCGCGCGACGGTGACCCGGGTGGCGATGGTGTCCCATTTCTCCCGGGTCGGATCTGCGTATCCATGCGGACGGCCGGCGGCGTCTGACATCGGTGCCTCTGAAGTCATGTCTCCACCTTGGCCATCGGGCGGGCGAGCGTACATGCAGACGACAGCCCGAAGTCGGGTGGGGATAGCCCTACTGCGACGGTGAGGTCAGAACAGCTGCTCCTGAACGGCGACAGCTGCGGAGTGGTAGTCGCCGGGGACGATCCGGGCGCCCTTGAGCTGGCCGAGGTCGACCACGAAGCGGGGGGCGTCGGTCTCGTTGTCGGTTCGGGCCAGTGCGGCGGGGCCGCAGCACGCGTCGATGTGGAGCCGGTGCTGACCGTCGAGCAGCGAGTGGGGGTACTCCAGCCAGGACCCGTTGGGCGGAGAGATCAGCGCCGCCGCTTCAGCAGGCGGGTGCCACTCTTCGCTGACTGGGGCGACGGCGCGCCCCCATGGTCGATGGGCGAGCAGGTCAGCCACCTGGGCGACGACACTGCGGTGAGCGTCCTCGACCTGGCGGCGTGACGCGGGGCGGGTCAGCGCGCCCACCTTTGCGCTGCGTCGCCGCAGCTGCGACAGGCCGAGCTCAGCGGTGATGGTGTCTTCGGCCGTGCGGACAATCTGACCGTTGGCGGCCCGGGCTACGTAGCTCGCGGCGACGGCCCCCTGCTCGTCGATGCGGGTCTGCTTACGGCGGTCGGCGGCGGTGCCGACCTTGCTGACCCCATCCGCGAAGGTGGCCACATACAGCCAGTGCGGTTGGGCCAGGTAGGCGGCGAGGGCGTCGGGGACGAATCCGCCGCGGTGCACCTGATGAGAGAGTCGGAACTCGTCCCGCAGGGCGCAGTCATCGCACTGGCTGCCGACGCTGGCCAGTGCGGTGTCGGGACAGGGGAGACGTCCGGGAGTTCGTGAGGTGTGCCGCCCGATGCAGAAGCGGCCCGGAGTGCCGGCCCGGAACGACAGGGTATGGCCGGTCAAGGCGACGCGGGCCGGGCTGGCGGTGGCGACCTCGATGAGGTCCAACGCCGCTGACCCGCTCGACCAGTAGACACCGAGGCTCAGGTACTCAACGTCCTGACGCCACGGCTGCTGCTCGCTCACCCTCATCCACTCTGCCTGTTCGCAGGATGATGTTGACACGTCCGTGTAATCAGCCAGCTCATTGGGGTTGCCGGACGCGACGCCCGGGTGGCTACTTTGGCCCACCATGTGATCCGCAGCACAGTGGTGGCCTATTCCGCGGCGCATTGGGGTGCGCTCATGTCAGCCCGACAGCGCAAGATGTCGTTGCCCAGCCGAGCAGCTCCGGCCGGGCTGTTCGTCGCCGTACTTGTCTTACCGGTAGCCGTCGCTTATGCGGCGTACACAGACAACCTGATCCCGAACGGACGCTACAGCGGATGCTGGAAGGGGAGTGCGGTGGAAGGCGGTCCGGGCGGTGGGCCTTGCCAGACTGACAACGCCAGTGTGGGGTACTGGATGGAACCGCCGATCGACAAGGCCACGGGAGTCGATTCCCGCGCCGAGGAACAGATCAACGTCACGATGGCCGACGACAACCGGAACACCGATCTCACCGCCTTCTACGACACCAACCCGGTCTTCTCCGGGTCTGGCGAGACCGACGTCGTCTTTCGCCACAAGACGCAGGACTTCACCGATTCTCGGACCGCCGGCTACTACTTCTGTGATGACGTGGCCGGGATTTCATCGACCAACAAGTGCGACCAGGGCTATACCAATCTGCGCTACATCACCGAGACGCCCGCTCAGATGAGGGCGCTGGTATGCCATGAGTCGGGCCATGCGTTCGGGCTGCTGCATCCCGATGACGCGTCGCCCGCCAAGAGCCGTGGCGACACCAAGCGGATCGGAACAGCGGTGGGAATTCGGGGTCGGCTGCACGCCCAGCCCGGACTCGCGCGGCTGAGCCTGCGAGCGGTGGCTGGAGCGACTGGCACCGGGCTGCTGCTGAAGGAGAACCTCACGCGGCAGTCGATTACGGAAAGGTGAATACGGAGATGTCGTCGCCGCTCGGGAGTACAGCCAGCCGCATCCTGCACGAGGAGGTTCCTGTGCCTTCAGCTGACCCAACCTCGCGTCGTTGGCCGTGGTTGCTGTCGTCCCTCCTGCTGGCAGTGGCTGCGCTCACCGGGGCAGCGGCCACCTACCTGTTCTGCTCCCGTGCTGCGGGTCGATGCTGCAGGGCGGCTTTCTCCTCCCGTTCAAGATGGGGTCAGAGTTCTCCGACTCATGCCTTGTCCAGATGGACAGCGGCACCCCGTTCCCCTTCCTCACCGAACCTGGCCTGCAGTCGTGGTGGTCCTCCCAGCTCGCCGGTATCAGCGTCGTCCTCACAGGGCTGGCCTTTATGCCGCCCGCGATCGGCCTCGGCTGGCGGGCGCGGACCCGTGCCGCCTTCTGCCTGCCCGTGCTGGCGACTCTGCTGAATCCGATGTCGGGGGAGACACCCTGGTGCGACTGCTGGTCCTGAGCTGGGGCGTCACCGCATTCGGGATGCTGCACCAGTTGGTCGACTCCATTATGGTCGCGCTGAGCAGCGCGAACTGGGACGTCCCACCCGGCACCGGCTATGGGACCTGCGTGGTGCTGGCCCTCGCGGCGGTGCTGACCGCTCTCGGCGCCCCGCAGCGCAGCTGGTCCGCGCGGACGCGCCCGCCTGGTGTCTCACTCCCCTCGACGCGCCGGTCCGGTAGCCACCTGATCCGGTACAACGCACCAGAGTGCGAAGCAGGCGAGTGGACGGGCGACACCCAGCCATCGACCTTGCCCATCGCCTACTGCCCGGCCAGCGACCCCCCGATGCCGCCCACGCTGAAGTAGCGGTTGAGCGCTGCGAACAAGATCACCGGTGGCAACATCATCATCACTGCCACGGCCATCACCAGACCCCAGTTGGTCGAGTTCTGTTGGAAGAAGCTCTGCAGTCCCACCGGGAAGGTGAAGTTGAGGCTCGACCGCAGGAAGACGAGCGCGACCAGATAGTCGTTCCAGGCCAGCAGGAAGGAGAAGATGGCGGTCGACAGGACTCCCGGTAGCGAGTTGCGCAGCACCACCCGGACGAAGCCGCCGAAGACGGAGCAACCGTCCATCCACGCCGCCTCTTCGAGGTTGATGGGGATGGAATCGTAGTAGGCCGCCATCATCCAGATCGCCACCGACATCGTCGAACCGACATAGATGATCACAAGTCCGGTCAGGGTGTCGACGAGCCCGATCGCGGCGAACAGGATGAACAGGGGAATGACCGCTGTCACCACCGGCAGTGACTGGACCACGAACAGCACCAGCGAAAATCCGGAGATGAGTCGGCCGCGCCCTCGCGACAGCACATAGCCGGCCGGCGCGGCGACGGCGACGGAGACCAGGACGGTGACCAGAGTGACCGTCATGCTGTTGCGGAACCAGGTCAGCACCTCGGTCTGGCTGAAGATGTTGACGAAGTTCTCGAGCGTGATGCTTGCCGTCGTCGTGCTGCCCAACGCGGGCTGCAGCGAGAGCCCGACTACGGCGAGGATCGGCACTAGCACGACGGCAGTGATGACGAGAAGCAGGATGAATCGCCACGCGCTTCCGCGCGAACCTGGTTCGGGCCGGCGAGCTGATGAGGCGAGTGGTGCTTGGACAGCCTCGGCGCCGCTCGAGATGGCCGCTGTACTCATAGGATCTGGACCTTCCTGATCTGACGGAACAAGGCGACCGAGACCACGATCAGGACGATCGTCATCAAGAAGGCGACCGCCACCCCTGTCCCGGTGTCGAAGTTCTGGAACACCGTGTTGTAGGCCAGAACCACCAGCGACTGCGTGGCGTTCACCGGTCCGCCACCGGTCAACAAGAAGATTGTCGGGAAGTCGTTCACGCAGAAGATGGTCATCAGGATCCAACTGATGTACGTCGACCGCGAGATCATGGGCAACGTGATGTTCGTCAGTGTCTTCCACCTGCTTGCGCCATCGACTCTGGACGCCTCGTAGACGTTGTTGTCCACCGACTCGAGCGCCGCCGACATCATCATCAGCATGAACGGGAAGCTGATCCAGACCTTGAACACGCAGACCGTCACCTGCGCCAGCAGGGGGTCGGCCAGGAAGAGGACGTTCCCCAGGCCCAGCGCCTGGGCCAGGATGGGCAGCGGGCTTTGCGGGGTGGCCACCAGCCAGTTCCACGCGGTTGCAGACACGACAACCGGGACGACCCACGGCAGGAGCAGCAGCACCTTGAACAGAGTCTTGCCGGGGATCCGGGTCTTCAGCAACAGGGCAAGGGCAAGGCCCACGAGCCAGCTGCCGAAGACGCCGACCAGGGTGAAGATCAAGGTGAACCGCGCCGAGGCCCAGAATTCGGGGTTGGTCAGGACCTGGCCATAGTTCTCCAGGCCGACGAAGTCCCCGGCGGCGATCAGGCTGCCGTCGCGAAGACTCTGATATCCCGCGTAGAGGACGGGATAGAGGTTGAGGAGCAGCAACAAGAACACCGCTGGCGCGGCGAAGGCGATCAACGTCCACGGACTAGCTCCCGGACGCCGATCCGACCGCTGTCGCGGTGCTCCGGAGCCGGAGACGCCGACGCCTCGTCGCGCCCGCGTCAGGCCCACTCCTGCGGTACGAGTTGACACGTTGCCTCACCTCCTGGCTCCCGGCGCGACGACGTCGCGGTCCTCATTCGGCGCTGTTGAGGTCCTGGGACCTGCATGATCAGCGAGTTGAGCACATCAGGATTTCAGGTTGGCTTTGACTTCGTCCTGAAGCTTCTGCAGTGCAGCCCTCGAGTCAGTCTTCCCACCGAGGATCGACTGGGTGAAGACGTTCATCGCCGGGGTCGCGTCGACCGTTGTGACGTTGAGGAAGTTGGCCTCGGTACCAGGCGCGGCCCAGGTCTTGGCGATCGGCTGCCACTCCTCGATGATGCGCACGTTGTTCTTGTTGGCCTGGAACTCTGCCGTCTGGCTGATCGACTTCAGCGGCGGCAGGCCGATGCCAGTGTTCTCGGTCCACAGCGGTGCCATGTTCTGGTAGTAGTACGTGAGGAACGCCTCCGTACCCTTCTTGCTCGTGTTGTTCTCGTACATCATGATGTTGTTCGGGAAGTAGAGCGCGCCCTTCTTCCCCGACGGTGACGTCAGCGGGCTCATGACCACGAGATCCTTCGACAGGGTGCCGCCGATATTGGCCGCAAGCCCACCGGTGTCATAGCCGATGGCGAACTTCTTGGCCTTCCACTGGCTCTGCACGTTGTCGGAGGTGTAGGTGGCGCTCGCCGGGTCGACGTAGCCCTTGGACACCATCTCGAGAACGAAATCGACGGCCTCGATGTTCTCCGGCGTGACACAGTTCGGTTGCTGCTGCTCGTCGAAGAGCCCGCCGCCGTTGTTGATCATCCAACAGACGATGGCGTGCTGTCCTGTGTAGGCGCCGGCGCCGGCTCCGGTGCCGTAGCCGTAGATGTCGTTCTTCTTCAGGGCCGCGGCGGCGTCCAGGTAGGACTGCCAGTCGGTGGGGACGTCTGCTCCGGCCTCTTTGAGAAGGGCCTCGTTGTACCAGATCACCCGCATGTCGAGGTTGTACGGGACTGCTGCGTAGCCCTTCTCGACCTTCAGGGTGTCGACCAGCCCGGGGAGGAAGTCGTCGTAGAGACCGTTCTCCTTCCAGGTGGCGTACAGATCGTCGGCATAGTGGATACCGCCTTGATCCTCGAACTGGAAGACCTGGGTGCCTCCTCCGGAGCTGACCGAAGGGTTGGTCTTGGAGGCCACCGCAGAGGCGAACGTCTGGTTGAAGTTGGCCCACTGGATGACCTGGTAGGTCACCGGGGGCATCCCTTCTGCCGGCTTGTACGCCTTGGTGATCTGCTCGTCCATGGGATTGAACGTGGTCTGCCCCCACGGCATGTTCCAGAACGTCAGCGGTTCGCTGCTGCCGCCTCCGCCTCCGGCGTCCGTGCTGTTGGAGCAGCCGGCCAGCAGCGCGGGCGCCGCGACCCCCGCCGCACCCAGCTGCAAGAACGAACGACGTGTCAGACCTGATTTGCTTCCCATCGCTGGGCCCCTTTGCTCAGACGGTCATACCTGGTGGTGGGTCGTGCACTCCGCTCGTTCGAGCTGCATCATCACGACTTAGATCCACGCAGCCACCTTGGCTGCATCGACGATCGGCGCACGACGTCCGACGTCAGTCAGCACGTGGTGCCCGATCGGGCGCTTCGAGAATGTTTCGGTTCGTCCGAAAATCTCTTCTGAGAAGCACAGTAAGTCTCTGCCATGCTCCCGTCAACGAGTTCGGCGATATTGCTTGACAGGTTGTGTCTAAACCGCTTGCCTTGGTTCAGTCCGCTTGTGTCCGACGACTTCCTGTCTTCGAATAGTTTTCGAGAACCTCCACCTTTGGTCGCCTCGGACCGGCCCAGGGTCACCGGCAACGACCCGCAAAGGAGCGGAACTGTGACGAAGGACGGTCGGCCGACACTGGAGATGGTTGCGGTGGCCGCCGGGGTGTCGCAGGCCACGGTGTCAAAGGTGCTCAACAACCGTGGTGATGTCGCGGCCGCGACGCGGGTGCGGGTGCAACGGTTGCTGGACCAGTACGAGTACGTGCCGCCCGGCCGAGCAGTCCTCAGCCGGTCGGTCGAGGGGCGGCGCTCGATCGAGCTGGTGTTCACGGCGCTGGACAGCCCGTACTCGGTCGAGATCCTGAGAGGGGTCACGTCCAGCCCGATGGATGTGGTCGTGTCATCGATGCCGCAGCAGGCGCGTTCGCGGGCGTGGTCCGATGCACTCATTACGGCTGGGCGATCCGGTGCGATCATCGTCACGTCCGAGCTCACCGGATTCGACCAGCGAAACCTCAATCGCGGCCAGGTCCCGTACGTCCTGATCGACCCGGCCGGTGCGCTGCCTGATCCCAAGGTGGCGACGGTCGGCGCCACCAACTGGGCGGGCGGGCTCGCAGCAGTCCGACACCTGCTGGGCCTGGGTCACCGGCGGATTGCGGTGATCGGCGGACCGGTCGCGATGCTGTGCAGCCGGGCCCGCATCTCCGGATACCTCGAGGCCATGGCTTCTGCCGGCGTCGAAGTCGACCCAGCACTCATCCGTCACGGCAGCTTTCACCACATCGGCGGCTATTCGGCCGCGCGTGAGCTGTTCGACCTGCCCGAGCCGCCGACGGCGATCTTCGCCTGCAGCGACGAGCAGGCTTTCGGTGTGGCTGAAGCGGCGCGGATCACCGGTCGACGGATACCCGAGGACCTGAGTGTCGTCGGCTTCGACGATCTGCCGATCTCGCCGTGGTTCTCACCTCCACTCACCACCGTCCGCCAGCCGCTGGCCGAGATGGGTCGCATCGCTGCGGACATGCTGTTGACGATGGTTGAGGGACGAGACCCGCGGGGAGGACAAGTCGAGCTGGCTACCGAGCTAATCGTGCGGGCTTCGACGGCTCCACCGTCGAGTCTGGCCACACAGCGCGGCAGACGAGGGAAACCAGCACGTGTCTAGCACATCCCCACCGAGAGGACGCCGAGATGTCATCTGAGCTGCATGTCGCCACCACGGGCTCCGACCATGCTGACGGGACGGTGGACAGTCCCTTGCGGACAATCAACCGGGCGGCCGCCCTCGCGACACCGGGGGACACCGTCATCGTCCACGGCGGGGAGTATCGGGAGTGGGTCCAGCCCCAGCGCGGCGGGCTCAGCGACCTGCGACGCATCACCTACACAGCAGCTCCCGGGGAGCGGGTGGTGATCAAGGGGTCCGAACCGATCACCGGCTGGACCTGGGTGGCGGCTGACGTCTGGACGGTGGAGATACCAAATGCCCTGTTCGGCGACTTCAACCCGTACGTCGAGGAGGTCGATGGGGACTGGATCGTCTACGCCGACCAGTCCACCCCGAAGAAGCACCTGGGCGAGGTGTATCTCAACGGGACGAGCTGCTATGAGGTCGCAACGATCGAGCAGGTCTCGGAACCGCCGCTGCGGACCGAGATAGTCGACCACTGGACCGGGACGATCGACACAGTACGCAGTCCCGCGCAGACGCAACGGGTCTGGCATGCCGAGGTCGACGCTGACGTGACAACGATTTGGGCCAACTTCGGTGGCGCGAACCCAAGCTCCGAACTCGTCGAGATCAACGTCCGCCGTTCGGTGTTCTATCCAATGGAGCACCACCTTGACTACATCACCGTCCGCGGTTTCGAGCTCGCCCAGGCGGCGACTCCCTGGGCGCCCCCGACCGCTGACCAGCCGGGTCTGGTCGGACCCAACTGGGCCAAGGGCTGGATCATCGAGGACAACGTCATCCATGACGCGAAATGCTCGGCGGTCTCGCTCGGCAAGGAAAAGTCGACAGGCCACAATTTCGCCACGCTGCGTCGGGACAAGCCGGGCTACCAGTACCAGCTCGAGTCGGTCTTCGCGGCGATCCAGATCGGCTGGGACCGCGAGCACATCGGCTCCCACATCGTGCGTCGCAACACCATCTATGACTGCGGCCAGACCGGGGTGGTCGGTCACCTCGGCTGCGCGTTCTCCACCATCGAGGACAACCACATCTACAACATCGCCATCAAGCGGGAGTTCTACGGCTACGAGATCGCAGGGATCAAGCTCCATGCGGCGCTCGACGTGGTCATCCGCCACAACCACATCCACGACTGCTCTTTGGGCACCTGGCTGGACTGGCAGACCCAGGGAACCCGGGTCTCACGAAACCTGTTCCACCACAACAGCCGCGACCTGTTCATCGAGGTCAGCCACGGCCCGCACCTGGTCGAGCACAACATCCTCGCCTCGTCGGTGTCGCTGGAGCTGTTCAGCCAGGGCGGCGCGTTCGTCAACAACCTGTTCTGCGGGACGGTGTCGCTGGATCCGATCATCGAGCGACCGACGCCCTACCACGTCCCGCACAGCACCCAGGTCGCCGGCTACGCGGCCATCGTCGGCGGCGACGACCGCTATGTCGGCAATCTCTTTTTGAGTGGGGATCCGGCCTTGGCGTACGCACCAGAGTCGACCCGGCCAGGGCGCCGCGAGGTGGGTTACGGCACCGCCGGCTACGACGGCCACCCGGCGTCGATGGAGGCGTACCTGGCTCTCGTGTCCGACCCCACCAAGGGTGACCACGAGCGTTTCGCGCACGTGAAGCAGCCGGTCTACATCCGCGACAACGTCTACGCCGGTGGAGCCACGGCGTATGAGAACGAGCTTGGCGCGCGCGTTCTGACCGACGGCGAGGCCAGCGCCACGGTGGTCGAAGAAGACGGCCAGATCTTCCTGGCATGCACGCTGCCCCCTTCGTTCGATCAGGTCCGCATCCCCAACATCGGCGGAGCCGACCTCGTCCGGGTCCGCTTCGTCGACGCGGACTTCGAGGAGCCAGACGGCACACCGGCCGTCTTGACCGCCGACCTTGTCGGGGCGGCCAAGAGCCCTTCAGGCCGCTACGCGGCCGGACCCGTCAGCGATCTACGCTCAGGCTCGTCGCGGGTCCGCGTCTGGTGAACGCGGAGGAGGCAGCTCGGTCCTACGATCCTGCAGATTTCAGCCACTTGCGCATCACCCAACGCGGCCAGCCGCCACTGTGCCCGGAGGTGGGCGCTGCGCGCTCGAACCCGGCGCGCTCGAACAGGGCCACGGTGCCGACATAGCCGGAGATGACGTCCATCCGAGCGTCGCCGGCCTCGACGGGGTATCCCTCCAAGACCTCGGCGCCATGCCGCACGGCGTGAGCTTCGGCGCCCGCCAGCAGGTGATGCATCAGGCCGTGCTTTCGATAGCCGGCGCGGACCACGAAGCAGACGGCCACCCACGCGTCGCTGTCATCGAGGATGGGGATGGTGCGTGACCTGAGGAGCCGCCGATAACGGGCCCGCGGCGCCACCGAACACCAGCCCGCCACGATGTCATCGACGTAGACGAGGACTCCGGGTCCCGGCTCTGTGGCGCACTCGGCTCGCATGTAGTTGGGTCGCTCCTGGTTCGGCACCCGACTGTCGCGATATGACATGCACCAGCAGGCGCCCGCACCAAGCTTCTGGGTTCCGACCACCGCGGAGAAGTCCTCGAACTGCCCCTGGGCGGGACGTACGTCGATCACTGGCTCGTGATCGACCGGGTACCGAGACGTCGCTGTCATCCTGCAACAGTAGAGCGATTGTCGGAGCTCCTGCCGTGATTCGGCAGCGACTCTGCTCCCGCGAGCGTTCGATGAGACCGAGCCAGCTTGCTGAGGTCTCGAAGAGTGCCGATGATCGAATTGCGCAGTCGTTTCTCGTTGCATGCTGTCGTTGCTGCCGCCCGTTACCTGGCGACCAGTGCGAAGTAGGTCAACGCACTGCCGGACAGCGCTAAGAAGAGCAGCGGGAACGCAATGGTGGAAAAGACCGACGCCCGTACATGTGCTCCGACCGCGCCCAGATAGAACAGCGTCAGACCCACCGCTGCGGCGAGGCCCAGGGGAGCAATGCCGGCTAGCCCGATCGCCAGGCCCGTCGCGCCGGCTCCCTTCAGCGCCGCGAGGAGGGGCAGCACGTCGGGGCGCAGCCCGACCTCGGCCGAGTTCGCGAGGACGAACTTGGCTCGTGCCAGGTCAGCCGCAACGATGACGGCATTGGCGACGATGCAGGTCACGGTGGCAACCGCGAGTCCTGACAAGACCACACCGGTCATCCGGCGTACCGTCCGAGGATGTGAAGCGCCAACGGCGGCACCGGCGCCCCTGACCACTCGGCGATCTTGCTGCGGAACAGCCCGGCTTCCGGCAGCTGGAGGAGTGGGTTGGTGGTGTCATCGGAGAGGGCGAGGGTCAGTAGGAAGTCTGAGCTGTCGCCGATTCGCGCGGCTGTGTATTCGACACCTGTCGGTGCCTTCTCCTCCACGGCAGCGAACAGCTTCTTGATCGCCTCTTCGACCTCGCCCACCCGCTCAGGGTTGGCGCGGAACTGAACGATCTGTACGCTCATCAGGGTCTCCTTCGTGCAAGTTCTGGGTCAACTGGTTGGTCGCCCGTTATGACGCCAGGCCCATCCGAAAGGTGACCGCTCCCGTGGAACTGATCAACGAATTCGAAGTAGCACGGCCCCGGCTTCTCTCTCTTGCCCACCGGATCCTGGGCTCTATCGAGGACGCCGAGGACGCCGTCCAGACCGCCTGGCTCCGGGTGGACTCCGCCAACCAGACCCCGATCGACAACCCCGCGGGATGGTTCACGACCGTGACCGCACGCCTCTGCCTTGACCAGCTGCGATCACGCCGGCGCCACGGTGAGCTGCCGCTCTTCGGTGACACGATCCCCGATGCTCAGCTCGCGGCGGACGAGGAGTTCCTACGGCGTGAGGACGTCTCGTGCGCACTCCTGGTGCTGCTCAACCAGCTGACCCCCGCCCAGCGAGTGGCCTACGTGCTGCACGACCTCTTCGGCATGCCTTTCAGTGACGTGGCAGCCGTGTTGGACAGCTCAGCAACCAGTGCGAAGAAGCTGGCCAGCCGGGCGAGGCAACGGCTTTCAGGATCCGATCTTGCATTTGCCGCGGCGTCTCCGCAGCCTTCCAGCCACTGGCGAGTCGTGGAGGCGTTCCTCTCAGCCGCTCGTGGCGGAGACATTGACACGCTCGTCATGCTGATGGCACCCGACGTGGTTCGGACCGTCGATCGGAGCATCCGGTCCGACACAACGGCGGCGGAAGTCGTCGGCAATCGGGCCGTGGCAGAGGAGACCAGGCGTTTCACCGACAGAGTCCACGCCAGCACCCCGATGCTCGTCAACGGCACCCCCGCCGCGCTCATCGCCCCCGGCGGGCACCCCTTAGCGGCCATCCTGTTCGACTTCGCGGGCGACATCATCACCCGCATCGAGATCGTGGGCCTGAAGTCCTTTCAAGCCGATGCGTTCAGCGTGCGTAGGCCGTGAAGGGGTTGTCGCACGTCAACATTTCCACTGTGGCGTCGTCGACGCCCGCTGCCTTCAGGGCTGGGATGAGTGAGGTCACGAGGTGCGTGTAGCCACGAGGGTTCCCGCCGCCGGGTTGGGCCGGATCGAACCACCCAGCATCGTGACTCAGCATCAGCTGTGCGCCGAAACCCGCATCCAGGACCCGCAGCACCATCTCGACCACCAGGGCATCGTCGCGCGAGCCGACATCGTCGTAGGACAGCCAGGCACCGCGACGTGCCAGTTCCAGATGAATGGCGTAATCGGGCTCGGCCTGGGTGTGGATCCAGATGAAGCGTTCGGCCGGCACCCCTGCGCGGTCAAGAATGTCGAGCTGCTCGCGGGCGACCCGGCCGCGGATCGAGTGGCTGCCGATCGTTGCGCTGGTGCGCACGGAGACTGCTGCTGCGGCCTGGAGGATGCGCTCCTCGAGTGCGGTGATGCCGTCGTCACCGGCGCTGAGCTTGATCCAGGCCGCCTGGAAACCCGTTGTCTCGACCTGATCGACCAGCTCGGTGTACATCCAGTTCTGGAGCTCGAGGGGCGTTGCTGCGCGTGCCCAGTCCGGCACCCACGGCTCCCGATAGATACCCGTCGGGACGGCGATCGGCAGACCAGTCGCTTGCGAGACCGCCAAGTCAAAGTCCGCGCGTCGCCCGACGCCTCCAGTTGAGCACTCGACGAGCGCGGTGACCCCTGCATCCATCGCCGCCCGGATCTGAGGCGCCATCAACTCGACCACCTCGGCCTCGACCGCTTCACCGTGACCCACGTGGTCTGGGGTGCGGAGGTCCACGAAGACGTGCTCGTGCGGGAGGATGAGCCCCAACTCGGAACGCCGTCGTGGCCCCATCGTCGTATGCAGCACGAGCTCGTTGGCGGGCACGACACCAGACACTACCGGCTGCGGGCAGCAGCCGAGGGATGGTGCACCGCGCCACCGTGTGGACTTGGCGCTACAGCGCGGCACACCTGGGAAACGTGTCGCCGACAGGACGCACGGTCGACTGAGGTTTCAACGGTCCTATGTTGTTGGGAACTGGTCGGTGCGATCGTCAACAGCGGCGAGGTCACGGACGACTGTGACTCGGCCGCCATCGCCTGGATCGGGGTCGGGGAGGATCGACTCCGGGTCGACAACGTAGACAGCATGGCCATCGAGCGTGAGCCGACGCACGGCTTCCAGCAGCATGCGTCGAGATACATCGTCGATCGAATACACCATCGTGAGGTCGAAGGCGACCTTGACCTCTTCCGCTGCCATGTCCACGGCGTCTCGGACGATTCTCTCGGCTCCGGCGAAGCGGATCCCCCCTTGCAGCTCAAGCACCCGGATCATGTCAGGTCCGGTGCCGACGGCGTGGTTGGACCTCACGACCGAGCTCGCCGCGGCCGGAACCTCCATGACGTGCAGACCCATGTCGGCGGAGAATCGTTCGAATAGCGACACCCCGCGGACGCTGGTCCCGTGCGGGTCCAGCCGCGGTGAGAACGTTGCGATGCCGATCTGGCTCGGCAGAGCGCCGATCAGACCTCCCGCCACGCCGCTCTTCGCGGGAATGCCGACCTGGGTGGCCCAGTCTCCGGCGGCGTCATACATCCCGCAGGTGAACATGACGCTCAGCACCTGGCGTACCACCGGCTCGGGAACCACCTGCTCGCCTGAGAGTGGACTGACTCCGCGGTTGGCCAAGGTGGCGGCCATCAGCGCGAGGTCGCGGACCGTGACCAGCACAGAGCACTGACGCAGATAGCCCTCGACGACGGTTGCCGGGTCCTCCGTCAAGATGTCGTGGCTGCGGAGCATGTGTCCGATAGCCAGGTTGCGGTGCGCGAACTGCATCTCCGAAGCGCACACCGCTTCGTCTATGGCCAGCCGACGACCGGCGAACGCCGAGAGGCCGCTCACCACCCGATCGAGCCGCTCCGCCGAACTCAGTCCCGCGGCGCCCGCCAGCGAGTGTGTCGTGATCGCACCCGCGTTGATCATCGGATTGAACGGTCGCCCGGAGCCACCTTCAAGCGAGATCTCGTTGAACGCCTCCCCGGATGGCTCGACACCCACTTTGGCCAGAACCGCGTCGAAGCCACGGTCAGCAAGCGCCAGCGCATAGGTGAACGGCTTGGAGATGGACTGAATCGTGAACTCGACATCGATGTCGCCGGCGCCGTAGAGCTCGCCGTCGACTGTCGCGAAGACCGCACCGAGGCGCTCGGGATCCGCTGCTGCGAGTTGGGGAATGTACCCCGCAGGCGCACCGGACGTATCAGCAGCGACGCCTCCGAGAGCCTCGGACAGGTAGTCAGGAATCGGCGACCGCACGGACTGCCTCCTTGCTGCCGGTCATGCAGCACCCTGTGTTGCCCGTGTGACATACGCGATGTCGGCACGCGTTGGTTGACGGTACGTGCCGCCGTCGGCGGTGTACGCATAGCCGTGCTTTCTCAGGTGGTCCGCGAACAGCGGGCACAAACCAATGATGGTGACCCCGGTGCGAATGCTGTCCGCGAGCACCTCGCGGACCAGCAGCTTGGCCAGGCCGCGTCCGCGGACCGCCGGGTCCACTTCGGTGTGGAAGAAGATGCGCTCACCGTCCACGCCGGGGGAGTCGATGAAATCCGCCCGTCCGAGGATCGCTCCGTCGGCGGCGATGACGAGATAGGACCGAATCGGACGGTCCAGGTCGAGTGTGATCGTTACGGCGGCGCCGGTGTTGTCAGTGAGCTGCTGCGTCATGATCAAAGTCCTTTCGGGTTGAGGTGGCTTCAGCTGAAGAGATCGCCGGAGGGGCGTCCTGCTTCACGCCTGCGGCGGAAATAGTCGTTGATGATGGTCCGGTACAGATCAGCATCCGTGCGGGCCCAGTTGCGCATCAGCTCGCAACCGAACGCCAGCGAGGTGATCGGCTGGGCGCCGGCCGAGAGCATGCGGTCGATGGCTACCTGATGGGCGACCGCTGAGGTGCCGCCAACGGCATCGAGCACGGGATAGACCTCGTAGCCTTCCACGAGCATGTCGAGGGTGGGGAAGGTCAGGCAGACCTCTGTCCACAGCCCGGCGATCACGATCTTCTTGCGCCCGGTGGCCTCGATCGCAGCACGGAAGTCCGCATCCTCCCAGGAATTCACACCGGTGCGGTCGATCTGGATGATGCCGGGCAGTTCCCGAGTGATCTCATCGACGGTCGGTGAGTGGACACCCATTCCCACCGCTACGGTGGTGACGACCGTCGGAATCTGATAGGCACGCGCCAGCTGCGCCAGCGTGATGACTCCGAGGTCGATCTCCTCGCGGCTGGTGGAGCCCACGGTGGCGTACTGGCCCTCTTGGTAGTCGATGAGCGCGATGGCGCAGTTCTGTGGTGTCAAGAGATGGTCGGACTCGGGATCGCGGATCGGTTCTGGATCGAGCTTCTTGCCGGACGGGACGGTGGTCATGCGTGATCTCCTCTAATGGTTTGGACGTGGTGGTCGTGCGCGGACGAAGGCCTAGGAGCGGTTGACGGCGGAGCGCGACGGGGATTGCTCACGTCGAGGGCGCGTTCAACGACTTCCTTCATCGGCCCCGCCGCCATCAGCTCCAACGAGATCTCGTACCGTCGCCCCAGAATGTCTGCGAGGTCCGGCGCCTCACGGATCCCCGCCTCTGCAGCCAGAATGGCTACGTTGGTGATCAGCTTGTAGTCCACGCCTGCTCCGAACTCACCCACGTAGCGAGAGCTGCCAAGATCATCGAGCAGAATCACCCCGTCAGGTGCCGCGGCGCGGACTCGTTCGATGATCGCCCGTGTCGTGGTGGAGCAGATCAGCACCGCTGCCCCAGGCTGAGCGCCAGCGAGTATTCCCTTCGTACCCAGGTAGGCCGCCGGGATGTCGTTCGACATCACCAGGCCGAAGGTCACGTCAGCGCCCGGGCCGCCTCTGTGGCGTACGTGGCGATGGTGGCCCCCGCACCTTGAGCTGCTTCGATCCGCGAGTCCGCGATATCGAACACTCGTACCTGATGTCCCACAGCGAGCAGATGAGGCACCATCTGCTCGCCCATGTCGCCGAATCCGACGATAGCGATCGTTGCCATGTGTCGCGCTCCTCACTTCAGAACTGCGGCTGTTGTCATACATCCAGGCTCGCAGTGGTGGTGGGGCGCTCGCTTCGGTAGAAATCCCGCAGGGCTTGATCGGCAGTAACCCCGTGCCGGCGTCCGGATGATCATGTCAGGAGCAAGCCGGATCAGCCCTGGACCGGCGCGTGACCTGGCACGCTGTGCCTGGGGATCGTCGCTGGACCGGCGTACGAGACTGGTTCTGGCCGACGGCGTTCGAATCGGTGACAATCACCTAGACGGATACGCCGGGCGGCTGACGCGCCGCATCCCGTACCCAGCTGGGCTGGTACGGATGGCCCAGGGTGAACGGATGAGGGGATGGCCGTCCCTCGGCGATTCAGCTGGCCGTGGCGCCGTAGAGCAGCGTCGGGTAGGTAGTAGTCCCTGACACGGGTCGCGGTCGCTGCTGAGCATGACCGGCGCTCGCCAGCACTTTGGTCCCGCCAGGCGGTGGAGACCTACGTGGTTGTCACCGACGCGACGGATCGACCGCCGGTGCGAGGCTGAGCACATCGCCACCGGCCATCCGGACCTGGCGCATTCGCCGGGCGAAGTCAGCAGCCCTGTGGCCCGGATGCGGGCACCTCCAGACCGGATGAGCCATCCGATGTCGGTTCCCACGCCGTGGTCACCGATCCTCAGAAAGGTAAGGGACCCATGAGTGCGGATCGGGTGCTTGGCGGACGCTACGAGCTCCGCGACGTCCTCGGTCGGGGTGGTATGGCCGTTGTTCACCTGGGCCGTGACATCCGTCTCGAGCGCTGGGTCGCGGTCAAGCTGCTCCGCGGAGAGCTGGCCGATGATCCGCACTTCCAATCCAGGTTTCGGCGTGAGGCGCAGGCAGTCGCCGGGCTCAACCATCCCGGCATCGTGTCCGTTCATGACGTCGGACAGGAATACGTCGAAGTTGGCCGGCGGGATCGGACGAGCGTTCCGTTCATCGTCATGGAGTACGTGGCCGGCCAGTCTCTGCGAGACCGTATCCGCGAAGGCACGCTCCCGCTGCATGAGTCGATCAAGCATGTGGTCGGGGTGCTCTCGGCGCTCGAGTCCAGCCACCGGGCAGGCGTTGTCCATCGCGACATCAAGCCGGCCAACGTCATGGTCACGCCCGACGGACGGATCAAGGTCGTGGACTTCGGGATCGCGCGGGTCGGGGATGAGTCCGACTCGATGGCGACCCAGACCTACGCGCTCCTCGGTACCGCTGCATACCTCTCTCCCGAGCAGGTGCACGGCGAGATCGCCGATGCCCGGAGCGACCTGTACTCCGTGGGCTGCCTGCTGTATGAGCTGGTGACCGGACGGCCACCCTTCGTCGGCGGTGACCCGGTCGCCGTCGCCTATCAGCACGTCCACCAGGACCCGCGGCCGGCGAGTAGCTACCGCAGCGAGGTCACGTCGGCGCTCGACGCGGTGCTCCGTACGGCTCTCGCCAAGGACCGAAACGACCGGTTCCAGAGCGCGCGATCGTTCCGGGAGGCGCTCCAGTTCGCTGCTAGCGGGCTGATCCGCGCGAGCAACGTCACCGATATGAACGGGTGGCACCACGTCGTCCCGTTCACCCGCGGTCGCGCACGACGCGGACGAGTCCGCGTCTCGCTGTCCGGCGCGGACGGCAGCGTCACCACCTAGCCCACTCCCAATCCCGTCCCAGTAAAGGAAATGTCAGACATGAATCCCATTGAGCAACTCGTCTCCAACTTCCAGGAGCTGATCGCTGAAGTCCCCGAGCTCCTCCAGCCGTTGATCGTCATGCTGGCGGGCGCGATTCCGTTCGTCGAGGGCGAGGGCGGAGCAGTGATCGGCATCGTCGGTGGTCTCCCTCCGCTGGTCGCGGCGGTCGCCGCCGCCGCGGGCAACTTTCTGTCCGTACTGGTCGTCGTCGCGGTCACCTCGCGCGCCAGGACGGCTGTCGTCGATCGACGACCCAGCGCGGTTCTGGTGGACGGCGGGGGCGCCCGACCGGGCGCCACGAGGCAGGAGTTCCAGGAGACCTCGACCCCGAGGCCGGAGTCGAAGGGGCGTCAGCGTTTCAATCGGTGGCTCCTCCGCTACGGCGTCCCGGGCGCGAGCATCCTCGGTCCTCTCGCCATCCCGACCCAGATCACGGCGGCCATCCTCAGCAGCGGCGGAACCCCACGTCGGTGGATCCTGCTGTGGCAGGCGGTGGCGATCATGATCTGGACGACGGTGGCGACCGTCGCGGTGTGGGCTGCGATCACCTTGGTCGTCGGGGGGTCCTGAGCCATGACCAAGCTCCAGGCTAAACGGCGCCAGCGGCTCATGCCTATGCCGGCCCAATGGGCGGGCGCAATGTTGAACGAGCGACAGCGCCGAATCGGAGCGAAGCGCATGCGACCCGGTGACGGGCGACCGATCGAGGCGTTCCGGTGGTGGCACCTGTTCTCGGGCCGGAGGGTCTTCTCGCTGACTCTCACCGGCGCGGACGGTAGTCGAGCCGACTACGCCATCGACGTCCGGGTCGCCGGCAAACAAGCCGCAGCCGGCGGCTTGGCGGGGAAGGTGCATCTGTACCTCGATGGCCGGCACTATGCCGAGTCACGCCTGCCTGCTGTCATGCCCGTTGACGGGGGCGTGATCGAGGTGTCCATGGGGTCGGCCGGACTTCGACGTGCCCACTACGTGCCGGACGGCGGCAACGCCCGTCAGCTGGCGCCCCACCCCAAGACGGCGATCGGCCGCAGACTCCGATTCGATCGAGATCATCCCGTGCTCAGCCGTTGGGTGGGCGTGCTCTCCGTGGTCATGCTGGTCATCGGCGTGGGCGTGAACGGGGCGCAACTGTTGGAGAACCTCACCCAGATTCCGCTGCTCGGGGCGTATGTCGGGCGCTTTGAATCGCCGCTGGATCTGCCGCTCGCGCTCAACATCGCACTCGGTTTTGGCGCCGGACTCGGCGCCGCAGAACGCGCTCTCCGCCTGAAGTTCAACCCGTTGCTCGACGGCCTCGGCACCTGACTGCAACGCAGCTCACACTTTCCGCCTCATCACCCACATTTCGTTCTCGGAAGGAACTCATGAATCACCGCACGCAGTCCCACATCGCGCCCGATATCGAATACCACCGGGTGCTCGCCGGACCGAAACGCCGCATCGGGCGAGGCATCTTGGCGATCGCTCTGCTCGTCGGTGGATTGCTGCTCGTCAGCATCGCTCTCGTAACTGCTGCGACGGCAGTGGATGCCGCCGCTGGCACCGATGGCCGCCCGCCCACGCGCCGCTGATCCACGCGGCCGGCCTCGCTTCTGTCGCAGTCATGATCCCGTGGAGCATGATCATCCAACGGTGGCTCTACGGGGTGAAGGGGGCATCGTTGCATTCGGTGATCTCCCGGTTCCGGTTCGACCTCTTCGGCCGGGCGCTCATGATCATCATTCCGGCGTGGATCGTTCTGCTGGGCATCCAGTACATGGGGCCGCTGCCCGAGGGAATCGCCTGGCGGAACACGGACGTTGTCTGGTTCATCCTCGTGACGCTGTTGCTGACGCCGCTGCAGGCCGCGGGCGAGGAGTACGGGTACCGCGGTCTGGTGTTCCGGGTGGCGGGCGGATGGGCCCGTGGGCCGCGGGCCGGGCTCGTCCTCGGCATCCTGGTCTCGAGTGTGGTCTTCGCCGCCATCCACTTCTCGACCGACGTGTGGTTGAACCTCTGGTACCTCATCTTCGCCGCCGGAACCGCCTTGATCACCTGGCGCACCGGCGGCATCGAGATCGCTGTGGTACTCCATGCCGGGCTCAACACGCTGACCTTTGTGATCGAAGCTGCGCTCCGCCAGGACTTCGGGGTCGGGGCGGATCGCTCTGCCGGCGTTGCGGAGGTGGCGACCATTCTCGGGCCCGCTGTCGTTGTTGCCCTCGCGGCCGCGGTGGTCTGGAGGTTGACCCGGCGTACCGGGCCTGCGCGGACACCGGCGGCCACTGACTCGGTCGTCCACGCATCGGCGGCCTGATCACTGCGTACCTGCGTACCGGTCCGGTCAACGGCGCATCAGCCGCTGCCGGACCGGTCAGGGGAGCTGAAGCTCCCGGAGCTGCCGGCGGGAGGTGATTCCGAGCTTCCGGAAGATGTTGCGCAGGTGCGCTTCGATGGTGCGCGGGCTCAGGAAGAGCTGTGCGCCGACCTCGCGGGAGGTCGCCCCCGTCGCCGTGAGTCGGGCGATCTGCAGCTCGTGGGCGGTCAGCTCGTCGACGGGTTGGGCGTTGCGTTTGCGGGGGTGTTCGCCGGTGGCACGCAGCTCCCGGGCGGCGCGCGCCGCGAACCCCTCAGCGCCCATCCCCACAAGCAGGTCGTGGGCGATGCGGAGCTGGTCGCGGGCGTCCTGGCGGCGGCGTTCACGGCGTAGCCACTCGCCGTAGACGAGGTGGGTGCGGGCCAGGTACACCGCCATCCGGGACTTGCTCAGATGGTCGATCGCCTGGAGGTAATGCTGCTCGGCGGCGGGCCCAGTGGTGGTCAATGCACATGAGCGCGCGAGCAGCCCTAGCGCGAACTGCGTCCCACTAGCGCGGGCCCGGGAGCTGAGTTGCTCCAGCGCTGCCGCTGCACGCTCCGGGTCACCGGCACGCGATGCCGCTTCGACGAGCTCGGGGAGGGCCAGGCTGCTGTATGCCATGTCGTCGTACTCGCACGGGGGACGTGCGGCGGCGAGGGCGTCCTCGTAGTTGCCCAGGCCGTTGTGCAGCGCTGCCAGCGTGGCCTGGGCCAGGCCGACCGTCGCACCCTCACCTCGCTCGGTCGCCTCCTTGACCATGGCTGCGTACAGTTCCAAGGTTTCGGGTTGCTGGCCACGCCACGCAGCCAGCAGCAGCCGGGCGTTGGGCAGCGGTGGGGCGCCGATCGCCTGCGTGATGGCGGTCTCCTCGGCGGTCAGCTCGGCGGCGCAGGTCAGTTCGCCGGTGAGGACCAGCACTGACGCCACGGCGTTGAGCGCGGCGGGGAGCATGGACAACGCGCCTGCCTCGCGGGCGAGCCGGACCGCGCGGCTGGCCAGTACATAAAGGGCCTCGTCATCCCAGAGCATCGCCGCGACGTGGCAGGCCAACCGCAGCCAGCGCCGGTCCCCGTCCTGACTGAGCGAGTCCTGACTGCTCAGCTCCGCCAGCGCCCACTGCAGGGTGGGCACACTCGCCTCATACCCATGCGTGAACCTCGTGGATAGTCCGTCCAGCAGCAGATCGACCGGCTGCGGTGGCGTCGATGGCGCAGGCGCATCCCGCGCGGCTTGGGCCGCCTCGAGCGACCCGCACCCGTGGGCGAGCCCGCCGGCGTGGATCGCAGCATCCAGAGCGTGCAGGTACGTCTCCCGGGCCAGGGTTGGGTCCAGTGGGGAGAGGGTCCCGGCGGCGTCGAGCAGCATCCCGGGCGCCCCGCTGCCTCGCGTCAGATGGAACGCGATCTGGGCACGCAGGAGCTTGAGCCGGGCGTGTTGCAGGGCGTCCAGTGGCCCGGACGCGGCGACAACCAGCAGTTCGAGGGCGGCCCCGGATGCGCCGACATCGTGCTTGGCGTGCGCGGCTTCCAGCGCCCGTCTGGCGCGATCGGCAGGCTCAGGGGACAACTCGGCCGCTTGTTGAAGGAATGCGCCCGCGGCGGCCAACCCGCCGCGGCCGCGCGCCCGCCCCGCCGAGCGCTCCAGCCCGGCGGCGGCGTCCTCGTCCGTGCCCAGCGTGGCCTGCGCCCGGTGCCAGGCGCGGTGATCCGGGTCGGCCTGTGGGTCTGTCGCTTCGGCCAGCGCGTCGTGCGCACGGCGGTGGTCCGGTGGGGTGGCGGCCTGGCAGACCGCCGAGCGCACCAGTGGATGACGAAACCGTACCCGGGAATCGATCTTCACCAACCCGACCGCTTCCGCGGCCGCGGCCGCGGCGGGCGGGATTCCCAGGTGCGTGGCGGCGCGCCACAGCAACGCCACGTCGCCGGTCGGCTCGGACGCCGCGACTAGCAACAGCAGCTGCGTTTCAGCCGGCAGGGAGCTTGAGCGGCGTCGGAAGCTGTCCTCAATACGGCGGGGGACGCTCAGTTCGTCAGGCCGCTCGAACCCGCCGGCCGCGTGGGCTGGTCGGATGCTCCGAGGCAGCTCCAGCAACGCCAACGGATTGCCGTCCGCTTCGGCGAGGATGCGTTCGCGGACCCTCTCGTCGAGCCGAGTGTGCACCGCAGCGCTGAGCAGCAGGCGGGCATCGAACTCGCCTAGCGGCCCCAGGCGCAGCTCAGGTAAGCCGGCGAACGGAAGGCCATCACCCTGGTCGGAGTCTCGCGACCCGAACACCAGGGCCAGCCGCTCTGCCCCCACCCGCCGGGCCACGAACGCGAGGACCTGCGCCGAGGCCTGATCCAGCCATTGCGCATCGTCGATCAGACACAGCAGCGGACGCTCCTCGGCGACCTCAGCCAACAGGTTGAGGGCAGCCAGCCCGACCAGGAACCGGTCCGGCGGGGGACCAGCCTGCTGTCCGAACGCCACGTTGAGAGCCGCCTGCTGTGGCTCGGGCAGCGACTCTGCCCGGTCCAGCATCGGCGCGCACAGCTGGTGCAAACCCGCGAAGGCGAACTGCGTCTCGGACTCCGCGCCGCCTGAGCTCTCGACGCGGAACGGTGATTTGGCCGCGGTGTCGCGGGCGAACTCCAGCAGAGCGGTCTTGCCGATGCCGGATTCCCCACGAATCACCAGCGCCCCGCTGCGGCCGGCCTCCGCTTCGGCAAGCAGCCGTTTCACAGCGTCGCGTTCTGCGCGCCGGCCCAAGATGCTCGCCATGTCTGCTCCGTTGAGTTGAGGTCAGTTGAGTCCGTGCGGACCTGTGCCGGCATCCGAGGGATACCCGTTACGCGCGTACGGCCGAGTGGCACCGAACGACCTGCGAGGCGACCCGCAGGCGTCTGGCGGACCCAGGAATCCAGTCGCGGTTGGAGACCAGGGCGTCCCGCGTCGAGCCGTTCCCGCAAGCCGCCAGTGGCGGTAGCGGGATCAATCTGAGGCCGGAGATGATCGGTTGACGCTGAACATACGACCCGTCTCGTCTCGTGTCAAGACGAAACGTCTCGTCGCATTGAGGTACGTTATGACTGTGCCTTCCTTACAGCCCGATGCCTCCCGTCGCAATGAGCGTTCCCGTCAGGCGATCCTGACCGCGGCGATCGACCTGGTCGCCGAACTCGGGTATGCGAAAACCTCGATTGAGGGCATCGCCCGCCGCGCTGGGGTCGGCAAGCAAACGATCTATCGGTGGTGGCCCTCGAAGGGTGCTGTCGTCCTCGAGGCACTGGACGACAGCCTGTCCGCTGTCGTGGATTTCCCGGATTCCGGGGACATCGTCGAGGACCTGCGGGTTCAGATGACCGGGGTCAGCCAGATGTTCGGCACCAAGCTCGGAGCGCTCTATCAAGGCTTGGTCGCTGCCGCCCAGTCCGATCCGGCGCTATCCCGTGCGCACATCGATGAGGTCATCGAGCCGGCCGTCGTTGCGTTCCGTCAGCGTCTGGCCGTTGCACAGGAGCGCGGTGAAGTCCGTGCCGACATCGACACCCAAGCGATGATCGACATGCTCTGGGGCTCGCTCTACTATCGGCTGCTGCTGCATGTGGCCCCACTCGAGACCCGACAGGTCGACGAGGTCCTGAAGATCGCCTTCGAGGGACTGCGTCCGCCGGCCCCCTAGAGCTGGTCCCGCCTACTCGTGTGCCACCCACCCGGCCAGCGATGCAGTGAACGAGCCGTGGCGCCCTGGTCGCTCAGGCTTGCCGAGGGGCTGCGACCAATGTTGAAGGCCAGAAGCGGCAGCGACTGAGTGCAAAGTGAGTGACAAAGGGGGCGGATCTGAGTGCTCACGGGCGGACGCGTACGCACTGTTCCCCCTTGTGAGGCGCATTTTGGGCGTCCACCAAAGGTGCTTCACACCGAAGAGGTCACTGGTTCGAACCCAGTATCGCCCACCCCGTTTCCGCAGGTCAGAGGCCTGTTTTGCAGATCCGCTTCTCCGCGGGGAACAACTAGGGAATAGTGCGCGGCTTGCGCATGTATCGGCCCCGTGCGCAGGTGCGCGGTGAGCTCGCGCTTGAGCCCGCCGCGGGCTTGGATGTAAAGCGACTGGTAGATCGTCTCGGCCGACACGCGCATCTCCGGTGGGTCGGGGAAGTCGAGTTTGAGTCTGCCAGCGATCTGTTCGGGACTCTCGCGTCGCTGCAGTCGAGTCGCGACCTCGCGCCGTAGCGCCAGGTTGGTGGCCAGCTTCGAGCTCCGTCGCGCGCGTCGACCCCGGTCCGCCGAGGATTGGGCAACCGAGGCCTTGGCCCTTGGTGCCGGTGCCGCGCTTGAGATCGCGGCTGACCGTGGATGGATCCCGCCCGACGTCGACACGCCCGAACCCGGCACCGTCACCGCGACGGCGAACCCGTCGGCGGCAAGCTCACGAACGAGACGGAACCCCATTTGGGAGCACGTTCTCCCGCGCGACCATTAGTCTGCCCACCAGAAAGATCTGCAGCGCGAGCCGGTGGACGGCCGCCCACGGACGGAGACGATGATCCTGAAACAGTTGCTGGGTAGACGTCGAGAGTACGAGGCGGTGAGGCTGCTCCTCGAGTGCGCTCACGCCGGCCAGAGCGGTGTTCTCGTGGTGCGCGGGGAGGCCGGCATCGGCAAGACGGCGATCCTCGAGCTGGCCCGCGATCTCGGTGCTGAGCAGGTCCAGGTGGTGTCCGCGAGCGGGGTGGAGGCCGAGACCGAGTTCGCGTTCGCGGGGTTGCACCAGTTGTGTGCTCCACTGCTGCGCCACGCGGACATCCTCTCCGATCCGCAGCGCGAGGCGCTCCTCGTGGCCCTCGGGCGGCAGACCGGCCCCGCTCCCGACCTGTTTCTGGTCGGTCTCGCCGTCCTCAACCTCTGGTCCGATGCCGCGGACAAGCAGCCGCTGCTGTGCGTCGTCGACGACGTGCAGTGGTTCGACCAGGCCTCGGCCCAGGTCCTGGCCTTCGTAGCGCGTCGGTTGTCCGCCGAGCGAGTGGCGTTGCTGTTCGGCCGCCGCGAGACCGAAGAAGACCATCACGATCCCTTCCGGGGTCTGGCGGAGATCCACGTGGGACGGCTCTCCGATGCGGAGTCGCGCCAGCTCCTGGAGACGGTCACCAACGTGACGATGGACAAGAGCGTGCGCGATCAGATCATCGCGGAGGCGCGCGGCAATCCGCTGGCCCTGCTGGAGCTGCCCCGCAGCGCGCGACCCGAGCGGCTGGCCGGAGGCTATGCCTTGCCGTACGTCGCGGGTGTCCCGCGGCGCATCGAGGACAGCTTCCGGAGACGCTCCCGGGACCTTCCTCCCGACACGCAGGAGCTGCTGCTGATCGCGGCGGCCGAGCCCACCGGCGATCCGGCGCTGCTGGAGCGCGCCGCGGCCCGGTTGGATCTCGACGTCCAGGCAGCGGTGGCAGCCGAATCGGCCGGACTGTTGGAGATCGGCCCGGCCCGGGTGCGATTCGCCCATCCGCTCGTTCGATCGGCTGTGTACCAGGCGGCGAACCCCCAGGACCATCGACGGGTGCATCGCGCGTTGGCCGAGGCCACCGTAGCGTCCGATCCCGATCGCCGCGCCTGGCACCGTGCGCAGGCGGTGCAGGGGGTCGACGAGCAGGTCGCGGCCGAGCTCGAGGCGTCGGCCGTTCGCGCTCGATCCCGGGGTGGCTTGGCGGCGGCCGCGGCGTTCTTGCAGGGCGCGGCCGAGCTGACGCCGGATCCTGTGCTGCGCGCGAAGCGTTCGCTCGCCGCGGCACTCGCCAAGTACGAGGCCGGATCGTTCGACGAGGCCCGGCGACTGATCGAGGTTGCCGTCGACGTCAACCTCGAACCTCTCGACCGCGCTCGCGCTGTTCTTCTGCGCACCCGGATGGACTACCAGGAGGCCCGGCACAGCAGCCCGCCCAAGGCGTTGTTGGCGGTCGCCGCGGGGCTGGCTCCTCTCGACCCGGTGCTCTCCCGTGAGACGTACCTCGACGCGTTGGACGGAGCGATCGTCACCGGTGGTGTGGAACCGGGATGGGGTCCGCGGGTCGCGGCCGAGGCGGCGTTGAATGCTCCACCTGCGCCGACGCCACCGCAGCTGGCGGACCTGCTGCTCGACGGGCTGACGACCATGTACACGAAAGGCTACGAAGCCAGCGTCCCCGAGCTCCGCAGGGCACTGGATGCGATGGTCGCGCTCGAGCCGAGTGCCGATCTGGACGGCAGCCGCCGCTGGCTGGGGTTGGCCAGCCGGACGGCCATAGCGTTGTTCGACGACGACCTCGTCAACGCGCTGGCCGATCGGCACGTGGCGCTCGCCCGCGAGGCGGGCGCGCTGGCGACGTTGCCGACTGCCCTGCTCATCCAGTCGCTCATGGCGGTGCTCTCCGGTGATCTGGCCCGCGCCGAACTGGTGGCCGGCCAGACCTCGATCCTGGCGCCGTCGCGAGCCCTGCCGCAGCTGCACGCCCATCTGATCCTCGCCGCGTGGCGCGGGGCCACCGAGGAGGCGTCCGAGCTCCGAGCGAGCTTGGAGCGAGGGTCTCAAGGCCCCGCTCAGCGCACCGAGCGCCTCATGACCACGTACGCCATGTCGGTACTGCACAACGGCCACGGAGACTATGCGGCGGCACTCGAGGTGGCATTGCAGTCCTTCCAGGCCTCCGAGCTGTCCCACGGCAGTCTGCCCCACACCGAGCTCGTCGAGGCCGCGTGCCGCCAGGGCCGGCCAGAGCTCGCCGCCGAGGCGCTGGCTGAGCTCACCGCGCGCGCTCAGGCCAGCGGCACCTCGTGGGGCCTGGGGTTGGCGGCTCGCTCGCGGGCGCTCGTCAGCAGCGGATCGGAGGCCGAGGCGCTCTATCGAGAGGCGATCGAGCACCTGGCCAAGCCGCGGACGGCCGGCCACCTCGCTCGCGCCCATCTGCTCTACGGGGAGTGGCTGCGTCGGGAGGGTCGCCGTCGGGACGCGCGCGAGCAGCTGCGCACGGCTCACGGGATGCTCGCGGAGATGGGTGCCGCGGGGTTTGCCGAGCGGGCCGCGCGCGAGTTGCGGGCCACGGGCGAGCACCCGCGCCGGCGCGACGCCCAGGCGGCGGATGCGCTCACCGAGCAGGAGCTTCAGATCGCCCGACTCGTGGCCACGGGTGCGACCTCGAAGGAGGTCGGTGCGGCGCTGTTCCTCAGCCCGCGCACGATCGAGGCGCACCTGCGCAACATCTTCCGCAAGCTCGGCATCACGTCGCGCCGCCAGCTCGCCAAGGTGAAGCTGAGCTGACCCGTGGCGCCGGTGCGGCCCCGTGAGGACCTCGGCACTACGTAGGGGGTTACCTAGGCCGACGATGGCCTAGGCAACTAGGACAGGGACTTCTGAACCGCCCCGCAGATTCCGGAGGCTGAAGTTTGTGGCTCAGCCGGTTGGCGTGAGCTCGCTTCTTGCAGCGTAGTGAAGTTCCTCGGTGGCCATTCTAGGCGGTGCGCCTGCGGAAGCCGTCGAGGATGAGGCGCTCCTGACGCGTGAAGTCCGGCTGGCCAGGGCTGCTGCTGTACTGCCCGGCGGTCACCTGCTGTCAGAGGTCGGGGTGGCCATGGTTGCAGCCCGGCCGGATCGGTCGTCACGTCCTCGGTCAGCACGTACTGGCGGGAGCTGGTCTCCTGTTCAACCTTCCTCAAACTGATTAGCTCGGTGGGCGAGAGCACCCGATGCAGCGAGGAGAGATTCACATCGTCGGCCTCTTCGAGAGGGATGACTAGCAGCCGCTGAATGGTGGTCTGGATCAGGTCCGAGATGTCGGTGGTGTTGACGGCCATGGAGGGCTCCGGGAAACGGTGGGACGATGGCCGCTAGGCATCAGCCCGTCTGCGGAAGCCCGGGATCACCCGGTTACTCACCCGACGTATCGACAGGGAGCGCCCAGACGTGACGCCCCGGTGCTGTGGGGAGCGCCTCGACCTCCACTTGGTGGGCGCCGGGAATGCCCGCGAGAAGCGGCAGGCCCTGCTCCCTCGACGGGCAGGTTCCGTCGGCGGGGGGTGCGGTGCAGGATCAGGGCCAGAGCCGAGGTCCTCGTCGTCCTCGACCCCCGGACGACGGGCTGACCTGCACGCTGATCGTCGTCGTACAGCCTGAGGGCGGTGCTGTTCTCTGTCTCGACGCCGATCCAGCGCATGAATTCCTCCCTGCGGTGAGCCGGTGCGATCCGTTGCTCTCCTAGGCCGATCGTGTGGCGGCCGTGTCCGCCTCACGGGCCGGTCGACGAGGTGATGGGGCCGAGCGCGATGGGGTGGAGCACGTCGACGTCGTCGTGGTCAAGGAGGGCAGGTGGAACGGGACCACGTTGTCCGCCGTGTCCGTGTCGGCGCCGTCGTCCGCACGGTTCAGGCCGCTCGCCACGGACTGGAGCGCTTCCAGGAACGATCGAGCGCTCGGGAACCGGTGGTTCGGGTTCTTGGCGAGTGCTGTGAGGAGCACCGTGTCGAGGGCCGGAGGAATTTCGGGGCGGTAGGCGCTGGCGCGCCGGGGGTCCTGGTGCACGTGCTGGTAGGCGACGGCCACCGGGTCGTCGGCGACGAAGGGCGGCCGTCCGGTCAGCAGCTCGTAGAGCAGGCAGCCCGCGGAGTACAGGTCGCTCCGGGCGTCGGCGATCTCGCCGCACACCTGCTCGGGGGAGAGGTACTGGGCGGTCCCGAGCAGCGCGTGGGTCTGGGTCGCCATGTCGCCAAGCTCATCTCCGACACGCGCGATCCCGAAGTCCACGACCTTGATCCGGCCGTCGGTCGTCACCATCACGTTGGCGGGCTTGATGTCGCGATGGACAATCCCTGCACGATGGCTGAACCCGAGCGCCGACAGGACCCCCACCAGATGTTCGATCGACTCCTCCAGCGTGAGCGCCCTCTCGCGGAGGCGGGCCCGCAGTGACTGGCCAGCGACGTACTCCATGACGATGAACGGAACCTTCGGCTCGTCCGCCCGGCTGCCGTCGACGTACTCATGTCCGACGTCATGAACGGTGACGATGCTGGGGTGGTTGAGGCCGGCGACTGCCTGCGCTTCGCGCCGGAACCTGGATCGAACCAGCGGGTCACGGGCGAGGTCTCCGTGGAGCACCTTGACGGCGACCCAACGCCCCAGACAGAGGTCACGACCCCGGTGAACAACGGCCATGCCGCCACGGCCCAGGACGTCGCGGAGCTCATAGCGGCCGCCCAGCACGCGATCTGTGCTCATGAGGTTTCTTTGCCTTTCTGATGGTCAGCGCGTGCCCGTGGTGCGTCGACGTCAGATGGTTCGTCCGGTCTGGATGCGCCGCGCAGGGCCGCGGAGCTCGGATCCGCCAGGGTCCGGAGGCCCGGTGCTGGCGACGTCCTCAGCCTCACACCGGCGGTCGTGCCCTCGCGTCGGTGACAACCACCTAGGTCTTCACGCCCTTGCGCCTCCGAGAATTTCGGGGGTGGCGGGGGATGACCGGGCGCGATGGCCCCGCGTCAGTGCCCTCTACCTAGCCATGGGCTCTGACGGTGCCCCACGTCGGTCCGCAGTGAGGCGCTGCCGGCTGTCCTTGACCAGCCGGACCGCGCTGGCCACCGCCCAGCAGAGCTCCTCAGAGACCTGGGCGCCGAAGCGACCGCTTGCGCAAGCTCGGCATCCGCTCACCTCGCGAGCTCCAGATCTTCACCGTCGCGAAACGGGCGGCTCCCGAGATCGGTGGCTTCTACCGACGCGAAGGCCGGGCGTCGTCGGCCAGCCTGGCAGGGTGTACGCGTATCCCTTCCCCCACCCCTTGTGGGCAGGTCCGCCGTCGACGACCCCGACGGCCGGCCGACCCCGCCGTTGCGGCGGACCGCCTCGGCGTACGGCTGTGAACGGAAGATGAAGGTCTTCATCATCGGAGTCAGTGGGGCCGTCGGTGGGTTGCTGGCGGGGAACCTGATCGGTCGGGGCGACGACGTCGCTGGGCTGGTGCGTCGTGAGGAGCAGCGAATAGATCTGGCTGCGCAGGGTGTCGAGGCTCACGTGGCTGAGCTCACGGACCTGACGGCCGACTCGCTCGCCCCGATGCTCACCGGGGCTGACGTCGTCGTCTACACCGCAGGGTCGAACGGCGGCAGGAGGGAGATCACGGCCGCCATCGACGGCGAGGGTGTGGTGACTGCTCTGGAGGCAGCACGCCTGGCTGGTGTGACTCGCTTCGCGCTGCTGTCCGTGCTTCCGGAGGCCGGGCGCGAGCTCGACCTCGGCGAGGAGGTGGAGTTCTACTTCGCGGTGAAGAAGCTGATCGACGTCACGGTCAGTATGAGCGACCTGGACTGGCTGATCCTTCGGCCGTCCCTGCTGGTCGACCGCACCGGGATCGGGAGGGTTTCGCTCGGCCCGGCGCAGCCCCACGACGAGATCTCACGACAGGACGTGGCCGACACGCTGGCGGAGCTGGTCCACGAGCCTCGGATCCGCAGGCGGATCCTCGAGCTCACTCAGGGCTCGACCCCGATCGCTCGGGCGGTGCGGGCGAACGTCCCATGACCGACCGGGTCGTCTGCTTCCGAGGACCGCAACCGCGACGGGCTCCGGGAGTGCCTGACCGTCGCCCGCAATCCCACGCGGCCCGGGCCGTCCGACTCATCCTGGGCTCGAGCCGCGGACCTGCTCCTCTGCCAGCCTGCTGGCTCGCTTCATCACGTTGATCTGAGCCTGGTTGTACAGCGCCGTCACCGACTCCATCCCTGTCCTGGCGGTGGTCTCCTCGTCCTTCAACAGGCGCGCCCCGGGTGCCTTCAGCCACGGGTAGTCGGTCATGGCTCTGGCGAATGGGCCGGCGAGCTCCTCAGCCAGACGGTCACGGGTCGCCGAGACTGATCGGCTGGCGTCGGCGGCGCGGTATACGTGATGGCGGGCGGGACGTGCGACATGGGGGTGGGGTGGCCTCTCAGGCGTCAGCCGCGGCGGGTAGCGCCGCTGCCACGGCGGCAGGTGGTCGGAGGTGGGCTTGGGCCTCGACGTGGAGTGCTCCGGTGAGGCCAGCGCTTGGGTCGGTGTGTGGGATCGATACCGGGTGGAGCGTGGTTCGACACAAAATACGAGCCGTCTCGTCTCGTGTCAAGACGAGCCGTCTCGCGTCTTGGAGTACGTTGTAACGGTGACATCGCCCCAACCTGATGCCTCCCGACGCAACGAGCGTTCGCGGCAGGCGATCCTGGCAGCAGCGATCGACCTGGTCGCCGAGCTCGGATACGCGAAGACTTCGATCGAGGGCATCGCCCGCCGAGCCGGAGTCGGCAAGCAGACCATCTACCGGTGGTGGCCCTCGAAGGGCGCGGTCGTCCTCGAGGCGTTGAACGAAAGCCTGGCGGCCGTCGTCGATTTTCCCGACTCCGGCGACATCGTCGAGGACCTGCGGGTTCAGATGACCGGGGTGAGCGAGCTGTTCAGGACCGAGCTCGGAACGGTTTACCAGGGGGTCATCGCCGCCGCCCAATCTGACCCGGCTCTGTCCCGCGCGCACATCGATCAGATCATCGAGCCAGCCGTCGTCGCTGGCCGTCGGCGCTTTGCCGTCGTGCAGGAGCGGGGCGAGCTGCGTTCGGATATCGACACGCAGGCGATGATCGACATGCTCTGGGGAGCGCTCTACTACCGACTGTTGCTGCACGTGACACCGCTCGAGACCCGACAGGTTGACGAGGTCCTCAAGATCGCGTTCGAGGGACTGCGTCAGCCGGCGGTGCCCTGACCGAACCTCACTGCCACAGGTCCTGCGCCGGTGGCGGAGCGTCCAACAGCGCCGACCACCGCCACCGAGCACCCGGCGCAGGGCTCGTTAGACGTAGCGGCGGCTCACCCGACTCGCGGCATGGTAGGCGAGGGGAAGCGAGGACCGCAGACGCCGCGGCCAGGGCGAGTCCCAACAGGCTGAGTTCTCAGCAGTCCCATGGCCGTCGCGCGCCATCGACCCTGTCAACGTGCACGGTCCGCCACGCCTGATCGCACGCCTGCACGCCCACCGAGGACTCCACCCGGAACCCCGACCACGCCGCGGCCTCGCGGGCCTGCTCGAGCAGCGCCGTCGTGCCGATGCCCGCCTCGGCGCGCACCACCAGCACCCCGTTGCGCCCGCCCTGGGCCTGCTCGAGCGCTCCGCGCTCCTGCCCAGCAGGCCGCCCAGGGTCGCTCGCCGCCCCCGAAACACGGCACTAGGTGATGACCACCGACGCGAACCACCGATGGCCATCGCCGGAGCACGGTGACGGGGCGGTGACCGGCGCAGCCATCGGGACATCTCACCGACGCGATGACGCCCCGGCCGGTGCGAGCCTGATCACACACCAACGAACCGGCGCCCGCGAGCCACGTGACGCCTTCGTGTCACCCGAGAGAAGGTCGGACTTGAATCCCATCGAGCGTACAGTCGACAGCTTCCAGGAGCTCGTCACCCAGGTGCCCGAGATCCTCCAGCCCGTCATCGTGATGGCCGCAGCCGCGATCCCGTTCGTCGAGGGTGAGGGCGGAGCCGTCATCGGCATCCTCGGCGGTCTGAATCCCGTCGTCGCAGCGGTTGCAGCGGCCGCGGGCAACTTCCTGTGTGTGCTGCTCGTGGTCGTGGTCACCTCACGCGCCAGGACGGCGGTCGTCGACCGGCGACGCAGCCCGGTCACGGTGGGCGGAGGCGGTGCGCGACCGGACTTCGACGACAAGGCGTTCCGGCCGACGTCGGTCACCAAGCCAGAGTCGAAGGGGCGTCAGCGCTTCAACCGGTACCTGGTCCGCTACGGGGTCCCTGGCGCGAGCCTCCTCGGCCCACTCGCCATCCCGACCCAGTTCACGACGGCGATCCTCGTCGGCGGCGGGACCCCACGCCGGTGGGTCCTGCTCTGGCAGGCCGTCTCGATCGTGATCTGGACGACGATCGCCGCCGTCGCCGCGTGGGCCGCGCTCACCTTCGTCGTCGGGTCCTGAGGCGTGCCCGAGCAGCACCGACCGGTCGCCGGAAGCGTGGCCACTGCCCGGTCGAGCAGTCGACACAACGGAGAACGAGCAGAGGGTGACCGAGGCCAGCACCCTCATGAAGCGCCGCGCCACCACCCGGTGACGCCGGTCGACTGCTCGCGGTTCGGCATCTCGTCGGTGAGGTCAGCGGACGCCGCGCCACGGCCGCCGTGCGCATCGAACGCGACGCCCGCACTGGCACCTCGGTCTCGATCGAAGAACTCCGCACCGCCATCGCGGACGAGCCGCTCTTCCGGTTCGTCCTCGGGCGAGAGGCAGAACTACTGCGGTCCCCTCGCCGCCGGCGATCCTGCCAGTTCAGGGTCCTCTCGGCCCGGGGGCCAGCCACTGAGCAGGGACTATTCACCGCGACGTCGAGCCGCGGACGTGATGGTCACCCCGAGGAGTGTCTCCGCGGACCGACATGGGCGCCCCTCGCTCGACTCCGTGGTCGCCAAGGCTCACCGAAGACCGCGACCAGTGCGTCCGAATCGCGCACGGCCTCCGCGAGGCACGGCAGTCCGCCGCCGGGGGTGGGGGAACGACTCCCTCGCTCGCGCCGCCAGGTCCCGGCACGAGTCCACGGCCCTCGCCTGAGCAACGACTGCGGCACCACCCCGACCGCACACCTACGAAGAGAGGAACCACATCATGGGATTCATCACCGTCGGCGAGGAGAACAGCACCCCCATCGACGTCTACTACGAGGACCAGGGCGCGGGACAGCCGGTCGTGCTCATCCACGGCTACCCGCTGGACGGGCACAGCTGGGAGCGTCAGACCCGTGAGCTCCTGGCCTCCGGTCACCGCGTCATCACCTACGACCGACGCGGTTTCGGCCAGTCGGCCAAGGTGGGCGTCGGCTACGACTACGACACGTTCGCCGCGGACCTGGACGCCGTGCTGACGGTCCTCGACCTGCGCGACGTCGTCCTGGTCGGGTTCTCGATGGGCACCGGTGAGCTCGGCCGTTACGTCGCCAGGTACGGCACTGAGCGCGTCGCCAAGCTCGCGTTCCTCGCTTGCCTCGAGCCCTTCCTCGTGCAGCGCGACGACAACCCCGAAGGCCTGCCGCAGCAGGCCTTCGACGACATCGTGACGGCAGCAAGGGCCGACCGTTACGCCTGGTTCACGCAGTTCTACCGAGACTTCTACAACCTGGAGGAGACCCTCGGGTCGCGGATCAGCGAGGACGTGGTCCGCGCGAGCTGGAACACCGCCACCACCAGCGCCCCCGTCGCGGCGTACGCGGTCGTCCCGAGCTGGCTCGAGGACTTCCGCGCCGACACCGAGGCGGTCCGCGCGGCCGGGCTTCCCACGTTGATCCTCCACGGCACCGCCGACAGGATCCTGCCCGTCGACGTCACGGGTCGGCGGTTCCGGGACCTGGTCCCGCACGCCGACTACGTCGAGATCGCCGGCGCCCCCCACGGGCTGCTGTGGACGCACGCCGACGAGGTCAATGAGGCGCTGCTGCGTCTCCTTGCGAGGTGACCGGCAGATGACCGCCGACCCGGCGACAGGGTGGCTGGCCCCTCTCAGCTGCCGCCTCATGGGGAGCACGGGGTCCAGGTCGAGGAGCTCTGGGCCGTCGACCACGACACCGCCACCGGGGTGTGGCCGGGCTTGACCGAGTACGGCGCCGCGTGCGAGTGGCCCACGGTGAGCCAAGCCGGCTGGTCGCCCGACCTCGCCGGCTCTTCATTTCACAGCACATCACATCACATCGAAAGGCAGTCATGACAGCGGAACAGCTTTATCGCCAATCTCGCGGGATGAAGCGAGGAGATGGTCGTCCCGGCGGCGGAGTGCCGGGTGGTATCCCTTATCACCTGGTGCTCAGCCAGAGCGTGAAGGGACGTGGAATATGGCGCGGCATCCTCGCCATCGTGCTGCTGCACGCGGGCCTGCTGGGATTCGGCGCCGTAGCCGCACAGATCGGCGGCCAGATCGACCTCCTGCTTGGGCGGGACAGCATCGTGACCGGGGGTACGGAGTTCACCACCGTGACGTTGGCCAGCACATTCGCCTCCAGCGCGTTGCTGATCCCGTGGAGCATGCTCATCCAGCGCTGGTTGTACGGGGTCGAGGGGCCTTCCCTGCACTCCGTGGCCGGGGTGTTCCGTGCCGCCGTGCTGGGTCGGGCAGCCCTTGTGCTGGTGCCCGTCTGGGCTGTCTACATGGTGGTGCTGACTGTTCTCCAGCCTGCTGCCGTGGTCGACTGGTCGGTCGGCGATCTTCTCCTCATGTTCGTGGTGACGATCGTCGTGATCCCGTTGCAGAGCGCGGGAGAGGAGTACGGCTACCGAGGGCTAATCTTTCGCGTTGCGGCCAGCTGGGGGAGGGGTGCCCGTTCCGCGCTGATTATTGGCGTGATCGTCTCGGCGCTGCTGTTCGCCACGATCCACCTGTCCACCGACCCGTGGCTCAACCTCCAGTTCCTGGCCGTGGGTATCACCTTCGCGCTCATCACGTGGCGCACGGGCGGTCTCGAGACGACAGTCGTGCTGCACGCGGCGAACAATGCGATTGGGATGATGCTCGCGTTGGTGCTGCACGCCGACCTCAACGCGACGACGGACCGCTCGGCCGGCGCCGGCTCGATAGCCTTCGTGATCCCCGTGGTCCTCCTGGCGACGATCACCGGAGTCATCTGGCATCGCTCGCGACGGACCGGGCCCGCGCTGACTCCACCCAAGAGGAACGCCGTGAGGAACGACCAGAACCGGCAAGAAGTCAGCGTTCACGACAACGCTGACCAGGGGCCGATGTGATGGGTGCCGTCGAGGACGCCCCCGGCGGTTTTCCCTGGACGAGGACGTGGGGCCGGCATCAGCGCGAGAGCGGATCTTCTGCCAAACCGTGGTCTCAGCCCAGTCTGCAGGCCCCGCCCCTATGGGCGCTTGCGTCAATGGCAGCCTCGAGAGGAACAGCGAAGGCGCTTGCCTAGAGTCTCAGAGTCTGTGCATTACCTGAAGAGGAGCCGATCTCCATGGGGGGAGCAGGCGGTAGCCGACCCTGGTGCGGAGCACGCAGTAGCCGGCGAGTCTGTACCTCTCATCGTGTGCTTGCTCTTCTTGCACTGCCGCAGGGGGCCCGATCCGCCCTGATGCCCCACCGCAACAGCACCGCCAGCACCCGCGAAGCCGAAGAGCGATCCGGCTTCTCCCCGAAAGCTGGGAGTACTAAGCCCGGGCCGACACCAACAGTGGGCGCGTCGTGGTGCTGGACGAGGCACTGTGTAAGCAGTGGAGCTGCTCCTCAGGCGCGCCCCAGCCGCACAGCGCCTCACCTAGCCACGGCTACTCGGCACCTCACGGGTTGATCGACTCTTGCGAGCCGATCCGCGGTGTGCGACTGATGGTCGTGGTTGATCAACAGGCCTAACAGCAGGGTGCCCCTTCGCTTCGCCTGTGGAACTGTCTTCGCCTAGCGTTCGAGGTGCTGACCAGGAGAGTAGGGGAGTCCTCGTGGACCGAAACGAGAACAGGACGGCGTTGGTTGTAGGCGCCTCGCGCACCATCGGGCTTGGTTTGTGCCGAGAGCTCGTCCGCCGCGGTTGGCACGTCATCGGCACCGTGCGCGGCAGCGGGAGGACAGCGCTGCACGAGGTCGCGGACTCATACGACGGGGATCTCGAGGTGGAGGTCCTGGACATGAGCGACCAGGGCCAGCTGGGTTACCTGCGGCAACGGCTGAGCGGTCGTCACTTGGACCTGTTGTTCGTCAACGGGGCGATTGCCAACGACGACGACGAGCTGCCACGGGTGTCAACCGAGACGTTCATCGAGGTGATGGTGACGAACGCCCTGTCGCCGATGCGGGTGCTTGAAGCCCTGGGCGATCTCGTGCCCGGCACCGGGACGCTGGGGGCCCAGGCGCGGGACTTGGTTAAACGAAACGTTGCGGTCCTAGTCGACCCTCCTAGGGGGCGTGCGGGGCGTCCATCGAAGGCGCTCACCGTTGAGGAGGCCCACCGTTTGATGGCAGCGGCCGATGCCGACGAGGGGATGCGGTGCTACATCATCATGTCGTTACTCACGGGCGCTCGGACCGAGGAACTTCGCGCCCTCACGTGGGCACACGTCGAACTCGGTAGTGAGCCCAACACCGTTGCGTTGTGGCGATCGGTGCGGGCGACTGGTGATACCAAGACCCGACACTCACGCCGCACGATCGAGCTGCCCGCGCGAGCCATCGAGGCGCTCCGCACGCATCGCCAAGGGCAAGTGGAGGCTCGTTTAGCCGCGGGAGAGCGCTGGCAGGATCTCGATCTGGTGTTCAGCACGAGCGTGGGGACACCCTGGACGCCGCCAACGTCCGTCGTGCCTTTCGGCGGGTCGTGGCGAGGGCAGGACTGGACGCTCAAGCGTGGACGCCACGTGAGCTGCGCCACAGCTTCGTCTCGTTGCTGTCCAGCACAGGTATGAGCATCGAGGACATCTCGCACCTCGTGGGGCACGCCAGCAGCCGGGTGACCGAGCTCGTCTACCGCAAAGAACTGCGCCCCGTGCTGACGCGAGGCGCGAGCGCAATGGATGCACTGTTCCCGAGCAACGAGACGGGAGGTAGGTAAGCACTTAGGTAAGCAGGGCCTTGCGGAGGGTCGGAACGCTACGAACCCTGACCTCGAACAGCCCTCTGACCAGGGGTGTTGCTGGTGGGCGATACTGGGATCGAACCAGTGACCTCTTCCGTGTCAGGGAAGCGCGCTACCGCTGCGCCAATCGCCCGAGGTGGAGACGGGATTTGAACCCGTGTACACGGATTTGCAGTCCGTTGCCTCGCCTCTCGGCCACTCCACCACAGTCTTGGGATTCTCCCCAATTGTGGAGTGAACTCCGAGCGGACGACGAGACTCGAACTCGCGACATCCACCTTGGCAAGGTGGTGCTCTACCAACTGAGCTACGTCCGCATGCTCACGATCCGGGAGGCGTTCCGCCGCCTGGATCAGCGCGCTGGAAAACCATAGCCGAGCCGAGCGCGCCTGTCCAAATCACCCCCGTGTAAGCCAGTCCCAGCGCCGCTGGCCGTCGCGTTCTAGGCTGGGGGACATGACCACAACGACCTCGCCGGCACCGCTGACCGACTCGCTACGGCTGTGGATCGACGGCACAGTGCTGGACAACCCGCACGAGGCTCGGATCGCGGCCACCGACCACGGGCTGGTGGTGGGCGACGGCGTCTTCGAGGCGCTGAAGGTCACCGCGCTGGGACCGTTCACGGTGGGTCGCCACCTGGACCGGATGACCCGCTCGGCCCGAGCCCTCGGCCTGCCCGACCCGGACCACGAACTGATCCGCTCGGCGATCGACGCGGTGCTGGAGGGGCGGACGTTCACCGATGGCAAGATCCGGATCACCTACACCGGTGGTCGTGGGCCACTCGGCTCGCAGGCCGCCTTCGGCCCGCCCACCCTCGTCGTGGCCGCCGACTCCCGCGTCCGCTCCGACCCGTCCGCCGCCATCGTGACCACACCGTGGCGCCGCAACGAGTTCGGCGCCCTGACCGGGGTGAAGTCCACCTCGTACGGGGAGAACGTCCGCGGGCTCGCCTACGCCGACGAGCAGGGCGCCTCCGAAGCGATGTTCCTCAACACCGCAGGGATGGTCTGCGAGGGCACCGGCTCCAACGTGTTCTGCGTCTTCGGCAACCGGATCGTCACCCCGCCGCTGACCTCAGGCCCGCTGGCCGGCATCACCCGCGACCTCGTCCTGGAGTGGTACGACGTGGTCGAGGAGGACCTCACCCTGACCCAGGCCCACGCCGCCGACGAGGTCTTCATCACCTCCTCGCTGCGCGACATCCAGGCCGTGCACCGCTGGGACGCCGTCACCTGGGAGGCGCCCGGCCCGCGGACCCGGGCCATCGCCGAGGACTTCATCGCCCGGTCGGAGTCCGCGCTGGAGGTCTGAACCGCCGCTCCCATCTCCCGCGGCGCGGCGAACGCGCCATGGGCGGATACGAGTTCGAACCACCGCGGGAGATGGGATATGGTTGGCGACGCGCCTCGCGAGAGGCACACGACAGCGGGCGATTGGCGCAGTGGTAGCGCGCTTCGTTCACACCGAAGAGGTCACTGGTTCGAACCCAGTATCGCCCACCCGCCTGAGCCCTCGTTGCCACCGCGCAACGGGGGTTCAGTTGTTTCATCAGGCTCATCCCGCCGCCCGGACACCGGTCCAGGCGCCGCCGCACAGGAAGGAAGTCGTCGTGTCCGGTTCGATCACCGTGGTCCGCGCAGGTCAGTCGCACTCGCAGGAGATCACGGAGACCACCACCGGCCTCGACCTCTTCGGTGACGACCGCACCGTCGTCGCGATCCGGGTGGACGGCGAGGTCCGCGACCTGCACCTGCCGCTCGGCGACGCCACCGAGGTCCAGCCGGTCGAGATCGGCTCCGACGAGGGCCTCGCCATCCTGCGCCACTCCGCCGCGCACGTGCTGGCCCAGGCGGTCCAGGCCGGCTATGACGCCAAGCTCGGCATCGGTCCGCCGATCGTCGACGGGTTCTACTACGACTTCGACCTCGCCGAGCCGTTCACGCCCGACGACCTCAAGGCGCTCGAGAAGTCGATGCAGCGCATCATCAAGGAACGGCAGCGCTTCCGGCGCCGGGTCGTCACCGACGACGAGGCGCGCGCCGAGCTGGCGGAGGAGCCGTACAAGCTGGAACTGATCGGGCTCAAGGGCGGCTCGAGCAGCGACGACGGCTCCAACGTCGAGGTCGGCGCCGGCGAGCTGACGATCTACGACAACCTGCGTCGTGACGACTCCGTGGCCTGGAAGGACCTCTGCCGCGGCCCGCACGTGCCGCACACGGGCTACATCCCGGCCTTCGCCGTCACCCGCAGCTCGGCTGCCTACTGGCGTGGCAACCAGGAGAACGCCCAGCTGCAGCGCGTCTACGGCACGGCCTGGCCGAGCCGCGACGAGCTGAAGGCGTACCAGACTCGGCTGGAGGAGGCCGCCAAGCGCGACCACCGCAAGCTCGGCCTGGAGCTTGACCTGTTCTCGTTCCCCGACGAGCTGGGCTCCGGCCTGCCCGTCTTCCACCCCAAGGGCGGGGTGATCAAGAGGGAGATGGAGGACTACGTCCGTCGCCGGCACATCGAGGAGGGCTTCGACTACGTCGGCACCCCGCACATCTCGAAGGAAGGCCTGTTCCACACCTCGGGTCACCTTCCGTACTACGCCGACGGCATGTTCCCGCCGATGGAGCTGGAGAACGCCGAGTATCGCCTCAAGGCGATGAACTGCCCGATGCACAACCTGATCTTCCGCTCCCGGGGCCGGTCCTACCGCGAGCTGCCGATGCGGCTGTTCGAGTTCGGCTCCGTCTATCGCTACGAGAAGTCGGGCGTGGTCCACGGGCTGACCCGGGTCCGCGGCATGACCCAAGACGACTCACACTCCTACGTCACGGCCGAGCAGGCGCCGGGTGAGATCAAGCACCTGCTCAACTTCGTCCTCAGCCTGCTGAAGGACTTCGGCCTGGACGACTACTACCTCGAGCTGTCCACCCGCGACCCCGACTCGGACAAGTTCATCGGCTCCGACGAGGAGTGGGAGACGGCGACTGCGGTGCTGGAGGCCGTCGGCAAGGAGTCCGGGCTCGAGCTGGTGCCCGACCCGGGTGGCGCGGCGTATTACGGCCCGAAGATCTCGGTCCAGACCCGCGACGCCATCGGTCGCAGCTGGCAGATGTCGACGATCCAGTACGACTTCAACCAGCCGGCCCGGTTCGGACTGGAATACCAGGCTGCTGACGGCACCCGGCAGCAGCCGGTGATGATCCACTCGGCCAAGTTCGGTTCCATCGAGCGGTTCATCGGCGTGCTCACCGAGCACTACGCCGGCGCCTTCCCGCCCTGGCTGGCCCCGGTCCAGGTCGTCGGCATCCCGGTGGCCGGTGACTACACGGACTATCTGTTCGACGTGGCCGCTCGCCTCAAGAAGGCCGGCGTACGGGTCGACGTCGACGCCTCCGACGACCGGATGCAGAAGAAGATCCGGACGGCGCAGAAGGCCAAGGTGCCGTTCATGCTGATCGCCGGCGGCGACGACGTCGCGGCCGACGCCGTCTCCTTCCGCTTCCGCGATGGCTCCACCGACAACGGCGTACCGGTCCAGGACGCGATCGACCGGATCGTCGCGGCGATCGCCGACCGCGCCCAGGTGGTCGGTGCGAGCGACCTCCAGGCGTACTCCGCGGGGGATCTCCAGGAGTCCGGCTCCGGGGCAGTTCCTCGTTCCGACGCCTGACAAGGGAGACTGTGCAGATGGCTGATCCCGAGTTCGTCGACGAGCGCCCGCTGGCCGGCACGCCGGACGCTTTCGACCGGCTGTGGACCCCACACCGGATGGCCTACATCCAGGGCGAGAACAAGCCACCGTCGGCGGACGCGGGGGAGTGCCCGTTCTGCCTGGTTCCGGCCCGCGACGACGAGGACGCGCTGATCGTGCACCGTGGCGAGCAGGCCTTCGTGGTGTTGAACCTCTACCCGTACTCGCCGGGGCACCTGCTCGTCTGTCCCTACCGACACGTCGCCGACTACGTGGACCTGACTCCGGCGGAGACGCTCGAGGTGGCCGAGCTCACCCAGCAGTCGATGCGGGTGCTCCGAGCCGCCAGCGCGCCGGCCGGCTTCAACCTCGGGCTGAACCAGGGCGCAGTGGCGGGCGCCGGCATCGCTGCGCACCTGCACCAGCACGTCGTTCCGCGCTGGGCCGGCGACGCCAACTTCTTGCCGGTGATCGGACAGACCAAGGCGTTGCCCGAGCTGCTGGGCGACACCCGGGACCGGGTCGCGCGGGCCTGGACAGGGCTGCAGGCCTGATGCTCGAGCGTTTCCGCAATCGTTGGGCCAAGATCCTCGGCCCGGTCGCCCGCTTCCTGCTGGCCCGGGGCGTCTCACCTGACCTCGTCACGGTGATCGGCACCGCCGGCGTGGTGGCCGCGGCTCTGATCTGCTTCCCCCGCGGCTGGCTGTGGCAGGGCGTGGTGGTGGTCACCTTCTTCGTCTTCTCCGACATGCTCGACGGCCAGATGGCGAAGGTCAGTGGCAAGACGAGCAAGTGGGGTGCCTTCTTGGACTCCAGCCTCGACAGGTTCGGCGACGGCGCGGTCTTCGGTGGTCTGCTGCTGTGGTTCGCCGGTCCGCGTGACTCGCTGCTGTGGACCGCCGTCACGCTGGCGGCCCTGGTGATGGGCCAGCTCACCTCCTACGTCAAGGCCCGGGCCGAGAGCCTCGGGTTCACCTGCCGCGGCGGTCTCGCCGCCCGAGCCGACCGGCTGCTGATCATCCTCGCCGGGACCCTGCTGGCCGGGCTCGGTGTGCCGTACGTCCTCGAGGTCGCCGTCGCCGCGCTCGCCGTGGCGGGCGTGATCACGGTCGGTCAGCGGTTCGGTCAGGTCCGGCGGCAGGCCAAGCTCGGCGATGTCCAGCCGGTCTGACCGCCTGGTCCGCTCGCTGATCCACCTCGGTTGGCGGCTGGGCCCACGGCTGCCCTGGGGCCTGCAACGGAGTCTCGCGCGCGCCGGCGGCTGGGTTGCCACCCAACGACCACCCGCAGCAGTGGCGGTGCTGCGGCGCAACCTCGAGGTCGTCACCGGTGCTGCGGTGGACGACTCCTTGGTGCAGCGCGCGGTGGAGAGCTATCTGCGGAACTTCTTCGAGGGGTTCTCGCTGCCCGGCTGGGGCCCCGCCGCGGTGCGACAGCGGGTGACGACCACCGGCGAGGAGCACCTGCGTTCGGCGTACGCGAGCACGGGGGCGGTGGTGGCCCTGCCGCACAGCGGCAACTGGGACCTGGCCGGGGCCTGGGCCTGTAGCACCGGGATGCCGGTGACCACGGTGGCCGAACGGCTGGCCCCCGACGAGTTCGCCGAGTTTCTCGCGTTTCGTGAGGGCCTCGGCATGCGGGTGCTCGCCCACGACGACCCGGGCGCCATGTCTGAGCTGGCCTCGGCGGTTCGCTCCGGCCGGCTGGTGTGCCTGGTCGCGGACCGCGACCTCGAGGGCACCGGTCTGCCAGTGACATGGGGCGCCACCGGGGCCGTCGTGCGGATGCCCGCGGGACCGGCCATGGTCGCTCGCCGGACCGGCGCCGCTCTGGTTCCTGCCGTGTGCCGGTTCACGGCCAGCGGGATGCAGATCAGCTTCGCCCCGCCGGTGCCGGCCGCGCCCGGACGCGCCGGTCTGGTGGCGATGACCCAGCAGGTGGCCGACTTCTTCGCGGACCAGATCGCTGCGCAGCCGCAGGACTGGCACATGTTCCAGCCATTCTTCGACCAGCTCGCCGTCCCCGCCTCGGGAGGGGACGCCGGATGAGGATCGGGATGGTGTGCCCGTACTCCTTCGACATCCCCGGCGGGGTGCAGAACCACGTGCTCGGACTGGCCCGCCACCTGCATACCCGTGGGTACGACCCGGCGATCCTCGCGCCCGGTGAGCTGCCTGACGCGACTGTGGGCCGCGATCCCTGGCTGGCTGACCGGTTCACCTCCGCAGGAACCGCGGTGCCGGTGCCGTACAACGGGTCGATCGCCCGGGTGAACTTCGGTCCGCTGAGTGCCGCCCGCGTGCGCCATTGGCTGCGTACGCAGGCGCTCGATGTGCTGCACCTGCACGAGCCGATCACCCCCAGCATCGCGATGCTGGCCCTGTGGGCGGCTGAGGTGCCGGTGGTCGCCACGTTCCACACCGCCACCCCGCGGTCTCGCACCATGGCCTTGGCCGGTGGCGCCCTCCGCGGCGCGATCGAGAAGATCGACGCGGGGATCGCGGTCTCGGAGTCCGCCCGTGAGGTCGTGGTGCGCCATCTCGGGCGCGACGCCGTGGTGATCGGCAACGGCTTCGACCATGCCGAGTTCAGCTCCATCGACCGTCGGACGGCCGGCAGAGGCGACCGAGCCCCCCGGGTCACCTTCCTGGGCCGGGTGGACGAGCCCCGCAAAGGCCTCGACGTGCTGCTGGCTGCGCTGCCGCTGCTCCGGGCGGCGATCGGCGATGTCGAGCTGGTGGTCGCCGGACAGGGGACCCGTACGCTCCCGCCGGGAGTCGGGCCGCTCGTTCGCCCCGACGACGCCGAGCGGGCCCGGCTGCTGGCCTCCTCCGACGTGTTCGTCGCCCCGCACCTCGCGCGGGAGAGCTTCGGCCTGGTGCTGTTGGAGGCGATGGCTGCCGGCGCGGCGGTGGTCGCGTCCGACCTGCCCGCGTTCCTCGACATCCTCGCCGGGAATGCCGAGCACCCGGGACCGCTCGGGCAGACGTTCACCACCGGCGACCCGGCGGCCCTGGCCGCGGCCGTCGCCCGGGTGGCCACGGCTGCCGACCCGGTGCGGACCGCGGCGGCGCGCGACTTCGCCCGGCGCTACGACTGGGACCGGATCGCCGCGCAGATCACCGAGGTCTACCGAGCGGTCGCCGGCGGTTCGCCGGTCGCGGAGCTGCCCCGGCGGACGGGGACCCGATGACCGGCGGATGGTGGTGGCTGGCGCTGTTTCTGGTCGCCGGCCTGCTGCTCGGTTGGCGGCTGAGCCGGCTCGCCACCCGGTTGGACCGGGCCCATCGGCGGGCGGAGCGCACCTGGTCGATGCTGCGGTCCGCACTGGACCGCCGGGCCGAGCGGGTGCTGGAGCTGGCCACGGTCGAGGTGTTGGACCCGGTCAGCGTGCTGCTGGTCCGCGACGCCGCCGACCGGGCGCTGGAACCCGGATCTGGTCACGGTGATCGGGAGCGGGCCGAGAGCACGCTGGGTCAGGTGGTCGCTCTCGTCGGCCTGACCGGGCTGGAGGAGGAGCAGCGGCAGGCCGCGCTGGCTCGGCGGCTGCACAACGACGCGGTCTCGACGGCGCGTACGCTTCGCGGCTCCCCGCTGGTACGCCTCTTCCGGCTCGCCGGCCGCGCCGCCGAGCCGCAGTCCTTCGAGATGGCCGACGATCCGCTGGCGGCGGTCTGGGTGCACAGCGCGCCGACCGCCGGGGCCGCGGCCGGTCACGACAACGCAGCCGATCGGCACGCGGTGGGTGGACACCTGCACCCGGTCGGACGCCGGGCCAATTAGTCTGAAGAAGCGACGCAAGGAGGAACCGTGCCCACCGACGCAGTGACCAGGCCCAACCCGTCCGGGTTCGACACGGACCGGGTCTGGACGCTGCCCAACGTCCTGAGCCTGTTGCGGCTGGCCGGGGTGCCGCTGCTGCTGTGGCTGATTCTCGGGCCACGGGCGGATGTGATCGCCGTGCTGGTCCTGATGGTCGCCGGATTCACCGACTGGCTGGATGGGTTCCTGGCCCGCCGCTGGAACCAGCGTTCGCGGTTGGGGCAGATGCTCGACCCGATCGCCGACCGCTTCTACATCCTGGCCACGCTGATCGGCCTAGCCATCCGCGACATCATCCCCTGGTGGCTGGTCGCGGTTCTGGTCGCCCGCGACGTGGTGATCACGCTGCTCGTGCCGGTGCTGAAGACCCGCGGGTTCTCGTCGCTGCCCGTCCACTTCCTCGGCAAGGCTGCCACCTTCAATCTCCTCTATGCCTTCCCGCTCGTGCTGCTCGGGGCAGGCGACGGCACCTTCGCGCTGGTCGCCCGGGTGCTCGGCTGGGCGTTCGCCCTGTGGGGGACCGGGCTGTATTGGTGGGCCGGCTGCCTCTACATCGCGCAGACCGTCAAGCTGGTCCGCGACTTGCCGCCGGTCCGCCGTCGGCCCGTGACCGGATGACCAGCCCACCCGACTCGCCGAAGCCGCGGCGTTCGCGGTCGGCCGAGTCCAGCGGACCCGACAGCGGTTCGCGGCCGGTCGACGCGAGCATGGACCTGCTCAACTCGATCATCCGCCAGCCGGTCGACCCGGACTATGCCATCGTCGCCGCGCGCGGCGCCCCACGGTCGGCCGGTCGGCTGCAGCTAGTCGTGGTGGCGGTGCTGATCGGCGCCCTGTTCGCGGTCGCGGCGCTGCAGACGAACCGGACGGCACCGGTGCTGGCGGGGGAGCGGACCGAGCTGATCCGTCGGATCCAGACCGCCGAAGCCGAGCAGGACCAGCTCCAGGCCCGGGTCACCACGTTGTCCGACGAGATCGCGGGTCTGCGGGCGGCGGCCCTCGGCGCCGACAGCACCGCACGGCGGCTGCAGAGCCAGATCAACGCCCTCGATCCGGTGGTCGGCAACGTGGCCGTCAAGGGACCCGGCCTGTTGGTGGTGGTCGACGACGCGCCGACCGGGACCGAGGAACACCGCGACCGCGTCTTGGACATCGACCTCCAGGCACTCGTCAACGGCCTGTGGCAGGCCGGGGCTGAAGCGATCGCCATCAACGGGCACCGGCTGTCCGCGCTGACCGCCATCCGCGGCGCCGGCGACGCCATCACCGTGGACTACCGCTCGCTCACCCGGCCGTACCGGATCGAGGCGATCGGTGACCCACGGACCATGGAGGCCCGTTACGTGGAGTCGGCCGGCGGGATAGCCTGGAACGAACTGGCCCAGAACCGTCGGATGAGATACGAGATCAGCAGTGTGGATGAGATGACCCTGGCCGCCGACCCGGGCATGGTGCTGCGTTACGCGAAGAAGGCCAAGTCATGATCCCGCTGCTCGGACTGCTCGCCGGCATCATTCTCGGACTGCTGCTCGAGCCGACCATCCCGCAGGCGCTGCAGCCCTATCTGCCGATCGCCATCGTTGCCGCCATGGACGCGTTGTTCGGTGCCTTCCGGGCCTACCTGGACGGCAACTTTACCGACCGGGTGTTCGTCGTGTCGTTCATCTCCAATGTGCTGATCGCCGCAGCCATCGTCTACGTCGGCGACCAGATCGGGGTCGGCTCGCAGCTGTCCACCGGCGTGGTCGTCGTGCTGGGCATCCGGATCTTCACCAACGCGGCGGCGATCCGCCGGGCGCTGTTCCATGCCTGAGCCCCGACGCCGCCCGCCCGCCCGGCCCCGGCACGCGGCGGTCAACCCCCGCAGAGGGCTGAACCGACGACCCGGCAGGTCGCGGCCGGAGCAGGCCGAAGGCGCCGAGCCCGCCGTCGACGAGACGACCACGGCCGCCGCCGCATCGTCGGAGGACCAGACCGCGCCGGGTGAGACGGCGACAGCGGGCCAGGCTGCGACAGAACAGGCGGCGACGGAACAGGCTGCGACGGCTGGCCAGACCGGGTCGGCGGACCCCGGATCTCGGCGTCGGCGGCTGCTGCGGTCGCTGGTGCATCCGGGGCGTGGTCAGATCATCGCCGCGGTCATCTTGTTCGTGGTCGGGATGGGTGGGGTGATGCAGGTCCGCATCAACACCGCCGACGACGCCTACACCACCGCCAGGCGGGAAGACCTGATCCAGCTGCTCGACGGCCTCGGTCAGGAGTCGCGCCGGCTGGAGGGCGAGATCGCGGACCTGGAGCGGACCAAGACCAACCTCCAGTCCGGGGCCGACACGCAGCGGGTGGCCCGACAGGAGGCGGAGAAGCGGATCGAGGTGCTCTCCATCCTGGCCGGCACCGTACCGGCTGAAGGCCCCGGCATCCGGATGCGGATCACCGACCCCGGCGGCAAGGTCAACGCCGATGTGGTCCTCGACGCGGTGGAGGAGATGCGAGACGCCGGCGCGGAGGTGATCGAGATCAACAACACGGTGCGGGTGGTTGCCTCGACGTGGTTCGGCACCGGCTCGTCCGGACTCGTCGTGGACGGCAAGCCGGTGTCGGCGCCGATCACCATCGAGGTCATCGGCGACCCCCACAGCCTGGAGGAAGCGGCCCGGTTCCGGGGCGGTATCGTCAGCGAGATCACCGGACCGGGGATCGGCGGGTCGGTGCAGATCGAGCAGCTGAAGCGGGTCGTCGTCGAGTCCTTGCACACTCCCACGGCCAATCAGTACGCTCAGCCGGCAACGCCGCCACCAACCCCCCGCTGAGCACCACCTCGAGGAGCAGTACGTGTCCAACTTTCCCGAAGACCTGAAATACACCTCGGAGCACGAGTGGGTCCGTAGTGGCAACGGCAGCACCGTGCGGGTGGGCGTCACCGACTACGCCGCCGAGCAGCTGGGTGACATCGTCTTCGTCTCATTGCCCGCGCTGGGCGAGGCCGTGGCGGCCGGGGACGCCTGCGGTGAGCTCGAGTCGACCAAGAGCGTCTCCGATCTGTTCTGCCCGGTGTCCGGCACGGTGGCCGCGATCAACGAACAGCTGAACAGCACTCCGGAGACCATCAACTCTGACCCTTACGGTGACGGTTGGCTGTTCGAGGTCGAGATGGACGCGGACGCGGATCTGGAAGACCTGCTCGACGCCGACGCGTACGCCGAGGAGGTCAGCGCCTAAGATGACCGCATCCCGGCGGCGCCAGCCACGGCCGGGTGGCAGCGCGGCTGTGGTGCAAGCCCTACACTCTCCACCACACCTCGACATCGCCGAGGTCTGAACCGAAAGTCGAGTCTCATGCCGTACTGCACGAACTGCGGGCACGACAATCCCGACAGAAGCAACTTCTGCGGGCAGTGCGGTGCGCCACTGTCTGAACAGTCGGCGCCGGAGAGCTCTGAGCGGGCGGCGAGCGGAGACACGACCAAGACCATCCCGGCCATGGTCGAGGATCGCGAGGACGGCGCTCTGAGCGTCGAGGAGGAAGCGGCCGTCAAGGCGTTGCCGTCGGGGTCCGCACTGCTGATCGTCCAACGCGGTTCCAACGCGGGCAGCCGGTTCCTGCTGAACACCGACTCCGTCACCGTGGGTCGGCACCAGAGCGCGGATATCTTCCTCGACGACATCTCCGTCTCTCGCAAGCACGCGGTCTTCACCAGGACTCCCGAGGGCACGATGCTGAAGGACCTGGGCAGCCTCAACGGCACCTACGTCAACCGTGACCTGGTCGAGGAGTGCCTGCTGCGCCACGGCGACGAGGTGCAGATCGGCAAGTTCCGGCTGGTCTACTTCGCGAGCGCCCAGGGCGTCGAGTAAGGCTTCGCGACCACATGCCAGCGGCCCAGCCGAGCCTGCGCAGCATCGGACAGGTGCTCGCCTCGCTCAAGGGTGACTTCCCCGACATCTCGATCTCCAAGATCCGGTTCCTGGAGAGCGAAGGGCTCGTCTCACCTCAGCGCGCGCCCTCGGGCTATCGACGCTATTCGCTGGAGGACATCGACCGGCTGCGCTACATCTTGTCGGTGCAGCGCGACCACTACCTGCCGCTGAAGGTCATCCGCGAGCACCTGGATCTGATGGACCGGGGCATGCAGCCGCCGGCCCTGGACCCGCTGCGACCCGTTCCGCCGCCGGCGCCGGCCTCGCCGCCGCCGGGTCGACCGGCCCCCGCGGCCGCGCCCGCTTCCACTGCCAAGAAGCCGCTGCGGCTGACCCGCCGCGACCTGCTCGAGGCGAGCGGGATCAGCGAGGCCGCGCTGTCGGAGCTGGAGCGGACCCAGATCGTCCAGACCAAACGCGGCACCAACCACTACGGCCGCGAGGCGCTGACGCTGGCCATCGCCGCCAAGAAGATGGCCGAGTACGGCATCGACGGCCGCCACCTGCGCGCCTTCAAGATGTCGGCCGACCGCGAGGTCGGGCTGGTCGAGCAGGCCATCGCGCCGCACGTACGTCGAGCAGGGGGCAACCGCGATGTCTCCGGCGAGGTCACCCAGCTGGTGATCAGCTTCCACGCAGCGCTGGTCCGTACGGCCATGGACCGCTGACTGCAGCCCACCGGACCGGCTCGCCGGCCGGGCTTGTCTGCTGGGCTTGTCTCCCCGAGCGCTCTTTGTGGGCCCGTCCTCTTGCCGCGGCAGCGGTGCGAAGTAGGGTTGCATCATGCGCGAACTGGATGTGGTCGGAGTGAGGGTCGAGATGCCCTCCAACGCGCCGATGGTGCTGCTGCGCGAGGTGGGCGGCACCCGTTACCTGCCGATCTGGATCGGAGCCGGTGAGGCCTCAGCGATCGCCAACGCCCAGGAGGGTGTGGTGCCGCCACGACCGCTGACCCACGACCTCCTGGTCGACACGCTCGCCACCTTGGGTCACCGGCTGACGGAGGTGCATATCACCGAGCTTGACGGCGGAACGTTCTATGCCGTGCTGCTGGTGGACGGCATCGAGGTCAGCGCCCGCCCCAGTGACGCCATCGCCCTGGCACTGCGGGTGGGTTCGGAGATCTTCTGCGCCGAGGACGTCTTGGACGAGGCCGGGATCGAGATCCCCGAGTCGGAGGAGCCGGAGGAGGCCGAGGAGGACGAGGTGGAGAAGTTCCGGGAGTTCTTGGACCAGGTCAATCCGGACGACTTCGTCACCGGCGAAGAGCCCAAGTCGTGACCTGGTGACCCGAGTCTGGGCCTGTTGGAGCAAACCTCAGGTCGAGGTCTAGACCTGACGATTGGTCGGGGCCGTCGTCGGCGTGTCGTTGACCGTGCGGCGCGTTCGGTCGTAGCGTCTTCTGGGTAATACCGACTGTGGAATTACGGGTGAGGGATTTTCTCTCACCGTGGTGAATCTCGGAGGCGCACGTGAGCAGCACAGACCGACCGGCAGCGGGCCAGCCCGCAGGTTCCGCCGTCGACGACGACGCCATGGTCGACGCACAGGGTCTGCTGTTCGAGGGCGACTTCTCCCCGATGCCGCATGACCTGGGCTTCCGCGGTCCGGTGGCCTGCAGCGCAGCCGGCATCACCTACCGTCAGCTGGACTACTGGGCGCGTACCGACCTGGTGCGGCCCACGGTCCGCGGCGCTTCGGGCTCCGGCTCGCAGCGGCTCTACAGCTTTCGCGACATCCTCATCCTCAAGGTGATCAAGCGACTGATCGACGCCGGCATCTCGCTGCAGCAGATCCGCACCGCGATCGACCACCTGCGGGCCCGGGGCGTCGACGACCTGACCCAGGTCACCTTGATGAGCGACGGCGTCTCCGTCTTCGAGTGCACCTCCGACGACGAGGTGATCGACCTGCTGCGCGGCGGCCAGGGTGTGTTCGGCATCGCCCTGGGCGGCGTCTGGCGCGACATCGAGGGCACCTTGTCGGCGCTGCCGGCCGAGCGGGTCGCCGCCGAGCGGAGCGAGGACGGCGACTCTTCGCCGGCCGAGACCAATGACGAGCTGTCACGGCGCCGACGGACCCGTTCCGCCAGCTGAGCGCCGGACCGGTACGCAGCGGCCGCCCGCCTCGGGTAGGCTGACTCGCGCTGCAACGCAACGCGGGAGAGACCGCCCGGCTCGTCGATGAGCTCGGGTGGCGCCGAAGGGGCAACATCCCCGGAACCTCTCAGGCACCCAGAACCGCGACCTGTGGGCAACTCTGAAGCCGAGGGCGACAGAGGGGGAGTGCATCACGCCGGTTCGGCGCGCACCTTCCGTGCAACAGAGAGTTGTCTCCCATGGTCGGCACCGACTCGTTCGTTCCCCGCCACATCGGACCCGAGCAGGACGAGCGCGACGTGATGCTCGCCGCCCTGGGGCTCGCCACCTTGGACGAGCTCGTGGACTCCGCGATGCCGCGGGCGATCCGGATGCGCGAACCGCTTCAGCTGCCGCCGGCACTCAGCGAGTCCGACACCTTGACGGTGTTGCGGGCGCTGGCGGCCCGCAACAACCCGCTCACCCCGATGATCGGTCTGGGCTACTACGGCACCGTGACGCCGGCCGTCATCCGTCGCAACGTGCTGGAGGACCCCGCCTGGTACACGGCCTATACGCCGTACCAGCCGGAGATCAGCCAGGGCCGGCTCGAGGCGCTGCTCAACTTCCAGACGGTGATCTCCGACCTCACCGGTCTGCCCACGGCCGGGGCCAGCCTGCTGGACGAGGGTACGGCCGTGGCTGAGGCCATGACGCTGGCCCGCCGCGCCGTGAAGGGCGGGAAGGTGATCGTCCTCGACGCCGACACCCTGCCGCAGACGATCGCCGTGGTCCGGACCCGCGCCGCGGCGCTGGGCCTGGAGGTGGTGGTCGCCGAGGGTGACCTGTCCGAGGCGCTGGACGCGGTCGAGCCGTTCGCCGTGGTCGTCCAGACCCCGGGAGCCAGCGGACGGCTGGCCGGCACCGACGAGCTCCGGGCCGTGGCAGAGCAGGCCCACGCCAAGGGCGCGATGGTGATCGCCGCCTGCGACCTGCTGGCGCTGACGCTGACCACCCCGCCCGGCGAGTGGGGCGCCGACGTGGCGGTCGGCTCCAGCCAGCGCTTCGGCGTACCGCTGTTCTACGGCGGCCCTCACGCCGGCTTCATCGCGGTCCGGGCCGGTCTGGAACGTACGCTGCCCGGTCGTCTGGTCGGCGTCTCGGTGGATGCCGACGGCACCAGCGCCTACCGGCTCGCCCTGCAGACCCGCGAGCAGCACATCCGCCGGGAGAAGGCGACCTCCAACATCTGCACCGCCCAGGTGCTGCTGGCCGTCACCGCCAGCATGTACGCGGTCTACCACGGCCCCGCCGGCCTGCGCCGGATCGCCACCTCCGTGCACCAGACCGCCACCGGTCTCGCCGGCGAGCTGGTCGCGGGCGGCTTCGAGGTGGTCCACCACTCGTTCTTCGACACCGTGCTGGTGCGGGTGCCCGGCGAGGCCGACCGCTATCTGCAGGCCGCCCGTGCGGCCGGCGTGCATCTGCGTCGGGTCGACGCCGACCACCTGGGTCTCTCGGTCGGTGAGGACGTCGGCAAGGCGGCCCTGGACGCCGTCCGCTCCGCCTTCGGCCTGTCCGCCGGTGCGCAGCCCGTCGGCGACCTGGCCGGCAGCGAGCGCGGCAGCGCGTACCTGAGTCACCCGGTGTTCAACAGCCATCACAGCGAGACCTCGATGCTGCGCTACCTCCGGGCCCTGTCGGACCGCGACTTCGCGCTGGACCGGGGGATGATCCCGCTCGGCTCCTGCACCATGAAGCTCAACGCCACCACCGAGATGGAGCCCATCTCCTACGACGGATTCGCCAACCTGCACCCGTTCGTGCCGGTCGAGGACGCCACGGGCTACGCGGTGCTGATCGAGACCCTCGAGGCGTGGCTGGCCGAGGTCACCGGCTACGCCCGGGTGTCGATCCAGCCCAACGCCGGCAGCCAGGGCGAGCTGGCCGGGCTGTTGGCCATCCGTGCCTACCATGACGCCCGCGGCGACACCGACCGGCGGATCTGCCTGATCCCGTCGTCGGCGCACGGCACCAACGCGGCGTCGGCGGTGATGGCCGGGATGAAGGTGGTGGTGGTCAAGGCCACCGGTGACGGGTCGGTCGACCTGGACGATTTGAAGGTCAAGATCGAAGCCCATCACGACCAGTTGGCCGGGATCATGGTCACCTACCCCTCGACCCACGGCGTGTTCGAGGAGGGCATCACCGACCTCTGCGCCATGGTGCACGACGCCGGCGGCCAGGTCTACGTCGACGGTGCGAACCTGAACGCGCTGCTCGGACTCGCCCAGCCGGGCAGGTTCGGCGCCGACGTCAGCCACCTGAACCTGCACAAGACCTTCTGTATCCCGCACGGCGGTGGCGGCCCCGGCGTCGGACCGGTCGCGGTCGGAGCGCATCTGGTGCCGTTCCTGCCCAACCACCCGCTCCTCGACGCAGCCGGTCCGGACACCGGGGTGGGCCCCATCTCCGCGGCCCCGTACGGCTCAGCCGGGATCCTGCCGATCAGCTACGCCTACATCGCCATGATGGGCGCCGACGGCCTCACCTCCGCCACCGAGCATGCCCTGCTGGCGGCGAACTATGTGGCCACCCGGCTGGGCGAGCACTACCCGGTGCTGTATTCCGGGCGTAACGGACGGGTCGCGCACGAGTGCATCTTGGATCTGCGACCGCTGACCAAGTCGAGCAAGATCACCGTCGACGACGTCGCCAAGCGGCTGATCGACTACGGCTTCCACGCGCCCACCATGAGCTTCCCGGTCACCGGCACGCTGATGGTCGAGCCGACCGAGTCGGAGAACCTCTACGAGCTGGACCGGTTCTGCGACGCCATGATCAGCATCCGGGAGGAGATCGCCGCGGTCGAGGCCGGACAGTGGCCCCTCGACGACAACCCGCTGGTGCACGCGCCGCACACCCAGGCGCGGGTGACGGCCGACGAGTGGAGTCATCCGTACACCCGGACCGAGGCGGCGTTCCCCGCCGGCCGGCACCGCGGACCGATCGCCGCCCGCGGCAGCGACAAGTACTGGCCTGCGGTGGCCCGGATCGACGGGGTCTACGGCGACCGCAACCTGGTGTGCTCCTGCCCGCCGCCGGAGGAGTTCGAGGACTGAGTGGCCAGCGCCGCCTGCGGCTGCCTCGGGCCGCGGGCGGCGAACGCCAGGGCGGAGATGCCGAAGGCCAGTACCAGCACGACCTGAAGGGCGCTGCCGATGCTGGTCCGCTCAGCCAGCAGACCGATCAGCGGCGGGCCGAGCAGGAACGCGCCGAACGCCATCGTCGACACCGCGGAGATGGCCCCGGCGGCGTTGGCGCCACCGTGGTCGCCGGCGGCGCTGATCGCGGCCGGGAAGACGACAGCCAGTCCCAGCCCCCAGATCACGGCACCGACGTAGAGGCCGCCGGCGGTGGGGACGAACAGGGTGCAGGCGATCCCCGCCGCGGTGACCAGACCCGACAGTCGCAGGGTGGTGACCCGGCCGAGTCGGTTCATCACGACATGCCCGAACAGTCGGCCGACCGTCAGTGCCACCGAGTAGACGGTATAGACCGCGACGGCCGGACCCTCGGCCACGCCGCGCTCATCGTGGGCGTACAGCGCCAGCCAGTCGCCGGCTGATCCCTCACCGACGTTGGAACACAGCGTCATGGCCGCCAGCAGCAGGATCGGGACGCGCAGGGACCGGACGCCCCCCTCGGCGGCGGACGCTGGTGCGGAGTCCGCGACCACCACCGGATAGCCGCGCCAGGGACGGGTGAACACCACAGTCAGCACCGCCAGCAGCGGAACCACCGCCAGCAGATGGACCGACAGCGCAACGTCGGTGGAGGCGAGCACCGCCCCGAGACCGGAGCCAAGGATGAGACCACCGCTCCACAGCCCGTGCAGGGCCGACATCACCGTACGTCCGCTGGCGCGCTCCACCTCCGCACCGTGGATGTTGAGCATCACCTCCCAGAGCCCGAAGGTGGCCCCGGCCACCAGGAGGACCGCCGAGAACACCCAGACGTTGTCCACCACGGTGAGCAACGGCATCAGGATGCAGGTGATGATCGACGTGGCGGCAGCCACGCTGCGGGCGGAGAACCGCCGGCTCAGTCGGCTGCCGAAGGGCATGCCGCAGAACGACCCCAGGCCGAAGCAGAGCAGCACGAGGCCCATGGTGCGCAGATCGGCACCGAGGTGGTCGCGGAAGGCGGGGATACGGGCGAACCAGGTGCCGGCCAGAACTCCGCTGAGCATGAAGCAGACGAAGGTGGCATAGAGGTCGCGGGACACCGGGCCCGCCGGGGAAGTGGCCATGGCCGGGGACTCTATCGGCCCTCTCTCGGTCGCCCGCCGCCGGCCGACGGGCGGCCTCAGCCGGCGTAGGCGGCGTTGATCTGGTGCGCCAGCTCGATGTCGAGCTGGGTGAGGCCACCGTGGGAATGGGTGCTCAGCAGGAAGGAGACCTTGTTCCAGCGGATGTCGATGTCGGGGTGGTGCTGCATGTCCTCGGCCAGCGCGCCGACCCGGTTCACGAATGCCAGCGCGGCCACGAAGTCTCTCAGCTCGAACTGGGCGGCGATCGCCGTGTGGCCGCCGACCGTGACCGCTCCCCACCGAGGCAGGTCGGCCAGTTGGGTACGGACTTCGTCGTCGCTCAGGAGTCGGGTCATGCCCCCAAGCCAACGATGACCGCCCGGTTAAGTCAACGCCGGCCGGATCAGAACTGAGCGGCACCCGCGGTGGCCGGCCAACCGTGCGTCGCCGGTCGACGGGACACTAAGGTGTCCGGGTGGATCTCGGCGACCTGGTGGCACGCGTCGCCCCGATCCTGGGCTTCCTGGTCTGCATCACCGTCGTGGCCGAGCTGGCCGACGGCATCGGCGTGTTCCGCGTCGTCGCCCACCGGGCCGCTCGGCTGGCGCGTGGTTCGGTGTGGCGGCTCTGGGCCCTGGTCGTGCTGGTGGCGATCGTCTCGACAGCGGTCCTCAGCCTGGACACCACCGCCGTCCTGGTCACGCCGGTCGTGCTCGCCCTGGCCCGCCAGCTGGGGCTGAACCCGGCAGTCTTTGCCTTCACCGCCGTCTGGCTGGCCAACACCGCGTCGCTGTTCCTGCCCGTCTCCAACCTCACCAACCTGCTCGCGTACTCCGGGCTGCAGACCACGAGCCTGGGTTTCGCCGCGTTGATGTGGCCGGCGGCGGTGACCGCTGTCACCGTCACTGTGCTCGCCTTGGCGGTGGTGTTCGGCCGGTCGCTGCGCGGCCGCTATCAGCTCGCGACCCCGGAGCCGGTGGCGGATCGGCCACTGCTGGTCACCGGCCTGGTCGTCTGCGGGCTGCTCGGACCGGCCTTCCTGGCGGGCGTTGACGTCCTCGTCGCCTCGGCCGCGGCCGCGGCCGTTCTGGTGGTGGCCTGCGCGCTGCGGTCCCGGCGACTGCTGCGCTGGTCACTGCTGCCGTGGCCATTGGTGCTGGGTGTCTCGCTGCTGTTCGTTCTGGTCGAGCTGGCCCATGCACACGGGCTGGGCGCGCTGCTCGGCGCCGCGGCCGGGCAGGGGACCGGCGCCACCGACCTGCTCCGGCTGGCCGGGGTGTCCGCACTCGGGGCCAACCTGGTCGACAACCTCCCCGCCTATCTCGCGATGGAGCCGACCGCGGTCGGGTCGCCGATCCGGATCGCCGCTCTGCTCGTGGGCGTGGGCGCGGGACCACTGGTGACCCCGTGGGCGAGCCTGGCCACCTTGCTGTGGGCTGCCCGCTGCCGCGCCGCGGGGGTACGGATCGGCTGGGGCCGATTCGTGGGGCTCGGCGTGGTCGTCGCGCCTCTCGTGGTGGCGACGTCGACCCTGGCCCTGACGGTGGTGCACCGATGAGCGCCCGCAGCACCGGGGTTCTGCTCTGCTGTCTCTCGGCGCTGTGTTTCGGCCTCCTCGGTCCGTTCGCCGTCCGCGCCTTCGACCGCGGGCTGAGCACCAACACGGTGATCGGCTGGCGGTTCCTGCTGGCTGCGGTGGCGCTGTGGCTCGTCGTCGCCCTGACCCGTCGGCGGGTGGGCACCGGCCGGTCCTGGTGGCAGCCGCTGATCATGGGCGCTGTGATCTACGCCACCCAGAGCTGGCTCTACTTCGCGGCGTTGCAGCGCCTCCCGGTCGGTCTGACGTCGCTGCTGCTCTACACCATGCCGGTCCTGGTGGTGGTGGCAGCGATCGCGGCCCGCCGCGAGCCGCCGCGTCGCGCCACCTTCGTGGCGCTGGTGCTGTCGGTGGGCGGGGTGGCCCTGGCGCTGTTGAGCCCGGACGGGACATCAGTGTCGACGACCGGGGTGCTGCTGGGGTTCGGTTCGGCGGTCGTCTACACCCTCTACTACTTCGGCATGGACACCTTGCCGACCGGGACCGATCGGCTGGTAGCCAGTGCGCTGGTCTGCTCCGGGGCGGCCGCCTCGCACGTGGGCATCGGTCTGGCCCGGGGCAGCTTCGACGTCGCGCCTGACGGGCGTGGTCTGGGCTGGGTCGTCGCCATGGCTCTGGTCTGCACGGTGTTGGCCATCAGCCTGCTGATGACCGGGATCGCTGTCGCCGGGGCTGCCAACGCGTCGGTCGTGTCGTGCCTCGAACCGATCACCGCGGTGGTGCTCGGAGCGTCGCTGTTCGCCGACCCGTTCGGTCCGCCCCAGTGGGTCGGCACGGCGTCGGTGGTCGCAGCGGTGGTGATCCTCGGTCTGCGCTCGGCTGCGGCGCCGCCCACCCAGGACCACCCCGACCTGGCGTGAGACCTGCACACTGTGTCGGGGTGGACCCGCCGGTGCATTCGCGGCCCGACACCGCCCGATAACCTGCTCTGGCAGGTTCGTGCTCCTGCTCCACCGAGCTCCGATCGAAGAGGACGCCCGCACCGTGAAGGAATGGCTCATCCGACTGCAGCAGCGCCCCAGCGTGGCGCATGTGGTGCGCGCCGTCGAACGGTACGGCAACCGGCTCGGCAACCAGTTCGCCGCGGCCATCACCTATTTCTCGGTGCTGGCCATCGTCCCGATGCTGATGCTGGCGTTCTCCGTCCTGGGCTTCGTGCTGGTGAACGTCCGCCCCGACCTGATCCCCGACGTGGTGGCGTACCTGTCGCGGGCGTTGGGCGCCGCGGAGTCGAGCACGCGCCTCTTCGACGTGGTCCAGCGAGCGCTGTCGAACTATGCGGCTATCGGCGTCGCCGGCCTGCTCTCGGCGATGTACTCGGGCTCCAAGTGGGCCGGCAACCTGAAGAACGCAGTCCGGGCGCAGTGGCGCCGGCACTACGATCTGGACGAGAAGAGGCAGAGCTATCTCTCCTGGCTCCTGTCCAACCTCGGCGTCCTGCTCGGGTTGCTGGTCGCCATGGTCATCACGTTCGCGCTGGCCAGCGCCTCCACTTCCCTCAGCACCGAGATCGTTGACCTGCTCGGGTTGAACGACGTCCGCTGGTTGGCTCCGGTGCTGACCATCCTGCCGGTGCTGTTCTCCATCGGGGCCGGCTGGGCGCTGTTCATGTATCTGTTCTGGGTGCTGCCGACCCGCCGGGAGCCGTGGCCGGCCGTACGCCGTGGTGCGCTGATCGGGGCTGTCGGTTTGGGACTGCTCCAATATCTCGCCAGCTTCTTGGTGAGCCGGTTCACCCACGACGCGGCGGTCGCGATCTTCGGCCCGATCATTGTGGTCATGCTGTTCTTCAACCTGTTCGCCCGGCTCATCCTGTTCGTCGCCGCCTGGATCGCGACCAGCGACCAACCGGCGGTCCCCGAGTCGGCCGATTCGGAGCATGTCAGGTTCGCGCTGCATCCCGCGGGCGAGGAGGAGCCGGAGATGGTGCCACGGGCAGTGGCGGCGCACTCGATGCGGGTGGGACTCGGCGCCGGCTACGTCACCGGCGCCGCGACCGGGGTGGGTCTGGGCGCCGCGATCGCCTGGCTGGCGGCGGCCGTCGGTCGACGGCGGAACCGGTGAGGCCGCCGCGAATGGACGGTGCCGCAGTGGACAAGTGCGCGGGGGGCGTCGCCGCCGGCTCGAGCACGCGATTCGTCAACGCCCGGCTGGGACTGGGTGATGAGCTGGTCGACCTGACGGTGCGGTCGGGCCGGATCACCCAGGTCGCGCCGGCGGGGGCCCGACCGGTGCTGGCGGAGCACTCGGCGGCTGAGGTGGTGCAGCTGGATGGTCGGACGATGGTGTCCGGCCTGTGGGACCACCATGTGCACGTCGACCAGTGGACCTTGATGCAGCAGTGGGTGGACGTCAGTTCGGCCGCTTCCCCCAACGACGTGGTTGCCGCCGTCCGCGACAGGCTCGCCGCGGCCCCGCTCGACCATCCCGGACTGCCGTTGGTCGGGTTCGGATATCGCGATGCACTGTGGCACCGCAGTCCGCATCGCAGCGACCTGGACGCGGTGGCCGGGGAGACCGCTGTGGTGGTGGTCTGCGGCGACTTGCATGCGGCCTGGCTGAACACCGCGGCGCTGCGCCGGTATGGACTGGACCAGGACGGCGATGGCATCCTCCGGGAGGAGGCATGCTTCGCCGTCATCAATGATGTCCGGGCAGTCCCCGAGGCGGTGATCGACCGCTGGGTCGACGCCGCAGCGGCGCGGGCCGCGGCGCGCGGTGTGGTCGGGGTGGTCGACTTCGAGAACGCCGACAACCTGACCTCATGGGTACGCCGGGCCGCGGCTGGACCGTTGCGGCTGCGGGTCCGGGCGGCGGTCTGGCCCGACTACCTCGACGGCGCGATCGAGGCGGGCTTGCGTACGGGGGACGAGGTGCCCGGCACCGACGGCCTGGTCACCATGGGACCGCTGAAGGTGATCAGCGACGGATCGCTGAACACCCGTACGGCGTACTGCCACGATGTCTACCCCGGGATGGAGGGCTCGCCCCACCCGTACGGAGTGCTCACAGTGCCGCCCGAGGAGCTGGTGCCGCTGATGCGGCGGGCCTGGCGGCACGGAGTGCACAGCGCCATCCACGCGATCGGGGACCACGCCAACGCACTGGCGCTCGACGCCTTCGCCGCGGTGGGGTGTGCCGGGAGCATTGAGCACGCCCAGCTGCTCGACCGAGCCGATCTGGCCCGCTTCGCCGGCTTGGGCGTGGTGGCCAGCGTCCAGCCTGAGCACGCCCTGGACGACCGGGACGTCGCCGACCACTTCTGGGCCGGGCGGACCGACCGGGCGTACGTCTACGCGGACCTCCATCGGGCGGGAGCGAGGTTGGCGCTCGGCTCGGACGCCCCGGTCGCGCCGCTCGACCCCTGGGTCACCCTGGCCGCCGCGGTGTCGAGGTCGCGGGATGGACAAACACCGTGGCATCCGGAGCAGGAGCTGCCGCTCGACGTGGCGCTGGCGGCCAGCACCGCCGACGGGCGGTTCGTTCCGGGCGTGGGCGACGACGCGGACCTGGTGGTGACCGACATCGACCTGCGGACCGTGGACCCGGAGGCGATCCGTCGGGCGTCGGCGACAGCAACGATGCTCGGTGGTCGGTGGACCTGGCGGACCGAGGTCTGAAGGGTCGGGCAGGTCACCGCCGGGAGAGACGCGCTGCAGCCCTCCCGGCGGCGAAGGGTCAGTGCGCGGCTGCGGCCGCGGTCACCGGCTGACCGATGCCCTGCAGCAGATCGGTGTACCAGGGCAGGCTGATGTCGAACGGCTTGCCACCCTTGATCCGATCGAACTCGATGGCGCGGAGCTCGTCACCACGCTCCTCGTCGTGGCCGATGACGCCGGCCTCACCGCGCAGCGCGCAGTCCACCGCGAGGTCGGTCATCGACTTGATCAGGTCCAGGTCGGCCTGGTTGGCCGCCGCAGCGCGGGAGTAGTAGCCCGACTTCTGCACCATCACCTTCTCGGCGCCCAGCAGATCGGCGAACTTGCTGGCGAACCAGGCACCAGGGTTGATCTTGTCGATCTTGACGTGGCCGAACGGGTCACGAGCGACCTCCTCGCCGGAGCGCTCCAGCTCGGCCACGATCGTGTCGAGGCCGGCGCCCTCGGAGATGAACAGGTTGACCGAGCCCACCTCGTCCATCACCTTCTTGAGCCGGGCTGCTTCCGCTTCCAGATCGAAGACCGCCTCGGGCAGATAGACGCCGTGCACGTCCCATGCCTCGCGGCTGAGACCGATCTCCGGCAGCCACTCACGGGTGTCCAGCCAGTCGCGGTACGCCTTCGTGGTCGCGGCGGTGAGCCAGCCGCAGTGCCGACCCATCACTTCGTGCACGATCAGCATCCGGGACCCGGAGTTGTGCTCACCCAGCACGTTCTGGGCGAACCGCGCGCCTTGCTCGGCCGCCGTCCACGCCCCGAGCGACTGCTTGATCGGGATGACGTCGTTGTCGATCGTCTTGGGCAGACCCACGACGGTCAGCTGGTAGTCGTTGCGGGCGAGGAAGGCAGCCAGGTCGGCGGCGGTGGTGTTGGTGTCGTCCCCGCCGATGGTGTGCAGCACATCCACCCCGTCGGCGGTGAGCCGGTCTGCAGCCGCCTGCAGCGGGTCGACGCCTTCGGCGACCAGGCCGCGCTTGACCAGGTCGGCGGCGTTGGTCAGCTTGACCCGCGAGTTGCCGATGGGGGAGCCGCCGTACTGGTGCAGCAGACCGGCGCGGGCGCGTACGTCGGGGGTGACTTCGAGCGAGTCCCCCGACAGCAGCCCCTGGTAGCCGTAGCGGTACGCGATGATCTCGACGTCCGGGGCGACCTCGGTGTAACGCTGGATCAGCCCGCCGACGGCGGAGGAGAGGCACGGTGCGAATCCACCGGCCGTGAGAAGTGCGACTTTGTTGACCATGCCAGCATCCTAGGGGAGTCGGCGGGCGCGGTCCGCTGCCCCGATCGGCCTCGGAGGGGTCCGTCGACCGCTCAGTCCAGGTCTGGCTCGAGATAGACAGCACCGGAGCCGCGGGTCGCCACCACGTCGTCGGGATTCTGCAGGGTGCAGCGGGTCAGGCTCAGGCAGCCGCAGCCGATGCAGCCGTCGAGGTTGTCACGCAGCCGCTGCAGCCGCTCGATCTGCGCGTCGATGCGCGGCCGCCAGTCCTGGGACAGCCGGGTCCAGTCGGCGCGGGACGGTGCGCGGCCGCCCGGAAGCGAGCTCAGCGCCGCGATGATCTCCTCCAGACTCAGGCCAACCCGCTGGGCCGAGCGCAGGAAGGCGACCCGTCGCAGACAGCTGCGCTCATAGCGTCGCTGGTTGCCGGTGGTCCGCGTCGCGGTGATCAGGCCCCGACTCTCATAGAACCGCAGTGCGGACGGAGCCACGCCGGATCGGCGGGACAACTCGCCGATGGTGAGCAGGTCACTGGGATGTGCCATGCAAGACACCATAGGATTGAAGTGAGGTTGAGGTTCAAGCCTGCCCCCATCCGCCAGGAAGTTGTGGCGGACGAGTTTGGGTAAGGGTCGCAACGGGCACAGGAGCAGGAACAACCGCGAAAGGAAAGCAATGGCCCTCACCAGCAAGATCAAGTCATTCTTCTCAAGTCCTCGTGGCCAGAAGGTCGTCGGCCGGGGTCGCCAGGAGCTGTCGAAGCCGGAGAACCAGCGGAAGCTGAAGAGCCTTATCAGCCGGCGGCGCAAGGGCTGAGCCGTGGCCTGTGTCGCTAGTGCTGACCCGATGGGCTAGCGGCCAGGTCGGCTCATCCCTAGGATCACGTTCATGGTCGTCCCGAACGAGCCGCTGCTGCGCTTTCGCTACGCCGCGGGCACCCACGTCGGGCTGGTCCGTGAGCACAATGAGGACGCAGGCTTCGCCGGGCCGTATCTGCTCGTCGTCGCCGACGGGGTCGGTGGTGCGGCCGCCGGCGAGGTCGCTTCGGCGAGTACGACCTACGTCACCAGCGCCATCTCGATGATGACGACCGACCCGGATCTGGTCCGGGTGCTGCGCGGCAGTGTCGACTTCGCCCACGCCCATCTGCGCGAGGGCAGCTCAGCGTCGTTGGCCCGTCGAGGGATGGCCACCACCTTGACGGCGGTGATGTCGGACGGCCACCGGTTCGCGCTGTGTCATATCGGCGACTCCCGCGGCTATCTGTGGCGCGACGGGACCCTGCATCAGCTGACCCGCGACCACACCCTGATCCAGCAGCTGGTGGACGATCACGTCCTGACCCGGCAGGAAGCTGAACGCTCACCGCTGCGCAACGTCGTCCTGCGGGCGGTGGACGATCACGACCCACCACACCCCGATGTGACCATGCTGGACCTGTGCGCTGGAGACCGGGTCCTGCTGGTCAGCGACGGCGTCACCGACCTGGTCGCGGACCCGGCATTGGCCGACGTGCTGGCTGCCGACGATCTGGAGCAGGCGGTCGCCGAGATCGTCTCTCAGGCGCTGGCCGCCGGCGGTCGTGACAACATCACCTGTGTCCTGGGCGAGGTTGAGCAAGGTCCCCGGGTGCGTCGACACGGCACATTCGTCGGCTCGGCCGCCAACCCGCGCAACCTCATCGACGGCGCTGCCGTTCGCCGGGATACCTTGCGCAGCGCCTAGCTGCTGGTCATCGCCGGAGGGCTGGAAGAACCAAACTAGGCTCAAGCCCATGGCCAAGTATTTCGACGTTCACCCGGACAACCCCCAGCCACGGGCGATCAGCCAGGTGGTGGCGTTGCTGCGTGCGGACGGTCTGATCGCCTATCCGACCGACTCCTGTTACGCCCTCGGCGCGCAGCTGGGCAACAAGGAAGGGCTGGACCGGATCAAGGAGATCCGCAAGCTCGACGACTCCCACCACTTCACCGTCGTGTGCGCCGACTTCGCCCAGCTCGGCCAGTTCGTGCACGTGGACAATGACGTGTTCCGCAGCATCAAGAAGGCCACGCCGGGCAGCTACACCTTCATCCTGCCTGCCACCAAGGAGGTGCCGCGCCGGTTGCTGCACCCCAAGAAGAAAACGGTGGGGGTCCGGATCCCCGCCCACGTCGTCACCCAGGCCATTCTCGCCGAGCTGGGGGAGCCGTTGCTGTCGTCCACCTTGCTGCTCCCCGGCGAGGAGGATCCGATGACGCAGGGCTGGGAGATCAAGGAGCGTCTCGACCACGCCCTCGACGCGGTGGTCGACTCCGGGGACTGTGGGGCGACCCCCACCACGGTGGTGGACTTCTCCCAGGGTGGGCCGGTGATCGCGCGACTCGGAGCGGGCGACCCGACGCCGTTCGAGTGATGATCATGCGCCGCTGAGGTCACAGCTGGCCGGCGGCGCTGGCCGATGATCACTGCCGTGGTGTCTACTGAGTGCCATGCGTTCCATCTGGAAAGGTGCCATCACCTTCGGTCTCGTCACGGTGCCGATCAAGGTCTACAGCGCGACCGAGGACCACGACATCTCGTTGCACCAGGTGCATGACGCCGACGGCGGCCGGATCCGCTACCAGCGTCGGTGCGAGGTCTGCGGCGAAGTGATCGACTATGACCACATCGACAAGGCGTATGCGGACGGCGACACGACCGTGGTGCTCACCGGGGACGACCTGAAGGCCTTGCCGGAAGAGCGCAGCCGCGAGATCGAGGTGGTGGAGTTCGTGCCGTCGGAGCAGCTCGACCCGATCATGTTCGACCGCAGCTATTTCCTCGAACCGGACGCGCACGCGGCCAAGCCGTACGAGCTGCTGCGGCGGACCCTGGCTGACTCCGACCGGACCGCCATCGTGCAGTTCTCGCTGCGGCAGAAGACGCGCCTGGGGGCGCTCCGCTCGCGCGGCAACGTGCTGATGCTGCAGTCGCTGCTGTGGGACGACGAGGTCCGCGAGGCCGACTTCTCTTCGCTGGACGCGGACGTGAAGCTGTCGAAGCAGGAGCTGGCCATGGCGGGGTCGCTGGTTGAGCAGATGGTCGGCGACTTCCGCCCCGACCAGTTCAGCGACGACTACCAGAAGCAGCTGCGCCAGCTGATCGACGCCAAGCTGGCCGAGGGCGACTCGCTGGACACCGCGGCCACGTTCGGTGAGGAGAGCGAGGACACCGGCGAGGCCGAGGTGATCGACTTGGTCACCGCGTTGCGACAGAGCGTGGAGCGAAGCCGCCAGCGGAAGTCCGGTGCGGGCGCGCAGGACGCAGCACCCGCGAACGACGCGACGACGAAGACCCCGGCGAAGAAGTCCTCGAAGTCAGAGAAGTCGTCGAAGTCGTCGAACTCGAAGAAATCGTCGGACCCGAAGAAGTCTCCGGCGACGAAGAAGTCTCCCGCGACGAAGAAGTCTCCGGCGACGAAGAGGTCCGCCGCGACGAAGAAGTCTCCCGCGACGAAGAGGTCCGCCGGCAGCAGTGGTGCCACCAAGACGGCGGCCAAGAAGTCGAGCTCGGCCACTGCGGCGAAGAGGAGCCCGGCCACCAAGTCGAGCGAGCGCAAGGCCGGCTGACACCTGGTCGGATCCGCCCGAGCACGCGGACCGGGTGTCGTTTGAGGGACGCCCGGACGGGGAAATCCCTCCTGCGCGGCGTCCGCCGCCTGAGAGGTCGCGAGGGCAGTCATGGTGTCACTGGTGGAGTTCTTGATGGCCAGGATCGAAGAGGACGAGGCCACCGCGCGGTGGGCCGGGATCGCTGAGGGCGTACTCGGCGGCATCGACATCGCGCCCGGCCTGCCGTACTGCCTGGTCGACCCGATCCAGGTGATCGCCGACTGTCGGTCGAAGAGAGAGCTGCTGCAGCTCGCCGACGACCTGGACTGTGCCGCCGTGCCCGGAGCGGGGGACAGAATCCGGGTTCTCCTCGCGCACACCTATGCCGGGCATGCCGACTACCGGGCCCAGTGGGCTCCGAGCCTGACCGAGGGCCGCCTGACCCCTCAGCTAGTCGAGAGCGTCCTCGATCGTCCCTGATTCGCGCCGGCGGTACGGCTGATCACGCGCTCCTCGAACGGCCCACCGGGCCCGAACACCAGGGCACCGAACCGCTCACCGATCCTGCGGTGCGCGGCGGCATCCGGATGGAGCTGGTCGGGCAGCGGCAGCTCGGTGAAGTCGGACTCACCGTAGAGATCACGACCGTCGAGGTAATGCAGGCAAGGATCCTCCGCCGCCCGCGCCGCCACGATGCTGGCCAGTTCGGTCCGGATGACCTGGAGGGAGAGCTTCCCCGCGGCGCGCTCGGCGGGGTCGCCGGCGGCCCGGAACTGGAGCGTGCCGTCGACTCGGCTGAGGTCCGGGGCGCTGGGACCCGGCGTGTCTTCGTGGATGGGGCACAGGATCGGCGACACGATCAGCAGCGGAGTCGTCGGGTGCTGGTCGCGGATGGTGTCGAGGAAGCCGTGGACCGCAGGGACGAAGGCCCGCAGCCGCATCGCGTCGTTGTTCACCAGGTTGATGCCGATCTTGATGCTGATCAGGTCAGCCGGACTGTCTCGTATCGTCCGCGCGGTGAACGGGTCCAGCAGCGCGCTGCCGCCCAGACCCAGGTTCGTCAGGGCCACCCCACCGATCGAGGCCGCGATCGCCGGCCAGGTGGTGCTGGGGCTGGCCGCGTCAGAACCGTGGCTGATGGAACTGCCGTGGTGCAGCCAGATCGGGCGGTCATCGTCGGGGGCAGGCTGCAGGGGTGCGTCGGCGCGTAGCGCGACCAGCTCGGTCATCTCGTTGTGCGGCAACCAGATCTCGACGTCCTTGTTCGCGCCCGGCAAGTCGGCGAAGCGCACGGTGCCGGGTGGCCCCGAGGAGAGCTCAACCCCTCCGGTGCTCATGTCTATGCTCAGCAGGTTCCCACCCGGCACGACCTGCTGGTCGCTCAGGTGCTGGTCGATCAACAGGTCGTAGACCCCGTGCGGGCGCGGCGGCATCCCGAGATAGCCGCGTCTCGTCGCCAAGGTGTCCAGCTCGATGACGGTGGCTCGGGTCCGAAACGACAGCCGTACGCCCGAGGGCTGGGCTTCGGCCATCGCCAGTTGCGGGTCGGCGCACTGGGCCCGGGCCCAGGCCGGCAGACGGTGCGGCAGCAGGCCGTGTTCGGTTCGTTCCAGCTCCGCGGCGCCGCGCACCAGGGCGGCGGTGATGGGGAGGTTGCTCGTGGGCATCAGGATTCCTCGGCGATCAGGGTAGCGGTTGTCTTGGGTCGCCCAGAGAGCGGCGCTCTCCGACTCAGGGCGTGGGCCAGTTGCGCAGCAGGGCATCAAGAGCGTCCAGGATCCGTGGCCAACTCTGGTGCGCGCCGGGACTGCTGTGATCAAATCCGCCGCCGGACTCGAGGCTGACGAAGCCGTTGAAGACGCTGCCCAGCAGCCGGACAGCATGGGTCTCGTCCGGCTCGGTGAGATCGTATCCGCGCAGGATCGCCCGGGCCATCTCCGCGTGTTGGACCCCGGCGCTGGCCGCGGCCGTCGCGGGGTCGAGGCGATACTGTGCTGCGGCGTAACCCGGGATGCTGGTGCGCGTAGTCGCGGTAGGCATTGCCCAGCGCCACCAACGCATCCTTGCCGGCCCGTCCGGCCAGTGCGGCGGCGCCGCGGTCGGCTAGCTCTCGCAGCGCGAGGAAGGCGATGTGGGTCCGGAGGTCGTCCGAGCTCTTCAGATGCGAATACAGGCTGGCGACGGCGAGTCGATCGGGCCGGGCTGGGGAGAGAAGGGGCCCAGAGGTGGGCGGGCTGACGAGGTGAGGTGCGAGGAAAGGCGCCGGGGTGCCGCCGAAGCCGGCCCGGGCTACGCTGCTGAACCCGAGCCAGCCGCTGATGGGCACCCCGCGTCTCGCCGTGATCTACGCGAATCGTTGTCAACGCATCTCGTCCTCTTCGACAAAACGACCTCGCTCACAGTGCGTGAAGCCACCGGTCAACGCGACGTCCGCCATGTCAGTACCCACGGGTTCACGGCACAAACGACAATCTGGACCCGACCATGATCAAATTCCGGCATCCCGATCGGGGGGACCGCACACGGGCGCAGCATCAGCCCGGTCCGTCCTTGCCGGCTTCGTTGTCAGGCAGCCGACTGCGCCGCGTCCGCGCCCAAGGTCGATGACGTGCGCCGCATCGTGGCCGGGGCCGACACCGCCGCCGAGCTCACCCCCGGCGTGTCACTCCCCAGGAGCTCCGAGCGCAGCTTGCGCAGGATCCGTGCCAGCAGCCGGGACACCTGCATCTGGCTGATGCCCAGGCGGTCGGCGATCTCCTGCTGGGTGCAGCTCTCCACGAAGCGCAGCTGTAACAGCTGGCGATGCTCCGCCGGCAGGTCGCGGCACAACGGTCCGAGGCTCACGAGTGCGTCCACCAGGTCGTACGGGTCACCGGGTTGCACCAACATCCCTGCGAGGCCATCTTGCCGTCCACCCAGAGGCGCCTCGAGCGAATCCGGCTGATAGCAGTGTCCGAGGCTCTGGGCCTCGGCCACGTCCGTGGAGTCGGCGGCGAGCTCGCCGGCGATCTCGTCCAGACCGGGGATGTGCTGGAGCTCTTGGGCCAACGACGCCCACGTCGAGCTGGCCCTGGCGTGCAGCTCTTGGAGGCGTCGGGGCGGACGCACAGTCCACCCGTGGTCACGGAAATGACGTCGGAGATGCCCCAGGACCGTCGGGATCGCGAAGGCGCCGAAGTCGCCACGCTCGGGGTCGAAGCGGCGTACCGCTTCGATCAGGCCGACCCGGGCGACCTGGATCAGGTCCTGGTCCTCCTCGCCACGGCGCCGGTAGCGGCTGGCCATGGCATCCGCCAAGCCGAGATTGAGCAGCACGGCTTGGCGCTCGAGTTCATCGCGGTGCGGACCTGCGGGCTCGGCCCGGGCCTGAGTGATGAGTTCGATGGTTTGTTCGTCGATGGCGGAGTCTCGACCCCGGCCACTACCTTGTCTGAGCATGGCTGCCTCACCTCGTCACTGAACGAAGTGGCAGACTGCTCGACCACGGACATACTCAAGCACGCTTCTGCCTCGCTGACAAGGCCTGTCCGGGCGCGTCGAGGAGTTGACAGCGACCACCCGAAAGGGCTAGGCGATAACGCTCTCGACTGCCGCCGCCCGAAGGTGGCGGGCGGTCCGAATGCCCACGGTGCAACAAGTCTGCGGTCGACGCGGACCAGTTCGGTGAAGGTGCGGCGTGCTCCGCAGCGGCCTTGTCAGGAGGAGGCGCTGCGGAGCTTTTCGAGCAGCGGTCCGGCGACCTGGTCGAGGAAGGCGCGCTGGGAGTCGTCCCCGACCTGGATCAGCGCGATGTCAGTGAATCCGGCCTCCCAGAACGGGCGTACAGCCTCCACGACCGCGTCCAGGTCCGGGCCGCAGGGGATCGCCTCGGCGACGTCCTCCGGGCGGACGAACTGGGTGGCTCCGGCGAAACCGGCCGGGGTCGGAAGATCTGCGTTCACCTTCCAGCCACCGGCGAACCATCTGAACTGCTCGTGCGCGCGCTCCACGGCTGCGTCGCTGTCCTCGGACCAACAGATGGGGATCTGGCCGATCTTGCGTGAGCCCGACCCGCCCTTGAGCGCGTCCCACTGCTGAACCGCGTCGGCATCGGGCTCGGTCGTGATCAGATGGTCCGCGAGCCCGGCGAACCGCTCGATCGACTTGGGACCGGACACGGCGACCCCGATCGGTACGGGCTGCGGCGGGACGTCCCAGACGCGGGAGGAGTCGACCCGGAAGTAGTTCCCCTCCCAGGTCACGAGCTCACCGGTATGCAGTTCGCGGATGATCCTCATCGCCTCCTCGAGCATGTCCTGGCGCTGGTCGATCGGCGGCCAGCCTTCGCCGATGACGTGCTCGTTGAGGTTCTCGCCCGACCCGAGGCCGAGGAGGAAGCGGCCCTCACTGAGAAGCTGCATGGTGGCGGCTTTCTGTGCCACCACGGCCGGGTGGTAGCGCATGGTCGGACAGGTGACGTAGGTCATCAGCTCGACCCGCGCCGTGGCCTGCGCCACCGCGCCCAGCACGCTCCAGGCGTATGACGCGTGGCCCTGGGTGGTGAGCCAGGGGGAGTAGTGGTCACTGGAGACCTCGAAGTCGAAGCCCGCCGACTCTGCCGCCACCGCATAGTCGACAAGGTCGCGCGGGCCGCTCTGTTCGGTCAACAGGGTGTAGCCGAAGCGTGTCATCAGGTGCTGCCTTCCGTCGGGTGCCGCGTCGCAGTCGCCCCGTACCCGTGTCCCGCGCCGCTAGTCAGATTCACACCGGCCGATGGGTGCGGTTTCGGATCAGCGAACCTGGGTACGGGTTATGGCTCTCGACATCGCAGGAGGTTCTCTTGGTGTTCGGTGTGAGCGGCGGCCCAGCAGCAGAGCAGTCCAGCATGCATGTCCTGGTCACCGAGCGGCTGCCATCGCAGCTCGCGCCGGCCCTTGACGGGTCTGATCTGTTCCACTGGGGACGGGTGCCCGGCAGCATGCCGAGGGCCGTTAGCACGCTGCTGGAACGCCGCGCGCTCCGCTGGGTGGGCTTGCAGACTCTGGACGGTCCGCCGGAGGCCGGTTCACTCCCGGCGGTCGTTGAGGCAACAGGAACCCTGGTGCCGGTGCACGTCAGCGAGGCCGACCGGGTCAGCCACCAGGAGGGGTTCTGCAGCCGGACCATTTGGCCGCTCTACCACGGCGTACCCACGCGTCCCGCGTTTCGCCGGGACTGGTGGGAGGCGCACGCCCGCGTCAACGCCGCGTTCGCCGCCCGGGTGGCGGAGGTGACGCCGCACGGAGGCACCGTCTGGATCCAGGACTACCACCTGCAGCTGGTCCCGGCCGAGCTGCGACGAATCAGGCCGGACGTGCGGATCGGCTTCTTCCTGCACACGCCCTTCCCTCCGGTGGAGCTCTTGCAACAGGCGCCATGGCATCGCCAGTTCCTGCTCGGCCTCTGCGGTGCCGATCTGGTGGCCTTCCAGGTCAATCGGAGCGCCGAGAACTTCAGCGACGCCGTTCGGCTGGTGTTGGGGGGTCGGCCCTTCGAGTACGGCCCAACACCGGACAGCCCGACACCGGACAGCGCCACACTGGACAACCCAGCACCGGACAGGTCAGCACCGGCCGGCTCCCGGGGGATCCGGTTGCGCACCGGCCGGAACGTCGCGGTCGGAACCCATCCCATCTCCGTCGATGCCACTGCCCTCCAGGAGCTCGCGAGGTCACCGAGGATCACGGAGCAGGCCGCGGCGATCCGGCGCGATCTGGGGAACCCCCGGACCGTGCTGCTGGGAGTGGACCAGCTCGACAACACCGCCGGCATCGCGGAGCGCCTGGTGGCGTTCGGCGACCTGATGGCGCGGGGAGAGATCGACCCGGTGCAGACCCGGCTGGTGCAGGTGGCGACGACGTCTCATGAGGACCCGGCCCTGTACGACCCGCTGCGCGCCGACATCGACCGACTGGTCGGCAGAATCAACGGCGATGCCGCCACGGTGGGCCATCCTCCGATCGTCTACCAGTACACCGTCGATCCGAGCGCCCAGATGGCGGCGTTGTATTCGATGGCTGACGTCCTCGTGGCCACCCCGCTGCGGGACGGGATGAACCTGGCCGCCAAGGAATACATCGCCTGCCGTCCCGCTGACGACGGCGCCGTGGTGCTGAGCAACCTCTCCGGCGCCTCGGACCAGCTGCGCGGTGCGTACATGGTCAATCCCTATGACGCCGAGGCACTGCAACGCATCCTGCTGGACGCCATCACCGACCCGCCCGCGGAGAAGGCGGCACGGATGCAGGCCTTGCGCAGCGAGGTCTTCATTAACGATGTCTTCGGCTGGGCACGGTCGTTCCTCGACCACCTGGCGCGGATGCCCTGACCGCTAGCGTCGGTGGACCACCGGGATCGCTGTCCTCCGGGGAGCGGTGGCTCGATACCACGAGGACGCCAGCCAGACGATGATCACCAGATCGACGGCGTCACCGAGGTAGTACATGATCATGGCGCCGGCCTCGGCCTCAGGTTCGGACACGCCGTCGGGTGGCTTCCGGTAGAGCTGCTTCGCCAGGATGTCGTGCGCAGCCAGAGCCAGCACCAACACGATGCCGCGGTGCAGCACCGATCGGCGGTGCGGCAGCGGGTCGGGGCTGATCATGGCGACGGTGAAGAGACAGCCGGCGGTCAGGACATGGAGCTGGACCAGGCCGGCAGCGATCTGGTTGTCGTGCAGCACGGCGAAGAGGTCAGTGCCGTAGATCAGCCACAGACCGCCCACGTTCAGCAGCGCCGCAACCACCGGCTCGGTCAGCACCCGGACCGGCGCAGTGCGGAGCAGGCGGGTGAGACGGCGAGCCTGGCCAACCTCGACGGTCCGCAACACGAGCGTGACCGGGGCAGCGAGGACGAGGAGCAGGGGGCCCACCATGCCGACCAGGACATGGCCGACCATATGGGCCCGGAAGCTGGTCTGCACAGCCGGCAGCAGGGTGAGGCCCAAGCCGACCGCGACTGCGGCGCAGCCCGCCAGCCAGGCGAACGTGCGGCGCTGTGGCCAGCCGGCAGCCCGCGGGGACCGTGTCGCGCGCACGTAGCGGGTCGCCGTGAGCGCGAGCGCGACCGCGATCAGGAGGAAGGCGACCACCTGCGGCGCTGCGCCGCCGGATCCGTGCTCGTGCACTAGGCGGCCTCGGCGACTGGTGGAGAGGGCCGACGACGGGCCCCGCTGCGCCGGGTCAGAACTGCTCCGATGGCGACCATCACCACCGCCAGAATGTTCCAGGTCAGGTCGTAGGGGAGGAGGTCGACGTCGTAGCGGATCTGATGCAGCCCGAAGAGCTTGTGCTGCACAGTCCCGTCGTACAGCTGGAAAGCTCCGGCGCCCAGCAGGATGCCGCCGACCCAGCGCGACCGGTCCACGGCGCGGCGCCGCCGGAGATCGGCGAACAGGAACAGCCCCCAGACGGCGGCGAACCATCCGAAGGCATGGAAGAGGCCGTCGGACACCAACCCGGCGTCGGAGGTGCCGCGGTCATAGAAGTGATGCCAGTGCAGCAGCTGGTGGAACACTGTCTCGTCGACGAAGGCTGCGATCCCGACTCCGAACAGCACGCCGGATCCGGTGTTGCGACCGGGTCGCGGAGCGGTGCTCACTCCGGTTCGGTGTCGAAGCGAGCTTCCTCGACCGGTCCGGGAGGCGCCTGGGAGGTCGGCTCGGAACCCCGATCGACGTAGACGTCGGCCGGCCGGCCGGTGGTGTTCTTCCTCATCGCATCCTCCGTGGTCGGGTTCGGTGCCGGGGACTTACCCACCGACTCGCCCGTCAACCCCGGACCGAGTTGTCGTGGCGCGGCTGCTGAGCTGTTGTGGTTTGCTGCCCCGGTGGCGCGGGTAACCGACCTGTGCAGCGGGCGTCGAGAAGCGGCGGCAGCTCCGAGTCCAGCCACATCCAGCCGACACGCGGGACACCCGTGCGGCCAACCTCCTAGGAGCTGACATGAGTACTTCCATCAATCCCGGTGGGGGGAACCCGCGAGACGATGAGACTGGTGGCGACCGGACGCGTCGTGACGGATCCGACGATCGGGCAGCCGAGCAGGCGTCGATGGCGGCCCCCGAGGACCGCACCCGGACCCGTGAAGACGTTGTGCGGGCCCAGAAGGATCAGTTCGGGGGGATGAAGTTCGGTGCCTGCTTCTTCGGCTGGCTCACCGCCACCGGCACCGCCGTACTGCTGACCGCGCTGCTGACCGCAGCGGGGGCGATCTTCGGACTGGCGAACCAGGTCGACTCGGCCGAGGCCACTGAGAACGTCCGTACGGTCGGTCTCATCGGCGCGATCTCGCTCCTGGTCGTCATCTTGGTCGCGTACTTCTGCGGCGGCTACGTAGCGGGTCGGATGGCCCGCTTCAGCGGCGTCAAGCAGGGGGTGGGGGTGTGGCTCTGGGCCGTCATCATCGCCATCGTGGTCGCGATCCTCAGCCTGATCGCCGGCGCACAGTTCGACATTCTGGCCAATCTCAACGGGTTCCCGCGGATCCCGATCAACGAGGGCAGTCTCACCACGGCGGGCATCATCACCGCGGTTGCTGTGGCGCTGGTCAGTCTGCTCGGAGCCATCCTCGGTGGCCTCGCCGGAATGCGCTACCACCGCAAGGTGGACAAAGCGGAACTCTGAGGGGGCGGCGCGGCTTCACCCAGGGCGGCGGCCGGACCGGCATTTACACCGTAAACGAACCGTGAGAGGGTGGACGGGCAGTACATCGTCTACCAAGGTGCGATGACGTCTCGTCGTCACACCGGAAGGAGTACGTCATGGGAATCGCTGACAAGGCCAAGAACAAGGCTGAAGAACTCGCCGGTAAGGCCAAAGAGGGCGCTGGGGACGCGACCGACAACCGCGACCTGCAGGCCGAAGGCAAGGCTGACCAGACCGGCGCCAACGCGAAGCAGGCCGGCGAGCACGCCAAGGACGCTCTCGGCGACGTCAAGAATGCCGTCAAGGGCAACTGAGTCACCAACAGCCACGACTGCGTGGCACCGACGTGCCGTCACCGGATCCCGGTGGCGGCACGTCGTCGTTTCAGCGCAATTCGGTTGACGGTGATGCGCGGTCGTGGCGCAATGGAATCTCACCCGCGCACACTGGAGAACCGATGCGAACAACTCTCGTGAACACCTTGATGGTCACCACCACCCCCGAGGACACGAGACTGCATGCGGACACTCAATCTGGGCATCCTGGCCCACGTCGACGCCGGTAAGACCAGCCTGACCGAGCGGCTGCTCTTCGCCGCCGGCGTGGTCGACCAGCTCGGTAGCGTCGACCGCGGTAGCACCCACACCGACTCGCTCACGCTGGAGCGCCAACGAGGCATCACCATCAAGGCCGGTGTTGTCTCCTTCGTGCGTTCCGATGTCAAGATCAATCTGATAGACACCCCGGGGCATCCGGACTTCATCGCCGAGGTCGAGCGGGTGCTCGGCGTACTCGACGGCGCGGTGCTGGTGGTTTCCGCGATCGAGGGGGTCCAGGCCCAGACACGAATCTTGGCGAGGACGCTGCAGTCGATGCAGATCCCGACCGTGTTCTTCGTCAACAAGATCGACCGCCCCGGCGCCCGCCTCGACCTGGTCCGCTCACAGCTGTCCGACCGAGTGAGCCCCAGATCGATCTGGCTGACCATGGCCCGGCGGGCCGGTACTCCAACTGCCGCGGTCGACCGCCGCGACCAGAAGGTGGTCGCGGCTGAGCTGCTTGAGCTGCTTGCCGACACCGACGACGACCTGGTCGACCAGTTCCTGGCGGGCACGCTCACCGACGACCTGCTTCGGCGCTCGGTCGGCGACCACGTACGCGCAGCCGTCGTCCACCCGGTGTATGTCGGTTCGGCGATCACCGGGGTGGGGACCGAGCAGCTCACGGACGGCGTGGTGGAGCTGCTGACCCCCGCCGCCGCGGATCCAGCTGGAGCCCTCGAGGGAGTCGTGTTCCGGATCGAGCGCGGGTCCCGGGGAGAGCGTCGTGCCCACCTCCGACTCTTTCGCGGCACCCTGGGCGTACGCGACACCGTGATGGTCGGTGCCGGTCGGCAGTGCAAAGTCACCGCCATCGATGTGCTGGACCGGGGCCGGACCGTAGCTGTCCGATCCGCGGCGGCCGGGGAGATCGCCGTGGTAACCGGGCTGCACGGGGTGCGAATCGGTGACCGGGTGGGAACGGCCGAACCACAGACGGCCCGGAGCGCGTTCCCGCCGCCGACTCTGGAGACCATTATCGAACCGGTACGACCGGGCGACCGGGGGCGCCTGCACGCTTGTCTGGCGCAGCTGTCCGAACAGGACCCGCTGATCAACCTGCGGACCGGCGGGGACCGGGGTGAGCAGGTCCTCTCGCTGTTCGGTGAGGTCCAGAAGGAGGTGATCGGGGCGACCCTGGCAGCCGACTTCGGGCTGGCCGTCAGCTTCCGTGAGACCACAACCATCTGCGTCGAGCGGGTGCGGGGAACGGGCGCGGCGGTGGAATGGATCGACGATCGTGATGCGCACCCATTCCTGGCCACGGTCGGGTTGCGGGTGGATCCGGTGACACCCGGCACCGGCGTCGAGTTCGCACTGGAGGTCGAGCCCGGCTGCATGCCGGCGGCCTTCTTCACCGCGGTGGAGGAGGCAGTCGTCGACACCTGGCGACAGGGTCTGAGTGGCTGGCAGGTGGTGGATGGCCGCGTCACGCTGACCCACGCCGGCTACTACGCCCGACAGAGCCATGCCCACGCCACGTTCGACAAGTCCATGTCCAGCACGGCTGGCGACTTCCGCGCGTTGACTCCGCTCGTGCTGATGGAAGCGCTGCTCCGAGCCGGGACCGACGTTCTTGAGCCGGTGCATCGCTTCCGGTTCGCGACCCCACCGGACATGATGGGATCGCTGTTGCCGGCTCTCGCTGCCCTGGACGCCGTGCCGCGGGCGCAGACCGCGGAGGGCGACTGCTATCTGCTGGAAGGCGACATTCCCGCGGCCCAGCTGCACCACCTCGCCCGACTCCTGCCTGGCGCGACGCGGGGCGAAGCCGTCTTGGAGACCGCCTTCGACCACCATCGTCTCGTCCGTGGTCCGGTCCCGACCCGGAGACGGTGGGGGAACAACCCGCTGGACCGCAAGAGCTATCTGCTGGCCGGCCGCCGCACCCGTGATCCCGGATCCTGACCTCGACCTCACCTTGCCACGGTGATGTCCACGACCGACCCCTACGATGTCGGCATGGAACACGTGCGACTCGGTCGGACCGGCCTGCAGGTCTCGAAGCTGTGCCTGGGCACCATGACCTTCGGGCTGCAGTCTGACGAGTCCACCGCTTTCTCGATCCTGGACGCAGCGGCAGCAGGTGGCATCGACTTCCTCGACACCTCCGACTCGTACCCACTCGGTGGCGGCTTGGAGACACAAGGGCGTACCGAGGAGATCATCGGCCGTTGGCTGCACGGGAAGCGGGACCGGTTCATCGTCGCGACCAAGTGCTTCGGCCAGACCGGGCCGGCGCCGTTCGACGGCGGCAACTCACGTAAACACATCATGTCCGCGGTCGACGCCTCCCTGCGCCGGCTCCAGACCGACTACATCGATCTCTATCAGCTGCACAGCTTCGATCCGCTGACGCCGATCGACGAGTCACTGAGCGCTCTCGACGACCTGGTCAGGGCCGGGAAGGTCCGCTACGTCGGCTGCTCGAACTTCCTCACCTATCGGCTGGTCCGGGCCGTCGGGCGCAGCGAGACGTTGGGGCTGGCCAGGTTCGACTCGGTGCAGCCGAGGTACAACCTGCTGTTCCGACAGATCGAGCGGGAGATGCTGCCGTTCTGCGCGGAGGAAGGCATCGGAGTCATTCCCTACAACCCGATCGCCGGCGGCCTGCTGTCGGGCAAGCACTCCCGCTCCGCCGCGCCGGCGGACGGCACCCGGTTCACCTTGGGAACAGCCTCGCAGAGCTATCAGGACCGGTACTGGCACGACCGCGAGTTCGACACCGTCGACCAGCTCAAGGCGGTCGCTGACGAGGCTGGGCTGTCGCTGGTCACGTTGTCGGTGGCCTGGGTGCTGGCGCAGCAGGCGATCACCGCGCCGATCATCGGCGCAAGCCGTCCCGACCAGCTCGCCGCCAGCCTCGCCGCTGCGGACGTGACCCTGGATGCCGATCTGCTGCAACGGCTGGACGAGCTGACCCGTGATTATCGAATGGGCGACGCTGCGCGCTGATCAGGCAGGTGACGGGGCGGGTCGAGGCCGGCGGTTCTGGTCACCGGGCACGGTCATCCTCGACCGAGTGCAGCCTCCACGGCGAGATGCTGCTCGCTGGTCAGCGGACCGACGCTCATCGCGGCAGCGTTGGCCTCGACCTGACTCCGGTTGCGGAATCCCGGCAGCGGGATGGCCAGCGGGTCATGGGCCCAGATCCACGCGAGTGCAGCCTGCGCCAGGGAGCGTCCGTCCGCGGTCAGGATGTGGCGGACGGTATCCAACCGGGTCTTTTGCCAGTTCAGCACACGGAGTTGCTGCGCGGGTCTCGGCGGGTCCAGGCTGGGCAGATGAGCTCCTCCGCCTCCGGGCCCGACCATGACCCCAACCCGACTGCCGCGTCGGCGGGAGGTCAGCAGCCCGGAGACGCCCACGAGTGGGACGAGCGCTACTCCACCGAGGACCGGATCTGGAGCGGCGAACCGAACCAGGCTCTGGTGGTCGAGGTGGCGGGTCTGACCCCGGGCCGGGCGCTCGAGGTGGGCTGCGGGGAGGGGGCGGACGTGGTCTGGCTGGCGCAGCAGGGGTGGACCGTGACGGGCCTGGACCCCTCGCGGGTGGCGCTGCACCGTGCTGCGACACACGCCGACGAGGCGGGGGTCACTGTCGAGCTGGTGGCGGCCGGTCTGGTCGACGCCGACCTCGCGCCGGGGGCCTTCGACCTGGTCTCGGCGATGTACCCGGCGCTGCCGCGTACGGCCGACAACGCTGCTGAGCTGGCGTTGATCTCGGCGGTGGCGCCGGGCGGCACCTTGCTGGTCGTCCACCATGCTGACCTTGACGCGCACCACCGCAGCGCGGGCGGTTTCGATCCGGATGCCTACGTCAGCCCGGCCAGCGTGGCTGCCCTGCTCGACCAGGCCTGGCGGGTGGAAGTCGATGAAAGGCGACCACGCACCGTCTCGGGGGGTGGCGGGGCCCACCATACGCATGACCTGGTGCTCCGCGCGCGACGCCTGCGCTGACTGGTCCGAGCTGCTGCTGCTCGGCGCAGTCACGCCTCCTGTTCGGCTCGCGCAGCCAACCGGTCGTGGCGCTGCTGTGCCGCCTGGGCGCTGCCCAGACCCAAACCGACGGCGATCTGCGCCCAGGTGAGCCCTCGACCGCGGGCCATGATCATCAGCGCCAGTTCCGTCTCGTCGAGTTCCGCGCGCACCTGTGGCACGAGGGTGAGTGCAGCGAGCAGATCGTCGGCGTCGACGCGTTCCTCGTCGGGTGCGTACTGGGCGGTCCCGCCGGCCAGCAGCTCGACCAGCCGAACGGCCTCGTGTGGCAAGAGACCTGCGGCGCCGGATTGTCGCTGCCGACCCGCGGTCGTCGAGCCGTGTCTTTCGGCGAGGCGGAACAGCGCTGCAGGCACTCGGCGGCGCCGCCGGTCGCCGCTGCTGAGGGGACTCAGCGGGTCGTCGTTGCTGAGCGGACTCAGCTGGTCGTCGTTGGACCTGATCTCGTTGGCCCGGATCTCATCCGTTGGTGTCATCACAGCACAGTGCCGCTTCAACGCGGCATTGTCAACAAAATGTTGAAAGCGCGAGTCACTGCCGCCCAGCCACGCTCTGCACAGGTGGTCGACGCGGGCATGGACCCGATGGACAGCGCGCTCGTCGTTGAAGCGGGCGTACGGGGGCCAGGCGAACAGCAGGAGGGCAAGCTCGGCCGCGAGTGTCGCACGCGCAACCTCGGCTGCCACCAGCCCACGGCAGGCGGCATAGGTTTGCGTCATCTTTGCCAGCGGCAGCGACGCGCCGTACGGGGCGGCTCGCACGGACACGAAGGCGAGATCCACCGCCCCGGAGCCGGCCCCTGCAGCCTGCCAATCGGTCCAGACCAGGCCGGCGGAGTCGATCATGATGTTGTCCGTGTGACAGTCCCCGTGGAGGAAGGACTTCCCCGGCTGCCGGGTCGCGTCCAGCAGCTCCGTCGCGTCGTCGAGGACGGACTCCACCAGGGCCATCTCGCCCGGGAGCGAGAAGAACCGGCGAGCCACCTCGGGCTCGGCCCGCAGCCACGACGCCGCCTGCTGCCACCGCGGGTCGGGCGGCACCGGAGTCTCGTGCAGGACAGCGAGGTCCTCAGCCAGTTGGCGCCAATGATCCTCCGACCAGTCCGCCGCCGGGCGCGGCGGTGGGTGCGCGGTGAGGACGATGGCGATCGCCTCGTCGGTGACCACGAACCCGAGCAGATCCGGCGTCCGGATCCCGACGGCCACCCCGAGGTCGCGATAGAAGGCCAGCTCACGCTCGGCGCCCGCTCGCAGGTGGTCGCCGACCCGAGCACGGGTGATCTTGAGGACGGCCGGGCATCCGTCCGCACGGCTGACGCGCCAGACATTCGAGCCCGATCGCGAGCCGGTCAGCGGTTCGGATAGGACCACTCCTAGCTCGGTGACCAGGTGGGCAGCACCGTCGTCGTCCGGGGCCACGCCGTCCAGGGCTAGGTCGTCCGGGGCCACGTCGTCCGGTCGGGTCATCGGGCCTCGTCGGTCACCGGTGCTCAGTGGCGTTGGGCCGTCAGCAGGCCGCGCTCGAAGGCGACGGCCACTGCCGCGGCCCGGTCGTTGACGCCGAGCTTGGCGTAGATGTGCAGCAGGTGCGTCTTGACGGTCGCTTCGGAGATGAACAGCTGGCGTGCGGTCTGCCGGTTGGTGGAACCGCGGGATACCAAGATCAAGATCTCCAGCTCGCGTCCGCTCAGCGGCTCGCGCACCGGTGCACGCAGCTGTCCCAGGACGCGTCTCGCGACCGACGGGGACAGCACCGTCTCGCCGCGGGCCGCGGCGCGGGCGGCACGGAACATCTCCTCCCGATCGGCGTCCTTGAGCAGATAGCCGGTGGCGCCGGCCTCGATGGCGGGCAGCACCTCGCTGTCGGAGTCGTAGGTCGTCAGCACCAGCACCCGCGACGGTATGCCCTCGGCCACCAGCTGCTGGATCGCGCTGACGCCGTCGAGCTTCGGCATCCGTAGGTCCATCAAGATCACGTCGGGGGAGAGCTGCCGGGCCAACGTGACCGCCTGGGCTCCGTCCTCGGCTTCGCCGAGCACCTCGAACCCGCCCTGACCGGTGAACATGCCGCGCAGCCCATCGCGGACCACCGGATGGTCGTCGACGATCAGCAGCGTGACCGGTCGCGCACCGTGCTCGCTCATCCAGCACCACCGGGGCCGAGTGCCGGCACGCTGGCCGAGAGCGCTGTCCCGCCGCCGGGCTCCGACTCGATCGCCAAGATCCCGTGCACCTGGGCGATGCGCTGCCGCATGGCCGTGAGGCCGAACCCGCCTGAACTGGAGTCCTTACGCTCCGGCAGTGCGGCAGGGTCGAAGCCCACCCCGTCGTCACGCACGTCCAGCATGGCCACATCCTCCATGTACGACAGCGTCAGCCCGACCCGGGAGGCGCCGGCGTGCTTGGCCACATTCGCGAGTGCTTCCTGTCCGGTGCGAAGCAGGGTGACCTCGACCTCCGGGTGCAGCGGCCGCGCGATGCCGGTGGTGATCACCTCGGCCGGCACACCGTTCTGTGCCGACCAGCGCTGCGCCACCTCGGTCAGCGCGTCCGGCAGCCGTGCCGCCTCGAGTGGTTCGGGTCGGACCGCGTGGACGGACCGCCGGGCCTCCGACAGGCTCTCGCGCGCCAGCTGAGCCGCGTGATCCAGGTGCCGTTGCCAGTCCTCCGGACGGTCCCGGGCCTGCTCAGCTGCCTGGACCTGGGTCAGGATGCCGGTCAGACCCTGCGCCAGGGTGTCGTGGATCTCGCGGGCCATCCGCTGTCGTTCGTCGAGGATGCCGGCCTCGCGCGCCTGGGTGAGCAGCTGGACGTGCAGCCCGGCATTCTCGGCCATCGTCTCCTGCAACCGGGCGTTCAGCTCAGCCAGCGACGCGACGGTGGCCTGGCGCTGCCGGCTCTGCTCGGCCGTGACCTGCCCGACCGAGGAGAACGTCGTCGCCAGGGCCACGATCACCACCACCAACAGCAGGTATGACGCGGCGCCGCCCCAGCTGGTCGGCAGCGAGCCGCCATACAACGCGGTGGCGGAGATGGCTCCCGTGGCCGCGACCCCGGCCAGTCGCCATCGTCCGCGAAGCACCGCCTGGGCGTGCACGTAGCCGGCGAAGGCGAAGAATCCGAACATCGGGCTGCGATATTGCAGCAGGGCGTACAGGATCATCAGTCCGGCGAAGTAGCCGATTCTGGCGCTGGTGCGATCTGGCAGGCGCCCCAGGAGCGCCACGCCGGCGAACATCCACACCGCCGTCAGCGCTGACAGCACGAGCAGCCCTGCGGTGGAACCGCGGACCGGTGCGTCGTCCACCACGAAGGTGAGCGCGAGGGAGAGGACAAGCACCAGGTACGGCACCGCGGCCGACGCACGGTCCAACCGTCGTTCCCAGGCGTCGAGCCGGTGCTCAGCGGTCACGGCACGCGGCCTTCGGTCGGCTCAGGCATCGGGGTGGTCACTCCCAGCGGAATAGGCGTGCGGCCACGATACCGAGGACGACCGACAGCGCGGCCAATACGCCGAGTTGAGCCATCGACGCGGCGGCGCCGCTCCACGTGTCGGCCACGGTGTCCAACAGGGCACCCAGCGGCGAATAGCCGCCGAGGGTGGCGAGCCAGTCGGGCATCCGGTCGCGCGGCAGCCAGGTGCCGGCCAGGAACAGCATCGGGAAGAACGCCAGCGGGCCGACCGAACCGGCGACGCGACCCGACGGCGACAGCGCCGCGACGACGAGGCCCAGAGCGAACAGGGCCGTCAGCCCCAGAATCACCGCAACCACGAAACCGGGCATGTTCTGCGGTATGGGCAGGCCCACGGCATAGTGACCGACGACGACCAGCACCGCCACCGTGACCAGAGCCGTGGCCAGCTGCACGACCAGCTGCGCGGCGAGCAGCTTCGCGGGGTGCACGGGCGTGACGGACAGCCGGCGCAGGATGCCCTTCTCCCGATAGGTGGCGAGCACGGTCGGCAGCGCGAAGAAGCCGAGCATCCCCACCGCGATCATCAACGACAGCGCCGGCAGGTACGTCGGCTGGTCGTGCTGTCCACCGCCGGTCGGCTCCGGTTGGTCGCGGAATCCGAGTCCGAAGATCAGCATCAGTCCCACCGGCAGCAGCACCGTGAATACCAGGGTCGCCGGTTCTCGCAGAACAAGCTTGGCTTCCAGTCCGATCAGCATCAGCAGGGATCGCATTGTCGTTCTTCCGTTCTGGTCGGGTGGTCGAGTGGGTCAGTCGCCGAGCCGGCGGCCGACGAGGTGCAGGAAGGCGTCGTCCAGGCTCGCCTGGTCAACGCGCAGGTCGAGGGCCAGGATCTGTGACCGGGCGAGCACGGTCGTGACCGCGGCGAGCGCGTCCGTGGTGCCCTCCACGACCAGAACGGCGCCGTCGCTGCGCACCCGTGCCACCTCAGGCAGCGAGGTGAGCAGCGTCTCGTCGAAGGGGACTGAGGGCCGAAACGAGATCCGCTGCCCGGCCCCCGTCTGGGCGACGAGGCCGTTGGGGGTGTCGAGGGCCACGACGCGTCCGCCGTCGATCACCGCCAACCGGTCGCACAACCGCTCGGCCTCAGCCATGAAGTGGGTGACCAGCACGACGGTCACCCCCTGGTCGCGGACCTGCTCGACCAGCTGCCAGGTCTCGCGGCGGGCCTGGGGGTCCAGCCCGGTAGTGAGCTCGTCCAGGACGGCGACTTCCGGGTTGCCGACCAGCGCGAGCGCGACGGAGAGGCGCTGCCGCTGGCCGCCCGACAGTCGGCCGAAACGACTGTTCTGTTTATCGGCCAGACCCAGCCGCTCCAGCAGCTCATCGACGTCCGCCGGTTGGCGATAGAACGACGCGTACAGCCGCAGGGCTTCGCCGACCTTGATGCGCTCCGGCAGCTCACTGGCCTGCAGCTGGACTCCCAGCCGCTGCCGCAGGGCGGCGCGGTCGCGCTGCGGGTCCAGGCCGAGCACGCGAATGGTGCCGCCATCGGGCGCCCGCAGACCTTCCACGCACTCGACAGTGGTCGTCTTGCCCGCGCCGTTGGGGCCGAGGATGCCGAAGATCTCGCCCCGCTCGACGGCGAACGAGACGTCCTCGACCGCGACGACATCGCCGTAGCGCTTACACAGGTTGTGGACCTCGATCACCGACATCTGGGAGCCCCATCCTCATTCGGGCGGCCCTTCGCGGGCCGCTTCAGCAACGGCGGCCCAGCCCGGGCCGCTTCACCCCAGGGTGTCGCGGATGGAGGGCCCGGCGGATCGCCTGAGCGGTGCTGATGAGCTGACGATTCGGTGGACGGTGGCATCAACCGATCGGTTGATGCCATCATGCTGATCGGCCGCGCTCCGCAGGAGGCGTTCGACCAGCCCCGCTGACCACTCACCTCCGTTACCGGTCGAGGTCGGGCGAGGGGATCAGCTGGTGCGAGCCTAGAAGAGGCTCTCCTTCACCACCCGGCGGGCGAGCCAGTTGGCCAGCAGCAGCATGCCCAAGGCGATGACCGATTTGAACAGTCCGATGGCGGTCGCGTAGGAGTACTGCGGCAGGGCGGAGACGAACGCCACACGGTAGGAGTAGGTGTCGATCACCTCCGACACGCTCATGTTCAGCGGGTTCTGCATCAGCAGGACCTTCTCGAATCCGACCGACAGCATCGAGCCCATGTTGAGGATGAGCAGGGTGATGGTGACCGGCAGGATGCCAGGCATGTCGATGTGCCAGATGCGCCGGATGATGCCCGCGCCATCGACCTTCGCGGCCTCGTGCAGCTGGGGGTCGATGCCGGCCAGCGCCGCCAGATAGATGATGGCCGAATAGCCCAGTGTCTGCCAGGCGCCGGACCAGACGTACGTGTGCCGGAACAGACTCTCACTGAGGAAGTCGACCGGCTTGCCGCCGAAGGCCTCGATCGCCTGGTTCACCACTCCACCGCTCGGGGAGAACAGCATGATGATCAATCCGACCACGACCACTGTGGAGATGAAGTGAGGGGCGTAGGTGATCAGCTGGACTCCGCGCCGAAACCCTGCATTACGCACCGAGTTCAGCAGCAGCGCCAAGATGATCGGGAGCGGGAACAGCGCGATGAGCTCGTACACGTTGAGGATCAACGTGTTCTTCAGCACCGACCAGAACTGGAAGGAGTTGAGGAACTGCTCCACATAGGTGAAGCCGGCCCACGGGCTGCCGGTGATGCCCTTGGCCACACTGAAGTGCTTGAAGGCCATCTGGAGTCCGTACAGCGGTCCGTAGAGGAACAAGATCGCGTAGACGAACGGCGGCAGCAGCAGGACGTAGAGCTGCCAGCTGCGTCGGAGCTCGCGCCACCGAGAGTGCCGACGCATCCGGTCGCGGCCCGCCGGCTTGGGCGGATGCCCGGTGGCCGGTGAAGGAACTACTTCTCGAACAGCCATCGTCTCCTACTTCAACGATCCGATCAGGGCACCCTTGACGAAGTGCTTCTGAACGAAGGGATAGGCAATCAGGGGCGGCACCATGGCGACCACGATCAGGGCGTACTTGAGCTTGTCGAACAGCTCCTTGCGCTTCAGCAGCTCCGCCATCCCGCCGCCCCCGATCTGCGACGGGTCCACCTGGCTCTGGGTGAGGATCTCCCGGAGCACCAGCTGGAGGGGGAATAGGTCCGCATTGCTCAGGTAGAGGAAGGCGTTGAACCATCCGTTCCACTGGGCGATGCCGTAGAACAGGAGGTTGACCGCAATGATCGGCTTGCTGAGTGGCAGCGCGACCCTCAGGAAGAACTGGAAGTCGTCCGCGCCGTCGATCCGTCCCGCCTCGAGGAGCTCCCGCGGCACGGTGAGCTGATAGAAGGTCCGGGTGATGATCATGTTGAACACACTCATCGCCCCCGGCAGGATTACCGCCCACCGGGTGTCCAGCAGACCGAGCTGTCGGACCACCATGTAGGTGGGAATGATCCCCGCCGATAACAGCGTGGGGATGAGGAAGAAGAAGGTCAGGAACCGGCGGTAGGGGAGGTCCTGGCGAGACAGCGCGTACCCGGCCAACATGGTCAGAGCCGTGCCCAGCAGCGCGCCGACGACCGTGTAGAGGACGGAGTTGAGGAAGCCTTTGACCAGGTTGGGTGAGTCCAGGATCGTTGCGTACGCGTCAGCGTTGAACCCCACTGGCCACAGCTTGACCGACCCGTTGTTAATCGCCTGGGCGCTGCTGAACGACGAGCTCAACACGTAGACCAAGGGGTAGAGAACCGACAGGGTGAACATGGCCAGCAGGCAATAGTTCAGCACGTAGAACAGCCGGTCACCACGCGGCTCGGCGATGCGCCGAGCCGCGGGTGCCGTGGCGAGCCTGGAGCTCACTGCGGCCGCGTGTCGTAGGCCCGCTGGTGCAGGTCCTTGTACGCGGGCAAGCCCATCTTCTCGAATGCCGCGACGTACTCGTCCCACGCACCGTCGTCATTGATGTCCAGCTCCCCGGTGGCGAACTTGGCCATGCTTCGCTTGACGTGGCTGTCGATGGTCGCTGCCGTGTCCGCCTGCTGCGCCGCACCGGCCTCGTCGAAGATGAGGTTGGGTAGCTGCATCTCCTTGGGCGGGGCGTACTGCTCGTAAGGCGTACTGGCGTCGTACAGCACCTTCTCCAGGTCCGGGCTCTTGGGATCGGAGTACTGACCCAGCCGGAAGTCTTGGGAGAAGTAGTAGATCTGGAACAAGTTCCAGCTCTGTCCGAGCGGGGCGGGGAACTTCTTGCTCTTCCACACCGCCTGCTTATCGTTGAGTCCGGTCTCGCCGTCCTCCGCCCAGAACCAGTTGTCATCTTGGACGCCCATGTAGGAGTTGAGCTGGGCAGTCAGCTCCATCTGGTAGTCCGCCCACTCCACCAGCAGCTCGGGGTTGGAGCAGTTCTTGGTGACCACCAGCGGCGGACCGACAAGGAGCCTGTGGTCCCAACCCGCGTACTGCACGCCGTCTGGTCCCTTGAGAGGGGGCACGGCGACGTAGTCACGCCACGGCGAGTCCATCTCGTCATCGACGTCGATGAAATGTCCCTGATAGTAGCTGCGGACGAACCCGAGGCGGCCCTGGTTACCGGCTCGAAGCAGCTCGTCGCCGGTCATGGTGAACGCCTGGGACGTGAGGGTCTGGTCGTCGTAGAGGCTGCGCAGATAACGCAGCGCCTCGCGCCAGGCCGGCTGGTTGGCGACGAAGTCCACCTTGCCGTTGTCCAGCCGCAGCCAACCGCCCTCATGGCTGCCTCCGGGGTTGTAGAGGAACGAATTCATGATGAAGGGGTCGACTGGGTCTCCGACACTCGCTGCGAACGGGATCATCTTGCCGGTACCCGACGGATCCTCCGCCTTGAATCGCTTGAGTACCTCCCTCAGCTCGTCGGTGGTCTCAGGCACCGACGCGCCCACCTTGTCCAGATACTTTTGGTTGATCCAGGCGCGGGCCGGGCTGACGTGGCAGTGATAGCAATCTGATACGGCCTTGAACTGATAGATGTTCCCGTCCAAGGACAACAGGTTCGACCGGAGGTCTGGATACTCGGTGAAAGCCTTGCGTAGCTCGGGTGCGTAGGTCTCGATGTAGTCGCCAAGGCTGGCGAAGAGACCCTGCTGACCGTAGAGGGACACCTGGGCGTCGGTGAAGGGAATGCCGAGGAAAGCGTCGGGCAGGTCGCCGGATGCGAGCATGGCGTTGATCTTGGTCAGGTCGGTCGAGCCGTCGGAGCCGGTCAGCAAGACCGCCTGGTATTCCACCTTGACGCCGGTGCGCTTCTCGAACCACTGGCTGAACTGGTTCTTGTTCCAGTCGCCCACCACCTGCGAGTCCTGTGGCACGACGATCCGGAAGGTCTTCGAGCCGTCGTGGAACGGCTTCTTCTCGGTGGCGCGGGGTCCGACGTAGCCCTCGGGATAGATCGGGCCCTTCACCTCTGGGCCGATCGTCCGCTGCGGGACGTCTTTGATGCCCTTCGGCTGAGGCGCCTCCTCGGCGCCGCTGGAGCAGGCGGACAGGAGCGGGGCTGCCGCCAGCGCGCCGAGCCCCACTGCGGCGGACTTCATGAAAGCCCGACGGGGCAAGCCCCCTCCGCTTGTGTCGTGAACAGACATGTGTTCCTTTCCTCTCGTGCCGGCGCGGCGCGATACGACCGCCGGCGAGTTGCGAACTGATGGGTTGCCGGCGAACCGACTAGGAGGCCTGCCCGGAGGCGGCGGCGATGATGTCGTGCAGTGTGGCGCCGAGCACGCGGGCGCGCTCGGAGTCGCTGAAGAGGCTGTTCAACCAGGGCGGCGGCCGCATCAGATCCTGGGGGGTCACCGCGCCGAGCGCGGGGGAGAAGTCTGACCCCCAGACCAGCTTCGTCGCGCCGAGCCGCTCGGCCAGGATCCGAACCACCGGCGCGGCTCCCGTGTGCGGGTAGTGAGGATCCACGGCATACAGGCCGGACAGCTTCACGACGACGTGGTCGAGCTCACCCAGGGCGAGAACCGGTTCGAGTCGCGCCCGCACCTCAGCGGCAGATCCTTTCGCTTCGGCGCGGGAGAACCCGCCGACGTGGCTGAGCAACACCTGGCCACCGCCGAGGGCCTCCACTGCCGGTCTGACCCGACGCAGGGTGGCGGTGGACGCGTTGATGCTGAGAACGCACCGTCCGTGTGCGAGCTCGGCCAGCGTCTCCTTCGGCCAGCTGTCGAGCGACGGGCGGTCCTCCGACAGATAGACCGAGAAACCCAGGAAGCCACGACTTCGCAAGCTCTGCAGCGCCTCGGGACTCGGAGGGTCGGCGACATCGATGAATGCCACCGGATGGACCCAGCTGTGCCGCGCGGCCAATCCAGCGATGTAGTCGTTGTTGCCGGCGAAGCGGGGCTCCCCTTCATAGCCGACGACGAGCGCCGCGGTGATGTTGCTGTCGCGTCGGAAGACCTCGTACTGGGTCGTCTCGTCAGTACCGGTCGGGGTCGGGTGGTAGCCGTTCTCGAAGAGATGGATGTGTGCGTCGGCGCGACGCGGCTCGGACACCGCAATCCCTAAATCCGCAGACTGGCCCGGAAGGCCGGGATCTCGCGGTCAAGGGCGTGGCGCAGGTGGGCCAGCTTCCAGCGGATGTGGTCAGCATCCCCCAGATAGTCCATCGACGGCTCCCAGCCGAGTCGGGAGTCTGCCTCGACCACTGGGATCGCCGCCTCGGCATTGGCCATCTCGCCCTCGCCCAGCTCCGCCAGCTGGTCCAACAGGTCCTCGGCGGCGTCCGGGTCGGCCTCGACCAGCAGCCGGCTCCGCAGCTGCCACCACCGCTTGACGGCGATAGTGGTGGCGATGGAGTGCTCGATGAACCGCCCCAGGTTCAACATGCGCTCTCCTTCGGCCTGCCGGTACGGCGGCGCCAAACGGATCGCCTCGGCCAGCAGTGTCGACCCGCTTCGCCAGGTCGTCAGCATCCGCTCGAGGCTGATGATCTCAGCCTTGATCCGGATCGCGTTCGCGGTGACGGGCTTCGTCCCGGAGTGGTCTGGCGCGTACGGGATGTTGACGATGAGGTCGCCGAACATGGCATGGTCAGCGACCACCAGTTTGGGCACCGCCAGCAGGGTGAGCGGATAGCTCGGGCCGATGCGGAACGGACCGTACTGGTCGCCGTTGGTCGGGACGTAGTCCTGGGCTGCCTCGCTCCAGAGCTGCCAGGCTGCGACCGCCTGCGACCAGCCGTCGCCGAAGTCACGCCGGGCGAGGCTCTCGATGGCGTCGTCGCTGTCGGGCGACGGCACCCAGTAGCTGGACTTGGCCAGCTCGCTGACGAATGACGGCCACCAACCGTAGTGGTGGTTCTCCATCAGCCCGGACAGGCCCCAGTCCCGCTGCGCCTGCCGCAGAGCCTGATGCCGGCGGGCCCACTGCTGCGGGATCGGCTGGTAGGGCACGACGCCGAAGTCCCAGGTCAGACCGCCGGTGTTCGCCATCGCATGCAGGGTGATGCCGCGCTCGCGCGCCACCGCCGCCTCGCTGGCGAAGTACGCTCCTGGCCCGATCGAGGACGCGGTGTAGTCAACACAGACGTTGGTCACTCCGTCGTGCTCGATCGTCTCGAACATCTCGAAGGTGACCTGCAAGGTGATGTCGCGTGGGAGGTCGCGGAGGAGCCGCAGCCGTTCCTCCTCGGGTGCCCAGCCCCAGTTGTAGGTCCAGAAGATGATCTCCGCATCCTCGTTGTAGGCACGGCACGCATCGCGTACCCGCGCGACCCAGGACGGGTAATCCTCGCACGGCCACCAGCCGGGGCTGGGCTTGCTCACCGGCAGCCGACCAGGCTCCCGGTCGTACCGCATCCGGCCGGTGGTGCGGGAGTCCCGGCTGGGAAACTCGACCGACTCGCCCACGAGGACGATCCCCTTCGCACGCGGGCACTCCTGGAACACGCGACCGTAGGTCTCGTCATAGAACCGGTCGGCACCCGGGTCGTCGGGGTGGACGGGTCGGTCGGAGTGGAAGTAGGCGTAGAGATACACATCAAGGCCGTACTGCTCGCAGCGCTCGATGACCGAGTTGAAGTGCTGGTAGCGCCCGCGGCTGTGCCGTTCCGGCTGACGGTTGATGAACTCGTCGGGGGTGCGGTTCGGCGCCGAGGTGAAGAGCACGATGGAGTCCATCCCGGCGTGCGCGATCTGGTTGAGGTAATCGTCGGGGAACTCGTCCAGGCCCCATCCCGAATGGGTCATCCGGGGGGCGAAGGCGGGCGCGCGGGACTCGAGGCGGGGGGAGAGGTACGGGCCGCGGCGGAGGTTCAGCAGGTCCTCGAGGTAGTAGGCGGCCTGCGCAGCTCCGCGAGCGTCGATCCCACACAGAACGATCCGGTCCTTCTCGGCGATCAAGGTGTACGCCCGCGGCTGCTGCGACTCCACCGAGACGGCCGGGAGGTCGGCAACGGTGCCCAGCACGATCGTGTGCGCCAGGAGCGGGTCGAGGTCATCGTGGACGGCCAGTCGCGCGGTGACGCCCATGCTGACGCAGAGGTAGTCGAGCAGGTCAGCAGCCGTCCGTCGAACAAGATCATCCGCCGCCGTCGAAATGACGAGGGTCCAGGTGTCGTCGATTGTCGCCTCATCGGCGGTGGCCGTCGCATCCGGGTCGCGCCTGTCGTCACGATGCACGGTCGTCAGATACCGCCGGAAGCTGTACGCCTCCTGGGCTGCTGGCGGGGGACTCCCGTGTTCGTGCAGGGACTGGCTGCTCTCAGGCACTATCCACCTCTTCGGTCTTGGGCTGGGGCCGTTGCTGATCGCCAACCGGGGAATGGTGCCTCCCGGCGCACCGCTCCTCGAGTTGGCGAGATAAGGAGCGAGAGTGCTTTGACTAATGACGCGGGACGCTAGTACCGCTCATACGCGCTGTCAAGAGATCCCAGCAAAACCCGCGTTACGAGCAGATGACGCGAAGAGAGCCGCCCAGCGAGCGCGACATCGTGACTGTTGCAATCAGGTGCAACAGCACTTAGGCTCCTGACTTATGCGCAGCATGTCCGATCGTGCCCGGGTCCTGCAGGTCCTGGTCGACCTCGTGAACTCCGCCCCGAGCGGAACGCAGTCGGAGCTGATGGCTGGCGTGGACGACCTGACCGAGCTCAGCCGGCAGTGGATTGTGACGGAGACCGCCGCACCGTCGGAGGCGGACGTCATCCGGCTGCACGCTCTTCGCGCTCGGCTACGCGCCGTATTCATCGCGCCCGACCGTGCCATCAAGATCACTATCGTGAACGAGCTGCTCAGCGGGGCTGACATCTATCCCCGCCTGGTCGAGCACGACGGACTGTCGCTGCACATGCACTACTTCCTCCCGTACGCCTCCCTGTCCGACCACCTCGCCGCCGACTGCGCCATGGTGCTGGCGTTGATGTTCGAGGAGGGCGACGACGATCGACTCAAGGCATGCGCTGCCGCTGACTGTGATCGGGTCTTCGTCGACGGATCGAAGAACCGATCGCGGCTGTACTGCGACAGTCAGGGATGTGGAAACCGGGTGCACGCCGCCGCTTATCGGGCCCGGGCCGCCCATGGTGCTTCGTGACCTCCGGACCACGTGTCGGGATCATCGGTCTCGGGGCCTTCGGGCTGGCGCATCTGGAGGCCTACCTGAAGGCCGGCGTGACGCCGGTGGCGGTGGCCGACGTCGATGATCACCGGCTCGCGACGGCGATGGCGCACCTCGGCGAGGTGTCGACCTTCACCGATCCGGAGCTGATGCTCGAGAAGATGGCGTTGGACGGAGTTTCGATCGCCACGCCGGCGTCCAGCCACGTCGAACTTGCCCTGAGCGCCGCTGAGCGCGGCGTCGCAGTCCTGCTCGAGAAGCCGGTGGCCACCTCCTCGGCTGAGGCGTCGAGGCTGACCGCGTCGCCCGCAGCCTCGCTGATCGTCCCCGGTCACGTCCTGCGGTTCGACCCTGCACACCGTGCGGTCAAGCAGCTGGTGGATGCGGGCCGGATCGGTCGGGTCGAAGCCATTTCGGCCAGCCGGGATCGTGAGCGCGGCCACGTCGGCCGCTACGGCGTCTCGGACCCGGTGTATCTGACCCAGATCCATGATCTCGATCTGGCCCTCTGGTTCGACGGCAGCGCTCCCACCGCGATCACCAGCGTCGGCGCCGTCCGCGACGGAGTGCGGCACGTGGTCTTCAGCCAGGCGCTGTCGCCGGCTGGCGTCAGCTGGTCCCTCCGGGCGAGCTATCTGCTCGAGCCGGACAGCCACCCACAGGACCGCCTCGACGTCTACGGCACCGACGGCGTCGTACACCTGAGGAGTGACGCCTCCGGTACCCGGGTCTGGCAGGGAGATGACCCAGAAACCGGCCAGAGCTGGCCACCGGATGGCGCCCCAGGGCTGGCCGCCGAGGTTGCCGCCTTCGTCTCCATGCTCGTCACCGGCGAGCTGATCGCTTCCCCCACGGTCGCCGAGGCCGTCACGGTGGTCCGGCTGGCCGATGCTGCCCGGGCCTCGCTGGCCCTTAACGGGATCTCGGTGCCCGTACCAACCTGACCCGCGACCTAGGCCCCCTGACGACCCACCCTGCCGGGTGCGACCCCGACCACGAAGGACTTCGCCGATGACTGACCAACTGCTCTCCAGCAGTACGCCGCTGACTCCGCGCTCGGCGTGGCACGACCTGCCCGCGACCTATCTGTACACCGGTGCGCAGGCGCCCGCCCTGACCGCCGTCAGATCTGCGATCGCCAACGCCTTCGCCCTGCAGAGCGAAGGTCCACAGGGCCGGCAGCGGCTGCTGGATCTGGAGCTGGCGGGACAGGCTGCGATCGCGCGCGTGGCCGGCTGCACCGAGGACGACGTCGCGTTCGTGGGCGATGCGTCCACGGCCTGGAGCATGGTGGCCGGCGGCCTGGAGTGGGAGCCCGGAGACAACGTGGTGATCAATGATCTTGAGCATCCGAGCGTGTCCTTCCCGTTCATCCGGCTGGCCAAGGAGGGCCTCGAGGTCCGGGTGGTCCGCCGCTCGTCGGAGTGGCTGATCGACCCGGACGACATCGCTGCCTGCGTCGACGACCGCACCCGCGGCATCGCGGTGAGCCATGTGTCGTACGTGAACGGGGCGCGCAACGACATTCGCGCCATCAGCAAGCTCGCAGACCGGGCAGGGGTCCCGCTGTTCGTGGACTGGACCCACAGCCTGGGCGTGCTGCCGATCGACAACAGCCTTTGTGCGATCGGGGTGTCCGCCTCCTACAAGTGGTCATTGGGTCCCTACGGCGTCGGCGTGGTGATGTGGAACCGCGACCGATCGCCGGGGTTCGTCCCAGGGCTGGTGGGCTGGCGGTCAACGCCTGACTTCTTCTCCGACGACCGGTTCGAGAACATCCACCTCGAGGACACTGCGGCCAGGTTCCGGATGGGCGCCGCGTCGTACTCCGGGATCGCCGGTATCACCGCAGGACTGGACCATCTGCATGCGCTGGGCGCCGACACGGTGGCGCAGAACGCCCTGCGGCTCGCCGGTCTGGCCGCGACCGCACTGTCTGATCATGGTTTCGAGGTCGTGACTCCCGCCGCGGCGGAGAGCCGGGCGGGCAGCGTAGCCATCCATCACCCCCGTGCCTTGCAGCTTGCGGACAGCCTGGCCGCCGAGGGCATCTTGGTGTGGGCGGGCGATGGCCGACTTCGCGCCTCCTTCCACGTCATGAACAGCGAGCAGGACATCAATACACTGGTCAGCGGACTTCAGAATGCGCTCGGGGCTCTCCGATGAGCGCCGCGAAGATCACCGACGTCGAGGTCTCGGAGCTGTCTGCTCGGCTCGACACCTACCTCGACGAGCACGCTGACGAGCTGCTCAACCTCACCTGCCAGTTGATCGCCATCGATAGCCAGATCCCACCGGCGTCCACCGAGGTCGCCATCGTGCGCTACCTGCAGGACACCCTGTCCGACTTCGGACTGCCGCGCGGCGAGATCTTCGCCAGCGATCCGGAGCGACCTAATCTCGTCGCCACTGTGCCCGGCACCGGAGGTGGGAAGAACCTCCTGCTCAACGGCCACATCGATACCAAGCCAGTCGGCGACGCCCGTCACCTGTGGCTGACCGATCCGTTGCGGCCGGAGATCATCGACGGGCATATCCACGGTCTGGGCACGAGTGACATGAAGGCTGCCTGCGCCGCGATGATCTTCGCTCTCCGCGCCGTAAAGGAACTCGACCGACCGTTGGCCGGAGACGTCACGCTGGCTCTGGTCGCGGACGAGGAGGCCGGGGCGCGGTTCGGCTCCCGGTATCTGGCGCCGTTGATCGCCGATCGCGCGGACGCCTGCTTGATCGGCGAGCCGAGCGGTTGGGAGCGGGACTATCAGGCCCTCCATCTGGTGTCGCGCGGTCTGCTGTGCTTCACCATCGACGTGGTTGGCACCCAGATGCACAGCAGCCTGTCGGACCGGATGCCTTCGGTGAACGCCAGCCTCAAGATGGCTGAGCTGATCACCGAGCTGTCCGCCTTCGACGGGTTGAGCTATCAGCCACATCCGCTGGGAGACATCCGTCCGACCCTCAACGTCGGCGTCCGGGTCGAGGCCGGGGTCTACTACGGCGTGGTGCCGGGGAGTGCGCGTTTTGCCTGTGACCTCCGTGCCCTGCCGGGGATGACCCAGGAGTCAATCCTCGCCGACCTGCAGGGCTGGCTGGACGCGCGAATGGCAGCGGACCCGTCGCTGGAGGCGACCATCCGGGTGGAGCCGGAGCTGCCCTGGATCGCACCAAGTGAGATCGCCGTCGACCACCCTCTGGTGGCGACGGTGCAGCACAGCGCCGAGCAGGTCCTGGGCCGGGCGCCGGATCTCGGCATCTTTCCCGGCGGCACCGACGCGCCGTGGTTCGACCAGGCAGGGGTCCCGACCATCCCGTCCTTCGGGCCCGGGATCCTGACCTGCTGCCACGGACCCAACGAGCGGGTGTCGGTCGCGAGCCTCCATCAGGCCGCCAAGATCTACGCCCGTTCCGTGCTGGGCTTCTGCGGTTAGCCGCTTGCCGTCGGCCTGCCTGGGCACGGGCAGGCCGACGAGCACGCACCAACCTGCCGACTAGCCAATGGCAGGGCGATCGACGGCATCAGCGAGCTCATAGGCCTTACCGGGGATCTGGGTGGCGAGCTTGCCGCCGCTGACGTCGAGCAGGGTTCCCGTGATGTAGCCCGCCCGGTCACTGGCGACGAAGCACAGGAGGTCGGCGATATCATCCGCGCTGCCCCAGCGACGCAGCGACAAGGTGTCCAGCAAGCGGGCCTGCGCGGCCGGCTCCATCTCGGCGAAGCCGTTCATCGCGGTGGGAACCATGCCGGGGGCGTACGCATTGACGGTGATGCCCCACGGTCCGAGCTCGCCGGCCAGGACGCGGCTGAACTGGACCACGGCAGCCTTCGAGGCCGCGTAGGCGGCGCTGCCGACACTCGGGACGATCGCCGCAAAGGATGCCGCGTTGAGGATCCGGCCGTAGCCCGCCTGCCGCATCACCGCAGCGACCGCCTGGCTGACCAGGAACACCCCGGCGACGTTCACGTCGAAGCACCGGCGCCAGCTGGCCAGATCCAGTTCCGCCACCGTGCCCTCGACGTTGATGCCGGCGTTGTTGATCAGGACGTCGATGCGACCGTAGCGCTCGACGACGGCTGCCACACTGTCGCTCACGGACTGCTCATCGGTGACGTCGCAGACCTGGGCCATGGACCCGGCGACCGGTGGTTCGGGGAAACCGATGTCGAGAGCGACCACGTCGGCGCCCTCCGCGGCGAAGCGCTGAACGAGCGTGCGGCCGATGCCACGACCTCCGCCCGTGATCACGACGACGCGGCCGGTGAAGTCGATCTGCATCTGCTGCTCCTGAGAATTGTGAGGTTTAATGAGCATACTATTCGGCGATCGACAAAGAGGTGCTTCATGACCGACAGCGGAACCGGGGCAGGACCAACCGGCACGAAGACGCTCTGGATCACCGGCGGGGGCACCGGCATGGGCAGGGCGACCGCCCTGGCGGCGGCCGCCGACGGCTGGAACGTGGCCGTCAGCGGTCGGCGTCCGGAGCCACTGATGGAGGTCGTCAGCGCAGTCGACGAGTTCGGCGGCGCGGGGCTTGCCCTGCCACTGGACGCCACCCGCACCGACGAGCTGTCGTCAGCCCATGACCAGGTCCTCGAGCGCTTCGGGGCGATCGACGCGGTGGTCCTCGCCGCCGGGTTGAACATGCCTCGTCGCGGCTGGGCCGATCAGGATCTGGAGGAGTTCGACGCGGTCATCGCCACGAATCTGACCTCGGTGGCGCACACCATCCAGCTGGTGCTGCCCGAGCTGCGCCGGCGGTCCGGGCTGGCGGTCGTCATCTCGTCGTTCTCGGGATGGCGGTTCTCGCCGATGGCCGGTGTCGCCTACAGCGCCAGCAAGACGGCACTGGCATCGCTGACCCAGACTCTCAACCAGCAGGAGGCCGGTGCCGGCGTTCGGGCCTGCCACCTGTGTCCGGGCGATGTCGACACCGACTTCTTGGAGCTTCGACCGCAGGTGCCCGGCCCGACGGCGCGGACCATGATGTTGAGCCCGGAGGACGTTGCGCGCTCAGTCATGTTCGTCCTCGACTCGCCGGCGCACGTACGCATCGACGAGCTGGTGATCTCCCCGGTGTCCCAGACTTGAGCATCCCGCGGACGTGGTGAGCGACGGGGACGCCGGGACCGGCACCTACGGCCGCGTTCTGGAGACCATCGGCACTGACATCGTCGCCGGCACGTTCTCGGCGGGCAGCGTCCACACGGTCGACGGCCTCGTCCAGCGCACCGGGGCCTCCCGCAGCATCGTCCGCGAGGCAGTTCGGGTGCTGGTGTCACTGGGGATGCTGTCCGCCGGTCGGCGGGTGGGGTTGCGCGTGCTCCCGGAACCGGAGTGGGACCTGCTACACCCGCAGGTCATCCGGTGGCGGCTGCGGTCGGGCGACCGCTCGGTCCAGCTGGCGGAGCTACGTGGGCTGCGCCTCGCCATCGAACCGGCAGCGGCCAGCCGGGCCGCCGAGCTGCGCACCGACGAGCAGCTGCAAACCCTGTCCGCCGCTGCCGAGGCTCTCGTCGTCGCCACCACCCAGGGTGACCGCGAGGCGTTCCTGGACGCCGATCGTCGCCTGCACGGACTGGTGCTGCAGTGCTCCGGCAACCAGATGTTTGTCCGGTTGCAGGCAATCGTCGATGAGGCACTTCGGGACCGAGCCCTCGGCGATCAAGGCGTTGGTCATCCGGACCGCCACGACGTCGTGTTGCACCACCAGGTCGTCGAAGCGATCGCCGCCGCCGACGGCGAGGGAGCGGGCACGCTGATGCGACAGATCATCCAGCGCACCGGCTGAGGGAGTTGCCAGTCCCTCGGCAGCGGATCCACCGACCGAGGAGTGACCGTCTCGCTAGCGCACGACGGTCACCGGGCACGCCGCGTGGACGGTGACATGCTGACTGACGGAGCCGAGCATCATGCCGACGAAACCGCCGTGCCCCCGGCTGCCGACGACGACGAGATCGGCGTCCTCGGACGCGAGGACCAGCGATGGCGCCGGCTGACCCTCGAGCACCCGACGTTCAAGCACCACGTCCAGCCCTTCGCCGAGGACGGCAGTGATGGCCTCGGACAGTTGCAGCTCAGCGTTGGTGCTGAAGTCGATCTCGATGTCGGCGGGCCAGCCCAACGGTGCGTAGGAGAGGGCCTCAGCCGTCGACCAGGTGGTGACGACCTGCAGCGCCGCCCCGTGTTCACGTGCTTCTTGTGCTGCCCAAGCCAGCGCACGCCGGCTCCCGTCGGAGCCGTCCACTCCGACCACGATCCGCTGCCACTTCATTGCGTCCTCCTCTGAGTCGTCAACTGCCATGGCCTTCGGGCCACAGCGGACTGCTGTCGCCCAACGGCGACTGGCGTGCACCAACCCAGGCGGTGATAGGGGGCTGATCAGCGCCAGGCCGAGGGCCAGATCAGGAAACCGAACGTTGCGAGCGCGAGGATTCGCGAGGCCGAGCGACTGTCAGGACCGGTGCGCCGCCACTCAAACTGTCGCGCTGGTCTTTCTTCGAAAACTAGCACGGACTATAACTATCGACCACCACCACGTAATCCGGGATAGACTATGTCGCCTTGGTCTGCAGCGATTATGAGACGGTGGGGCCGAAGCATGACCCCGGCGGTGGGCCACGGTCCCAGCCGGACAGAGAGCGCTGCACTCGCTGATCCGGGACGAAGCTGCACGAACCGTCCGTCACATGATCAACGCTCAAAGGGGACGACCTGTGATACGTCAGTGTCGCCAGCATGGGCAGCGAGGACCCGTCCCGGCCCGCCGAGGACCGGAGGATGAACGTCGTGCGCGGTCACGCGCAGGTCGGCGAGCCCGCCGGGTGTAGCCGTACGTGGTGGGGGAGGCCGGCGCCCGGCCGACCTTGACCACCGCCGGGAGGTCGGGCCTCAGGTCATCTCGAAGGCCTCACCGTCCTGACTGGCGACGACGACCGTGTAGTCGTCGAGGTCTTTGATCCAGATCTCCCGGTGCCCTGGTCCGTTGCCCTGACCCGATGGCGGGTTGCGGTGGACGGGTTGGACCACATTGGCGCCGAGCTGTTCTGCGCGGCGGCAGACGTCGTCGAAGTCCGCCACCTCACCGAACCAGAGCAGGACCCCGTTCCCGACCGGGTGGTCGAGATGCCCGATGGTTCCGTGGTCGTGCTCCACCTGTCGCTGGTGAAGTTGGAGCACCAGGACTCCTGCGGACAGCAGGCGTTCGTAGTCGGGGCCTCCGTGGTCGCTTTGGAATCCGAGGAGCTGTTGATACCAGCGGCTCGACGCTTCGACATCGCGAACAGCGATCATGGTCTGCGGCGCTGCGGTTCCGGCGGCGACGACGATGCCGATCCGGTTGCCCGCGGGGTCGTCGACCGTCGTGAGCCAGCGCTCGCCGTTGTCGAGCTGAGGGCTGGTGCGCACCGTGCCGCCGCTGCTGACGACTCGTTGGAGTGTCGGCCAGAGGTTGTCGGCGCACAGCCAGAGCAACGGCCCTTCGTCCGTGGTGGGCGCTCGCTCAGTGGTCCACTGCCCGATCATCCCCGGAGCTTCGAAGCCTCCCGAGCTGAGCTCGACCTGCCAGTCGAACACCGCCTCATAGAACGCCGCAGATCGAGCGACGTCCAGCGCCGGAAGCTGCAGATAGCCGACTTGGCCGTGTTGGCTGTGCAATTCGTTCTGGTTCTTCCGGCTCATGGTGTTCTCCTGGTGGTGGTGTGCCTGGGCCTGTCAGAGGGTGTGATCGGTCAGCAGCCGAGCGGCCGAACGGACCCACCACTGGTGGTACTGCTGCTCCGTCCAGTGACGGTGCCGGGTGAGACGGTCGAACACGGCCGGGTCCATGAGGATCCACAGGGTGTCGATCGCCTCTGGCCTGCTGAGCCCATCGGCCAGAGGGCTCTTCAGTGCAATGGCGTCGACGAGCCATGCTGCGGTCGTGCTCCGCTGGGTGATCAGTCGTTCGGCGAGCTCAGCGAGGTCCGGGTTCGTCGGAGAGCCTTCGAGCACAGCGAGCACGAGACCCGCCGAGCGCGCCTGGATCTGGGTGACCACGCCGGCGATGACCCCCAGCAGGGTGTCCACGCTCTCGGCACGCAGTGCCGCGGTCGTCCACTCTCGCTCGAGGACCGGCACCGGTTCGTGATCTCCGGCAATTGCGACGTCGATGGCCGCCTTCAGCACCCGTGACTTGGTCCCGAAGAGGGCTTCCACGGTCGGCACGGACACGTCCGCCTCGGCGGCGATGGCTCTCAGGGTCGCCCCAACGAACCCGGCGTCGAGAAACACGACACGCGCCGCCGCCAGGACGCGAGATCGTGTGTCGCGGGCTTGTGCTTCACGTCGTGCGCTGCGGTAGGAACGGGTCGCGAGCTCAGGTGGGGGCACTCTTCGATAATTCGCTATGGATAAGCCATAGTCAATAGGTGGGCGGGAACCGGGACATGGAGCGGGCTGGCCCGCTGTTTGCCCTGCTCGCTGAGGCTTGTCGCCTCGCCGGCCTAGACCAACCCAGTGATGAGCGCGGCACGGCATGCAGCGGTTAGGTGTGCATCAGGGCACGCGGCGCAGTCAGAGCTCTCGGTGGCGTTGTAAGTGGGTCCGGCCGCCGGTCGGACCTGGTTCGAGCTCGGTCGGCCGTCCGTCAATTGTCAGCTTTAGCTCGTACGCCCCCGGTTGCGGGTCACGAAAGTCTACGAGCGAGTCTTCGTTCCAGTTCATCAGATCCTGTACTGCGTCGTAGGCCGATCTGCCCCACCGTCCAACCCCTGATCTAGCCCGGGATCGTGGTGATTCGCCTCGCCTTGGGCGTCCTTTCGATGGCCGTACTCACTCGGCGGCGCCCGCGCAGATGATCATGAGCAGTGGGCGCGGTCGATGGTGAAGCCCGTCGACTGATCGAGATCCATGGGCAGCACGGCGGTCGGCAGCTATCTGAGGTCAATCTCCTGCGCCAAGCAAATCTCATCGTGTTGACATTCATCAGATGTATCGACAAGATCTTGCGTGGTCAGAGGTAAGCGTATTCCGGTATGTCATAGGAGACACCATGAGCGACCCGGCAAGAAACATTCCGAGCATCAATCGTCGTCAATTCCTTGCCCGCGGCGCATCCGCAGCGGCCTTGGCGATTGGTGGCGGTGCACTCGGCGCATGCTCCACGCCCGACGGGCCGAACGAGTCCGGGGTCGTCGACTCTGCCTTGTTGCCGAACTATGTCCCGTACAAAGGGGTAACACCTGATCTTTCTGCAGAGGTGGGGCGATGCAGCGATGCGTTCTTCACCTATCCGGCGAATCCCGCTCGCGCGGCAGACGGTATTCCCGGCGATGGGAAGCCCATATCCGCGCTGGTTCCCACCTCGTTCGCGGTGCCGCCAACGATGGATCGCAACCCCTTCTGGCAGGAGATGAATAAGCGTGTCGGCTCCGAACTCGACGTGAGCATGGTGTCGTCCGCCGACTATCAGGCCAAGTTCGCCACGTCGGTGGCCGGCGGTCAACTCGGGGACTTCTTCCACGTCGGCCAGATCCAGTCGCTGCCGAGCTTCATGGCCAAGTCTGCAGCTGACCTGACCCCGCACCTCAGCGCTAGCGCCATCGAGGCCTATCCCGCTCTGGCCAACCTGCCCACCGACTCCTGGAAGGCCTGCGTCTTCGACGGAAAGATCCGGGCCATCCCGATCAGCCGAGGGCTGACCAACCTGCCCGTGCTGATGGCTCGTAGTGACCTGTTGGCTGCACAGGGGATTACCGAGGACCCCGCCGATTTTGAGTCCTTTGCTCAGCTGTGTCAGCAGCTGACCAGCGCCAAGGCGCGGAAGTGGGCACTAGCGGGTGCCCCGATCGGGCATCTTCGATCCATGCTCGACGTACCGTCCCCCTGGGCCGTGCAGGACGGCACGTTTGTTTCGACGCGCTCAGATGCTAGGCAGCTGGAGGCGCTCGAGGCTGCCCGCAAGCTCCAGGCGGCCGGTGTCATCAACCCCGACAGCGCGGCCATCGGCACGCCGGTCAAGAAGCAGTGGTTCGGCGCCGGAAGCGCCTTCCTGTTGCCCGACTCGTTCATCGCGTGGTTCAGCCTCTATGTCCAAAACACCGGGGTCGAGGGCTTCCAGGCGCACGCCATGAAGATTCCCGGCTTCAGCGGGGGACAAGGCACCCAGTTTGTTCCGATCCCCAACGTGGGCATCACCGCCATCAACGCCAAGAGCGTTGAACGGATCGAGACCCTGCTGAAGGTGGCGAACTGGCTCGCCTCGCCATTCGGGACCGAGGAGTACCTGTTCAACAAGTACGGCATTCCCGGCACTCATTACACCCTTGAAGGGAGCGACCCGGTGGTGAACTCCGATACCTCAGCCCAGGTCCAGATCGGGACGCTCTACATGGCTGACTCCGCCCGAGCTCTCTACTCACCGGGTCATCGTGACGCCGTCGAGCTTGCCTATGACTATCAAAAGAGCGTCACCCAAAAGGCTGTTTCCGACCCGACCCTAGGGCTCTACTCCGAGACCGCCGGGAAGAAGTCGGCCACGCTCGAGTCAGCGTTGCTCAGCCTGGAGAATGACATCATCAGCGGGCGCCGCCCGGTCTCGGCCTGGACCGACGGCGTCGCAGCCTATCTGAAGAACGGCGGATCCCAGATCGCCGAGGAATACACCGCCGCCTACGCGACAATGGTGGGCCGATGACGTCGACCGCGCCGTTCGGTGGCGACTCGCAGACCACGGCGCCACTCGGCGAGGTTCTTGGCTGGTTGGCTGAGTGGGGACAACACCACGCGGAGCAGTATTGGCACAGTGATCCGGCTGAGCCGTCACGCGGCTGGTACGGGTCAGGCTTCAACGCTTGGGGGGTACAGACCAACCAGAAATACTTCGCCGCGATCGCGACCGTTGCCCGCCACGCCGACGATCCGGCCACCCGCGAGTGGGCTGTCAGTCGGGCCCTTGCGGCGCTGCGATTCAGCTTGTGGAGCCACCACAGTGGTGGAGGCACCTGCACCGACGGCACCGCCTGGGGACACACCTGGATCAGCCCGCTGGGGATCGAGCGGATGATGTTCGCCGTCGACCTCATGGAGCCCTGGCTGAGCGACGACGATCGGACCCGGGTCGACGACATGTTGATCAGCGAAAGCACCTGGATCTGCAGTAGCTTCCACCGCGGAGCTGCCGCAGGTGTGGTCGCCGACCGGTGGAACAGCAGTGGACGTAACGCTCCGGAATCCAACCTGTGGACAGGAGCGCTGCTGTGGCGCACAGCAAAGCGATGTCCAAACCACCCAGACGCGCCCGCCTGGCGCGAACGAGCCTGTGAATTCTTGGTCAACGGGGTTAGCGTCCCCTCCGACATGTACGACCAGACGGTGGTCGATGGCATGACTGTGGCGGAGCGCCATGTCGGGAGCAACTTCTTCGAGTCGTACGCGCTTGATCACCACGGCTATCTCAATGTGGGCTACATGGTCATCTGCATCAGCAACGCCGCCATGCTGCACTTCGACCTGCGGCGCCGCGGCGAGGAAGCGCCGGCCGCGCTGCACCATCACCAGGCCGAACTGTGGCGGCTGGTCCGCCAGCTGGTGAGCAGTGACGGCCGGCTGCTGCGGATCGGGGGGGACAGCCGGGTACGCTATGCGTACTGCCAGGAGTACCTGTTGCCGTCATTGCTCTACGCCGCCGACCACCTCCGGGATCCGCACGCGTACGAGTTGCTGCGAGGCGCACTGGACCAGGCCCGGCGCGAGCAGCGGTCTAACACCGATGGATCCTTCTACGGCCGCCGGCTCGACCATCTCGTGGCTACCAGCCCCTATTACTACACGCGGTTGGAGTCCGACCGGGCCTGTGCCATCGCGATGGCCTACACCTATGCGCAGCAGACCGACGTCCCGCCTGCCAGCCTTGATTCGTTCGAGTCGACGGTGGCCGGCGGCTGGTCGGACCGGGAACACTCTGCGGTCCTGCACCGTAGCCAGGACCGGTTCGCGTCGTTCGCGTGGCGGGCCAACGGGCTGAGTCAGGGTCTGTGCCTGCCGCCCGATCGTGGTGACCTCGCCGAGTGGGAGCTGAACCTGGCGCCCGAGGTCGTGTTCGAAGGTGTTCCGACCGACCCGGTCAAGACAAGCGTTCCGAGTTCGCGGCGCCTGGAGTCGTCCGTGGTCTACGAACTGCCCGGGGGGTTCGTGACCGCGGGCGCGGTGGCGGAGGGGGTGTCGATGGTGATCCCGGAGGGCTGGTCTGGCGGACCGGCTGCCATCTCCCATCTCGCGGTTGCTGCCCTGCCGGGCAGCTCCGCTGTCGTCGGCATGCACTACGTCCGCACCGCCGACTGGCGCCCCGGCGTCTTGTCGGTGAAGGGACTGCACCTGAGTATTCCCAACGACCTGATCAACGCCTCGGAGCGCACTGTCACTACTGAAGCGGGCCCGACCCTGCTCACCGCCGGTCGTCGCGATGAGGTCGGCGTTGTCGGATCCTGGGCGAGTGTGGACGGCGAGGTCGGGGTCGTGGGCCTGTACGGTGCCGACCAGCTTCGGTTGAGTCGCTCGACCGAGCGCCGGGGTGGACCTCAGCAGTCGATGTTCACTGAGGAGTTCTGCTATCCGCTGCGTGACGTGCCTTTCTACGCGGAGCCCCACTCGCTGCTCGTTGACTGTGGCTGGGCTGTTCTGGCCCGGAGCGACGACGACGAGACGGCTGGGTTCGCCCTGACCAATGCGGACGCCCGACGCGAATACGACCATCCGGGAGTACGTGCCATGCAGGTCAGCACCCGCGATCGGACCTACCTCCTCGTCGCCAACTTCGGGGACGGCGAGGCGACGATTCCGTTGCCGACGGACGCCCGTTATGTGAACCTGGCCACTGAGCAGTCCACGACCACCCTGGAGCTGGCCGTGGACGATGCGGTGTTGTGCGAGGTGCACCCCCACTGACGGGCCGAAGGTGGGCGACTCAGCGTAGCGGGGACTGGGTCGCCCCGGCCCGGTCGTCCTGTTCGCCAACCCCCGGTTCCGGGGCGGCACGGCGTGGTTGACTCTGCTGGGCTGCCTCGAGCTCCTCCGCTTCGGCGCCGCCGATAGCTTCGCCGCGGGCAACGAGTCCTGCTACGTCGGAGAGCGGGATCTGCTTGAGGAACAGGGCGAGCAGGAAGGCGATACCGATGAACGGCAGCAGATACCAGAAGACAGGTGCCAGCGCGTCAGCGTACGCGGTGACGATGCCGTCACGGATCGCCGCCGGCAGCTGCCGGAGCACCTCAGGATCCAGCGTCGACGTGGCCTGGGAAGCGTCTGCGGCCGAGGCCCCCGCCGCGGTGAACACGCCGGTCAGGTTCTCGGTCAGCCGGGTGGTGAAGATGGTGCCGAAGACGGCGGTGCCCAGCGCGGCGCCGACCTCGCGGAAGTAGTTGTTCGTACTCGTCGCCGTACCGATGTCGGCAGGGCTGACGGCGTTCTGGACGACCAGCACGACCACCTGCATGATCAGTCCGAGGCCGGCACCGAAGACGAAGAGATAGCAGCAGATGACCCAGATCGGGGTCGTGGCGGCCAGGGTCGTCATGGCCACCATGGCCGCGGCAGTCAGCACGGTGCCGATGATCGGGTAGATCTTGTAGCGACCCGTCCGGGTGATCGCCTGCCCGGACAAGATGGAGGTACCGATCAGGCCGGCCATCATCGGCAGCAACAGCAGACCCGACACGGCGGCGGACGTGCCGGAGCTCATCTGCAAGAAGGTCGGGACGAACCCGATCGCGGCGAACATGCCGAGTCCGAGAGCGAGCCCGATGGCCGTGGCGTTGACGAACGTGGGGTTGCGGAACAGCGACAGCGGGATCACCGGGTCGGCCGCCCGCGACTCGACCAGCACGAACGCGATGACGGCGACGATCAGCCCCGCCCCGAACAGCCAGGTCTCCAGCGCGCCCCAGCCGTGGGCTGCGTCGCCCCCGAAGTCCGCGAAGAAGATCAGGCAGGTGGTGGCGATGGAAAGCGTGACGACACCCAGGATGTCGATCGGCTTGGTCGCCTTCTTGCTCGGCAGGGTGAGCGTGAGCAGCGCGATGATGAACGCCGCGATCCCGATCGGGATGTTGATGTAGAACGCCCACCGCCAGGTCAGGTGGTCGACGAAGAATCCGCCCAGGAGCGGACCTCCCACCGCGGCCAGGCCGAAGATGCCGCCCAGCGGACCCAGATACTTGCCGCGCTCGGAGGCCGGCACGATGTCGGCGATGATCGCCTGGGACAAGATCATCAAGCCGCCGCCGCCGAGGCCCTGGCAAGCACGGAACACGACGAAGGCCCAGAAGTCGGTGGCGAAAGCGCAGCCGACTGACGCCAAGGTGAAGATCGCGATGGCGGCCAGGAACAGCCCGCGACGACCGAGCACGTCACCGAACTTGCCGTACACCGGCATCACGATCGTGGTGGCGAGCAGGTAGGCGGTGGTGATCCACACCTGGTGTTCGACACCGCCCAGATTGCCGACGATGGTCGGCATGGCGGTGGAAACGATGGTCTGGTCGAGACTCGAGAGCAGCATTCCGGCGATCAAAGCGCCGAAGATGATCCAGATGCGACGCTGTGTGAGCAGCAGCGGAGCGGGTTGGACGGTGGTCATTGAATCCGTTCGGGTTGAGAGGGTGATGAGTCGGAGAACACGGCACGCGCGGCGTCGAGTCGACGGGCGAACTCGTGGCGGAAGGTGGTGTCAGACCCGGGTCTCAGGAACGCCGCGACGCTGGCGCGCAGCACGGCACCCAGGAGGTGTACGGCCGCAGCAGCCCGCAAATCGCCCGGGTCGAGCCCTTCCCGGCGCTCCACCAGAGCGGTGTCGCCGCGCTCTTGTCGCTGGGTGATCTCGAGGACGCGAGACAACAGCCGCGGTTCACGCGCAAACGCGGCGGCGAGATCCTCGGCCCGCTCCCGCGTCAGATCCATCATCTCCCAACGACTGATCAGCAGCTCGGACAGATCGGCGACCAGCGTGGGGGACAGGCCCGGTCCGATACCGCGACCGCCGAGCAGGAACTGTTCCTCCGCGGCGGTGTGGTCGTCGCGTACTGAGACCCCGAGCACGGCATCGTCTTTCGAGCCGTAGTAGTTGAAGAACGTCCGCCGCGACACCCCGACCACCTCGCACAGCTCCTCGACCGTGAAGTTCCCGAGGCCGCGCTCGGCAGTCCACCGGCGCGCAATCAGGCTGAGCTCGCGCGATGTCTTCGCCGCGCGGCGCTCGCGGAGCCCAGTTGCACTATCAGTCACATAGTGCATTATTGCACATCAAGCAAGAGAGTGCAGCTTCCGCCGAATTAGGACTCAGCGGAGGTTTTTTCTCCGACCGATGTACTTCTTTGTCGAATCGCGCGCATGACGCTCACCCGTATGTATAGTCTCCACCAAGCTGGGCACGGAGATGAAGCGAACCAACCACCGTTTCGGGGAGCAGCTGCTTCCCTTGCACGTGGGGGTTTACTCCGGAATCGCGCCCCGCGCTGACACCGAAGTCGGTCGCAACGGAGGACACCATGGAGCTCGGCAATATCTCTCGTCGTCAGTTTCTCTACGGCTCGGCCGTAGTCGCAGGATCGCTCGCACTCGCCGCCTGTTCCGATGAGGGAGGCGGCGCCGACAAGGGTGGTGGGGATACCGGATCCAAGGCCGTCGGCTCGTCCAGCGAGCCGCTCCCGGTGCCGGAGAAGTTCCAGCAGGCGCCGTCGCTGGAGGGCAAGGGTCTGCCTCCGGTGCAGGAGCGCCTGCCGGAGTCGCCTTACGTCATCCCGCACGCGTGGGTCACTGACGGCAAGTACGGCGGCAAGCTGAACATGAACACCTTCTCCACCACCGGGGCCGCCAAGGCGGACTCCGACCGCAACTTCTTCTACGGTCACTCGCCGCTGCGCTACATCAACGACGGCAAGGACATCGTTCCCGGCCTGGTGGAGTCGTGGGAGGCCAACGACGATTCGTCGGAGTGGACCTTCCGCTTCCGCAAAGGGCTGAAGTGGTCCGACGGCGAGCCGTGGAAGACCGACGACATCATGTTCTGGTGGAACGACATCATCGCGGAACAGAAGATGGCACAGACGGCGCCGGATGAGGCTCGTTCGGGCAAGGGCACGCTGGCCAAGTTCACCGCGGTCGACGAGTTGACGCTGACCATGACGTTTGACGCCCCGGCACCGCTGACCGCCGACCGGATGGCCATGTGGGTGAACGGCAACGTCGGCAAGAACGGCCCCATCTGGATGATGCCGAGCCACTACGTCAAGCAGTTCCACCCCAAGTACGGCAAGAACGTGCCCGACAACTGGGACTCGGTCGGCGGGCTGATGGAGCAGAAGGCGGACTGGCACCGCAACCCGGAGTGCCCGACCATGACTGGCTACAAGTGCAAGTCGTTCGACAACACCAAGGGCTTGGTGCTGGAGCGGAACCCGTACTACTGGGTCGTGATGCCGAACGGTGACCAGCTGCCCTACATCGACGAGATCCAGATCAGCGTCGTCTCCGACGCCGAGGCCGGCAAGCTCCAGGTGCAGCAAGGTGCCGTCGACTACTGCCACGGGCCGTTCAACCAGATCACCCTGAACGATGTCCAGGGCATCCGCGACAGCGCCGAGCGCGCCAAGACCGAGGTGATCTTGTGGGACAGCGGTTCCGGCACCGGGTCGATCTTCTTCCTGAACTACGACTACCCGGAAGAGGAGCTGCGCAAGCTCATCCGTGAACCCAAGTTCCGGCAGGCGATCTCGCACGCGTTCAACCGCGAGGCAGTGCGCAAGTCCGTGTACTTCAACACCGGCGAACCGACCACCGGCACCATGAGCCCCAAGGCCATCGAGTATCAGGTCAATGACACCGGCAAGCAGGCCTACGCCGCCTGGCGCGACGCGTACGTCGCCTACGACAAGGAGAAGGCCAAGTCGCTGCTCGAGGAGCTGGGGGTCAAGGACTCCGACGGTGACGGCATGCGCGAGCTGCCCAGCGGCAAGAAGCTCTCGCTCCGGCTCGACATCCCCGCCGACGAGTCGGTGGAGCACAAGACCAAGGACAACCAGCTCGTCTCCGACCTCAAGGCGGTCGGCATCGAGATGCGGCTCAACCCCATTGCGCCGCAGACCTACGACGATGAGTGGAAGACCGGCACCCTGATGGGTCACAGTGCATGGGAGGTTGGCGACGGCCCCAACCACCTGGTCTACCCGCAGTGGCTGGTGCCGCTCGAGTACACCCGCTGGGCCCCACTGCAGGGCCAGTGGTATCAGCAGCTGGGCTCCGAGACGAACAAGAAGCAGCTCGACGTCAGTCCCTGGAAGCGCAACCCGCCGCGGATGAAGCCGGAGGAAGACGGTCCGATCCAGAAGCTGTGGGACCTCTACGACGCCAGCAAGATCGAGCCGGACGAGATGAAGCGCAACCAGCTCGTCTGGGACATGATCAAGATTCATATCTCGGACGGACCCTTCTACATGGGCTCGGTGGCGAACTATCCCCAGGTCATCGTGACCAAGACCGACCTGAAGAATGTGCCGCGCAAGGAGAACCTCGCCCTCGGCGGCATGGTGAATCCCTGGATCCATCCCACGCCGGCGGTATACGACCCGGAGTGCTACTACTGGGACAATCCCGACGAGCACGCCTGATCTCGGCGCTCTGACCGGTCCACGGACCTGATCGAAGGGATCGCTCATGCTCCTCTTTATCGCTCGTCGCCTCGGGTACGCGGTCATCACCTTGTTCCTGGTCTCCCTGCTCACGTTCTTCATCATCGAGCTGGCGCCAGGGTCGGCGGTGACCTCGGAGATCTCCCGGCTCCGTGCCCAAGGCAACGTCGTCTCGACCCAACAGGTCGAGGCGCTTGAACAGCAGTACGGCGTCAACGACCCCTGGGTCGTGAAGTACGGCAAGTGGGCGGGAGGCCTGGTCCGTGGGGACTTCGGCATGTCGTTCGCCTACCGCGAGCCCGTCGCAGACGTCATCTGGAGTCGCCTCGCACTGTCGGTCGCCATGGCCGTCGGCGCGATCCTGATCACCTGGGCGATAGCCATACCTATCGGCGTCTACTCCGCCACGCACCGCTACACCCTGCCGGACAACGTCATCACCGTGATCCAGTTCGTCGGGGTGGCGATACCGGAGTTCTTGTTGGCGCTGGCGGTGATGGTCGCCGCCGTCCAATTCGGTGGCCTCGACGTCGGAGGACTGTTCTCCAACGAGTTCCGCAACGCGCCATGGAGCTTGGCCAAATTCAGTGACATGCTCGCGCACTTGTGGATGCCGGTGCTGGTGATCGCGGTCGCCAGTACGGCGTGGCTGACCCGCGTCATGCGGGGCAACCTGTTCGACGTGCTGGGTCAGCAGTACGTGCAGACTGCTCGGGCGAAAGGGGTGTCGGAGCGGAAGGTCGTCTGGAAGCACGCGGTTCGCAACGCGTTGCATCCGCTGGTGATGACGCTGGGCACGACGTTGTCGGTACTGATCTCGGGGGAGGCGGTGGTTTCGATCATCTTCAACCTGCCTACCACCGGCCAGGCGTTGATCCAGACCCTGATCGTCAAGGACACGTATGTGTCGGCCACGCTGCTGGTCATGCTGGCTGCACTCTTGATCATCGGCAACCTGATCTCCGACCTGTTGCTTGCGTGGATCGACCCGCGGACCCGGGTCCTGGACTAGGAGCGCAGATGTCAACAGCACAAGTTGCCCGCGCCGGGCTCGTGGAGGGCTCGACTGCCGATCCGATGGCGACCGTAGCCGACAGCAAGGTGGGCGAGGTCTCACAGAGCCGGCTGATGTATCGCCGGTTCAAGCAGAGCAAGCTCGCCACCATTTCGCTGGGGATTCTCGCGCTGCTCTACCTCTCCGCGATCTTCGCACCCGTACTGGCGCCGAACGATCCGACGGCGGTGGACCAGGCATACAAGTACGCTGCCCCGAGCTCACTGACCTGGTCCTCCGGGCCGGCGATGTGCACGGTCACCCAGGAGATCGACCCCATCAACATCTCGACCTCGTATGTGAAGGACTGCAGCAACCCGGTCCAGCTCCAGGTCTTCGGGAAGGGCTTCGAGTACAAGCTGCTCGGGGTCATTCCTGCAGACCGGCACCTCCTCGTCGCACCAGAGGGGGCCGCAAAGCTGCTGCTCTTCGGCGCAGACGGCGACGGCCGGGACATCTTCGCCCGTACGTTCTACGGCGGGCGCGTCTCCCTGACCATCGGTGTGCTGGGTGTTGCCATCGCTACCTTGCTGGGATCGGTCATCGGCACCTGGTCCGGCTATGCCGGAGGAAAGACCGACAACCTGATCCAGCGGGTCATCGAAGTCATCATGTCCATTCCGACCCTGCCGTTGTGGGCCACCATGGCGGGAGTGATGTCTCAGGATCTATCCGTCACCAAGCGATATCTGCTGATGACGGTCATCCTGTCCCTGGTCACCTGGACCGGACTTGCCCGCCAGTTGCGGGGCAAGGTGATGGGATACGCCTCGTCCGACTACGTGGCGGCCGCTCGGTCCGCCGGGGCCAAAGGCCCGCGGATCATCATGACCCACCTGCTGCCCAACTCGGCCAGTCACATCGTGGTGGTCTCCATGCTGGCCATCCCCGCGACGATCATCGCTGAGACGACGTTGTCCTTCCTCGGCATCGGGATGCTCGATCCGGCGATCAGCTGGGGCGTGCTGCTCAAGGATGCCTCCCGTATCGATGTGCTGCAGCAGTTCCCCTGGGTCCTCATCCCGGCTGCCTTCGTGGTCGTCGCGATCACTGCATTCCAGCTGCTCGGAGATGGTGTCCGCGATGCGGTTGACCCGTACAGCTGATCGCGGGCCCACGGTGACGAGCTCGGCTGGCAGAGAAGAAGTGAGGATATGAGAAGAACACGCAATACCCCATCCGCACCGAGCAGCCCGGACGTCCGCGTTCGCAACGGCTCGCAGCCCGATGACGCGATCCTGTCCGTCCGGGACCTGGCCGTCGAGTACCGCACGGCGCTCGGGAAGGTGCGTGCCCTCAACGGGGTGACCTTCGATGTGCGCCGCGGCCGGGTGCTCGGGGTCGTGGGGGAGAGCGGCAGTGGCAAGAGCGTCACGGCCCGCGCGATCCTGCAGATCCTCGAGCGTCAAGGCCACCTGACCGAGGGATCAATCGTCTTCCAGCCAGGCACTGACGCCAAGGGTGAACGACTTCAAGAGGCCCGGGCGGACCAGTCGGCGGCCACCACGGAGTCCGGTGGCATCGACCTCACCAAGCTGGGCCCGACGAGCGACGCCATGCGAGCGATCCGTGGCGCCGAGATCGCGATGATCTTTCAGGAGCCGATGTCGTCGCTGAACCCGGTCTACACCGTGGGCTCCCAGATTCAAGAGGCGATTCTGCTGCATCAGACCCCGGACAAGAAGCAGTCCTGGGATCAGGCGGTGGACATGCTCCGCCAAGTCGGGATGCCGAATCCGGAGCGCATCGCGGAGTCCTATCCCCACCAGCTGTCCGGCGGCATGCGACAGCGCGCCATGATCGCGATGGCGCTGTCCTGCCATCCTGCGCTGCTGATCGCCGACGAGCCCACGACGGCGCTGGACGTCACCACCGAGGCGCAGATCCTGGCCCTGATGCGTCGGCTGAAGGACGAGATCGGAATGTCGATCATGTTCATCACCCACTCCATGGGCGTGGTCGCGCAGCTCTGCGACGAGGTCATCGTCATGTATCAGGGCCGAGTGGTGGAACGCGCCTCGGTGGACGACATCTTCTATCGTCCCAAGCACCCGTACACGCGGTCACTGCTCCGCTCGATCCCGCGGATCGGCGCCGCCGAGCACACTCCGCTTGAGGTCATTCAGGGCTCGGTGCCCGATCCGTATGCAACCGTGCCGGGGTGCACCTTCCATCCGCGCTGCCCGGATTTCATCGGCGACGTCTGCCAGACCGTGATCCCGCCGGAGACGCTGCTCGCCGGCGGCCACGGCGTACGTTGCCACCACTACGACGACCAGCGCGCCCTGGCCGGCACGACGACGGAGGCGTGATGACGACCGAGATCAAGCGTGAGAGCCAGCCCGCGGCGACCGAGCACGGTGATCGGACGGGCGACGGCGAGGCGTTCGAGGGTCCATTGCTGGAGGTCCGCGGACTGCAGAAGTATTTCCCCATCAAGGGTGGGGCGTTGCGCCGCACCATCGGCCAGGTGAAAGCGGTGGATGGGGTCTCGCTGAGCGTCAACCGCGGCGAGACGCTTGCCATCGTGGGGGAGTCCGGCTGCGGCAAGTCTACGACCGGGCGGACCATCATCCGGTTGGAAGAGCCCACCGGCGGTGAGATCGTGTTCCGTCATCCCGAACTCGGCGCGGTACGGGTCGACAGTGCCGACCGGAAGACGCTGGAGAAGATCCGACCGCGGATGCAGTTCATCTTCCAGGACCCGTTCGCCTCTCTCGACTCCAGAATGACTGTCGGGCGGGTGATCGCTGAGCCGTTGGTGATCAACAAGGTGCTGCAAGGGCAGGCGCTGCGGGACCGGGTGGCCGAGCTGCTGACGCTGGTCGGCTTGCGACCCGAGCATGCCAGCCGCTATCCGCACGCGTTCTCCGGCGGGCAACGCCAGCGCATCGGCATCGCCCGGGCCCTGGCGCTGGATCCGGACCTGATCATCTGCGACGAAGCAGTGTCCGCTCTTGACGTGTCGGTGCAGGCACAGGTGATCAACCTGCTCGAGGACCTCCAGGACCGACTGGGACTCACCTACCTCTTCATCAGCCACGACCTGTCGGTGGTGGAGCACATCTCCGACCGGGTGGCGGTGATGTACGTGGGTCGGGTCGTGGAGATCGGGGACACCAAGGACCTGTTCGCCCGCCCGCTGCATCCGTACACCGAGGCGCTGTTGGCCGCCGTGCCGCAGCCGGACCCACGGAATCGGATGGAGGTGGAGCCGCTCAAGGGGGAGGTCCCGAGCCCGGCGAACCCGCCATCGGGCTGCTATTTCCACAACCGCTGCCGCTACGCCCAGCAGAAGTGCACCGACGAGACTCCGGCGCTGCGGACCATCGCAGCCACCAGCGGCGGGTCCGCCGACGGCGCCGTGCGTCCCCGTGAGGTAGCCTGCCACTTCGCTGAGGAGCTCGAGCTCTCGGGCGCGCTCGTCGCCTCCCCGGCTGCGTTCCGGGCTGTCGAGCCTGGGACGATCGACGAGCTGACGAGTGAGGACCAAACATGAGCGAGCGGCCCGAGCGAACCGGTCGACCACAGTTCACCGGCGTTACCACCTACACAGACCCTCACGGACGATACGAGTTCCGCCATCCGTCGAACTGGTTCCGGGCTGAGCTCGACGCCGGCCTCGACGGTGTCATGGTTGGGCCCGACCGGGAAGACGAGGCAACCCACTTCGCCGTTGCCCTCACCGACCTCGAGGTCGGAGTCGTCGCAGCGGACCTGGACGTCCTTCGCAACGGCTTCGACGACGGCCTGGCAGCTCTGCCGGACCTCGCGGTGGAAGACGTACGCGACGACACGTACAACGACATCATCAAGCTTGAACGGACGCTGACGTTCACTGAGGGCGGCGCGCCCCGCAAGAGGCGGATGTGGAGTCTCTACGCCGACCACTGGCAATACACGGTCGTCTATCAAGGTGCATCCGTGAGCGAGTTCCATTACTGGTTGCCCATGGGAAACTACTGCTTCACGGCGTTCCAACTGCCGATGGCGCTCTGGTTCGCGACCGACCCTGTCGTCGGCGGGCAGTCGCAGCGCTAATGAGCAGTCCGCCGGATCTGCGCGCCGGCAGTCGCGCGTTCGCGGATCTGACCGCCTGGCTGGATGGGCGGCTGGCGGACAACGGGGTGCCGGGTGCGGCGCTCGGCGTGATCGTCGGCAACGACGTGTTCACCCATGCCTACGGAGTCGAGCAGGCGGGTTCGACGAAAGCGGTCTCCCCAACGACGACGTTTCGGGTCGCCTCGCTGACAAAGGTCTTCACCGCCGCCGCCGCTGCTCGAGCGGCACGCGCCGGCCGGATCGACCTCCATCGACCGGTCAGGACTGTGCTCGCCAACTTCGGCGTGGCCGACGCCGAGACGAGCGCAGCGGTCACGACCGCGCACCTGTTGTCACACAGCGCCGGCTGGGCCGATGCACTCGAGCCAGACTCCGATCATCTCGGCTCCTACGTCGAGCAGATGCGAGTCCTGCCACAGGTGGCGCCGGTGGGGGAGTATCTGAACTACAGCAACTCCGGTTATGTGCTGGTGGGCCACCTGCTCGCCACCGTCGCCGGACGGGCGTACGAGCAGGTGATCACCTCCGACGTGACCGAGCGGCTCGGGCTCGCCACGACAGGTTTCGCGTCCGAGGCCTCAGCGCTGGCGCCCGCCGCGCTCGGTCACACTGTGGGGGACGACGGCCCGGTGGTGGTCGAGCAGGGAAGCCCGCCGCGCGCGGCGAACCCGGCTTTCGGCCTGGTCTCGTCCATCGAGGACCTGCTCACCTTCCTGGGGGCGCAGCTCGAGGATGGCGGTGACCAGTCCTCGCCGTTCTCCGGCATGCTTGACACCCTGGGCCATGGGGGTTCGGTCGGGCCAACCATTGTCGATGGCGTCGGCATGGGCTGGATGCTGCGAGATGTCGCCGACCATCCGATAGCCATGTCGCAGGGCAGCGACGCTGGCTACTGTGCCGGCATGGCGTTCGCCCCGGCGGATGACTTCGCGGTCGTGGTGCTGACCAACAGCGATGCGGCCCTGATGCTGGTCAACGACACGCTGTGGCAGGCAGCGTCGCAGTTCCTCGGCGCGACTCTGCCGACCCCGCCACCGCTCACCCCGGACCCGGCCGAACTCGAGGTGCTCTCGGGCAGGTTCGCCCTCTGGGACGGCATGTCCTTCGACGTTCGAACGGCGCCCGGCGGTGTGCTGCTCACCACGACCGTGGGCGGCGAGGCCGTGCCTGACCTCAGCGGTCCACTGGCGCTGACCGCTGGGGATCACGGATCACTGGCCGCCCTGGGCGGTCACGTGTGGTTCGACTTCGTGCGCGGCCCTGACCGGACAGTCGACTGGCTCCGATTCGCGGGACGGCTGGCGCCAAGGGTCGGTTGAGGCCTGGGGGAGTGCAGCCGGCCTCAACAAGCTACCTCGTACGGGAGTCAGGACTTGCGCGCGCGTGCCTTCTTGGGCCCGTCCATCGCGATCCGCTCGTAGACGTTGGGACCGATCACGCCTGATTTGATCAGCTGCAGACGCTCGGCCAGGAGCTCCTCGAGCTCAGGCAGCGAACGACGTTCGCGCAGCATGTCCCAGTGGGTCCGGACCGGCTTGGTCTCCACCTCTTCGCGGCGGTGCCCGTCGGAGCGGAGCGACGCCTGGCCGCACCGGGTGCAGTCCCAGACGTCGGGCAACGTGGCTTCGTCGGAGAACACGATGGCGAAGTGGTGCCCGGCAGGGCAGTCGAACTCGAGCGTCTGCCGCGGAGAGAGGGTGACTCCGTCGGTGTTCTCGAAGCTCTTGGAGTTGAGCCCGGAGGCCTTGAGACTTGAGCTGCGCATAGTGGCCTTTCAGTGGCGGACCAGTGGAGTGGCCGCCGGACGGGATGGGTGGAGCCCTCCACAGTACCGCGCTCTCGGCGGGGAGCCCGAACGGAAGGTGGTGCGGCTGATCCCGGCCGCTGCCGAAACACGTGACCCAGGTCCCGAAGCCGTGGTTGTGATCTGCTGGGTGCGGGCCGACGTTGGCGCCCGGGCGTACCCCCTCCGCAGGGCCGACCAGACGTGCGGACTTGGAAGCTGGGCGGTCGACCTACTCGTGGCCCTGGATTGTGTGTGGGGTGTACGCGGCTTCCAGCTCCTCGATCTCATGTCCATCCAGGGTGATGTCCACGCTGGTGAGCGCCTCGGTCAACTGCTCGGACTTGGTCGCGCCGACGATCGGCGAGTGCACGTACGGCTTGCTCAGCATCCAGGCGAGGGCGACGCCCGCGCGCGGCACGCCGCGCTGGTCAGCAATCTTGGCGACCGCCTCGACGATCGCCTTGTCGTCGGCGTCGTTCGGTGACGGCTCACGGTCGCTGCTCTCGGAGCGGGCGGTGCCGCGGACCCCCCAGTCACGCACCAGTCTGCCGCCGGCCAACGGGCTCCAGGGGATGACACCGACGCCGGTCGAGGCGCAGTACGGCATCATCTCCCGCTCCTCTTCGCGGTACAGCAGGTTGTAGTGGTTCTGCATCGAGATGAACTGCGTCCATCCGTTGGCCTCGGCAACGTTCTGCAAGGCCTGGAACTGCCAGGTCCACATCGAGGAGGCGCCGATGTAGCGGGCCTTGCCGGCCTTGACGACGTCGTGCAGCGCCTCCATCGTCTCCTCCATCGGTACCTCGGGGTCGTAGCGATGAATCTGGTAGAGGTCGACATAGTCCATGTTGAGCCGGCGGAGGCTGTTGTCGATCTCGGCCAGAATGGCCTTGCGGGACTGGCCGTGGCCATAGGCGCCGGGACGCATCTCGCCGTGCACCTTGGTGGCGACAACGACGTCGTCGCGATCGACGAGTTCGCCGAGAATCTTCCCGGTGATCTCCTCCGAGCGTCCTGTCGAGTACACGTTGGCGGTGTCGAACGTGGTGATGCCGGCGTCCAGCGCCTGCTTGATGATCACTCGACTCTCGTCCTCGCCGAGGGCCCAGGAGTGGCGGCCGGAACCACCGCCGAAGCTCATGCATCCCAACGTGATCTGGGAGACCTTCAAGCCGCTGTTGCCAAGTCGCACTACATCCACCGTCATACTCGCTCTCCTGGGGCGTCGCTTTCCGTCGGTCTGCTCCCGGATCCGGGCCAGGCCTCATAGTGAACAGCATCCCCCGGGCACCATCCGCTCCACTCGGGGGATCTGCCACCATCCTTAACCCGATCGGGCCGCCCCTAAACGGCCTCAGCGCATCGGCAGGGATTGCCGCTGGTGCTGGGTCTCGTCCGGGCGGATCTCGGATTCTTCGCGGGAGAGTTCTACCGCAGCCTGGGCTTCGCGAGTCGGCGACCTCCTTCTGTAGGCAGCATTGATCCGCGGTCGCGTCGTCACTGGACCTGAGTCACATCATGGCCACATCTGCACTCATGGAGATGATGTTCCATAACCGAGGCATAGCCGTCGTTTACAGTGTAAAAGAGGCATTATGCGTGATTTTCTCGGGGTTCTCCGCACGACCGTCCACACCACCCGGCGCGTCCGCGGACGTTTCCAGCTCTCCTCAGCCCGTGCCACCGGCACGGCGCCCCGGTCAGGTGCTCGCTGCACTGAACAAAGCCACGGCGCGCCCGACGACGGGGGAAACCGCGTGGATCCGAAGAATCGAATGCCTCCGGAGCCTACTTTCGACGTCGCCGCAAGTGCTCGAGATGAGCGACTTCGGGGCCGACCACACCACAGGTACGACAACGGTCAGGTCGAAACCGCCAATCGAGTCGTCCGGACAGTGGGCTATATGACGACGTCGAGCAAGCCGCCGGCCTGGGCCTATCTCCTCTTCCGTCTGGTCCGCGAGCTGAATCCGTCCAGCGTCGTCGAGCTCGGCGCATGCGTCGGGATCTCGTCGTGCTACCAGGCTGCTGCTCTCGAACTGAACGGGCACGGTCGCCTTGTGACGCTCGAAGGTGCCGACGCCCTGGCCGCCCGCTCGGCCCGGTCCATCGAGGAGCTCGGACTGCAGCACCGGGCCGCGTCCAGCTCGGCCGCTTCACCGACACCATCGACGACGTCCTCGCCGAGATGCGGGCTGTGCAGATGGCCTTCATCGACGGTCACCACGTCGAAGAGGCGACGCTGGCCTACGCCGAGGCGATCATCGCCGCGGCCGCTGACGAGGCCGTGCTGGTGTTCGACGACATCCACTGGTCGCCAGGGATGAAGCGCGCCTGGCGGGCCATTGTCGAAGACCCGCGATATGCGCTGACGGTGGAGTTGCGCCAGGTCGGTATCGCGGTGCTCAGTCGGTCGGCGACGACTCGTCAGTCGATGTCGATCTCCTACAGCTGAGACTCGACGAACTGCCGCAACGCCGCGTCCACCGGTTAGGGGTGGTGTAGGAAGCATTGTGCGCTCCGGGCTTCAGGATCGCTGGCCCGCGACAGGGGGCACTCTCGACTGACAGCCCAGATCTACGCCGAGGCCGCACTGTCCCCGGCCCTGGCTGAAGTCGTCCAGCGACAGCTCGCGGAACTCCGCGCCAAGGTGGTGGAGCTGCTGCCAACGACGCCGAAGAAGCACGCCGATCAGGTTGCCGAAGCATTCGTGGCCATCTGCGTCGGCTACAGCCAGCAGTTGGCGGTCCGTGGGGATGTGGATCCCGCGCCCTACGGCGCAGCATTGGCAGCTGTGGTCGATCGCGCCGCCTGATCGACCGCCGTGCCGAGTTGCGCTGCTGCACCCCGACGAGGAAGGTAGTGCAGTGCGTTCGGTAGTCATGCAGGCCGCCGAAGCCTTCGGGCTCGGCGAGGTCCGTCAGGCGGTACGGGTGGCTGGTGGACTGTCGAACGACATGTGGCGGCTCGACACGAGCGGCGGGAGCTTCGCCGTCAAAGTCATGCAGGTCAACGCCGAGCGCGCCGGATTCCGCGACAACATCGAGGCGGCCTTCGCCATCGAGATGGCGGCCTTCCGAGCGGGTGTTCCGTGTCCTGAACCCGTGCCCAGTCAGGACGGGGGAGCGCTGCTGCGACTCGGGGGACACTGGGTGCGGGTACACCGTTGGTGCGAAGGTCGCACGCCTCAGGTCGCTGAGCATCTTGGCGAGGCCGCACGACTCCTGGCGCGCATCCATGAGGTGGGACCCCGGCAGCTGGTTGCGCTTGCCGACGAACCCACAGACATCGGGGAGTGGGAGAGCCTCGCCGAACGGACCGGACTTCCACCCGAGCTTGCGGCACGCCTCCGCAGCGCAGCCCCAGAGCTGGCGGAGCTGGAATCCGCGACCGCAGCTGCGCCTGGTCTGCTCGCCGTCTGCGCCCCGTCTCACGGCGACCTTGATCTGAAGAACACCATCCTGGTCGATGATCAACTTCTCGCTGTTGACTGGGATGCCGCCAGCAGCGTTCCAGTCGCGCGTGAAGCCGTCAGCCTCGCCCTTGACTGGTCCCATGACGTGAGCGGGTTCCAGCATGTGATCAGCACGTACGTGCAGTCTTCGGGCATGGACCTTCCCACAGGTCCGTGGGTCTTCGGCGGTTGGGTATCGGCGTTGGCGGGTTGGCTGTCTTACAACGCCACCCATCGCGCCTCGTCCGAACTCGGTCAACGCGAGGTGTCCACGACGTGCGACCGCCTGTTGGCGCTCCATCGCTCGCTTCGGATCTATCAGGGTGCTCTCGAATACGTTGAATAGCTGACGCCGAAGCGTGGGCGACCCTCGTGCGCCAAGGGCGGCCGCCACTTCGGCGCGAGACAACCGCGCTCGTGCAGGCCTTTCGACTCATGGCGGCTACCGGCCCGCGTTGCACCAGGTCGGACCTGGCAGCGATCACGGGTGACCTCTATGCTCGCTGGTGTGGCGGAGTCGGGCGACGCTCGGGAGATGACGAGTTCTCAGACGGCCGGTGATGGGGATCCGAGCCTGCCGTGGCTGGAACTTGCTCCGCACTATGAGCAGGCCCGGGCCAAGGAGGATTCGCTAGATCGGCTAATAGAGTGGCCGGCGCAGCGGGAGCTTCTCGGTGACGTCACGGGGCGGTCGGTGCTCGATGTCGGTTGCGGCAGCGGAAGCAAGCTCGCTGAACTAGCTCGAGACGGTGCAACGGCCTCTGTCGGTGTCGATATCAGTGGCAACTTCCTGCAGGCCCCGCCGCCTGACGTGGAACTCATCCGCGGCGACCTTTCTGAGCTGGCTACGGTGCCCGGGCTCGCTGGTCGGACGTTCGACCGGATCTTGTTCCTGCAGTCCTTCGGCTACGCGAAGGATCCAGTCCGCACGCTGCGGGCGGCGCGGGCGCTGCTGGCCGACGACGGATTCATCCTGCTCACCAGAACGCACCCGATCCGATATGCCGTTGAACGGGTCGAGCAGAACCAGACGTCCTTGGGGGAGGAGTACTTCTCCACGGCGCCGTACTCCTACCGCAGCGGCTGGAACGACCAGATCGCCCTGACCAAACGTCCCTACACGATCTCCGACCTGATCAACGTGTTCAGTGCGGCAGGCCTATGGATCGAGACCGCGATGGAGCCTCAATTGTCTGAGGATGCCCGTCGCCGTTATCCGCACAAGCAGGCGTGGATGAACAAGTACCTCGGCATCTTGCTCTTCAAGCTCCGGCCTCATCTCAGCTCCTCGGTACCACCTGGCGTTACAGGGACGGGTTGACGAGATCGTGGCCGGCTGGGCTGAAGGCGGCTGGGGCGAAGAGAGGGGTGTATCACCGATATTGCGCGTCCCAACGAAGGACGATCTGACATAATGTGGCTTATCGGACAAACCCGGGCACGGGCGCTGAGGAGAGAATCCACGCCCACTCCCGAGGCCAACATGGATGATCCCAGTCCTCTAGTCGCGTCGCCAGGTCTGTAGAACAGGCACTTTGGTGTTCTCATGTCGCGTATCGGCCATGACTCTAGTGAGATCCAGCACCGACTGAGTCCGAACGTGCGTGTCGGCAAACAGCTGATTTCGGGTCCCAGACGTTGCACCGCCTGACTCTCCTCTAGATCGGAGCGCTGGTGCCGAGGCCCGTCTTGTGGCGGTCGAACCACAAGAGCTGACCAGCGAGCCTCCAGCCTCGGTCTATGGAGTTGCGATGTCGCCGCAATGTTTGCATGGGCACATCGCGGACAACTCCCCTTCCACTCTGTACAGCGCTGTAAAACACGGCCATACTCGTCCGTAGGCATCGCCGCCGCGGAAGACCGACCGATGGTGAAATCCGGTGCCGTGACGAAGGGAACTTCGCTGTCAACGTCAGCGCCGACCGAACCGAGCCCGCGACACCGTCCAAACATCGTAATGATCATGACCGATCAGCAGCGGGCCAACTTCACGGCCGCCTCCGGATTGTCGTGTGACACGATGCCGGCGCTCGATCGCATCGCGCGGGACGGGGCCAGCTTCAGCCACGCCTACACCAGCTATCCGGCGTGCGTCCCGGCACGCACCAGCCTGCTGACAGGCCGGTTCCCGACCGCGCACCGAGTCCGCCAGAACAGCACCGCTGGGCACGCCTACTACAGCCAGGACCTGCTCGACGTCTTGCGCGACTCCGGCTATCGCCTGCACTTCGCCGGCAAACCGCATATGTACCGGGAACCGTCAGACTTCGACAGCTATGCCGGTCCCTACTGGCACAGTCGCGGTCCCGAACGCGACGACGCTGACGCGGAGTTTGACGCCTGGCTGGACCAACTGGACCACGGGGTGGCCCAGGAACCGACCCCGTTCCCCCTCGAGCGCCAGCTCCCCTATCGAATCGTCTCGGACGCGATCGAGGTCCTTGATCACGCAGACGCGGCCGATCCACTCTTCCTGTGGGTGTCGTTCCCCGAGCCGCACAACCCGTACCAGGTGCCCGAGCCATACTTCAGCCTCTTCGCCGAGGACGACGTGCCCGAGCGGATCGCCGGACCGGAGGCGCTGCCAGCCCTGACCAAGCGGTACCGGTGGCTCCACGCCCTGGTCGAGACCAAGCGGCCCGGGTACGACGACGGCTGGCGCCGCTACCGTGCCAACTATCTGGGCATGTTGCGGCTGATCGACGACCAGATCGAGCGGTTGCTGACCGCCTTGGGCGATCGCGCCGACGACACGCTGATCATCTTCGTCTCCGATCACGGCGACTACGTCGGCGAGTACGGTCTGCAGCGCAAAGGCGCCGGCATGTCTGACTTCCTGATGCGCATTCCCCTGGTCTTCTCCGGCGGCGGGGTCACACCCGGCCAGCGACGCAACGAGCTCGTCTCCATGGTGGACCTCTTTCCCACGGTGTGCGAGCTGGTCGGCGCCGACATCCCGCCCGGTGTCCAGGGCCGCAGTCTGCTGCCGCTGCTGCGTGGCCAGGACGCCCCGGCGGCGGAGTTTGAGAGCATCTACGCCGAGATGGGCTACGGCGGGCAGTCCTATGGCGAGGACGAGCGGCCACCGCTGCACTTTCCCTACGAGGGACCGACGTTCGACGAGCTCAACAGCGTGACCCACAGCGGCGGTGAGCGGATGGTCAGGCTCGGCGACCACAAGCTGATCATGGATGATGCCGGCGACGGACAGCTCTTCGACCTCGCCAGCGATCCCGCCGAGCTCGACAACCGCTACGACGACCCGAACCTTGCCAGCATCCGCGACCACCTGTTCCGGGCGCTGGTGCGTTGGATGATCCGGGTCGCCGACGACCTCCCGGTCGGGGCGTACCAGGCCAAGACCGCAGACCACAACTGGCGCTGGGATGTCTCGACGTCCACAACTGCCGCCACTCCAAGCACCGGAGGTGCCACATGACCATGTCGTTGAGTCGCAGGGGTTTTCTTGGACTGAGCGCGGCCGCAATCGCTGCCGCGACCGGCTGCGGTCCCGATGCAGCGGGGTCCGACAGCGAGCTGCGGCTGTCCTGGTACGGCGGCGAGCCGGTGCACAAGGCGATGGACGCCGCCGTCAACGCCTATACCGCAGACCACACCGAGGTGAAGGTCGGCACCGAGCGCGCACCGTTCGGCGACTACTGGGACAAGCTGGCCACCCAGACGGCCGGCGGCAAGGGCCCGGACGTGTTCCGGATGTCGATGAGCTATTTCTCTGAGTACGCCGAGCGTGGCGCATTGCTGGATCTCACGTCAGCGATCGGGTCGACGATCAAGGTGGACGGCCTCGACCCCGACGTCGCTACCAGCGGCGACATCGGCGGCAAGATGATGGGCATCGGACAGTCGTCGATCTCGCAGGCATCCTTCGTCAACCCGAGTCTGGCCGAGTCGGTCGGCGGCTCCATCCCGAAGCAGTGGACCTGGGACAGCTTCGCGGAATTCTGCACAGCGTTCAGCGCCGAGGCGGGCGACGGCAAGTACGGCACCACTGACATCGGGGGGAACTTCCAGATCTTCGACGTGTTCGCGCGCCAGCACGGTTCTGACCTGTTCGGCGAGGCCGGACTGGCCGTGGAAGCATCAGTGATCGAGGAGTGGTTCGCCTTCTGGGACCAGCTCCGGCGTACCAAGGCCGCTCCCCCGGCCGACGTCACCGCCGAAGGCGGGTCCTTCGAGAACTCGCCGTTGTCGAAGAAGATGGCCGTGGTGGAGTTCGGCTGGGTGCAGCAGGTCACCTTCTATCAGCCGTTGCTGGACACACCGGTCGAGGTGGTTCCGGTGCCAGGCAAGCAGGCTGGCTCGCTGGAGGGCCAGTTCCTCAAGGCGCTGGACTTCTGGACCATCGCCGGGTCGACGAAGAACGCCGAAGGTGCCCAGCAGCTGATCAACTTCCTGCTCAACGGCGAGCGGGCGGTCAAGGCCATCGGCGTGACGCTGGGCGTGCCACCGTCCGCCACCGCTCGGCGGCTGCTGGCGGCCGACCCGGACTCCGCTCCGGGACGTGCGATCGCCTATATCGACGCGATCGCTGACCAGGTCGGGCCGTCGCCGGCCGCCTGGCCGGAGGGCTACGGTGAGCTGCAGTCCACCTTCTCCCGGATGAACGAGGACGTTGCCTTCGCCAAGTCGGACCCGGCGAAGGCTGCCACCAGCTTCGCCGCGGAGTCGCAGCGGGTCCTGGGCGGTTGACGGCGTCCCTCGCGTGAGGCGGCTGCCGCGGGCTCGGTGGCCTATGCTGGCGCGATGTCGGTGAGATGCCTGGGCGCAGTCCGGTGAAACCACGCCTGACCGACGTCGCCCTCCGGGCGGGCGTCTCGATGAAGACAGTCTCGAACGTCATCAACGACTTCCCGTACGTGTCCGAGGAGACCCGCACCAAGGTGCTGGCCGCCATCGACGAGATGGGATACCAGCCCAACCTCTCAGCCCGGAACCTGGCCCGTGGCCGCGCCGGAATGATCGCGCTGGTCGTGCCTCAGCTGGACATGCCGTACTTCGCCGCCTTGGCCATGCAGGTGCTCGAAGCGGCCGCCGCCCACGGTTGGGTGGTGCTGATCCAGCAGACCAAAGGTGACCTGGCAGCGGAGAAGGCTGCGCTGCGGGGACAGTTCGGTCAGCGGATCGACGGACTCATTCTGAGCCCGACCCGGGTGCGACCCACCGATCTCCGGTCCCGCCCCGATCCCGGTCCGCTGGTCCTGCTCGGCGAGCACAGCTACCGCGACGTGGCCGAGCGCGTCGCGATCGACAATGTGGCCGCCGCCAGAGCCGCCGTCACCCATCTGCTGGGCCTCGGGCGGCGCCGAATCGCCATGGTCGGCGCTTCGCCGCGGGGACGGTCCAACCCGCGGCTGGTCGGCTACCGTGCCGCGCTCGCCGAGTACGGCGTCGCCGTGCAGGACGAGCTGGTGCTGCCGGTCCCCGGCAACCGCGGCGACGACGGGGAAGCTGCCATGTCCGCCTTCCTCGACGCCGGGCCCACCACGATGCCAGATGCCGTCTTCTGCATCACCGACTGGGTGGCGCTCGGGGTGATCCGGGCCCTGCAGGTTCGAGGGCTCCGGGTGCCAGAAGATGTGGCGGTGGTCGGGTTCGACGACATCCCGTACGGTCGGACCGCCGCGCCCACGCTGACCACCATCTCCCCCGACCGCAGCCAGATCGCCCGGCTCGCGATCGAGTCACTGCTGGCTCAGCACCAGGCGGGGCGCGCTGGTGCTCCGTACGCGCCACGCGAGATCGGCGCCAACTTCACCTTGGTCGTCCGCGAAAGCACCGTCGGGCCAGGGCCCGTCCGACCGGCCGCCGTGGACCCGCGCAGTCGCGGCTAGCGCTTGCTGCCGGCGTCCTTGACATGGATGAACCGCGCGGCAGCGAACGTGGCGCTGTCGCGCTGGATGGTACGGACGGCGCCATAGCCGCTCCAGCTGTCCTCGCTGATCACCACAGCGCTGGCGGTGACCCGCTCCACGTACGCCACGTGACCGCTCGAGCCACCGCCGTTGCTGTTGCGGTTCCACTGCATCACGGAGCCGACGGTGGGAGTCTGGTCGACGTTGATCTTGGCCTTGGTGGCCTTGGCCCGCCACTCCCAGGCTGACCCGCCGGGCAGTCCCCAGGGCGGGGTGGCGACGCCGGCCATCACCATCCGGTAAGCGACGTAGTTGGTGCAGTTGTGGCCGGCATACATCCGCCAGTAGCTGGTGGAGGGGCGGTAGCCGCTGAAGGTGAGGCAGTCGAAGCTCACCGAGCGGCAGGTTGCGGGCGAGACGCTGCCGCTCGTGCCGCGGGTGGACGACCACAGCGACCGTCCCCGGCTGAACACGACCAGCGTGCCGTCGTTCTGCATCACCAAGACGGCGTCCTTGCCGGAGGTCTTGGTGGACCAGGAGGTCTTCGTCGCGCTCGACACGACCAGGTTGCCGTTGGTCTGCATGGTGGCCATCGCGCCCTTGCCGCCAGCCGCGGATGTCCACAACACCGCCCCGGCCGGGTCGGTGACCGCGATCGTCCCATCAGTGCGCATGGTCGCCTGGTAGCGGCCATCGGGTGACGTGAGAGCTCGACGGGCGGTGAGCTTCTTGCCGCTGCCCAGGGTCGCGGTCACCGCCACGGACGCGGTGCGGCTGCGGCTCGTGGCCCGGCTGATCGCCTTGGTGGAGACGCTGCGGACCCGGAAGGTGTGCGCAGCCGGGTCGCTGATGCGGACGGATGTGCTGAAGGTGCCGGCAGTGGTGATCATGGCCGTGGTCAGCGTGGTCCACGAACCGTTGAGGCTGCGCTGCAGCGACACCTTGGTCCCTCGCAGTGCCGCTGAGGCGGTGCCGGCCACCGTGATCTTCTGGCCGATCGCCGGTCGACCGGGCGTCATCGTGGTGACGGTGATGCTCTGCTTCGCGAGCACCTTGATCAGCGACGTCGTCGCCTGCCCTGACGTTGTCGACGTTTCGGCCCGGAACTCGGTGTTGAGATCGACTCGCACCTTGAACATCCACGCCCCCTTGCTTGAGGACCTGGTCACCGCACTCCTCTGCCAGGCCGAAGATCCCGCGGTGCGCCAACGCAGCGTGACCGGGGTCGACGCGAGCCGCGCACCGGCGACTGTGGTGAGCGTGCCGGTGATCATCACGGTCCCGCCGGCGTCGGCGGTGGCCGGGGCGGCAAGAGTGATCACCGGGGCTGAGGACGGCAGCGCGACGGCCGTGGCCGCATTGAGGAGGAGGACGGCGATCACCGTGGCGAGCAGGGCCTGCAGGGAGCGCAGGCTCGGCGAGGTGACGCGCGAGGAGAGACGACGCACGGAAGGGCTCCTGAAAGACAGACGCGGGAGCAAGTGGTTGCCTCCCCCGGCGCGTCTCACCTGCGCAAGACAATGTGCATGCTATGGACGCGTTTGTCCAGTCCGGGCGGAATCCGTCTCGTCCACGGCTGATGGCAGCTGTACGGCCACCCACGGGAGGAACAGCTGCACCAGCGGTCCGATGCCCAAGGCGTACAGGACGGTGCCCACGCCGACGGTCCCGCCGAGTGCGAAGCCGAGCACCAAGACCGTCACCTCGACCGAGGTACGCATCAGTCGCAGGCTGCGACCGGTGAGCCGGGACAGGCCGGTCATCAGCCCGTCGCGCGGGCCGGCGCCGAACTGGCTGCCCAGATAGATCGCACTAGCCAGCCCGTTCAGCACCACACCGGCGACGAGCAGGAGGATCCGTAAGCCCAACGAGTCCGGGGTGGCCGCGAGCAGCCAGAGGCCGAGGTCGGCGGCCAAGCCGACGACGATGACGTTGGCGATGGTCCCGACCCCGGGCCGCATCCGAAGCGGGATCCACAACATCAACACCACGGCACCGACGGCGATGGTGATCGTGCCGAAGCTGAGCGGCACCCACCGGCTGAGTCCCTGGTGCAGCACGTCCCACGGGTCAAGTCCGAGGTCGGCCCGGATCAGCATGGCCATCGATAGGCCGAACAGCACCAGTCCGACGAACAGCTGAGGGAACCGACGGCCGAGGCGACCGGCTCGCAGCTGAGCCGCCGGCCCGCGAAATGACAGCGGGCTCGTCGTCACTGGAGCCGTTGTCGACGGCGTGCTTTCGGTCACGCTCCTAGTCTGGCGGCCGCTGCTTCAGCGGCGTATCCGCCCCCCAGATCGATCACCGGTCGGCCGAGGTCCGGTCAGCACCATGCTCAGTCCTTGACCGATGCCTTCCGGGCTTCGGCCTTGACGGCCTTCTTGGTCGCTCGAACCTTGGCCAGTGAGTCCTCGTCCACGACGTCGGCGACCGAGCGGAACACGCCGTCTTGTCCGTAGTCGCCTGCGGCCTCGCGCCAACCGGATGGAGTGACGCCGCATCGCTTGCCGAGCAATGCGGTGAAGATCGATGCCTTCTGCTCACCGAGCCCTGGCAGTGCGGCGAGCGACGCCTTGAGCTCGGCGCCGCTGGCCGCCGCCGACCAGAGCCGTGACGCATCGCCGTCGTAGTCCTCGACCAGCACCCGGCACACCTGTTGCACCCGCTTGGCCATGGCTCCGGGGAAGCGGTGGACCGCCGGGCGCTCCGAGCACACGGCAATGAACTCCTCCTCATCCATCGCAGCGATGGCGGCCACATCGAGACCCCCGGTCGAGGTGGGGCCGAGTCGATCGACCAGCACGGCCGGGCCGCGAAACGCCTTCTCCATCGGCACCTGCTGATCCAGCACCATCCCGATCAGTAGCGCGTTCGGGTCTGTCGACAGCAGGCTGTCAGCGACATCGTCCCCCGTCAGGTGGAGTTCCTGGTCTGCAGTCATGTCGTCATTGTGCCCTGCCGCGAGCAGGCGCGGGGTCCATACGATCCGGTGTCAACGGGGGCAGGGATTCAGGCCCTCGCCGCGGTCACCCTGGCCAACTGTGGACGCGTCCTACCCTTGCCCCTCCGTGCTCCACCGACGCGCATGAGCGTGCTGCTCCGTCAGCGGAACGAGTTGTCAGCCCAGTTCCCATTCCTAAATCGGCGACTCGGTTCGGCGGCCAGGATCTTCTTATCTCAAGGACCGCTGGGTGAGATGGCGTCCAATCAGGACCAACTCCTCCGGCGTAGCTGATCTACGCTGAACCTCACGCTTCGGCGCCGAGGATTTATGGTCGATGAGGAATGCCCGCTTCGAGTCGATCAGCAGACCTGGGACGCCCAACGCCGCACAATACCTAGATACTTGGTTGAAGTCGGGCGAAGTCGGCCAATGGCCAGTGCGGGCCAACCGGATCGCGACCTTGACTTCGACGACCGCCGTCGGCTCGTTATGTGCAGTGATGACGTAGTCGGCGATACCGACGCCAGGAATCCTGTATTGGGGCAGCCAGGAAGCTTCCGTTGGTCCACGGAGCGCCATCCGAAGGAGCGGTTCGACGACGTGCTCCTCAACCTGACGCTCCAGCTTTAGCGGTCCGTCCGCCATGCGCGACCATCTTGGGAGGCTTGTACGCGATGGAGTTGGGAGACTGGGGTCTCCTGAAGGCACAACGAATACCTCGGCCAACTGATCATTCGGTGGCCGTGGCGTTCGTGTCAGCCCTGCTACCGTTCGCAGCCGGCGTATCACTCGGGGAGGTACGTAATGCCTCGGTTTTCCACGCAACATCAAGTGGCCGCCGAAAGCGTCCTGAAGTTCAGAGAATCCTATGGGGGGAATCTCAACCAGTGGAGTGTGGGTAATCCACCACTGGTTCATATCCACGTCAGACTTCGCATTCACACCGATGCTCGAGTCGAACCAGGGGTGACATCCCGCACGGGCGACGTATCGGACCTCTTTGCGTGGCGCGATGAAATAGAACAGCAGCAAGTCCCCCGGCTGCGCCTGCGGCGGGGAGGTCCAGATGTACGGCGGACGCGGGTACTTTCTGCGCCGCATCTGCCGCAGTTCGTCCGGCGTCGGATACGACGCGTCGTCACCGATCATCAACCAAGCGTTGACAGGCGGGATGCTGATCAGCTCTGAGGTCGATTGGTACACGGGCCACATCTTCCATGATGACGGTCCGCTTGCTGCAAAGGGGCGGCGCTACTGATCCAGCCCGCGCGCACTAATAATGTGCCTCCGCCACCGTGCAGCATTCCGACCGCGCCGATTCGGCCCACGCCGGTGACGTCAAACCCAGCCTTTCCTCCAGCCGCTCGGCGCCGATCCCCGCCGTCCGGTGCTCCTGGAAGCCAAGGCTTGGACGTCGGTGCAAATCCTTGTAGAAATCCTCCGGCCCTGGAGCAACTCCGACGTTGTCGTGTGCGGCGGCGACATGACGCCTTCCTCCGGATCTCAACGAAATCGCACCCGCCCTGGCCGCCACCCCCACCCCGCTCAGTGACCCAGATCACACCAAGCCCTTTTCACTGACGGTCCGCAGGACTACTGTTTAGCCAGGAGGCACTCATGCGTATCCACGATATTCTTTCCAGCAAAGGCTTCGGTGTCATCATCTTGGAGCCGACTGCCCCCGTGGCCGAGTTGGTGGCGGTGCTGCGTGAGCACAACCTCGGTGCCGTTGTGGTGTCAACCGACAGCGGCCGGACGCTGACGGGGATCGTGTCCGAGCGCGATGTGATCAGACACCTCGCCGACGGCCCGGAGGTCCTCGACGCGCCGGTCAGCTCAATCATGAGCACCGAGGTGCACACCTGCACGCCCGAGGACTCGGTCGACTCGGTGATGAGCACCATGACTGAGCGGCGGATCCGGCACGTGCCCGTGGTCGACGGCGAGCAGGCGCTACGCGGGATCATCAGCATCGGCGATGTGGTGAAATCGCGGATCGACCAGCTGCAGTTCGAATGCGACCAGCTGACCGGGTATGTCTCCGGCTGAGTGACCAGAGCCCGGCGAACCAGCACGATCCGCCGGCCCGCGATCCTTGACACGCCCCGGACCCGCTCCTACGTTGAGCACGCTCCCCCGGTCGGGGTGGGCGCGACCCAGGAGAACGACGTCATGGCCCAGGCTGAGCGTAGATTCGATCCCGACTTCCTGTTCGGCGCAGCCACGGCGGCGTTCCAGATCGAGGGTGCCAACCACACCGACGGACGCACCGACTCCATCTGGGACACCTTCTGCCGTATGCCCGGCGCCGTCATCGACGGGCACGATGGTTCGGTCGCCTGTGACCACTACCACCGCTACGCCGAGGACGTGGCGTTGATGGCCGAGCTCGGCCTCCAGACGTACCGTTTCTCCACCTCCTGGGCCCGGGTCCGACCAGACGGCGGTCCGGTCAACCCCGCCGGCCTCGACTTCTATTCCCGGCTGGTCGACTCGCTGCTGGAACGCGACATCCTGCCCTGGCTCACGCTGTACCACTGGGACCTGCCGCAGGCGCTGGAGGACCAGGGTGGCTGGCGCTCCCGCGACACTGCGTACCGGTTCCGCGACTACGCGATGACCGTGCACGATCGGCTGGGTGACCGGGTCAAGGTGTGGACCACGCTGAACGAGCCGTGGTGTGCCTCGTTCCTGAGCCACATCGGCGGCGCGCATGCTCCGGGGATGCAAGACCCCGCCGCCGGGCTGGCCGCGATGCACCATCTGCTGTTGGGCCACGGGCTGGCCGTCGAGGCGCTGCGCGAAGCCGACCCGGACCTGACGCTCGGGATCACGCTCAATATGACGGTGGCCAAGCCCGTCGACCCGACCAGCGACGGCGACCTGGACGCAGCCCGCCGCATCGACGGCCAAATGAACCGGGTCTTCCTCGACCCCATCTTCCGTGGCGCGTACCCCGGCGATGTGCTGGCCGACCTGGCCGGCCTCGGGCTCGAGAAACACATCCATGACGATGACCTCGCCACCATCGCCGCACCGATCGACGCGCTCGGCGTGAACTACTACCACGGCGAGGCCGTCAGCGACCAGCCGGCGCGCGAGGCGATGGGGGGCGAGGCGCCGACCTCCCGGCCGACCCGCTCCCCCTTCCCCGCCGCCGACGGGGTGCATGTCCATCCCCAAGGACTGCCGACGACCGACATGGGCTGGGAGATCCAGCCCGACGGCCTGCGGGAGCTGCTGGTGCGGATCCACCGGGAGTACGCGGAGCCGGCCGGCGTCGACCTCTACGTGACCGAGAACGGCGCAGCCTTCGACGACCAGGTCGGGCCCGGCGGACAGGTCAACGACCAGCCCCGGGTCGACTTCCTGCGCGCCCACCTCGGCGCGGTCCTGGACGCCCGGGACGAGGGCGTGCCGGTGAAGGGCTACTTCTACTGGTCACTGCTGGACAACTTCGAGTGGGCCTGGGGCTATCACAAGCGGTTCGGCATCGTCCGGGTGGACTACGACACCCAGCAACGAACCTTCAAAGCCTCCGGATCGGAGTATGCCCGGATCATCGCGGCCCGCGCCCTCGCCGCCGACCCCGGGACCACGCAAATCAGAAGTTGATCATGTGACCGCTGATGCCGTGAGCGGCTTCCTTGAGCGACTCTGACAGCGTCGGGTGCGCGTGGATGTTGCGCGACACCTCTTCGGCGGTGAGGTCCCACAGCTGGGCCAGGGTGAGCTCCGGCAGCAGCTCGGTGACGTCCGGGCCGATCATGTGGGCGCCCAGGATCTCGCCATACTTGGCGTCGGCGACGAGCTTGACGAAGCCGGTGGCGTCGCCCAGGCCATGGGCCTTGCCGTTGGCGGCGAACGGGAACTTCGACACCTTGACGTCGTAGCCCTTGTCCTTGGCCTGCTGCTCGGTGTAGCCGAACGAGCCGATCTGCGGCTGACAATACGTCGCCCGCGGGATCATCTCGTAGTTGATCTCCTGGGTCTCGGCGCCGGCGATCACCTCGGCTGCGACGATCCCCATCGCCTCGGCGGTGTGGGCGAGCATCAGCTTGCCGGTCACGTCGCCGATCGAATAGATGTGTGGCACGTTGGTCCGCATCAGCCCGTCGATCGCAATGGCTCCGCGCTCGGTCAGCTCCACGCCGGTGTTCTCCAGCCCATAGCCCTTCGTCCGCGGCGCGAAGCCGATCGCCTGCAGCACCTTGTCGGCCTCCAGCACCTGGCTGTCGCCGCCGTTGGACGGGCTGACCGTCACCTTGACGTTGTCACCGGTGTCCTCGATCGTCTCCACCTTGGTGGACAGCAGCACCTTCACGCCGAGCTTCTTGTAAGCCTTGAGCAGCTCGGCGGCGATCTCCGGATCCTCCAGCGGCACCATCCGCTCGGCGTACTCCACGATGGTGACGTCGACGCCGTAGTTCTTCATCACGTACGCGAACTCGACGCCGATCGCACCCGCGCCGGCGATGATGATGCTCTTCGGCAGCTCCGCGGTGACGATCTGCTCCTCGTAGGTCACGACGCGGTCGCTCAGCGACGTGCCCGGAAGGATGCGGGTGGTGGCACCGACGGCGATGATCACGTTGTCGAAGGTGACGGTCGTCTCCGACTTGTCCCCCTTCACCTGCAGCGTGTTGGCGTCGGTGAACTCGGCCCAGCCATTGATCTCGGTGATCTTGTTCTTCTTCATCAAAAAGTGCACGCCTTTGACCATCCGGTCGGCGACACCGCGGCTGCGCTTGTGGGCCGCGCCGAAGTCGAAGCTCACGTCGCCGCTGATGCCGAAGGTCTTGGCGTCAGCCGTGAAGATGTGGGCCAGCTCGGCGTTGCGGAGCAGCGCCTTGGTCGGGATACAGCCCACATTGAGGCAGACACCGCCCCAGTACTTCTCCTCGATGATGGCCACCGATTTGCCGAGCTGTGCCGCGCGGATCGCGGCGACGTAACCCCCAGGGCCCGCCCCGAGGACAACGACGTCATAGTGTGCAGTCATAGTCGGATTCTACGAGCAACGACCGCACGGCGTGACTCCGGGTGTGTCCCCCGGCCGAAGCCCGACACGCTGACGATCTGCAGATAATCTCACATATGAGTTATTGTCTTCGGGTGACTGATACCTATCTCGACCGAATCGGCGGGCTGATCCGCGACGCTCGCAAGCACCGGGGGCTCACCCAGAACCAGCTGGCTGACCTGCTGGGCACCAGTCAGAGCGCCGTGCACCGGATCGAGGCCGGCAACCAGAACCTGAGTCTGGACATGGTGACCCGGATCGCGGAGGCGCTGGACAGCCCGCTGATCTCGGTCGGCTCCAGCGCTCCCACCCACCTGCGCGTCACCGGTGGCACCAAGCTCAGCGGCAGTATCGACGTGCGCTCATCCAAGAACGCCGCCGTCGCGTTGTTGTGCGCCAGCCTGCTCAACCGCGGCCGGACCACCATCCGCGGGATCGCCAAGATCGAGGAGGTCAACCGCATTCTCGAGGTGCTGACCAGCATCGGTGTGGAGGCGACCTGGTCAGCCGACAAGGCCGACCTGACGCTCGTCCGCCCGGCTGAGCTCGATCTCGACGCGATGGACGTGGAGGCTGCGCGACGTACCCGCAGCGTCATCATGTTCCTGGGCCCGCTGCTGCACTCCTACACGGGCTTCAAGCTGCCGTACGCGGGTGGCTGCGACCTCGGCGCCCGGACCATCGAGCCGCACCTGCAGGTGCTGCGCCGCTTCGGCCTCGATGTGGTTCCCACCGACGGCTTCTACAACTGCGAGGTGGACGAGTCGGTCGAGCCCACCCGCCCGATCACGTTGACCGAGCGTGGTGACACGGTGACCGAGAACGCGCTGCTGGCTGCCGCTCTCTCCCCCGGCGTGACGGTGCTGCGCAATGCGAGCCCCAACTACATGGTCCAGGACCTGTGTGTCTTCCTCACCCAGCTCGGAGTCGACATCGACGGCATCGGCACCACCACGCTGCACGTGCACGGTGTGTCCGAGATCGACGTCGACGTGGTGTTCGCCCCGTCGGAGGACCCGATCGAGGCGATGAGCCTGCTCACGGCGGCCATCGTGACCGAGTCGGAGCTGACCATCCAGCGCGCCCCGATCGAGTTCCTCGAGATCGAGCTCGCGATCCTGGAGGAGATGGGCCTCAACTTCTCCCTCACCGACGAGTACGTCGCTGAGAACGGCCACACCCGCCTGGTGGATCTGACGGTCAGCCCGTCGACCCTGACATCGCCGATCGACAAGATCCATCCGATGCCGTTCCCCGGGCTGAACATCGACAACCTGCCGTTCTTCGCCGTCATCGCCGCGGCCGCCGACGGCAAGACGGTGATCCACGACTGGGTGTATGAGAACCGGGCGATCTATCTCACCGAGCTCAACAAGCTCGGTGCCCGGGTGCAGCTGCTCGACCCGCACCGGGTCATCGTCGAGGGCCCGACCCGCTGGCGTGGCCAGCAGGTGGTCTGCCCGCCCGCGTTGCGTCCGGCGGTCTGCATCCTGCTGACGATGCTCGCCGCCCGCGGCGAGTCGGTGCTGCGCGACGTGTACGTCATCAACCGCGGCTACGAGGACCTCGCCAACCGGCTGAACGCCCTCGGCGCCAACATCGAGGTGTTCCGGGACTGATCCGGGACCGGCAGCTAGCGCAGCCTGGTGACCGGCACCGTCGTAGTCGGCCGGGCGATCTGCTCCTGGGCCGCGACGAGCTGCAGTTCCGGCTCGCCGGAGTCCAGGGTCGCCTGAAGGACCGCCTGAACGATGGCGGCGGTCTGACCGATCGCGTACGCCGGGTCGCCACTGGACAACATGTGCGCCAGGAACATCGCAGTCGTCAGGTCGCCGGCTCCGGTGAAGGTCCGAGGCAGCAACGGCAGGGTCACCGACCAGGCCCCGTCCCCGTTGACGGCGACCATGTCCAAGGTGTCGGGCGCGGCGTCCGCGTGCACCACGCTGGTCACCAGCACGATCTCCGGTCCGAGCTCGCGGGCCGCGTCGGCCGCCGCCAGCACCTCGCTGAGGGTGCTGGTGGTGCGGCCGGTGAGGAAGTCGAGCTCGAACTGGTTCGGGGTGATGATCTGGGCTGCGGGCACCACCCGGTCTCGCATCAGCTCCGGGATGCCCGGACGGACGTAGATGCCACGGCCCACATCGCCGATCACCGGGTCACAGCAGTAGATGGCAGCGGGGTTGCGCTCCTTCACCAGCGCCACGGCGTCCAGGATGACCTCGCCCACATCGGAGCCGCCCTGATAGCCCGAGAGCACGGCGTCGCAGCGGGTCAGCGCACCCCGTTCGTCGATGCCGGTGATGACGTCGGCGATGTCCGACGCGGCGAGCAATGGTCCGCGCCACTCGCCGTAGCCGGTGTGGTTGGAGAAGTGCACGGTGAGCACCGGCCACACCTCGACGCCGAGGCGCATCAAGGGAAACGTTGCTGCGCTGTTCCCGACATGCCCGTAGGCGACTGAGGACTGGATCGACAAGATGGAAGTCACGGCCCACAGTGTGACAGGCCCGGGGCGCTGCCATTTGGCTCGGTTGGCGGATGCGGAGTTGGATGGCAGCCATGTCGTCGTGGTCTGAGAACGAGTGGTCTGAGAACGAGTCGTCACTGTTGGCCGCCATCACGGACCGGCTATCGACTGAACCCTCGCTCGAGAGTTCACAGGTGGGGGTGGTGCTGCTGGGCGCCGATGGTGAACCTGTGGTGGAGATTGAGCCGGTGAGCACGCACTACGCGGCCTCGACCATGAAGCTGCCGCTGGTCGCTGCCGCGTACCGGCTGCACGCACTCGCACAACTGGACCTCGACGAGGACGTGCTGGTGCACAACACCTTCCGGTCCCGGACCGGTGCCACCTTCGAGGTGGACTCGGCCGAGGACTCCGATGACCAGCCCTGGTCACTGCTCGGCACAACCGTTCCGCTGCGGTGGCTGTGCCGCCGGGCCATCGTCCGGTCCTCCAACCTCGCCACCAACCTGGTCCTCGAGCAGGTCGGACTGGAGCCCGTCCGCGCTCTGGTCGGGCTGGCCGGGGCCGACGGGCTGGAGGTGACCCGCGGCATCGGGGACTTCGAGGCGCAGGCGGCCGGATACAGCAATCTGGTCACCCCCGCCGGGCTGGCCCAGCTGCTGCTGGCGCTGCACCAGCACCGCCTGGGCACAGCAGCGACCTGCGAAGCCGTGTTGGAGGTGCTCTCCGACAATGAGATCGGCACCGACCTGCGTGCCGGGCTCCCCCGGGGCACCTGGGTGGCCCACAAGAACGGCTGGGTCGACGGCATCGTGCACGACGCGGCGTTGGTACGCCCAGTCGACGCCAACCCGTTCGTGCTCGTCGTCTGCACCACGGCCCCATGGGAGAACGAGCGGGCGCACCGCCTGCTGGCGGACCTGGCCGCACTGGTCTGGGCCCGCCGAGGGGTCGACGGCAGACACTTAGCCGGGCCTCAGGCACCGTTTGGCCGGAAACTCTAGAGTGGTCAGCATGCTGGCCCGCCACGACGTCACGGTCGCCCTGCCCTGTTCAGGGGTCCCCGACGACCTTGCCACGACGTCGGCGTACGGGATACCGGTGTCGTGACCGAGCCTTTCGACGCAGCAGGACTGCCCGCCCGCCGGGGCGTGACCGACCGCCCAGCGATGCCGACCGCTCGGGGAGCGCATGGTCGCCGACCGACGCCGGCGGAGATCTCCGATGACGAGCTGGATCTGACCTACAGCGACGACAACCGCACGATCGACGCCCACGAGGACCGCTGGCGGTGGCGACGCAGGATCCGCCAGGACCCCCGCAAGCTGGTGGTCTACCGGATCGGCGTCGGGCTCGCCGGCCTGTTCTTCATCATGCTGGGCTTCGTGACCGGCCCGCTGCCTGGACCGGGCGGCATCCCTCTGGTCCTGTTGGGGCTGGCGATCTTGGCCAGCGAGTTCGAGTGGGCCCACCGGCTGATGCAGTGGTTCAAGGCCCAGCTGCAGCGCTTCCGGAGCTGGTCGCGGCCGCGCCAGACGTTGGCCTGGATGTTGTTCTTCGGCTGCTGCGGGTTGGCCGGCTACAGTTCGATGCTGCTGTTCGGGGTGCCCGACTGGCTGCCGGCGTTCGCGGAAAGGCAGCTGGAGCGGCTGCCTGGTCTGTGACCGCTCGACGACCGCCACCATACTGAGCCCATGCGCGCCGCCGACTACGCCTATTTCGACGTGCCTTTCGCCGCCTTCGCGCACCGTGGCGGCGCCACGTACGCGCCGAACCTGGGGCGGGAGAACACCCAGCACGCCTTCGACGAGGCGGTCGCCTTCGGTTATCGCTACCTCGAGACGGACGTACACGCCACGGCCGACGGGGTGCTCCTCGCCTTCCACGACGACCGGCTGGACCGGGTCACCGACCGGGCCGGCCGGATCGGTGACCTTGCCTGGTCTGAGGTGCGTGAGGCCCAGATCGGCGGTCGTGACCCGATCCCACGGCTGTCTGACCTGTTGGAGCGGTTCACCGACGCTCGGTTCAACATCGACGCCAAGTCCGACGCCGCTGTCGACCTGCTCGTGAACACGATCCGGGAGCATGAAGCCGAGGACCGTGTCTGTGTCTCCTCCTTCAGCCCGGCGCGACTGCACCGGCTGCGCCGACGGCTCGGGCCGAAGGTGGCGTCGTCGGCCACCAGCCGCGGGGTGGTGCTCAACCGCTTCGCGCCGGCGCTCACCCGGCTGCTCAACACCCCTGCCCCGGTGCTGCAGATGCCCATCGATGCCGTGGTCGCCGGGCGGCGGCTGCAGGTGCTGACGCCGTCGCTGCTGGCGGCAGCCCATCGTGCCGGCAAGCAGGTCCACATCTGGACGGTCGACGACGCCGACACGATGTCGCGCCTGATCGACGCTGGTGTCGATGGCATCTTCACCGACCGGATCGATACCTTGAAGTCGGTGCTGCAGGGCCGGGACCTGTGGACCTGAACGAGCGAGGCGCAAGCATGGCAACACCGCACAGTGGGCTGGTTGACCGGTCGGGCCCGACCGCCGGCGGCCCGACCCCAAAACGCACCGTCGCAGCCTGGGCCACGTGGGACTGGGGGGCGTCCGCCTACAGCACCATCGTCACCAGCTTCGTCTTCGCCCCGTATCTGACCGAGTCGGTCGCCGCCGGCCGGCCGGAGGGATCGTTGAGCGGGACCACCTGGCTCGGGATCGCCATGTTCGTGGCCGGCATCGCCGTGGCGGCGATTGCCCCGATCACCGGGCTGCGGTCCGACGCCGGCGGCAGCCGTAAACGCAGTCTGGCCGTCTGGAGCGGGCTCGTCATCGCCTCCACCCTTGGCCTTTTCTTCGTCCGCGACGAATATTCCTACCTCTGGCTCGGTCTAGTGCTGCTGGCCGCCGGCTCGATCTTCATGGAGTTCGCCCAGGTCTCCAACAACGCGATGCTGCAACAGATCTCCACCCCGACCACGATCGGCAAGATCTCCGGCATCGGCTGGGCCAGTGGTTATGTCGGTGGCATCTTCGTCCTGCTGCTGTCATTCGTGCTGTTCATCTCCCCCGACGTGGGCCTGTTCGGTGTCACCGCCGAGGGCGGACTCAAGTATCGGGTGCTGGCCATCGTGGTAGCGATCTGGTTCGCGGTCTTCACCATTCCGGTGCTGCTGGCCGTACCCGAGATCCCGCCCACCCGGGCGATCGCCCGGGTCGGGTTCTGGGCCTCGTACCGGGTGCTGGTCGCCGATGTCCGCAGCCTGTTCCGCGCCGACCGACACGCGGTCTGGTTCCTGCTCGCCAGTGCGGTCTATCGCGACGGTCTGGCGGCGGTGTTCAGCTTCGGGGCCGTCCTCGCGGTCAGCGTCTACGGTCTCTCCGCCTCCGACGTCGTCATCTTCGGGGTGGCCGCCAACGTGGTCGCCGCCGTCGGGGCGTTCAGCGCCGGGTTCCTCGAGGACCGTGTGGGCCCGAAGCCCATCATCGTGGTGTCGCTGTTCGGCCTGGTCCTCACCGCCACCGTCCTGCTGTTCGCCGAGGGCCCCACCATGTTCTGGATCTTCGGTCTGCTCCTGTGCCTGTGGGTGGGTCCGGCGCAGGCGAGCTCGCGCGCCTATCTCGCCCGGCTCGCGCCGAAAGGGCGCGAGGGGCAGATGTTCGGCCTCTACGCGACCACCGGTCGGGCGGTGTCGTTCCTGGCTCCCGGCCTGTTCGCACTGATGGCGGGAGCGTTCGACTCCGACCGGATGGGAATCATCGGCATCGCCGTCGTGCTGCTGGCGGGTGCACTGGGGCTGTTGCGGGTAAAGGCACCACCGAAGGAGCAGCCGCCGGCAGCGATTCTCGGCTGAGCCAATCCGGACCTTCACGGCGGAACACCGGCGATGCCGTGGACGTTGAGAACAGTGAGACATCGAATTCATCGTCGTCAGACATCGAGTCGGGAGGTTGCAATGGCGGATCGTTCACTGCGTGGATCGGGTCTAGGAACCAAGAGCTTCGAGGACGAGGCGGGCGTCGAGTTCGCACCGCGCCAGGAGATCGGATATGACTGCGCACGCCAGCACCATTTCACCCTGGTGTTCGCCGAAGAAGCCGAGATCCCAGCGCTGTGGGAGTGCCCGCGTTGTGGTGCCGAGTCGTTGCGCTCCGACGTCGAGCGTCCCGAGGCGAAGCAGGAGAAGCCGGTGCGGACGCACTGGGACATGCTGCGCGAGCGGCGTTCCATCGCCGAGCTCGAGGACCTGTTGGCGGAGCGTCTGGACCTGCTGAGGTCCGGGCAATCCGGCCCGCCCGAGCTGGCCCGCGCACCGCGCTCCAGGAAGAGCGCGTAGCGGCACCGCATCACCCAAGTTGTCGAGGTCGTCACCTCGGCCCGCAGCTGCACTGGTCGGCAGCTTGTGAGGCCGGGTGGCGACCTCGTCGTCTTCTCCGGGCAGCAGTGCCGCCGCGCTCCCGCTTCGATGCAGCCGCGGTCAGCGAGGACCGTCGTCGATCTCGCCCCGGATGATCTGCGGGTCGCTGCGCTTGGTGTCGGGGACGTCGACGGTCTCTCCCTCGATCACCTCGCCCTCGCCGAACCGGCGGCTGCTCGGACGCAGCCCCCCGGCCGGGGCCATCCGGCTGACGCTGCGGGCCACCATGAACGCCAGCACATGCCGCGCCAGCGGTCGCGTGAACGGCAGCAGGCAGACGAACCCGACGACGTCAGTGGCGAAACCCGGCAGCATCAGCAGCATGCCGCCGACGAGCACCAGCGCGGCGTCGGCGAGCTCACCGCTCGGCAGCTTCCCGGTGCCGATGGCCTTGTTCAGGGCTGCCCAGGCCCGGGCGCCCTCTCGCTTCATCAGCCAGGCGCCCAGCAACGCTTCGACCACCAGGATGGCCACCGTGGGCAGCACGCCGATCTCGCTGCCGACCTGGATCAACAGCCACACCTCGAAGATGGGTACGGCCACCAGCAGCACCACCAGCACTGGCATCAGCCAAGGAGCGCGGGTCCTCATTTCAGCGCCGTCCGCTGCTTGGCGGCGCTCAGCTGGCGCAGCTGTCGGGCCCGGTGCCGGATGCCCCAGGCGGTGGTCCGCACCAGGGCCTCCACCACGATCCGCTGGCTCATCTTGGAGTCTCCGCGTTCTCGCTCGACGAAGGTGATCGGGACCTCCACGACGGTGAAGCCGGCCTTGACCGCACGCCACGCCAGATCCACCTGGAAGCAGTAGCCGGCTGACGCGACGGCGTCCAGACCGAGGCCCTCCAGTGTCCCGCGTCGGAACACGCGATAGCCCCCGGTCGCGTCCTTGAGCTGGATGCCGAGCGCCAGCCGGGTCCACAGGTTCCCGCCCCGGGACAGGACCTCCCGCGACTTGGGCCAGTTGACGACCTTGCCCCCGCGGACCCACCGCGAGCCCAGGACCAGGTCGGCGTGCTCGAGCGCACGCAGCAGCTCGGGCAGCTGTTCGGGCTGGTGGGACCCGTCGGCGTCCATCTCCACCAGCACCTGGTAGCCGTTGTCCAGCCCCCAGGTGAAACCGGCAAGATAGGCCGCGCCCAGCCCTTCCTTGCCCAGCCGGTGCATCACATGCACATGGTCGTCACTGGCGGCGACGGCGTCGGCCAGCTTCCCGGTTCCGTCCGGTGAGTTGTCGTCGGCCACCAGCACGTGCGCTGTGGGCACCGCGGCACGCACTCGGCCGACGATCCACTCGATGTTCTCGGCCTCGTTGTAGGTCGGGATGATGACGAGGACGGGCTCCAGGGCCGTACCAGCCTCGAAGTCGCTCACGTGGTGATCCTCTCTTCCGGGCGACGGTGCTCCCGCGACGACGGCGCGGTCGGTTCATCTTCGCCCATCGGTACGGCTCGGGGCGAACGCCGCCGGCCGATCGCGGCAGCGACGACGCACAGCACCGCTATCGCGGCCAGGCCCCGGTCCAGCCACGGAGCCACGTGCACCGCCGGAGTGATCGTGGTGCGCAGCGGCATCGGGACCACCATCGAGTCGGCGGTGAACTGCTCGGTCCGCGCGACCACCGTTCCGTCCCGGTCGATGTAGCCGGACACACTGTTGGTGGTGGCGACAGCGATCTCGCGGCGGGTCTCCATGGCCCGGGCGCGGGTGATGGCGAACTGCTGTTCGATCTGCCCGGTGCCGCCGTAGGTGGCGTTGTTGCTCTGCACCACCAGCAGCTGCGCGCCGCCGGTCATCGTCTCGTACACCGTCTTGTCATAGGCCAGCTCGAAGCAGATGACGTCGCCGACCGCGATGGTGCGGTCCCCCAGCGGGACGCTCAGGACGCCGGGCGTCGTGCCCGGCACGGACTGGGCGCCGGTCTGCTCGAGGATGGGTAGCAGCGGCAGCAGCTGGGCACGGAACGGAATCCACTCCCCGAACGGCACCAGGTTTCGCTTGTCGTAGCGGGCCAGGACGCCCCGGTCGGGGTCCCACCACAGGGCCGTCGTCTGCCGCTCGTCCTCTCCCGGCCCTTCCATCACGGCACCGACCAGGATGGGTCGGCCCGCCACCTCGGCGGCCGACTGCACCACTGCGCGGGTCTGGGCGTCGAGCAGCGGGTCGATGTCGGTGGAGTTCTCCGGCCACAGCAGGAAGTCCGGCTCGGACACCAAACCCAGCCGGGCACGGGTCATCAGATCGACGGTCTCACCCAGATGGTTGTTGGTGACTGAACGTGCCCGCCCCATGGCCTCAATGCCGCGACCGGGCACGTTGCCCTGGACGATGCCGACCTGGACCGACCCCTCGCGGCCGGCGGCGGGTTCCACCTGATAGCCACGCAGCGCCACACCAGCCAGGACCAGCGCCACGGTCAGTCCGGCGGTGAGCAGAACGGCACGCTCGACGCCGTGACGGCGCGATTGTCCCGCCGGCGCCGCCGGGTCAAGGTTGCGGCGCCGAAGCAGCCGCAGCGCGATCCAGGCCAGCAGCTGGCCGACCAGGGCGACGGCGAACGAGACGCCGGCCACCCCGACCAGCGGGAAGAAGCCGGCCAGCGGGGTGTCCACGGCGGCATATGCCAACCGGGTCCAGCCGAAGCCGCCGAACGGGATCCGGGAGTACGCGTACTCCACCAGCACCCAGCCGCACGCCGCCGCCAGCGGCCAGAGTCGCAGCCGCGCGGTGACGGCGATGACCAGACCGAGCAGACCGAAGAACAACGACTCGAACAGGATCAGGGCCAGCGCCACCCACCAGCCGAGCACGTGCAGCCAGCTGATGGCGACAACCAGCATCGCCAGCCCGAAGGCGTAGCCGAGTCCGAAGGCGCGGCGAGGCCGGGCGCCACGCACGGCGACGGTCAAGCCCGGCAGCCCCAGCAGCAGCAGCGGCCAGGCACCGTAGGGCTGGAAGGACAACCCCACGCTGATCCCGGCCAGCACGCTGAGCAACAGCCGGGATCGGCCGCCGAACAGATGACCACGCAGGAGTCGCACGCCAGGCAGCCTACCCACCGGTGTGAAGTCCCTCCGGGGCTCCGCGCGCTCGGCAGGTGGGTCAGATCTGCGGCCGGTCCTCGTACGGTGTCGACAGCACGGTGGTCGTGTGCGTGGACACCATGGCGTCGGCACGGATCCGGGTCAGCAACGACTCCAGATCGACCATCGTCGGCACCTGCACCTTCAGCAGATAGCTCGCGTCTCCGGCGACCGAGTAACAGGAGATGATCTCGGGGAGGTGCTGCAGCTTGTCGGGTGCGTCGTCCGGCTGACCGGGGTCGAACGGCTTGATCGCCACGAAGGCGGTGACCAGCAGACCGAGCTCGGCGGCGTCGAGCGAGGCGCGGTATCCCTTGATCACGCCGCGCTGCTCCAGGCGACGGACCCGCTGCTGCGCCGCAGAGGTGGAGAGGCCCGTCTCTTTGCCGATGTCTGTATAGGACATCCGGCCGTCGCTTGCGAGAAGGGAGAGAATACGACGGTCGAGCTTTTCCATGGGGGCCATCGTGCCAGTATTCAACTGTGCCCTCACCCAGACTTCTCCTTTTGGATACGGCTTCTTTGTATTTTCGGGCCTTCTTCGGAGTGCCAGACACCATCCGCGCGCCCGACGGCACGCCGGTCAACGCGGTACGCGGGCTGCTCGACTTCATCAGCCGGTTGGTGGACACCTATGAGCCGACTCATCTGGTCTGCTGCTGGGACAACGACTGGCGTCCGCAGTGGCGGGTGGAGCTGATCCCCAGCTACAAGGCACACCGGGTGGCCGGCGCCGGCGATTCCGTTGTGGCCGAGATGTCCACCGCCGACGCCACCGCGGGCGAAACCGCTCCGGACGCGCTGGCCGTCCAGGTTCCCTTGATCATCGAGGTGCTGACCGCGCTCGGCCTGCCGATCGTCGGCAAAGATCATTATGAGGCCGACGACGTGATCGGCACCCTGGCCGACACCGCCGGGATCCCGGTTGATGTGGTCACCGGCGACCGCGACCTGTTCCAGCTCGTTGACGACGCGCGGGATATCCGGGTGCTCTACATCGCACGAGGTGTGGGCAAGCATGAGCAGGTGGACGAGGCCTGGATCCGCGCCAAGTACGGTGTGGCGGCCTCGGCCTACGTCGACTTCGCCACCTTGCGAGGTGACACCTCCGACGGGCTGCCAGGGGTGGCCGGCATCGGTGAGAAGATCGCGGCCTCACTGCTTGAGTCCCACGGTGATCTGCACGGCATCCTGGCCGCGGCCAGCGACCCCACCGGGAAAATCAGTAACGCCATCCGCTCCAAGCTCGGGGCGGCCATCGACTATCTGGCGGTGGCGCCCACCGTGGTGGCCGTCGCGCGCGACCTGGACCTCGGCGTCAGCCTGGACGACCTACAGCTACCGTCCGCTCCGGCGGACCCGGAGCGGTTCGCTGACCTGACCCGGACTCTCGGTCTGGGGACCAGTGCCGACCGCGTCCTGGCGAGCCTGGCCGGTGGTTCCTGAGCAGGAGCCGACCGCGCCCGACCGGCTGTCGGAGCTGTCGGAGCTGTCGGAGCTGTCGGGGCGACCGTATGTGGTCCCGCTCGGGCGCGGGGCAAGCGCCCGGACGGTGTTGACCAGGCTCGACCAGCATCCGAACCCCGGCGCACTCAGCGGCGACTGGTTCGACCAGCGAATGATCATGGTCCACAGCCCGTTGCGGGCCGTGCGCGCAGCCGATCACGGCCAGGCGATGTCGATCTTGGATGAGATGCCACGGGTGTCGACAGACGAGTCGGTGCTCGGTGGCGGTTGGCTGACCACGCTGGGCTACGACGACGACCGGTGCTGGCTGGCCTTCTATGATCATCTGCTGCGCGTCGACGGCGACGGAGAGTGGTTCTTCGAATCCCTCGGCCTGGCCGGCCGCGAAGACGCGATGCGGATCGCCCTGGCTCAGGCCCGGAAGTTGATCATTGATGCCGCCGATCAGAATGATGAGCCGGAGTGCAGCCGGTGGCGGGTCGGCGTGTTTCGCACCGAGGTGGCGCCCGCCCGGGCGCGGGTCGAGCACCTCGCCGCGATCGAACGGGCGGTGGGTGCGATCCATGCCGGCCGGTTCTATCAGGTCAACCTCTGCACCCGACTGGTCGCGTCCATGACCGGGAGCGCGGCGGCGATGTTTGCCGACATGGCCGAACAGCTGCAGCCGATGCGAGGGGCGCTGGTGACCACCGACCGCGAGGTGCTGGTCAGCTTCAGCCCTGAGCTGTTCCTGCGTCGCGACGGCGACCGGGTCGACACGGCTCCGATCAAGGGCACGGCAGCTCGGGCCCGAGACGAGCTGGACTCCCCCGCCCTGCGGGCCTCGGCCAAGGACGCCGCCGAGAACATCATGATCGTCGACCTGATGCGCAACGACCTGTCGCGGGTGAGCGTCCCCGGCACCGTGGTCGTCGACGAGCTGCTCGGACTCGAGCCGCACCCGGGTGTGTGGCACCTGGTGTCCAACGTGTCGGGTCGCCTGCGAGCGGGCACCTCCACCGCCGAGCTGCTGCGCGCCACCTTCCCGCCAGGGTCAGTCACCGGCGCGCCGAAGTCGTCGGCGGTCGGGGCCATCGCCGCCCTGGAGCGGTCACCGCGGCGAACGTACACCGGGGCGGCCGGCTTCGTCACCCCCACCGGGCGGGCCCAGTTCAATGTCGTCATCCGTAGCTTCGAGGTGGACGGGGACACCATCGAGCTCGGGGTCGGCGGCGGGATCACCGCTGACAGTGTCCCGATGCTGGAGTGGCGCGAATGCCTGCATAAGGCTGCCCCGCTGGTCGCCGCGGCCAAGTCGGCGTTCGCCGATGGCCTCTGGCCGCTCAGCCCGGCGATCGCCGCCCCTGTCGCCGGCGGGGTGTTCGAATCGGTGTTGGTCCGCGGCGACGTGCCGCTCCGGCTGGCCGAACACCTGGCCCGGTTGGATCTGTCGTGTCGTGAGCTCTACGGCGCGGGGCTGCCGACGGACGTCACCGCCCGCGTCCGGCAGGTGCTCGCCGAGTCGCCGCCACCGGCGAGCGGGCGTCGCGCGCTGCGGATCACCGGTCGCCGAGCCGGCCACAGCGTCGCCGTGGAGGTGGCTGCGCGTGACCTCCCCGCGAGGATGAGCAGCTCCGCGCTGGTCCGGGGCCACCGGCCGGCGCAGAGCTGGCGACACAAGTGGCGCGACCGCACGACCCTGACCGCGGCCGAACGGGATGCGGTGGGCGGCCTGCCGTACTTCCTCGAGGAGAGTGGGGCGGTGGCGGAGACCTCCCGCGGCAACCTGTTCTGCCTCGATCCCGATCAGGTCTGGTGCACCCCGCCGCTGACCGACGACGTGCTGCCGGGAGTCACCCGGCGGGCGGTGCTCGACCACTTCGACCGCCACCAGGTCCGCTATCGGATCGAGCCGCTGGAGGCGTCCCGGCTGCACACCGCCCGGGCCGTCTTCTGGACCTCCGCCCTCAGTGGAGCGGTGGCCGTCAGCAGTGTGGACGGCCGGGCGCTGGGCAGCGACCCGATCGTGGCGATCCTCAATGAACGGTTGGGTTTCGCCCCGTGATCAGGCCACGGACCGTGTCCAAGAACGCCTGGTCGTCGCTGGGAGCCGGCCCGAGGTAACGCCGTGTCACCTCGGGGCGCACCGCCGCCATCGGATCGGTGACCAGCAGGTCGGTCAGCAGCCCGTCCACCGCCGCTGTGTCCACCGTGCCGCGCAGCTCAGCGACCTCCAGCAGGTACGCGGCGGCGACGGTCGGATAGCTGTCCACCGCGGTCGAGCGCTGCGCGCCCCGCGGGAGCACCACCGCATACGGCTTGCCGGTGACGAAGTAGTCGACCAGCACGCTGCCGATGTCGGTGATCATCGCGTCGCTGAGGTTGAACACCTCGGCAACCCCGAGCTGTCGCTGCTCGGCGGCAAGCACATGTCGGCGACCGGTCGCGGACCGGTCAGCCCGCAACTGCGCGTCGATCGCCGCGATGGCGGCCCGCTCACCGCGGCCGAGCCAGCTGAACGGATGTGGACGGAGCACCACCTCAGCACCCCGGGCGATCAGCGCAGTGACGACGACGTGCAGGTCCGACAGCGAGCTCAGCGAGGTTCTGGCGTTGTAGCCGCGCCAGGTCGGGGCGAGCAGGACCCGGGGCGGCCGGCGGTCCGCGACCGGCTGCTGAGCCGTTCGGGCCCCGCTCAGCTGTGGCCGACCGACGACCACCAGCTTGTCGTCGGGAATCTCCACCCCGTTGCGGGCGTAGCGCTCGGCAGCGGCAGGGCCCGCGATGAAGATCTTGTCGAACATGGCGTGCGCCGGGTGGCCGGACAGCTCTTTGTCGGAGTCGCCGTGACCGAGGTAGATGTGGGTCATGCTGCGATAGAGCACGAAGTTGGCGTTCTCCGCCACCATGTTGACGTAGAAGGCCGCACCGAGGGACTTCACCACGACGCAGTCGAGATCGGCGGCCGTCGGGCAGCAGACCACCGGAGCGGGAGTCACCTTGGCCACCATCGGGATCGCGTCGCGGTCCCGCACCACGATCAGGTACGGCAGCCCCAGCCGTTCCAGCAGCGGCAGCCACATGGTCAGCTGGTAGGTCGCATCGTTGCGGCGACCCGTGTAGAGGACGAACCTCGGCGCGTACGCCTCAAGGGCCGAGCGGATCCGCCGTCGGTCGGCGGCGCGCCCCCGGATCATCACCACGCTGAGAGCGAGCACCGCTAGCAGCCCCGCGGAGCCGAGCGCCAACAGCACGGCGGTGATCCAGCCCTGCTCGCCCCAGACCGCCACCGCGAGCGCGATCAGGAAGATGCCGGTGCCGGCCCGCGCTACGCCCGGCCGCGGCGGCCTGACCGGCTCGCGATAATCGGGCAGCTGCACAGCACGCAGCGGCGCGTTCCCGGCGACCCGCTCGACCAGCGGCAGCGCCAGCACCACGCCGCCCGCGACCACAGCGACCACCGCGGTGGCGGTGGCGTCGAAACGGCTGCCGAGCGCGAGAAGCAGGGCGACGGCGACTGCCAGGGGCAGCTGGGGAAGCAACGGTGCGAGAACGCGGCGCAGCCCGTCAGTCACTGGTGACCTCTTCCGCGGCCAGCACCGGCGGGGTGCTGATCACGGTCCGGGCCGCCTGCACGAACCCGTCGGCGTAATGCTCGGCGGGAAAGTCCCCGAGGTAGTACGCGCGCGTCTGCCGCCGGACGGTGGCCAAGGAGTCGGCTCGGAGCAGCTCGTCCAGCACCGCGTCCAGGTTGGCCACGTCGTCGCGCAGCACGTACGCCGCCCGGGCGGCCGGGGCCTCCTCGACCAGTTGCTCGGGCGTGCGCCCCACCGCCACGATCGAGAACGGCTTGTCGGCCTGCAGATAGTCCGAGACGACGGCCGACACGTCGGACACCATGGCGTCGGAGGCGTTGAAGCACTCCTCCACCGTGAGGTCCTTCTCCGCTGCCTCGCCCCACAGGTGCTCGCGCCCGGTCGCGGCCCGGTCAGCGGCCAACAGCGCGCCGATCTCCTCGATCAGGGCCGTGGCATCGGGGAAGCGGTAGTTGAACGGGTGCGCCCGGAAGATGACTCGCGCGCCCCGGCCCAGCAGGGCTTCGACGATCTGCGCACCGACCGGCAGGGAGTACACCCGGGAATCGGCGAACGGGCCACGCCAGGTGGGGGCGTACAGCACCGTCGGGGCGTCGACGGTCGAGATCGGGGCGGTGGCGGGCAGGATCTGGTCCACCTGCGGCCGGCCGACGATCCGGAACTTATCAGGCGGAATCCGCACCCCGTGCCGGGCATAGCGGTCGACCCCGGCCTGGCCGGCGGCGAAGATGAGGTCATAGATGGCGTGCACCGGGTTGTAGCAGGCGGGCTTCTCCGAGTCGCCGTGGTTCAGCCAGACGTGGGTCAGCTGGCGGCGTTCGACGAAGTGGGTGTTGCGGACCGCGTTGTTGACGTAGAACGCGGTGGTGAGTGAGTCGACCACCACGTCCTCCAGGCTGCGCAGGGTGGGCCGGTGGACGACCGGCACATCGACCACCTTCTCCAGCTGGCGCAGCATCGGCACCGTCCGGGTGACGATGATGAAGGGTTCGCCGATCCGCTTCAGATAGGGCAGCCACATCCCGATCTGGTACGCGGCTCCGATGTCGGAGGCGAAGTAGACCGCAAACTTCGGCGCGTACGCGGTGAGGGTGTGGCGCAGCTCTCGTTCCGCGGTGACGGAGCGGTGCACCCGCACCAGCCCGAAAGCCAGCGTTACTGCGACGGCCGCCAGCTGCAGCGCCGCCGCAACCAGCAGCAACCTCAGATCGGCGCCGGTGACAGTGACCAGCCAGGCGGCAGCGATGACGCCCCAGCTGATGATCGAGGTCGTTCCCCACGGCATCGGGGTGGTGACGGTCGTCCGAACTCCCGGCAGCCCGAACGCTTCCAGGCCCTGACGACCGAGCGTCGCTCGCACGGTGCGCTCCATCACGACGGCGATGAGCAGCAGAGCGACGGACGCCGCGACCACCGAAGCCGCCGACGGCTCGCCTCGGGCCGCCACCACACCGAGCGCCGCCACCAGCAGCACCCGCGCCACGTCGTTGCCGCCGAGCAGCGCCGACCAGCGGCGGCTCAGCGCCAGCGTGCGGCGGCGGGCGTAGATGATCACAGCCAGACAGAGCAGCGCGCCGATGGTCGGGTACAGGGGCGGGGCGCCGACAACGGCCAGAACTGCGGTCAGCGCAGCGGTGCCGTTCACGGCGACATCGCGGCCCAGCGCCGCCAGCCGGCGGCGCATGGAGGCCAGGGTGCTGGGGCCGGTCGACTCCTCGGTCTCCTCGGTGGTCTGGGCCCCCAGCGGGTGCGGCCGGTCGACGAGTGCCTGCACCGCGCCGACGAAGACGTCGGCGTACCCGTCGGCCGGGAAGTCGCCGAGGTAGTCCGCCTTGACCGACCTGCGCTGCTCGGCCAGGGAGTCTTGCCCGAGCAGGTCGTCGAGCATCGGGTCGAGGTTGGTCAGGTCGCCGGCCAACACATACGCGGCCCGGGCGATCGGATACGCCTCGGCGAAGTCCTCCACGCCGGTGGAGACGGCCACCATGGCGAACGGCTTGGCCGAGAAGAGGTAGTCCGAGACGACGCTGGAGACGTCGGAGACCATCGCGTCCGAGGCGTTGATGCACTCGAGGATGCCGTTGTCCTTCTCGGCCGCGTCGCCCCACCAGTGCGCTCGACCGGTGGCCCGGGCGTCGTCGGCCAGCAGCCGCTGGATCCGCCGGATGGACTCGCGGTCGGCGTCGAACTCATAGCTGAAGGGGTGCGGGCGGAAGATGACCGTGGCGTTGCGGCGCAACAGCGCGGCGACGATCTGCTCCCCCACCGGCAACGAGTGGAGCAGAGTCTCCTCGACGTGCCCGCGCCAGGTCGGGGCGTAGAGCACGACCGGCTCGGGGGTGTCGGCCAGCCGGCGCGCGGCCGGGCGTACGTCCTCGACCTGGGGGCGGCCGACCACATCGAACTTCTCCGGGTCGATCGACACGCCGTGCGCCGCGTAACGTCGGGTCGCGGCGGGACCGGCTGCCCAGATTCGGTCGAACATGGCGTGCGTCGGGTTGTACGACGGCGGCTTGTCGGAGTCGCCGTGTCCCAGGTAGACGTGGGTCAGCTGCGGGAAGCGGACGAAGGCGCCGTTGCCGGAGGAGGCGTTGACGTAGAACGCGGCTCGGGCCGACGGCGGGACCACACTGTCCAGGTCGGCCACCCGCCGGCGTTCGATCACCGGGGCGTCGGTGATCGCGGCCAGCGCCTCGGCCGGCAGCCCGTCGCGGGTCACCACGATGAACCGGCGACCGGCTCGCTCAAGGTACGGCAGCCACATGCTGACCTGGTAGGACGCGTCGTCAGGGCGAGCGGTATAGATGATGAACTGTGGGGCGTAGTCGGCGACCGCCGAAGCGATCCCGGCCTCCAGCTGGATTCCCGCCACCACGCGCCGGCGGGCCGCCAGCGTCAGCAGCCCGACGGGTATCGCACCCGCGGCGACCAGGAGCAGCCACCACCACGCCGACAGCCCCAGCAGCGCCATCGTCGACCCGGCTGCGCTGACGGCCAGACCGCCGAAGAAGATGACCGGTCGGAGATTGGGAAGTCCGGGGGCGGCGGTGACACCGGGCAGGTTCGCCACGTACGACGTCCGCGCCCGCACCATCCGCGCCAGGTGTGGTTCGAACGCCACCGCAGCCACGGACAGCAGCAGGGCGAGCGCCACGGGGACCAGGTCCGCATCGCTGGCGACGCCGGCGAAGGCGACGGCGGTGGCGACTCCCAGCAGCACGCGGACGGCGGGCAGCTGGTTCAGCCACGGAAGCAACCCGGTGCTGTCCCGCAGTCTGGTGTGGGCCACCAGCCCGACGCCGAGAGCTGTGAGGAGCACCGTCACCAGCGCAAGGAGCAGCTCGGAGGTGAGCGCCGCCCAGATGGCGGTGAAGCCGAGCACGGCCAGGCCGGCGTCCAACAGCGCCTCCGAGCCGACCAGCGCCGTGCGGCGTGCCGCTGTCTCGACCTGGTCCTGTGCCGCCCCGGTCCCTTCCGACGCAGCCGCGTCCGCCCTGGCCATCGTGCCCTCTCGTCATATCCGCTGGTCGTGGTCTAGTTGTGCGACGTCAGCCTAGGGCCTTGGTCGGGACCGAAGAACGCATCCACCACCCGCGCCGATGCGTGGCCGTCGTGCAGCCCGTGGAACGTCTGGTTGAACTGCGCTCGTGCTGGCGCGAACGATGCGGACACCCGGTCGAGATCGAGCAGCGCCGCCGCCACCTCGCTGGTCGTGTCGAGCATCGGACCGGGCGCCGTCGGTGCGTACTCGAACAAGGCGGTGCGGGCGCTGAGATAGTCGGCCAGGTCAGGCACGAAGAACAGCACGGGTTTCCCGGTGATCAACCAGTCGAATCGCAGCGAGGAGTAATCGAGCACGGCGACGTCCGAGGCGAGGATGAGGTCGTTGATCTCGGGGTACGAGGTGACGTCCACGACGGTTGCCGACGACACCTTCTCCCCCGCGCGGAGGTTGTAGTTGTGCCCACGGACCAGGATCACGAAGTCCTCGCCGAGTCGGGTGGTCAGATCATCGAGGTCCAGCGCGTCGAACAGCTTCGCCTTGAAGGCCCCGGTTGCGCCGGTATCGCGCCAGGTGGGTGCGTAGAGCACGACCCGCTTATCGGCCGGCACCCCCAGCCGCGCAAGGATGGCGTTCCGGGAGACCTCAGGGTCGTCAACCACAAGATCGTCGTCACGGGGATAGCCGGTAACGAGCACCTCACCGTCGTAGCGGTACTCCTGCCGATACATCGGCTCACAGAACTGGGCCGGCACCAGGATCGAGTCCCAGGCCGTGGTGCGGCGCTCGCACTCGGCATCGATGATCAGATCCGACTTGCCCTGTGCCCGCCACAAGGAGATGCCCATCGACTTGAACGGGTACCCATGGAACGTCTGCAGATAGCGCTGGTACGGCCGCTTCCGGAAGAACCTGTCGAAGTCGATGTTCTGACAGAGGTATCGGGCCGACCCGACCGCCTGGTACCACTCTCGTGAGCCGATCAGGACCGGATCCGCCCCCTCGGGCAGCACGACGGATCGGTCTGAAACCGCCCAGACCAGCTCCAGCGGGGCCTCCCGTCGGCGAAGCTCCTGATGGATGGCCAGTTGGCTGTCGGTCGCGAACTCGCCGCGATAGCACTGGAAAAGCACCATGTCGCGCGGAGTGAAGTCGGAGGTCTGATACCAGGTGGCAAGTTGGCCCCGGGCGTAACGGCTGCGTTCGTCGTCGGCCAGTGGCGCCCGGAGGCTCAGGCTGAACCGGTTGGTGGCCGGAACCCGGGCTGCCGTCCAGCCATGCCAGCCGGTCAGTCCCTCGATGGGGCCCTGTTCCAGGAATGCCTCGGTGACCCCACACACCAACCGGTCCTCTGCCGCGTCGGCGGCGGGGAGCTCGACGACGTAAGATCCCGCCGGCAACGGCAGCGACGGCCCGCCCCACCGAGACGCTGAGGCGGGGAACTCGAGGCGCCAGTATTCGGCGACCGGGATCGACATGTCTGGTCGGGTGAGCATGGTGACCTCGTCGACCGGCACCCGTACCGTTGGCCCGACCAGCACGGCGCGCTGCAGATCGGCTGCGCTCAGCCCCACCGCTTCCACCTCCACCGCGATTCCGCCGTCGTCGACGTGGACGGCGGTGGTGTGGACGAAGCTGTGGCTGGTGGTGGCGTTGCAGAAGCCGCGGGGTGAGCGTACCCACGCCGCACTGTCCGGCCCGCCGCCGACCTGGACTCCGGCCGATAGCTCGTCCGGCCAGGACAAGCGATGCTTCGCACCGGAATCGTCCAGCACCCGGATGCTCCATTCCCGGGCGATCGGGCCGAGGGGCAGATCAAGCGCGAACGAGTACGTCCCGTCCGACAGCTCCTGCAGGGCGGCGTCGATCCGGTCATCGTCGCTGGTGGCGCGGATGGCCACCACCGGAGCCGGTAGCGGGTGCAGCACCCGGATCCTGCCGGCCAGGCCGCCACGGCCATCGGCGGTCAGTTCCTCCGCCCGCAATTGGTCGCGGCGCAGGTGCACCAGGAACCCTCGAGCCGGGTCCAGGACTGGCACCACGCGGATGAGGTCGTCGCCCGACCGCAGGTCGCGAGCCCGCATCCGCAGCGCGACGCCGTCGCGCACCGGCGATCGCAGCGGGCCGATCCGCTCGACTCCCTGGCTGGTCACCCGGAACTCCAGCACCCAGCGGCGCGATCCCGCCGACGCCGCCGGCCCTGGGAGAGCATCGACGTCGATCCGGGTGACGAAGCCGGACCTGTCGAAATCCTGGTTCAGTTGGTTCGCCCAGCGGTTCGCACCAGGGTCGATACGGAGCTCGATCGGTGCCGCGATCCGCTCCCCTGACTCCGCGTCCACCAGCGCCAGCTCGACCGCCGGGGTCTCGTCGGCGAGGTCCACGCCACGGATGAAGACCCATCCCTCCACCACCAGCTCGCCGGGGCGGTCATCGCTGGACCAGTAGGCGGTCCGTACCGCGCCGGACAAGGCGGTCTGGCTGTCAGCCAGCTCCAGGCAGAGGTCGGGCACGGTCCCGGTGACCCCCGACGCCTCAGGCAGGGCCGCTCTGACGCGTCCGTTCACGACTGTCGTGGTCGGGATGGCGCCGTTGAGACGGAAGAACTCGATCAGCCGCTCGAGTTCTGACCATCGGGCCTCAGAACCCAAGAACACCCGCAGTCGCCGGTCGACGCGCACGTGCGGCCACGCACTCGGCGGCGCCACGGCGAAGAAGAACTCACACGCATGCTGAAGCCGCTCCCGATAGGCGGCGTCTCCGTGGGCCGCATGTTCGAGATACTCCGCCAGCTCTGTTTCCAGCACGCCACCGACCCAAGCACCCGACACCTCCGGGTTGGCATCCTCGCGCAACACCTCCCAGACCGACTCCAGCACCCGGACCCGCTGGTCCAGCGCCGCGTAGTCGTAGCGTCTGCGGATCAACGTGCCCGCATCGGTGCGTTGCTGCTGGTGATAGGTGGCGCTCTTCAGCACGTCGAAGGCCCGCGCCCGGGTGTAGGCCGTGATGGCGGCCAGCTGGTCGTCGAAATCCTCCGGCGCGATATCGGCCAACACGGTGTCGACCCAGAACGTTCGCCGGAACATACGGTTGACCAACATCAGATCCTGCATGGCCGCGGGAAACTCGTCCAGGGTGATCGCGGTGCGGTCGAAGTCGTGCACTGCGTTCACCCAGGCCGGCCTGGTGCCCCGACCATTGCGCACCCGTTGGACGGCGCCGACCACGAAATCGGAACCGCTGCGCTGCAGCATGCGCGTCATCGTCGCGTAGGCCGCCAGCGGCAGCGTGTCGTCGGCGTCCACGAAAGTCACGAACCGACCTCGGGCATCCCGGCCGCCGATACGCCGCGCCGATCCGAGGCCATGCCCGGCAGCAGGCACCACCCGTACCCGTGGGTCGCGAGCGGCCGCCTCGCGGACCGCGGCAGTCTGCTCCGCGGTCGTGGTCGTGTCGACCACGATCACCTCGAGCCGACGGACCTGCTGTGCCAGAACCGAATCCAGGCACTCAGGGAGGAATCGATTCGTCGATTGGGCGACCACGACCACGCTGACCTGCGGCGCTGGTGACTTCTGCGGCACCGACGGCGTACGGCCGCCGCTCGCCACGCGCGCGATCCTTCTGAACCCTCGCCCTGCCAGGCGTCTGAGTCGGACGACGGCGGGGTGGCGAGGCATCAGGTGGTGAGTCTTTCTCTGTGCTGTTGCGGCGCGCCGCCGGGGCGAACACGACGGTGGTCAGGATGCACTATAGCCAGCGGTGAGGCAGATCCAGGCTAGCCTCGTACCCCACACGTCGTCGGAGAGGTAGTTTCTTGGCCGCCAAAGTAAGCGTCATCGTCCCGGTCTACAACCCGGGCCAGTACATCGAGCCCTGCCTGAACTCCCTGGTGGGGCAGACGATGCCGGCCAGCGAGCTGGAACTGATCTTCGTCGACGACGGTTCCACTGATGACTCGCTGGCCCGGCTCCGCCGGTTGGAGGCGGAGCACCCACAGGTCACAGTGATCTCCATTCCGAACTCGGGCTGGCCCGGCAAGCCCCGCAACGTCGGCACCGACGCGGCGCAGGGCGAGTACGTGATGTTCGTCGACCAAGATGATCAGCTCGAGCCCGAGGCCTTGCAGCGGATGTACGACCTCGGGTCGGCCAACGGGGCGGACGTGGTGCTCGGCAAGGTGATCAGCGACTTCCGAGGCGTGCACCACAATCTCTACCGCGAGCAGCGTCCCAAGTGTGATGTCTTCTCCGCTCAGCTGATGAACAGCCTCACACCGCACAAGATGCTGCGGACGGAGTTCTTGCGTGAGCAAGGCATCCGCTATCCCGAGGGTCCGCGGCGGCTCGAGGACCAACTCTTCATGACCAAGGCCTATTTCGCGGCGCAGTCGGCCTCCATCGTCGCCGACTATGTCTGTTACCGCTATCTCCGCCGTCCCGACGGCGGCAACGCCGGCTCCAAGAGGATCGAACCCGCGGGCTACTACGCCAACCTCCGCGAGGTGCTCGACGTGGTCGATGCGTACACCGCCCCGGGCGAGGTCAGGAACGAGTTCTACCGCCGTTTCCTCCGCACCGAGATGCTGGGCCGGCTGGGCGGCTCACACCTGATGGACGCCCCGCGCGACTATCTTGACTCGCTGCTGCACGAGGTCCGAACGTTGATGACGGAGCGCTTCAGCCCAGACGTCGACGCGGGGATCAAGGTTGCTTCGCGGATCCGGGCGGCGCTCGTCCGCAGCGGGACGATCGAGCAGATCGCCGCGCAGGCGGCACGGATCGACCAGCTGCGGCCGAATGTACGACTGACAGGGCTGCGGGTGGTGCGCGCAACGGCTGCTGAGATCACCGTCGAGGCCGTGATCATGGACGGGGACCAGCCACTGGCCTTGGCGCCGGGCGCCGATGGCAGCTGGATGCTTCCACGCTCGGTGACCGGCGACGGGGTGTCCGACGCTGACCGCACCGTCGAGGCGGCTGCCGACATGTCCGGCGACATCGTTATCAGGCACCGTGAGCTGCTCGATGAGTGGTTCCTGCCTGGCCGTCTCCAGGGCAGCGTCGTGGAGGTCGGTGGCCACGGCGAGATCCACTTCTCCGGGACGGCGACGGTGGACCCGATGCGCGCTGCCGGTGGCCAACCGTTGCGGGACGGCCTCCATGACTTCTTCGTCCGACTGGAGGCGCTGGGTCTGACCCGGAACCGACGGTTGGGCAGCGTCCGTGCCGAGGAGATCACCGACGCACCTCTGATCTTGGATGCAAGCGGGCGCATCGACCGGCTCTACGACACCTCGCTCGGCAACCTGAGCCTCAACGTGGCGGCCCGCCGGCATTGGCTGCAGGAGAGGCTGGAGGCTTCGAGCGTGGAGTTCTCCCGGCACGGTGTCGCCGTCGATCTGGACGTCTGCTGGAGCAACGGGCCGCGCCATGGCCGGCTGACGCTGGCCCCGACCGACGGCGGTCGCCCTCTTCACGGCTCCCTCAAGCCGCAGTCCGACGCCAGTACGGTGTGGACCGCCTCTCTCGACCGGGGCCGGTTGCGAGCACCGTCTGGCGACTATCGGGTCGAGTTGACCGTTCCGGGCCCGACCCGCACCGGCGGGAAGCCCAGCCGACCGATGCCCGTCGTACTGCAGCAGACGGTGCACGTCGACGGGCGCGTCCGGGCGCGCTGGGCGCTGTCGTCGGCCCGGTCTGCCGGACGCCGCGTGCTCAGCCATGGGCGCCGTGTGGTGAGTGATCGCCTAGCCCGGCGACGCTGATGGTGAGAACTGGCCACGAGACCTCTGGAGACGGCGTCGCCAGCGAGCGTCCCGTCGTTCGGCAGGGCGCCAACTATAGTCACGGCAAAGTAGCTGCCGCGTAGGCGAGCAGGTCGTCCTCTGTTCGAAGCAGGTCCCGATCGTCGGAAGAGAATTTTGTGGTCATCAGTGAGCCCCTCGCGGCCCCGGCGCAACCGGCCGGACCACTGTTGCGCGTCATCCGCGACCAGCGGGTGGCTTTCGTGCTGGTTGGAGCGGTCAACACCCTCGTCGGGCTGGGATGGTTTCTGTTGTTCCATGCCCTGGTGGGTCCGATCGCGGGCTACATGGTCACCTTGGTCTGCGCCCATGTGACTTCGGTGCTGTCCGCCTTCCTCCTGCACCGCTACCTCGTCTTCCGGGTGCGGGGACACTTCTTCCTCGACTTGGGGCGCTTCGAACTGGTGAACCTTGCGGCCCTGGCTGCCAATGCGGTGCTACTGCCCTTCTTCGTCGAGGTGATCGGCCTCGGCGTGATCGTGTCCCAGGTGCTGGCCACCTGCATCTCGATCGTCACCACCTACATCGGTCATCGCGCGTTCTCCTTCCGGCGTCGCGCGGCCGGAGCTCGCTCGTGAGCGGTCCCCGGGTATCGGTTGTTGTGCCCTCGTTCAATAACGCGGCCTACATCGAGCAAGCCCTCGACTCAATTCTCGCCCAGAGTTTCGTCGACTTCGAGCTGGTGGTGTCGGACCACTCCTCGACCGACGGCACCTGGGAGCTGCTACAGCCCTATCGACGAGATCCGCGCGTTCGACTGTTGCGTACGCCCCCGGGCGGCGGCGCCGAGGCGAACTGGAACCGCGTCACCGACGAGGCGGTAGGGGACCTCGTGAAGCTCGTCTGCGGTGACGACCTGCTTCGGCCACAGGCGCTCGAGCGACAGGTCAGGGCACTCGACACGGCAGGTCCGGGTGCGGTGATGGTGGCATCGCCGCGCGACATCGTCGACGCCGACGGCGCAACGGTGATTCCCAATCTCGGCCTTCGCGGCATCCGCGGGAGGGTCTCGGGCACCGCGGTGCTGCGGCGCTCGGTGCTGGCGGGAGCCAACATTTTCGGTGAGCCGTGCTGCGTCTTGTTCCGCCGCTCGGTGCTGACCGATATTGGCGGCTGGCACGGCAACCCCGGCTACATGATCGACCAGGCCACGTACTGCCGGGCGCTGTTGCACGGTGACCTGGTGGCCACCGACGGGCCGCTGGCCGCCTTCCGGCTCAGTTCCAGCCAGTGGAGCCTCCAGCTGGTTCGAGAACAGGCCGCCTCTGCCGCTGCGCTGCACTCCGAGCTGGCCGCCATGGTGCCCGGGCTGCTCTCCAGGACTGATGTCCGTCGCGGTGATGCGATGGCCACCCTGCGTGCCGCTCAGCGCAGGCTGGTCTACCTCTATCTCGGGGACCGGATCAAACCGCAGCAGCGCGCCGACTCAGTGAGGCTTGACCGCACGTAGGCAGAACTCGTTGTAGATGAAGGCCCGGCCGAACCGGCGCGGGAACGGGAAGCTGAACCACGTGGCCGGCGTCAGGCCGACTTCGCGGGAGAGGACGGCCAGGTCCTCACCTGTGGTGAACCGGACGTGGGTGGGGTCGCTGGCGTAGCCGCGCTCTTGAGGACAGACGAAGAAGACAACGCCGCCCGGCTTCAGGTACGGCAGATACATCCGCAGCAGCGCCCGCGCCTCGTCGGCATTCATATGCTCGATGACATGGGCGAGCAGGATCGAGTCGAAGGCCTCCGCGACCCGCAGCTCGCTCGTCTCCCACTCCGCCACTGTCAGCGCGGTAACGCCACGCTCTCGCGCAACCTGTACTGCCGCGGCGTTGTGGTCGACTCCGACCGAGCCGTGTCCCAGCGTCTGGAGATTACGCCCGATGCCGCAGCCGACGTCGAGGGTTCGCCCGAGGTGCTGGCGACGCAGGTTCCACTGGTACGGCGCCTGCACGTTCAGGACGCGCTTCCACAGGACCTGCTGCTTCGCCTGCAGCCGCCGTGCATACTCTTCCGACGCGGTATCGGCTCCAGGTCGGTCTGAGGTCGGGGTCACGGACATCCTTTCGGCGGGCACGGTAAGGGCTGGACGTGAGGCTATCGCTAACGCCAACGCGCCGCGTCGCGCCGCTTCGCGGTTGGCACATCTGGTGCCGCTAGAGTGCTTCCAGTGAAACACCAGCGCAACATTGCAGTCATCCTCGCCGGTGGCACCGGCACCCGCGTGGGGCTGAGCATCCCCAAGCAGCTGATCAAGATCGCCGGCAAACCCATCATCGAGCACACCATCGCAGTGATGCAGCAGTCACCGGTCATCGACGAGATCATCGTGATGATGACACCGGGCTATCTCGACGAGGTACGGTCCATCGTCCGTACCGGCGGCTACGACAAGGTCACCCAGATCCTCGAGGGGGCCGGTACCCGCAACGACACCACCGCTGCGGCGCTCGCGGCGCTCGGCGACGAGGACTGCAACGTACTGCTGCACGACGCCGTTCGGCCGCTGGTGTCGCAGACGATCATCTCGGCGAACGTCGAGGCGTTGCGCACCCACCGGGCGGTGGACACCGCCATCGCGTCGGCGGACACGGTCATCCAGGTCGACGGCGAGTCCGAGACGATGGCCGATGTACTCCCCCGGCACCTGCTGCGGCGCGGCCAGACCCCGCAGTCGTTCCGGCTCTCGACCATCCGCCAGGCGTACGCCAATGCCGCCCTCGACCCCGACTTCACCGCCACTGACGACTGCACCGTGGTGCTGCGCTATCTGCCCGAGGTCCCGATCGCCGTGGTGCCCGGTCACGAGCGCAATATGAAGGTCACCGAGCCGATCGACGTCTACATCGCCGACAAGCTGTTCCAGCTGACCTCGGCGGACCGGCCGGCGCCGCTGTCCGACGACGACTACCGGGCGCTGCTCGACGGCAAGACGATGGTCGTCTTCGGAGGCTCGTACGGGATCGGTGGCGACATCGCCGAGCTCGCCCGCTCGTACGGCGCGCGCGTCTGGATCTTCTCGCGCTCCGCCACGAACACTCACGTGGAGCGGCGGGAGGATGTGGCCGCCGCGGCCAGAACCGTGCTGGCCGAGTCGGGCCGGGTCGACTTCGTGGTCAACACCGCCGGTGTGCTGCCGCGCGGAGGGCTGGCCGAGACCAGCGAGGAGACCATCTTCATGGCCACCGAGGTGAACTATCTGGCTCCGGTGTTCATCGCCCAGGAGTTCTACGAGCACCTCAGCGCCACCGAGGGCTCGCTGCTGCTGTTCACCTCGAGCAGCTACACCCGGGGCCGGTCCGGGTATTCGCTCTACTCCTCGGCGAAGGCCGCAGTGGTGAATCTCACCCAGGCGCTGGCTGACGAGTGGGCGGCCGACGGTGTCCGGGTGAACTGCGTGAACCCCGAGCGGACCGGGACGCCGATGCGGACCAAGGCCTTCGGGGACGAGCCCGCGGGAACGCTGCTGGAGTCGACCGAGGTCGCCCGCCAGTCGCTGGACGTCCTGTTGTCGGGACAGACCGGGCACATCATCGACATCCGACGCGAGGACGGGCCAGCGGCGCTCGCCAACGGCTGAGGGCGACGGATGGACCCGCAGGCGCCGGCGGTGTCGGTGATCATCCCGACCTACAACAGCGCCGGTTTGCTGGCCATCGCGCTCGATCATCTGCAGGCCCAGACCCTGCCGGCCGATGAGATCGAGGTCATCGTCGTCGACGACGGGTCCACCGACGAGACGCAGGCCACGCTCGCCGAACGGGCCCGGTCGTGGCCGCAACTGAGGATCCTGCGCCAGGACAACTCCGGCAAGCCCAGTGTTGGGCGCAACCGCGGGATCGCGCTCGCCACCGGTCGCTATCTGTTCTTCCACGACGCGGACGACTACCTGGCTGAGGATGCACTGCGCCGCCTGGTCCAGGTGGCCGACACCGAGCAGTCGGATGTGGTGGTCGGCCGTACCGCCCGGGTGGGTCGGCCGACCCATCACCGTCCGAATCGACGGACGGCGCTGGACGCCGACCTGGTCAAGGACCGGGTGTGGTCGTCGCTGAGCCCGCAGAAGCTGATCCGTCGTAGCCTGGTGAACCGGCTCGGCGTGCAGTTCCCCGAGGACATGGTCCAGGGCGAGGACCAGGTCTTCATCGGCACCTGCCTGTTCGCGGCGGGAAAGGTGTCCCAGCTCGGCGACTACGAGTACTACTTCCGGCGTACCCGCGACGACGGTCAGAACCTGTCCCGGCGGCCACAGAGCCTGCTGAACAAGGAGCAGACGGTGACCAGGATGACCGCGCTCGTGGTCGCCAACACCGAGCCGGGACCACGGCGCGAGTTCCTGCTCAAACGCGTGCTGCTCTGGACCCTGTCCACCGCCTTCGGCCACGCGTTCGTCGAGGCTGACCCCGCCACCCAGGAGGCGTTCCTGGCCACGCTGCGGGAACAGGTGCTGCCGCACCTGACCGAGTGGCACCTGTCCGAGGCGGAAGACCGGGCCCGGATGATGCTGCTCCTCGCCCGCGATGGCACCGCGGCCGACATCGTCGAGGCACGGCGCCGACTTCGACGTGCGGACCCGTATGAGCGCTCGAGCGGCGTGCTCCTGTGGGACCTCGGGGACCGGCTGAACCGAAAGCTCGGTGCCGCGCGGCGGACAGTACGCGACGACCCCGGCCTGAGGGTGTCGCTGGCGTCGGTGCGGCTGGGCGTCGAGCGGGTACGCATCGAGGTGGCCACCGGTGCGGACACCCCGGCCCCCGGGCTTCAGCTGCTGGCTCGCGCGCGGGCGCCGCACCGCGGTGAGCTGCGGGTCGAGCAGTCGGGCGGGAGCAGCGCGACGGCCGTGTTCGACGTCGGAGCCATCCGGCTCTGTCGCGCACTGCGGCCGGCTGGCCGGTCCGACCACGCGGACGCTGACCTCAGCGGTCCGGTGCGGTGGGACCTCCTGATCGAGGCCCGCGCCGACGGCGCCACCTTGGCGAGCGCGCGACTGCCGGTGACGCCAGGGAGCGAGCAACTCGACGCGCTGAAGGCTCGTCGCCGTGTCGGCGGACTCTCGCTGTATGCGACGAAGCACCACAACGTGACGCTGATCCTGCGATGGCCGCCTCGGGTGCGACGGCTTCTGGTTCGCGCTCCGCTTCCTCGCTGAGCCTGACTGGATCGGCCCCCGGGCGGGCCAGCTCCAGTGACCGAACACTGGCCCGTGTCGCCACCAGAGCGACGGCCACCACGATCACCGCACCGCCGGCGAGGAAGCCGCTGCGAGGGGTCAGGGTCTCCGCCATCACCCCGGTCAGTGCCAGGCTGATGGGCACAACGCCTTCCAGGGTGATCGACAAGAGCCCCATGACGCGTCCGAGCTCGTGTGGTCGAGTTGTGGTCAGCAGCAGTGCGTGCACGGTGGTGCCGAAAACGCCCGAGCCGAGCCCGAGAACCACCGCGCAACCGGCTACAACCTCGAAGGTGTGGACGAAGGCCATGCCGACCAGGGCGGTCCCCATCGCCAGCACGGCTCCGAGGCTGACCCAGCCTGCGCGCGGTATCCACTTGACGAACACCAGGCCAAAGCCGGTGATCGCGGCGCCACCGCCGAACGCGCCCAGCAGAGCCCCGGCCCCGGCGGCTCCCCAGCCTTGGGCGGATGCCAACAGCGGGATCCCGATGGTGACGGGGCCCGAGAACCCCAGGTTGAGCGCACCGGTGAGAACGAGCAGCCAGAGCAGCGCCGGGTTCTTCACGACCACGGCCAGGCCGTGCACCACCTCAGCAGCGAACCGTCGCGCCGGCTGCTCGCCTCCCGGATCCGTTCTCGTCGGTGGTGCGGATGGAGTCGTCAGCCGCACCCGGGCGAGGCAGGCCGAGGACACAGCGAACAGCGCTGCGGAAGCAGCGAAGGCCGCGCCGGGTCCTGCCCAGGCAATCAGGACTCCGGCGAGCGGGCCGCCGGCCAGCAGCACGATGCGTTGGGTCACCGTGCGAAGCGCGGCCAAGCGACCCATCAGGTGCGGAGCCGCGAGCCGCACCGGGAGCGCACCGATGGCGGGCAGGAAGAGCCCGTCGAGTGCCCCGACGACCAGCGCCACGCAGATCAGCTGCCAGGTCGGCATCGTGGTGGCCAACACGATCGCTGCGGCCGCGAGCACGACCGCCGCGCGGCCGGCATCCGTACCGACGACGACGCGTTTCGGGTTGGCCCGGTCGGCTACCGCCCCACCCACAACCAAGATCGCCAGCCGCGGGATGGATGCCGCGGCGATCACCAGACCCACCTCGGTTGCGGATCCGACCTGGATCGCTGCCCATGTCAGGGCCAGGAAGAACATCTGGTCGGCCAGCAGCGATGAACCGAATCCGACCATCCAGCCCGCAATGTTCCCGCGGGTGGTCACCGTGGCCTGCTCACTCATCTGCCCGGTCACCCATCTGCCCGGTCACTCATCTGGCTTGGTCGATGTCGGTGCACCTTGGCTCCGAGACGGGCGTGAGCGAGCGCGCTGCGTCCGGTCGTCAAGTCAACCTGTACTTGATGGGGTGCATGTGGGTGCGTCCCTTCCGTGCGGTGAGCGCGGCCTGAGCGGTCACGACCGAGAGGGGACGACCTCCGGAGCCGGGTCTCGGATCGTCACGCTAACACCAACAGTGCATCCTGTGGGTCTTTAGACACAGACCATGCTTTGTTGTGATGCATCACGACGGTCGTGACACTTCGCCCCGGAATACGGTCGCAGCATCGGCACCTGCCGGTCGGCTGACTGCCCGGGTGAATCGGTCACCCCAGGCCCGCACCTGGTCAACCAACTCCGGTGGCGACAACACCTCGAAGTCGGCCCCGACCGCCCCGATGGCCATCAGGGGCCACTCGAACGCGTCTGTGGTCATCCGTATCAGGCAGCGCTCCTCCCCCATCGGCTCGGCGACGCACCACCGCCCGATCTGCTGTTCCACCACGGTCGCCGGCGCCTCCATCACGACCTCGATCTCATAGCCGGCACGAGCCGCGCGGATGCCGGCCTGGACGAACTCCGCGGCGTCGCTGGCCGGCAGCGGCCGAGGCGCGAAGCGGTCTCCGGTGTGGCGGGGCTCGGTTGCCCGGTCCACTCGGAAGCTGCGCCAGTCGTGGCGGCGGAGGTCGTAAGCGACCAGATACCACCGGCGGCCGGTCGAGACCAGCCGATGGGGTTCGACCAGTCGCTGTTCGATCACCCGCTGCTCGGATGATTCGTCGCCGCGGGCGGGATACGCAAACTCCAACCGCTCGGCGTCACGACATGCCTGGGCCAGCGTGATCAGCACGTCCGAATCCACCGTCGGCCCGGGGGTCAAGGTGAGCGGAGTCGTTGCCGCTCGGAGTGCCTCCACTCGGCGGCGAAGCCGGGGTGGCATGACCTGGACCACCTTGGTGAGGGCGCGCACCGCGGCCTCCTCCACACCTGCGACGTCACCCGACGTGGCGGCGTACATGCCAACAGCCAAAGCGATCGCCTCGTCGTCGTCGACCACCAGCGGCGGCAGTACAGCGCCGGGAGCCAGCTGATATCCACCGTCCACCCCTGGTGCCGCCTCGACCGGGTAGCCGAGCTCGCGGAGCCGGTCGATGTCGCGCCGGACGGTGCGAACAGACACCTCCATCCGCGCCGCCAAGTCCTGCCCGGACCAGTGTCGATGGGTCTGTAGCAGCGACAGCAAACTCAGAGTTCGTGAGCTGGTGTTGGCCATGTCTCAATATTGCTGCACATTGCGGACAGAAAGTGTCCGCATCAGTTTCTAGGTTGGTGATCACCACCGACGCGGACCCGATCCGCAGACCGAGAGGATCGCCATGACCACCGAGACCAGCCCGACCCAACAGCTCACCGGCGAGCGCGCCGACCTCGCCGAGACACTGACTCAGCATCGCCAGTTCCTGCGCCAGACCGTGCAGGGCCTCACTGACGAGCAAGCAGCGCTCCGCACCACGGCCAGCGAGCTGTGCCTCGGTGGATTGATCAAGCACGTCACGGCCACCGAGCGGGAGTGGGCAGCGTTCATCGTCGACGGCGCCGCATCGGACAACGGCGAACCTGACTACGCCGCGTACGCCCTGCAGTTCCAGATGCTCCCCGGAGAGACGCTCGACCTGCTCCTTGACCGTTATGCCGCGACCGCAGCCGACACTGATGCGCTCGTTGCCACCGTCGACCTCGACGTATCCCATGCGCTGCCGTCCGCGCCGTGGTTCGAGCCTGGTGCCCGTTGGTCGGTCCGCCGGACGCTCCTTCATCTCATCGCGGAGACGTCGCAGCACGCCGGCCACGCGGATATCATCCGGGAGTCCCTCGACGGGTCGAAAACGATGGGTTGATCTTGGCCGCCGCCCGGTCATGCTGCGCTCGCCGCCGGTGCTCGCGCGGACTGGCGGTGCATGGCGGTGGCGGTGTGCCAGATGCGTTCGGTGAAGGCATTGTTGCCGAGGGCGTGGGTGCCTTGGCTGGTGACCAGATAGAGCCAGCCGTGGGGTGAGCGCCACAGGTAGTGACCGGGCACGGGTTGTCGCAGCCTCCACCGGCCGTGGGTCTTCAACCGGTGATGCCGCCGGTCCAATGGGCCGAGGTTCTCGAGGCTCGTCTGCCCGGCCGGGCCGTTGTTGGCGTAGGGAATCGTGTGGTCCACATCCATGCTTCGGCTCAGGCTGGTGCTGTATGGGAAGACGTCGGCGGGGTTGCGCAAGCGGAGTGCTTCGCGGTGGCGGTGGGGAATCTCGTACGCATCCACCGGCGCCGGATCCGGATCAACCACCGGCCGCACGGTGATGGTGTTCGGGGTGTCACGGAGGAACCGGCGGAGCTGGTCCACGGTGACCGGCCCATCGCCCTCGATCCGACCGACCAGATCAGTAGGGCCATCGGCAGTCAACGCTTCCTGACTGAGATGCACATACAGGGTGGTCTGCGGCCGCGCCTTCCCCGGATCCAACCCGGTCGGTCCGTCGAACCGCACCGACTGATGCGTGTCCGTCTGAGCCGGGTCGTCACAGGCGGGCTCGACCTGTTCACACGGGTCGCCTTGGTGGGCCTGCAACATCGCCAACGCCGTCGCCGGCTGCCCCAGGATCCCGATCGCTTTCGATCTGCGGACTCCGATCGGACCGGTATCGCCTTCCAGCTTCAGAATCTCCGCGATCCGGTTGACCATCGCCACGAACCAGACCACATCACCAGCGTTGGCCCGGGCGACCAGCACTTTAAGTCCGCCGACTTCGGTCCGACCGGCCCGGACGAACCGTTCCGCTTCCCACAATCGGGCCCGTGCTTCCGCACCGACTGGGTCGGCGCTCATCACCGCCGCCTGCAGCAGATTCTCAAACCGCGCCCACGAGATCGCCCCGATTGGACCGCACACCATCGCGTCCACGATCGCCGCTGCTTCGGCAGAGAGGTGGCGGGTGTGTTGGGCGACCTTACGCGCCTTCCACCCGCGCACCTCACCGGCGAGGACCCGCGCCCACAGCCGCGGGAACCGGTGCCGCAGGTCCAACGCATCCGCCATCTGCGCCGACGCGGCACCGGTGGTCGTCTCCTGCAACGCCCCCAGCTCACCGGCGGCGTACTCCGACACCAACGGTGTCCCATCCCCACCCAGCTGCCGAAACCGCTCACCCAACGGCCCGCCATCAACCTCACCATCCGGATCGGGTCCGTGCAGGTCAGCCCAATGGGCGGCCACCACCAACAAGCGCGTCTCCGCCATCACGACCAGCCGGTGCAGCTCAGCCACACAGGCCGCGACAGCGGCCGTGTCGGCTGGTAACTCGATCCCCGAATCGAACATACGTACAATTTAGGACCTACCACTGACACTTTCCCCGCTCATCCACAGCCATCCTGGTGCTCATCTCCACGTCGGTCCCGGTGCGCCGGCGTTCGTGACGCTGACCAGTCCGGCCGCCGAGCTGGTAACCGCGGCACCGGTCACCGCGCGCTCTTCGACTCGTCGCCCCGCCAGCGCTCAACACGGTCATGGCCGACCGCGAGCAGCGGGGCGCGGGCGGCGACCCGTCCTCCAGCCGCTCGGCCCATGCCGCATGATGGGTGGGTCGCAGATCGCGAGGAGGGCGAGCTATGCCTGACGAGCAACGCCGCGCGCAGTTCGCGGCCGACCGTAGGACCGCCGCGGGGCGGGTAACGGTGGTGCTGCAGGTCGTCCTCGGCGGCGCCCTGGGCGTGGCCTTGATGCGCCGCGAGTGGGACGCCGGAGTGTCGATCGCTGGGGCTGCCGCCATCACGCTGCTGCCCTGGGCGCTGCGCCGTCTGGGCGTGGCCGTCCCGCCCGGTTGGCAGCTGGTCCTCACCGCCTTCGCCACCGGCGCCCTGCTCCTAGGCTCGACCGCCGGCTGGTACGGCCGGTTCTGGTGGTGGGACCTGGTGCTCCACACTGCCAGCGGCGTGTGCTTGGCCATTGTGGGGTTCGTCCTGCTGTTCGCCCTGAGCCGCGCCGACGTGCAGGAGGCGCGCGACCACCCCTGGTTCGTCGCCCTGTTCGGGTTCACCGTCAGTGTGACGTGCGGCGTCTTCTGGGAGTTCGCCGAGTGGGCGGCCGACTCACTCATCGCCTCATTCGACCTGGAGGCGGGCCGCTCCTACATCGACACCATGCAGGACCTCCTCGTCGACACGCTCGGCGCTGCCCTTGCAGCCGTCTTCGCTCTGGTGCACCTGCGCACCGGCCGCAACAACTGGGTCTCCCGCGCAGTCAGGGCGTTCCTGACGCGCAACCCCCAGCTGTCCGCTGCGGAGCCGGACACGGGTGCTGCTCCTCGTAGGGAGGATGAGCCGTAGGGTCTTGCCCGTGCATGCCGCGCCGGAGACGGGTCCGCTGGCGGTCTTCGCCATCCCTGGCTACGACCCCAGCGTGCTGGTATCGATCGGGCAGGGCTCGATTCTGCCATTGGTAGCCCTGTCGTCGTGGTATCTAGGGGCCATACGGTCGCGACCCTCGTCGTCGCGCTCACCGGCCAACTGTTCGGCGCCTGCGCTGTGACGCCCTGGACCTGTTCGAAGCATTCCTGAGCGAACCCAGCGGGGCGTCCCCAGGGAAGTCGGCCAGCTCACTGTTTCATGCGCAGCGCGCGGCCGGAGCTCGGAAAGGACCGGAGCGGACACATCCTCAATGTCTCCTCCATCCTCGGCCTGCTTTCCTTCCCAGCTGGGGTCTGTACGGAGCGGGGAAGCTTTCCCTCGGGGCCCTGACCGAATCTCTGGCGGCCGAGCTAGCCGCCATCACCGCGGACTGACCCGGTCCTCCGCCTCACGTCGACGCACGATTTCGCTGATCCAGATGGGGGCGAAAGGCGACGTGCAGTTGGCGGGCGTCGGGTAATCCTTGAGGACCTCCAGTCGCTCGCCGATGTCGATCGCCCGGCCGCGATGTTCGGCGTGCTCGATCCCGATCTGGCTAAGGCATTCGTTCATGGCCCACTGCAGGCGATCCGGGGCATCCTTCATCTCCGCTTCAACGAGATCGAGCAGACCAGACAGATCGAGACCCGCGGATTTCTTCACCACCCGCTCGGTCGTCAACGCCCACCCGGCGCTCGCCACCACGGGATCGGGATCGACGAACCAGGCCAACCGCAGCTCTTCGCAGTGCGGACTTTTCTGAACGACATAGTTGACCAGCCAGCCGTGCACCTTGGGGGTACGCGCCTGCCTCAGCATCGTGTCCAGCTGCTCGGCCTCGAACTCCTTGGGACGGCAGACCAAGATCGCCAGGAGTCGTGCGGCCGAGTCATCTGTTTCCCACAGCTGATGCGCGAGGTTGTGCTGGGTCTTCAGCCTTTTCGCGACGGCGCGGAGCTTGGTCAGGTTCACACCATGATCATCACCGTGCGCCTGGTTGACCTCACGCACCCTCGGCTCCTCCAGCGCGGCCAGTTCGCTCATCACATCGGCCAGTGTCGGCTCGACCATCGCGGTCTCCCTACTCACTCGGCGGAATCACATCGGCGCGGAGGATTGACGATCACACCTGACGTGGCGATCACATTGCAAGTCACGATAGCGAACCTCGCCGCAGGCGGGGCGAAACCCTGTCATCACCTCGGCCGTCGCAGGAGGTGACGGCGCCGCAAGACGCTTCGCCATCACCCCCACACAGATAGGTACAACCGAGAGTTCGAGTCGGACTCAGACACGGCGCCTACCACCGACCGGGATCAGGTGGACGATCCACGTGATCAACCTCGGGAACCTCATACCGGGCGGCGAGTCTCTTCGCGCGCTCGCGAAGAGCGGCGCGCAACGAGATCGGAGCTAGGACTTCGGCGGCGGTATCGAGTTGCCAGATCGCCCAGACCGCGTGTCGCAGGTCCTCGAATGTCACGTCGAGTCGGACCCACCCGTCTGCTTCTGTTTCCTCGGTGCGGACGGCGCGCGCGATGTTCAACAATTCTTCTCGTCTTGACGGTGCGACCCTGACGAGCACCGAAATGTGGTTCTCGGAGAGGAATTGAGCGCTGCGCTCGGCCCAGATGCGGTCGAGGTCGACCTGAGCGGGACGCTGCGCCGGCTCTGGAAGCATTTCGGCTGTCAGCATCCGCGACAGCCTGTAGGTGCGGTCTTCTCCGGACGAGACGGCTAGCAGGTAGGTCCGGTCGCGGACAGTAACCAGACCGATCGGATCGACGGTGTAGGAGCGAGGCTTCTTGTCGGCGGTTGCGTAGTCGAAGCGCAGCTTGTGTCCGGTGAGCACTGCATGGCGGACCTCGTTCATCACACCTTCCGCTAGGTCCTCGGTGACCAGTCGCCGTGAGAGCAGATCGGTCTCCGGCTCGACCAGGAACCGCCGGGCGGCATCGTCCAAGTTCGCTCGGTGGCCTTCGGGCAGCGCATCGACCACCTTGCGCATCGCGGACGCGAGCGGTGCGCTGAGCCCGAAGGCCTTCTCACCGCGTCCTGACCCGGCCGTCAGCAGTGCGAGCGCTTCGTCATGGTTCAGGCCGGTCAGCTCGGTGCGGAAACCGGGAAGCAGGGTGAACCCACCGTGTCGGCCGCGGTTCGCATACACCGGGACGCCAGCCGTGGACAGGGCCTCGATGTCGCGCAGCACCGTGCGCGCGGACACCTCCAGCTCACCGGCCAGCTCGTCTGCGCTCATCCGACCTCGCTGGCGCAGCAGCAGCACCAGCGAGACCAACCGATCGGCGCGCATAGTTCAACTTTACTGAAAACATGACACAAGGTGTCGTGATTCATTGGAAGGCTGGGTGCGCGGGCGTCAGAGACGACGGCTACCCAGCCGCCGGGTGTTCGCAGTCGCAACGATTGGAGTCGCAAATGGAACGAACAGCAGTCAACCCGGTGATGTGGTCGCAGGAACTGGGCTTCAACCAGGGCGAGGTCGTCTCCGGGCAGACCCGGACCCTCTACATCTCGGGGCAGACCGCCATGAGCCCCGACGGCCGGCCCGAGCACAACGGGGACATCGCGGCCCAGTTCGCGCTGGCCCTGGACAATCTCGAAGCCGTGCTCGCTGAGGCCGGCATGTCGCTGGCGAACCTCGTCCGCCTCAACGTCTACACCACCGATGTGGACACGCTGTTCCCGCACTACGGAGTCCTCGCCGGACGGCTGGGAGCGGCCGGGGTCGCGCCCACGACCACGATGCTCGGGGTGACCCGTCTTGCGATCCCCAGCCAGATGGTCGAACTCGAAGGAACCGCCGTCGCGTAACGCAAACGGTGCCCCTCCTGCTGCTCGCGTCGGCCTAGCCGACCGAGCAGCAGGCAGTGGGGGAACATCCGATGCCACGGCCCGCCGCAGATCGGCGCTGCTTCTTGCGCCGGCACCGCTCGACGGCGGTGCCGGCTCGGACATCAGTCGATGGAATTCTGGGAGTAGCGGTTCGCGATCAGGTGGAACGCAGCCTTGGGCTTCCATCGGTACGGGCGTTCGTCATCTCCGGGCAGGACGGTGACGATGCCGTACCCGGCCATGTCGACGTCGCTGCGCGGATCGGACGAGTGCGGGTTGTAGGGCTCGATGAACTCGAACACGAACGCCCCGTACACACCCTCGGCTTGGTAGATGTCAAGCAGCTCAGACAGCTGATCGGCTTGCACCTGCTCGTCGCGGACATAGTCTCCGTTCAAACGGGGCACCCCGCTGCTCATATCGATGACATCGTGGCTCGTCGGCCCCTTCTCCGCCGCGCCTCGATAGCTGCCGGACCCGAACTCGGTGATCATCACCGGCTTGCCCCATCGCTGGAATCGGCGCAGATTCTGCACATAGCGGGCTCGGTTGTATCGCAACCGGTAGTAGTCCAGGCCCACGACGTCGAATCGCTGCCAGCGCACCCGCTCCCACAGCCCGGCGCTGTAGGTGATCTGGCCGGCGAAGCGGGCGCGGGCCGTGCCCACTGCGTCCTCCAGGAAGGCGTTCAGCCGACGGTTGTAACGCGGAACCATCGGCCACGACAGCGGCGATGCCAGGTGGGCGGCTCGTTCGGCATGGGTGGTTCCTGGAACGAGGCCCGCCATGAAGATGGTGAACTCGCACCCAAGATTGAGCACCACTCCTGGATGCCGCCGGCGCAAGACCTCGGCGGCTTCCGCCATCGTGGCCAGCTGATCCAAGGTCTGCTCGCGGCTGCCATCGACGAGCCGCGGTTGCAACCAAACTTCGAGATCCTCGTCCAATGCCACCTCGGCGGCCTGCACGAGGCGATCGACGGGAGTGCCGAAGATGCCGATGGCGTTGGCATGCAGCTCACGACGGATCGCCTGAATCTCCGTGATCACCAAGTCGTCGCGCCAGACCTGCCGTGACAGGCGTCCACCGGACAGGTAGTTGGTGCCCACGTCGTAGTTGACGCCGCGGCGACTGAGACTCATGGCCGCTCAACACCGCGTGAGGTGGCGAGTGCGAACAAGGTGACGAGTTCGCCCGCATAGACGTCGAGGTCCTCTGCGGGATCTTTGGCGAACTGCGCGAGGGCTCCGTCCAGACTCTGGTTGATGCTGATCGCCATCACCTTGGCATCGAACTCCCGGAACTCCCCGTTACGTTGCCCCTGGCGCAGGATGTCGGCGAGCATCGCGACCACCGTGTCGTTCGACTCGGCCTCGAAGTGCAGACTGCCATCGTCGTTGCGATGGTTGGTCACGATGCTGCCAACGGCCAGCAGCTGCGCCCGGTGGTCCCGCAGATACTCAAGCTGTGAGGAGATGAAGGCTTTCACCTTGCCCTCGGCCGTGTTCTCGGCGACAAGCCGTGGTTCGACGAATTCCCAGATGTTGCCGTAGATCTGCGTCACGACCTGTTCCAGGAGCTCTTCCTTGCTCGTGAAGTGGTACGAGATCACGCTCTTGGAGATGACGGCCTGCTCGGCGATCCGGGCCAGTGATGTCTGCGCGTAGCCCATCCTTCCCACGACCTGGATCGCGGCTTCGATGATCTGGTCGCGGCGAGCCGCCTCGATGATCGGGTTCCTTCGTCGACCGATCGGTCTAGTGTCAGGTCGCATAGACTGAGAGTAGGCCACTCGGCCTACGGAGGCAAGGGCTGTTCTCGCGGATCGACTCTCGTCGGGGGCCTCTGCGGAGAGACACACCCGCTCCGCATCGAAAGCTGCGGTCAGGTCAGCCGAATTGAGACGCTAACTGGTCTCCTTGCCTGCCCGGACTGGCTTGGACAGGCGCGGCATGTCTCGCGGAGTCTGTGTGGGCCGTTCGGCGACGACTGGCGGACCGAATGCCAGGACTGGTCAGCGCTCCGCTGTCACGCAGTGACCTGACCGCGCCTGTGCTGGACTGACAGCCGCTGGAGGGCGGTCATAGTGGCGGCGTCCGCGGGGTATAAGGCCTCGATGTGCAGCTCGTCAACCGTGACGTCGACCGCAGAGATCACCGACGCCGCGATGCTGAAGAACGGGAGCTCCGTATCGCCCACCAGCAGTCGCAGCGGAACCACAACCTCGTTGGACACTGCCGCGGGCCCCTGACCGCCGGGGTACGCCCTGGCCTCTGTGAGCAGCTCACCCAGGCGTGAGTCGGCGGTCCGTTCGTAGCGATGCCGCACCTGTCCGAGGAGGAAGGAGCGCCACTGGCTCAGGTTTTGGATGCGTCGAGCCAGGCCGTCGGGGTGCAGAGACAGCCGGATCACATTAACCGGCGGCTCAAGCAGTTCGGCGGCGCAACCCGCGAGCAGGAGGTCGGTGGCGGTGTTCCGATCCACGACATCCCACCACCGGTCGAGCACCAGGGCGGGGTGGGGCAGATGGGCATCGAGCAGGGTTCGGAAGGCATCCGCGATGGCGTGTAGCTCCGGCGATCTCAGGTCGTGCTGAGCGTACTGCGGCGCGTACCCGGCCGAGATGAACAGTGCATTCCGTTTCGCGTAGCGGGACCTCGAGCGAGTTGGCAATTCGGTCGATCATCTGGGGTGTGGGCGTCGATCTTCCGGTCTCGACGAAGCTCAGATGTCTCGTCGAGATCTCCGTGGTTGTGGCGAGTTGCATCTGGGTGAGCCGCCGGCGCTGACGCCAGGTGCGAATCAGGGCTCCCACTGCGGGCGGCGGCTCATTCGCGAAGATCATGGTCTGAGCGTAGCTAGCAGGTGCATGAGGACATTACCTCCGACGTCATCGACAACATGACCTCGCTCGGGTCGACTGTAGCCGTCAGTTCCACCCCTCTACGAAGGAGAATCTTCATGACCGATCTCGTCGACGCCTACCTCGACACCTGGAACACGTCCGACGCCAACGTGCGGAAGGCCTCGCTCGCTCAGCACTGGGCCAGTGACGCCACCTACGTCGACCCGATGGCATCGGTTCGGGGCCACGACGGCATTAGCTCCGTCATCGACGCTGTGCACGCCCAGTTCCCTGGATTCGTTTTCACCCACGTCGGGACAGCCGACAGCCACCATTCGCAGACACGATTCCAGTGGGGTCTCGGTCCCGCGGGCGAGCCACCCGCCATCATCGGATTCGATGTCCTCGTGACGGACGAGACAGGCCGCATCGCTACAGTCCTCGGTTTCCTGGATCGCGTTCCCGCCTGAGGCCGCCTTTCCCGGCGGTCCGCCATCGGACCGGGCGGCTCAGATGCCCGAAGAAGATCGTCTATTGGCGGAGCGCTCGATAGTGATGTCGGCGGCGGCAGCGCGGCAGCGTCGGATTCTGCCTTGTCGCCGCCGACACCCCATCCCTCGGATGGATGTTCTTCCATCCAGAACGGCGCTGGTCTCGACCGATCAACGCCTCACCGCGCGAGAGGGCTGGGATCTTCTGATCACTGAGGCTGCCCTGTTACGTCTGGTCCAAAGTCGAGGACATGCCGCTCGCTCGCTGTACGTGAAGATGGCCGCCCCCTTCGGGGCAAGGTGAACACGTCGCACCTCTTTGTCTGGACACGACTGCTCCATCGTCAGCAGAAGGCTCGAGCAGATTCAGCAGGTGGACCAGCCAGTGACCACATCCAAGAACGACTAAGCCCTGGTGAAAGTTGCCTCTCACCAGGGCGTTTCGGTCGGGCTGACAGGATTTGAACCTGCGACCCCCTGACCCCCAGTCAGGTGCGCTACCAAGCTGCGCTACAGCCCGTTAACCTCAGCCCTTACGGGTTCGGCCACGAGGGGAAACTGTACTAGAAGCGAGCCCGAACCTCACCTTCGGCCACGCCGGTGTGTCGCCCGGGCTCGGGTCGTCAGCGGTTCTTGCGCTTCTCCCGGGCCCGCACCTCGACGTGCACCGGCGTACCGATGAAGCCGAACTCCTCCCGCAGCCGGCGCTCGACGAAGCGGATGTAGCCCGCCTCGATCTGGCCGGAGGTGAAGAGCACGAAGGTCGGCGGCGCGGTCTGGGCCTGGGTGCCGAACAGGATCCGCGGCTGCTTGCCACCGCGCACCGGGTGCGGGTGCGCGGCCACGATCCGGCCGAGGAAGGCGTTCAGCTTGCCCGTGGAGATGCGCGTCTCCCAGCCCGCGAGCGCCTCTTCGATGGCCGGCCCGAGACGGTCGACGTGCCGACCGGTGGCGGCGGAGATGTTGACCTTGCCGGCCCACTCGAACTGGACCAGGTCGCGCTCGATCTCGCGGTCCAGATAGCGGCGCCGCTCCTCGTCGGTCAGGTCCCACTTGTTGAAGGCGATCAGCAACGCACGACCTGCCTCCTCCACCGAGGTCATGATCCGCAGGTCCTGCTCGGTCACCGGCTCGCTGGCGTCGATCACCACTACGCACACCTCGGCCCGTTCGATCGCGCCGTGGGTACGCAGGCTGGCGTAGTACTCATGTCCCGACGCCTCCTTGATCCGGCGACGGATCCCGGCGGTATCGATGAAGGTGTAGAGCTTGCCGTCCACCTCGACGATCTCGTCCACCGGGTCCACCGTCGTGCCGGCGACGTTGTCCACCACCACGCGCTGCTGGTGCGCAAGCTTGTTCAGCAGGCTCGACTTGCCGACGTTGGGCTTTCCGACGATGGCGACCCGACGCGGCCCGCGCTCCTCGACGAAGCGCTCCCGTGGAGCCTCCGGCAGCTTGGCCATGATCGCGTCAAGCAAGTCACCGCTGCCGCGCCCGTGCAGCGCAGAGACGGCGTACGGCTCGCCCAGCCCGAGGTTCCACATGGTGGCAGCCTCGGCCTCGGTCCGCTGGTCATCCACCTTGTTGGCGGCCAGGACGACAGGCTTCTTGCTGCGTCGCAGCACCTGCACCACAGCCTCGTCCACGTCCAACGTGCCGACGGTGGCGTCGACCACGAAGAGCACCGCGTCGGCGGCGGCGATGGCCAGCTCGGCCTGTTCCGCGATCTGGGCGGCCATCCCCTTGGCGTCCGGGGCCCAACCTCCGGTGTCGACCACAACGAACTCGCGGCCGTTCCAGTGAGCGTCATAGGACACGCGGTCGCGGGTCACCCCGGGCACGTCCTGGACGACTGCCTCTCGGCGGCCGATGATGCGGTTGACCAACGTGGACTTGCCCACGTTGGGTCGCCCCACGACGGCGAGGACGGGCCGGATCGGCGTCTCCGCGCTAGCAGACTCAGTCATGAAGTTCCTCGACGATCTTGATGTTTCGCGGTCGAGCCGATCGTTGGACGGGCTCGGTGTGGTACTTGGGGGCTCGGGCCAGGGTAGTCCGTCGGTCGTCGGCGCGACGACCAGCGGCCCGGCCCGTCACTGCCGTGCGCCCACGGTGACCAGCTCGCAGATCGCGTCGATGACCTGTTCCAGGCTCAGATGGGTGGAGTCGACGACCGTCACGCCCGGCGCGGCGGCCTCGAACTGGGCGACGGTGGCATCGTCGCGGTCGCGGCGAATGACCTGGTCGGTGACCGCTGCCTCGTCGACCGTGCCGCCGAGCTCGGCCTGACGGCGTGCGACCCGGGCGGCCGGGTCTGCCACCAGCAGCACCCGGATGTGTGCGTCGGGGGCGACCACGGTGGTGATGTCGCGTCCTTCGGCCACGATGCCGTGCTCGGACTCGGCGATGTAGGCGCGCTGACGAGCGACGAGCTCTGCTCGTACGTCGAGATTGGTGGCCACCATGCTTACCGCGGCGGACACCTCCGGCGCGCGGATGGCCTGGCTGACGTCGGTGCCGTTGATGGCGATCGTCGGGGCCGTCGGGTCCAGGCTGATGTCGAACGTCGCGGCACGGATCAGCTCGGCCACGGCGGTGGCGTCGTCAAGGTCGACGCCGGAGGTCATCGCCAGCCAGGTGGCGGCTCGATACATCGCGCCGGTGTCCAAGAACGCGACTCCCAGTCGGCTCGCCACCCCCCGCGAGGTGCTCGACTTGCCCGAACCACTCGGTCCGTCGATGGCGATGACGACCCGGTCGGAATGTTGCTGCACTGGCGTTGACACGCTGGCAAGGGTACCGGGAGATCAGCGGGTCACCGCCGGGCGTGCAGCTCAGGGCTGGACCTGCCACCCGTGCTCGGTCATCGTGGCGACCAGTCCGGCCGCCTGATCGGGTGCCACCGACAGCGACAGATAGCCGACCTGGCGCACCTGATCGTGCTCGATGGCGATGTCTTCCACGTTGACCCCGGCCTCGCCCACCTGGGCGAAGAGCCGACCGAGCGCCCCCGGCGCGTCCGGGATGGCCACCACCACCTGCTCGTAGCGCACCGCGCGGGCGCCGTGTTTGCCAGGGATCCGACTCGTCCCGTCGACCCCGCGCGTCAGCTGCTGCCGCAGCGCTGGAGCACCTGGCTGCTCGATGGCCTCGACCAGGTGGTCGAGGTCGTCACGGACCTGCCTGAGCTCGGTCAGCACCGCGGCGGAGTTGGCGCCGAGGATCTGTTCCCACAAGCCGGGGTCTCCGGCGGCGATCCGGGTGACGTCCCGCAGGCCCTGGCCGGCCAGTGCCAGGTCCTCCTCCGGCACTGCTGTCAGGTGGCCGGCCATCAGCACCGACATCAGGTGTGGCAGGTGCGAGACCCGCGCCACCGCGGCGTCGTGGTCGTCGACGTCCATCTGCACCGCACGGGCGCCGCAGGCCGACGCCAGCTCGTGCACCCGCAGCACCGACGCGGCCGCCGAACGGCGGTGCGGGGTGATCACCCAGGTCCGTTCGTCGAAGAGGTCAGCGCGCGCGGTCAGCGGCCCGGAGTGCTGGGAGCCCGCCATCGGGTGCGATCCGACATAGCGATCGAGCCCGGGGGTGGTGTCCCACAACGCCGCGAGCACCCCGGCCTTGACCGACCCGACGTCGGTCACCGTGGCCTGGGGGTAGTCCGCCAGGGCGCCGCGGATGACGTCCGGCAGTGCACGCGGGGGGACCGCGGCAACCACCAGGTCGATCGCGGCGGGATCGGGCTCGTCCAGGGTGCCCGCCCCGAGCTCGGCCGCCACCCGGGCATGGCTGCGGCGGAGGTCCTTCAGGTGCACCAAATCGCCGTGGCGGCTCAGGGCGCAGCCCACGGACGCCCCGACCAGGCCGGCGCCAATGACCACGACCTGGCGCGGCGATGTGCCCCGGCTCAGCCCGGCAGCGGGCGAGCCGGTCACTGCGGCGCTTCGCCCGCCGGGCCGTCGACCGGGGTGGTGCCCAGGGAGCCGTCCGCGGTGGCGGTCTTCGCGGCCGGCTCCGCCGGCGCCTGCGACGGCGCCAGCAGGTCGGCGAGCCGTTCCCCGCTGATCCGGCGGAACTTGCGCGGCAGGGCGCGGGAGCGGTCGAGGATGGCTACCTCGAGCGAGGTCACCTCGATCACCCGGCGTTCGGCATTCGGTCCGCCGTCCGCACTGAGCGCGTCCACCGCCAGCCGAATGGCCTCGGCCAGGCCGAGGTCGCGGCGGAAGCCGGCGCGTACCGTGTCGGCCACGACCTCGGCCGACCCGCCCATCACGGCGAAGTCCTCCTCATCGCCCACCGAGCCGTCATAGGTCAGCCGGTAGATCTGGTCCAGGGCCGGTTCGGTGCCGAGTTCGGCAACCACGACCTCCACCTCATACGGCTTGTCCGAGCCGGAGGAGAAGATGGTGCCCAACAGCTGGGCGTACGCGTTCGCCAATCCGCGGGCGGTGACGTCGGTCCGGTCATAGCTGTAGCCGCGCAGGTCGGCGTAGCGGATGCCGGCCGTCCGCAGGTTCTCGAACTCGTTGTAGCGCCCGACGGCGGCGAAGCCGATCCGGTCGTAGATCTCGCTCACCTTGTGCAGGGCCTGGGACCGGTTCTCGGCGACGAACAGGATCCCATCGGCGTAGTGCAGGACGACGACCGAGCGGCCGCGCGCGATGCCCTTGCGGGCGAAGTCGGCGCGGTCCTTCATCTGCTGCTCGGGCGCGACGTAGAACGGCATGCTCATGTCAGGGGTGCTCCTGGTCCGTCGGGACGCTCCATTCGGGCTTCGACCAGGCGGGTGACCATCGCGGCCACCTCCTCGTCGGTGACCCGCTCCACCCCGTGCGGGCCCGCGATCATCACCACCGGGAAGATCCGCCGGGCCAGATCCGGTCCACCGGTGGCGGAGTCGTCGTCGGCGGCGTCGTAGAGCGACTGCAGGACGGCCATCGTGGCGCCGGCCGCGTCCAGATCCGGCCGGTAGAGCTTCTTCAGCGAGCCGCGGGCGAAGATCGACCCGGAGCCGACGGAGAAGAAGGCGTGCTCCTCGTAGCGGCCGCCGGTGGCGTCGTAGGAGAAGATCCGGCCAGCCTCACTGGCCTGGTCCCAACCCGCGAACAGCGGCACCACCACCAGCCCCTGCATGGCCAGCGGCAGGTTCTGCCTGATCATGGTCGCCAGCCGGTTGGCCTTGCCGACCAACGACAGCGGCGCCCCCTCGAGCTTCTCGTAGTGCTCGAGCTCGACCTGGAAGAGGCCGACCATCTCGACGGCGATGCCGGCCGACCCGGCGATGCCGACCATGGAGAACTCGTCGGCCGGGAAGACCTTCTCGATGTCGCGCTGGGCGATCAGGTTGCCCATGGTGGCGCGTCGGTCCCCTGCCATCACCACCCCGCCCGGGAAGGCCGCGGCCACGATGGTGGTGCCGTGCGGGGCGAGGTCACCCGCGCCCGCGCCGCCGCTGCGCGCCGTGGGCAGCACGTTGGGCGCCACCGACTGAGCGAACTCGGTGAAGGAGGATGAGCCGGTCCGCAGGAACTCAGCGGGCAGGCCTGGGACAAAGCTGCGGTCGGTCACTGGCCACCCTTTTGGACGAAGGACCGGACGAACTCCTCGGCATTGACCTCGAGCACGTCGTCGATCTCGTCGAGCAACGAGTCGACGTCGGAGTCGAGCTCGGCCTTATGCGCGGTGTCGGTGGCAGGCAGCTCCTCGACCTCCGACTCGGACTCGGTGCGCCGCGTCTTGCGTGAACTCTGTTCTGACTCAGCCATGATGCTCCTCAGTTCTCGTGCGCCAAGCCTAGTAGGAGCCGGCGACGGTTCAGCGCCCGAGGGCCGCGAACAGCTCGGTCACGTCGCGGCAGGAGTCCACCATGGCTCCCACCTGCTCGCGGGTACCACGCAGTGGGTCTAGCAGCGGGATCCGTTGCAGCGCCGACCGGCCGGGTACGTCGAAGATGACCGAGTCCCACGACGCGGCGACGACCGAGGCGCCGAACTTGTCCATCATCCGGCCGCGGAAGTACGCCCGGGTGTCCTCCGGCGGCTGGACCCGCGCCCGCTCCACCTCGTCCGGGGCGATCAGGGTCTGCATCTTCTGCTTGGCCACCAGCGCGGCGTACAGACTCCGGCGCGGGTCGACGTCGGCGTACTGGAGATCGATCAGGGCGAGCTTCGGGTCGTCCCAGCTCAGTGCGTCGCGGTCGCGGTAGGACTGCATCAGCTTCAGCTTGGCCACCCAGTCCAGCTGGTCAGCGAGCTCCAACGGGTCACGTCGCAGCGCGTCCAGGCAGTCCTGCCAGCGGGTGAACAGATCCTTGGCCTCGAACCGGGCGGTCTCGGACAGGTCTGCGGCGACGGTGTCGAAATAGGACCGGCAGGCGTCGAGATAGATCTCCTGCAGGTCCACTGCGGTCATCTCCCGCCCGTCGACCAGCCGCACGGTGGCGCGACAGGTGGGGTCGTGGCTGATCGCTCGCAACGTGGTCACCGGCAGCGCCAGCCGCAGGTCGGTGCCGAGCGTGCCGGCCTCGATCACCCGCAGCACCCAGGCCGCCGTACCCACTTTCAAGTAGGTCGAGATCTCCGACAGGTTCGCATCGCCGGTGATCACGTGCAGCCGCCGGTGCCGGGTGGCGTCGGCGTGCGGCTCGTCGCGGGTGTTGATGATCGGCCGGTTCAGCGTGGTCTCCAGGCCGACCTCAGCCTCGAAGAAGTCCGCCCGCTGGCTGATCTGGAAGCCGGCGTCCTGGCTGGACTGTCCCAGACCGACCCGGCCGGCGCCGGTGAGCACCTGACGGGAGACCAGGAAGCCGGTGAACTGGGTGACGACCCGGTCGAACGGGGTCGCGCGGTTGAGCAGGTAGTTCTCGTGGGTGCCGTAGGAGGAACCCTTGCCGTCGGTGTTGTTCTTGTACAGCCGCACCGATCGGCCGAGTGAGGCGCTGGCGCGCTGCGCGGCGATGGCCATCACGACGTCGCCGGCCTTGTCATAGCGCACCGCGTCCATCGCCGAGGTCACCTCCGGCCCCGAATACTCCGGATGCGCGTGGTCGACGTAGAGCCGGGCGCCGTTGGTGAGGATGACGTTGGCCATCCCCAGGTCGGAGTCGGTCAGCTGGTCCGGGTGCGCCTGCGCGCGGCTCAGCTCGTAGCCGCGGATGTCACGCAGCGGGGTCTCGGTCTCGTAGTCCCAGCCCGCCGGCTGTCCGGCCGCGGAGAAGCCGTACGCCTTGACCACGTGGTTGGACAGCTGCATCGGGTGCAGCTGAGGGTCGGCCGGGCCGCCGAGCGCGCTGATGCCGTACTCGGTCTCGATGCCCATCACCGCAACGTCCACCATGCGTCCAGCGTAGTGGCCGCCTCGACGTAGGCTGACCCGATGAAACGCTCAGCAGTGATCGGGATCGACCTCGTGTGCGTGCTGGCCTTCGCCGCCATCGGTCGCTCCAGTCACGACGAGTCGCTGGACCCCCTGGGCGTGGCGGACACCGCGTGGCCGTTCCTGGCCGGCTATCTGGCGGGACTCGTGGCCGCCCGGGGCTGGCGGCGCCCTACGTCGTTGCGGACCGGGCTGGTCGTGTGGCCGGCTGCGGTGATCGGCGGCGTGGCCCTGCGGCTGGCCAGCGGGGACACCGCCCAGACCGCGTTCGTGATCGTCGCCACCGTGACCCTGGCGGTGTTGCTGCTGGGCTGGCGCGGGGCGTACGCCCTGGTCCGGGCGCGGCGGACCTAGAGGTACTGGCCCGTATTGGTCACGGTGTCGATCGAGCGGCCGGGCTGGGTCCCCTTGTTGGAGGAGATGAGGGTCCGGATGAAGACGATCCGCTCCCCCTTCTTGCCCGAGATCTTGGCCCAGTCGTCGGGGTTGGTGGTGTTGGGCAGATCCTCGTTCTCGGCGAACTCGTCCAGGCACGCCTGCAGCAGGTGACCGATCCGCAGTCCCTTGGCACCGGTGTCCAGCAGGTCCTTGATCGCCATCTTCTTGGCCCGGTCGACGATGTTCTGGATCATCGCGCCAGAGTTGAAGTCCTTGAAATACAAGACTTCCTTGTCGCCGCCGGCGTACGTCACCTCGAGGAACTGGTTCTCCTCGGAGTCTTCGTACATCCGCTCAACCGTCCGGTCGATCATGGCCTGAACGGTGGCCGCTCGGTCATTGCCGAACTCCGCCAGATCCTCAGCATGCAAGGGAAGCGTGGGACGCAGGTATTTGCTGAAGATCTCCCGTGCCGCCTCAGCGTCGGGCCGCTCGATCTTGATCTTGACATCGAGACGACCCGGTCGCAGGATCGCGGGGTCGATCATGTCCTCACGGTTGGACGCGCCGATGATGATCACGTTGTCGAGGCCTTCGACGCCGTCGATCTCACTCAGCAGCTGCGGCACGATGGTGTTCTCGACGTCGGAGGACACCCCCGACCCGCGGGTGCGGAACAGTGAGTCCATCTCGTCGAAGAAGACGATCACCGGCATTCCGTCGGACGCCTTGTCCCGGGCGCGCTGGAAGACCAGCCGAATGTGCCGCTCGGTCTCGCCGACATACTTGTTGAGCAGCTCAGGGCCTTTGATGTTGAGGAAGAAGCTGCGGCCTTCCTGCCCGGTGCGCTCGGTGACCTTCTTGGCCAGTGAGTTGGCCACCGCCTTCGCGATCAGGGTCTTGCCACAACCCGGCGGCCCGTACAGCAGGATGCCCTTGGGCGCCTTCAGCTCGTGCTCGGCGAACAGGTCACGGTGCAGGAACGGCAGCTCGACGGCGTCGCGGATGGCCTCGATCTGGGACCCGAGGCCACCGATCACCGAATAGTCGATGTCGGGCACCTCCTCCAGCACCAGCTCCTCGACGTCCAGCTTGGGCACCCGCTCATAGGCGAAGTGCACTCGCCGGTCGATCAGCAGCGAGTCCCCCGAGCGCAGGTGCTCGGCCCGCAGACCTTCAGCCAACCGGACCACGCTCTCCTCGTCGCCGTGGCCGACGACCAGCGCGCGGGTCCGGTCCTCCATCACCTCTTTGAGGAGCACGACCTCGCCGACGTCGTCGATCTCCATCGCCTTGACCACGTTGAGGGCCTCGTTGACCATCACCTCGCGGCCCGGGGTCAGCTCGTCGAGGTCCACGTCCGGGCTGACACTGACCCGCATCTTGCGGCCGGCGGTGAAGATGTCGGCCGTGTGCTCCTCCCCTGGACCCAGGAACACCCCGAAGCTCGCCGGCGGCTGGGCCAGCCGGTCCACCTCGGCCTTGAGGGTGATGATCTGGTCGCGTGCCTCGCGCAACGTGGCAGCGAGGCGTTCGTTGTTGGAGCCCAGCGCACGGGCCTCGGTCCGGGCGTCGGTCAGCCGCCGCTCCAGCAGGCTCAGGTCATGTGGATGGGAGGCGAGCCGGTCCCGCAGGCGGGTGATCTCGTCGCTGAGCGTGCCGATCTGCGCTATCAGGCGTTCGCGCTCTTCGTCGGGGCGTCGATCTGGGTACGGTGTCGTCATGTCGCACCTCCTGACGAAACCCTACCCGGGTCAGCGACGGGGGCCGGTGTAATCCTCGCCATACGCGCCGGGGGCCGGTCGGCGCTTGGGCAGCGGTGCGCTCACGCCTGGGGCCAGCCGCCGGGTGGTGATGAGGAAACCGGTGTGGCCGACCATGGCGTGCTTGGGACGGACGGCCAGACCCTCGGCGTGCCAGCCACGCAACATGGTCTCGCTGGCCTCCGGTTCGGTGAAGCCGGTGTGCGCCCGGATCGTCTCCATCGTCTTGCTCAGCTGGGTGGTGGTGGCCACGTAGGCACACAGCACTCCCCCGGGCACCAGGACCGCGCCGACCGCGTCCACGCACTCCCACGGCGCGAGCATGTCGAGCACGACGCGGTCCACCGGCTCGTCGTCGAGCTCCTCGACCAGGTCGCCGACGCGGACCTGCCACCCCGGGTGGGGCCGGCCGAGGAAGTTCTCCACGTTGCGCGCGGCGATCTCGGCGAAGTCGGGGCGACGCTCGTACGACCGCAGCCGGCCGGTCGGACCGATCGCCCGCAGCAGCGCACAGCTCAACGCGCCGGACCCGACACCGGCCTCGACCACCCGGGCTCCGGGGAAGATGTCGGCGCCCATCACGATCTGGGCGGCGTCCTTGGGATAGATCACCTGGGCGCCGCGGGGCATCGCGACAGTGAAGTCGGCCATCAGCGGGCGCAGGGCCAGGTAGTCGACGCCGCCGACCGAGCGGACCACCACGCCCTCGGGCCCGCCGATCAGGTCGTCGTGGCGGATCCCGCCCTTGGAGGTGTGGAACTGGGCACCCTCGGCCAGCAGGATGGAGTGCTTGCGGCCCTTCGGGTCGCTGAGCGTCACCCGCTCGCCGGCGCGTAGCGGACCGAGCCGGACCCCGGAGAACTCGGCTCCGTCCGGGTCGGTGCGCTCGGTGGTCGCGGCGCCTCCGTCGGAAGACGCGGTCGTGTCAGCCATTCGTGATCCCATACAGTCCGAGTTGCCAGCCTGGTGCCCAGGAGGTGTCCGCGACGTCGACGCCGGTCCGGGCGAACAGATACTCGTCGCCCTGACTGACCGGCAGCACCGTCGCGTCCGCGGCGGCCTGCGTCTGCAGCGTGCCGAGCAACTGTAGTGCCTCGGCGTCGGTGGTGGTCGCCCGATACTGCGTCGACGTGGCCGCCACGGTGCGGGCCGAGGCGCCCAGCGGCGCGTCCAGATAGGGCTGCAACCAGGCCAGCGCCGTCGAGGTCCAGGCCTTGCGGTCGACCAGCTGCAGGTCGGCCCCGGGGTCGTCGGGACGCAGCCGGACACTCATCCCGCCGGTGTCCTCGAGTCGGCTGCGGAGCTGGCTGGCCAGATCACGTCCGTCCGGCATGGTGGAGTCATAGCTCAGGGTCAAAGGGATCCGGTTCGGCCAGGAGATCTTCGGCTTCGCCTGTCCGCCGGCGGGGAACGTTGTCAGATGGCCCGGGACGCCACTGGGCACCACCGAGTCGGAGGTCCGGTCGGACTGCAGCGCCGTGGCGATCGCCTTGCGCAGGGCGGTGTCCGCGCGCCGGCGCGAGCCGGGGTTCCAGATCAGCTGGTGGACCCGCAGGCCGGGCAGCTGGCGCAGGACGAAGCCGTCGCCGGTCCGGGCCTCGGGGTTGGTCGCGGCCTGCTGGCGATAACGGGTCACGGCAGCCGCACTGAGGCCGCGCCAGACAACGTCGACCTCGCCCTTGGCCATCGCCGTCTCGATCGTGGCGGAGTCCGGCGCGGTGCGGTAACGGAGGGTGTCCAGCTGCGCCGGGGTGCGCCCGCGGTACGCCGTATAGCGGGCGAGCACCAGGGTCTTCTCGTCGTAGGAGGTGACCGAGAACGGGCCGGAGCCGACGATCGGAGCAGCCGGATCCTGCACGTCGTCGGTGCTGTAGGCCTCCTCGTCGACCAGCGAGGCGGCTGGTGAGGCCAGCGCCCAGCCGAACTGGGTGTCCACCCGACTGAGCACGAACCGGATCGTGAGCGGGTCCGGGGTCTCGATCCGGCGGAGCGACGACAGCAGCGAGGCCGACGACCCGGCGACATCGAGACGGGCGGCTCGCTCGATGCTGAACTTGACGTCGCTGGCCGTGAGCGGGTGACCGTTGTGGAAAGCCAGGTTCTCGTTCAGCGTGCAGGTGTAGACGGCGGCGGCGGTGAACAGGCAGTCCCGCGCAGCGTCGGGCTTCAGTACGTCGGCACCGGGCTCGGCGGTCATCAGCCGCTGGAAGGCGCTCTCGGCCAGCACCGCGGAGCCGGCATCGACCATGGCGGCCGGGTCGGTCACCCGGATGGCGTCGGTGGACATCACCGTGAACGGCCGTGGCGAGCCGGTGCTGCCCGGGGTCGGTGTCGGGTTGTTCTGAGACAGGCTGCAGCCGGTCGCGGTGAGCAGTGCCAGCAGCAGCGCCGCGACCCGGCTAGTGCGCATCGGACTCATCGAGCAGCCGGCGCAGTGCCGCCGGATCCAGCTCGGTCATGGACGCGACATGCACCCGGCGCGGGGCCGGCGGGACGTGCACCAGGTTCGGGATCGCCACCACCAGTGCCCCGGCGGCGTTGCCCGAGGCAGCGCCGGTGTCGGAGTCCTCGAACACCACGCAGCTGCTGGCCTGGACGCCGAGCAGCTCGCAGGCCTTCTGGTAGGGCTCGGGGTGCGGCTTGCCGCGGCTGACCTCGTCGCCCGCCACCGTCACGGTGAAGCTGCCCGCGGGCAGCTGGGACAAGACGGCGTCCAGCAGCACCCGATACGAGGCCGACACCAGGCCGCACGGGACGCCGGCCTCATTCAGCGCCGCCAGCAGCTCCAGCGCTCCGGGCCGCCACGGGATCGGGTTCGCCTTGAGCGAGGTCACCACCCGGCTCACCAGCTGCTCCACGACCCACTCCGGGGAGAGGTCCTCGCGGCCGATCACCTTCAAGATGTAGGCGCCGGAGTCGATCAGCGCGTTGCCGACCAGCTGCTCGGCGTGCTCGTCGTCCCACTGCCCGCCCAGACTGTGCACCAGCTCATACTCCGCGGCGACCCAGAGCGGCTCGGTATCGGCGAGTGTGCCGTCGAAGTCCCACAGGACGGCGGCGAGGGTGGACGTGGACGGCAGGGTTGATTCGCTCATGACCCGCCCATTCTTCCAGAGCCGTACGGCGATCGAAGAATCGTTCGCACCACCCACCGCTGCGCCCCAGCACCGATGCGAAAGACTGGCGCGATGACGACCGAGACACCCTCCACCCCGGCCTCCCTGCCCTGGATCACCAGACTGGTGTCGATCGACACCACCAGCCGCAACTCCAACCTCGAGCTGATCGCGGTGCTGGAGGCGGAGATGGACCGCCTCGGCCTGTCGCCCGAGCGGATCCCCAACGACGACCACACCAAGGCGAACCTGCTGCTCACCCTGCCGGCGGCGGACGGGTCGACCGGCGGCGGCGTGGTGCTCTCCGGCCACACCGACGTGGTGCCGGTGGACGGTCAGACCTGGACCAGCGACCCCTTCACCCCGGTGGTCCGCGACGGCCGCCTCTACGGTCGTGGCACCGCGGACATGAAGTCGTTCATCGGAGTGATCATGCACCGACTGCCCGAGCTGGCGGCAGCGTCGCTGTCCGAGCCGGTCCATCTCGCGTTCTCCTACGACGAGGAGATCGGCTGCTTCGGTGGGGCCAGGATCGCCGCGGCCCTCGGCGACCGGGCCGAGCCGCCGACCACCTGCGTGGTCGGCGAGCCGACCAGCATGCGGGTCATCGTCGGCCACAAGTCGAGCAACCTGGTGGAGCTGGTCTTCACCGGCAAAGCGGCGCACTCGTCGCTGACTCCCGACGGCGTCAACGCCGTCGAGTACGCGGCCAAGGCCATCACCGCCATCCGGAAGCTGGCCGACGCCCGCCGTGCCGACGGACCGTTCGACAACGCCTATGTCGTGCCGTGGACGACCGCCGGGGTGAACATCGCAGACGGCGGCATCGCCAGCAACACCGTGCCCGAGCGGTGCCGGATCCTGGCGGAGTTCCGTACCGTCGGTGCCGACGACCCGGCGGCGGTGATCGACGAGATCACCGCTCACGCACGCGAGCTGGAGGCGCAGATGCAGGCCGAGCACGCCGAGGCGCGGGTCGCGGTGAACGTCTTGGCCCAGGTGCCGAGCCTGGACAGCAGCCCCGACGGACCGGCGTATGGATTGGCAACGGCGCTAGGGGGTATTGCCTCGACCGACAAGGTCACCTATGGCACCGAGGCGGGTCAGTTCTCGGCGGCGGGCATCGACGCCGTCGTCTGCGGACCCGGCGACATCGCCCAGGCGCACGCGGCCGACGAGTACATCGCGCTCGACCAGATCGAAGCCTGCGAGGCCTTCGTCGACCAGTTGATCGACCGCCTTCGCACCACCTGAGCCCGACCGCACCCAGCCGAGGAGAGCACGACGTGAGCCAGACCCTGGTCTTCACCCCCGAACAGCAGCGCACCGCCCGCAAGGCGGTGATCGCGTCCTCCCTGGGCAACGCCTTGGAATGGTTCGACGTGATCGTCTACGCCTCCTTCGCGGTGGTGATCAGCAAGCTGTTCTTCCCTGACGCCGAGGGCGTGACCGGCCTGCTGTTCACCTTCGGCACCTTCGCCACGTCCTATCTCATCCGCCCGCTCGGGGCGGTCGTGCTGGGGACGTACGCCGACCGGGCAGGTCGCAAGAAGGCGCTCACCTTGACCATCGCCTTGATGACGGTGGGCACCGCGATCATGGCCCTGGCACCGACCGCTGCCATGATCGGCCCGGCCGCCGGTCTGGTGATCTTGGCCTCCCGGCTGGTGCAGGGCTTCTCCGCCGGCGGCGAGTTCGGCACCGCGACGACCTTCCTGGTCGAGAACGCCCCGAACCGGAAGGCGTTCTACGCCTCCTGGCAGGTCGCCACCCAAGGTGCTGCCATGTTCTTGGCGTCGTCGTTCGGCTTCGTGCTGAACGTCACCCTGACTGCTGAGCAGCTGAGCTCGTGGGGCTGGCGGGTGCCGTTCTTCTTCGGTCTGCTGATCGGGCCGGTCGGGCTCTACATCCGGCTGCGGATGTCCGAGACGCCGGAGTTCGAGGCCGCCGAGCACTCCGAGTCGCCGCTGCGGGAGACGGTGGTGAACCACGGGGGTCGGGTGCTCTCCGCGGCCGGTGCGGTCGGACTGGCCTCGCTGCTGGTCTATCTGATCCTCTACATGCCGACCTTCGCGGTCACCAACCTCGAGCTGCCCCGCTATGCCGGCTTCCTCGGCGGCATCATCAGCGGCCTGGTGAGCCTGATCGGGGTGCCCTTCGTCGGCCGGCTGGCGGACCACATCGGTCCGCTGAAGATCATGCGGACGGCGGCCCTGGTCACCCTGGTCGCCGCGGTCCCGCTGTTCTTGGTGCTGCTGGCCACTCCGACCGTGCTGATGCTGACCCTGGTCCAGATCGTCCTCGGCATCTTGATGGCGCTGTACTTCGGGCCGCTGCCGGGTCTGCTGAGCGGCATGTACCCGACAGCGATCCGCACCACCGGGCTGTCGATCTCCTACAACCTGGGGGTCACCATCTTCGGTGGCTTCGCGCCGATCATCTTGACCTGGCTGATCAGCCGCAGCGGCACGCTGCTGTCGCCCAGCTTCTATCTGGTGGGGGTCGCCATCATCTCGTCGGTCGCGCTGCTGGTCATCCGTCGTCGTTACGCGCAACGGTGACTAATGTTGATCGCATGAGCAGTGCGGACGAGTCTGGATCGCGGGCGAACCCCGGCCTTCGCGGGCTGCAGGACCCGGTGGTCGTGGTCGCTTTCTCCGGCTGGAACGACGCCGGGTCGGCGGCCTCGGCCGCGGTCGAGCACCTGAGTGAGCAGTACGACGCCGAGCTGGCGTTCTCGCTCGACCCCGACGACTTCTACGACTTCCAGGTGAACCGCCCTGTGGTCAGCCTGGACGAGGACGGCACCGGGTCGCTGACCTGGCCGAGCACCGACGTCCGGACCGCGAAGCTGCCCAACGGCCGCGACCTGGTGCTGGTCCAGGGCGTGGAGCCGAACATGCGCTGGCGCCCGTTCTGCGCTCTGCTCACCTCCGCCCTGGTGTCGGCCAAGGCCGAGCGGGTGGTGGTCCTCGGCGCGCTGCTGGCCGATACCCCGCACACCCGGCCGGTCCCGATCTCGGTCAGCAGCCGGGATGAGGGGATCGCGGCCGAGTTCGGGCTGGAGCCGTCGACGTACGAGGGCCCGACCGGCATCGTCGGGGTGCTGGCGGAGTCGCTGACCCGGGCGGGGATGAAGGCCATCTCGGTGTGGGCGGCGGTCCCCCACTATGTGTCACACCCGCCGTGCCCCAAGGCGACCCTGGCCCTGCTGTCGCGGATCGAGGACCTGGTCGACGCACCACTCGAGCTGGGCGACCTGCCGGAGCTGGCGCGGGCCTGGGAACGCGGCGTCGACGAGCTTGCGGCCGAGGACGCCGAGGTGGCCGAGTATGTCGCCGCGCTGGAACAGCAGCAGGACGCCACCGACCTGCCAGAGGCCAGCGGCGACGCCATCGCGGCCGAGTTCGAGCGCTATCTGCGCCGACGCAACGAGGGCTAGCCCGAGGCGGTCGAGGACGACTCGGCCAGCTCGCGCAGCCGCCGAACCATGGCGTCCGGGTCGTCCGCCCCGAACACGGCCGACCCTGCCACGAAGGCGTCCGCGCCGGCCTCGACGCACCGTTCGATGGTCTGCTCCGACACGCCACCGTCGACCTGGAGCCAGATGTCGCCGCCGTGGCGGGCCAGCAGGGCGCGGGTTCGGGTGATCTTGGCCAGGGTGAGATCCAAGAAGCTCTGGCCACCGAAGCCCGGTTCGACGGTCATCACCAAGACCATGTCGAGCTCGGGCAGCAGGTCAGCGTACGGCTCGATCGGGGTGGCCGGCTTCAGCGCCATCCCGGCGCGGGCGCCACGGCCTCGCAGCTCACGGGCCAGCCGGACCGGCGCCGCGGCGGCCTCGACGTGGAAGGTGACCGACTCCGCCCCCGCCTCGGCGTAGGCCGGCGCCCAGCGGTCCGGCTCGGTGATCATCAGGTGGATGTCCAGCATGGCCGGCGTGGCGGCGCGGAGCGACTCCACCACCGGCAGACCGAGCGTCAGGTTGGGCACGAAGTGGTTGTCCATCACGTCCACGTGCAGCGCGTCGGCGCTCGGCACTGACTCGATCGCGGCCTGCAGGTTGGCGAAGTCGGCCGAGAGCAGGCTCGGCATGATCTGGATTCCCACGGACCGACTCTAGCCGGTCGGACCGCTGCCACGGCGCCGCAGATAGGCGGCGAACATGGCGTCGGTGCCGTGCCGGTGCGGCCACAGCTGCAGGTACGGCCCCACCGTGGCGTCGGTCAGTCCGGCGGCGTCGGTGATCACCGTCGCGGCGTCGAGCACCTCGAGGTCACCGCGTTCGGCGAGCACGGTCTCCACCACGTCGACGGTCTCGTGTCGGTGCGGGGAGCACGTCACGTAGGCCACCACCCCACCCGGCGCCACCGCGTCGACGGCAGCGCGCAACAGGGCCAGCTGAAGGGCGTGCAGCTGCTCGACCGCGTCGGTCTCGCGCCGCCAGCGCGACTCCGGCCGGCGACGCAGCGCGCCCAGCCCGGTGCAGGGGACGTCGACCAGGGCACGGACGAAGCTGCCAGCCGGCCAGGCGGGCCGGGTGCCGTCCGCGATCACCACCGCCACCTGGTCGTCGGGGTAGCGCCGGACCGCCTCGGCGACCAGCCGGGCGCGGTGCGGACTGATCTCCGACGCCACCACCCGGCTTCCCTCGTCGCCGGCCAGACCGGCCAGCAGGGCCGACTTGCCACCGGGTCCGGCGCACAGGTCGAGCCAGCGTCCGGGCGCGGCCTCGGCTCTGGTCAGACCCCAGGCGGCCAGCTGTGACCCCTCGTCCTGCACGCCGGCCGTACCGGTGCGGATCGCCGCCAGGTCGCCGGGGTTGCCCTCCCAGGTCGCCGCGAACGGTGACCACCGCCCCGGTCCGGCGCCCAGGTCGCGGAGCTCGCCGACCTCGGCCAGGCCCGGGCGGACCACCAGCGTGGTGACCGGACTGACGTTGTTGGCGGCCAGGGCCGCGTCCAGCTCGTCGTCGGGCAGCAGGTCGGCGTACGCCGCCACGATCCAGCGAGGATGGGCGTGGCGCAGGGCCAGCTGGTCGAGCCGGTCGAGGCCCGCACTGAGACGCTCCACCCAGCCGTCGTAGTCGTCGGCGGCCACCTTGCGCAGCACGGCGTTGGTCAGACCGCTGACCCGGCGCCCGATCGCGGCGGTGGCCAGGTCCACGGTGGCGCCCACCGCGGCGTGGGTCGGTACCCGCATGCCCAGCAGCTGGTGGACGCCGAGCCGCAGCACGTCCACCACGGCCGGCTGGAGACTGGACAGCTTGCGTCCGGCCGCCGTGGCCAGGATCTGGTCGTACGTCCCCTGCATCCGACAGGTGCCGGCCAGCAGCTCGGTGGCGAACGCCGCGTCCCGGCCGGTGATCCGGCGGGCGCTGAGGAGATCGGACAGCACCAGGTTCGCGTACGCCTGGTCGGCGTGGACCGCCCGCAGCGCGTCGAAGGCGACCCGGCGGGCTCGGTCGGCCGGCACCTTCGCCGGGCCGGCGGCGGCACCCGGGCGTGGCCCGCTCATGCGGGATCGAAGGAGTCGCCGGGCGCGAAGGAGATGCCACGGGCCCAGTCGGCGGCCGCCATCGGCTTCTTGCCCTGGGCCTGGACCTGGCCGAGCTCCAGCGCGGTGCTGCCGGTGCCGACCCGGACCGAGCGCTTGGTCACCTCAAAGACGCCAGGCGCCAGCTGCTGGTCGACGGCGGTCGCGCTGTTGATCTTGAACCGTTCACCGCGGAACATCGTCCAGGCTCCCGGCGCCGGTGCGCAGCCGCGGATCCGCCGGTCGACCACCTCCGCCGGCGCGGACCAGTCGATCCGGGCGTCCTCTACGGTGATCTTGGGGGCGAAGGTGATCCCCGTCTCCGGCTGCGGCACCGGGTGCAGATCGCCGCGGGCGATGCCGTCCATGGTGTCGCGCAGCAGGGTGGCGCCCGACTGCGCGAGCCGGCCGAGGAGGTCACCGGAGGTGTCGGTGGGACCGATGGTGTCGGTGACGGTGGCGAAGACCGGACCGGCGTCCATCGCAGCGACCAGCTGGAAGGTGCTGGCCCCGGTGACCCGGTCGCCGGCCAGCACCGCGTGCTGGACCGGTGCGGCGCCGCGCCAGGCGGGCAGCAGCGAGAAGTGCAGATTGACCCAGCCGTGGGTGGGGATGTCGAGTACCTGCTGCGGCAGCAGGGCGCCGTAGGCCACCACCGGACAGCAGTCAGGTGCCAGCTCGCGCAGCCGGGCGATGAAGTCCTCCTCGCGCGGGCGAGCGGGCTTGAGCACCTCCAGCCCGAGCTCGGCGGCGCGGGCACCGACCGGACTCGGTCGCAGGCTGCGGCCACGACCGCTCGGGGCATCCGGGCGGGTGACCACGGCGACCACCTCGTGGTCGGAGTCCAGCAGGGCGTTCAGGGAGGGCAGCGCCACTTCGGGCGTACCGGCAAAGACAAGTCGCACCGCAGGAGTCTACGGCCCCACCGACCCGGCCCGATCGGGTACGCAGCGGTCAGCCGACGGCGACCGGGTCGACCCGGACCCGGAGAGCGCCCTCGCTCTTCTTCGCGCTGCGGATCGCTGTCACGTCCTTGACCGCCTTGACCAGCCGGCCACCGGACGCCAGTGGCGTACGCAGGGTCAGGCGGTGCAGCATCACCTCACCGCCGGGTTGCAGCCCGATCTCCACAGGTCCGAGGACGTCTGTCGGGTCGGGCAGCTCGGCCAGCGCGGTGAACTCCGCCAGCGCCTCGCTGCGGCCCTCCACCAGCACCATCTTGACCGCCGGCGGGAAGTGGGCCTCGGCCCGCTCCGCCAGTTCCCTGGCCGCGTAGCCGGCCGGGTCCAGGCGCACCAGCGCCTGCAGTGATCGTCCGGTGCTGTCCCCCACGGCGATCACCGATCCGCCGTCGGCGCCGCCGCGGACCAGGGCCACCACGTTCAGCCAGCGCCGCAGTGCCTCCTCCGCGGCGCGCAGGTCGGGGCGCAGCAGCAGCAGCGCCGTGTCGAGCAGCACCGCTGCGGCGTACCCGCCCTCGGCTGGCGGCTCGGCTCCCGGAGTGGCGACGACCAGGGCCGGATCCGCGGGGACCCCGGTGAGCACCGCGCCCGCCATCGACCGCCGCACCGGCGTGTTCGGGAAGGACCGGCCGAACTCCTCTGCCGTCCGGGACGCGCCGACGACGGGCGCGCGCAGCGACCGGCCACCGCACACGGCGCAGGCCCAGTCGACCTGGAGGCGTCCGCACCAGCTGCAGCTGACCGTCGACGCTTGGCCCTGCGCTGCGCGCTCGGATCGAGTCGGGCCGCCGCAGTGCCGACAGCGGGCTGGCTCGCGGCAGGTCTGGCAGACCAGCGACACCAGATAGCCGGCGCGTGGCACCTGGATCAGCACCGGCCCCTGCGGCAGCGCCGCGCGGATCACCTCGAACACCTCGCGCGGCACCCGCGCCGCCCGGGCGATCGGGTCGCGCTCCAGCGCCCGGTCGGAGTCGGCGGTCACCTTGACCCGGGGAGCGGCGTGCCGCAGCCGGGGTCGGTCAGCGGCCAGCTCGGTCAGCCAGCCCCGGTCGACCCACTGCTGCAGCTCGGCGGTCCGCCCGTAGCCGGCGTAGACCGCGCCGGCACCTGCCTGGGCCACCCGCAGGGCGAGCACGTCGCGCGCGTGCGGGTACGGCGCCCGCGGCTCCGACAACAGGTCGTCGCCGTCGTCCCACAGCGCCACCAAACCGAGATCGCTCACCGGCGCGAACGCGGCGGCCCGGGTCCCGATGACGACCCGGACGTCGGCGTGCAGCACCGAGAGGAAGGCCCGGTAGCGGGCCGCCGGTCCGAGGTCGGCGCTCAGGACGCCGAACGAGCGCGGTCCGAGGACCGCGGCACAGGCGGTCTTCAGCCGGTCCAGGTCACGCATGTCGGGCACGACCGCCACCGCGCCGCGACCGGACTCGACGGTGGCCCGGGCGGCCAGCGCGAAGCCCAGGGCCCAGTCGCCACTCGCGCCGGCGCCGGGCACCAGCTGCCAGGCGGCCCGTGGGCTGCGCCCCGCACGAAGGGCGGTCAGCAGCGCCGGCCCGGTCGGGTACGCCGCCCAGGGCCCGTCCGGCTCCGCCGGTCCGAGCTCGGGCAGCAGCGCGGCGGGCGCGGTCGGCGACCCCGCCTCGGCCTCCGCGGCCTGTCGCAGCGCGAGCTTGGCGGCCGCCGACTTCTCGGTGGCGGCGTGCCGGGGCGGAACGGCCAGCCGCATCACGTCGGCGAAGGTGCCCGCGTAGTGGTCGGCCACCGACCGCACCAACCTGGCCACCGCCGGCGTCAGCACCGGCTCGGCCGAGATCACCTTGGCCAGCTCCGCCAGCCGGCCACTGTGCTTGCTGGCCGCCAGCCGCTCGAGCACGAAGCCGTCGCGGAGCTTGCCGGCGAAGCGGACCCGGACCCGCGCACCGGGAACCGCCTCGGCGTCGAGGGCAGCCGGGACGGCGTAGTCGAACGGCCGGTCCAGATGGCTGAGGGACACGTCGACAGCCACCCGGGCGATCGGCAGCTCCACCGGCGGGGTCTCGGGCACACCAGATGATAGGACGCCGACACTGACACTCCCCACCGTGCTGTGGACAGCCCTGGCCGCAGCCCCGGCGAGATGCGCGGCAGCCGCCGCGGCTGGCAGAGTGTGCGCCATGTCAGCTCTCGGCGACCCGGTCGAACCGCCGTCCGCCGCCGGAACCCGGACGCTGCTGGCCTTCCTCGGGACTGCCATGGTGGCCACCGGCCAGCCGGTGCACGAGGTCGAGGAGGAGCTCACCAGGGTCAGCGCGCACCTCGGCTATCCGGACGTGCAGATCGCCGCCGCCCCGACCGGCGTGATGCTCAGCCTCGCCAGCGGCACCCCGGCCACCTTCGAGTCGGTCAACGGATCACTACGGCTGGACCAGGCAGCGGAGGTACGTCGGATCCGCTGGGCGCTGCTGATGGACGCGGTCACCGCCGACGAGGCTCGCGAGCAGCTCCTCGGCCTGCGGGCCCGTCCGCCGCGCTATCCGAGCTGGCTGATCCAGCTCGGCGGGGTCGCGGTGGCGGTCGGGATCGCGCTGATCCTGCAGCCGGGTGCCGCGAACGTCGTCGCGGCCGCCGGTTGCGCGGTGATCGTGGCCGTCCTCGGCCGGGTCGCCCAGCGCCACCAGCTGCTGGCTACCCTGCTGCCGACGTTGGCGGCGTTCGCGGTCGCCTGTCTGGTCTTCGCTGCCGCCGATGCGGGGCTGCTCGAAGGCCCGCTGCGGACGGTGCTGCCGCCGTTGGCGGTGCTGCTGCCCGGAGCGCTGATGGTGACCGGGATGTCGGAGCTGGCCGCGGGGGCGATGGTGGCCGGCTCGTCCCGGCTCATCTTCGGCGCCGTGCAGCTGCTGCTCTTCTCCCTCGGGCTGGTGGCGGCGGCGGAGTTGCTGGGCACCCCGGCGGCGACGCTGGCCAACCTGCGGGTCTCCGACCTCGGCTGGTGGGCGGCGCCGCTCGGCCTGGCCCTGATCAGCCTGGGGGTGTGCGTGATGGAGAGTGCCCCGACTCGGTTGCTGCCGTGGATCAGTCTGGTGCTGGTGGTCGCGTTCGCAGCCCAGTTCCTCGGCCAGCAGCTCGGCGGAGCGGCACTGGGCAGCTTCCTGGGCGCCATCGCCGCCAGCCTCGGCTCCACCACGGTCGAGGCTTTCCGGCCGGCCATCCCCCGGCTGGTGATCTTCCTGCCCGCGTTCTGGCTGTTGGTGCCCGGCAGCCTCGGGCTCCTCGGGGTGACCCAGCTCGCTCTCGAGCCGAGCCAGGCCGTCGTCGTGGTCTTCGACGTCTTCGCCGTGATCTGCGCCATCGCCCTCGGCCTGCTGGTGGGCACCGCAGTGGCCCGCTCGGTGCGCGGTGTCATCCGCCGGGCCCGCCGCGCGCGGCTGATGCTCAGGACGCGCCGAACCCCGGCCCGCTGAGCGGACCGGGGTTCGGCGGAGGTTCGGCGGAGATCAGCCGCGGACGGCCGCGGCCAGGGCGTCGGCACGGTTGGTCGACTCCCAGGTGAGTCCGGGCAGCTCACGCCCGAAGTGGCCGTATGCCGCGGTCTGGGCGTAGATCGGCCGCTTCAGGTCGAGGTCGGCGATGATCGCCGCCGGCCGCAGGTCGAAGGTGGCCAGCACGGCCGCCTGGATCTGGTCGACCGGCACGGTCTCGGTGCCGAAGGTCTCGACGTAGAAGCCGACCGGGTGCGCCTTGCCGATGGCGTACGCGACCTGCACCTCGCACCGGGTGGCCAGGCCGGCCGCCACCACGTTCTTGGCCACCCAGCGCATCGCGTACGCGGCGGAGCGGTCGACCTTGGACGGGTCCTTGCCGGAGAAGGCGCCGCCGCCGTGGCGGGCCATGCCGCCGTACGTGTCGACGATGATCTTGCGACCGGTCAGGCCGGCGTCGCCCATCGGGCCGCCGATCTCGAAGCGACCTGTCGGGTTGACCAGCAGCCGGAAGTCGGAGCTGTCGATGTCATAGCGCTCGAGGACCGGCTCGACGACGTGCTTGCGGACGTCCGGGGTGAGCAGCGCGTCCAGGTCGATGTCGGCGGCGTGCTGGCTGGAGATGACGACGGTGTCGAGGCGCACCGGCCGGTCGCCGTCGTACTCGATGGTGACCTGGGTCTTGCCGTCCGGACGCAGGTAGGCCATCTCCCCGTTCTTGCGGGAGGCCGACAGCTGCTCGGCCAGCCGGTGCGCCAGGTCGATCGGCAGCGGCATCAACGAGTCGGTCTCGCTGCAGGCGTAGCCGAACATCAAGCCCTGGTCGCCGGCGCCCTGCAGGTCAAGGGCGTCGTGCGACTCACCGGTGCGCTGTTCGAAGGCGGTGTCGACGCCCTGGGCGATATCGGGCGACTGCTGACCGATGGCGACCTGCACGCCGCAGGAGGCGCCGTCGAAGCCCTTGGTGGACGAGTCGTAGCCGATGTCGAGGATCCGCTGCCGAACGATCTTGGGGATCTCCGCGTATGCCTCGGTCGTCACCTCGCCCGCCACGACGACCAGGCCGGTGGTCACCAGCGTCTCGACGGCCACCCGGCTCTGGGGGTCCTCGGTCAGCAGCGCATCCAGCACTGAGTCGCTGATCTGGTCGGCGATCTTGTCGGGGTGACCTTCGGTCACCGACTCCGACGTGAACAGTCGTCCTGGCATGAATAGTCTCCTGAGATTCGGTGGGCGGCGCCGAAGAGCCGGACAGGGAGGTAGGTTACCGGCCGAGACGCAGCGAGAGGGCGCGATCCCAGATGAGATGGGCCAGCGTGTCCTTGCTGCCGGCCAGCGGGCCGACCGCCTGGTCGGCGCTCAACACGGTGATCTCATTGTCCGGGCTGCCGAACACCGCCCCGTCGCTGACGTCGTTGAGCACCAGCAGGTCGCAACCCTTGCGGTCGAGCTTGGCCCGGCCCAGCCGCACCAGGGCGTCCTGGTCGCCGGCGGTCTCGGCCGCGAAGCCGACCAGCACCTGGGCGGGGTCGGTCCGGGCGGCGACCAGCCCGGCGAGCACGTCGGGGGTCTGCTGCAGCTCCAACGACAGGCCGTCGTCGCCGGTCTTCTTGAGCTTGGTGTGGCTGGCCCGCCGTGGGGTGAAGTCTGCGGGCGCGGCAGCCATCACGACGACGTCGGCGTCCTTCGCGGCCCGGGCCATGGCCAGCCCCAGCTCGGCGGTGGAGACGACGGATTCGACAGCAACTCCGGCCGGTGGGAGAAGGTCGACGGAGGCGGCGACCAGATGCACCTCGGCCCCGCGCTGGGCGGCGGAGCGGGCCAGCGCCCAGCCCATCCGGCCGGACGAGGCGTTGCCGAGGAACCGCACCGGGTCCAGGTGCTCACGGGTGCCGCCGGCGGAGATCGCGACCCGAAGGCCGGCCAGATCCTGCCCGGCGGCCCGGTCGACGATCGACGGGTCGGCCAGCACCGCCTCGGCCACGGCGGCGAGCTCGACGGCTTCGGGCAACCGACCGGGGCCGGAGTCGGGCCCGGTGAGCCGACCGGACGCCGGGTCGAGCACCATCGTGCCGCGGGACCGGAGCAGCGCCACGTTGGCCCGGGTGGCTGGATGGGCCCACATCTCGGTGTGCATGGCCGGGGCCAACACCACGGGTCCGTGGGCGGTCAGCAGCACGTTGGTGAGCAGGTCGTCGGCCCGTCCCCCGGCGGCACGGGCCAGCAGGTCCGCGGTGGCCGGCGCGACGATCACCAGGTCGGCCTCCTGGCCGAGCCGCACGTGCGGCACCTCATGGACGTCGGAGAACACCTGGGTGGCGACGGGACGGCCCGACAGGGCGGCCCAGGTGGTGGCACCGACGAACTGCAGAGCGGCCTCGGTCGGCACGACCGTGACGTCGTGGCCTGCACCGGTGAGCCGGCGGACCAGCTCGCACGCCTTGTAGGCAGCGATCCCGCCGGCCACACCGACGACGATGCGGCTCATCGTGGCCTGGGTCAGGCCGGGTCGTCGAACGAGGTCTCGGCCTCGCCCGCGGTGTCGCCCTCGGGGGCGTCGGGGTCGATGTCGGTGCAGGTCAGGACTCCGGCGTTCACCTCGCGCAGCGCGATGGACAGCGGCTTCTCCTGAACGGAGGTCTCCACCAGCGGGCCCACGTTGTCGAGGAGGCCCTCGCCCAGCTGCGAGTAGTAGGCATTGATCTGGCGGGCACGCTTGGCCGCGAAGAGGACCAGCTTGTATTTGGAGTCGGACTTGGTGAGCAGCTCGTCGATCGGGGGATTGGTGATCCCCTCGGCAACAACAGGATTTCCGGACAAGGTCAACCTTTGGGATTGCGGGGGCAGGCCGCGAACGGCCTGCAGGACTACAGACCCAGCAACACTACCAAGTCTTCGACGGCTTGACCTATTTCGCCGTTCACGATGACGTGGTCGAACTCGGCCATGGCGTCGATCTCGTCCCGGGCGGTCTGCAACCGGCGCTCCCGCTGCTCAGGTGTCTCGGTCCCCCGGCCGGTGAGCCGGCGCACCAGCTCGTCCCAGGACGGCGGGGCGAGGAAGACGAACCGGGCGTCGGGACAGCTGCGCCGCACCTGACGGGCGCCGTTCAGGTCGATCTCCAACAGGGCCTCCCGTCCGGCGGCCAGGGCGGCGTACACGCTGGCCTTGGGGGTCCCGTACCGGGCGGCGCCGTGCACCACCGCCCACTCGAGCAGGTCACCGCGTTCGATCAGCTCGTCGAACTCGGCGTCGGAGACGAACAGGTAGTGCACCCCGTCGATCTCGCCGGGTCGGGCGGGCCGGGTGGTGGCGGAGACAGAGACGTACACCTCGGGGTGCTCGGCCCGCAGCCGGTTGACCACGGTGCCCTTGCCGACCGCGGTGGGTCCGGACAGCACCGTCAGCCGTGGCGTACGGGGTACGGGATCGACCCGCTCCTCCGCCGGCTGGTCGGCGGTCACGACTCACCGCGGCGGGAGGTCTTGGCGCCGAACTCGGCCACCAGGGCGGCGCTCTGGTGCCGGCCCAGACCGCGCAGCCGCCGGTTGGCGGCGATGTCGAGACGCTCCATCACCTTGGCGGCACGGACCGAGCCCACCCGGGGCAGGGACTTGAGCACGTCGGCCACCTTGGCGTGGGCGATCACGTCGTCGGTCTCGGCCAGTTCCAGCACCTCCGCCAGGCTCCGGTCACCGACCCGCAGGGCCTGCTTGACCTCGGCACGGCGGCGGCGGGCTTCGGTGGCCGCGGAGCGAGCCTGGGAACGCTGCTCGTCGCTCAGCGGCGGAATGGTCACGAAAGCTCGTCCTCGGTGGTCGTGGGGTCGGGATGGAGAGAACTTACCCCAACCGGAGGACGGCTTCCATCTCGCCGGACAGCCGCTGGGCCGCCGCCCACAGCGCTGCGGGGTCGGGACCGGCGGACAGCACCTCGCGGCTGACCGACGCCAGGACGGCGGGCACCGCGGCGCCGAAGACCGTGACCAGATCCTCGGCCCGACCGCCCTGGGCGCCGATCCCGGGCGCCAGGATGGACCCGTCCAGGGCGGAGAAGTCGGTGCCGGTACGCCCGATGGTGGCGCCCACCACAACGCCCACGTGTCCCGGACCGTCTACCGTGGCGTTGACCGCGGCCGCCTGGTCGACGATGTCTTGGCCGACGGTCGCCCCGGACCCGGTACGGGCCTGCTGCAGCCGCGCCGCCTCCGGGTTGCTGGTCAGGGCCAGCACGTAGACGCCGCGGCCCGAGGAGCCGGCGAGCTCGATCGCACCGGTCAGCGAGCCGAACCCGAGGTACGGGCTGAGCGTCACCGCATCGGCGGCCAGCGGCGAGCCGTCGCTCAGGTACGCGGCCGCGTAGGCATCCATGGTGGAGCCGATGTCGCCGCGCTTGATGTCCAGCAGGCTCAGCGCGCCCGTGGCGGCGATGTCGGCCAGGACGCGTTCCAGCACCGCGACCCCGGCCGACCCGTGCGCCTCGAAGAAGGCCGACTGCGGCTTGAACACCGCGACCGACTCCCCCAGCGCCTCGACCACGGTGCGGGCGAAGCGCTCCGCCCCGGCGGCGTCCGGGCTCAGGCCCCAGGCGGTGAGCAGCGGCGGGTGCGGGTCGATCCCGACGCACAGCGGTCCGCGGGCGGCGACGGCGGCGGCCAGCCGGCGGCCGTAGGTGGTGGTCATCGTTCTCCTCCCGCCGCCGTGAGCGGCAGCTGGTTGATGGCGGACACGAGTGCCGGTCCGCCGAACACATAGCCGGTGTACACCTGCAGCAGATCGGCACCGGCGTCGAGCATGGCTTGCGCGTCGTCGGCGCTCAAGATGCCGCCGACGCCGATCAGCGGGAGCGCGGTCCGCGCCCGCAGGAAGGCCACCACCTCTCGGGCGCGGCGGGTCAGCGGCGCGCCGGACAGCCCGCCGGCTTCGGCGGCGAGTGGCCGGTCCGGTGCGGCCAGCCCGTCGCGGGCCAGGGTGGTGTTGGTGGCGATCAACCCGGCCGCGCCGGCCCCGGTGCACACGTCGAGGACCTCTTCGAGCGCCCCCTCGGTCAGGTCCGGCGCGATCTTGACGAACACAGGGACACCGGTGCCGCCCGGGGCCAGGTCCTGGCTACGGGCGACCAGGGCGCCGACCAGGTCGCGCAGGGTGTCCTGATCCTGCAGCGACCTCAGCCCGGGGGTGTTGGGGCTGGAGACGTTGACGGCCAGGTAGTCGGCGTACGGGGCGAGCAGCTCGAGCGAGGTCAGGTAGTCGGCGGTGGCCTCGGCCAGCGGGGTGGTCTTGGTCTTGCCGAGCGAGACCCCGACCGGCATCCCGACCCGGTTGTTGCCGCGCGCCACGCCGGCGGCGGCCAGCCGGTCGGCCAGCGCGGCGGCGCCGGCGTTGTTGAACCCCATCCGGTTGATCACCGCCCGGCTGGCGGGCAGCCGGAACAGCCGCGGCCGGTCGTTGCCGGGCTGGGCCGACGCGGTGACCGTGCCGAGCTCGGCGTGGCCGAAGCCGAGCGCGGACCAGGCGCGGACGCCGACGCCGTTCTTGTCCAGTCCGGCGGCCAGCCCGACCAGTCCGGGAAAGTCGATCCCGGCCAGCCGGGTCGGTCGCTGCGCCCGGCCGCAGATCGCCGCGGCCAGCCGGAGCGCCGCCCGGGAGCTGCCCAGGGCCGCCACCGCCCGCAGTGTCTGCTCATGCACCCGCTCGGCGTCGCCGCCGAAGGCACGGAACAGCACCGGCCGCAGCACTGCGGCGTACCCGGTGTCGAGGACGACCTCGCGTCGGGTACGTCGCGGTGCTGGCGGCGAGACCGGAGCTGGACCGCTCAGTGCCACGAGTTGCCGTGCCACGACTGCAGCGAGCGGACCCCGATGCTGCCGGCGCGGATCGCCTCGATGCCCTGGACCGCCGCGGCTAGACCCTGCACGGTCGTGATGCACGGGACGTTGCGCAGCACCGCAGCCGTGCGGATCTCGTAGCCGTCGTAGCGCGGCCGGCCGTCGGCACTGAGCCCGTGCGGGGTGTTGAAGATCAAGTCGACCTCCCCGTCCAGGATGGCCTGCACGACCGTCTTCTCCCCGTCCGGGCCGGTGCCCTGGCTGAACTTGCGGACCGTGGTCACCTCGACCCCGTGCCGGCGCAGCATTGACGCCGTGCCGGCGGTCGCCACCAGCTGGAAGCCGAGGTCGGCGAGCCGCTTGACCGGGAAGATGACGCTGCGCTTGTCCCGGTTCGCCACCGAGACGAAGACGGTGCCGGTGGTCGGCAGCGGGCCGAAGCCGGCGACCTGACTCTTGGCGAAGGCGGTGCCGAAGTCCCGGTCCAGCCCCATCACCTCACCGGTGGACTTCATCTCCGGCCCGAGGATGATGTCGACGGAGATGCCCTCGACGGTGCGGAACCGGTTGAAGGGCATCACCGCCTCCTTGACAGCGATCGGTGCCCCCGAGACCTCCGAGGTGCCGTCGCCCTCGGCGTGCAGCAGACCCTCGGTCCGCAGCTGTGCGATCGACGTGCCGAGACTGATCCGTGCCGCCGCCTTGGCCAGCGGGGTCGCTGTCGCCTTGGAGACGAACGGCACGGTCCGCGAGGCCCGCGGGTTGGCCTCCAAGACGTACAAGGTGTCTCCGGCCAGCGCGAACTGGATGTTGAGCAGCCCGCGGACGCCCACACCGTTGGCGATCGCCTCGGTCGAGACGCGGATCCGGTCGATCACCTCCGCCCCCAAGGTGATCGGCGGCAGGGCGCAGGCCGAGTCGCCGGAGTGCACGCCGGCCTCCTCGATGTGCTCCATCACGCCACCGAGATAGAGGTCGGTGCCGTCGTAGAGCGCGTCGACGTCGATCTCGATCGCGTCGTCGAGGAACCGGTCGACCAGCACCGGGTGCTCCGGCGAGACCTCGGTCGCCCGCTCGATGTAGGAGCTCAGGCTGGGCTCGTCGTAGACGATCTCCATCCCCCGCCCGCCGAGCACGTAGGACGGCCGAACCAGCACCGGGTAGCCGATCTCGTCGGCGATCCGCTTCGCCTCGTCGAACGAGCGGGCCATCCCGTGCTTGGGTGCCGGCAGACCGGCCGCGGCCAGCACGTCGCCGAAGGCGCCGCGTTCCTCGGCCAGGTGGATGGCCTCCGGGCTGGTGCCCACGATCGGCACCCCGGCGTCCTTGAGCCCTTGGGCCAGTCGCAGTGGCGTCTGCCCGCCGAGCTGCACGATCACCCCGGCGATCGGACCGGCCAGTGTCTCGGTGTGCACCACCTCGAGCACGTCCTCCAAGGTGAGCGGCTCGAAGTAGAGCCGGTCGGAGGTGTCGTAGTCGGTGGAGACGGTCTCGGGGTTGCAGTTGACCATGATGGTCTCGTAGCCGGCGCCGTCGTTGTCCGGCGCGGCCGACAGCGCCATCGAGGCGTGTACGCACGAATAGTCGAACTCGATCCCCTGGCCGATCCGGTTCGGGCCGCTGCCCAGGATCAGCACCGCAGGCCGCTCCCGTGGCTGCACCTCGGTCTCGAGGTCGTAGGAGCTGTAGTGGTACGGCGTCCGCGCCGCGAACTCCGCCGCGCAGGTGTCCACCGTCTTGTAGACCGGGCGGATGCCGAGCGCCCAGCGGACCCCGCGGACCACTGCCTCCGGCATGTCCCGCAGCGCAGCGATCTGGGCGTCGGAGAAGCCGTGCCGCTTCGCCTTCCGCAGCACCTCCGGCGTCAGGTCGGCCGCTTTGGCGACCTCGTCGGCGATCTCCAGCAGCAGGCTCAGCTGGTCGAGAAACCATGGGTCGATCTTGGTCGCCGCATGCACCTGCTCCGGGGTCGCGCCGGCCCGCATGGCGGTGAAGGCGACGCCGAGCCGACCGTCGTGCGGCCGGCTGGCCAGCTCGAGCAGCTCCTCGACGGACTGGGTGATCGGGGAGGTGTAGTCGAACGGCGCCCGCGGGTCCTCCAGGCTGCGCAGAGCCTTGCCGAGTGCCTCGGTGAAGTTGCGGCCGATGGCCATCGCCTCGCCGACGCTCTTCATGTGGGTGGTCAGCGTGGAGTCGGCGGAGGGGAACTTCTCGAAGGCGAACCGCGGCACCTTCACCACGATGTAGTCCAGCGTCGGCTCGAAGCTGGCCGGCGTCTGCTCGGTGATGTCGTTGGGGATCTCGTCCAGGGTGTAGCCGATGGCCACCTTGGCGGCGATCTTCGCGATCGGGAAGCCGGTCGCCTTGGAGGCCAGCGCGCTGGACCGCGAGACCCGCGGGTTCATCTCGATCACGATCATCCGGCCGGTCGACGGCTCGACGGCGAACTGGATGTTGCAGCCGCCGGTGTCCACGCCGACGGCCCGGATCACCCCGATCGCCACGTCGCGCATCCGCTGGTACTCGCGGTCGGTCAGCGTCAGAGCCGGCGCCACCGTGATCGAGTCGCCGGTGTGCACCCCCATCGGGTCGAGGTTCTCGATCGAGCAGATGATGACCACGTTGTCGGCGCGGTCCCGCATCACCTCCAGCTCGTATTCCTTCCACCCCAGGATCGACTCCTCGATCAGCACCTCGGTGGTCGGGCTGGCCGACAGGCCCGCGCCGGCGATCCGGCGCAGGTCGGACTCGGTGTGGGCGAACCCGGAACCGACGCCGCCCATGGTGAAGCTGGGGCGAACGACCAGCGGGTAGCCGAGCTCGTCGGCGGCGGCCAGCACCTCGTCCATCGTGTGGCAGGTGACGCTGCGGGCCACTTCGGCCCGGCCGCCCTCGATGCCCTCGAGTCCTTCCACGATGGCCTTGAACTGCTCGCGGTTCTCGCCCCGCTGAATCGCCTCGATCGAGGCGCCGATCAGCTCGACGTCGTACTTCGCCAGCACGCCGGCCTCGTCCAGCGCCACCGCGGCGTTCAGCGCTGTCTGTCCGCCCAAGGTGGCGAGCAGGGCGTCGGGGCGCTCCAGCGCGATGACCTGTTCGACGAACTCGGGGGTGATCGGCTCGATGTAGGTGGCGTGCGCGAACTCCGGGTCGGTCATGATCGTCGCCGGGTTGGAGTTCACCAGGATGACCCGGTAGCCCTCCTCCTTCAGCACCCGGCAGGCCTGGGTGCCGGAATAGTCGAACTCGCTGGCCTGGCCGATCACGATCGGACCGGAACCGATCACCAGGATGGACTTGATGTCGTCGCGGCGGGGCATCAGACGGTTCCCTCTGGGCTGGTCGGGGCTGGGCTGGTCGGTGCTGGGCTGGTCGGGGTCTGGGCTCTGTCGGTCAGCACCTGAACGAAGCGGTCGAACAGATAGCTGGCGTCGTGCGGGCCTGCCGCCGCCTCCGGGTGGTACTGGACCGAGAAGGACAGCAGCCGTCCGTCGGCGTCGCTGAGCTTGAGCCCCTCGACGACGGAGTCGTTGAGGCAGAGATGGCTGACCTCGGCGATCCCGTACGGGGTCTCGGTCGGTCGGTCGAGCGGAGCGTCGACGGCGAACCCGTGGTTGTGGGCGGTGATCTCCACCTTGCGGGTGCCCAGATCCATCACCGGCTGGTTGATGCCGCGGTGACCGTAGCCGAGCTTGTAGGTCCCGAAGCCCAGCGCCCGGCCGAACAGCTGGTTGCCGAAGCAGATGCCGAAGTACGGGATGCCTGCGGCGAGAACCTCGCGCAGCAGCGCAACCGGCCCGGCCGCGGCCTCAGGGTCGCCGGGGCCGTTGGAGAAGAACACCCCGTCGGGCTGGATCGCCTCGAGGTCGGCGAAGGTCGCCGTCGAGGGGACCACGTGCACCTCGATCCCCCGCTCAGCCAGCCGGTACGGGGTCCGGGTCTTGATGCCGAGGTCGACGGCGGCGACGGTGAACTTCCGCTCGCCCACCGCCGGGACGACGTAGGTGGTGGCGGTGCTGACCTCGTCGGCCAGGTGCGCCCCGGTCATCGACGGGGTGTCCAGCACTTTGCGCAGCAGCGCCTGGGGGTCGGTCTCGACGGTGGAGATGCCGACCCGCATGGCACCGCGGTCGCGCAGGTGCCGGGTCAGGGCGCGGGTGTCGACGTCGCTCATGCCGACGATGCCCTGCGCCCGCAGCTCGGCGTCGAGGGTGCGGCGCGAGCGCCAGTTGGACGGGGTCCGGGCCGCGTCGCGGACGACGTAGCCGGCCACCCAGATCCGCGACGACTCGTCGTCCTCGTCGTTCCAGCCGGTGTTGCCGATGTGCGGTGCCGTGGCCACCACGATCTGGCGGTGATAGCTGGGATCGGTCAGCGTCTCCTGGTACCCCGACATCGCGGTCGCGAAGACCGCCTCGCCGAAGGTCTCGCCGTGGGCGCCGAACGAGCGGCCGGTGAACGTACGCCCGTCCTCGAGGACGAGCAGGGCGGGCACCGTGGGGGGAGCTCCCCCGTCGTCGACCGCAGGTGTGGTGGTGGTGGTGATGGTGTTCGTGGTTCCGGGCATGACCGTCCTTTCCTGCCTCACAGGACAGGTCTTAAAGGTTGGGAAATCTGTAGGAGATTACCAGCCCGAGCGCCCTGTCCGCCGATCCGCCGCCGGCTGGAATAGTTGCCCTATGTAAGCGGTTCTCTCTATAGTTGCGTAACACAATCAAAGGAGCAGGCATGGCCACCCAGACCGCCGAGCCAGGCACGACGCCGGACCCGGCAGCGAACGCGGACGCGGAGACGACAGCCGCGTCCGAGGTGCTGAACTCCATGGTGGATCTCATCCGCACGGCCCGAGCCGTCGGGCACCGGGAGAGCGACAAGCTCGGGATCACCGGCACTCCGCTGGGCATCCTGCGCCGGTTGGCCGTCGGCGACGCCCGCGGCAGCGACCTGGCCTACACGCTGCAGATCGCACCGTCCGTCGTCTCCCGGGCCGTCGTGGCCCTGGAGCAGGCCGGCCTGCTCGAACGACGCCACGACCCCGACGACGCCCGCGCCTGGCGTCTTGGCCTGACCGACCTCGGTCGCCAGGAGCTGGCCGAGCGACAGCGCCGCATCCAGGACCGGTTCGCCGACGTCCTCCTCGGCTGGGACCCCGCCGAGGTATCCGAGCTGGCCCGTCTGATGCGCAAGCTCGAGCAGGCCATCGGGAACCGCCTCGATGGGTCCGCTCCCCCCGCTCGACTGCTCGACGACGAGCTGCGGTCGGGCTGAGCCGCACCACGCCCCGTCGCCCGATCAGACCTCCGTTCTTCTCAGCAAAGGCACTCTCATGAGCACGTCCACCTTGACCCGCCCGGCAGGCGCGGCCATCGCTACACCCGGTGACATGAGTCACCGCCAGATCCTCGAGGTGATGACCGGTCTGCTGGCCGCTCTGTTCACCGCCATGCTTTCGTCCACCATCGTCGCCACCGCGCTGCCCACGATCATCGGCCAGCTGCAGGGCACCCAGCGTCAGTACACCTGGGTGATCACCGCGTCGCTGCTGGCCACCACGGTCACGACGCCGATCTGGGGCAAGCTGTCGGACCTGTTCAGCAAGAAGCTGCTCGTCCAGCTGGCCATCGTGGTGTTCGTGGTCGGCTCGATCGGCGCCGGGTTCTCCCACAGCGTGCCGTTCCTGATCGGCTGCCGTGTCGTCCAGGGCCTCGGAATGGGTGGGCTGACCGCTCTGGTGCAGTCCATCATGGGCACCATCATCGCTCCCCGCGAGCGGGGTCGCTACTCCGGCTACATGGGCGCGGTGATGGCCGTCAGCACCGTCTCCGGACCGCTGCTCGGAGGGGTCATCGTCGACAGCCCGCTGGGCTGGCGCTGGACCTTCTTCGTCTGCATCCCGCTGGCCGTCATCTCGATGTTCATCCTGCAGGCCACGCTGAAGATCGCCACCGAGCGACGGACACCCAAGATCGACTACCTCGGCGCCCTGCTGATCTCTGCCGGTGCCAGCCTGCCGCTGCTCTGGGTGACCTTCGCCGGCGACGACTTCGCCTGGATCTCCTGGCAGACGGCCGCCTACCTGGGCAGCTCCGCGGTGCTGATCATCCTGGCCGTCGTGGTCGAGCTCAAGGTCCGCGAGCCGCTGGTCCCGCTGCGGGTGCTCAACAACCGCACGGCGGTCCTGGTCATCCTGGCCAGCGTCGCGGTGGGCGTGGCCATGTTCGCCGGCACCACCTTTCTCGGGCAGTACTACCAGCTCGCCCGTGGCTACAGCCCCACCCGTGCCGGTCTGATGACCATCCCGCTGATGATCGCCATGCTGATCTCCTCGACCGGGGTGGGCCAGATCATCAGCAAGACCGGTCGGTGGAAGAACTTCCTGGTCGCCGGAGCCGTCCTGCTGGTCATCGGCCTCGCCGGTCTCGCCACCGTGGACCATGACACCCCGCTGTGGCAGATGGGCATCGCGATGGCGCTGATGGGCCTGGGCCTCGGCGCGATGATGCAGAACCTGGTGCTGGCGGTGCAGAACACCGTCGACGTCCGAGACATCGGCTCCACCTCCGCGACGGTGGCCTTCTTCCGCAGTCTGGGCGGCGCCGTCGGCGTCTCGGTCCTCGGCGCGGTGCTGGCCAACTCGGTCCAGGACAAGATCGCCGCCGGGCTGTCCCAGCTGGGAGCGGGCGGCGGCGGACAGACCGACACCAGCAGCCTCGACATCAACGTCCTGCCGGCCCCGGTGCTGCACATCGTCCGCGCGTCCTACGGTGACGCGACCGGACAGATCTTCCTCGTCAGCGCCATCTGCGCCGCTGTGGCGCTGCTCGCGGTGCTGTTCATCAAGGAGGTTCCGCTGCGGACCACCGTCGGTCTGACGGCCGCCGCACCCATTGCTGCTACACCCGTCGACGCCGCACCCGTTGACGCAGGCATGAACGAGGGTTCGCCCGAGCCCGACGGCTTCGACTCGGCGTGGCTGCAGGCCGCGGACTCCCGGCGATCGGTGACCACGCTCCTGGACGACGTCGGACGCGAGGTGGACCAGGCGACGGCAGAGTTCCACGCCCGACTGGACCAGATCAAGCACCAGCTGGCTGAGGAGTCCGGCGCCTCGTTGGGTCCAGCTGACGTCAGTGGCGACGACGCTCTGCGGTCCGACGAGTACGGGCTGCTGCTCAACAGTCAGCAGACCGCGGACAAGGTGATCCGGCTGGCCAAGGCCGAGGCGGAGCGGCTGCTCACCGACGCCGATGAACAGGTCGCCGAGCTCGAGCAGCGCATCCATGTGCTGCGCGCGACCGAGCAACAGCTGCGGGACGAGACTGCTCGCAGTGGGCGCTGAGGTCCTCCTCGCGCCGCCATCCCCGACTTGACGACGGCGCCAAACGACGACGGCCCCGGTCCGACGCAGTTGCTGCGTCGGCCGGGGCCGTCCTCGGTCCGGATTATTAGGTGGCGTGGCGGGATGCCTCAGCGTCGGGCTGCCGGCTGCGGTCCTTGGTCTGGATGATCGCGCCCAGCAACCCGTTGACGAAGCCTGGCGAGTCGTCGGTGGACAGGTCGGAGACCAGCGCGACCGCCTCGGACGCGGCGATCGCGTCGGGCAGGTCGAGGTGGTCGATCTCGAACACCGCGATCCGGACCGCATTACGGTCCACCCGTGGCATCCGCTCCAGGCTCCAGCCCAGAGCCGCGGCCGCGGCGATCCGGGTGTCGATCTCGTCGCGGTGGGCACTGACGCCCTCGACCAGGGTGGTGGTGTAGTCACGGACCGGTGGATCGGCGTCGGCCGAGCGGACCTCGAGGGTCGCCACCGGGTCGGTCCCCCGCAGGTCTGCCTCGAACAAGATGTCGAGGGCACGCTTGCGGGCCTTGCTGCGGGCAGACACGCGTCGACTCAGCTCCCGATGCGGCCGAGGTAGTCGCCGGTACGGGTGTCAACCTTGACCTTCTCGCCGTTGACGATGAACAACGGGACCTGGATCTGCAGCCCGGTCTCCAAGGTGGCGGGCTTGGTGCCGCCGGTGCTCCGGTCACCCTGCAGGCCGGGTTCGGTGTAGGTGATCACCAGCTCCACCGATGCGGGCAGGTCGATGTAGAGCGGGTTGCCCTCGTGGATCGCGACGGTGGCGATCTGCTCCTCGAGCAGGTAGTTCTTCGCCTCCCCCACGGTCTCGTCGCTGATGGTCACCTGGTCGTAGGTCGAGGTGTCCATGAAGACGAACCCGGAGCCGTCGTGATAGAGGTACTGCATATCGCGCCGGTCCACGTTGGCCGTGTCGACCTTGGTGTCGGAGTTGAAGGTCTTGTCGACCACCTTGCCCGACAGCACGTTCTTGAGCTTGGTGCGAACCACCGCGTTGCCCTTGCCGGGCTTGTGGTGCTGGAACCAGACCACCGACCACAGCTGCCCGTCGAGGTCTAGGACCATCCCGTTCTTCAGATCATTCGTCGATGCCACGCGGCAAACCCTCTCTGCACTTCACTCGTCGTCGCCCAAAGTCAGGCAGCGGTCCAGTTTAGCGGCTGATCTGGGCGTACGCCGCCTGCAGGTCCGCGACGTCCGGGCCCTCGAGGATCGATGCCTGGGCCAGACCGTCGAGGACGACGAAGCGCAGCCGGGAGCCACGGGTCTTCTTGTCCAGCGCCATGGTCGCCAGCAGCTCGTCGAAGACGTCGCCGCGATAGCTGGTCGGCAGCCCGACCGAGGACAGCACCGTGGCGTGTCGGGCGGCCAGCTCGGCGTCCAGGTGACCGGTCCGCCGGGCCAGCTCGGCCACGAACACCATGCCGACGCTGATCGCCTCCCCGTGCCGCCAGCGGTACTGCTCACGTCGCTCGATGGCGTGACCGAGGGTGTGCCCGTAGTTGAGCAGCTCTCGGCCCACCGACCGGCCCACTGAGGTGGACTCGCGCAGGTCGGCCGAGACGACGCTCGCCTTGACCTGGATGGACCGCTCGATCAGCTCCCGGAGCACCGACCCGGCCGGGTTGTGCACCCCGGCTGGGTCGGCCTCGACCAGGGTCAGGATCTGCGGGTCGGCGATGAAGCCGCACTTGATCACCTCGGCCAGGCCGGCGGTCAGGTCCGCCGCCGGCAGTGAGGCCAGCACGTCCAGGTCGCACAAGACGGCACGCGGCTCATAGAAGCAGCCGACCAGGTTCTTGCCGTCGGCGGTGTTGATGCCGGTCTTGCCGCCGACGGCGGCGTCGACCATGGCCAGCACGCTGGTCGGTACGGTGATCAGCGCGACGCCGCGGAGCCAGGTGGCCGCCACGAACCCGGCCAGGTCGGTGGTCGAACCGCCGCCCAGACCGATGACCAGGTCGGAGCGGGTGAACCCGGCGGCGCCCAGTACGGCCCAGCAGCGGGCGGCCACCTCGACGGTCTTGGCGGCCTCCGCGTCGGGTACGTCGATCCGTACCGGCTCCAGACCGGCGGTTCGCAGCAGCAGCACCACCCGCTCAGCCAACCCGACCAGGGTCGGCGGATGGATCACCGCGACCCGTTGTACGTCAGGGCCGCAGAGGTCGGGCAGCTGGTCCAGCACTCCGTGGCCGACCACCACCGGGTAGGCCTGCTCGGCGCTCACCTGGATCCGGGTGATCTCGGCGGTCATCCGTTCGACCCGGCGAGGATCGCGTCGACCACCTGGTCTGGGGTCAGCTCGTCGGTGGCGACGGTCTGGGTGGCCACGGCGGCGTAGAGCGGCGTCCGCTCGGCCAGCAGCCGGATGAGCTGACCACGGACGTTGCCCAGCAGCAGCGGCCGGGCCTCGTTCATGCCGACCCGCTTGACCGCCTGGCCGACCGAGACCTGCAGCCAGACCACCCGGTGCCCGGCCAGGGCGTCGCGGATCGCCGGCGACATCACCGCACCGCCGCCCAATGACAGCACCCCGGGCGCCTCCAGCAGCTCTACCGTGGTCGCCACCTCCAGCGCGCGGAAGGCGGGTTCGCCGTCGTCGGCGAAGATCTCCCCCACCGGCTTGCCCGCCTGCTGCTCGATCTGCGCGTCCACGTCGTGGTAGGCCAATCCCAGACGTTCGGCCAACCGCTGACCGACGGTGGACTTGCCCGAACCGGGGGCGCCGACCAGGACCAGGTCGGCGCTCATGCGGGGTGGACCTGGAGGCCGCGTTCGGCGACCGAGGCCAGATAGGACTGATAGTTGCGCCGCGACTCGGCCACCGAGTCGCCACCGAACTTCTCCAGGGCGGCGTTGGCCAACACCAGGGCGACCATCGCCTCCGCGACCACGCCGGCGGCCGGGACGGCGCAGACGTCGGAGCGCTGGTGATGGGCCACCGCCGCCTCGCCGGTCGCCGTGTCGACGGTGCGCAGGGCGCGGGGCACAGTCGCGATCGGCTTCATCGCGGCACGGACCCGCAGCACCTCACCGGTACTCATGCCACCCTCGGTACCACCGGCGCGGTGGCTGGCCCGGGCGATGCCGTCGGGCCCCGGCAGGATCTCGTCGTGGGCCGCGCTGCCGCGGGTCCGGGCGAGCTCGAAGCCGTCGCCGACCTCGACGCCCTTGATCGCCTGGATGCCCATCAGCGCGCCGGCCAGCTGCGCGTCGAGTCGTCGGTCCCAGTGGGCGTGCGAGCCCAGCCCCGGCGGCAGTCCCCAGACCACGACCTCGACCACACCGCCGAGGGTGTCGCCGTCGGCCTGGGCGGACTCCACCTCGGCCACCATGGCGGCGCTGGCGGTCGGGTCGAAGCAGCGGACCGGGTCGTCGTCGATCTGCGGCAGGTCCGCGATCCGCGGCATCGACCCGTACGGAGCACGGGCGGTGCCCAGCTCGACCACGTGGCTCAGCAGGGTGACCCCGAACGCCTGCTCGAGGAAGGCGCTCGCCACCCGCCCTAGTGCCACCCGGGCGGCGGTCTCGCGGGCGCTGGCGCGTTCCAAGATCGGCCGCGCCTCGTCGAAGTCATACTTCTGCATGCCGGCCAGGTCGGCGTGGCCGGGCCGCGGACGGGTCAGCGGGGCGTTACGGGCCCGACCCTCGAGCAGCGCAGGGTCCACCGGGTCGGCCGACATCACCGTCTCCCACTTGGGCCACTCGGTGTTACCGATCTGGATCGCCACCGGACCGCCCTGGGTCTCGCCGTGACGGACGCCGCCGAGGATGGTGACCGCATCGGCCTCGAACTTCATCCGTGCGCCCCGGCCGAAGCCGAGGCGTCGACGGGCGAGCGCGTCGGCGATGTCATCGCTGGTGACGTGGACGTGCGCCGGGAGACCTTCGAGTGTCGCGACCAACGCGGGACCGTGGGATTCACCGGCCGTGAGCCATCTGAGCATGGGCGTCAGTCTGTCACGCCGCCTCGGGCCGACTGCTCGCCTTCCGGCTGCTAGGACTCCAGGGCCAGCCGGCTGCTAGGACTCCAGGGCCTGGCGGCCCGCACGCATCAGCACGTCCGGCTCCACCCGCTCCCCCGTCATCAGCTCAACCTGCAGCACCGCCTGGGCGACCAGCAGGTCGAGCCCACTCAGCACGGTGCGCCCGGCAGCCTGCGCGGCGACGGCCAGCGGCGTCGGCCACGGGTCGTAGATCGCGTCGAACACGACAGCGGCGCTGGCGGCGATCTCGGCGGCGCGGTCATCGGCGGCACCGGCGGTCACCGTCGACACGACCAGGTCAGCGGCGGGCAGCTCGGCGTCCCAGCCGAGGACGTGCAGCCGCACCCCGAGGGCATCGGCCAGCGGAGTCAGCCGCTCGGCCTTGGCCGGCGTACGGGCCACCACGGTGACCGTCTCGGCACCCAGCCGTGCCGCAGACACCAAGCTGGAGCGCGCCGTGGCCCCGGCCCCGAGGACCGTCACCGTGCGTACCTCGTCGGCCCCCGTGCCGGTGACTGCGTCCACCAGCCCGCCGACGTCGGTGTTGTAGACGCGGCGTCCGTCGTGGTCGAGGATGACCGTGTTGGCGGCACCGACCAGCGCGGCGAGCTCATCCACCTCACCGAGCCCGAGTGCCGCCACCTTCAGCGGCATGGTGAGACTGAGCCCGCGCCAGCTGGCATCCAGGCCGGCGACGAACCCGGCCAGCTCGTCTTCGCCGACCTCGTAGCGGTCGTAGGTCCACAGCTGCAGACCGAGCTGGGCGTACGCCGCCCGGTGCAGCGCCGGCGACAGCGAGTGCTCGATCGGCGAGCCGAGGACGGCGCATCGGCGCTGGGCCGCGGACGGACCCCGAAGCGGTGGCCGCGGCAGAGGTGCGGCGCTCACCTGCCGGGTGTCCGCGGTGGCGCTCATGTGCAGCGACCCTTGTTGGCCTGACACCACTTCTGGAACTCGGCGACGTTCTTCTCATGGTCACTGAAGCTCTCGGCGAACTTCGTCTCGCCGGTGTCGAAGTTGACGGTCACGAAGTAGCGCCACTTGCCTGGGTCCGGGTTGGCCGCCGCCTCCAGCGCCGCCTTGCCGGGGGCAGAGATCGGACCGGGCGGCAGACCCTCGAACTTGTAGGTGTTGTATTTCGAGTTGCTCTTGCGGTCCTGTGGCGTGGTGGTCGTCGTCTTCAGGTTCTTGGCGTAGATGACGGTGGAGTCGAGCTCAAGCTTCTGGCCCTTGTCCAGCCGGTTGTAGAGCACCCGCGCGACCTTGGCCCGATACTTCGGGTCGTTCACCTCGCGCTCGATGATGCTGGCCACGATCAGCACCTCGTAGGGGCTGTAGCCCAGCGCCTTGGCCCGGTCCTCCAGCTCGATGTCGTCGGCCACCTTCTTGTAGCCGCTGACCATCGCCTTCAGCACCGACGCGGCGTTGGCGTCCGCTGTCAGCTCGTAGGTGTCGGGAAAGAGGAAGCCCTCGGGCTTGTTCTTCGCATACGCCGGCAGCCCGAGCGCCTTCGGGTTGTCCAGCGCCTTGTCGAAGTCGGCCTTCTTGATCTTCGTCCCCTTGACCAGGGCGTCGACCTGGGCGCTGAGCCGAAGCCCTTCGAGCACCGTGAACTGAGCCCGCACGCGGGAGTCGCCGGGGTTGATCAGCACCCGCAGCGCCTCGATGGCCGGCAGCTGCGTCTTCATCAGATAACGACCTGACTGGATCGACGTGGCCCGCTCCTCCTGGCGCAGCGCCTCGTCCCAGGCGTCGGTCGACTTGATGACGTCGTTGTCCACCAGCACCGAGCCGATGTCGCTGAGCGAGGCGCCGTCGGGGATGGTGACGGTGATCTGCCCCTTGCCGGCGCCCTCGTAGTCGTCCGGCTCACCGAAGCCGGCCAGCAGGGCGGAGCCACGGTCGTAGACCAGATAGCCGCCCACGACCAGCACCGCGAACGCCACCAGCACCGCCAGGCAGCCCTTGCCCCGGTGGACGATCTCGCGAGCCGGGCTCGGCTGAACGTCCGGGTCGAGCATCGATGTCACAGCGTGTCTCTCCCGCTCAGTGGTCGTCTGTCGGTGCCGATACTAACTCCCCGGGTGCAGCGCCCCGGGATCGTTCGACGTCCAGCGCGTGCTCCAAGATGGCCACCGCCGCCGCGGCGTCGATGACGCTGCGCTGCTGCTTGACCCGTTTTCCGCTCTCCGACAGCCGTCGCGACGCCGTGACCGTGGTCAGCCGCTCGTCCACCAACCGCACCGGTACGCCCGTCCCGAGCAGCCCGGCCAGTGCCACGGCGCGGGCCCGGACCTTGACCGCGGCCGGCCCTTCGCCGCCCGAGAGCGAGCGAGGCAGACCGACGACGACCTCGAGCGGTTCCTCCGCCGCGACCACGGCGGCGAGATCCGCCAGCTCGGCGTCGCCGGCCCGCACCGTGGTCAACGGGAAGGCGAGCGTCCCGGAGGCGTCGCACTTGGCCACGCCGATCCGGGCGTCGCCCCAGTCGAGCGCCAGCCGTACGCCCGGGCGCAGTGCGCTCAGGACAGGACCCGATGCCCGATGGCGTACTCGACGGCCGTCAACGCCGCCGGGATCTGGCTCGCATCCGAGCCGCCGCCCTGGGCCAGGTCGTCCTTGCCGCCGCCGCGACCACCCAGCGTCTGACTGGCCACGGTGACCAGCTCGCCGGCCTTGAGGCCGCGGTTCCGCGCGCCCTCGGTCGTGGCCACCACCACGGCAGGCTTCTCCGCCGTACCGCCGATCAGGCAGATCACGGCGGCGGTGTCGGCCACCCGGTTGCGGATCTCCATCGCGAGCGTGCGCAGATCCCCGGCCGAGACCCCGTCGGCATGGTGGGCGATGTAGGCCACGCCCCACATGTCGTGCGACTTGGCCAGGATCGGGTCGATGGTGGTGAGCAGGTTCTTGCTCCGCAGCGCTGCGATCTCGCGCTCGGCATCCTTGAGCTGGCTGACCATCTTCGCCACCCGGTCGGTGAGCTGGTCGGGCTGCACCTTCAGGGTGTCCGCCAGCCCCATCACCAGCGACCGCTCGCGGGCCAGGTGCTGGAACGCCTCCATCCCGACGTGGGCCTCGATCCGCCGCAGGCCGGAGCCGACAGACGACTCGCTGGTCACCGCCATCAGACCCACCTGCGAGGACTGCGCCACGTGGGTGCCGGCACACAGCTCACGCGACCAGCCGTCGCCCATGTCGACGACCCGGACGATGTCGCCGTAGACCTCGCCGAACAGCGCCATGGCGCCGATCGACCGGGCCTCGGCGAGCGGCATCAGGCTGGCGCTGACGCCGTAGTCGGCGCGGATCGCGGTGTTCGACAGCTCCTCGATCTGGCTGCGCTGCTGCTCACTCACCGGGTGGTTCCAGGAGAAGTCGAGCCGCAGATAGCCGGGCCGGTTGAACGAGCCGGCCTGCAACGCCGTCGGGCTGAGGATCTCGTGCAGCGCCTCGTGGATGACGTGGGTGGCCGAGTGTGCCTGGCAGGCGCCCAGCCGCCACTCCCGGTCGACCACGGCGGTCGCGCCCTGGCCGACCCGCAGCTCGCCTTCGCCCACGGTGACCTTGTGCACCACCAGCCCTTTGACCGGCCGCTGCACGTCATGGACGGTGAGCTCGACGCCGTCGACGGTGATCGTCCCGTGGTCACCGGCCTGGCCGCCCGACTCGGGATAGAACGGGGTCTCCTCCAGCACCAGCTCGACCTCGGTGCCGGGCCGGGCGACCTCGCGCAGCTCGCCGTCGACGACGATGCCACGCACAGCGCTCTCCCCGGTCAGCGTCTCGAAGCCCGTGAACGGGGTCTCACCCTTGCTCCGCAGCTGGGCGTAGATCTCGGTCGCGATCCCGCTGCCCTTCTTGGACTTCGCGTCCGCCTTGGCCCGGGTCCGCTGCTCGTTCATCAGCGCCCGGAATCCCGCCTCGTCGACCTCGAGACCCTGCTCGGCCGCCATCTCCAGCGTCAGGTCGATCGGGAAGCCGTAGGTGTCGTGCAGCTGGAAGGCACGATCGCCCGGCAGCCTGGTCTGGGCGTGGGACTTGGCGTCGGAGACAGCCAGGTCGAAGATCTGGGTGCCGGCGGTGAGGGTACGCCGAAACGCCTCCTCCTCGCCGTAGGCGATGTCGCTGATCCGGTCCCAGTCGCGCTCGACCTCGGGATAGGACTGCTTCATCTGGTCCCGGCTGATCGGCAGCAGCTCGCCGAGCACCGGCTCGTCGACGCCGAGCAGCCGCATCGACCGGATGCTGCGGCGCAGCAGCCGGCGCAGCACGTAACCGCGCGCCTCGTTGCCGGGGGTGACCCCGTCACCGATCAGCATCAGCGAGGAGCGGACGTGGTCGGCCACCACCCGGAGCCGGACGTCGTCGCCGTGGTCGGCGCCGTAACGCTTTCCGGCCAGCTCGGCTGCCCGGTCGATGACGGGATAGACCTCGTCGATCTCGTAGAGGTTGTCGACGCCTTGCAGCAGGTAGGCCACCCGTTCCAGGCCCATCCCGGTGTCGATGTTCTTGCGCGGCAGCGGCCGCATCACGTCGAAGTCGTCCTTCGCCCGGACGACCGACAGCTCCTCGGACATGAAGACCAGGTTCCAGATCTCCAAGAAGCGGTCCTCGTCCACCACTGGGCCGCCGTCGGGGCCGTACTCGGGGCCGCGGTCGATGTAGATCTCGCTGCAGGGTCCGCCCGGTCCGGGGACGCCCATGTTCCAGTAGTTGTCCAACAGGCCGCGGCGCTGGATCCGCTCCTGGGGCAGTCCGGCGATGTCGGCCCACAGCGCGGCCGCCTCGTCGTCGGAATGCAGCACGGTGACCCACACCTTGTCCGGGTCGAAGCCGAGGCCGCCGGCCTGCTGCGAGGTGGTGATCAGCTCCCAGGCGTAGGTGATCGCCTCGGCCTTGAAGTAGTCACCGAAGGAGAAGTTGCCGTTCATCTGGAAGAAGGTGCCGTGCCGGGTGGTCTTGCCGACCTCCTCGATGTCGAGGGTGCGCACACACTTCTGCACGCTGGTGGCCCGGTCGTACGGAGCCGTCTCGGCGCCGGTGAAGTACGGCTTGAACGGGACCATGCCGGCATTGACGAACAGCAGGGTGGGGTCGTTGTAGAGCAAGGGTGCAGAAGGCACCACCTGGTGGCCGCGCGAGGCGAAGAAGTCCAGGAAGCGGCGCCGGATCTCGGCGGTTTTCATGAGAGTGAGTCCTTTGGAGGTGAGAGGCGACGAGTCAGTCCGTCAGGCCGAGCGTGTCCCGAAGTTCGGCTTCACGCTCGGCCGTGGCGGCTCGGGCGCGGTCGACGAAGTCGCGGGCACGCTCGCCCACGCCGGCGGCGCCGTCGGCCACCCGGTGGCCGAGGGCCTGGGGAGTTGCCTGCTGCAGATAGCCACGCACCTTGACCGCGGCATACACCGCGACGCCGGCACCGACGCTGAACCAGAAAAGTCGCTTCATCTTCACTTCTTCCGGCGGCCGGGGAGCTTGCTGCTGCGGGCGCGGGCCGGCGTCTTGTCGGTGTCGCCGCCCTTGAACGCCTTGCGGATGCCGTAGCTGACGGCGGCCGTCTTGACCAGCGGACCGCCCAGCGTCGCGCTGAACAAGGTGGTGAGCTGGGCGGCGTTCTCGCTCACCACGGTGGCGTTCTTGCTCACCGTGGCCACGTCCTCGGTGACGAGGCTGAGCTTCTCGAGCTCGTTGTTGGTCGCGGACACGGTGCCGCGCAGTTCGGTCAGGATCGGGACAGACTCGTGTCCGATGTCGCGGACTGCCAGGCGGACCTCTTCGAGCACGCGGCCGAGCTTCAGCAGCGGGACCGCGGTCAGGGCCACCAGGGCGACGAAGGCGATGGCGGCGATCAGGCCGGCGATCTCCCCTACGGACATATGGGTTCCTCACGTTCGTTGTCTAGCGCTGCCGTGCGGGCAGCGTCAGGTGCAGAGATGACCTTACCGCGACTGTCCGCGCTTCGGCTTCGCCGATGCGCCGGACGGAGCCGACGCGAGGATCTCCTCGATCCGCGCCAACCGGTCCGCGATCGCAGCCTCGGCGCCCCGGGCCACCGGTCGGTAGTACACGGCGCCGGTGAGCTCGTCGGGCAGATACTGCTGGGCGGCGATGCCGTGGGGCGCGTCGTGGGCGTAGACGTAGCCCGATCCGTGCCCGTACGCCTTGGCGCCCGGGTAGTGGGCGTCGCGCAGCGGCGGCGGGACCAGGCCGATCTTGCCGGCGCGGACGTCGGCAAGGGCAGCGTCCACGGCCATCACCACGGCGTTGGACTTCGGCGCGACGGCCAAGGCGATGACCGCCTGGGCCAGGTTGATCCGCCCCTCGGGCATCCCGATGAAGGCGACGGCGTCGGCTGCTGCGACGGCGGTGGTGAGGGCGGTCGGGTCGGCCAGCCCGATGTCCTCCGACGCCAAGATCACCAGCCGGCGGGCGATGAAGCGGGGGTCCTCACCGGCCTCCAGCATCCGCGCGAGGTAGTGCAGCGCGGCCTGGACGTCGGAGCCGCGGATGGACTTGATGAAGGCGCTGATCACGTCGTAGTGCTGGTCGCCGTCGCGGTCGTAGCGCACCGCGGCCCGGTCCACCGCCCGCTCGACGGTGTCGGTGTCGATCACCGTGGTGCCGACCGCCTCGGCCCCGGCGGCGGACTCCTCCAGATAAGTCAGAGCCCGTCGGGCGTCGCCCCCGGCCATCCGGAGCAGGGTGGAGCGAGCCTCGTCGGTGAGCGTGAACGTCTCCCCCGCCGGCAGGGTCGCGCTGCCGGTGGTGCGGACGCCCCGGTCCTCCGCCAGCGCCCGGGTCAGCAGCCCGGAGATGTCCTCGTCGGTCAGCGGCTTGAGGGTGAGCAGCAACGAACGCGACAGCAGCGGGGAGATGACCGAGAAGCTGGGATTCTCGGTGGTGGCCGCGATCAAGGTGACCAGCCGGTTCTCGACCGCCGGCAACAGCACGTCCTGCTGAGCCTTGGAGAACCGGTGCACCTCGTCGACGAACAGCACGGTCTGTCTGCCCTGGCGCAGCTCGCTGCGGGCCTGGTCGAGCACCGCGCGGACGTCCTTGACGCCGGCGGTGACCGCGGAGATCTCGACGAAGCGGCGATCGGTCTGGCGCGAGACCACCGACGCGATGGTCGTCTTGCCGACGCCGGGCGGCCCCCAGAGGAAGACCGACATCGCCTCACCCGTGGCCAGTCGACGCAGCGGGGATCCGGGCGCCAGCAGGTGCTGCTGGCCGACGATCTCGTCCAGCGTCCGCGGCCGCATCCGTACCGCCAACGGCAGGCCGGCCCGGTCCGCGTCCCCGAGGCTCCCGCCGCCGGTCGGCGAGCCGGCCCCGCCCCCCACCGCGTTGCCGAAGAGGTCCTCGCTCATACCCGTCCCACCTGCCCGTGATCAATCGCCCGTACGCCCGGTTCACCCTAGCCCTCGCCCAGACGCCCGCCGCCATCCGCGCGACGGCGCAAGCCGAGCCGAGCCGTACGAGGGCACGAGCGGTGAGGGTGGGCGGGCCAGGTCAGGGCTCGGTCGGGCATTCCGAAGGAGCGCAGCGACTGAGGAGGGCGGGACCTGGCCCGCCCTCCCTCACCGCGGACTCGACAACCCCGGCCTACGCCTCCGAAGGGGTATCGGCAGCGGGGCGAGCGTCCACCCCAGCTTCCTTGCGCTGCTGCGGCGTGATCGGCGCCGGGGCGTCGGTCAGCGGGTCCACCCCACCGCCGGACTTCGGGAACGCGATCACCTCGCGGATGGAGTCCATCCCCGACAGCAGCGCGCAGATCCGGTCCCACCCGAAGGCGATCCCGCCGTGCGGCGGCGGGCCGTAGTTGAAGGCGTCCAGCAGGAAGCCGAACTTCTCGGCCGCCTCCTCCTTGCTCAGACCCATGATCGCGAAGACGCGCTCCTGCACGTCGCGGGAGTGGATCCGGATCGAGCCGCCGCCGATCTCGTTGCCGTTGCAGACGATGTCGTAGGCGTAGGCCAGGGCGGATCCCGGGTCGGTGTCGAAGGTGTCCAGCGACTCCGGCTTGGGCGAGGTGAAGGCGTGGTGCACCGCGGTCCAGGCGCCGCCGCCGACAGCCACGTCCCCACTGGCCACCGCCTGGCTGGCCGGCTCGAACAGCGGGGCGTCGACCACCCAGACGAAGGCCCAGGCGGACTCATCGATCAGCCCGACCTTGCGGCCGATCTCCAACCGGGCCGCACCGAGCAGCGCCTGCGCACTCGACCGGGCGCCTGCGGCGAAGAAGACGCAGTCACCGGGCGCAGCGCCGACCCGGGCGGCGAGACCCGCCCGCTCCGCCTCGGACAGGTTCTTGGCCACCGGACCGCCGAGCTCGCCGTCCTCGCCCACCAAGACGTACGCCAGTCCCTTGTGACCGCGCTGCTTGGCGAACTCCTGCCAGGCGTCGAGCTGCTTGCGCGGCTGGGAGGCTCCGCCGGGCATGATCACGGCGCCGACGTACTCGGCCTGGAACACCCGGAACGGGGTCTCGGCGAAGTAGTCGGTGACCTCGGCGATCTCGTTGCCGAAACGCAGGTCGGGCTTGTCGGTGCCGTACCGGTTCATCGCCTCGGCGTAGGTCATCCGCGGGATCGGGGTGGTGATCTCGTGCCCGATCAGCTTCCACAGGGCGACCAGGATGGCCTCGCCGAGCTCGATCACGTCGTCCTGGTCGACGAAGCTCATCTCGACGTCGAGCTGGGTGAACTCGGGCTGCCGGTCGGCGCGGAAGTCCTCGTCGCGGTAGCAGCGCGCGATCTGGTAGTAGCGCTCCATCCCGGCCACCATCAGCAGCTGCTTGAACAGCTGTGGGCTCTGCGGCAGCGCATACCAGGAGCCGGGGCGGAGCCGCGCCGGCACCAGGAAGTCACGAGCACCCTCGGGGGTGGACCGGGTCAGCGTCGGGGTCTCGATCTCGACGAAGTCCCGCTCAGCCAGGACGCCCCGGGCGGCCTGGTTTACCTTGCTGCGCAGCCGGATGGCGGCACCCTGCGCAGGGCGACGCAGGTCGAGGTAGCGGTAGCGCAGCCGAGCCTCTTCGCCGACGGTGACGCGCTCGTCGATCTGGAAGGGCAGCGCGGCGGCGGTGCTGAGCACCTCCAGCGATGAGGTGACGACCTCGACCTCACCGGTGGGCAGGTCGGGGTTGGCGTTGCCTTCGGGCCGGGCGGCGACCTCGCCGGTGATGGCGATGCAGTACTCGTTTCGCAGGTCGTGGGCGCCCGAGGCGGCCAGCATCTCGTCTCGCACCACCACCTGCACCACGCCGGAGGCGTCGCGGAGATCGAGGAAGGCCACACCCCCGTGATCGCGGCGGCGGGCGACCCAGCCGGCCAGGGTGACGGTGGTTCCAGCGTGCTCGACACGAAGTGTGCCGGCACCATGGGTGCGAATCACGTGCAGTTCCTCCAACGACAGCTGCTCTCGGCACGGCGCCGACAGCGACTCCTGATCCTACGGGGCCCGGCCACCGACAGCGATCCGGTTTGCCGGCCGCCGGGCGATGGCTCTTGTGGTGCTCGGTGCTGGCGGTAAGACTGACTCATGGCCCACCTATCCCCGCAGCCGGCCGTCCGCCGCGATCCCCGCCGCCTGCATGCGACCGGCGCCTGGCTGCTGGCTCTCGCGCTGATCGGCCTGCTGAGCGGGATCGGTCAGCGTCCCGCGTACGCCTGTAGCTGTGGATCCTCCTCGTTGCAGGAGTCGCTGGAGGCCGCCGATGCGATCTTCCTGGGCGTGGTCGAGGACAGCGGCCGGCGCCATATCTCTGGCCGGGGCCGCGACGTCACCTTCGCGACGGAGCAGGTCTTCAAGGGAACGGTGTATGCCGAGCAGGAGGTGCGCACGCCGTCCGACGGGGGATCCTGCGGCATCTCTGCGGCCGTGGGCGACCGGATGGTCGTGTTCGCCCGGGAGTCCAGCGAAACGGCACGCGGAGCAGCCCCCGTACTCACCACCACGATCTGCAGCGGCAACCTGCCGCCCGCGCAGGCCCCGGTGCTGCTGGGCCGAGGACATCCCCCACTCCCGGGCTCATCGGCCCAGGTCGACCGGGCGACCCGGGTCGACGAGGCACTGAGCCGGGTGCTGCTGTTCGGCGGGCTCGGCGTTCTCGGCCTGGCCGCGGTGGTCGCCGTCGGCCTTCTGCTGGTCTGGCGATCGCACGAAACCGAGTCCAGCTGAGGCTCAGGGCCGGAAAGCAGAGCCGAGCTTGTCCAGCGCGCCATCGGCGACCGGCAGCAGCCCGTTGCGGACCGCCCTGACCAGCTCCGCGTGATCGGCCTCCGTCTGGTCGGCGTACGCGTTGGCGAACCGGCACATCGCCTGGTCGAGCTTGTCGGACGAACCGGCGTACCCCGCGATCATGGAGGCGCCGCTGGTCCGGGCGTGACCCTTCGCCAGGAGGTGCCCGACGATGCCGGCGTAGTCGGTCAGCGCCGGAGGGTCGATGGAGTCCAGCGGGATGGTGCCCTTCATGTTGCGGAACTGGCGGACGTAGAAGTCGCGGCCGTCGACACTGGTCCACCCCAGCAGCGGGTCGCTCACCGTCTGCAGAGCCTGCTGGTATTCGACCACCCGCTGACCCTGGTGCGCGTGCCAGGCCGACTCGCCGTGGACGTGGCGGGCGAGCACCGACCGGCGGGCCTGCTTGAGCTGCAGAAAGACCACATCGTCAGGGCTGCTGCCCTCCAGCAGAGCTACGTGCGCGCGCAGCCCGACGCTCCCGACGCCGACGACCTTGTTCGCGATGTCGACCAGGGTGTAGCCACCGAGAGCGCGGCGCCAGTGTGGCGCCAGGGTGGTCAGATAGTCGTCGAGCGCGGCGCTGATGGCCTCGCCCTCCTGTGGGCTCACCCGGGTGATCAGCGGCGGCTCAGCGACGATCTGTCGGCGGCCCTCGTGCTCGTGGGTGAACCGCGGCAGGGCGCGATCGCTCGTTCGCGCCCTGGCCCGCTTCGCCGACCGCTCGATCTCATCGCGGAGTGACTTCTCGGTGGCGGTCTCGTGCAGCCTGCCGACGTCGAGCCGGTTGTAGGAACGCATCAGCAGCGGCTGCTCGGCCAGGAACTGCACCTCGGCCCGATACGCCGCGACGCAGGAGGCGACTGCGGCCTCACACTGCTGCTCGGTGGAGCCGTTCTGGCGTCCGGCGACCCAGATGCTGGCGACCAGCCGGCGCAGATCCCACTCCCAGCTGCCCGGGTGTGCCTCGTCGAAGTCGTTGAGGTCGATCACCAGCTCGCCCTCGGGCGAGGCGTAGAAGCCGAAGTTGCCGAGGTGGGCATCGCCGCAGATCACCGGGGTGATGCCGGTCGACGGCAGCGAGGCCACGTCGTTGGCCATCACGATGGCTGTGCCGCGGAGGAACCCGTAGGGCGAGGAGACCATCCGGGCCACCCGGATGGGAATGAGCGACTCCAGCCGCCCCTCGTGTGACTCGCGCACCATCTCGACCGGATCGGGCCGATCCGGCGACGGAGTCCAGTCCGCCAGGCTTCGGCGCGGAACCCGGTGGCGGAGCTCCTTGCCCATGGCGTACCGCTCGCTGCGCGTCGACGGGTGACGACGCAGGGTCGCGTACGCCTCGCTGTCCGCCGAGGCCAGCACGGTATGGCCGCCGCGCGTGCTGGTCGGTGCTTCCGTCACGAGATCCTCCTGCATCGACACGGTCGCCCACACCATATCGCCGCGCTGACCAGTCGTTTCGCGGGCTCCCGCTGAGCCATGCGGAGGCTGTGGACGGTGCGGTGAAACTGTCAGTGGCGGGTCATAAATTGTACGTATGTTCGATTTACGGATGGAGTTGCCGGCAGACACGTCGGCTGCCGCAGTGTGCGTGGCTGAGCTGCACCGGACGGTGGTCTTAGCCGAGACGCGACTGCTGGTGGTCGCCGCGCACTGGGCTGACCTGCACGGCCCGGACCCGGCTGCTGTGGTGGTCGATCCGCCGCCGTGGCAGGAACGGTTCCGTCAGCTCGGTGGCGATGGGACACCGCTGGTGTCGGAGTACGCCGCCGGCGAACTGGGGACATTGCAGGAGACCACCACCGGTGCGGCGTCGGCGCAGATGGCCGATGCACTGGACCTGCGGCACCGCTTCCCCCGGCTCTGGGCACGAGTCCTCGCCGGGGAGGTCCGCGGGTGGAAAGCCCGCAAAGTCGCACAACTCACCCTCCACCTGACAGCCGACGCAGCCGCGATCGTGGACGCCATGGTGGCTGGTCCGATCGGGGCGATCTCCTGGGCACGGTTTGAGAATCTGCTGCAGGCGGCGGTGATGAGCGCGGATCCGGTGGGTGCGGAGGCACGGGCCCGGTTGTGGGAGGCGGAGCGGTTCGTCCGGGTCGGCCGGACCGAGGTGGGTGGGTTGAAAGTGCTGGTGGCCCGGGCCAATGCTGGTGATGTGGTTTGGTTCGTCGCGATGGTGAATCGGATCGCGGAGATCCTTGAACTAGAAGGCGATACCGGCCCGGTCGGAGTCCGACGGTCGAGGGCGATCGGGATCCTCGGGCAGCCGGCGACCGCGCTGGCAATGCTGCAAGCCCACCAGGGCGACCCGTGCGATCAGACTGAGCCGTCGACAGATGACCCGGACCAGGCAGACACGCATCAGTCGGTGCGGTTCGACGGACCGGTGGTGGATCCGGTGAAGGCTCGACCGCAGACCACGCTCTACATTCACCTCAGCCACGAAGCGCTGTCCGACCCCACTGGCTTGGTCGGTCGGATCGAGGGTGATGGTCCGGTCACCGTCGACCAGATTCTCCGGTTTCTCCGCGACACCCCGAACACGATCACCGTCCACCCGGTGATCGACCCTAACCCGGCACCGGTGGACGCATACGAGATCCCGCACCGCCACCGCGAAGCCCTCCGACTCCGCAACCCCGCCGACGCCTTCCCCTACAGCACCAGCCTCAGCCGCACCATGGACCTCGACCACACCATCCCCTACGCCAACCCAGGCCCACCCCAACAGACCAGCCTGACCAACCTCGGACCCCTCGACCGACGACACCACCGCCTCAAGACCCACGGCCGCTGGCGACTCCGACAACCCGTCCCCGGTGAGTACTTATGGCGATCACCACACGGCTGGGTGTACCTGGTCACCAACCAAGGCACCCAAGCCCTGGGCAACAACGCCTTCACCGACCGCATCTGGCACACCGCCACCGCCCTGCAACGCCGACCAGCCCGGGCCGCGCCGGCGACCACCGCCGCCTGATCGGCCGACCAGCTGATCGGCCGGATCAGCTTCGGTCGTCCCAGTGCCCGACCACCGTCGGGCGGAGGTCGGCGGCCGGCGGTTGCCAGGTGGTCGGGTCCGCCGGCACCTGGTCGCCGGTACGGATGTCCTTGACCTCGCCGCTGGAGAACCAGACGTAGGGGATGCTGCGCCGGTCGGCATAGCGGATCTGGCGACCGAACTTGTCGGCGCGGGGAGCCACCTCGGTGGCAATACCGCGCGCCCGGAGCTGCTCGGCCACGCCGATCGCGGCTGCCCGCGACTCCTCGTTGTCCACCGCGACCAGCACCGTGGTGGGCACCGGGCGCGAAGCGCCGAGATAGCCGCGGCCGAGCAACGGTGCAAGCAGCCTGGTCACCCCGATCGACAGTCCCACTCCGGGGTAGGTGGTGCGGCCGTCGGAGGCGAGCGAGTCGTATCGCCCGCCCGACGAGATCGATCCCCACGACTCGAACCCGCGCAGCTCGGTCTCATAGACCGTGCCGGTGTAGTAGTCGAGCCCGCGGGCGATCTTCAGGTCGGCGATGAGCCGACCGGGGACGTGTCGCGCCGCGGTCCGGACCACGTCGGCGAGCAGCTCGAGACCTTCGTCCAGCTCCGCACTCGCCACACCCAGTCGGCGCACCTGGTCGACGAACGACTCGTCGGCAGCCGAGATCTGGGCCAGAGCCACACAGGCATTGGCCTCGGCACCCGTCAGACCGGCGTCGCTGATCAACAGCTCCGACACCTTGGCCGGTCCGATCTTGTCCAGCTTGTCGACGATCCGCAGCACTGCGGCGGTATCGGTGATGCCCAGACCGGTGTAGAAGCCCTGCGCCAGCTTGCGGTTGCTGACCCGCATCAGCACCGGCGGCAGCCCGAGGTCGACGTGCAGCCGCTCGAGCGCCCCCAGGGTGACCAGCGGCAGCTCGACATCGTGGTGGCTCGCCAGCGAGCCGGCGTCGACAATGTCGATATCGGCTTGGGTGAACTCCCGATAGCGCCCTTCCTGCGGCCGCTCACCGCGCCACACCTTCTGGATCTGATACCGCCGGAAGGGGAACTGGAGTGCGTGCGCGTTCTCCAGCACATACCGGGCGAACGGGACGGTCAGGTCGAAGTGCAGCCCGAGATCGTCCGGCGCACCGGGCTCGGCGTGCAGTCGGCGGGCGACGTAGATCTCCTTGTCGATCTCGCCCTGCTTGGCGAGCCGCTCCATCGGCTCCACCGCGCGGGTCTCGATCGAGGCGAATCCGTGCAGCTCGAACGTCTCCCGCAGCCGGTCCAGCACGAACTGCTCGACGATCCTCCCCTCGGGGGTGTACTCGGGGAAGCCCGACAGGGCCTTCGGGCGGGGCAGCGGGCGGCTCACGAGGTGCTCCTGGAGAGGTACGAGTTCGTCAGGTACGGATTGGTGGCCCGTTCCCGGGCGATGGTGGTCTGCGGCCCGTGTCCGGGCAGCACCACCGCGGAGTCGGGCAGCGGCAGCACCTTGGTCCGCAGACTCCTCAGCATGTCGGCGTGGTCACCCCCTGGCAAATCAGTTCTGCCGATCCCGCCGGCGAACAAGACATCACCGGAGAACACCACCGAGTCGATCTCATCGTCCGGCCGGTAGTCGCTGCGGAACATCACCGAGCCCGGTGTGTGGCCCGGCGCGTGGATCGCGTCGAACGACAGCCCCGCTACCTCCACCGCCGCACCGTCGACCAGCTCGTGCACCTCGTCGGGCTCGCGGAACTGCGGGCTTCCCCCGGTCAGTGAGGCGAGCATGGCTGTCGTGTCGGGGCTCATCGCCCGAAGCGGGTCGGTCAGCAGCCCTCGGTCGTCCGGGTGGATCCAGCAGGGGGCCTGGTGGTCGGCGCACACCGGCAGCACGGAGAACATGTGGTCCAGGTGGCCATGGCTGAGCAGCACCGCCACCGGCTTGAGGCGCTGCTCGCGGACCACCTCCAGAATCGGGGCGACCGCGTCCATGCCGGGGTCGATCACCACGCACTCGGCACCCGGCCCGGTGGACACCAGGTAGCAGTTGGTCTGCCAGGGACCGGCTGGAAACGAGGCGATCAACACGGGCTAGACACTATCGGGCAGGATTGACCCATGAGTGAACACGCAGGTCCGGCCGGATTCGGGCGGGTCGACGAGGACGGCACCGTCTACGTACGCACCGCCGACGGCGAGAGGAGCGTGGGCCAGGTCCCCGATGTCGCGCCCGAGGAAGCCCTGGGGTTCTTCGTCCGACGGTTCGAGGCGCTCGAGCTCGAGGTGTCACTCCTCGAGACCCGGGTACGTTCGGGCGCCCTCTCCCCCGATGACGCCGCGTCCGCCATCAAGACGGTCCGCGCCGCGATCACCGACGCCAACGCCGTGGGCGATCTCGGCTCACTGCTGGGCCGGCTCGACGCGCTGGGGCCGGTGCTGGCCGAGCAGCGGGCGGTCCGCCGCGCCGAACGGGCCAAGCAGAGCGAGGAGACGCGCGCCGCCAAGGAGAAGTTCGTGGTGGAGGCGGAGCGGCTCGCCGCCGGTAACGACTGGCGCGGCGGCGTCAACCGCTTCCGCGCGCTGCTGGAGCAGTGGAAGACCCTGCCCCGGCTGGACCGGGCCACGGACGACGAGCTCTGGCACCGCTTCTCCAGCGCCCGCACCACCTACACCCGGCGGCGCAAGGCGCAGTTCGCCCAGCAGTCCGAGCAGCGCGAGTCCGCCCGGGTGATCAAGGAACGGCTGGCCACCGAGGCCGAGGCGCTGGCGAACTCGACGGAATGGGGCCCGACCACTGGCACCTACCGCGACCTGATGACCCAGTGGAAGGCGGCCGGTCCGGCGCCCCGCGGCATCGACGACGCGCTGTGGAAGCGGTTCCGGGGAGCCCAGGACACCTTCTTCGCGGCCAAGCAGGCCGCCTTCGAGGAGCAGGACAGCGAGCTGCGGGTCAACGCCGAGGCCAAGGAGGCACTGCTGGTCGAGGGCGAGAAGATCCTGCCGGTCACCGATCTCGACCAGGCCAAGGCCGCCTACCGCGACCTGCTGGAGCGGTGGAGCGCGATCGGCAAGGTCCCCCGCGACTCGGTCCGCCCGCTGGAGGGCCGGCTGCACGCGATCGAGTCCGCGATCAAGGAAGCCGAGGACGACCGCTGGCGCCGCACCAACCCTGAAGCCCGCGCCCGGGCCGAGGACACCGCCGCCAAGCTCGAGGCACAGATCGCCCAGTTCGAGGACAAGGCGACCAAGGCGGAGGCCCGAGGCGACGCCCGTCGTGCCAAGGAGGCCACCGACTCCGCGAACACCTACCGGGAGTGGCTGGAACAGGCCCGCCGCGCCATCGACGACTTCAGCGGCTGACGCCGCGGCGACGACTTCAGCGGCTGACGCCGCGGCGCGCCTACTGGCTGATGCGGTAGACGTCGAAGACGGCGGGTACCTGCCGGACCGCCTTGAGCACGTGGTCCAGATGGGTCGGGTCCGCCGTCTCGAAGGTGAACCGCACCTTGCAGATCCGGTCCTTCGTCGTGGTCAGTGCCGCCGACAAGATGTTGACATGCTGATCGGACAGCGCCCGGGTGATGTCGGACAGCAGCCGGTTGCGGTCCAGCGCCTCGACCTGCACCGCGACCAGATACGAGCTCTTGGCCGTCGGGGCCCAGCCGACGTCGACCAGCCGCTCCGGGCTCTCCCGCAGGTTCGCCGCGTTGATGCAGTCGGTACGGTGCACCGACACGCCCGCGCCGCGGGTGACGAAGCCCAAGATGTCGTCACCCGGCACTGGGGTGCAGCACTTGGCCAGCTTGACCCACAGGTCACTGGCGCCGATCACCTGGATCCCGGACTCGCTGGCCCCGCTGTTGGAGCGCCGTCGGCGACCGGTGACGACCCGGTCCTCGTTGGTCTCGTCGGCCGCTGCGTCGTCACCGCCCTCGACGCTGATCAGCCGGCTGACCACCGCCTGGGCCCCGACAGTCCCCTCGCCGACCGCGGCGTACAGCGACGACACGTCGGGCAGCTTGAAGAAGCCAGCCACCGCGGTCAGGTGCTCCAAGGTCAGCAGCCGCTGCAGCGGCAGACCGGCCTTGCGCATCTGCCGGGCCAGCGTCTCCTTGCCGGACTCAATCGACTCCTCGCGCCGTTCCCGGGTGAAGTGGTGGCGGATCTTGTTCCGGGCCCGCGGGCTGGCCACGAACGACAGCCAGTCGCGGCTCGGTCCCGCGCCCTCGGCCTTGGAGGTGAAGATCTCCACCACGTCGCCGTTGACGAGCACCGACTCCAACGGCACCAGCCGCCCGTTGACCCGGGCCCCGATGGTCTTGTTGCCGACCTCGGTGTGGATGGCGTAGGCGAAGTCGATCGGCGTCGCGCCCTGGGGCAGCGACATCACGTCACCCTTGGGGGTGAAGGCGTACACCTCGGTCGAATTGATCTCGAACCGCAGCGAGTCGAGGAACTCGCCGGGGTCGGCGGTCTCCCGCTGCCAGTCGAGGAGCTGCCGGACCCAGATCAGGTCGCCGCCGTCGCCGCCCTTCAACGGCGCGGGCGGGCCACCCTTGCCCTCCTTGTATTTCCAGTGCGCCGCCACACCGTACTCGGCTCGACGGTGCATCTCGTCGGTCCGCAGCTGCAACTCCACCGGCTTGCCCTGCGGCCCCAGCACCGTCGTGTGCAACGACTGATACATGTTGAACTTCGGCATCGCGATGTAGTCCTTGAACCGGCCCGGCAGCGGGTTCCAGCGGACGTGCATCACTCCGAGCGCGGCGTAGCAGTCGCGCGGGCTGTCGACCAGGATCCGCAGCCCCACCAGGTCGTAGATGTCTTGGAAGTCACGGCCGCGGACGACCATCTTCTGATAGATCGAGTAATAGTGCTTCGGTCGCCCGGTGACGGTGGCCCGGATCTTGGCCGCCTTCAGGTCGGCCTGGACCTGGTCGATCACCGTGGTCAGGAACTCGTCGCGGCGTGGCGCCGCCTCGGCGACGAGACGGACGATCTCGTCATAGACCTTGGGGTGCAAGGTGGCGAAGGCCAGGTCCTCGAGCTCCCACTTGATCGCATTCATGCCCAACCGGTGCGCCAGCGGGGCGAAGATCTCCAGCGTCTCCGACGCGATCCGGGACTGCTTGTCGGGGCGCAGATAGTGCAGGGTGCGCATGTTGTGCAGCCGGTCGGCGAGCTTGATCACCAGCACCCGGATGTCGCGGGACATGGCGACGACCATCTTGCGGATGGTCTCCGACTTCGCCGAGTCGCCGTACTTGACCTTGTCCAGCTTGGTGCAGCCGTCGACCAGGAGCGCGACCTCCTCACCGAAGTCACGGCTCAGCTCGGCCAGCGTGTACGACGTGTCCTCGACGGTGTCGTGCAGCAGCGCCGCACACAGCGTCGCCTCGGTCATGCCCAGCTCGGCCAAGATGGTGGTGACGGCCAGCGGGTGGGTGATGTAGGCGTCACCGCTCTTGCGCAGCTGACCGGCATGGGCGCGCTCCGCCGTCCGGTACGCCCGCTCGATCAGCGCCAGGTCGGCCTTCGGATGGCTGGCCCGGATCACCTTGAAGAGCGGGTCCAGCACCGGGCTCTGCGGCCGGGTGGTGCCCAGCCGGGCCAGCCGCTGGCGCATCCGGACCCGCGGCTGCTCCGGTCCGGTCGCCAGCCGTACCGGCACGACGCTGCTGGACGGTTCCGGGTCGCCCTCCGGTGCCGTCACCGGCATCCCGCGAGTACGCCGCGGCGTCGCCGGCGGGGCGTCCGACGTCGTTGCACTGCGCCGGGCCGGGGTCGTCGGGGTCTTCTGGCTGGGAGGCGCACTGGCGGCCGCGGTTCCGCGCCCGGGCGCACCAGACTCCGGCACCGACGGTGCCGTACTGGTGTCACTCTCCCCGGCCGAGTCGGAGGCGCTCGGCTTCGGGTCGACTGCGGTGCCCGGCTCGTTCAATCCACTCCCTCACTGTGCTGAGAGATCCAGTGTAGGACCACGCCCCAGGCTCAGGTTTCGTCGGCCTGCCGCACGACGACCACCTGGTCGCCGGTCTCCAGCCGGGCGACGGTGGGGTCATAGAACCTGCGCAGGGTCTTGTTGCGGACCACAGCCACCACTCGTTCGCCGTGTACCTCGTCCGGGGAGAGCCCGACCTCATCGCGGGTGATCTGCCGCTCCCCGATCTCCAGACCCTCCCGCGACGACAGCAGATCCTCGATCACGGTGCCGAGGTTGGGGCTGACCGCCGACAGGCCGAGCAGCCGGCCGACCGCCTCGGACGAGGTGATGACCGCGTTGGCCCCGGACTGGCGCATCAGCGACGAGTTCACGTCCTCCCGGACGGAGACGACGACGTGGGCACTCGGGTTCAGCTGGCGGACCGTCAGGGTGACCAGGATGGCCGAGTCGTCCCGGTCCAAGGTAATGATCACCTCCCGGGCCTTGATGATCTCGGCCCGGCGAAGGATGTCGCGGTTGGTCGCGTCACCCTGGATGGCGGCCAGCCCTCGCAGGTTGGCGTCGCCCACGGAGGTCGGCCGGGAGTCGATGACGACGATCTGGGCCGGGTTACAGCCGTTGCGGCGGAGCGTCTCGACCGCGCTCTTGCCCTTGGTGCCGTAGCCGACGATGACGACGTGATTGCGCATCTGCTTCCTCCAACGTCCGTCGCGGAGCATCCGCCGGCCTTCATTGGCCAGCACCTCCAGCGTGGTTCCGACCAACAGCACCAAGAACATGATCCGCAGCGGCGTCACCACGATCGCGTTGAGGATTCTCGAGTGCGGCATGATCGGGGTGATGTCACCGTAGCCGGTGGTGGTGATGGTCACCGTCGCGTAGTAGATCGCGTCGATGAGGTTGACCGAGCCGTCGTAGTTGTCGGTGTACGCGTCCCGGTCGAAGTAGACCAGGGAGACGATGACCACCAGCAGGCCGAGCGCGATCAGCGCCCGGCGGCCGAGCTCACGGGCCGGCGAGGTGGAGCGTGCCGGCAGGGAGACCAGCGCCTGGTTGGTCCAGGCAGGGGTGGTCCGGCGGCTCCGAGCGGATCGAACCTCGCTCATTCCGCCTCATCGGTCAAGACGGCGCTGACCTCGATGCCGTCCTCGGCCAGCAGCCGGCGGCCACCGAGGGAGGCGATGTCCATCAGCACCGTCACCCCGACCAGCTCGACGTCCATCCGGGCGAGCAGCATCGCCGTCGCCCGGACCGTGCCACCGGTGGCCAGGACGTCGTCGACGATGAGCACCCGGGCCCCGGGGCGGATGGCGTCGGTGTGCACGGCCACCGTCTCGGTGCCGTACTCCAAGACGTAGGTCTGCTCCAGTGTCGGCCCGGGCAGCTTGCCGGGCTTGCGGACGGGCACGAACCCGGCGCCCAGGGCCACCGCCACCGGCGCGGCGAAGATGAAGCCCCGTGCCTCCAGCCCCACCACCACGTCGACGTCGATCGGCGACAGCGCGACCATCGCGTCGACCGCACCGCGCAGCCCGACCGGCGAGCCGATCAGCGGGGTGATGTCTTTGAACACGATCCCCGGCTGGGGGAAGTCCGGAATGTCCCGGATGAACGCCGCAAGCCCGTGCTCGTCCATCCGCGCTATCTCTTCCGCTGACTGCGTGGCTTGTTCTGCGGCTGCGGTCGCTTGGCCGCCCCGTCCACCAACGGCTTGACAGTGCTCACCACCGGCGGGGCGGCTGAGCCGGCCGGGACCGAGGACACCGTGATCCTGGGTGTCGCCGGCGAGGTGGCCCCGACCGCGGTGTCGGTCGGCTCCAGGGTCTGCGCGTCGTCGTTGTCCGCGTCGTCCAGCACCGCGACTGCGGTCGTGGACGCGCCGGCTACGGCCGCCGCCTTGGGGGCGGACCGACCCGGGGTGGCCAGGTCGAGGGCGGTGGCGCCACCCGACTTGGCATTGAGCTTGGCCCGCCGGCTGAGCACCCGGGCGGTGTGCTTCCTCGTCTCCGGCTCCCGCTCCTTGAGCTGGACCAGCAGCGGCGTGGCGATGAAGACCGAGGAGTAGGCCCCGGCGATCATGCCGACGAACAGCGCTAGGGCGAGGTCCTTCAGCGGGCCCTCGCCGAGGATGACGGCGCCGGCGAACAGCAGTGCCGCCACCGGGAGCACGCCGATGATGGTGGTGTTGATGGAGCGGACCAGCACCTGGTTCACGGCCAGGTTGGCGGCCTCGGCGTAGGTCCGTGTCGTGCTCGAGTTGATGTCGCGGACGTTCTCGCGGACCTTGTCGAACACCACCACGGTGTCGTACAGCGAGTAGCCGAGGATGGTCAGCACGCCGATCAGGGTGGCGGGGGTGACCGTGAACCCCACCAGGGCGTAGATGCCGATGGTGAGGATGAGGTCGTGCCCGAGCGCGACCAGGGCCGCGGCGGACATCTTCCCGTTGCGGAAGTACGCCCAGATGACCAAGGTCACCAAGACCAGGAACACCGCCAGTGCGAGCAGGGCCTTCTCGGTGATCTGACCACCCCACGAGGCGCCGATCAGGCTGTACGCGACCTGGTCGCTGTTGACCCCCAGCTCCTCGGCGATCGCGGTCCGCACCAGCGGCACCTCGGTCGTCGGGTCCAGGGTCCGGGTCTGGACCCGCACCTGGTTGGAGCCGATGGTGTTGATCGTCGACTCACCCAGGTCCGGCACGCCGGAGCGCTCCAGGGCGACCCGCATGTCGTCCACCGTCTGCGAGCTGACAGCGACGGGCGTCGTGGCCTTGAAGTCGGCCCCACCCTTGAACTCGATTCCGAAGGTGAGCCCGCGGATCAGCAGGGCGGCCACGGAGAGAGCGATCAGCGCGGCCGAGATGATATAGAACAGCCGCCGGCGACCGATGAAGTCGTAGGAGACGTCACCGGTGTAGAGCCGGTGACCGATGTTGCTGAGCTTCGACATCAGGCCTCCTTCGTGGAGACGTCGGTGCGAACGGGGGTACGGCGCCGCCGGGCGCCGGGCAGGGCGGCGACACCGAGGTGGGCGGGGTCCAGCCCGGAGAGCTTGTGCCCCTGACCGAAGAACTTGGTGCGGGCCAGGAGTGACATCAGCGGCTTGGTGAACCAGAACACCACCAACACGTCGATCACCGTGGTCAGCCCCAAAGTGAACGCGAAGCCCCGAACTGAGCCGATGGCCAAGATGAACAAGATAATGGCCGACAGCATCGACACCGCGTCGGCGATCAGCACCGTCTGGCGGGCACGCCGCCAGCCCGTCTCCACCGCGGTCCGCAGGCTTCGACCCTCGCGGACCTCGTCCCGGATCCGCTCGAAGTAGATGATGAAGCTGTCGGCGGTCACGCCGATGGCCACGATCGCCCCGGCGATACCTGGCAGGTTGAGCGCGAACCCGACCGAGGTGCCGAGCAGCACCATGGCGGCGTAGGTGATGGCGCCGGCCACGGCCAGCGAGGCGGTGACCACGATGCCGAGACCGCGGTAGTAGAAGAAGCAGTACGCGACCACGAGGGCGAGACCGATGATGCCGGCCACGATCCCGGCGTCGAGCTGCTCGCCGCCGAGGGTCGCCGACACGTTGGCCACCTCGGAGACCTCGAAGGCCAGCGGCAGCGCGCCGTACTTCAAGACGTTGGCGAGCTCGGTGGCGCTCTTCTGGTTGAAGCTGCCGGAGATCTCAGCCTGGCCGCCGGTGATGGCGCTGCTGACCGAGGGTGCGGAGATCGACTCGCCGTCGAGGACGATGGCGAACCGGTTCTGCGGGTCGGCCCGCTGTGCCAGCGCTCCGGTGGCGGTGGCGAACGCCGCGGCGCCCTCGGAGTTGAACTCCAGGTTGACCACCCACGCGACGTTGTTCTGCGGCACGCCGGCCGACGCGGTCGTCAGCTGGCTGCCCTCGATCAGGGTGGGGCCCAGCAGCAGCTTCTCGGTCTGGTCCTGGCTACAGGTGAACAACGGCTGATCAGCGACATCGACCATCGCCTCGGTGGCGTCACAGGTGAACTCGGCGAACTCGGCGGTGTCGTTCTCGCTGGGCTGCCAGTTGATGGCTTCGGAGGGAGGAGTGCCCTCGCCCACGGTGGTGGGGCGCGGGGTCTTCGGCGCCGGCGGTGCGGTCGGCAGCTGCGGCGCCGGCCGGCCGTCGCCGGTCGGCGTCGCGCCGGGCTGGGCAGTCTCTGCCGGCTGGGCCGTCTCTGCGGGCTGGGCCGTCTCTCCCGGCTGGCTGGACGGTGTCGCGTTCGGGTCGCCGGTCGGCTGGTCACTCGGCGCCGTCACCGGCGGCATCACCGGCTCGGCCGCGTATACGGCCCGGAAGCGCAGCACAGCGGTCTGACCGACGAGGCGGACCAGCTCGTCCTGCTGCACGTTGGGCACGCTGACGACGATCTGGTCGTCACCGGAGGTGGTGACCTCCGACTCCCCCACGCCGAGGCTGTCGACCCGGCTCTGGATGATGATGCGGGCCTGCTCCAGGCTGGCGCGGTCGACGGTGCCGGCGCCGGTGCTGTTGGCAGCGGTCAACGTGATGGTCGTGCCGCCGCGGAGGTCGAGGCCCAGCTTGGGAGTCCAGGTGCTGGTGGCCGCCATGGTGACGAACATCGCCACCACGGCGAGGAGGAAGATGACGATCGTGCGACCGGGACGGCCGCTCTGTGCTGCCACGAGCTGTTATTCCTTGTTCGACGGCGACGTGCTCGACGATCCGGTGCCCGGCCCGTCGATATCGCGGGGCTTCTGGTACGGGCTCGAGCCGCCCTGCTCGGTGCTGGTCGGATCGGTGCTGGTCGGATCGGTGCTGGTCGGATCGGTGCTCAGGGGTTCCGTAGTGAGAGGTCCCGTGGTGAGCGACTCGTCCTCGACCAGGTCGTCGTCGTCATCACTCGACCAGGCGGTCTCCTCGTCGGCTTCGCTCACCGGGCGCACGATGGCCTGCTTCAGCACCGTGAACTCGACCCCGGGCGACACCTCGAGGACGGCCTGCTTCTCGCCGATGGCCACGATGGTGCCGATGATCCCGCTGCCGAGCAGGACCCGGGTGCCGGCGGTCAACGACCGCAGGGTGGCCAGCTGGGCCTGCTGACGCTTCTTCTGTGGACGCAGGATGAGGAAGTAGAACGCGACGATCATCAGCGCGATCAAGATCAAGGACGAAAACGGCGAAGAACCCATGACTCCAGCATCCAGTGTGGTGGACGTACGCGGTGCACGTCGGACGGCGTCGAGAAACCCCGACCGGCGTACTCTACCCAGTCAGCCTGAGAATTCGCCGATTCACCCGAACAGGTCGGGTGAGGTGTCGTGTCCGGCGGCACCCTTCGGTGGGGTCAGCCCGAGGTGCTGCCAGGCCGCGGGTGTCGCCACCCGGCCCCGCTGGGTACGCATCAGGAAGCCCTGTCGGACGAGGAACGGCTCGGCCACCTCCTCCACCGTCTCCCGCTCCTCACCGACAGAGATCGCGAGAGTCGACAGACCCACCGGCCCACCGGCGAACCGGCGGCACATCGCGGTCAGCACCGCCCGGTCCAGCCGGTCCAGCCCGAGCTCGTCGACCTCGTAGAGCTCCAGCGCGGCCCGGGCGATGTCGCGGTTGATCGTCCCGTCGGAGCGGACCTGGGCGAAGTCACGGACCCGGCGCAGCAGCCGGTTGGCGATCCGGGGTGTGCCGCGGGCACGGCGAGCGATCTCCATCGTGGCGGCCTGGTCGATCTGCACCCCGAGCAGCGCCGCGGACCGGTCGACGATGTGCTCGAGCGCATCGGTGCCATAGAAGTCGAGCTGGGCGGTGAACCCGAACCGGTCCCGCAGCGGGCCCGGCAGCAGCCCGGCCCGGGTGGTGGCCCCGACCAGGGTGAAGCGCGGGATCTCCAGCGGGATGGCGGTCGCGCCGGGGCCCTTGCCGACCACCACGTCGACCCGGAAGTCCTCCATCGCCAGATAGAGCATCTCCTCGGCCGGCCGCGACATCCGGTGGATCTCGTCGAGGAAGAACACCTCGCCCTCCACCAGCCCGGACAAGATGGCGGCCAGATCCCCGGCGTGCTGGATGGCAGGTCCGCTGCTGATCCGCAGCGGCGCCGCCATCTCGGCGGCGATGATCATGGCCAGGGTCGTCTTGCCGAGCCCGGGAGGACCCGACAGCAGCACGTGGTCGGCCACGGCACTGCGGTGCCGGGCAGCCTCCAGCACCAGCCCGAGCTGGTCGCTGACCCGGGGCTGGCCCTCGAACTCGGCCAGCGTGGTCGGCCGCAGAGCCGACTCGGCGGCCCGCTCCTCGGGGTCGCTGTCGGGGTCCACCAGGTCCGAGGCGCCACTCACGTGCGGGCCAGGCTCTGCAGCGCGGCGCGCATCAGCAGCGACAGCGCGATGTCAGGATCCGCGGCGACCAGCGGCTCCACCTCGGTGCAGGCGGCGTCGGCGTCACGGGCCGACCAGCCGAGGCCCTGCAGCCCCTGGCTGACCTGGTCGCGCCACACCGGCGAGCTGGGCGCCTGCGGCGTGGGCACGGCGCTGAGACCGATCGTGTTGACCTTGTCCTTGAGCTCGATGACGATCCGCTGCGCACCCTTGCGCCCGATCCCGGGGACCTTGCACAGCTGGAGGAGGTTCTCGGTCACGATGGCCGAGCGGAGCTCGTCGGGGGTCAGCACCGCCAGCGCTGCCTGGGCGAGCTTGGGTCCCACCCCGGTCGCGGTCAGCAGCAGCTCGAAGAACTCCCGCTCGTCGGTGGTGGCGAAGCCGTACAGCGTGAGGGAGTCCTCGCGGACCACGAGCGAGGTCTGCAGGGTGGCCGGCTGGCCCACCCGCAGGGTGGCCGTGGTGTTGGGTCCGCACTGGGCGAGCACGCCGAGCCCGCCGAGCTCGATCACGGCCGAGGTGGCGCCGAGCTGGCGGACGGTGCCGGACAGCGAGGCGATCACTGGTTGGTTCCTCTCGGTACGGGGGGCAGCCGGGTCGGCTGGCCGATCGAACGGGCCTGGCTGACCTTGTCGGCGTAGGCCGCCTTCTGCCGTGCGGACTGGGCGGCCGCCAGCTGCAGCGCGGTGTCGATCCGGGCGGTGGCGCCGCCGCGCCAGACGTGGCAGATCGCCAGGGCCAGCGCGTCGGCGGCGTCGGCGGGTCGGGGCGCCTCGGCCAGCCGCAGAATCCGGGTGATCATGACCGCGACCTGGGTCTTGTCCGCCCGGCCGGAGCCGGTGACGGCCGCCTTGACCTCGCTCGGGGTGTGCAGGGCGACCGGGATGCCACGACGCGCGGCGACCAACATCGCCACCCCGGCGGCCTGCGCGGTGCCCATCACGGTCTGCACGTTGTGCTGGGCGAAGACCCGCTCGACGGCAACCGCGTCGGGACGGTGCTCGCTCACCCACTCCTCCACCGCCTGCTCGATCTGGACCAGTCGGCGGGCGATGTCGAGGTCGGCCGGTGTCCGTGCCACGCCGACGGCGACCAGCGTCGGTGGGCGTCCGGGCGTACCGTCGACCACGCCCAACCCGCACCGGGTCAGGCCGGGGTCGATCCCCAGCACACGCATCGCCACACCTCCGACATCGAACAGACGTTCGGAACCCTACCCAGTGCGGGCGGTGACGGATGGAGCGACTCGCCGGGCGAGGTCAGGCGTCCTGCAGGGCCTCATCGGGGGCGTCGAAGTTGGCGTAGACACTCTGTACGTCGTCGCTGTCCTCCAGCGCCTCGATCAGCCGCATCACCTTGCCGGCGGTCTCCGCGTCGACCTCGACGGTCACCGATGGCACGAACGACACCTCGGCGGAGTCGTAGTCCATCCCGGCCTGCTGGATGGCACTGCGGACACCGACCAGGTCGTTGGGGTCGGAGATGACCTCGAACGCCTCACCGAGGTCGTGAACGTCCTCCGCGCCGGCCTCGAGGGTCACTTCGAGCAGGTCGTCCTCGGTGACCGAGCGACCCTCCTGCTGCTTCTCCACCACGACGACGCCCTTGCGGCCGAACAAATAGGACACGCTGCCGGCGTCGGCCATGGTGCCGCCGTTGCGGCTCATCGCCACCCGGACATCAGACGCCGAGCGGTTGCGGTTGTCGGTCAGGCACTCGACCATCAGCGCGACCCCGGACGGGCCGTAGCCCTCGTACATCAGCGTCTCGTAGTCGGCGCCGCCGGCCTCGAGGCCGGCGCCACGCTTGACCGCGCGGTCGATGTTGTCGTTGGGGACCGAGGTCTTCTTGGCCTTCTGGATCGCGTCGTAGAGGGTCGGGTTGCCGCTGACGTCAGCGCCACCCATCCGTGCCGCAACCTCGATGTTCTTGATCAGCTTGGCGAACGACTTGGCCCGCCGCGCATCGACCACGGCCTTCTTGTGCTTGGTCGTCGCCCACTTGGAATGTCCCGACATGAGGAGAATTTTAGCCTTTCGTCTCGAACTGCTCGGTGCGGGCGTACATCACGGCGGTATCCGTGGCGACGTAGCCCAGGCGCTCGTAGAGCTGGAAGGCCCCACTGGGGTTGTCGGAGTCGACGCCGAGGCCGGCCGCGGCCAGCCCGGCGTCGGCGAAGGAGTGCATCGTCGCGGTCAGCAGCGCGCGGGCGACACCGCGCCCGCGCCAGGCCCGGCGTACGCCCAGGCGGTCGGTCCAGCCCTCGGAGAAGCCCTGCGCCTCCCAGTCCTGCTCGTAGGCGGAGCTGAGGGCGTAGCCGGCGACCTCGGCGGTCTCGGCGTCGAGCGCCAGCCAGGACCACTGCGGCCGGCTGGCCGACCGGGCCAGCTGCTCCGCCCAGGACAGCGCGCTCACCGGCTGGGAGCCCCAGTGGTCGGCGAACGCCTCGTTGTGGGCCTCCCGTACCGCCTCGGAGTACTGCTGCTCGAACGGCACCAGCCGGATCCCGGGCGGGGTCTCGACCGGGGGCAGCGGACCGGTGAACCGGTAGGCCATGTCGGCGTACCAGCGCATCGGCTCCAGCCCGAGCTGGGAGTAGAGGCGACGGTGCCCGCTCAGCGTGTCGGCCACGAAGACCACCACCCGCAGCCCGCCGAAGTGCGGCCGGCGGGTGGCGGCGTACCAGGCGCGGGCGTGGTCGAGCTGCCAGGTCAGCAGCGCTCGACCGATGCCGCGCCGCCGCCACTGGGGATGCACGCCGCCGGTGGCGAACACCCGGCGGGGGTCGACGTCGGAGCTGGTCGGGTGGTTCCAGGCGTACGCCACCAGCCGGGCACCGTCGGGGGTGAAGCCGAGGATCAGGTTGCGCTTGGGGTCGGCGTCCACGTCGACGAACGTCTCCTGCAGCTCATCGAGGCTGTGCCGCTCGGTCAGGCTGTCGTGAGCCTCCAGCACCGTGAGCAGCCCGCTCAGGGTCGCCAGGTCGTCGGTGCCGGCCGATCGCCAGACCAGACCAACGGGATCGGCGGGGGGCGCGAGCACGGCGGCTCAGCCTCGCCAGATGCGGGTCGTCGATGCCCGGCCGCCGGACGTCGGCGTCTCGGTCTCGGCCCAGATCCGGCGCCAGCTGGCTCCGGTCGGGCCCGAGTCGGGCGACCCGGCGCGTTGGGCGGCCCACCAGGTGGTCGCATCCTCGAGCAGCAGCCGGCGCACCGCCGACTGCAACGCCTCGGTCAGCTCGGCCACCCCACCGGTGCCCGGCTGCAGCGGCGCTCCGAAGCGGACGCTCACCCGCGGCCGGCCGGCCCGTGGGCGGGTACGTCCCGGTGCCATCGCGGCGAACCCGCCGCGGATGCCGACCGGCACCAGCGGCACCCCGCAGCGCGCGGCCAGGGCGGCGGCTCGGTCGGCCGAGACGCCGGCGGTGCCGTCGTGGGACCGGGGCCCACCGAACGCGATCACTACGGCACCGTCGGACAGCCGGGCCTCGATCGCCGCGTCGTCAGCCAGCGGCACGGTCCGGTAGGCCAGGGCCGACGCGCGACCCGGCCACCAGCTCTGCACCAGCTCGTCGTCCCCGACGGCCAGCACGGCGCGGCGGCGCAGGCTCGCCGGCAGGCCGGTGAGCAGGAGTGCCGCGTCCAGGGTGGAACTGTGGTTGGCCACCACGATGGCGGCACCGGAGTGGGCGAGAAGGTCCTCGGCGCCGTGCACCTCCACCGTCAGCAGCCGGCGCAGCAGCGGCAGCAGGGCGATCCCGACCGGGAGCGGCCGCACGGCCGTCCCCACCGGCCGGACCAGAGCTGTCACCGCACGTCCACGATGGTGTGGGCCGGGGAGTGCAGCAGGCTGACCCGTGGCGACCGGCCAACGGTGGAGGACACGATCTCCAAGGCGTCGGCCAGCGTTGAGGCTGCACGGAAGCCGAGCCGGGCCACCGTGGCGCGGTCGGCACCGACCCAGACGATGTCGCTGCAGTGCTGCCGGGCGGCGGAGAGCTCGTACCACAGGTGGAACGGGTGCACCCCGTGGAACGCGACGCTGGTGCGGTAAAGGTGGCTGTACCACGGGTCCTCGGCGAACTTGGCCTCGAACTCGGCCTGCAGCACCGCCGGGTCGGTGCCCGCGGTCAGCGCCTCGGCGAAGAAGTCAACGTACGAGGGGTGATGCAGCGGGGAGAAGTCCGCCGCCATCGGGTGATAGAGCACCAGGGCGCCGCCCTCGCGGACCAGCGGACGGCCGGTGTGCGCGCCGAAGGCGGCGTGCAGCCCCGACCAGGCCGCGATGATCGGGTTGGTGACCGAGTCGACGGTGTACGGGTCGGACTGGCCGACCCCGATGATCCCCACGTCGACCTGGCCCTCGATCTCGACCAGCTGCTGAGCGCGGATGCCCGCCCGGGTGGCCTCAGCCACGGCTGCGGGCTCGCCGGCGCTGACCTGGGTCACGGAATAGTTGCCCGCGATCCGGTCAACCATCCGCTGCCGGGTCTTGGCGGGGGTGGCGTCGATCGCCCGGCGCAGGCCGCTGGCGAGCGCGCGGTCCCGCAGGCTCCATTCCCACTCCCGCTTGCCGAGGAACTCCAGCCCGGTGCCGAAGACCGACTCCGAGCCGAATACCGCGGAGTTGAGGACGGCCTCGACGCAGAAGATCGGTACGGCATCGGCGACCAACGCAGCCACCGCGTCGGCCGCGGCGCTGCTCGCGCCGAGTCCGCGCAGCTGGCCCACGGTGCCGACCGAGCCCAGTCCGGCCGCCACGGCGACCGCACCGTTACCGGAGTCGCGGGTGGCGACCCGGACGAAGACCAGCAGGTCGCTGGTCGCAGCCCGGGCGTTCAATGCGACCGGGCCGGCGTCGGTGGAGCCGACCTCGATCAGCTGGTCGACGTCGTCGGCGTCATGGTTGGTCAACAGGCCGTCGGCGTGGAACGAGCGGTACACCCGCTCGCCGAGGACGTGCTGCAGCTCGGCGTCGGTGCTGCGTCGCTGGAGTCCGTTGGCGTTGATCAGGGCCACATCGTCCACCCCGGCTGCGGCCGCCCTGGCCAGCACCGCCTCGAGGATCCGACCGCGCACGTCCGGGCGACGCATCCGGGGGTTGGGGGTGCCGAGATCGTCGAACGCGATGGTGAGCGCCATCCCGGCGTGCAGCCGGGCTGCCAGCGGCTCCGAGCCCGCGGGGGCGTCCAGGGCACTCTCGATGCACTCGGTCAGGTCCGGCACCGCAGGCAGCGGGTCGGGCGGGTAGACCACCGATGTACCGAGCGGGAAGCGCTCCAGCCGGAAGCCGGCGCCCTCCTGCACCACCAGCGGCGGGGTGCGGTCATCGACCTCGAGCACGAAACCGGGGCGGGCCATCTAGCGATCTCCTGTCGGTGCGGTCGCGGACAGCGCGACCGGAAAACTCGCGGGGGTACGGGGGGCGCTCATCGGGGCAGCACCCAGCGCGGGTTGCTGGGGCGGATCTTCCACTCGACCACCGACCACTGGTTGTTGCCGGCCGCCCGCATCAGAGGGACGTCGGGACTGACCGCCACCGCGTTGCCGACGGTGGACAGCATCGGCAGGTCGGAATGGGAGTCGGCGTAGGCGAAGCTGCGGCTCAGGTCGTGCCCGTTCACCGTGGCGTAGTGCTGCAGCCAGGCGGCTCGGGACTCCCCCACCAGCGGCGGTCCGGTGAGGAAGCCGGTGCACCGGCCGTCGGCATCGGTGGCCAGATCGGCGGCCACGATGACGTCGAACAGCGGCCGCAGTGGCCGGGTCAGCGGCCGCACCGCCCCGGTGATCAAGACGGTGGTGTGGCCGGCCGCCCGGTGTTCCCGGACCCGGCGGATCGCCTCCGGCGACAGCCGGCTGAGCACGTGCGGAGCCAGCGTGGTGTCGATCGACTCCTCCAGCGCGGCCAGATCGGCGCCGGCGTAGCGGCGGTAGACAGCGCGCAGGAACGTACCCCGGTCGCGTCGCTCGGCCCGGATATAGGCGGGCAGCCGCCGCAGCACCTGCCCCATCTCCTCCGCCTGCCGAGCCGGCGACAGCTCAGGCAACCGCGCCCACAGGTACTGCTCGATGACGTTGGTCGACATGATGGTCCCGTCCAAGTCGAACACAGCCACCGCCTGGCTGCCGGCGGTGTCGCGGGACAGGTCCTTCATGGTGCTGGGCCGTGAACCGCGCTTGCGCCGGATCGCGTCGAGCCGGCGGACCGGTGCGGTGATCGACGGGCAGTGCACCTGTTCGATGTATTCGGTCCAGTCGAACACGGCGGTGTCGAAGGCGAACACCGGCTGGTCGTCGGGGTGCAGCGACTTCGTCAGCGCCAGCGTGTTGTCGTCGACGAAGTGCAGCTCGGACTGGGCGTACTCGTTGTAGAGCGACAGATAGCGGCGCAGGAAGTCCAGCCGCCCGCGGGTGCGGTCCAGGTCGCGGGCGAGCTTTCGGGTCCGGTTGCTCCGGGGAGCCTTGGTCAGGACCCGCTCAGCCAGACCGTGGGCCCGCTCCGAGGTCGAGAGCAGCCGCTCCACCGACGTCGCGCCGGGGAACTGCCACTGCGGCAGCGACGCCACCCCACGCGAACCGCCTTCGAACGGGTGGGCGGTGAAATAGTTGCGGATGTGGCCGTAGATCTGCTGGAAGGTCAGCGGGTTCCGGGCGCCGGAGGAGACGTGGTAGTACTCCGCCTCCCCGATGGCCGGCTCGGTGGCACAGACCGCGACGATGGCGTTGACCACGTGGTCGCACGGCACGATGTCGACCACCGCGTCCGGCGAGGCGGGGAACTCGGGCAGGTCGCCACGGCCGTACGCCAGGATCAGCGGTTCGGCCATCTTGAAGCCCTCGATCCACCCCGGGTACGGATGCAGCCAGGAGGACTCGACGATGGCGGGGCGCACGACGGAGACCCGGAGCGGCGCACCGAGATCGGCCACCACCCGCTCCCCGAGGGCCTTGGTGAAGGTGTAGACGTCGGTCCAGCCCAGCGACCGGGCGCGCTCGGTGCCCGCCTCGACCAGCTTGGCCCGGACCCACTCCTTGCGGCGTCGCTCGGTGTCGGCCGCGGTGGTCAAGAAGCCCGCGGCGCGGTGCTCGCGCTCGGCCTCCTTGCGCAGCGCGGCCAGCTGCTCGGAGGTCCGCGACTCAGCTTCGATCAGCTCGCGCATGCCGAGACCGGCCGCGGTCTCCGCGTCGTAGTCGATGCTGTGGACGTGCGCGGCCTCCGGGATGGCGCCACGTCGGCGGCCGGCGGTGTAGGCCGTCGAGATGTGGACGTAGTGCGGGATCTTGACCAAGGTGGCGTCGGCGTCGGAGCAGGCCTCGATCATCCGGGTCATCAGCGCCTGGGTGCCGACCACGTTGGTGGTGAACGCCTGGTCGATCGGCGGGTCGAACGACACGTCGCCGGCGCAGTGCACCACCACGTCCAGGTCCCGCGGCAGTTCGGGCACGTTGGGGAGGTCGCCCTCGATCACCTGGATCCGCGTGTCGACCAGCGCCTCCGCGCCACCGGCGGCGTCGCGGAGGTCGGCGAAGATCTTCTTCTTCACCAGCGCGACGACCCGGTCACGGGCGCCGGCCGAGCCCTTGCGCCGGACCAGCACCGCCGGCGTGGTGTCGGGCAGCTCGACCAGGATCTTCCACAGCAGCTGCTCGCCGATGAACCCGGTGACACCGGTCAGGACGATCTTCTTGCCCGCCAGCAGGTCGCGGAGCCGCCCGTCCAGTCGCGGCCGCGTGCTCGCGCTCGCCCCGCTCGCTGCGGCTGGTCCGCTGCGGCGAAACGCCTCGGCCGGGGGCGCGCTCATCGGGCTCCTGCGCCAGTCCCGCGGGCGGTCGCCAGCGCGTCGGCGATGGTGAAGCTGCCGACGTAGAGGGCCGTGCCGATGATCGCGCCCTCGACCCCCTCGGGCACCATTCGGGCCAGGGCGGCGATGTCGTCCAGGGTGGAGATCCCGCCGCTGGCCACGACCGGCTTGTCGGTTCGCGCGCAGACGGCGCGCAGCAGCTCGGTATTGGGTCCGGACAGCATCCCGTCCGAGGCGACGTCGGTGACGACGAAGCGGGCGCAGCCGGCGCGGTCCAACCGGTCGAGGGTCTCGAACAGGTCGCCGCCCTCGCGGGTCCAGCCGCGGGCCGCGAGCTTGTCGCCCTTCACATCCAGGCCGATGGCGATCCGATCGCCATAGGTGGCGATCACCTCGGCGCACCACTGCGGGTTCTCCAGTGCGGCGGTGCCGATGTTGACCCGGGCGCACCCGGTGGCGAGCGCCCGCTCCAGGCTGGCGTCATCGCGGATGCCGCCGGACAGCTCCACCTTGAGGTCCATCGCGGCGGTCACCTCAGCGATCACCGCGGCATTGTTGCCTCGGCCGAAAGCTGCGTCCAGGTCGACCAGGTGGATCCATTCCGCCCCGGCCTGCTGCCAGCGACGCGCGGCCGCGCCGGGGTCACCGAACTTCTTCTCCGAGCCCGCCTTGCCCTGGACGAGCTGGACGGCCTGACCGTCGGCGACGTCCACAGCGGGGAGCAAGACCAAGGAATGCACGCGATGACCCTATCCGAGTTGGCGGCACGCCCGAAACGACGCGGAGCCAGGCTGCGGGACACCGTCGATGGGGTCAGCAGGCCACCGTGGTCAGGCCGTACTGGCTGCGGGCGGTCCGCGTCACGCTGGCGAGGAAGGTGCTGTTGGCGACCGCCGCGGCCGGGGTGAACCAGCTCCGTTCGACGTCGCAGACCAGCACCCGCACGCCGCAGCCGCGCAGCACCAGCGGCAGCGTGTGCACCACGGTGGAGGGAAAGCTGACCACCGTGGCTCCGACCGGTCCCCGGCGGGCCAGCAGCTCGAGCGGCAGCTCGGGGCGGACCACCGTCAGGCCCAGCGTCGCGATTCGGGCCAGCTTGGCCGGGTCCTCCTTGCGGTGGGCCAGATAGCGGTCCAGCCCGTGGGCCTGGGCCAGCCGGCCCACTCCGCGCAGATAGCGCTCGGCGTCGACCACCCCGGTCTCCACCAGGGACGTACCGATCAGGTCCCCGCCGGTCTTGACGAGCGGCGCTGGGTGCTGTGACCGGACCCAGGCGAACTCGTTGCGGATCACCGGCACCCGGTCGAGCTCGACCGGCAGGCAGGTGAACAGGCTGAGCCGGCAGCCGGTCTCCGGTGCCATCCGGCGGCGCACCGAGTACGCCAACCGGCCGCGGGCGACGTCGACGATCTGGCGGCGCTGGGCAGGGGCGCGGCGATGGTGCCAGCGGATGAGGTGCTCCCCGGACGCCCACTGCCGGGCGAACTCCAAGGTGGCCGAGCCGTCGTCCACGATCACCACCTCGCGTGGCCGGCGAATGCTGAGCACCACCTGCATCACCCCGGAGAAGGGGTCGCCGATCACCAGCCGCTCGGCGTCACCCAGCACCCCGGCCAGCGAGCGTACGGTCCGCGCCGTCGCCGCACCGCCGAGACGGGGTTCATGCCAGTCCACGACGAACCCCGACCGGCGGGCGAGCTCGGCCATCCGGCGCAGCTGCAGCCGAGTCATCTCCAGCCGGGGGGCGAGCACCACGATGCTCACCTGGTCGGGCGCCGTCGCGGTGGCGTGGGCCCACTCCGCCACGTTCAGCAGCTGGGCGGGGCTCTCCACCAACGCGACGGCGCGGCTCATCTCAGGCGCTGACCAGGTCCGCGGCCGCCGCCTCCGCCGCAGCCACGACGCCGGGCACCCGACGCAGCTTCTTCATGGCGGCGAGCTCGCCGTCGTAGACCCTCTTGACCCCGTCGCCGAGTGACTCCGAGATGATCCGGATGTCGCGTACCAGCCGCTGCAGACCTGTCGGCTCGACCGAGGCGGCCTGGTCGGAGCCCCACATGGCCCGGTCCAAGGTGATGTGCCGCTCGACGAAGGCAGCGCCGAGGGCGACGGCGGCGAGCGTGGTCTGCAGCCCGGTCTCGTGGCCGGAGTAGCCGATCGGTACGTTCGGGAACTCCGACTGCAGGGTGTGGATCATCCGCAGGTTGAGCTCCTGCGGCGCGGCCGGATAGGTGCTGGTCGCGTGGCAGATGACGATGTTGTCGCTGCCGAGCACCTCGACCGCGTGCCGGATCTGCTTCGGCGTCGACATGCCGGTGGACAAGATGATCGTCTTGCCGGTGGCCCGAAGCCGACGCAGCAGGTCGTCGTCGGTCAACGAGGCCGACGCGACCTTGTGGGCGGGCACCTCGAACTCCTCCAGGAAGTCCACCGCCTCGGTGTCCCACGGGGAGGCGAACCAGTCGATCTTGCGCGACCGGGCATACTCGTCGATCTGGCGGTAGTCGTCGTGGTCGAACTCGACCCGGTGCCGATAGTCGATGTAGGTCATCCGACCCCACGGGGTGTCCCGCTCGATGTCCCACTGGTCGCGCGGCGTGCAGATCTCGGGGGTGCGCTTTTGGAACTTGACTGCGTCACAGCCGGCCGCGGCCGCCTGGTCGATCAGGGCGAAGGCGTTGGCCAGTTCGCCGTTGTGGTTGATGCCGATCTCGCCGGTGATGTACACCGGCTGACCTGCACCGACGATGGTGTTGCCGATGGCCCGCGTCGGACCGGAGAACAATGGTTGGGTCATGATCGAAAACTAGGCAGCCGACATGGCCAGCGCCCCAGCGACACCTGAACGCCAGGCGAACAGATTCCCGCAAAGTCGTGCCGATGTGGCGCTGGTCGCAGCGGCGTCGACCGCGTTGGTGCGCGGGTCGTCGACTGTTCACCTGCTGGTCGTTCGGTGATCACCGACTCAGGCAACCGGCGCCCTAGGTTGCGGCGGGTGACGAAACTGTCGGTGATCGTGCCGTTCTTCGACCTTGCCCCACTGGTACCCGAGACCTTGGCCAGCCTGCGGGCTGCCGCGCACCCGGACGTGGAGTTCGTCTTCATCGACGACTGCTCCACCGACGCCACCGGCGAGCTGCTCGAACAGGGGGCAGCGTCCATCCCCCGGAGCCGGGTCATCCACAACGCGGTCAACGCCGGTCTCGCCGCGACCCGCAACGTCGGGATCGACCAGACCGACACTGCCTATCTCACCTTCCTCGACGGCGACGACTTCGTCGCTCCCGATTACTACCCCCGGCTGCTGGGCGAGATCGAGCGGTTGGGCTGTCAGATGGTGCGCACCGACCACGTCCAGGTCCGGGGTCGTCGTCGCGCCGTGCACCGCATCCCGCACGGACCCCGTGGCCGGGTATGCAGTCCGCGCGACTCGATCCTGCCCATCCACCGGCCCACCTCGGTGGACGCCCCGCATGCCTGGGCCGGCATCTACACCCGAGGGCTGGCCGACCGCGGACTGCTGCACTTCGATCCCCAGCTGCGCACCTGCGAGGACCGGCCGTGGATCTGGCGGCTGCACCTGCGAGCCGACAGCTTCGCCGTCGTCGGCCTGCATGGGCTGTTCTACCGCCGTGAGGTGGCCGGTTCGCTGACCCAGCAGTCGACCGCCCGCCAGTTCGACTTTCTCCGCGCTTTCGACCAGATCATCGCCGACGTCGCCGCCGACCCGGAGGCGGAGCGGCTGATGCCGAAGGCGCTGCGGGCGTACTGCGCGATCATCTGTCATCACCTGAGCCGGACGGAGCGAGCCGAGGAGTCGGCGCGGACGCTGACCGGCTTCAGCTATGACGCAACCCTGGCCGCCCAGCTGACGGTGCTGTGCCGCGACGCCCTGCGTCGGCTACCTGCCGACGCGCTGGTGCCGGTGCTGTCGAGCATGGACGCCGACCGGCAGGCGCGGATCCGTGACCTGATCGGAGCGGAGCGATGAGCGCTGGGCGGACCACCGCACCGACGGCCGCCCCCGAGACCCAGGTCTTCGTCGCCTCCACCGTGTACGGTCTCGCCACCGTGGTGGCGGCGCTCGACGACGGACGGTTCCCCGACGCCGGCCTGCGGATCCTGGTGATCAGCAACAACAGCGCCAACCCCGAGACCGCGAGGCCGATGTCGGCGATGAGAGGCTTCGAGGTGCTGGTGAAGTCGTTCGACCGGGTGCTGTCCTACAACGATGCCGTCGCCCCGCAGCATCCGTCGGAGTGGATGCCCCGGGGGGTCGACCTCCCGTTGTGGGAACGGCACTTCCGTTCTCTGTGGCAGCTGCCGGACGGGCCGGTGCGGCTGGTGGTGGAGAGCATCCACGTGCGCCCGGCCGCCGCCCTGACACAGATCTTCGGCGACGCGGCGGTCGACGTCTACGCCGACGGGCTGATGAGCTACGGACCGACCCGCAGCCCGCTGCCCACCCTGGTGGGGACCCGGGTGGAACGGCTGCTGCACCTCGACCTGGTGCCGGGGCTCCGACCCGTGCTGCTGAGCGAGTGGCAGACCGAGCAGGTCATCATCGGCACCGCCGCGTTCCGCTCGGTGCTGGACCAGCTGTCGGCGAACGCCGACCTGACCACGCCGACCGACCGACCGGTGGCGCTGCTGCTCGGGCAGTATCTGTCGGCCCTCGGGATCCTGACCGAGGTGGAGGAAGAGGAGCTGCACCGGCAGCTGCTGTGCGCGGCGGTGGCCCACGGCAGTCGGCGGGTGGTGTTCAAGCCGCACCCCTCCGCCGGCCGCCACCTGGCCGAGGCCATGATCACCGAGGCCGCCCGCATCGGCGTCGAGCTGGTGATCAGCACCGACGCCGTGCTGGCCGAGACGCTGTTCGACCGGCTCGACGTCGAGGTTGTCCTCGGCTGCTTCTCCACCGCCCTGGTGACGGCGCGGGCCTGCTACGACCTGCCGACGCTGCGGGTCGGCACCGAGCTGCTGCTGGAACGGCTCGCGCCGTACGAGAACAGCAACCGCATCCCGGTCACCGTCATCGACGCGGTCGTCCCCGACGGCCGAGCCCAGGCGGAGATGTCGGCGATCGAGCTGAACCGGCTGGTCCGTGCCGTCTCCTACTGCATGCAGCCAGGCAGCTACCCCGAGCTGCGCGACGACGCCGAGCGGCTGCTGATCGACCACTACGACCCGCTGCGCCGCTACTTCAAGCGCAAGCGGCTGACCCGGCTGGACCTGCCCGGTCGGTTCCCGGCCAAGCCGGTCGCCGGCCGTCGCACCATCCTGCGCCACCGGCTGCGCCGGGCCGTGGTGCGTCGGCTGCCGGCCGTTGCGGTGCAGGTGCTCCGCAGCGCGGCAGCCCGGTCCGCTCAGTCCTGAGCACGCCTGGAGCTGCGGCGACGGGCGACGACCAGGCGGGTCAGTGCGGGCGGAGCGACGTCGCGTGCCAGCGTCCGGGCCAGCCGCCGCGTCGGGGACGCGATGACGCGCTGCGGTGCCGAAACCGGCGGTGCCGGGGCTGGGGCCGACTTCTTCTCGTGGTGGCCGATGCGCAGCACCGGGACCCCGACGATCTGCTGCTCCTGCGCCCAGATCCGGGAGTCGCCGTCCACCAGTCGGGCGAATGCGTCCCGGTACGGCTCCGGAGCGGAGTAGACGCCGTAGAACTTGCGGGCCGTCAGTGCCACCGGGATCAGACCAGAGCGAAAGACCGCCTCCCACACCGCGGCCGAGACGCCGGGGGTGTGCTCGGCCCGCCAGTCATCGAAGACCACCATCCCGCCGGGACGCAGCAGCAGCTTGGCGTTCGCGGCGTCGACCCGTACGGCGCTGTAGAGGTGTGAGGCGTCGATGTGCACGAAGCGTGCCTCCCCCGGCGCGACATGGTTGACGATGTCGGCACTGGGCGCCTCCACGATCTGCGGCAGCTGCGGGTGCAACGCCAGGTAGTTGGCCTCGAACTGCTGCCGCGACAGCGTCCGATAGGACTTGTGGTTCTCCGAGCGGTTGGCGCGCGCGTCGGCGGTGTCGGTCAACAGGTCCTCGCGACCGAACAGGTCGAGGGCCACGAACCGCTCCCCCTCGGCCAGGTGGTTGCCGATGATCACCGCGCTCTTGCCCAGGTAGGTCCCCAGCTCCACCAGTGCACCGGGCGGTCGACCGGCCTGCGACTCCAGCGCGGTCTCGAACATGCGCCGGTCGATCCACCAGAACCAACCGGGGATATCGCCGTAGGTGTTGATCACAGCGGCGTTCGCAGTCACAGCAGGCCTGCCTTTCGAGCCGCAGTCCGCAGCGGCCGGTTGATCGCGGGTGGGAGAAGGGCGGCCGAGACGTGGACCATCGATCCCTTCCAGGGACCGAGCCGGTCGACGCGGCCGCGCCAGCCGCGGGCGGCGGCGCGGCGCGGACCCTGGCTGCCGGCGGTGGCGCGGTGGAACTCCGCGGCGCCGCGGTAGTACTCGGAGTCTTCGACGGCGCGCGACGGCCGCTCGCCAGTGTCGAGCAGCTGCTCGACCCGGTCGGCGATGACCTGCGGCGCGGTCCGGGTGTGGTGTAGGAACCAGCTGTCCCGCCAGGCCGGTGCCGGTTCGCCCAGCTCGTCGGCGCCGATCTGGCCGAAGGTGCGCAGCAGGCCGCTGTCGAGGAACACGTGGTTGCCGAACCGCTCGTGCACCCCGAGGTCAAGGATCAGCCCGACCCGGCAGCCGGCATCGATCGCCTCCAGGCAGGCGGTCGACGACATCGTCAGCAGCAGGTCGACGGTGGGCAGGATCTGACTGATCGGGGTGTAGTCGACGCGCAGGTTGTCCGGCAGCTCAACGTCGGACAGCAGCTCGGCCGGATGGTGCCGCATCCGGTGGAAGGTGTGCTCACCGACCCGGTGGCGTGGCTTCAGCAGCACCGTCCGGTCGGGATGCGCGCGGGCGTACTCGATCAGCTGGAGGTAGAGGTAGCGCCGCTCCCGGGCCGACGACGGGACCGTGGGCTGGTCGGCGAAGAGCACGGTCCGGATCGGGCCGGTGCGTACGGCGGCGGGCTCGGGCGACAGGAACGGCAGCCCGGTCAGCACCAGGTTGTCGGCCGGCAGCACCAGGCGGCCGGCCACGGTGGCGAAGTGGTCGAGGTCGCTGCGCGAGTTCACCGCCACCAGGTCCGAGCCACAGCGGTCCAGATAGCCGGCGGTGGCCTTCTCGATGATGATGCCGACCCAGCCCGTGACCACCACCGGGGAGACCGTGCGGCGCCCGGCCGCCTCCGCCGCGCGTCGCCGGGCAGCCAGGTCGAACAGCAGCGCGCGGGTGCCAGGGCCGGACAGCGCGCAGACCACCACGTCGCTGGCCAGGGCGGCGTCCAGGGTCTGCGACCAGCTGGCGTGGTCCACCTGGTCGAAGCCGGCGGCCGAGATCTGGGCCGCTGACAGCGCCGAGCGGACGTCGGGTACGACCACCCGAGCGACCGATCCACGGGCCTCGAGCTCGGTCCGGATCCCCGCACACCACTTCAGCTGTGAGTCGAACGCCGCGACGAACAGGACCTGCCTCATGCCACCTCTTCTGCTGCCGGAGCCCGGAACGGTAGCCGCGGCAGGTGACCAGCCACCGACCGGCAGATGAACGCCGCCGGTCGGCTGCTCGACAGCCGGTCGTCAGCCGGCTCGCTCAGGCAGCGGCCAGGGATGCACGGTCCGCACGGCGGTCAGGGCCAGCTCGGCGAACAGGTGCGGGTACGCCTGGCCGGCGCCGAGGTCCTCCACCACCACGGGCAGCCCATCCGCGTCCGGGTCCAGCTCGAGCACGACCAGCTGTGACGGGTCGAGGTCGGCGTACACGAAGTCGGCGACCCCGGCCAGCTGCTCGGCGAAGGACAGATGGACGTACCCCTCGGCCCGTTGGGTGGCGCCCCGGGTCGACCAGACGTACGTCCCCTGCTCGTTGGCCTCGGCCCAGGTGGCGGCCTCGGTGAGGTGGAAGACCGGGCGGCCCAGCGGTCCGCGCTCCCCCAGCAGCCCCAGCTCGACCAGCCGGACCCGGAGCGAGGACGCGTCGGTGAAATGGATGCCGGTCAGGCCGAGCTGTGACGCCGCGGCCACGTTCGGGAGCGAATCGTCGATGAACACGCACTCCTCGGGCTGCAGCCCGTGCCGCTCACACAGCAGCGCGAAGATGGCCGGGTCCGGCTTGGCCAGCTGCTCGGCCCCGGAGACGAGAATGTCGGCGAACCGGCCCAGCAGGCCGAACTCGGCCTGGGCGACCGGGAAGGTCTCCGCCGACCAGTTGGTCAGCGCCAGCAGACCGACCCCGCGTTGCTGCAGCTCGGCGATGACCGCACCGGTGCCGGGCACCATCCCGGTCAGGGTGTGCACGAAGTGGCGCCGGTACGCCCGGATGGCGTCGGTCTCGTCCGGGAACCGGGCGATCAGCTGGGCCTCGCCCTGGTCGAAGGGGGTGCCGGCGTCGTGGGCACGGTTCCAGGTCCCGAAGTCGATCCGGGCCATGAACTCGTCGATCTGGTCGGCGTGCATCACCGATTCGTACGCCCGCCGCGGGTCCCAGCTGAGCACCACCCCACCCAGGTCGAAGACGACAGTGGAGAAGGTGGGGTGCTCAGGCATGGGTCACAAGATAGCGACCCAGTTCCGCAGCAGGGCGGCCCCCGCGTCGCCGGACTTCTCCGGGTGGAACTGGGTGGACCAGATCGGTCCCTCCTCGACCGCAGCGACGAACCGGTCGCCGCCGTGCTCGGCCCAGGTGATGCGCCGCCCCGGTGCCGCGGTCAGCTCGCGGACGCCGTAGGAGTGCACGAAATAGAACCGCTGGTCGGCGATCCCGGCGAACAGCGCGGAGTCGCTCGGAGGTTGCACCGTGTTCCAGCCCATGTGCGGCAGCCGGTCGGACTCCAGCTGCTCCACCCGACCGGGCCAGACGCCGACGCCGGGCGCCTCGATGCCGTGCTCCACCCCGGTCTCGAACATCACCTGGTGACCGACGCAGATCGCCAGCACCGGCCGGCCGGCGGCGATCCGCTCGGCCACCACCGCCCGGCCGCCGACCGCGGCGAAGCCCTCCATGCAGGCGGCGAAAGCACCGACCCCGGGCACCACCAGCCCGTCCGCGGCCAGGGCCGCCGCCGGGTCGCTGGTCACCTGGACGTCGACCCCGGTGCGGGCCACCGCCCGCTCGGCCGAATGCAGGTTGCCGGAGCCGTAGTCCAGCACCACCACCGTCGGAACGCGTGCGGCGCCGCCCATCAGAGGGCGCCTTTGGTGCTGGGGATCCCGTCGACACGGGGGTCCAGGGCGACCGCGTCGCGAAGCGCGCGGGCGAGCGCCTTGAACTGCGCCTCGACCACGTGGTGCGGGTCGCGGCCGGCGATCACCGTCAGGTGCAGACACAGGTGGGCGTGGAAGGCCAACGTCTCCATCACGTGCCGGGTCAGGGAACCGATGTAGGGCACGCCGACGTTGCCGCCGCCGATCAGTGCGTACTCCTGCCCGGCGGGCTCACCGCTATGGACGCAGTACGGCCGGCCGGAGACGTCGACGACCGCCTGCGCGAGTGCCTCGTCCAGCGGCACCAGCGCGTCGCCGAAGCGGCGGATGCCGCGCTTGTCCCCGAGCGCGGCGCGGAGAGCCTGGCCGATCACGATGGCGGTGTCCTCGACCGTGTGGTGTGCATCGATGTGGATGTCACCGACGCTGCTCACCTCGAGGTCGAACAGGGCGTGCTTGGTCAGCGCGGTCAGCATGTGGTCGTAGAAGCCGACGCCGGTGACGATCTTGGCCTGGCCGGTCCCGTCGAGGTTGAGCGCGACGGTCACCGTCGACTCCGAGGTGGTGCGCTCGATCCGGGCGGTGCGCGGAGCAGGCTGGGGGCTGGACTCGGTCACGGCATGGTCCTTCATCTCGGTACGGCGGTGGGACGTCCGGCTGCGGGCAGAGCCAGCACCTCAGACATCGCCTGCTTGAACGCATCCATCTCGGTCGGTGTTCCCACCGACACCCGCAGCCAGCCGTGCGGACCGGTCTCCCGGATCAGCACGCCGCGGTCCAGCAGAGCCTGCCAGACCGCGTGGCGGTCGTCGAACCGCCCGAAGAGGATGAAGTTGGCGTCCGACTCCGCCACCTCCAGCCCGGCGGCCACCAACCAACCGGCCAGGTCGTCGCGGGCCAGTCGCAGGGCGTCCACATGGGCGAGCATCTCGTCGGCGTGGGCCAGCGCCACCCGGGCGACGGCTTGGGTGACCGCAGACAGGTGGTACGGCAGCCGGACGATCCGCAGCGCGTCGACGAACGCCGGCGCGGCAGCCAGATAGCCGACCCGGCCACCGGCGAAGGCGAAGGCCTTGGACATCGTCCGGCTGACCGCCAGCCGTGGATACCGGGGCAGCAGCTCCAAGGCACTCGGCGTGCCGGACCGCGCGAACTCGCCGTAGGCCTCGTCCACCACGACGACGCCCGGGGCCGCGTCGCACAGCTGGGCCAGCACCGTCAGGTCGACGGCCGTCCCTGTCGGGTTGTTCGGGCTGGTGATCAGCACCACGTCGGGGCGCTTCTCGACGACGGCCGCCACCGCGGACTCGGCGTCGATGGTGAAGTCGGGGCGGCGGGGATGGGTCAGCCAGCTGGTGTGGGTGTCGCGGGCGTACTCGGGATACATCGAGTAGGTCGGGGTGAAGGACAGCACCGAACGACCCGGGCCACCGAAGGCCTGCAGCACGTGCATCATCACCTCGTTGCTGCCGTTGGCCGCCCACACCTGGTCGGCGGTGAGCCCGTGGCCCAGGTAGGCAGCGAGGTCCGCCCGCAGCCCCACGGCGTCACGCTCGGGGTAGCGGTTCAGGCTGCGCGCGGCGTGGCTCACCGCGGCGGCGATCTCGGCCACCACCTGCTCGCTGGGTGGATACGGGTTCTCGTTGACGTTGAGGCAGAACGGCACGTCGAGCTGCGGCGCGCCGTACGGCTGCTCGCCGACCAGCTCAGGGCGCAGCGGCAGCTCAGCCAGCGTCGGCGAAGCGGTCATCGGTCGAACCGCGCCGTCACGGCAGCCCCGTGGGCCGGCAGGTCCTCCGCGTCGGCGAACACCTCGACGTGGCGCGCCACCGCCGCCAACCCGGCCTCGGAGTAGTCGATCACGTGCACGGCCTTGAGGAAGCTCTTCACGTTGAGCCCGGACGAGTGGCAGGCGCACCCGGCGGTGGGCAGCACGTGGGTGCTGCCGGCGCAGTAGTCGCCGAGCGAGACCGGCGACCAGGTGCCGACGAAGATGGCCCCGGCGTTGGTGACCCGGGCAGCCACCGCGGCGGCGTCGGCGGTGTGGATCTCGAGGTGCTCGGCGGCGTACGCGTCCGCGACGGCCAGGCCCTGCTCGAGGTCGTCGACCAGCACCACACCCGACTGCTCGCCGGACAGCGCGGTCCGGATCCGCTCGCCGTGCTTGGTCAGCTCCACCTGACGGGCCAGCTCGGTCTGCACCGCCTCGACCAGCGGCCGGTCGGCGGTGACCAGCACGGCCGCGGCCGCCGGATCGTGCTCGGCCTGGGAGATGAGGTCGGCGGCGACGTGGCGCGGGTTGGCGGTGCCGTCGGCCAGGATCATGATCTCGGTGGTACCGGCCTCGGCGTCGATGTTGACCTTGCCCTTGAGCAGCCGCTTGGCAGCGACGACATAGATGTTGCCGGGGCCGGTCACCAGGTCGACCTTGCGGCACAGGCCGGGCACCCCGTAGGCGAACATCGCGATGGCCTGAGCGCCGCCGACGGCGTACACCTCCTCCACCCCGAGCAGCGCGCAGACCGCCAGGATGCTCGGGTGCGGCAGCCCGCCGAACTCGCGCTGCGGCGGCGAGGCGACCGCGATGGAACCGACACCGGCCACCTGGGCGGGCAGCACATTCATGATCACACTGGACGACAGCGGGGCCAGCCCTCCGGGGACGTAGAGCCCGACCCGGTTGACCGGGATCATCCGCTGGCTCACCACGGCGCCGGGTGCGACCTCGACGTCGACCGCGCGTTCCCCCAGCTCGGCCTCGCTGACCAGCCGGCGCCGGCGGATGGACTCCTCGAACGCGGCCCGGATCTCGGGATCCAGCTCGCTGAGGGCCTGCTGGAGCGCCTCGGCCGGGACCCGGACGTGCTCGGGGACCACGTGGTCGAACTTCTGTGAATAATGCGCCAGGGCGGCCTCGCCCCGGGCGGCGACGTCGTCGCAGATCGGCCGAACGACCTCGACCGCGGCGTCCACGTCGAAGGCGGCCCGCGGGACGATGGCTGCATAGTCCAGCCGCTCGCCCGCGGCGCGGCGGCCACGGATGTCTATTGTCGGGAGCACGCAGCGATTCTACGGAGGCCGGTCACCGACCAGCACGAATATCTCATCGGGCGCCGACTCGACGGCCGTGGGAGAATCCCCCTCGACCGTACGGTCGAGCGAAAGCGAGCTGCCTGTGTTCCCCGGTTTCGGCACCGTCGTCAACATCGCCACGGTGCTCGTCGGCTCCGCGATCGGGCTGCTGCTGGGGTCACGGCTACCGGCCCGGACCCGGGACACGGTGACCGACGCGCTCGGCCTGGTGACCCTGCTGATCGGCGCCCTGTCGGCGATGGAGGTCACCGCTGCCGCGCTGGGCGAGCGGGTCGGCGCGGACGCCGGGGTGCTGATCGTCCTGGGGGCGCTGCTCCTCGGCGGCATCGTCGGATCACTGCTCGACATCGAGGCTCGGCTGGAGCGGTTCGGCGGTCGGCTGCGCGACCGGCTACGGGGTCGCGGGCGGCGGCCGGTGACTGACATCGATGCCGGGCCGATGGCGGACGAACCGGCCCGCGAGCGGTTCATCGAAGGCTTCGTCAGCGCGTCGCTGGTCTTCTGCGTCGGGCCGCTGACCATTCTCGGCTCGCTCGCCGACGGCCTCGGGTTGGGCTCCTCGCAGCTGATCGTGAAGTCGACCCTGGACGGTTTCGCCGCCATCGCCTTCGCCGCCTCCCTCGGGGTCGGGGTGATGGCCTCGGTGTTGGCGGTGGCTCTGATCCAGGGCAGTCTGACGCTGGTCGGGGTGCTGATCGGGAGCTCGATGCCCGACGCCCACCTGGCCGCCATCACCGCCACGGGTGGGCTGATGCTGATCGGGGTCGGCCTGCGGCTGCTGCAGATCCGCGCCGTGCCGGTGGGCAACCTGCTGCCGGCGCTGCTGGTCGCCCCGCTGCTGGTCCAGCTGGTGGCGGTGCTGCGATGACCCTGACCCCGTGGCGCAGGCCGGTGCTGCGCGCCGCGATCGGCATCGGCCTCTACGCCGGCGCCTTCGGGGCCTCCTTCGGCGCGGTCTCGGTCGGCGCCGGCCTCAGCGTGGCCCAGACCATGGTGCTCAGCCTGGTGCTGTTCTCCGGCGCCTCCCAGTTCGCCTTCGTCGGGGTGGCCACCGTGGCGGGCGGTTCGCCCTGGGCCGCGGTGCCGGCGGCGCTGCTGCTCGGGGTCCGCAACGCCTTCTACGGGGTGGCGCTGTCAGGGACGATCCGCCCGACCGGGTGGCGTCGGCTGGTCACCGCGCACTTCGTGATCGACGAGACGACGGCCATGGCGCTCGGCCAGGAGTCGGCGCAGGCCCGTCGCTATGCGTTCTGGGCCACCGGCGGCATCCTCTTCGGCCTGTGGCAGCTGGGCAGCCTGTCCGGGGCTCTCCTCGGCCGGGCCGTCGACCCGGCCGCTCTCGGTCTCGATGCGGCCGCCCCGGCGGTGTTCCTGGCGTTGCTGTGGCCGGCCCTGCGCGCCGCCCGGGCGCGCTGGGTGGCGCTCGCCGGTGCGGTGGTGGCCCTGGTCCTGATCCCGCTGGTGCCGGCGGGCGTACCGGTGATCGCTGCCGCGGCCGTGGCCGTGGTGGCCGGGTTGGCGCCGGCCGAGAAGTCGGCGGCGTCGTCATGAGCGCACTCTGGATGGCACTGCTGGTCAGTGCGGTGGGCAGCTATCTCCTCAAGCTCGCGGGGTTCTCACTGCCCGAGTCGGTGCTGGCCCGGCCGCGGGTGCAGCGGGTCGCCCACTATCTGCCGGTGGCCATGCTCGCTGCGTTGGTGGTGGTCGAGCTGGCGGACGGCGGCGGTCGGTACGCGCTCGACTGGCGGACCCTGGCCGGCGTCGCGGCCGGCGTGGTCGCCCTGCTGCTGCGTCGCGGTCTTCTCGTCGTGTTCGTGGTCGCCATCGCGGTGACCGCCCTGCTACGCCTGCTCACCTGATTCTCCTCATCAGCGGTCGACCGATCGGTGGGCGGCCACGGTGGCCAGCGCGGCAGCCAGCAACAGCCCGGTGCGAACCCGGTGGCCCTGCTCCCAGCGGGTCCGGTCATCCCGCCAGCCGCCCGCTTCCGCGTCCGCACTCCAGCTCCGCATCCGTCGGTTGACCGGCTCGTTGACCGTCACGGTGACCCGCACCGCGGCGGCGGTGAGACCGGCCGCCGTCAGCCGCAAGGCAGCTCCGCGGCGGTCACGCCGTACCGATGTCGCGGCGGCCAGTAGGCCGGCGGCGACGGTGGAGAGGAATAGCGGCGGCGCCACCCGGGACATCACCGCGTCGACGGCGTGATAGCCGGCCAGGAAGTCGCGGTAGCCCGCGTGGTGCCGCCGGCGACCTCCGGGGTTGATGACCAGCAGCGCGGCTAGACCGATGACGAGGCAGGAGTGGGCCGAGGCGGCCGCCCGGCTGACGGTTGAGCTCTCGACGGGTGGTTGCATGCTCGTTGCTCCTGAGCTCGACGGACGGTCCACGGCACCCACGCTAGAGCGGAATGCGCCGTCGCGGGTATCGTCGCCGATCTCGCTGCCCGCTGGAGGGCAAGATCGGCTAGCGTCGCGCCGAGGAGGTGCCCAGGTGACCCAGAAGAAGGCAGGCGGTACGCCTGCGACCGTCGCGCTGGACCGGGCCGGCGTCGGCTACACGCTGCACCCGTACGAGCATCACGCGGAGACGACGGCGTACGGCGACGAGGCGGCCACCGCACTCGGCGTGGACCCGACCCGGCTGTTCAAGACCTTGGTCGCCGACGCCGCGGGACAGCTGGTGGTGGCCGTGGTGCCGGTGGCGTGCCAGCTCGACCTCAAGGCGCTCGCTGCCGCGGTCGGGGCCAAGAAGGCGGCGATGGCCGACCCCGCCGTGGCCGCGCGCAGCAGCGGCTACGTGGTGGGAGGCATCTCCCCCGTCGGCCAGCGGACCCGGCTGGCCACTGTGGTGGACGCCACGGCGCTGGAGCATCCGACGGTGTTCGTCTCGGCCGGCAAGCGTGGTCTGCAGATGGAGCTGGCGCCCGTCGACCTGGTCGGGGTCACCGACGCGGTGGTGGCGACGATCGGACACTGACGCCAGCGTCCCCGGCCGGGTCGGCCATGATGTGGTCATGGCACGGGCATCGCAGACGCAGAGCGTGGTGATCGACTCCCGCCCGCTCAAGCTGACCAACCTGGACAAGGTGATGTATCCGGAGACGGGCACCACCAAGGGCGAGGTGCTGCTCTACTACACCCAGGTGGCCGACACCATGCTGCCGTACCTCGCGCACCGCCCGGCCACCCGCAAGCGCTGGCCCAACGGTGTCGGCGACGGCAGTACCGATCCGATGGTGTTCTTCACCAAGAACCTCGACTCCGGTACGCCGGACTGGGTCGAGCGGCACCCCATCACCCACAGCGACCGGGTCAGCGAATATCCGGTGATCGCCGATCTGGCCACCCTGACGCTGATGGCACAGCTGGCCTCGCTCGAGATCCACGTGCCGCAGTGGACGTTCGGACCCGACGGCACCCCGCAGAACCCCGACCGGCTGGTCCTCGACCTCGACCCTGGCCCCGGCGTAGGGCTGGTCGAGTGCGCCGAGGTGGCCCGTCAGTCACGCGAGCTGCTGGCCGCACTCGGTCTCGAGGCGGTGCCGGTGACCAGCGGCAGCAAGGGCATCCATCTCTACGCCACCCTGGACGGCAGCCAGGACTCCGCCGGGGTCAGCGACCTGGCCCGCGAGATCGCCAGGACACTGGAACAGGCCAACCCCGACCTGGTGGTGAGCGCGATGAAGAAGTCGCTCCGCGACGGCAAGGTGTTCGTGGACTGGAGCCAGAACAACGCAGCCAAGACCACCGTCGCGCCGTACTCGCTGCGTGGCCGGCACCGCCCGACCGTCGCCGCCCCGCGGACCTGGGAGGAGATCGACGACCCGGATCTGCGGCAGCTGGAATACCCGGAGGTGCTGGAGCGGCTGGACTCCCTCGGCGACCCGCTGGCCGTGCTGCTCGACTCGAGCCGGCCTGCGGCGGCGGACCGGCTGACCACCTACCGCGGCAAGCGGGACGCCGCGATCACCCCTGAGCCGGTGCCCAGCACCACACCGGTCGACCGGCAGGGACAGTCGTTCGTCATCCAGGAACACCACGCCCGCCGGCTGCACTGGGATTTCCGGCTCGAGCACGACGGAGTGCTGGTCAGCTGGGCGCTGCCGAAGGGGGTGCCGACCGACCCGAAGAAGAACCACCTCGCCGTCCAGACCGAGGACCATCCGCTCGAGTACGGCAGCTTCGAGGGCAGCATCCCGGCCGGTGAGTACGGCGGCGGCCAGGTGACGATCTGGGATGCCGGCACCTTCGAGCTGGAGAAATGGCGCGACGGCAAGGAGGTGATCGCGACCCTGACCGGCCGGCCCGACGGCGGCCTGGGCGGTCCGCGCAAGTACGCGCTGATCCACACCGGTGGCCGTGGCCGCCCGGACAACCAGTGGCTGATCCACCTGATGGAGCTCGACACCGGCCCGACCGAGACCGGGGCGACCGACACCGGGAAGCGACTGCCGATGCCGGAGCCGGTGGACCCGATGCTGGCCACCCTGAGCACCCCCGACGACCCGGCCTTCGCCGACGCCGACGACTGGGTGTTCGAGATGAAGTGGGACGGCGTCCGGGTGATCGCCTGCGTCGGCGAGGGCCGCGCCACGCTGTTCAGCCGCAAGGGCCACGACGTGACGGCGATGTATCCCGAGATCGCCGAGGTCTGCGGCTCGCTGCCGGTGGGGTCGGCGATCCTGGACGGCGAGATCGTCGCCCTCGACGCGGAGGGCCGACCGAGCTTCGCCCTGCTGCAGAACCGCATCAACCTGACCAAGCCGGCCGACATCGCGCGGGCCCGGCGGGCCACCCCGGTCCAGCTGGTGGCCTTCGACCTGCTGCAGCTCGACGGCCGCTCGCTGGTCAAGGAGCCCTACACGCAGCGGCGGGCCCGGCTCGCGGCCACCCTCCCGGACGGTGCCGGACAGCGGATCCAGGTGCCGCCGGCCTTCGACGGCGACCTGGCGTCGGCGGTGGACACCAGCGAGGCCATGGGGCTGGAGGGAGTGGTGGCCAAGCGCCGCTCGTCGATCTACCTGCCCGGGCGGCGGGCGGGCACCTGGCTGAAGCTCAAGCACACCGTGCACCAAGAGGTGGTGGTGCTGGGCTGGACTCCGGGACGCGGTCGACGCGACGGTGCGATCGGTGCGCTGGCCGTCGGCATCCCCGACGACGACGGGATCCGCTACGTGGGCCGGGTCGGCACCGGCTTCTCCGATGCCGCGCTGGACCAGGCCTGGACCGTGCTCAGCGAGCTGGAGCGGCCCGACTGCCCGGCCTACGACGTGCCGCGGGAGGACGCCCGCGGTGTGCACTGGGTGGAGCCGCTGCTGGTCGGCGAGGTGGAGATGTCGGGCTGGAGCGGTACCGACCGGCTCTGGCATCCGTCCTGGCGCGGGTGGCGCCCGGACCGCTCACCCGAGGACGTTCGCCGTCAGTCCTGATCCGATCAGCCGGCGGCGCCGCGCCGACCGAACAGCGGACGCGGCTCCTCGTCGTCCGGCGTCAGGGACGAGGCGAACAGCAGCGGGATGGTGGCAGCGAACGGCCAGCAGATCAGCGACGCGGTCGCCCGCAGGGTGAGCGTGATCGGCACGATCTCACCGGCCTTGGCGTTGGCCAGTCGCGGCTCGAACGGGCCGGGTCCCAGCTGATAGCCGACCAGCCAGCAGATCAGGCCGCCGGCGGTGGCCGCGCCGACGGCGATCAGCACCAGCGGCCAGCCGAGGTCGCGCAGCCGCCACCACGCCAGCCAGCCCAGCAGCAGACCGCTGACCAGCCCGATCACCACGAACCAGGCGTCACCGGCGATGAAGCCGGCCAGACCGCGCTCGCTGGTCGACGCCCCGCCGTCGGCGGCCACCGTGTAGGTCGACAGGTCGACCGTCAGCCACCACGCGACGCCGGCGACCGCGCCCACCCCCAGGGCGAGCCCGACGAAGGCGAGGATCCGCAGCCCGGCGTCTCGGGTGGAGAGCCGCCGAGCGTCCTCCTCGCCGCTCAGGACGCCAGACACGAAGGCCCGAGCAGCGCCTTGAGATCGGCCATCAGCGGCCCCGACGGGGTGACCCGCAGCCCTTGGTCCAGCTTCATCACCGTGGTCTTCCCCGACGACTGGAGCCGCAGCCGCACCTCCGTCATCCCGGGATAGGCGCTGAGCACCTGCCGCAGCTGCTGCACCACCGGCGGGGTGCACCGCACCGTCGGCAGCGAGATCACCACCGGACCGCTGGGGGCATCAGTGATGTCGGGCACCGTCAGCTCCTGCCCGATGAGAGCCACCGAGTCGTCGTCGGCCTTGATCCGACCCTTGACCCGCACCACGGTGTCCTCGGCCAGCACGGTCGAGACCAGGTCGTAGGCCTTGGGGAAGAGCAGCACCTCCACCGACGCCTCGAGGTCCTCCACCGTGATGACGGCCCAGATGTCGCCCCGCTTGGTCGTCTTGCGGGTGACCGCGGTGATCATGCCGGCAATGGTCACCATGCCGTCCCGCGGGCCGTCGTCGGAGATCAGCTCGCCGATGCTGATGTCGCGCTCGGTGCTGAGGATGTGCTCCAGGCCCTGCAGCGGGTGGTCGCTGACGTAGAGGCCCAGCATCTCGCGCTCGAACGCGAGCTTGGTGCGCTTGTCCCAGTCGTCGATCTGAGGCACGGAGCCGGTCAGCACCGGGTCGTTGTCGGCACTGTCGCCGAACAGGTCGGACTGGCCGTGGGCCTCGTTCCGCTTGAGGTCCAGCACCCCGTCGACGGCGTTCTCATAGACCGTCATCAGCGCCCGGCGGGTATGGCCCATCGACTCGAAGGCGCCGGCCTTGATCAGCGACTCGATCACCCGCTTGTTGCAGACCACCAGCGGCACCTGGTCGAGGAAGGCGTGGAAGCTCGCCGCCTTGCCGTGCTCGGTGCGGGCGGCCACGATCCCGTCCACCACGTTGGCGCCGACGTTGCGGATGGCGGTCAGACCGAACCGGATGTCGGTGCCGACCGGGGTGAAGTTCGCCTCCGACTCGTTGACGTCCGGCGGCAGCACCTTGATGCCCATCCGGCGGCACTCGGCCAGGTAGATCGCGATCTTGTCCTTGTCGTCCTGCACCGAGGTGAGCAGGGCCGCCATGAACTCGGCCGGATAGTTGGCCTTGAGGTATGCCGTCCAGTACGACACCAGCCCGTAGGCGGCGGTGTGGGACTTGTTGAACGCGTAGTCGGAGAACGGCAGCAGGATGTCCCACAGGGTCTGGATCGCCGCGGCGGAGTATCCCCGCTCGGCCATGCCGTTGGAGAAGTTCGCGAACTGCTTGTCCAGCTCGGACTTCTTCTTCTTGCCCATCGCGCGCCGCAGCAGGTCGGCCTGGCCGAGTGAGTAGCCGGCGACCTTCTGCGCGATCGCCATCACCTGCTCCTGATAGACGATCAGCCCGTACGTCTCGCCGAGGATCTCGTCCAGCGGCTCGGCCAGCTCGGGGTGGATCGCCACGACCTCCTCGCGGCCGGTCTTGCGACGTGCGTACTTGTTGTGCGAGTCCGCACCCATCGGGCCGGGGCGATAGAGCGCGAGGACGGCGGAGATGTCGGCGAAGCTGTCCGGGCGCATGCTGCGCAGCAGGGAGCGCATCGGTCCGCCGTCGAGCTGGAACACACCCAGGGTGTCACCGCGAGCCAGCAGCTGATAGGTCAGCGGGTCGTCCAGGGTCAGGTCCTCCAGCACCATCGTGGTGCCGCGGTTGAGGGCGATGTTGGACACCGCGTCATCCAGCACCGTCAGGTTGCGCAGCCCGAGGAAGTCCATCTTGATCAACCCGAGCGACTCACACGTCGGATAGTCGAACTGGGTGATGATGGCGCCGTCCTGCTCGCGGCGCATGATCGGGATGATGTCGATCAGCGGCGCGGACGACATGATCACGCCGGCGGCGTGGACGCCCCACTGCCGCTTCAGCCCTTCCAGGCCGATGGCCGTGTCGACCACGGTCTTGATGTCGGTGTCGGAGTCGTAGAGGGTGCGGAACTCGCCACCCTCGTTGTAACGGTCGTGGCTGGGGTCGAACAGCTTGGTCAGCGGGACGTCCTTGCCCATCACCGGCGGCGGCATGGCCTTGGTCAGCCGCTCGCCGACCGCGAACGGGTAGCCGAGGACACGGGAGGCGTCCTTGACCGCCTGCTTGGCCTTGATGGTGCCGTAGGTGACGATCATCGACACCCGGTCGTCGCCGTACTTGTCGGAGACGTAGCGGATCACCTCACCGCGGCGACGCTCGTCGAAGTCGATGTCGAAGTCGGGCATCGAGACGCGGTCGGGGTTGAGGAACCGCTCGAACAGCAGACCGTGCTCCAGCGGGTCCAGGTCGGTGATCCGCATGGCGTACGCGGCGATCGAGCCGGCGCCCGACCCGCGGCCCGGACCCACCCGGATGCCGTGCTCCTTGGCCCAGGTGATGAAGTCGGCGACCACCAGGAAGTAGCCCGAGAAGCCCATTGAGATGATGACCTCGGTCTCGAACTGCGCCCGCTGCCGGGCCGCGTCCGGGATGCCGCGCGGATAGCGCTGCTGCAGACCGCGCTCGACCTCCTTGACGAACCAGGACTCCTCGTTCTCCCCCGGCGGGCAGGGATAGCGGGGCATGTAGGTGCCGATGCCTTCGGTGAACTCGATGTCGCAGCGCTCGGCGATGGCCAAGGTGTTGTCGCAGGCCTCCGGCAGCTCGCTGAACAGCATCCGCATCTCGGCCGGCGACTTCAGGTAGTAGGTGTCACCGTCGAACTTGAACCGGTTGGCGTCGGCCATGGTGGACCCGGACTGGACGCACAGCAGCACCTCGTGGCTGGAGGCGTCCTCCTTGTGCGCGTAGTGCAGGTCGTTGGTGGCGACCAGCGGCAGGTTCAGGTCCTTGGCCAGCCGCAGCAGGTCCGAGCGGACCCGGGTCTCGATCGACAGCCCGTGGTCCATCAGCTCGACGTAGTAGTTGTCGGCGCCGAACAGGTCCTTGAACTCCGCGGCGCTCTTGACCGCCTCGTCGTACTTGCCCAGCCGCAGATACGTCTGCACCTCACCGGAGGGGCAGCCGGTGGTGGCGATCAGGCCCTTGGAATATTCGGCGAGCAGCTCCCGGTCCATCCGCGGCTTGTAGAAATATCCCTCCAGCGAAGCCCGCGAGCCGAGCCGGAACAGGTTGTGCATGCCCTCGGTGGTCTCCGAGAGCAGGGTCATGTGGGTGAACGCTCCGCCGCCGGACACGTCGTCGCCGCCGCCGTCGCCCCACCGGACGCGCTTGCGCTCGGAGCGGTGGGTCTTCGGCGTGACGTACGCCTCGAGTCCGATGATGGGCTTGACCGAGGTGCCCTTGGACTGCTTGTAGAACTCGTAGGCGCCGAAGAGGTTGCCGTGGTCGGTGACGGCCAGGGCCGGCATCTCCATCTGCTCGGCGCCCTTGAACAGGTCGCTGACCCGCGCCGCGCCGTCCAGCATCGAATACTCCGAGTGGACGTGCAGGTGGACGAACGAGTCCTTCCCACCCTTTGCCGGTGTGCTTCCCGCCATGCGCCCCACTACCTCCGAAACCGTCGAACCACTGCTGCCACACCTCGAGGACTCGTGTGCTGCGGGGAAGTCAGCAAGCGTCCAGATTAGTTCCCCGGACCGCCGATCCCATGGTCCGACGCGCCACTGACATTCCCCCGACCGGTCCTCGCCACCGGCCCTTCGGCAAGGGTAGGCCACGACCGACCGATCCCCCGCGGGCGCTAGCCCACGGCGGGCGCCCGCGCGCTCCGCCGGAGCGTCAGGACCGGATCAGACCATCATCTGCCGGGCCGTCGGGGGGATCGGCTTGGGCAGCTTGGTCGAACCGGAGAGGAACTTGTCCACCCCGGCCGCGCAGGCCCGCCCCTCGGCGATGGCCCAGACGATCAGCGACTGGCCACGGCCGGCGTCACCGCAGACGAACACGCCGGGGACGTCGGTGGCGTAGTCGTTGTCCCGGGCGATGTTGCCGCGCTCGTCCAATGCCACACCCAGCTGGTCAACCACGCCGTCGCGCTGCGGGCCGGTGAAGCCCATCGCCAGCAGCACCAGGTCGGCGGGGATCTCGCGGTCGGTGCCCGACACCGGGTTCAGCTTGCCCTGCTCGAAGACGACCTCCGACAGCTTCAGCGCCGTCACGTGGCCGTTCTCGTCGCCGGCGAACTCCGAGGTCGACACCGAGTACACCCGGTCACCGCCCTCCTCGTGCGCCGAGGAGACCTTGTAGGTCATCGGATACGTCGGCCACGGCTGGTGGACCGGACGCTGCTCCGGCGGGGTGGGCATGATCTCCAGCTGGGTGATCGAGGCGGCCTGCTGGCGGATGGAGGTGCCGAGGCAGTCGGCCCCGGTGTCGCCGCCACCGATGATGACCACGTGCTTGCCCTCGGCTGTCACCTGGTTGGGGACCTCGATCCCCCGTGCCGCCCGGTTGGCCTGGGGCAGGAACTCCATCGCCTGGTAGATGCCGGTCAGCTCACGTCCGGGCACCGGCAGGTCGCGGGCCACGGTCGAGCCGATCGCCAGCACGACTGCGTCGTAGCGCTCCTTGAGCTGATCACCGGTGACGTCCACCCCGACATTGACGCCGGTGCGGAAGTTGGTGCCCTCGTCCTTCATCTGCCGGATCCGGCGGTCCAGGACCGCCTTCTCCATCTTGAACTCGGGGATGCCGAAGCGCAGCAGACCGCCCGGCTCCTCGGCCCGCTCGAACACGGCCACGGTGTGGCCGGCCCGGGTCAGCTGCTGGGCGACGGCCAGCCCGGAGGGACCGGAGCCGACCACGGCGACCGTCTTGCCGGTGTGCCACTCGGGCGGCTGCGGCTTGACCCGACGCTCGTCCCAGGCGCGGTCGATGATCGAGACCTCGACGTTCTTGATCGTCACCGGGTCCCGGTTGATGCCGACCACGCAGGCGGTCTCGCACGGGGCGGGGCACAGCCGGCCGGTGAACTCGGGGAAGTTGTTGGTCGCGTGCAGCCGCTCCAGCGCGTCCTCCCAGTCGTCGCGCCAGACCAGGTCGTTCCACTCCGGGATCAGGTTGCCCAGCGGGCAGCCGGTGTGACAGAACGGGATGCCGCAGTCCATGCAGCGTCCGGCCTGCTCGGAGATGATCGGCAGCAGTGCCCGTCCGGGCGAGCCGGGGTACACCTCTTTCCAGTCATGGATGCGCTCCTGGACGGGGCGACGCTCGGCCACCTTGCGCGGGGTCGTGATGAAGCCACGGGGGTCAGCCATGTCGGTATCCCTGATTTCTGCTCGAAAGTGCGCGATGGACGGTGCGGCAGGCGTCAGCCACGCGCGGCCTCCATCATCTTGAACGTCGTGGTGGCCTCGTCCAGACCCTCGGCGGCCGCCTCGGCGCGGGCGGCCATCACCCGGGCGTAGTCGCGCGGCAGCACCTTGGTGAACCGCGAGGCGGCCCGGTCCCAGTCGGACAGCAGAGCTGCCGCGACCGCGGAGTCGGTCTCCTCGCCGTGCCGGACGACGAGCTGACGCACGGTGGCCAGATCGTCGGCGGTCAGGGCCAACGCGTCCACCAGCTCGACGTTCAGCTTGGTCTCGTCGAGATCGAGGAAGTACCCAATCCCGCCGGACATGCCGGCGGCGACGTTGCGCCCGGTCTGGCCCAGCACCACGGCCACCCCGCCGGTCATGTACTCCAGCCCGTGGTCGCCCAGTCCCTCGACCACCGCGGTGGCGCCGGAGTTGCGGACGCAGAACCGTTCGCCGACCTGGCCGCGGATGAAGATCTCACCCGACGTCGCGCCGTAGCCGATGACGTTGCCGGCGATGATGTGCTCCTCGGCCGCGAAGGCGGCGTCACGGTCCGGGCGGACGACGATCCGACCGCCCGACAGGCCCTTGGCGACATAGTCGTTGCTGTCGCCCTCCAGCCGCAAGGTGATGCCGGCCGGCAGGAACGCACCGAAGCTCTGACCGGCTGAGCCGGTGAAGGTGAGATCGATGGTGCCGTCGGGCAGACCCTTGCCGGCGGTCGCCTTGGTCACCTCGTGACCCAAGATGGTGCCGACCGTCCGGTTGACGTTGCGGATCGGGATCGAGGCCCGAACGGCCTCGCCCGAGGTCAGCGCGGGCTGGCAGATCCGGATCAGCTCCTGGTCCAGCGCCTGCGCCAGGCCGTGGTCCTGACCGGTCCGCTGGTGCCGGGCGGCACCTTCGGGCAGCTCGGGCATGTGCAGGATCGGCCGCAGGTCGAGGCCGTGGGCCTTCCAGTGGTCGGTCGCCTGACGGATGTCCAGCACGTCGACCCGGCCGATGGCCTCGTCGAGCGTCCGGAAGCCCAGCTCGGCCAGATACTCCCGAACCTCCTCGGCGATGTACTCGAAGAAGTTCACCACGAACTCGGGCTTGCCGGAGAACTGCGCCCGCAGCTCCTCGTTCTGGGTCGCCACGCCCACCGGGCAGGTGTCGAGATGGCAGACGCGCATCATGATGCAGCCGCTGACCACCAGCGGAGCGGTGGCGAAGCCGTACTCCTCGGCGCCCAGCAGCGCACCGATGACGACGTCCCGGCCGGTCTTGAGCTGGCCGTCGACCTGCACCACGATCCGGTCCCGCAGGCCGTTGATGAGCAGGGTCTGCTGGGTCTCGGCCAGGCCGAGCTCCCACGGGCCACCGGCGTGCTTGAGCGAGGTGAGCGGCGCCGCACCGGTGCCGCCGTCGTGACCGGAGATGAGCACCACGTCGGCCTTGGCCTTGGAGACGCCGGCCGCCACCGTACCGACGCCGACCTCGGCCACCAGCTTGACGTGCACCCGGGCTGACGGGTTGGCGCACTTCAGGTCATGGATGAGCTGCTTGAGGTCCTCGATCGAATAGATGTCGTGGTGCGGCGGTGGCGAGATCAGCCCGACGCCGGGGGTGGAGTGACGGGTCTTGGCCACCCACGGGTAGACCTTCTGGCCGGGTAGCTGCCCGCCCTCGCCGGGCTTGGCGCCCTGGGCCATTTTGATCTGGATGTCCGAGGCGTTGGTGAGGTAGTCCGACGTGACACCGAACCGGCCAGAGGCCACCTGCTTGATGGCGCTGCGCCGCTCCGGGTCGTACAGCCGGTCCGCGTCCTCTCCGCCCTCACCGGTGTTGGACTTGCCGCCCAGTCGGTTCATCGCGATGGCCAGGGTCTGGTGGGCCTCCAGGCTGATCGAGCCGTAGCTCATCGCCCCGGTGGAGAACCGCTTGACGATCTCCGAGACGGGCTCCACCTCCTCGATCGGGATCGAGGGCCGGTCGGAGGCGAACTTCAGCAGGCCACGCAGCGTCATCAGCCGCTCGGAGGCGTTGTCGATGTGCGCGGTGTACTGCTTGAAGATGTCGTAGCGGCCGGCCCGGGTGGAGTGCTGCAGCCGGAACACCGTCTCGGGGTCGAACAGGTGCGGCTCACCCTCACGCCGCCACTGGTATTCCCCGCCCACCTCGAGTCGGCGGTGCGCCAGCGGGATGCCGTCGGCCGGGTACGCGGTGAGGTGGCGCAGCCGGACCTCCTCGGCGATCTCGGCCAGGCCGACGCCACCGAGCTTGGAGGTGGTGCCGGTGAAGTACTTGTCCACCACCTCCCGCGACAGACCGAGCGCTTCGAAGATCTGCGCACCGGTGTAGGAGGCGACCGTGGAGACGCCCATCTTGCTCATCACCTTGAGCACGCCCTTGCCGAGCGCCTTGACCACGTTGTAGACGGCCGTCTCCGGCTCGACGGTGGTGTAGACCTCGTGCCGGGCCAGGTCCTCGGCCGACTCGATCACCAGGTACGGGTTCACCGCCGCGGCACCGAAGCCGATCAGCAGGGCCACGTGGTGCACCTCACGGACGTCGCCGGCCTCGACCACCAGGCCGACCTGGGTCCGGGTCTTCTGCCGGACCAGGTGGTGGTGGATGGCGGCCGTGAGCAGCAGCGACGGGATCGGGGCCAGCTCGGCGTTGGAGTGCCGGTCGGACAAGATGATCGTCCGGGCGCCGTCCTCGATCGCCGCCGACACCTCGGCACACAGGTCGTCGAGCTTCTTCGCCAGCGCCGCGGCGCCGCCGTGCACGTCGTAGAGCCCGCGGGCCACGTGGGTGGCATATCCGGGCAGGTCCCCGTCGCGGTTGATGTGGCGGATCTTGGTCAGCGCGTCGTTGTCGAGCACCGGGAACGGCAGCACCACCCGGCGACAGGAGGCCGGACCGGGGTCCAGCAGGTTCCACTCCGGGCCGATGGTGTTGTAGAGCGAGGTGACGAGCTCCTCGCGGATGGCGTCCAGCGGCGGGTTGGTGACCTGGGCGAACAGCTGGCTGAAGTAGTCGAACAGCATCCGCGGCTTGGTGCTCAGCGCCGCGATCGGGGTGTCGGTTCCCATCGAGCCGATCGGCTCCGTGCCGGACCGGGTCATCGGGGCCACGATCAGGCGCAGGTCCTCCTCGGTGTAGCCGAAGACCTGCTGACGGCGGGTGACCGAGGCGTGGCTGTGCACGATGTGCTCGCGCTCGGGCAGGTCGGACAGCAGCAGCCGGCCGCCGAGCAGCCACTCGCCGTACGGTGCCGCGTTGGCCAGGCCGTCCTTCACCTCCTCGTCGGAGATGATCCGGTGCTCGGCCAGGTCGACCAGGAACATCTTGCCCGGCTGCAGGCGGCCCTTGCTGACGATCTTCGCCGCGGGGATGTCCAGCACGCCGGACTCGGAGGCGAGCACGACCAGGCCGTCGTCGGTGACCCAGTAGCGACCGGGGCGCAGGCCGTTGCGGTCGAGGACGGCGCCGATCTGGGTGCCGTCGGTGAACACCACGGAGGCGGGGCCGTCCCAGGGCTCCATCAGGCAGGAGTGGAACGCGTAGAAGTCGCGCCGCTTCTGGTCCATCGTGGGGTTGTTCTCCCACGCCTCGGGGATCATCATCAGCATCGCGTGCGGCAGCGAACGACCGGCCAGATGCAGCAGCTCCACCACCTCGTCGAACGAGGCGGAGTCCGACGAGTCCGGGGTGCAGATCGGGAACAGCCGCTCCAGGTCGCCGGGGATGACGTCGCTGGCCAGCAGCGCCTCACGGGCCCGCATCCAATTGCGGTTGCCCTTGACGGTGTTGATCTCGCCGTTGTGGGCGATCATCCGGTACGGGTGCGCCAGCTCCCAGGCCGGGAAGGTGTTGGTGGAGAACCGGGAGTGGACCACGACCATGGCGCTGGCCATCCGCTCGTCATGCAGCTCGGGGAACACCTCCTCCAGCTGGAGGGTGGTCAGCATGCCCTTGTAGACCAGGGTGCGACACGACAGCGACGGGAAGTACACCCCGGCCTCGCGCTCGGCACGCCGGCGCAGGCCGTACGCCAGCCGCTCCAGGGCCAGCCCGGCCACCGGCGCTCCGGCGGCGGAGACGACCAGCTGCTCGAACCGCGGCATGGCGGCGCGGGAGACGTCGCTGAGGCTGGTGCCGACCGCGGGGACGACCCGCCAGCCGAGCACCTTCAGCTTCTCCTCGCCAGCGATCCGCTCGACGTCGGCCTTGGCCTGAGCGGCTCGCGCGGGATCCACCGGCAAGAACGCGGTGCCGACGGCGTACGTGCCGGCGCGCGGCAGCTCGAAGTCGCAGTGCGCCCGGAGGAACGTGTCGGGCACCTGCAGCAAGATGCCGGCGCCGTCACCGGTGGCGGTATCGGCGCCGGTCGCGCCGCGGTGGTCGAGGTTTCGGAGTGCCTCGAGGCCCTGCTCGACGATGGTGTGGCTCGGCTCGCCGGTCAGGGTCGCCACAAAGGCCACACCGCAGGCGTCGTGCTCGGATGCCGGGTCGTACAGTCCTTCAGCCGCGGCGAGCTCACGTGAAGCCCGGGCTGCTGGGATCTGCCCTGGGGCATGCGCAACTGTCATGGATAGGACTCCCGTCGTCGAAGCCGGTGGCAAGACTCGGTGTATCTGGCCACAGGTTGTGAAGCGTTAGAAAGCGGCATCGGCGCACCGGGGGACAACTTTGGCCCATGGTGGATGGTTGATGCTAACCCATCACGTCTTGTAGTCCGGACACGAAATCTCGCCATCCGGGCGCCGTCGGCGCCGGCCCCGGTCAGGTACTTTCTCGCGGGTCGGTCTCGTCGGCCGGGCCTGCAGCGGTGCCGACCTCAGACGTCGGTTCGCCGACGACCGCCGGCCGGGTGGCGTCCTGGTCAGCGGCGGCCGATCCGGTCGCCGCCGCCCCTTCGACGGCGGCCGGGGCGTCACCCTCGACCACCGTCTCGCGACCGGGCCGGTTGCGGATCAGCCAGAGCAAATAGGCCAGCGCAGCGACGAAGACGATCGCGGCCGTGTAGTTGTTGAGCCGGATCCCGCCGATCTCGTTGACCGTGTCGATCCGCAGGGCCTCGATCCAGAACCGGCCGGCGGTGTAGAGCACCACATAGAGAGCGAACACCTTGCCGTGGCCCAGCCGGAAGCGGCGGTCGGCCCAGATCAGCACAGCGGCCATGGCCAGGTTCCAGAGCATCTCGTACAGGAAGGTCGGATGGAAGGTGGCGAACTGCTCGAAACCGTCTGGCCGGTGGGCCGGGTCGATCTCCAGCGCCCAGGGCACCGTGGTCGGGCGACCGAACAGCTCCTGGTTGAACCAGTTCCCGAGCCGCCCGATCGCCTGGGCGATGAGCAGACCGGGAGCCACCGCGTCCAGCAGCGCAGCGAAGCGGATGTTGCGCCGGCGGGCCACCAGATAGCCGCCGAGCGCCCCGAAGGCGACCGCCCCCCAGATCCCCAGTCCGCCGTTCCAGATCTTGAGGGCATCCAGCGGGTCCCGGCCGGGCCCGAAGTAGAGCTCGTAGTCGGTGACCACGTGATAGATCCGGGCCCCGATGATGCCGCAGGGGATGGCGACCACCAGCACGCTCTCCAGCCCGTCGGGGGTGCCGCCGCGGGCCCGCCAGCGCCGGGTGCTGAGGACCATCGCGACCACGATGCCGGCGATGATGCACAAGGCGTACGCCCGGATGGGGAAGCCGAAGACGGTCCAGACGCCGGTGCTGGGGCTGGGAATCGACAACGCGATCCCGGTCAGGGGTTCGATCACCGGCCCGACCCTACTTGGTCGCGGCGGAGCTGATCAGCGTCGCGAGGGAATCGGGGGTCAGCGTGGCGATGTCGACGGGTTCGCCGTCGAGCAACATCGTCGGGGTGCCGGTCACGCCGTTGGCCTCGGCCGCTGCGCTGATCGAGGTCACCCAGCTCAGCTTCTGCCGCTCGGTGACGCAGCTGTCGAAGGATGCGGGGACGGAGCCGGCGACCCGCTCGGCCAGTGAGGTCAGCTGGCTGTCACTCCACGGCAGGTCTGAGTTGGCGAACAGACCGGCGTAGTAGGCCTGTCCGAAGCCGGCCTCGGTCGCGCAGGCCATCGCGTTCGCGGCCGCCACCGACCCTTCGTCGATGAAGGACAGCGGATACAGCGCGATCTTGACCTGACCGGCCTCCTGCGCCGCGGACAGGGTGGGACCGAACTGCTCCTCGAACTCGACGCAGTGCGAGCAGTGGAAGTCCTCGTACAGCGTCACCGTCACGGGCGCACCGGCGGCGCCCAGGATGATCGGCTTGCCGTCGGTCAGCGGCTGCGGGCTGGAGACGTCGCTCCGCGCCGGCGCGGCGACCGGATCCTGGCTGGCGCGATACCAGCGGTAGCCGAGACCACCGCCGACCACGACCAGCACCAGTGCGAGCGCGGCCGCGACCAGGATGCGGCGCTCCTTGCGGCGGCGGGCCGCCAGCTCGGCCTCGGCCTGGGCCCGCTGCCGGGCATTGCCCAAGGCGCCGCCGGTGCTCTTCTTGGCCCCCGCGCGGGGAGACCCCTTGCTGCTGCTCATCTGCTGTTCTCACTCTCTCCGACCAGCTGTTCGCTCGGTGCCTCGACCTGGTCGGGGGTCTTCTCCTCGACCAGCGGCAGTGTCTCTTCAAGCTCGATCTCGAGATCGGTCCGACTCAGGCTCAGTCGGCTCCGCGGGCGCCAGACCAACCACACCGCGATGGCCAGCAGACCCAGGTCTCGGGTGATCTCGCCACTGTAGGCGCCATGACCCGCCGCCACCGTCCCGCCGCCGCCGAAGCAGCCGCAGTCGACGTTCAGACCACGGACCGCCGCCGACGTCGCCGCACCGGCGAACACCAACAGCAGACCCGCCGACGCCGTGGCCACCGCCCGGGTGGCCAGCCCCGAGACCAGGAGCACCCCGAGCAGCAGCTCGAGGAAGGGCAGCACGGTCCCGATCACGTGGGCCAGGCCGGGCGGGACCAGCTCGTAGGCGCGCACCGACTGGACCGACGACTCCAGATCCACGACCTTGAGCCCGCCGGCGGCGAGGAAGACCCCGGCCAGCACGAACCGCGCCAAGGTCGACACCCAGCGCAGCGGCACCGGCACCCGACCGGGTCGATCGCTCTGCGGAGTGCTCATCGCGACCGCTCCACCAACAAGGTGAAGTCGTGCATCAGGTCACCGATGGCCGTGGACTGGGTCCACAAGACGACGCCGCGGTCGCGGTCGAACCCGATCACCTGGGCGCCGTGACCCACCTCGTAGCCGCCGCTCGGCAGCTGCCTGCGACCGTCGATCTCCACCCCGACCTGGCCGGCCACCTTCTTGATGGTGGCGAGCTCGCCGGTCAGGCCGAGAAAGGTGGGGTCGAAGCGGTCGAGGTAGTCGCGGATGGTGGCCGGGTCATCGCGCGCAGGGTCAGTGGTGACGAAGACCACCTGGATCCGGTCGCGCAGCGCCGGTTCCATCCGGTTGAGGGCCAGGGCCACGTCGGAGAGGACCGCGATGCAGACGTCGGGGCAGTGGGTGTAGCCGAAGAAGAGCAGCGTCACCGGTTTCGACGGCGACGTGCGCAGGTTGAAGGAACGACCCGCGGTGTCGGTCAGGGTGGCTTCCGGCAGCGCGTACGGTTCCGGCAGGAAAGCGCCGCGATAGCCGCTCGGGTCCGCCGACTGGCGGACCACTGCGTTTCGTCGGGTGTCAGCGCCGGCGGTGCAGCCGGACGTCAGCAGCAAAGCCAACCCGACCGCCGCCAGTCGCAGCATCAGCAGTCGGGGCAAGATCACGCCTCGATCAACCCCGCGGGCTCGGCCGAAGTTCCCGGTCTGGGCATCCGTCGTACGCCGGCGGCCAGATCGGCCACCAAGGTCCGCAGCCCGCGAAGGTCGTTCGGGGTGCCGGCGTCGTCGGCCGCGATCAAGGTGTTGACCAGGGCCGATCCGACGATGACGGCGTCCGCGAAGGAGGCCACCTCGCCTGCCTGGGTGCCGTTGGAGACGCCGAGTCCGACACCGACCATGGCGTCGGGGTCGGCCTCGCGGACCCGTTGGACCAGGGTCGGGGCGAGCGAGGAGCTGTCCGCGCGGGCGCCGGTGACGCCCATCACGGCGGTGGCGTAGACCCAGCCACGGCAGGCGGCCACGGTGCTGACCAACCGGTCATCGGACGACGACGGGGAGACCAGGAAGATCCGGTCCAGCCCGTGCGCGTCGGAGGCCGCGAACCAGTCGCCCGCCTCGTCCGGCGTCAGGTCGGGGGTGATGATGCCTGCTCCCCCGGCCGCGGCGAGGTCGCGGGCGAAAGCGTCCACCCCGTACCGCTCGACCAGGTTCCAGTAGGTCATCACCACCGCGGTGGTGCCGGTCGCGGCCACCGCCTCGACGGCGGTGAAGACGTCCCGAGTCCGGACGCCGCGCTGCAGCGCACGGGTGCCGGCGCGTTGGACGGTGGTGCCGTCCATCACCGGGTCGCTGTAGGGCATGCCCACCTCGACCAGGTCCACGCCGGGCGAGTCGTCGCCGCCGGTCAGCGCCCGGAAGGCATCGATCGACGTCGGCACGTCGGGATATCCGACGGGCAGGTAGCCGACCAGCGCCCCGCGGCCGCCGGCAGTGATGTCGGCGAGCACGGTGCCGCTGATGCCCCGGTCCATGCCGGTGGGACGGGCGCTCATACCTGACCCGCCGATCCGGTGCCCTCGCTGCGGGCCGCCACGTCGTCGGGGTCGGTGGCGATCGGCACCCCGGCCGCGCTCGGTACGCCGGAGGTGTCGATGTCGAACCAGTGAATGGCGGTATCGACGTCCTTGTCCCCCCGGCCCGACAGACTGACCAGGATCAGCGGTGGCTCGCCGTTCACCGGCGCGAGTCGCTGCCCCAGCTTCAGCGCGCCGGCCAGCGCGTGCGCCGACTCGATCGCCGGCACGATGCCCTCGGATCGCGACAGCAGCGCGAATGCGTCCATCGCCTCGGTGTCGGTGATCGGCTCATAGCTGGCCCGCCCGGTTGCGGCGAGCCAGGAGTGCTCGGGGCCGACGCCGGGATAGTCCAGTCCGGCCGAGATGGAGTGCGACTCGCGGGTCTGACCGTCCTCGTCCTGCAGCACGAAGGTCCGCATTCCGTGCAGCACCCCGACCTCACCCTGGGAGATGGTCGCCGCGTGCCGGCCGGTCTCGACCCCGTCGCCACCGGCCTCGAAGCCATACAGGGCCACGTCGGTGTCGGGGATGAAGTCGGCGAAGATGCCCAGCGCGTTGGACCCGCCACCGACGCAGGCCGCGACCGCGTCCGGCAGTCGACCGTAGCGGTCCAGGACCTGCTGCCGGGCCTCGGTGCTGATGACCCGCTGGAACTCACGGACCAGCATCGGGAACGGGTGCGGTCCGGCCACGGTGCCGATCAGGTAGTGAGTGGTGTCGACCGAGGCCACCCAGTCCCGCATGGCGTCGTTCATGGCGTCCTTGAGCGTCTGGGTGCCGGACTCCACCGCGATCACCTCGGCACCGAGCAGTCGCATCCGGGCCACGTTGAGCGCCTGCCGCTCCGTGTCGACCCGGCCCATGTAGACGGTGCAGTCGAGCCCGAACAGTGCCGCGGCGGTGGCCGTGGCCACGCCGTGCTGTCCGGCGCCGGTCTCGGCGATGACCCGCGTCTTGCCCATCTTCTTGGTCAGCAGCGCCTGGCCGAGCACGTTGTTGATCTTGTGCGAGCCGGTGTGGTTGAGGTCCTCGCGCTTGAGCAGGATCCGCGCGCCGCCGGCGTGCTCGGCGAACCGGCGCGCCTCGGTGATCGGGGTCGGCCGCCCCGTGTAGTTCGTCAGCAGGTCCGACAGCTCCGCGGCGAACAGCGGGTCGGCGAGCGCGGAGCGGAACGCCTCCTCGAGCTGGTTCAGGGCAGCGTAGAGAGCCTCCGGGACGAACTTGCCTCCGAACTGGTCGAAGTGACCGGAGGCATCCGGCAGGTGGGCCGGAGGGTGGATCGACACGTCAGCTTCCTTTGCCTGGACTGCGGTGACTGAACTGCGGTGACGGGACTGCGGTGATGGGTGCTGGTCGGCGCGCCGGCCGCACGGCCCGGGCGCGGGTGGTCAGGACTTGTGCACAGCCGGGTGGGCCCCCGCTGCGACGAGGTCGGCGACCCCGGCCCGTGGGTCCCGACCCGTGACGAGAGCCTCGCCGACCAAGACTACGTCGGCACCGCAGCGGGCCAGCTCGATCACGTCATGCGGGCCACGCACACCTGACTCCGCGATCCGGACGATCCCGTCGGGGATCAGTGGCGCGAGCCGGGCGAACGTGGTCGGGTCGACCTCGAGGGTCTTCAGGTTGCGGGCGTTGACCCCGATGATGCGGGCACCGGCATCGACGGCGCGGCTAATCTCGTCGGCGGTGTGCACCTCGACCAACGGGGTGAGTCCGATCGACTCGGCCCGATCGATCAGCAGCGCCAGCTCCTGGTCGGTGAGCGCCGCGACGATCAGCAGCACCAGATCAGCACCGGCGGCCCGGGCCTCGAACAGCTGGTACGCCGAGACGATGAAGTCCTTGCGCAGCACCGGAACGGAGACGGCCAGCCGTACCCGGACCAGATCGTCCAGCGAGCCACCGAACCGGCGCTCCTCGGTCAGCACCGAGATGGCGGCAGCGCCACCGGCCTCGTAGTCGCGCGCCAGGGCGGCCGGATCGGCGATGTCGGCCAGCGCTCCCCTGCTGGGGCTGGACCGCTTCACCTCGGCGATGACAGCGACACCAGGGCCCCGGAAGACGGGCATCGGGTCGAGCGCGGCGTCGATGTGCTGGACCCGCTCCTTGAGCCGGTCCAGGCTGACGGTGCCCTGGCGCTGGGCCAGGTCCTCTCGCACTCCCGCGAGGATGTCTTCCAGTGCTCCCATGGGTTCAGTCCTCAGTCAGCGCCATAGCCGAGCACCTGCAGCACTCGGGCGACGATGAGGGCGACCACGACCAAGCCGCACGCGATCCAGAACAGGAGCCAGAACTGGGCGACGACGGCGATGCCGCCGAGGATGAAGGCGACCAGCGCAATCATCGTTCCGGCCCACGCTGCCGGCGTCCGACCGTGGTGCACGTTCTTGACGTTGCTGCCTGCGGTGCTGCCTGTCATTGCCCCTCATTCACTCTCTCGGCGGATCCTGCTGCTCGTCGACGGTGTCCATTCTGTCCGGTGCGGGCCGGGAGTGCACATCGGCCCCCGCAGCGGGACTGTCGACAGTCGGGTCGACGCCGGCGTCCATCGCCTTCCAGACCGCTGCCGGATCGGAGGTGTCCACGGTGTCCGAGGCGGTGCCCGACCGGGCGAACCGGTCGGCGCGCTGCGGCCAGGTCGGTGCGCGGACCACCAGCAGGCCGGCGGCCAGCACGGCGATCAGGCCCGCGGCCCCGTACGCCCAGGGCCACCCGGTCGAGGTCAGCCCGAACTGGTCGACCAGGCTCACCTCGCGCAGCCGACTGCGCACGGTGGCAGCGCTGGGCTGCGGCCGCACCACTGCGGTGATGACCATGCCGACCCCCGCCGCAGCCAGCAGCACCCCGATGATCTGCCTGCCGCGGGCCCGCAGCGCCAGCACCAGCACGGCGCCGGCCAGCAGCACCAGCACCAGCGCCTGGCTCAGACCGCCGCTGGTGTCGGTGCCGGTGAAGCTCACGTCGGTGCCCTCGCCACTGGCCCGCCACCACGGCTGGGACGAGGCGACGACGCCCAGCAGGCCGGCGGCGAACAGTCCCGCCAGGGCCAACAGCCGAGACCTCATACGTCCACGGCGGCGTCATCGGACAGCAGCGCCGCGGCGAGCAGGGCGCCGGGCTCCGGCTCCGGCTCGTCCAGCCGCCGGAAGGACTGGGCCACCGAGATGGCCCGCACCACGGCGGCCGCCTTGTTGCGGCTCTCCTGGTCCTCGGTCGGCGGGTCCGAGTCGGCCACGATGCCGCCGCCCGCCTGGACGTAGGCGGTCCCGTCGTGCAGCAGCGCGGTCCGGATCGCGATCGCTGCGTCGGCGTCGCCGGCGAAGTCGAGATAGCCGACCACGCCGCCGTAGAGGCCACGACGCGACACCTCGAGGCCGTCGATGATCTCCATCGCCCGCACCTTCGGCGCGCCCGACAGGGTGCCGGCGGGGAACGCGGCCAACACGACGTCGAGGGCGGTACGGTCCGGCCGCACGGTGCCGGTCACCGTCGACTCCAGGTGCATGATGTGGCTGTAGCGGCGGACGTTCATGAACTCGACCACCTCCACCGTGCCGGGCTGACACACCCGACCCAGGTCGTTGCGGCCGAGGTCGACCAGCATCACGTGCTCGGCCCGCTCCTTGGGGTCGGCCAGCAGCTCGCTCTCCAGCGCCGCGTCCTCGGCCGGGGTGGCCCCGCGCGGCTTCGAGCCTGCGATCGGGTGCGTCACGGCGGTGTCGCCCTTGACGGTCACCAGCGCCTCCGGGCTGGACCCGACGATGTCGAAACCGTCCAGCCGGAGCAGATACATGTAAGGGCTCGGGTTGGTCAGCCGGAGCACCCGGTAGACGTCGAGGGCGTCGGCGGTGGTGTCCACCTCGAACCGCTGGCTGACCACCACCTGGAACGCCTCACCGGCCTTGATCTCCTCGACCGCGGCCCGGACCGCCCCCTGGAACTCCTCCGGGGTGCGCTGCCGGCGGATCGGCAGCTCCGGGTCGGACGCCACCGCGACCACCGCGGACGGCGTCGGCTGGGCCATCGCCTTGACCATCGCGTCGACCCGCGCCACCGCGTCGGCGTACGCCTCGTCCACCCGGTCGTCGGTGGCGTCGAAGTTCATCGCGTTCGCCACCAGCCACACCTCACCGGTGTGGTGATCGAGGACAGCGAGGTCGGAGGCCAGCATGAAGGCCAGCTCGGGGATCGGCAGGTCCTTGGGGTTGCTGTCCGGGAGCAGCTCCAGTCGGCGTACCGCGTCGTAGCCGAGGTAGCCCACCAGGCCGGAGGTGAACGGCGGCAGCCCGTCGGCGCGCGGCGTGTGCAGCAACCGCAGCGTCTCGCGTACGGCGGCCAGTGGGTCGCCCCCGGTGGGCAGGCCGACCGGCGCCCGACCGGTCCAGGTCGCTTCCCCGTCGACCTCGGTCAGCACGGCGGTGGCGTGGACCCCGATGAAGGAGTACCGGGACCAGACGCCCTGCTCTGCGGACTCGAGCAGATAGGTGCCGGGCCGGTTGGCGGTCAGCTTGCGATACAGCCCGACGGCGGTCTCGGCATCGGCCAGCACCCGTCGGTGGACGGCGATGACCCGCCGGTCGACGGCCTGGGTGCGGAACTCTTCGAGGCTCGGGCTGACGCTCATCGGTTCGCCCCCGACGAGGTGGCGAGTGGGTCGCTCACCACGGCCGCCAGCTGCCGGGCGTCGAAACAGGTCCGGTCGCCGGTGTGGCAGGCCGGACCCTCCTGGCGCACCTTGACCAGGATCGTGTCGCCGTCGCAGTCGAGACGGACCTCGCGGACCCACTGGCGGTGACCGCTGGTCTCGCCCTTCACCCAGTATTCGTTGCGGCTGCGGGAGAAGAAGGTGGAGCGACCGGTGGTCAGGGTGCGGTGCAGCGCGACATCGTCCATCCAGCCGAGCATCAGCACCTCGCCGCTGTCCTCCTCCTGCACCACGGCCGGCACCAGGCCGGCGGGGTCACGCTTCAGCAGTGCCGCGACGGCGGGGTCGAGCTGGTCGTCGCGGGATGGGTCGGGTTGCAGGTGCTCACTCACGGGGCCCATTCTCCCCGACACCACTGCCCGCGGGCGACCGGATCAGTCCCTGATCGCTCGGGTGTCCTAGTATCTGCGGTTGTGACCTTCGCGAAGTCGGAGCGTGCCGACCTGTGTGAGCTGCTCGACCAGGTCGGACCCGAGGCGCCCACCCTGTGCCAGCCGTGGTCGGCGCACGACCTGGCCGCGCATCTGTGGATCCGAGAGACCGACCCGCTGGGTGCCCCGGGCATCCTGGCCAAGCCGCTGGCCGGCCTGACCGAGCGGCGGATGGCCGAGGTGAAACAGCGCTGGCCGTTCCCCGACCTGGTGGAGAAGATCCGCACCGGGCCGGCGCGGTTCTCGGTGTTCGCCTTCCCCGGCGTCGACGAGCCGGCGAACACCACCGAGTTCTTCGTCCACCACGAGGACGTCCGCCGGGCACAGGACCCGCCGCTCTCGCCACGCGAGCTCGGTGCCGACACCGAGGAGTGGATGTGGCGCCGGCTCAAGCTGCTCGGCCGCGCCTTCTTCCGCCACGCCCAGGTGGGTGTGGTGCTGGAGCGCTCCGACCTGGCGCTGGGCGACGCGCCCGGACCGGACGGGGAGCCGGCCGGCCCGGAGTCGATCCGCGTCGTCGGCGGGCCGTCGATCGTCACCCTGGTGGGTCGTCCGAGCGAGCTGATGCTGTTCGCCCACGGGCGTACCTCGGTGGCCTCGGTCACCATCGTCGGTGAGCCGGAGGCTGTCGACCTGCTCAGCACCACCGACCTGCGGATGTAGCGCAGTCGCCCCGCCGCTTGGCGGCGCCAGGAAGACTGTGGCCATGACCCTGCCTCGCCGCCGTTTCCTGAAGGCGGGGGTCGGAGCCCTTCTCGCCGGTACGGCCGCTGCCTGCAGCAGCGACCCCGCCGCCGGACCTTCGCAGCCGCCCGTACCCCCCGATGACACCATCACCGCAGGAGGGACGTCGACTCCGGCCACCGCGTCGCCCAGCGGCGAGCTGCGAGCCGCGGACGTGGTGACCGGGCTGACCAGCCCGTGGGGGTTGGCCCCGCTCCGCAACGGTGCCGTGCTGGTCTGCGAGCGCGACACGGCGCTGGTCAAGCACGTGGCCGGCGGCCGCACCACCGAGCTGACCCGGATCGCCGACGCCGAGCCGCGGGGTGAGGGTGGCCTGCTCGGAATCCTGGCCACCCCCGACGAGTCGGCTGTGCTGGTGTACTTCAGCACCGCCGACGACAACCAGATCGCCCGGCTGAGCTGGGACGGCAGCACGCTCGGTGAGCCGGAGGTGCTGCTGGACGGCATCCCCAGCGGCGGCCGCCACAACGGCGGCCGGATGGTGCTCGGCCCGGACGGACACCTCTACGTCGGCACGGGTGAGGTCGGCGACGAGTCGCTGGCCCAGGACACCGACTCGCTGGCCGGCAAGATCTTGCGCCTGACGCTGGCCGGCGCGCCGGTGCCCGACAACCCGTTCGGCAACGAGGTCTACAGCTATGGCCACCGCAACGTGCAGGGGATGGCCTTCGACCGGGCCGGTCGGCTGTGGGCCAGCGAGTTCGGCGACCAGCGATTCGACGAGCTGAACCTCATCACGGCCGGCGCCAACTACGGCTGGCCCGACGTCGAGGGGGCCGGCCGGCAGTCCGGCATGACCAACCCCGCTGTGGTCTGGGCGACCTCGGACGCATCGCCGTCCGGTCTGGCCTTCTGGCGCGGGTCGCTGTTCCTCGCCGCGCTACGGGGCGAGTGTCTGTGGGAGATTCCGGTGACGGGGACCTCGGCCGGCGAGCCGCGCCGCTGGTTCGCGGGTGCATACGGCAGGCTGCGCTCCGTGGGAGTCGCCGCCGACGGCGACAGCCTGCTGCTGACCACCTCCAACACCGACAGCCGTGGCGACCCGCGCCCCGGCGACGACCGCCTGATGAGAGTGACCCGATGAGACTCGGACCCTTCCGCAACCCCCTGCTGGCCGGCCTCGGCCTGGTCGCCCTGCTCATCGGCGGCACCTGGATCGGTCAGGGTCTGAACCTGCTCCCGGGCTCGTTCATGACCGGCGACCCGACCTGGTTCGTCATCGGGGCGATCGTGTTCCTGGTCGGCGTGCTGCTGCTGGTCCGCAGCATCCGTGGCTCGAGCCACGACCCGAACGGTCCGCCCGGACAGCACTGAGCCAGCCGGGGTGGTCGGCTCGCGGTGGACCGCGAGCCGACCACCCCGACGGGTCAGGACAACCGCTCCACGATGAGCTCGCGGATGCGACCCGCATCGCCCTTGCCGCGGAGCTCCTTCATCACCACACCGATCAAGGCACCGGCGGCCTGCACCTTGCCGTCGCGGATCTTCGCCGCCACGTCCGGGTTGGCGGCGATCGCGGCGTCCACGGCCGACCCGAGGGCGCCGTCGTCGGACACCACCGCCAGCCCGCGGGCCTCGATCACCTCGGCCGGGGTGCCCTCGCCGGCGATCACGCCGTCGAACACCTGGCGGGCGAGCTTGTCGTTGATCGTGCCGGTCTCGACCAGCGCCTGGATCTCGGCCACCTGGGCCGGGGTGACGCCGGTGTCCTCGAGGTCGACACCGATCTCGTTGGCCCGCCGGGCGAGCTCGGTCAGCCACCACTTGCGAGCGCTCTGCGGTGAGGCACCGGCGGCCACGGTGGCCTCGATGACGTCCACCGCGCCGGCGCTGATGACGTCGCGCATCTCCAGCTCGGAGTAGCCCCAGTCGGCCACCAGCCGCTTCATCCGCTGCACCGGCGGCTCCGGCAGGGTGGCCCGCAGCTCCTCGATCCACTCCGCGCTCGGCGCCACCGGCACCAGGTCGGGCTCGGGGAAATAGCGGTAGTCCTCCGCCTCCTCCTTGCTCCGGCCCGACGTCGTGGTGCCGGAGTCCTCCTGCCAGTGCCGGGTCTCCTGCTTGATGGTGCCGCCGGAGCTGAGCACTGCCGCGTGCCGGGTCATCTCGTAGCGGATGGCCCGCTCCACGCTGCGCAGCGAGTTGACGTTCTTGGTCTCGGTCCGGGTGCCGAACTTCTCCTGACCGTGCGGCCGGAGCGAGACGTTGGCGTCGCAGCGCAGCGAGCCCTGCTCCATCCGTACGTCGGAGACGCCCAGCGCCCGCAGCAGGTCACGCAGCAGCTGGACGTAGGCCCGGGCGACCTGCGGCGCCTTGGCGCCGGTGCCCTCGATCGGCTTGGTGACGATCTCGATCAGCGGTACGCCGGAACGGTTGTAGTCCAGCAGCGAGTAGTCCGCCCCGTGGATCCGGCCGGTGGCGCCGCCGACGTGCAGCGACTTGCCGGTGTCCTCCTCCATGTGGGCGCGCTCGATCTCGACCCGGTACGTCTCGCCGTCGACCTCCACGTCGGTCCAGCCGTCGAAGGCGATCGGCTCGTCGTACTGGGAGATCTGGTAGTTCTTCGGCATGTCGGGATAGAAGTAGTTCTTCCGCGCGAACCGTGACCACGGTGCGATCGAGCAGTTCAGCGCCAGCCCGATCCGGATGGCCGACTCGATCGCCTTGGCGTTCACCACCGGCAGCGCGCCGGGCAGCCCGAGGCACACCGGGCAGGTCTGCGTGTTCGGCTCCGCGCCGAACTCGGTGGAGCAGCCACAGAACATCTTCGACGCCGAGTTCAGCTCGACGTGCACCTCCAGACCCAGAACCGGGTCGAAAGCCTCCAGCGTCTGGTCGTACGTCAGCACGGCCTCGCTCATCGGGCCACCTCCTGCGGTTGCGTCGGAACTCGGGTGAGCTCGGGGATCTGGTCCAGCAGCGACCCGCCCCAGCTCGACTCCAGCGCCCGCTCGAGCGCCGCACCGACCCGGTAGAGCCGGTCGTCGGCCAGCGGCGGGGCCATCACCTGCAGACCGACGGGCAGTCCGTCCTCGGGCGCCAGTCCGACCGGGAACGACGCGCTGGCGTTGCCGGCCAGGTTGGACGGGATGGTGCACAGGTCGTTCATGTACATCGCCATCGGGTCGTCGACCCGCTCCCCCAGCGGGAACGCCGTGATCGGCGTGGACGGGGAGACGAGCACGTCGACCTGCTCGAAGGCGGCGTCGAAGTCGCGGGTGATCAGGGTCCGAACCTTCTGCGCCTGCCCGTAGTAGGCGTCGTAGTAGCCACTGGACAAGGCGTAGGTGCCGATGATGATGCGGCGCTTCACCTCGGCGCCGAAGCCGGCCTCGCGGGTCAGCCCCATCACCTGCTCGGCGCTGAGCGTGCCGTCGTCACCGACCCGCAGGCCGAACCGCATGGCGTCGAACTTGGCCAGGTTGGACGAGGCCTCGCTCGGCAGGATCAGGTAGTAGGCCGGCAGCGCATAGACGAAGTGCGGACACGAGACCTCGACGATCTCGGCCCCCAGCGACGCCAGCAGGGCGACGGACTCGTCGAAACGCTGCTGCACCCCGGGGGCGTACCCCTCGCCGCCGAGCTCGGTGACCACCCCGATCCGCATCCCCGACACGTCGCCGGAGCGCGCGGCGCCGACGATGTCGGGCACCGGGGCGTCGATCGAGGTGGAGTCGCGGGGGTCGTGGCCGGCGATGACCTGATGCAGCAGGGCGGCGTCGAGCACCGTGCGGGCGCACGGGCCCGGCTGGTCGAGGCTGGAGGCCAGGGCGACCAGGCCGTAGCGGGAGGTGCCGCCGTAGGTCGGCTTGACGCCGACCGTGCCGGTGACGGCGGCGGGCTGGCGGATCGAGCCGCCGGTGTCGGTGCCGATGGCCAGCGGCGCCTCGAAGGCGGCCAGTGCCGCGGCGGAGCCACCGCCGGAGCCGCCGGGGATCCGGCTGGTGTCCCACGGGTTGCGGGTCGGGCCGTAGGCGGAGTTCTCCGTCGACGATCCCATCGCGAACTCGTCCAGGTTGGTCTTGCCCAGGATCACCAGGTCGGCGTCGAGCAGCCGCTGGGTCACCGTGGCGTTGTACGGCGGGTACCACCCCTGCAGGATCTTCGATCCGCAGGTGGTGGGGGCGCCGGTGTAGGTCAGGACGTCCTTCAGCGCCAGCGGGACGCCGGCCAGCGGGCCGAGCTTCTCGCCCGCGGCGATCCGGGCGTCGATGGCGGCCGCCGAGGCGAGCGCCCGGTCCCCGTCGACATGCAGAAAGGCGTGCACCGTCTCGTCAACCGCGTCGATCTGGTCCAGATGCGCCTGGGTGACCTCGACCGAGGTCAGCTCGCCGGTGGCGATCCGACCGGCCAGGTCGACGGCGGTGGACCGCAGCACGGCGCTCATCAGCCGTCACCGAGGATCCGCGGGACGCGGAACCGGTCGAGGTCCGAGGCCGGGGCGCCGGCCAGGACGTCCTCGCGGGGCAGCGACGGCTGCACCACGTCGGGGCGGAAGACATTGGTCAGCGGCAGCGCGTGCGACGTCGGCGGGATGTCGTCGGCGGCCACGTCGGCGACGTGGGCGACGGACTCCAAGATGACGTCCAGCTGCGGCGCCAGGTGCTCCAGCTCCTCGGCCGTGAGCTCGATCCGGGCCAGTCTGGCCAGGTCGGCGACGTCATGGGGACTCAGTGGCACGATGTTCCAACTTTCTGTTCTGCGGCAACGCTTGTCGGCCTCATCCTAGTGGCGCCGGTCGGCGCCCCTCAGCCGTCGATCGGGCGGACCACGAAGCCGGTCCGCAGCTTCGGGGTGAAGAACGTCGACTTGGGTGGCATCAGCAGACCCTCGCGGGCGGTCCGCTCGATCTCGGCCAAGCTGACCGGTCGGATCAGCACCGCTGCTGTGCACCGTCCGGCAGCCACGGCCGCGAGCACCTCGTCCAGGCCGTGCTGATAGGTCACCGTCGCGGCGGAGCCGGCCAGCGTGGCCTCCAGCCAGGCGCCGTCCAGCGACCGGACCCCGTCGAACGCACCGTCACGGGGCACCAGCCGCCAGCTGGCGTCCGGGCCGACCAGCACCAGGTAGCCCTCGGCCTCCATCGCGGCCAGCGTGTTCGCCGTGGGCCGGTCGGTCTGCACCAACTCGAACCTCGTCGCCAGCAGCTGCCGCAGGTCGTCGAGGCCCAGCCCGGCGACCAGGCGGTGGATGGCGGCGACGCTGAGCTGGTCGGCGACCAGCTCGTTGACGAAAGTCAGGGTCTGCTCCGCCGCGGTGTCGGTGCGGCCGCTGAGCCGGCGCACCTCGTCGCGGTAGGTGCGGCTGATGCCGTAGCGGTGGTGCCCGTCCGCGATCAGCACATCGTCGGAGCCGACCTGGGCGCGGATGGCCTCGATCCGGTCCGGGTCACTGACCCGCTCGACCCGGTGCTCGACGCCGTCCACCACGACCCGCCCGACCAGCTCGCCCTCGGCGGCCAGCAGGGCGGTCAGCCCCGATGCCAGCGACAGCCCCCAGACCGGTGACAGGTTGGCCGCCGTGGCGCGGGTGAGGTCCAGGCGGTCGGTGGAGGCCTTCGGCGTCGTCCGCTCGTGCGGCAGCACACCGCCCGCGCCCTCGTCGACCACCTCCAGACCCCCGAGCACCCCGGCGATGTCGCGCGGCACGCCGGCGTCGTCGCGGAACCGCATCCGATAGATGGTGAAGGACGGCTCCGGGTCGCGGACCAGGACGCCGTCCTCGATCCACCGGGTGAGCAGGGCGGCGGCCCGGGCGTACCGGTCCTCCTCGCCTGCAGGGACGTCCAGGTGGGTGATGTTGTGCGGCGAGCGGGCCTGCAGCGCACTCACGTCGGCGTCGGAGAGGACGTCGTACGGCGGGGCGACAAGTGGGTCCAGGTCGGTGGCGGCGTACCGGATGGCGCGGAAAGGTTCGAAGGCAGGCACACCGGCAACCTATCCGCTGCGGCACCGGGACCACCTGTCCCAATACCGGCTGTCGAAACACGAAGGTAATGCGAATGGGTCAGGATGGACGCGTGTTCTTGATGCGCGTGGTTCTCCCAGACCGGCCCGGCTCGCTGGGCGCGGTGGCGACCGCGCTGGGCCGGGTCGGCGCCGACATCAACGCTGTCGAGATCGTCCAGAAGGGCGACGACATCGTGGTGGACGACTTCATCGTCGACCTCCCCCAAGGTCAGCTGCCGGAGACCATCGTGACCGCCTGTCACAACCTCGAGGGGGTCCGGGTCGAGTGGATCTCTCGCTACCCGGAGGGCGGTGGGCTGCAGTCCGACCTCGAGGCGCTGGAGCGGATGACCAGCGACCCCGACCATGCCGCCGAGACGCTGGTGTCGCTCTGCCCGGTCGTGTTCCGCTCACACTGGGCGGCCCTGTTGGACCTCACCGTGGTCGACGCCGCCCGGATGAGCTCCGGCACCTCGCACGCCCCGGATCTCGACGTCGACCTGATCAAGCGGTTCGCGCCGTATGAGGTGGTGCACCGGGTCGATCTGGAGTCGGGATGGATCCCGGGCTGGGGTGAGTCCACCGTCGTGGTCACCCCGTTGAGCCGTCAGCGGGGCATCGTCATCGGCCGGCTCGGCGGCCCGCCGTTCCTCGACTCCGAGATCGCCCGGTTGCACCACCTGGCGGCACTGGTCCCCTGACGGTTCAGGCGGTCCGGTACCTTCGACGGCGTGAGCGCCGCATGGACGTGGCAGGACGTCGTCGCCCTGCTTACCTCGGTCGGTTTCGGCGTTCTCTCCGCCGTCATCCCCATCGCCAACGCCGAGGCGTACGTGATCGCGTCCCAGGTCTCGGCCGTGGCTGGATCGACGGCGGTCGCCGTGGGCGTGGGGGTCGGCCAGACCGTCGGCAAGCTGCTGCTGTTCTACAGCGTCCGCGGTGGCAAGGAGTTCGAGTTCGTCCGACGGCACCGCCAGGCAGCCCGCAGCCGGACGGTCGGCCCGTTCCGGCAGTGGTTCCGCAACCTGGCCCGTACGCTGCTGCAGCTGGTGGGGACCAAGCGCTGGGGGCTGCCGATCGTCTTCCTGGCCGCCGTCATCGGGCTGCCCCCGTTGTATGCCGTCGCGTTGCTCGCCGGCGCGACCCAGATGCGGGTGCTGTGGTTCACCCTGGTTGTGCTGGGAGGGCGGGTGCTGCGGTTCCTGCTGGTGGCCGACGGCATCGGTCTGCTGTCCTGACCCCAGCGGGTGAGCACTCAAGGGGTGGCTACGCGGCGGGCGGTCACTCGCCGATGCCGAAGCCCCAGCTGCCGGTCATCAGGTAGTAGATGTACCAGCCGACGCCGAACACGGCCAGCATGGCGCCCAGCAGCGCCAGCGAGACCCAGATCCGCATCCGCTTCTTCGACCGGGTGGTCGGCACCAGCTCCGGGCCCCAGTCGCCGAGCACGGGCTGCACCCGCGGCGGTGTGGACCCGTTGAGGTTGAGGTTGCTGAAGATCTTCGGCACCCGGCAACTCTAGCCGGACCAGGACCACGGTCGGCGGACTCGCCATGTTGCGGGTAGCACCAGCACGACGTCCCGCCAGATTGCAATTTGGTGTCGCTTTGTGAGGCCGGCGACCCAGCAACGGCAGCGATGTCATGGTCAGGCGAGAGAGCATCGCCGAAACAGGGGGAAACCGGCATGGATCGCAATGTGTATGCGGAGCGGATGCGCGGAGCTGACGGGACTGTCGTCGCCCAGCCCAAACCGCAGGAAAAGCTGCTGAAGTATTTCCCCGCCGAAGCGTTCGCCCTGTACGCGGCGCTGGAGCCTGCGGCCGCCACTGTCTTCGCCGGCGACGGCCTCGCCGCCGCCCTGTGGATCTCGTTGGCGCTGGCCGTAGTGTTCCTGGTCGTCTTTCTCCGGAGATTCTGGGCCGTCGAGTCGTGGCGCCAGATCTGCCTGTCCGGTGCAGCATTTCTGGTCTACATTGCCGCTCTTGGCGGCCCGTTTGCGACCTTGGAATGGTTCAAGCCGGGATTTGCGTTGATCGCCTCCATCCTCGTCACCGCCTTTATCATCTTTCTCAAAGCTCCGACGGCACCTGACAACGTCGACGATGCGGCAGTGAGGGAGACTCCCACGCCGTCACCGGCCTGAGCATCGTTGCGCTGACGGAGCCGGGATCCACTCTTCCCGCGGTCTCCCTGACACTGCAGAGCTGCGCTGTGCAGGCCAACACGGCAGCGCGATCGATGCCAGCGGGTACATCGCTGACCGGCCAGGGCAGCGGGCCGGATGCCCTGGCGGCGTGCCGGCAGGTCCCTCAGTTCAGGAACGGCCGGGTGGTGCGCGCCCCGGTGAGGACATCGGCCCACCAGACCAGCTCGGCCAGCGCGCCGACCAGCCGGCCGGTCACCCGTTCGTCGGTTGCGCGGCCTGGGTTCTCCCACGGCGCGGCTAGGCCGACGGTGCGCCGAGTGGTGACCATGTTGAGCTCGGCCAGCACACCGCGGAGATGCTCGATGGCCGCATGTCCGCCCTGGCCGCCGTACGCCACGATGGTGGCCGGCTTGAACATCCACTCGGCGTAGTGCCAGTCGAGGAGGCGCTTGAGCGAGGCCGGATAGGAGTGGTTGTACTCGGGGGTGACGAAGACGAACGCCTCGGCGGCCTCGATCCGGCCGGCGACCTCGCTCTTCGGCCCGCCCCCGGGATACAGCTGGCTGTCGTCGGGCAGCGTGACCTCCGCCAGGTCGATGAGGTCAACCTCGATCCCACCGGTAGCGCCGACATCGACCTGGCTCAAGGTTGCGATGACCCAGTTCGCGATCGTCGGTCCCAATCGTGGTTCCCGGACGCTGGCGGTGACGACCGCGACCCGTCTGGTCGGAGCCTCGGCGGTGGTGGCTGGGTGCGTGGAATGGGATGTCGATGTGCTCATACACAGCAGGCTGCGGGTTGAACATATGTTGAGGTCAAGCAGATTCCTTCACTACCGTAGGCAGACATGACAGCGACCATCTCGCATTCCGCCGGCCCAGCCGTGGCCGCAGCCACCGTCAGCCAGGTCGCCGCCCAGAGCGGCGTCGCACCGTCGGCTGTCCGGTTCTATGAGAAGCACGGCGTCATCACCGCGGTGCGCACCTCGGGCAACCAGCGCCGTTTCGACGAGTCCGCGGTCTGCCGGATCCAGGTCGCCAAGCTCGCCCAGCGGGTCGGGCTGACCGTACGCGAGATCGCCGCGCTGTTCTCGGCGCTGCCCGCGGACCCGGGACCACAGGACTGGGGTCCGATAGCCCGTCAGATCGTGGCTGAGGCCGAGCAGCGGGTCGCCGGCCTCAAGACACGCCTGGACGCGCTCGGCACGGGCACCAAGCTCTGCGAGCTGGGCGCCGCACTCGGCGCTGAGGGCCGCCCGGGAACGTGACCGCTGGCCTTGACTTCACCTTAGGTTGAAGGCTGAGCCTGGTGGCATGACCCGTCAACCAGTCACCGATCCGCCCTCTGCTCGTCCCCTCGCCGCCTGGTTCGCCAGCCAGCCTGGCGGCGTACGGCCCGAGGTGATCGCCGCCGCCGCGCGGAACGCGGTGATCGTCGGCTTGGGCGTGGGCACGCGCGCGGCACATGAGACGTTCGGGGTCGTCGCCGACACCACCTGGCTGCTCCTCCAACAGGGGTTCACCACGATCGCCCTGCTGGACAATCCGCGCGTCGCCGACCGCTATGACCGATTCGTCAACGGCGAGGACATCGATGTGGACCAGGCGCTCGCCCAAGCGTGGGGGCCGTGGCAGGTCGCAGAGCTGCGGGACGTGCTCGTCCGGCTGCGCGAGCACAACCGCAGCCGAACCGGAGCGGCGGTCCGCATCATCGGCGCCGCCGGCTCGCGGGTCCTGTCGGCCGACTACGACCGCATCATCGACCTGCTCGCCGGTCTCGATGCACGCGCGACCGCACAGGTCCAAGCAAAGCTCGATGTCATCCGGGTCGCCCACCGCAGCGGTGAGCACGTCCTGCGTGCACGTGGCACCCACCCAGGCACGCCGTTCGTCGAACTGGCACGGTCCGCTCGCGCCATCGCGGCGGACCTCCATCCCAGCGCCGAGCGGGACACCGCGGTGGACCTCCTCGACACCGTCGTCGACTTCCACGCCAACGCGATCGGCGTCGGCCACGACCCGGCCCACGAAGAGCGCGCCGCGGCCGACCGGCTGCTGAACCACCACCGCCGCACCGGGGACCGCATCGTGTTGTGGGAGGGCAGTGCCCACGTTGCGGCGCACCCCGGCCCCATGCTCGGGGCTCACCTGAGAAGCGCCCTGGGGAGTCGTTACCTGGCCGTCCACATCACCTTCGGTCACGGCCGAATCCCGGGAGCCACCATCCCGACCGCACGGGCCGACTCCATCGAGGGACAGTTCGCTGACCGGCGCAGTGCGCTCACCATCGACCTGCGCACGCCGCTGCCAGCAGCGATCACGGACCAGTTGCAACGCTCCTGGTCCACCAGGCTCATCTCGGGTGTCTATCACCCCGCCGAGGACGCCAAGCACTACGTCGAGCTGCCGGCCATGCCCGTCAGCTTCGACGCGCTGGTCTATCTCCCCACCATCACGCCCATCGAATCGCTGTCGTCAGACGACTGAGAGAGGCGCCCGCGTCCTCGAGAAATCCCCGGCGACCGTGCGGACCTCAGCCAGCCTCGGTGCCGCCGCCGACCGTGGCCAACGCAGTGGCGGCGTCGGGACCCTCGTCCAGCAGCGCGGCAAAGCCGTCGGCGTCGAGGATCGGTACCTTCAGCTCAACGGCCTTGTCGTACTTCGAGCCCGGGGACTCCCCCACCACCACGAACGAGGTCTTCTTCGACACCGAGCCGGCCACCTTGCCGCCGCGGCTGGTGATCGCCTCCGCCGCGGAGTCGCGGGTGAAGCCGGGCAGTGAGCCGGTCACCACGATGGCGAGCCCGGCCAGTGTGGGGTCGCGGGTCTCGGTCGGTTCGTCGCGCATCACGCAGCCGGCCGCCTGCCACTTGCGTACGATCTCGGCCCGCCACGGTTCGGCGAAGTGGTCAGAGATCGCCTCGGCCAGGGTCTGTCCGACCCCCTCCACCTCAGCGAGCTCCTCGACCGAGGCGCCGGCCAGCTTGTCGATGTCGCCGAAGGCGGCGGCGAGGTCCGGTGCGACGCCCTTGCCGACATGCCGGATGGACAGCGCCACCAAGAACTTGGCCAGCGGGCGGGTCTTGGCCTCCTCCAGGTTGGTCAGCAGCTTGCGGCCGTTGGCCGACAGCGTCCCGCTCTTGGTGGTGAAGAAGGCTGTGCTGCGCAGCTGCTCCTCGGTCAGCGAGAACAGGTCGCCCTCGTCCTCGATCAGCCCGGCCGCGATGATCGCCTGGGCCGCGGACTCACCGAGCACCTCGATGTCGAGCGCCTGCCGGCTGGCCAGGTGGAACAGCCGCTCCCGCAGCTGCGCGGGGCAGGACCGCTGGTTGGGGCAGCGGATGTCTGCGTCGCCCTCCTTCTCCGGCCGCAGTGGGGTGCCGCAGGCCGGGCAGCTGGTCGGCATCACGAACGCCCGCTCATCGCCGGTCCGCAGGTCGACGACCGGGCCGACGATCTCGGGGATCACGTCGCCCGCCTTGCGCAGCACCACCGTGTCGCCAATCAGGACGCCCTTGCGGACCACCTCGCTGGCGTTGTGCAGCGTGGCCATCCCGACGGTCGATCCGGCGACCAGCACCGGATCCATCACCCCGAACGGCGTCACCCGTCCGGTCCTGCCGACGTTGACCTGGATGTCCAGCAGCTTGGTGGTGACCTCCTCCGGCGGGTATTTGAAGGCGATCGCCCAGCGGGGCGCGCGGGAGGTGGAGCCGAGCTGGTCCTGCACCTGCCGCTGATCGAGCTTGACCACGACTCCGTCGATCTCGTGCACGACGGAGTGCCGGTGCTCGCGGAAGTGCTCGATGTAGGTCCAGACCCCGTCCAGGTCGGGGACCACCGTGCGGTGCGGGCTGACCGGGATCCCCCAGGCCTCGAGCGCGACGTAGAGCTCGGACAGCCGGTCGGCGGCGTATCCCTCCACGACGCCGACACCGTGGCTGACGAAGCCCAGCCGGCGCGACGCAGTGACCCGCGGGTCTTTCTGCCGCAGCGACCCTGCGGCGGCGTTGCGCGGGTTGGCGAACGGCGCCTTGCCGTCGGCCACCAGCGACTCGTTCAGCGCCCGGAACTCCTCCACCGCGAAGTAGACCTCGCCGCGGACCTCGAGCAGGGTGGGCAGATCGTCGCCGCTCAGCCGGTCGGGGATGGCTTCGATGGTGCGGATGTTGGCGGTGACGTCCTCCCCCACCCGTCCGTCGCCGCGGGTGGCTGCGCGGACCAACCGGCCCGACTCATAGACCAGGTCGATGGCCAGGCCGTCGACCTTGAGCTCACACAGAAAGCCGGAGCGCTCGATCTGGGCGGCACCCAGCTCGCGGACCGCCCGCTGGGCCCACCTCTCCAGCTCGTCTCGGCTGAACGCGTTGTCCAGGCTCATCAGCCGCTGCAGATGCTCGACCGCGGCGAAGGTGGTCGACGGTGCCCCGCCCACCTGCTGGGTCGGCGAGTCGGGAGTCCGCAGCGAGGGGTATTGGTCCTCGATCTCGGTCAGGGTCCGGATCAGGGCGTCGTACTCGCCGTCGGAGATGGTCGGGGCATCCAGCACGTGATAGCGCCAGCGGTGCTGGTTGAGCTCGTCGGCCAGTGCTGCGTGCCGCTCCTTGGTTGTCTCGTCGGGCTCGGCCAGCTCCACTCCGGGCGGGGCCAGTGGCAGGTCCCCGGCACTCGACAGATCCCCGGCACTCGACAGATCTTCGTTCTGCTCGGTCACCTGCTCACACTATCGAGCACCACCGACAAGATCTCGTCGCCGCAGAGCCGCCGCCCGGCCACCCGGGCGGGGACCACGGACCGGCCACCCGGGCGGGGACCACGGACCGGCCACCCGGGCGGGGACCACGGACGGGCTCAGTCCGCGAGCTGTTCGCTGACGATGCCGGCCGCGGTACGCACCGTTCGCAGCGCCCGCACTGCTGCTGCGGTCTCGGACCCGGCCAGCCCGCAGGCCGGTGTCAGCACCATCTGGGAGGCGATCTCGGGGTCCAGTCCGAGATCGCGGACCGGGCCGAGCACCCGCCGCGCCACGTCGTCGGGCGATAGCGGGTCGCCGCTGGTGGGCAACGCCCCGGCCCCCAGCCAGAGTCCTTGCTCCATCGCCTCACCGATCGCGTCCCAGTCCCCGCTGGAAAGCGCGTCGACGTCGACGGCCAGCCCGCGGACGCCGGAGCGGGCCAGCAGCCGGATCGGGAACCCGGCGGCACAGCAGTGGATCACCAGCGGTACGTCGCCGAGCTGGTCGACCAGCGCTTGGACACTGTCGCCGATCGCAGGACCGGAGACCGAGCGGTGGCGGGAGAAGCCACTGGCCGTACGGATGCCGCCGACCAGCACCGAGGGCAGCAGCGGCTCGTCCAGCTGCACCACCAGCCGGAGGTCGGGGAGCCGACGGCCGAGCTCGGTCACCAGGTCGACGAGGCCTTCAGAGAGGCTCTGAGCGAGCTCGCGGCGGGCGCCGTGATCGGCCAGCACCCGGTCGCCGCGCGGGCGCTCCATGCTCGCCGCCAGCGTCCAGGGACCGGTGAACGACACCTTGAACAGTCCCGCGTAGCCCTGGGCCAGCTCCTCCAGCACGTCGAGGTCCTGACGCAGCAGGGCCCGGGCGGCCCGGTGGTCACGTCCCGAGGCGTCGGTCAGTCGCCAGCCGGCGGGTTGGAGGTCGACGGCGAGGCCGGACAGCACCGCGGTGGTCCGGCCGATCATCTGGGCGGCGGCACCGCGAGCCGGCAGCTCGGGCAGGTACGGCAGCTCGGGGCATTCGGCGAAGGCGATCTTCAGCGCATCGGCCAGGTCGTCGCCCGGCCAGGAGCCGATCCCGCTGGAGCGGACCGGCGCCAGCTCGGCGCTCATGCGGCGGACGACGCGATCGTCGCACTGCCCAGGACCCGGTCGCCGTCGTAGACCACCACCGCCTGCCCGGGGGCGATGCCGGTGGCCGCGGTCTCCAGCTCGACCACCACCGTGTCGGAGCCGGCGTGCACCGTGGCCGGCATCGGCTCGCCGTGGGCCCGGACCTGGACCAGGCCGCGCCACGGGCCGGGCGGTGGCGACACCGTCCAGGTCGGCCGCAGTGCCTCGATCCGGCGGACGGCGAGCGCCTCGGACGGTCCCACGGTGACGGTGTTGTTCACCGGGGAGATGTCCAGCACGTACCGCGGCCGCCCGTCCCCGGCGGGAACGCCGAGCCGCAGTCCACGGCGCTGGCCGATGGTGAACTGATGCGAGCCCGAGTGCTCGCCGACCTTGGTGCCGTCGGCGTCGACGATGTCGCCGGGGCGCTCGCCGAGCCGTCCAGCCAGAAAGCCGGCCGTGTCCCCGTCGGGGATGAAGCAGATGTCGTGGCTGTCCGGCTTATCGGCCACCGCCAGACCGCGACGCTCGGCCTCGGCCCGGACCTCGGACTTGGGCGAGCCGCCAAGCGGGAAGTACGACCGCGCCAGCTGGTCGCCGTCGAGCACGCCGAGGACGTAGGACTGGTCCTTGTCGGCGTCGACCGCCCGGTGCAGGGTGACGCCGGAGTCGGTGCGGACCAGGCGGGCGTAGTGGCCGGTGCAGACCGCGTCGAAGCCGAGCGCGATGCCCCGGTCGAGGACCGCTGAGAACTTGATCTTCTCGTTGCAGCGCAGGCAGGGGTTCGGCGTACGTCCGGCCGCGTACTCGGCGACGAAGTCGTCCACCACGTCCGCGGCGAACCGGTCGGACAGGTCCCAGACGTAGAACGGGATGCCCAGCACGTCGGCGGCCCGCCGGGCGTCGTGGGCGTCCTCCTTGGAGCAACAGCCACGGGCGCCGCTACGGAAGGACTGCGGGTTCTTGGACAGGGCCAGGTGCACCCCGGTCACGTCGTGGCCGGCGTCCACGGCCCGCGCCGCGGCCACCGCCGAGTCGACTCCGCCAGACATGGCAGCTAGCACCCTCATGGTCACCCTCCTTGCGTACGCGCTGGACGTGCGCGGTCGGCGCTCGGTCGATCCGCGGCACCGCAGACCAGTTTCCCACGCCGCGCGCTGGAGACCGTATTCGCCGACGAACGCCCGCACCACGGCCGGAGCGGAGCGTCAGCCGCCGACGCCGGCCAGCCGGGCCCGCGACACGGCCTCGGGCAGTGCGGCCAGCAGCCGCTGGACGTCCTCGTCGGTGCTGGTGTGACCGAGGGAGAACCGCAGGCAGCTGCGGGCGGCGGCGAACGAGAGGCCCATCGCCTCGAGCACATGGCTGGCCTGGGACACCCCGGCCGAGCAGGCCGAGCCGGTGGAGCAGTCGATGCCGGCGGCGTCGAGCAGCATCAACACGTTGTCAGCCTCGACCCCGCTCAGCTCGAGGTTGACGACCCCGGGCAGCGTCGCCGCCTCATCCGCCGGGCCGTGCAGTCGTACGTCCGGCACCGCGGCGAGGACGCCGCTCACCAGTCGCTGCCGCAGGCCACGCACCCGGGTCGCCTCGCGGTCCAGCTCGGCCACGGCGGTGCGCACCGCGGCGGCGAACCCAGCGACGTTGGCCACGGCCAGGGTGCCGGAGCGGAGGTCGCGCTCCTGCCCACCGCCGTGCAGCAGGGGGGTCAGGGGTGCCTCCCGCCGGGCCAGCAGCGCGCCGATCCCGTACGGTCCGCCGAGCTTGTGTGCGGTGCAGGACAGCAGATCCAGCCCGCTCGCGGCGAAGTCCACCGGCACGTGCCCGACGGCCTGGACGGCGTCGGAGTGGCTGAGCGCCCCCTGCGCCCGGGCCCAGGCAGCGATCTCGGCGACCGGCTGGATGGTCCCGACCTCGTTGTTGGCCCACATCACCGAGGCGAGGGCGAGGGTGCCCGGCTCGGGCTCGGGCGCCCGGTCGAGCCGGACCCGGCCCGTGGTGTCCACCTCCCATCGGTGCACGACGGCGTCCTCGCTGCGCTGCAGCCAACTGACGGTGTCCAGCACGGCGTGGTGCTCGACCGTGCTGATGGCCACCCCGCGCCGTCGTGGATCGGCGGCCCGAGAGGTCCAGAACGCGCCCTTGATCGCCTGGTTGTCGGCCTCGGTGCCACCGCCGGTGAACACCACCTCCCCCGGACGGGCACCCAGACAGGCCGCGATCTCCTCCCGGGACTCCTCCACCACCCGACGCGCCGCCCGGCCCGACCCGTGCTGCGACGAGGCGTTGCCGACCCGGGTCAGCTCGCGAGTCACCGCTTCGATGGCCGCCGGCACCATCGGGGTGGTCGCGGCGTGGTCGAGATAGGTACGGGTCATAGCGCCATTCTCTGCCCCGTCAGCCCTTGCGCGCCGCGATCTCGGCCGCCACGGCGGGCAGCACGGTGTGCAGGTCACCCACGACGCCGAGATCGGCGAGCGCGAAGATCGGCGCCTCCGGGTCCTTGTTGACGGCCACGATCGCCTTTGACGTCTGCATCCCCGCCCGGTGCTGGATCGCACCGGAGATGCCGGCGGCGACGTAGAGCTGGGGCGACACGGTCTTGCCGGTCTGGCCCACCTGATAGCTGTGCGGATACCAGCCGGAGTCCACCGCGGCCCGGGACGCACCGACGGCGGCGCCGAGGGCGTCGGCCAACGCCTCCACCGGCTCGAAGCTGCCGCCGGTACCGCGCCCGCCGGAGACCACGATCGCCGCCTCGGTCAGGGCCGGCCGGCCGCTGGCCCTCTTGGGCTCGCTGCGAACGATCCGGGCGGTCCGCGAGCTGTCGGCGACCGTGACGGCGAGCTCTTCGACGGCGGCCGCGGCCGGCGCCTTCTCCGGGGCCACGGCGTTCGGCTTGACGGTGATGACGCTGACCCCGGTGACCACCGCGGCGTGCACGCTGTAGCTGCCGGCGAAGACGGTCTGGACGGTGGAGCCGTCGGCGTGCACGTCGGTGGCGTCGGTGATGAGGCCCGAACCGAGCCGGACCGCGAGCCGGGCGGCGATCTCCTTGCTCTCCAGCGTCGAGGTGACCAGCACGGCCGCCGGGGACACCGAGGCCACGACCTGGGCCAGGGCGTCCACCTTGGGAGCGACGAGGAACTCGTCGAAAGCGGGGTCCACCGCGGACAGCACCCGGACGGCGCCGTAGTCCCCGAGCGTGGCGGCGGCGGCCTCCGCCCCAGGTCCGAGGACCACGGCGACCGGGTCGCCGATGCGGCGAGCCAGGGTGAGGAGCTCGAGCGTGGGCTTGGCGACCACGCCGTCGAGCTGTTCGACCAGGACGACAACTTCAGTCATGACGGTTCTCCTAGACGTACTTGCCGGCGGACAGGAAGTCGACCAGTGCGGCGGCACCGGAGCCGTCCTCATCGGGGACCACGCGACCTGCCTGCTTGGGTGGACGGGGGGTGGTGTCGAGCACCGTGGTCCAGGCGGCGGCGAGGCCGACACCGGCCGGGTCCACGCCGAGGTCGGCGAGGCTCCACTGGTCGACCGGCTTCTTCTTCGCCGCCAGGATCCCCTTCATCGACGGATAGCGCGCCTCGCCCGACTGGTCGGTGACGCTGACGACGGCGGGCAGCTGGGCTTCGACCACCTGGCTGGCCAGGTCGCCGTCGCGACGGATCCGCACGGTGGCGCCGTCGAGCTCGACCGATGACCCGAAGGTGAGCGCCGGCCAGCCCAGCCGCTCGGCCAGCATGGCGGGCAGCACGCCCATCGCGGCGTCGGTCGACGCCATCCCGCAGACCACCAGATCCGGTGCGGCCCGGGTGATGGCCGCGGCCAGGATGGTGCTGGTGCCGAGCGCGTCCGAGCCGTGGACCGCGTCGTCGAGGACGTGGATGCCCGCATGAGCGCCCATCTGCAGGGTCCGCTTGATGGCGTCGGCCGCGTCGTCCGGGCCGAGCGTGAGCGCGACCACCTCGACGTCGTCGCCGTCGTCGGCGATCCGCAGCGCCTGCTCGATGGCGTACTCGTCCAGCTCGGACAGCAGGCCGTCGACGGCGCCCCGGTCCACGGTGTGATCGGCGGCGAACCCCCGCTCGCCGGTGGCGTCGGGTACGTACTTGACGAGCACGACGATCTTCATGGCTCCCGCATCCTCTCGCGGGCGACCGGACAGGTCACCCTCGTTGGTCCGACCTCGATATTACTCGTCGGTAACTTATCGCACCGTCAGCACCGGCGCAGCCGTCCCTAGTGTCCCGTGAACTCGGCCTGACCGGGACCGCGCTCCACGAACGAGGCCATCCCGATCCGCCGGTCGTCGGTCGCGAACAGCGCGGCGAACTGCTGTCGCTCGATCTCCAGACCGGTGTCCAGATCGACCGATCCGCCCCGGTCGACGCATTCCTTGGCCGCCCGCAGCGCCAGCGCCGGCCCGCCGACGAACTGCCGGGCCCAGGCCATCGCGGTGGGGAGGACCTCGTCGGCGGGGACCACCCGGTCGACCAGCCCGATGGCCAGCGCCTCGGCCGCCGAGACGAACCGGCCGGTCATGATCAGGTCCTTGGCGCGGCTCGGCCCGACCAACCGGGTCAGCCGCTGGGTGCCACCGGCGCCGGGGATGATGCCGAGCTTGATCTCGGGTTGACCCAGCGTCGCGTCGTCGGCGGCGATCCGCAGGTCGGCACACAGCGCCAGCTCGCAGCCGCCACCGAGGGCATAGCCATTGATGGCGGCCACCACCGGCTTGGGGATCCGGGCCACCGCGGTGAACGCGGCCTGCAGAGTACGGCTGTGGGCCACCATGTCGGCATGGCTCAGCTCCGCCATCTCCTTGATGTCGGCTCCGGCGGCGAACACCCGGTCTCCCCCGGTCAGCACCACCGCGGCGATGTCGTCCCGGTCGCCGCACTCCAGGGCCAGCGAACCGATCCGTCGCTGGATCTCGGCGTTCAGCGCGTTCATCTTGGGACGGTCGATCCGCACGGTGGCGACCCCGGCCGCGACCTCCAGCCGGACGACCTCGTCCGCGTTCGGTTTCGTCATGGCGCGACTCTAGCCCCGCTCGGCGGGCCGGCCCGGGGTCGATCCCGGCTCCGCGGAACAGGTCCGGGCCTCGCTGGTCATGTCGAACCGCGGTGTGGCCGGTCGCAGCGGGCACAATGGGGCGATATGCCGTGTTCGCACGACAACGACGGGGACGATCTCACGCCCCGGGCCGGCAGGAAGGATCCACCCGCTCGACCGCACCACCGACCGCCGCGCCGCCCGACTGAAAGCCTGAGATGACCATCACCACCCCGCCTCCCGCCCCGACCGACTCTCGCGTCCTCGGCGCGCACGTCCACGACGGGGGGACCTCGTTCGGCCTCTGGGCTCCTCGGGCCACCCGGGTCGAGCTCGCCCTGGTCGCCGCCGACCGCAGCCAGACCAACCACGACCTGCACCGCGGTGCCGACGGAGTCTGGACCGTGCACGTCGCCGGTGTCGGGCCGGAGCAGCGCTACGGCTTCCGGGTCCACGGCGAGTGGGACCCCGACGCCGGCGCCCGGTTCAATCCGGCCAAGCTGCTGCTGGACCCGTATGCGCGCGCCATCACCGGCGGGGTCGACTACTCCGGGCCGATTCTCGACCACGTCGCCGAGTCCGACTACATCCCCGACACCACCGACTCGTTCGCCGCCGTGCCGCTGAGCGTGGTGGTCGCTGACTCGCCACCCCCGGAGCCGATCGCGGAGCCGACTCCGATGGAGTCGTCGGTCATCTATGAGATGCATGTCAAGGGCTACACCCGGCTGCATCCGTTGGTGCCCGAGCACCTGCGCGGGACGTACGCCGGCCTCGCCTACCCGGCCGTCATCGCGCACCTGGTCGAGCTCGGCGTGACAGCGGTGGAGCTGCTGCCGATCCACCACTTCGTCTCCGAGCCGTTCCTGATCAGCCGCGGGCTGAGCAACTACTGGGGCTACAACTCCCTCGGCTTCTTCGCCCCGCACGCCGCGTACTGCTCGGAGGGGACGATGGGCGAGCAGGTCCGCGAGTTCAAGCAGATGGTGTCCGCGCTGCATGCGGCCGGCATCGAGGTGATCTTGGACGTGGTCTACAACCACACCGGCGAAGGCGGTCACGAAGGCCCGACCCTGGCCTTCCGCGGGATCGACCACCGCGGCTACTACCGGCTCACCGCCGACCAGCGAACCGACTTCGACGTCACCGGCTGCGGCAACTCGGTCGACACCTCCCAGCCCGGCGTACTGCGGATGGTGTTGGACTCGCTGCGCTACTGGGTCACCGAGATGGGCGTGGACGGGTTCCGCTTCGACCTGGTCACCGCCCTGGTGCGCGACTCGCAGCACCACGTCGTCCATGATCATCCGTTCAAGGTCGCGCTTCGCGAGGACCCGGTGCTGAGCCGGGTCAAGATCATCGCCGAGCCGTGGGACCTCGGCCCGTACGGTTATCAGGTCGGCTCGTTCGGGCCCGGCTGGAGTGAGTGGAACGACAGGTTCCGCAACTTCGCCCGCGACTTCTGGCGCGGCAACGGCCCGGTCTCAGAGCTCGCACCCCGGCTGGCCGGCTCACCTGACCTGTTCGGCCAGGCGGACCGTCCGGTGTCGACGAGCATCAACTTCGTCACGGCTCACGACGGGTTCACCCTGCGCGACCTGGTCACCTACGACGTCAAGCACAACGGCGCCAACGGCGAATCCAACCGCGACGGCTCCGACGACAACCGGTCCTGGAACTGTGGCTGGGAGGGCGAGTCCGACGACCAAGCCGTTAACGCTCTGCGGCGTCGGCAGACCAAGAACCTGATGGCGACCCTGCTGTTGGCCAGTGGCGTGCCGATGATCACCGCGGGCGACGAGCTGGGGCGTACGCAGCAGGGCAACAACAACGCCTACTGCCAGGACTCCCCCATCTCCTGGGTGCACTGGGACACCCAGCAGGCCTGGGGCGGGCTGACTGCGCTGACCAAGCAGCTGCTCCACCTGCGGGCTGCCCATCCGGTGCTGCGGCCGAGGAGCTTCCGGCACGGCGAGCCGATCCTCGGCGCTGACCAGGAACCGACCGGCCGGCGCAACCTCGCCTGGTTCGGTGGCGGACGCGGCGAGATGCAGCCCGCCGAGTGGCAGGACCCCAACCGTCGCACGCTCGGCATGTACGTCGCCGACGACCGGCCCGAGCGCGACCACGAGGAGGCGTTCCTGGTCTGGTTCCACGCCGGTGCCGAGCCGATCCAGGTGGAGCTGCCCGACGGCCCGTGGGCCACGTCCTACCGGGTGGTGGCGCACACCGGCGAGCCGGGCGAGCTGCCCGACTCACCGCTGCTCGCGGGGAGCGGGCTGCAGCTGCCCGGCCGCACCGTGGTCGTCCTGCAGGTCGGCTGAGCGTGGCCCGCCGCTTCCGCCGCGCCGTCTCGTCGTCCGCCACGGTCGGGCTGAACCGTCGGCTGCGACTGTTCATCGCCCTGGCGCGGCGGATGCCGCATCCGGACCCGCCGCCGCAGCGCTACCTGGAGCGGGCCCGGGCCGAGCCCCGACCCGTACGGCTCGGGCGCTGGGTGATGGGCCCCCCGACCCGCGACGTGGCGATCGAGGACCGCACGCTGGCGCTGTCGAACACCGTGGTCCGGTTGCGGCTCTATCGCCCGCGTACGGCGGCGAGCGGTCCACGGCCGATGGTGGTGAACTTCCACGGCGGCGGCTTCGTCTTCGGCAACCTGGTCCAGACCGACTGGCTCTGCAGCCAGGTCGCGGTCCGGACCGGCTCCGTGGTCGCCTCGGTCACCTACCGGCTGGCGCCACCGCATCTGGCCCCGGCGGCCGCCACCGACTGCCAGGAGTCGACTCGCTGGCTGATCGAGCACGCCGCCGAGCTCGGCGCCGATCCGCGGCAGGTCAGCGTGATGGGGGCCAGCGCCGGCGGCAACCTGGCAGCACTGGTGGCGCTGGCGCACCGCGACCGGTGCCGGGCGGACCCGAGCGTGCCCCCGTTGCGGCACCAGGTGCTGTTCTACCCCGCCACGGACCTGACCCTGTCCTCGCCGTCGGTCACCGAGCTGGCCGACGCGCCCGTGCTGAGCCGACCGATCCTGGACTGGTACGGGCGGCAGTATCTGCCGCACGACCACCCCGACGGACTACGCGCCGACGACCCGCGGGTCAGTCCGCTGTTCCACCCCGACCTGACCGGAGTCGCGCCGGCGCTGGTGATCGCGGCCGGCCGGGATCCACTGCGCGACGACGCCGTCCGCTACGCCGCAGCCCTGGAGTCGGCGGGGGTGCCTACCCGGTTGGTGCGCTATCCCGACGCGGTGCACGGCTTCGTGTCGATGCCCCGGCTGGCGCCGGAGGCCGCACGAGCCGTGGCCGCGGTCGTGACAGAGCTCACCGACTGACTCGCCCGCTGCACTCAGTGCAGCGGGCCATCAGTGCTGCGGGCCATCAGTGCAGCGGGCCATCAGTGCAGCGGGCCATCAGTGCAGATTGCACTGAATGCTGCGTGGATCAGTGCTGCGCCGCCGACGGCGGCACCGCCATCTCCGCCGGGACGGTGGACAGGCCCATCTCCGCCACGCTGACCAGTTCCGGGTGGTGCGGGACGACCCGGACGGTATAGCCGATGGCGCCCGAGCGACGAGCCTCCACCATGCCTTCGTAGCGCCGCAGACCGTTGCCCGCATCGGTGCCGTTCTCGAACGGCGTCACGATCGTGTCCCGCAGCGCGTCGTTGGCATCGACCCGACCGGTGACCAGCTGGACCTCCACGTCGTCCGGCGAGAGCTCACCCAGCCGCACCAGAACGCTGACGTGGATCTGGGTGCCGACCTCGATCGACTCACCAGCGAGGCTCTCGACATGGTCGACGACGACACCCGGCCAGCCGGCACGCACCCGGCGCTTCCAGGCGGCCAGCGCCACCGCGGCCTGCGGCTCCCGCTCGATCTGGTGGGACGAGCCCGCCGCCGGGGTGTAGAGCGTGGTGACGTAGTCGCGCACCATCCGCGACGCCAGCACCTTGGGGCCGAGACCGGCCACGGTGTCGCGGATCATCTGGATCCAGCGCTCCGGCAGGCCGTGGCTGTCCACCTCGTAGAAGCGGGGGACGATCTCGTTCTCGATGATGTCGTAGAGCGCCCGCGCCTCGAGCTCGTCGCGTCGGTCGGGGTCGTCCACGCCCTCCGCCGAGGGGATCTCCCAGCCGAAGGCCGGGTCGAACCACTCATCCCACCAGCCGTCGCGGATGGACAGGTTCGCCGCGCCGTTCAGCGCGGCCTTCATGCCGGAGGTGCCACAGGCCTCGTACGGGCGCAGCGGGTTGTTCATCCAGACATCGCAGCCCGGGTACAGCGGCTTGGCCATCGAGATGTCGTAGTCGGGCAGGAAGACGATCCGCTCGCGGACATCCGCCGCGTCGGCGAACTGCACCATCTGCTGGATCAGCGCCTTGCCGCCCTCGTCGGCCGGATGCGACTTGCCGGCGATGACGATCTGGATCGGCCGCTCCGGGTTGGTCAGCAGGGCCTTGAGCCGCTCGGGGTCGCGCAACATCAGGGTGAGCCGCTTGTACGACGGCACGCGACGAGCGAACCCGAAGGTGATCACGTCGGGGTCCAGCACCCCGGACACCCACTCCCCGGCCAGGCCGCGGTGGGCCGAGCTCTCGGCGAGCCGTTCCCGGGTCATTGCGATCAGGTCGGTACGCATGCTGCGCTTCAGCGACCAGATGGTCTTGGAGTCGACCTTGGCCAGACCTGACCAGTCGTAGCCATCGAGAACGGAGTCCTTGCTCGCCGAGCTCTCCAGCAGAGCCAACAGCTCGTGGTGGACCCAGGTCTGGTGGTGGACGCCGTTGGTGATCGAGGTGATCGGCACCTCGGAGGTGTCGAACGAGCTCCACAGCCCGTGGAACATCTCCCGCGACACCTCACCGTGCAGCAGCGACACTCCGTTGGCCCGCTGGCCGAGGCGGAACCCCATCACGGCCATGTTGAACTTGCCGTGGTCGCCGCCCTCGTAGTCCTCCGCCCCCAGGGCCAGCACCCGGTCCAGCGGCAGCGCGCCGAAGGAGCCGAACTGGTCGATGATCAGCTCACGCGGGAAGCGGTCGATGCCGGCGGGAACCGGGGTGTGGGTGGTGAAGACGGTGCCGGCGCGGCACCGCTCCAGGGCGGTGTCGAAGTCCAGGCCGCCCTCCATGAACTCACGGATCCGCTCCAGGCCGAGGAAGCCGGCGTGACCCTCGTTGGTGTGGAAGACCTCGGGCGCCGCCGCGCCGGTGATCCGGCAGTACTCCCGGATCGCCCGGACGCCACCGATGCCCAGCAGCACCTCCTGGGCCAGCCGATGGTCGATGCCGCCGCCGTACAGCCGGTCGGTGGTCTCGCGCTCCGCACCGGCGTTCGCCTCCACGTCGGAGTCCATCAGCAGCAGTGGCACCCGGCCGACAGACGCCACCCAGACCTGGGCGTGCAGCGTACGACCGGCCAGCGGCAGCTCGATCCGGACCGGGCCGTTGTCGTCCTGCAGCAAGGTCAGCGGCAGCTCGTTGGGGTCCAGCAGCGGATAGCGCTCCTGCTGCCAGCCGGCCGCGTTCAGCGACTGCTTGAAGTAGCCCTGGCGATAGAGCAGGCCGACGCCGATGATGGGCACGCCGAGGTCGCTGGCTGCCTTGAGGTGGTCACCAGCAAGGATTCCCAGGCCGCCCGAATACTGCGGCAGCACCTCGGTGATCCCGAACTCCGGGGAGAAGTAGCCGATCGCCGCCGGGGCGTCGGGGGTGTCCGCGGCGTAGCCCTGGTACCAGTGGTCGCCGGCGAGGTATTCCTGCAGATCGGCGTGGATCAGGGTGACGGCGCGGACGAACTTGCGGTCCTTGGCCAGCGCCTCCAGCCGATCGACCGACACCTCGGCCAGCAGCTTGACCGGGTCGTGCCCGGTCTCGGCCCACAGCACGGGGTCCACCGACGCGAAGAGCTCCTGGGTGTCGTGGTGCCACGACCAGCGAAGGTTGAGCGACAGGTCACCCAAGGGCTTCAAGGCTGCAGGGAGGACGGGACGGACATTGAATCGACGGATGGCGCGCACCCATTGACCTTAGCGGTCAGATTGCAGGCTCGGCACCGCCGCAGGCGGCGGACCCGCCCAGAGAGCCCGGAGCCGGGGCACAGCCACTCCCGAACCGGGGGTTCTTACCCTGCGGGTCGACATCTCAACCGCGGCGGCGGCCGGGTGCCGGGTGCCGGTCACGCCCGATAGGTTGTGCGGTGTGACGGCCACCTCCGCAGGAACCCCCCGCCTCAGGACTCCCGCGCCGAATTCCCCCGGCGCGCCGATCCTCCGCATCCCCGTGACCGACGTGTCGCCGGTGATCCACGGCGGCGCGTACGCCGCCAAGGCCACCGTCGGTGAGTCCATCCCGATCACCGCCACGGTGTTCCGCGAGGGGCACGACGCGGTCAACGCCTCCGTCGTGCTGACCGATCCCAGCGGGGCCGAGCACCTGGTGGCGATGGCGCCGACCACCCCGGCCGGCTTCGACCGGTGGCAGGCGATGGTCCGCCTCGACGTCGAGGGCCCCTGGACCTTCCGGGTCCAGGGGTGGAGCGACCCGTGGGCCACCTGGGTGCACACCGCGGAGATCAAGATCCCGGCCGGCATCGACGTCGCTCTGGTCTGTCGGGAGGGCAAGGCCCTGTTCGAGCGGGCCGCCGCGGCCGCCACCAAGGCCGGTGACACCACCACCGCTGCCCTGCTCAGCGCTGCCGGCCGCGAGCTGTCGTCCGCGCAGCAGGTGGAGGACCGGCTCGAGGTCGTCCTCGGCGACGACGTCCGCACCGCGATGGAACAGTACGGCCCGCGCGAGCTGGTCTCGCCGAGCCCGGACTACCCGCTGTTCTGCGACCGGAAGCGGGCCCTGTTCTCGTCCTGGTACGAGTTCTTCCCCCGCTCCCAGGGCGCCGAGTTCGACGAGGCCACCGGCACCTGGACGTCGGGCACCTTCGACTCCTCCCATGAGCGGCTCGAGGCGGCCGCCGCGATGGGCTTCGACGTGATCTATCTGCCGCCCATCCACCCGATCGGCCGATCGTTTCGCAAGGGTCCCAACAACACGCTCCAGCCGGGCCCGGCCGACCCCGGCTCGCCCTGGGCGATCGGAGCGGCCGAGGGCGGTCACGACGCCATCCACCCCGACCTCGGCGACTTCGACTCCTTCGATGCCTTCGTCGCCCGCGCCCGCGAGCTCGGCATGGAGGTGGCCCTGGACTTCGCCCTGCAGGCCTCCCCCGACCACCCGTGGGTCACCGACCACCCGGAATGGTTCGCCAAGCGCGCCGACGGGTCCATCGCCTACGCCGAGAACCCGCCGAAGAAGTATCAGGACATCTACCCCATCTACTTCGACGAGGACCGCGACGGCATCTACGCCGAGTCGCTGCGGCTGCTCCGGTTCTGGATGTCACACGGCGTCCGGATCTTCCGGGTCGACAACCCACACACCAAGCCGGTGGACTTCTGGGCCTGGATCCTCGGCGAGGTCCGCAAGACCGACCCGGACGTGATCTTCCTGGCCGAGGCGTTCACCCGGCCGGCGATGATGCACATGCTCGGCAAGGTGGGCTACCAGCAGTCGTACAGCTATTTCACCTGGCGTAACGAGAAGTGGGAGATCGTCGAATACATGACGGAGCTCACCACCGAGACCGACGCCTTCATCCGGCCGAACTTCTTCGTCAACACCCCCGATATCCTGCCGACCTTCCTGCAGACGGGCGGCCGCACGGCCTTCACCATCCGCGCTGTCCTGGCCGCCACCTTGTCCCCGGTCTGGGGCGTCTACTCGGGCTTCGAGCTGTTCGAGAACGCCGCCATCCGCCCGGGCGCCGAGGAGTATCTCGACTCCGAGAAGTTCCAGTACCGCCCCCGCGACTGGAAGGCCGCCGAGGAGAGCGGGGAGAACCTCAACCTGCTGATCGGCCTGCTGAACCGGGTACGGCGCGACCACCCCGCCCTGCAGCAGCTGCGGGACCTGCACTTCCACCACGCCCCGCACCCCGACGTGCTCGCCTACTCCAAGCGCGAGGGCGACGACGTGGTGATCGTGGTGACCAGCCTCGACCCGCACCAGGTCGTCGAGTCGGAGCTGATGCTGGACATGGCGGCGCTCGGTCTCCGGGCCGACGAGGTCTTCCTGGTGCACGACGAGATCACCGGACAGACCTGGCGGTGGGGCCAGCGGCCCTTCGTCCAGCTGACGGTGGACGACCCGGCCCACATCTTGACCCTGGTCCGGCCGGGCGCGGTGAACACGTCGACGCCGAGGCCCAGCGTGGCCGAGACCGGGCAGTAGTGACGGCGAACCGTGCGCCCCGGGTCACCGGCGCGCGGGCACCGGCGCTCGAGCCGTCCGAACCAACCAGGCCATCCGGCGTCTCGGCGCCGGCACGCCCGACCACACCGACCGGCAGGTACGTCCGGCCGCCGGTCGAAGGAGCCCCATGACTGACACCTCGTCCCCGGCGGCCCAGCTGCTGGACCACCTCAGCTCTGCTCGCTGGTTCGCGGGCAAGGGCCGGCTGCCGAGCCTGCGCTCGGTCACACCGCTGCCGTGGCTGACCGAGCCCGCCAGCTGGCCCGCGGTCCGCTTCGAGGTGGTCGAAGTGGCCTACTCCGGCGGCGACGCCGAGTCGGACTCCGCCACCGAGCTGTACCAGCTGGCAGTGGCCTACCGACCGGCGCCGCGCCCGGAGCTGGCGCACGCCGAGATCGGCCGGTTCGACGACCCCGAGCTCGGCGCGGTGGTGGCCTACGACGCCCTGCAGGATGGCGAGGCCTGCCGGGTCATCCTGACCTGCCTGATCGAGGGCCGCACCGTCACCAGCCCGACCGCCACGGTGTCCTTCCGGGTCACCGACGCCACCGGGCTCACCCCTGACCTGACGCCCACGGTGTTCACCGGGCAGCAGAGCAACACCTCGGTGATGTTCGGCGACGTCGCCATGCTCAAGGCCTTCCGCCGGCTCGAGCTGGGCCACAACCTCGACATCGAGGTCCACGACGCCCTGAGCCGCAACGGCGTCGGCGACGTCGCCCGCCTCTTCGGCTGGGCGGAGGCCACCTGGCGCTCGGCCGGTGGCCACGGCGAGCCGGTCTCGGCCGACCTAGCCATGGTGGTGGCCAAGCTGGCCGACGCGGAGGACGGCTGGGGGCTGGCCCTGGACTCGCTGCGGCAGCCGGAGACGGCGTCGTTCGCCGACGACGCCCGGCTGCTCGGCGTCGCGCTGGCCGAGATCCACGAAGCACTGCGGCGCAGCTTCGCGACGACGACGATCTCGGGTGCCGCCACCGCTGCGGTGATGACCAAGCGACTCGACGCGGCGGTGGCGATCGCGCCGGCGCTGCAGCCGTACGTGCCCGGTCTGCGCGCCCACTTCGACCGGCTGGCCGCCACCGAGCTCGCCACCCAGCGGGTGCACGGCGACTTCCATCTGGGCCAGACGCTGCGTACCCCGAGCGGCTGGAAGATCATCGACTTCGAAGGCGAGCCGGTGAAGACCCTGGCTGAACGGGCCGAGCCTGACAGCGTCTGGCGCGACCTGGCCGGCATGCTGCGGTCCTTCGACTACGCCGCCGCCAGCGTGCCCGGGCCAACCAGCGCCGCCTGGAGCGCGCGCTGCCGGCAGGCGTTCCTGAGCGGCTACCGCGGCCGAGCGCTGACCGACGACGAGCTCGCGGTGCTGCACGCCTATGAAGCCGACAAGGCGGTCTACGAGGTCGTCTACGAGGTGCGCAACCGGCCCGACTGGGTGGGCATCCCGTTGGCCGCGGTCGCTGCCTTGGCCGGCTCTCCCCCCGCGTCCACCGACGCGCGCATCATCCCCGCGTCCACCGACGCCCGCACTCCCCCCGCGTCCACCGACGCCCGCACTCCCCCCGCGTCCACCGACGCCCGCATCATCCCCGCGTCCACCGACGCCCGCACCATCCCCGCGTCCACCGACGCCCGGTCCTGAGGAGCAGAACATGGCCTACGACCCCACCGGCGGAATCACCGGATCAGAGCTGTCCGGATTCCACCAGGGACACGACACCGAGTGCTGGCGCCGACTAGGCGCACAGCCCATCACGGTGGAGGACGACGAGCGCGGCCCGGTGGCCGGCACCCGGTTCACCGTCTGGGCCCCCAACGCCCGAGCCGTACGTCTGGTCGGCGACTTCAACTGGTGGAACGGCGAGCAGTCGCAGATGCACCTGGTCCCGGGCTCGGGGGTGTGGGCCCTGTTCGTCGAGGGGGTCGGCACCGGCGCGCTCTACAAGTTCGAGGTCTGTGGCGCGGACGGGGTGTGGCGGACCAAAGCCGACCCGATGGCGCGCTTCACCGAAGCCTCACCGCACACGGCGTCGATCGTCTTCGACAGCACCTACACCTGGGGCGACGACCAGTGGATGTGGTACCGCGGTGAGAAGCGGCAGTACGCCGAGCCGATGAGCATCTACGAGGTGCACATCGGGTCGTGGCGCCAGGGCCTGACCTACCTCGAGCTGGCCGACCAGCTGGTCGAGTACGTCAGCTGGCAGGGCTACACCCATGTCGAGTTCATGCCCGTCGCCCAGCATCCGTACGAGGGGTCGTGGGGCTACCACGTCACCGGCTACTACGCCCCGATGTCGAAGTTCGGCTCCCCCGACGAGTTCCGCGCGCTGGTCGACCGGCTGCACCAGGCAGGGATCGGCGTCATCGTCGACTGGGTCCCCGGCCACTTCGCCACCGACCCCTGGGCGCTGCAGCGGTTCGACGGGACCGCCCTGTACGAGCACGAGGACCCCCGGCTCGGCTGGCATCCCGACTGGGGCTCCTACATCTTCAACTTCGGCCGCAACGAGGTGAAGAGCTTCCTCGCCTCCAACGCGTACTACTGGCTGAGCGAGTATCACATCGACGGTCTGCGGGTCGACGGCGTCGCCTCGATGCTCTATCTGGACTATTCCCGCGAGGAGGGCCAGTGGATCCCGAACCGGTTCGGCGGGCGGGAGAACCTCGACGCCGTCGCGCTGCTGCAGCAGGTCAACAAGCACAACTACCAGCGGGCGCCCGGGACGATGATGATCGCCGAGGAGTCGACGTCGTGGCCCGGGGTCACCAAGCCGGTCGACCAAGGCGGCCTGGGCTTCGGCTTCAAGTGGAACATGGGCTGGATGAACGACTCGCTGCGCTACTACGGCCGCGAGCCGCTGCACCGCCAGCACCACCACCACGAGATGACGTTCGCGATGGCGTACGCGTATTCGGAGAACTACATCTTGCCGATCAGCCATGACGAGGTGGTGCACGGCAAGGGATCGATGTTCGAACGGGTGCCGCAGGACGAGTGGCGCAAGTTCGCCACCATGCGGGCGTTCTACGCGTTCATGTGGTCCCACCCCGGCAAGCAGCTGCTCTTCATGGGCACCGAGTTCGGTCAGCAGCGCGAGTTCTCCGAGTCCCGCAGCCTCGACTGGGAGCAGTCCGCGGACTGGGGCCACCGGGGCGTGCAGCGGCTGGTCAAGGACCTGAACGCCATCTACACCGCACATCCGGCGCTGTACAAGCTGGACACCGACCCGGCCGGGTTCTCCTGGATCGACGCCGACGACCAGGGCGGCAACGTCTTCTCGTTCCTGCGCTATGACGGTGAGGGACAGATGATCGCCTGCCTGGCGAACTTCTCCGCCGTGCCTCGCCCGGACTACCGGATCGGGCTGCCCGCCGAGGGCGTCTGGACGGAGATCCTCAACACCGACGCAGCCAGCTACGACGGCTCCGGCACCGTCGGCAACCTCGGCCAGGTCGAGGCCACCGCGGTCCCCTCCCATGGTTATCCGGCGTCGGCCACCGTGGCCATCCCGCCGATGGGCGCGGTCTGGCTGCTGCTGGAGCCGACGGTCACCGAGGAGCAGCCCGAGCCGGCGAAGGCGGCGGCCGGGGTCAAGGCGGCTGCCAAGTCAGCGTCGCCGCGGTCCCGGGCGGCCGCCACGAAGGCACCCGCCGCCGAGGCTGGCCCAGCGGGCGACGTCGCCGCCGACGTCGAGGTGCCGACCGGACCGCACGCCGCCACGACGACAGCGGGTCGCCGCAAGAAGCCCACGTCAGCGGGCAAGGCCGGGGCCAAGAAGGCCTCCCGGCCGCGGTCGGGGTCCTGACCCGCGGGCCTGATGACCGTCAGAACCTGATGACCGTCAGAACAGGGCGGTCATCAGGTCACGCCGCGCCTTGAGCACCCGCTCGTCGGTGTTGCCGAGCGTCTCGAACAGCTCCAGCAGGCGTACCCGCAGCAGGTCGCGCTCCTCGCCGTAGTGGGTGCGGATCAGTCCGACCAGACGGGCGAAGGCGGCCTCCGGCTGGCCGAGGACAACCTCGACGTCGGCGGCGTCGAGGTGGGTCTGCAGCTCGGCGTCCGGACGGGCCGCCGCGGCCAGCACGACGGTGGTGTCCAGGTTGGCCGTCCGCGCCAGCAGCCCGGCCTGCGCCTTGCCGGCCAGCGCCTCGGCGTCCGCCGGGTTGGCCTGCAACAGCTTGTCGAACTCGTCCCGGGCGGCGGCGAAGTCGCCCCGCTCCAGAGCCGCGTCGGCCTCGGCGAAGCGGGGGTCCGGCACGTCGTCGGCCGGCGCCTCGACCGCGCCGCCGACCGGCTCCGCCCGACCAACGATGCCGTTCGCAACCGCTGCCTTGACCAGCTCGTCGAGATAGGCGCGGACCTGCTCGACCGGCAGCACACCCTGGAACAGCGGTGCGAGCTGGCCGCCGATGACCCCGACCACCGTGGGCACGGCCTGGAGACCCAGCGCCGAGGCGATCTGCGGGGAGGCGTCCACGTCGAGGCGGGCCACCACGAACTTGCCGGCGGCCTCGTCCGCCAGCGCGGCCAGCGCGTCGGACAGCTGCTGTCCGGTGGAGACCCGCGGGGAGTAGAACTCGACCACGATCGGGTACTGCACCGAGGGCCGCATCACCTCGGCGTCGAAGGTCTGTTCGGTGACTTCGACCACGTACGCCCCGGCGCCGGTCCCCCCGCCGGCCGGGCTGTGGCCACCCGACGCCGGAGCGGCGGGCCGCTGCGCGCGCGCGGCGAGCTGGGAGAGGTCGATGGCTCCGGGACGGTTGAAGCTGGAGGCGCTCATGCCCCCATCCTGTCAAAGCGGTGCTGGCCGAACCAACTCAGGGACATTCCCGCCCCGGCCGATCTGCGGCGGCGCGGATATGGGCAGAATGGCTGCATGGCTCACCCCCGCGCCGGCCAGCCGGCCCTCCCCGAAGACCTCATCGACGTCGATGCCGTGATCGGCGCCTACTACGACCTCCGGCCGGACCCCGCCAACCCCGACCAGCAGGTCGTCTTCGGCACGTCGGGGCACCGGGGATCGAGCCTGGACACCGCCTTCAACGACGCCCACATCGCCGCCACCACGCAGGCGATCGTGGAGTATCGGACGTCGCAGGGGATCACCGGTCCGCTGTTCATCGGCAAGGACACCCACGCCCTCTCCGGCCCGGCCTGGACCACCGCGATCGAGGTGCTGGCGGCCAACGGGGTGACGGTCTGCGCCGAGAACGACGACGAGTACACGCCTACCCCGGCGGTGTCGCGCGCGATCGTGGTGCACAACGCCACGGCTGCCGCGGGTCGGCTCGCGGACGGCATCGTGGTCACCCCCTCACACAACCCGCCCCGCGACGGCGGCTTCAAATACAACCCACCGCACGGCGGGCCGGCCGACAGTGACGCCACTCGCGTCATCGCCGCCCGCGCCAACGAGCTGCTGGCCGACCCGTCGGCGATCCGTCGCTCGCAGTTCGCGGCAGTGAGTGCCGACCTGCACCGGTTCGACTACCGGGGCCGCTACTGCGACGATCTCGCCCTCGCCCTGAACCTGGACGCGGTACGGGAGGCAGGAGTCCGGATCGGCGCCGACCCGCTCGGCGGGGCCAGCGTGCAGTACTGGGGCTATCTGGCCGAGCACCTCGGGCTGGACCTGACGGTGGTGAACGCCACGGTGGACCCGCGCTGGGCCTTCATGACCTTGGACACCGACGGCAAGATCCGGATGGACTGCTCCTCGCCGAACGCCATGGCCAGCCTGATCGCCAACCGCGACGCGTACGACATCTCCACCGGCAACGACGCCGACGCGGACCGGCACGGCATCGTCACCCCCGACGCCGGCCTGCTCAACCCGAACGCCTATCTGGCGGTCGCGATCCAGTATCTCTACGCCCACCGCGACGGCTGGAACTCGAGCGCCGGGATCGGCAAGACCCTGGTCTCCTCCTCGATGATCGACCGGGTCGCCGAGGGTCTGGGCCGCCGCCTCGTCGAGGTGCCGGTGGGCTTCAAGTGGTTCGTCGACGGCCTCCGCTCGGGCAGCCTCGGTTTCGGCGGCGAGGAGTCCGCCGGTGCGTCGTTCCTGGCCCTGGACGGGAGCACCTGGACAACCGACAAGGACGGCATCCTGCTGGCGCTGCTGGCCAGTGAGATCCAGGCCGTCACCGGCTCGTCGCCGAGCCAGCTCTACGCCGCGCTGACCGCGGAGCACGGCGCGCCGGCGTACGCCCGCGTCGATGCCCCAGCCGACCGCGCGCAGAAAGCGAAGCTGGCCAAGCTCGACGCCTCGGCGGTGACCGCCACCGAACTGGCCGGGGAGAAGATCACCGCCGTGCTCACCCGGGCGCCGGGCAACGACGCCGCCATCGGAGGTCTCAAGGTCTGCACCGAGTCGGCCTGGTTCGCCGCCCGCCCGTCGGGGACCGAGGACGTGTACAAGATCTACGCCGAGTCGTTCCGGGGCCCCGAGCACCTGGCGTCGGTGCAGGACGAGGCACGCTCGGTGGTCGCGGCGACCCTCGGCGGGTAGGGCATCTGGGCTGAGGATGTAGTGCCGACGGTGCCGACGTAACCAGTCGGGAGTGCTCAGATGAACACTCGATGAACCATCGTCGGAGAACCCGCTTTCTGGTTCCACCGGCCGGCGCCACGCCGTCACGATGAGAGCGTGACCGAAGCCTTCTTCATCCTCGCGATCGTCGTCGTCACCGCGCTCGCGTTCGACTTCACCAACGGCTTCCACGACACCGCGAACGCCATGGCCACCTCGATCGCCACCGGAGCGCTGAAGCCGAAGGCCGCCGTCGCCCTGTCCGCCGTGCTGAACCTGGTCGGCGCCTTCCTCTCCATCGAGGTAGCGCTCACCGTCAGCAACAAGGTGGTCAACATCCAAGGTTCCGACGGCGCCCCGATCGCCGACCTGATGGGCACCCCGATCCTCACCATCGTCTTCGCCGGTCTGGTCGGCGGCATCTTGTGGAACCTGATGACCTGGTTGCTCGGGTTGCCGTCGTCGTCCTCACACGCCCTGTTCGGCGGACTGATCGGATCGGCCATCGCCGCCCTGGGGACGAGTGGGGTGAAGTGGGACGGGGTCGTCTCCTCGATCATCGTCCCGGCCGTCGCCGCGCCGGTGGTCGCCGGACTGGTCGCCGCGACCGGCACCGGGCTGATCTTTCGGATCGCGGCCGGGGTGCCCGAGGCACGCCGCGAGAAGGGCTTCCGCTGGGGCCAGATCGGCTCGGCGTCACTGGTGTCGCTGGCGCACGGCACCAACGACGCCCAGAAGACCATGGGCGTCATCACCCTGGCCCTGATCGCCTATGGCAGCTGGACCGATCTGGCGGCCATCCCGTTCTGGGTCAAGGCCGCCTGCGCCATCGCGATCGCCGCCGGCACCTATCTCGGCGGATGGCGGGTGATCCGCACCCTGGGCAAGGGCCTGGTCGAGATCAGCTCACCCCAGGGGATGGCCGCCGAGGCGTCGTCCGCCGCCATCATCTTGTCCTCCAGCCACCTCGGCATGGCGTTGTCCACCACCCACGTCGCCACCGGCTCCATCCTCGGCTCCGGGGTGGGCCGCAAGGGCGCCACGGTGCGTTGGGGCGTCGCCGGCCGGATGGCCGTCGCGTGGCTGACCACGCTGCCCGCTGCGGCCCTGGTCGGCGCGGCCTGCTGGTTCACCGTCGACCTGATCGGCGGTGGCATCGGCGTCGCCGTCGTGTTCGCCGTTCTGCTGGCCGTCTCGCTGGCGATGTTGCGCCACTCCCGCAAGCAGCCGGTCAACTCCACCAACGTCAACGCCGAGTGGGACGGCTCCCTGGTGCCGGCCGCCCCGTCCGCCACCGTCCCCGCCACCCACAGCCCCGTCTGAGAGGACTGACATGGACACCCTCCTCACATCGCTGGAATCCCTCTGGCAGGTCGTCGCCGTGGGCCTGCTGCTCGGCGCCGGCCTGCCGGCCCTGTTCGCCCTCGGCCTGCGGTCGCTCTCCGCCGGTCGTCTGGTACTGGCCGGCGGCGACAACGGCGGAGCTACCAGCCGGCCGAGCCCTCTCGGGATCGCCGGTGCCGCCGTGTGCTTCACGGTGATCGCCGCCGCCGTGCTGTTCGGCATCGTGGTCATCGTCTTCGGCAAGCAGCTGTTCGGCTGATGGCCACCACCGCAGAGAGCCCCGGGGTGATCGGGCGGGTGCTGGGCTGGTTGGAAGCCGGCTATCCACTCGGTGTGCCGCGCCAGGACCGGTTCGCGCTGGTCGCGCTGCTCAAGCGCCGCCTCACCGACGAGCAGGTACGGTCGGTGGCCTCCCGCCTCACCGACGACCAGCTCGCCATCGCCGCCGCCGACCCGTCCCGGCCGGTGGACCCGATCACCGCCGACGAGATCGAGGCGCTGATCGCCCACGTACTGTCGGACGCCCCATCCCCCGACGACATCGCGCGGGTCTCCGCCCGGCTCGCCGCCGGGGGGTGGCCGCTCGGCCAGGCCGAGGACCCGAAGGACTCCTAGGAGCGTTCGTGCCGAGACCCCACCTGCTGACCAGGATCATCGGCTGGCTGCGCTCCGGCTACCCCGCCACCACCCCCGAGCCCGAGGACGTAGCGCTGAGGGTCGTCCTGCGCCGGCGCCTGACCGCGGCCGAGGTGACCGCGATCGCTGTTCGGCTCGCCGCCGACGCCCGGTTCCCGATCGACGACGTGGACATCGGCGTGCTGATCACCCAGACCACCGATGAGCTCCCCCGCCAGGAGGATGTTCACCGGGTGCGGACGCGGCTGGCCAGTGGCGGCTGGCCACTGGCCGACCCGCGTCACTGAAGCCCGGCACCATCCCGCGCGGTCCCCGCGGTCCGCGGCGGAACCGCTCAGCTGCGGCTCGGTGGATGCTTGGTGGCCAGCAGCAGCCGGGCCAGCCCGGACCGGGTCGCGACCAGCGCCAACCTGTCCCCCACTGCCACCGGCCGCTCGCCCCACTGCCAGTCCCACTGGTCGCCGCCCTGCGGGCTGACCGCCAGAATCCGGCTCGTCCCCGCCTGCTCCAGCTCGTGGATCCGCTTGCCGGGCGCCCCCGAACCGGGCTGGATGGTGATCTCGGTGAAGAGCACCACCCGGCGCCCGATCGGGAAGATGATCTCCTTGCGGCGCCCCAGCGCGGCGGCGGCGAACGCCGGTGCGGCCAACATCGAGACGCTGCGGGTGGCCCCCAACCCGAGACGTCGCTCGACGCGGCTGGCCAGGTCATGGTCGAAGAGCCGGGCGACCACCCGGACATCCGGGTTCGCGTGCTTGGCCACCAGACCGATCTCGAGGTTGACGGCCTCGTCGTCGGTGACCGCGAGCACGGCCGCGGCGCGGCCGATCCCGGCGGCCTCCTGGGCCGCCGCGTCGCTCGCCTCACCGATCACCACCGGGATCTTCAGCCGCCGCGCCCGCAGCACCCCGACCGCGTGCTCATCACGTTCCACCGCCACCACCGCCAGCCCGCGGGCCTTCAGCCGGGCGGCCACCGACGTACCGATCCGGCCCAGGCCACAGACCACGACATGGTTGCGTGGCCGGCCCCGGACACCGCCGGTGAGGGCGGCGAGCCGGGCACTGATCAAGGCGTCGACGATCACCGCGGTGATACCCGAGGAGAGCACCAGCCCGAACAGCTGGATGACGACGGCGCCGAACCGGAACCGCATCGACAGGTTCTCGACGTCCAGGCCGGTATCGGTCGAGGCGGTCAGCGCGCGGTAGAGCGCTGTCAGCCAGTCAGAGCCGTCGAGGTGGAAATACAAGGTGCTGAGGACGATCAACGCGATCAGTCCGGTCAGCACGAGCCGGAGCCGACGGTCGAAGAGGTGGGTCACGGCGCCGAACATGCCCGACTGGCGCACCGTGGTACGCGATGACCCGGTGATCTCGGTGCCGAGCACGATGTCACCGTCGCCGGAAGGCAGGACGGCGTCGATGCCTGACAGGGCACTGTCGGCCAGCACCGCCAGCCGCTGGCCGCCGATCCGGTCCCGTGGGCCGGCCGCGACCAACCGGCCGCCGATCTCGAACGCGGCGGTGTCCGGGGTGGCCAGCGCCGCGGCGACGAACGCGGGGGCGGCCAGCTCGGCCGAGGACAACACGGTGCACTCCCCCAGCAACGGGCCGAGCTTCTCGCCCAGCTGGGGGTTGGCCATCTCGATCACCAGCCGAAGCTGCGGGTTGAGCTCCTCGACCGCGAGTGCCACCCGGACCGCACGGACATCGTTGTCCCCGACGATCACCGCGGCCTTCGCCTCGGCCACCCCGGCCCGCACCAGGTCGGCCTCACGGACCGAGCCGGAGAGGATGACCTCCGCCCCGAGCAGCCGCAGGTCGGCCACCACATCGGCGTCGGTGCTGGCGTCGGCGATCACCACCAGCTCCTCGCCGGCGCGCTCCAGCTCCTCGACCAACCGCACTGCGGTCGTGTCGGCCCCGATCACCACGACGTGCTGAGCGAGCTGGAGCGGCGACGTCATGGCGAACATCGTAGGGGCGTACCGCGTCGCTCTCGGTCGAGGAGAGGCCGCGCGGGGTGCCGGCGGCGCTCAGAAGCGCGCGAGCTCGGTGTAGCCACCCCACTCGGCGCGGAGCGCGTCGCAGATCTCGCCCAGCGTCGCCTCGGCGCGGACCGCAGCCAGCATCGGTTCGACCAGGTTGCCGGTGCCCCGCGCGACCTCGACCATCGCCGCCAGCCGTCGGCGTACCTCCGCGTCGTCGCGCGCCGCACGGCGGGCGGTCAGGGCGGCGACCTGCTCAGTCTCCACCTCGTGCCCGACCCGCAGGATCTGCAGCTCGCCGGTCACCGTGGCGGTGTGGCAGTTCACCCCCACGACGCGCTTGTCACCCTTCTCCAGCTGCGTCTGGTATTGGAACGCCGCCTCCGCGATCTCCCCGGTGAACCAACCGGTCTCGATGCCGTGCAGCAGCCCTGAGGTCATCGGACCGATCGGGTGGTCGCGTTCCTCGCCGCCTCCCATCGCCAGGATCCGGGCGAAGATCGCCTCCGCCTCGGCCTCCAACCGGTCGGTCAGTGCCTCGACATACCAGGAGCCGCCGAGCGGGTCGGCGACGTTGAGCACGCCGGTCTCCTCGGCGATCACCTGCTGGGTCCGCAGTGCGACCTCGGCCGACTCCGCGGTGGGCAGGGCCAGCGTCTCGTCCAAGGCGTTGGTGTGCAGCGAGCTGGTCCCGCCCAGCACCGCCGACAACGCCTCCACGGCGGTGCGGACCACGTTGTTGTACGGCTGCTGGGCGGTGAGCGAGACTCCGGCGGTCTGGGTGTGGAACCGCAGGCCCTGCGCCTTGGCGGTGGTGGCGCCGTACCGGTCCCGTAGCCAGCGGGCCCAGATCCGCCGCGCGGCGCGGAACTTGGCGATCTCCTCGAAGAAGTCGAGGTGGGCGTCGAAGAAGAAGCTCAGTCCGGGCGCGAAGACATCGACGTCGAGACCGCGGGAGAGCCCCAGCTCGACGTAGCCGAAGCCGTCGGCCAGGGTGAAGGCCAGCTCCTGCGCGGCCGTGGAGCCGGCCTCACGGATGTGATAGCCCGAGACGCTGAGCGGCTTGTAGGCCGCGATGGTGCGACTGCAGTACTCCATCAGGTCGCCGATCAGCCGCAGATGCGGCTCCGGAGCGAACAGCCACTCCTTCTGGGCGATGTACTCCTTGAAGATGTCGGTCTGCAGGGTGCCGTTCAGGGTGGCGATGTCGACGCCTTGTCGTTCGGCCGCGACCAGATACATGCAGAACACCGGCACGGCGGGGCCGGAGATGGTCATCGAGGTGGTGACGCCGTCCAGCGGGATGCCGGCGAACAGCCGCTCCATGTCGGCGGCCGAGTCGATCGCCACACCGCAGTGCCCGACCTCGCCGAGGCTGACCGGGTCGTCGGAGTCGCGGCCCATCAGGGTGGGCATGTCGAAGGCGACACTGAGGCCGCCACCCCCGGCGGCCAGGATCATCCGGTAGCGCTCGTTGGTCTGCTCGGCGTTGCCGAAGCCGGCGAACTGACGGATGGTCCAGGCACGCCCCCGATAGCCGCTGGCGTGCAGCCCTCGGGTGAAGGGGAACTCACCCGGCCACCCGATCCGCTCCATCCGCGGGTCGGCGTCGGCCTCCTCGGGGCCGTAGACGGGGTCGACCTCCGCCCCGGACAGGGTGGTGAAGTCGGCGTCGCGGACCTGGCCGCGAGCCTGGGCCGCGGCGAACGCGGCCGCCCAGCGCTGCCGACCGGTCGAGGGGCTGGACGTCATGGCGAACCTCCACTATGAGCTGCGCGTCCGGGCGAGCTACGTTCGGACTGCCCAAACTACCCGGCCGGCTGAGCAGCGGGGCCCTCGGTCGAGCTCAGTCCTTCGCCACCGGGAGCCACACCCGCATCGCCCCCAGCTCACGGTTGGCCCAGGCGTAGTACGGCACCGCCGTCAGGGCGAGTGCGCCGCCCGGGTCCGCCGCGACGTCGCCACCTCGATACTCCCGGTACGGCCACCCGTCGTCGAGATGACCTCCACCGCGCCGACCGGTGGCGGCCAGCGCGGTGACCCCGCCGAGCAGCTCGGGGCGGTGCCGTGCAGTGATCCCGGCCGGCACCAGCTCGGCGTCGTCGAGGACCACATCCACCGCCTGGTCGACCTGCTCGAAGGCGTAGACCAACGGGCCACGTTCCAGCGCCACCGAGGAGCGCAGGTCATCGATCCGCGGGTCAGCCTGCACCACCCGCACCGCCAGCGGCAGCTCCAACACGACCTGGTCCCCGGCCGTCCACGACCGGTCCAGGACCAGGTAGCCCGGGGCGGCCGGCCGGACGTCCCCGTTCACCGCCACGGTGGCGCCGCCGGCCCAGGCCGGCACCCGTAGCGACAGCGTGGCCGAGACCGACGGCGCCGCCCCGATGGTGATCGCCACCCGGCCGTCCCACGGATAGTCGGTGCTGACCTCCACCTCAAAGCCCCCGCCGTCCAAGGTGCCGGTGGCGTACTGGTGGATCTGCAGACCGTTCTCGTCGGACGAGGCGAGATAGCCGGCCAGGCTGGCGAAGGTCCGCATGATGTTGGGCGGGCAGCAGGCGCAGTCGAACCAGCCGAGCCGTCCGCCCACCGGCGTCCGGTGCTCGTCGGCGTGCGCGCCGTGGCGCACCTGCAGCGTGTTGACGTAGAAGTACTCCGTGCCGGCCAGGGACACCCCGGCGAGGAAGCCGTTGTAGAGCATCCGCTCGACGGCGTCGGCGTAGCAGGAGTCACCGGTCGCGAGCAGCATCCGCCAGGCCCACTGGATGCCGCCGATGGCGGCGCAGGTCTCGGCGTAGGCCCGATCCGAGGCCAGCTCGTACGGGTCGCCGAACGCCTCGCCCTCCCAGCGCGAGCCCAGCCCGCCGGTGAGGTAGGTCTTGGTCGCCCACATCTGCCGGAACTGCCCGGCCAACGCCGCCAGCAGCTCAGTGTCGCCGGTCTCGGTGGCGAGGTCAGCGGCCCCCGCCCCGAGATAGACGGCCCGGACAGCGTGGCCCTCGACCGTGGTCGCCGCCCGCACCGGAACCCGGTCGGAGAAGTAGGTCGGTGCCTTGCCATGCCGGGCGATCAGGCCATGACCACGCGCCTCGACGAAATAGCGGGCCAGCTCCAGGTAGGCCTTCGTCCCGGTCTCTCGGAAGAGCTCCACCAAGGCCATCTCGATCACGGGGTGGCCGTCCACGTCGTGGTGCTTGTCCTCGCCGAAGGTGGCCACCAGATGGTCGGCGACCCGGATCGCCACCTCCAGCAGCGCCCGGTCACCGGTGCAGCGCGACTGCGCCACCGCGGCCTGGATCAGGTGCCCCGCACAGTAGTGCTCGTGGCTCCAGTCCAGATCCCGGTAGCGTCCGTCGCGGCCGTAGCGGATGGTCACCACGGAGTCGAGATAACCGTCGTCCTGCTGCGCTGCCGCCACCAGGGCCGTGACCTCGGACTGCATGCGCGCCAGCTCCGGGTCGGGGTTGCGGGCGTACTCCCAGGCGACGGCCTCCAGCCACTTGTAGACATCGGAGTCGGCGAAGATCGGACCGATCGCGTCGCCGTCCGCGGACCCGGCGGCGATCCGGAAGTTCTGCAGGTTCCCGGCCGCCTCCAACCGCTCGAGCCCGGACCGGATCGCCCCGGTGGCGTTGGCCTGCAGCCGCGGGGCCCAGAACCCGCCGGTGATCGCCGCCGCGTCCAGCCCCAGCGGCTGCCACCGGGCGGCGGCGCTCACGGTGGGCCGCGCGGGGCTCTGCCGACTGGACCCCTGGAACGTCCCGGGAGCGGATGTGGTCACAGTGCTCATGGTCTCTCCGTCGAGTGGACTGGCCGCCACCGCCCGTTGCCCTGGTCGCCGATGGTGCTCGGAACGTTAGGGCCCGCGACCGGGTTCCGCAACCCCAGCCAACCCGCGTTTCCGCCGCTGCAGTAGGCGGCTTTCCGGCCAGTCGGATGACCGCGGCGTGAGCGCGACGCATCACCTGAGCCTCTGCCTCAGCAGCGATGCGAGTCGTCCTCCCACCCAGACGCCCACTCGTCATCGGCCGGGGTACATCTGGAGTTCACCTCGTCGACAGGTGCGCGCCGTACGTTTCCGCCATGACAGCGACACCCCCGATTCGGACCGTGGCGATCATCCCGGCGCGCGGCGGGTCCAAGGGCATCCCGGGCAAGAACCTGCGCCGGGTCGGCGGTGTCACTCTGGTCGGGCGCGCGGTGGCGGCCTGCCTGGCCGCGGACCAGATCGATGCGGTCTACGTCTCCACCGACGACGACGCGATCGCGGATTCGGTCCGGGCGGCGGGGGCCCGGGTGATCATCCGCCCGGCCGCTCTGGCCGGCGACGTGGCCACCTCCGAGTCCGCCCTGCTGCACGGCCTCGACGTGCTGGCTGAGGCCGGGGTGCGCCCCGCGGTGCTGGTCCTCGTCCAGTGCACCAGCCCGTTCATCGACCCCTGCGACCTCGACGCCGGTGTCGCTCTGGTCCGGGCCGGCACCGTCGACACCGCTTTCTCTGGGCTGGCGACCTATGAGTTCCTCTGGCGCGATCTCGACCACCACACCGAACCGGGCAGCGGAGCCGTCCGGGGCCAGAATCACGACGCCGCCTTCCGGCCGCGTCGCCAGGATCGACGACCGGACTTCCGCGAGACGGGCGCGTTCTATGTGATGGACGCGGCCGGGTTCCGTCAGCACCGGCACCGCTTCTTCGGGCGTACCGGCGTGGTTCCGGTCGCCGAGCTGACGGCGGTGGAGATCGACTCGACGCCCGAGCTGCTGCTGGCCGACGCGCTCGCCACCATCGTGGGCCCGCCCCGCCCGGCCGCCGCGCTGGGGGACGTGGATGCCGTGGTCACCGACTTCGACGGCGTCCACACCACCGACACCGCCTACGTCGATGAGACGGGCCGGGAATCGGTTCGGGTCAGTCGCAGCGACGGGCTCGGGGTCGCTCGGCTGCGCGCCACCGGCGTACCGCTGCTCATCGTGTCCAAGGAGCGCAACCCGGTCGTGGCTGTCCGGGCGGCCAAGCTGGGGGTCGAGGTGCTGCAGGGCGTGGACGACAAGGCCGCTGCCCTGCGCCGGTGGCTGACCGACCATGGGTTGGACGCCGACCGGGTGGCCTATCTCGGCAACGACGTCAACGACCTCGCCCCGATGGCGGTGGTCGGCTGGCCGGTGGCCGTGGCCGACGCCCACCCCGAGGTCCGCACGGCCGCGCGGCTGGTGCTGGGCCGAGCCGGCGGTCGTGGCGCCGTACGGGAGCTGTGCGATCTGGTGGTCAGCGCCCGGACGGGGGCCGGCGAGGCACCGGTCGCAGCCGCCGCGTCAGGTCCCGGCCCTGCTGCAGCCGAGCCCACACCGGTCGGGGCAGCGCCAGTCTGAGTCGGCGCCGCAGTGCCGACCCCGGCGAACCCACCGCCGGCCGTGGCGGGGTCGGCAGCGCACCGGCCGCACGGCGTTCGAGCAGGGTCTCCAGCTGCCGCAGCCAGTCGGCCTCGGAGTCGGGGTGGAAGTAGTTCTCCCGCAGCCAGTCCGGGTCCGGACGCCGAAACTCCCCGGCGCGCACCTCGGCCAAGGTGCCGAGGCAGCCCGAGTCGGCGAACACCTCGTTGAGCAGCTCCGGCGAGACACCGAAGTCGGACAGCACGCACACCTCGAGCCCGGCGGCCAGCGCCTCCAGCGCCGCGGTCGAGGAGACCGTGACCAGCGCTCGGGCCGAGGCCAGGGCGGTGGCCATGGGCCCGTCGGCAAACCGGACGTCCGCTGCCGCCACCCGGCCTTCGCCGACCAGACGCTGCCAGAGCTCCGGGTACGGGTGCTCCTCGCGGTGGGTCTGCTGCTCACCCCGGCCGGCGCGGACCTTGACCACCGCGGTCAGCGGCCGCTGCAGCTGGGCCAACGCCAGCAGCACCGCCTCCCGCTCCGCCGCCGTCGCCGGGACCTTCGCCTGGGCCGCGAAGACCACGTCGTCGCCACCGGCGCCCAGCTCGAAGGGGACACCGTCGCCCAGCCCGAAGGGGACACCGTCGCCCGCTCGGGCCAGGAAGGGCAGCCGGGCCAGCCCCACCGACAGCGACGGCGCCAGAGTCTGGGCCAGGGCGGCGAAGTCCCGCTGCTCGCGATGGCTGTGGACAATGACGAGGTCGCACCCGGCCCGCAGCTGCACAGCCCGCGCCGTGGCCGGGATGCTCATCCCCGGCAGACCGGTGACCAGCACCGGCCGCCGCCCGGCCGCGGTGCTTCCGCGGCGCAGTGCCGGCAGACCGCTGAGGGCTCGTACCACCGGCCCGGTGCAGCCGAGCAGCACGACCTCGGGCCGGCTGGCGCGCAGCCGTGCCGCCAGCGCGCTGGCGGGAAGCCTCACCACCTCCTGGCTGGTGGCGGCCCGGACCTGAGCCGGCGACGGCGCGATCGGGTTGTCCACCACGACGAGCTCACGGTGCCAGTCCGCGGGCAGCGCGGCGAGCGTCGCTGCGCTCCACTTCAGATAGGAGTCCGAGTCGGCGACGGCGAGGACCCGCACGTCAGAAGTCCCCGGCCGCCTCGCGCGGGGCGACCAGGACCTGCGTCAGTGCGTCGCACTGCTCTTCGGTCAGCGAGCCGAGGGCGAACTGGGCGTCGAGGATGATCTCGGTGGCCTGCTCCATCACCGCCCGGCCCTTGGGCGTGATCGAGGCGAGCACCGCCCGCCCATCCTCGGGATGCGGCGATCGCTTGATCAGCTCGGCACTCTCCAGCCGCTTGACCAGCGGGGTGACCGAGGTGGCGTGCACCTGGAGTCGCTCCCCGATCTTGCCGAGCGGCAGCGCACCGCGGCGGGAGAACGCCAGCAGCACCAGCACCTCGTAGCGGGCGAACGTCAGGTTCAGCGGCCGAAGCCGCTCGTCGAGCTCGGTCAGGACCAGCTGGTGCACCCGCATCAGTGACGTGACGGCGCGCATCCGCGGGGTCTCACCCCAGCGCTCGGACCACAGCCGCGACGCTTCCTCGATCGGGTCGAACGGCAGCCGGTGTCGTCCCCGACCGACGTCGCCCTTCGGGATCCGCACCGCAGCGCCCGGTTCGGACCGTGGTTCGCTCGTTCTGTCGGGCACGCGATCAGTCACGGTGGTCCATTTTCCACCGTGCCGTGCATGCTGGCGCGCAGGCCCGCCCGTTGGATCACCGTCTGGATCACCGTGTCGCGGGCGTCCGGGCGCCCGACGTAGCGGATGTCGCGCAGGCCCTGATCCTGGGCGGCGGACTCGAAGACGAGGTGGCCGTAGCCGAAGAGCCTTCCCAGCAGGGGTTTCTCGACAGTGATGTCGAGGATCCTCGACATCGGCATGGTGGCCCGGTTCTGGGACAGGATGCCGTGGACCCGAAAGACCCGCATGTTCGTGATCACGAACCGGTCCATGTGTTGGCCCAGGATCCGCCAGCAGGCCTGCAGAGCGATCCCGAGCGCGAGAACGATCGGCACCCAGGCGAGCCGGGCATCCAGGAACAACGCGGCGACGAAAATGACCACGGCCAGCACCAACCGCAGCACCGGTCCGGCGATGGCCATCCAGTGCCGGCGTACCTCGTCGACGATCTGCTCACCGTCGGCCAGCAGCAGGTACTTGTCGACGTGAGGGTCGACCACCCGGCTGAGACCGCTGAACACCGACCTAGCCCGCGAGGGTGGTGAAGAAGGTGACGATCGACTCGAAGGCGCCGCCCACGGCGTCGAAGGCGCCACGCACGGCAGTCGCTGCGGCCTCCGGGCGGGTGACGAGATAGAAGGCCGCGAAGGTCACCACCAACACCAGCAGGATCTTCTTGACCAGTTTCATGTCGGACCTCACCAGACTTGACTCTTCTGCGGATGCAGAACGCCCCTTGTATACAGCACCCGAGGCGGCCGGCGGTGGTGCCACGCCGCAGTCGCCTCAGACCTGCCCGGCGACCTGGTCAGCGGCCGTGAAGGGATCGGTACGCCCGTCGCGGACGGCCTCGGCGAGCGCCTCCAGCCCGGCCCGGCCGGTCAGCGTGAAGCGCGACCTGATCATCGCCAGGGCCAGGGCTGTCACCTCGTCGCGGGCCCGGGCCAACCGCCGCCGCTGCCAGCTTCCGTCGGCCCGGGTCGCGTCCTGATGGGCCGCCACCGCGGCGACCAGGTCATCGATGCCCTCGTTGCGCGAGGCCACCGTGGTGACGATCCGCGGCTTCCACTCCCCCGGCGCCCGGTCGGCCATCCCGATCATGGTGCGCAGGTCGCGCACCAGCGCCGGCGCCCCGTCCCGGTCACTCTTGTTGACCACGAACACGTCACCGATCTCGAGGATGCCGGCCTTGGCCGCCTGGACCCCGTCGCCCATCCCGGGCGCCAGCAGCACCACGGTGGTATCGGCGGTGGCGGTGATCTCCACCTCGGACTGGCCGACCCCGACGGTCTCGACCAGCACCGTGTCGCAGCCGGCCGCGTCGAACACCCGGATGGCCTGGGGGGCGGCGACGGCGAGCCCGCCGAGGTGACCGCGGGTGGCCATCGATCGGATGAACACCTCGCGGTCCAGGGCATGCTCCTGCATCCGCACCCGGTCGCCGAGCAGCGCACCACCGGTGAAGGGCGAGGAGGGATCCACGGCGAGCACGCCCACCCGGTCACCGCGGTGGCGCAGCGCGTGCACCAGGGCCGACGTCGTCGTGGACTTGCCAACCCCGGGCGACCCGGTCAGCCCCACCACCCGCGCCCGACCGGTGTCGGGGGCGAGCTCGCGCATCACCGACCGCAGCACCGGGGCGGCGTTCTCCACCAGCGAGATCAGCCGGCCCACCGCCCGCGGGTCGCCACGGCGGACCGCGGCCAGCAGCGTGTCCAGGTCGTCGAAGGCCACCGGCGGCTCAGCCCCGCACCGGGACCGTCAGGACCAAGGCGTCGCCCTGACCGCCGCCCCCGCACAGCGCCGCCACGCCGGTCCCGCCACCGGCCCGGCCAAGCTCCAGCGCCAGGTGCAGCACCAACCGGGCGCCGGAGGCCCCGATCGGGTGGCCGAGCGCGATCGCGCCGCCGTTCACGTTCACCTTCGCGTCCGCCTGGTCCGCGGTCAGGCCCAGCGCCCGGGCGCTGGCGACGCCGACGGCGGCGAAGGCCTCGTTGATCTCGATCAGGTCCAGCTCCGTCGGCGCCAGGCCCTGCTTGCGACAGGCCACCTCGATGGCGCGGGCCGGCTGCAGCTGCAGCGACGAGTCCGGACCGGCGACCTGCCCGTACGCGCCGATCTCGGCCAGCACGCTCAGCCCGCGCTCGTCGGCCACCCGTCGGCTGGTCACCACCACTGCCGCCGCGCCGTCGGAGATGGGGCTCGACGAGCCGGCCGTGATGGTGCCGTCCGGGGCGAACGCCGGGGCCAAGGTGGCCAGCGACTCCGCGGTGACGCCGGGGCGGATGCCCTCGTCGCGGTCGACCACCACGTCGTCGCCGCGACGCTGAGGTATCCGGACCGCGACGATCTCCTCCGCCATCAGCCCGGACTCGGTGGCGGCCTGGGCGCGGCGATGCGAGCGGGCCGCGTACGCGTCCTGCTCCTCCCGGCTGACACCGACGTCACCCAGGTTGCAGCCCTCGGTCAGCGAACCCATCGCCTGGTCGGTGAACGCGTCCCAGAGCCCGTCGTGGGCCAGGTGGTCGCGCAGCGTCACGTCGCCGTACTTGAAGCCGGAGCGGGACCGGGGCAACAGGTGTGGCGCCGATGTCATCGACTCCATCCCCCCGGCCACGACGATGTCGCACTCACCGGCGCGGATCAGCTGGTCGGCCAGCGCGATGGCGTTCAGACCGGACAGGCACACCTTGTTGACGGTGATGGCGGGGACCGTGAGAGGGATCCCGCCCTTCGCCGCGGCCTGCCGGGCCGGGAGCTGGCCGTTGCCCGCCTGCAGCACCTGACCCATGATCACGTAGTCCACGTCGGCGCCCCGCACGCCCGACCGCTCGAGGGCGGCCGCGATGGCGAACCCGCCGAGGTCGGCGGCGGAGAAGTCCTTGAGTCCGCCGAGGAGCTTCCCGATCGGGGTCCGTGCCCCGCCCACGATGACCGATCCCATGACCCTCCTCGTTCCGCCGCGCCGCGCATCACGGTGGCCGTACCGACCGCCGACGCCAGTCTGGCACCTGTGCGCGACACTAGCCGACGTGAGCACACCCGCCCCGGGGTCGGTCCTGGCCCCGTACCTGCTGGCCGTGGACCATGTCGGCATCGCTGTCGCCGACCTGGACGCCGCCATCGCGTTCCACACCGAGGTGCTGGGTCTGCGGCTGGTCCATCGCGAGGTCAACGAGGCCCAGGGTGTCGCAGAGGCGATGCTCGCCGCCGGTCCGGAGAACCCCGCCGCCAGCCAGGTCCAGCTCCTCGCGCCGCTCGGTCCGGACTCCGCACTCGCCACGTTTCTGCAGCGTTCCGGCCCGGGGCTGCAGCAGCTGGCTTATCGGGTCAGCGACGTGGCTGCGGCCGCGGCCGCCTTGCGGGAGCATGGCCTGCGGGTGCTCTACGATCACGCCCGGACTGGCACCCGGGGCTCGGCGATCAACTTCGTGCACCCGAAGGACACCGGCGGCGTACTGGTGGAGCTGGTGCAAGTTAACGATCTCGAAACGCAGCCGCCGACTGCCGGCTGACCCCAGGACTCCGCACGCCCAGCCGCTACGGTGGGTGATGATCACGAGAGGACCCGATGTGACTTCTTCCGACGAGACCGGACTCAACCTTTTCGACGAGACGGCGAGCGCCGTCGGCAACTTCCCGGCTGCGCTGCGTGGCTACGACCGAACCGCGGTCGACGACTACGTCCGTACGCTCGAAGGAGCAGTGGTGCACGCCCGTCGGCAGGCCGGCGGTCTGGAGCAGCGGGTGGAGGAGCTCGAGCGACAGCTCCAAGACGCCTCCTCCCGCACCGCCGCCGAGGACGTGGACTACACCAACCTCGGCGGGCGGGCCACCGACATCCTCCGGTTGGCCGAGGAGCAGGCCCGCGAGGTCGTCGACCGGGCGACCACCGATGCGGAGCGGATCAAGGAGGTGGCGCGCCGAGAGGCCGACGCCGCGCGGCTGTCCGCCGAACGTGATGGTGGCGAGCTGCGGAGCCGTGGCCTGGCCGAGATCCAGCAGCTACGGGCGCGCGGCGAGGAGGATGCGGCCCAACAGCTGGCCGAGGCCAAGGCGACAGCCGCCGCCATCGTCGCCGCCGCCCGTCGCGAGGGCGAGGCGCTGCGGCGCGAGGCCGAGCAGGAGGTGCAGACGCTGCGCCAGACGGCCTATCTCGACACCGAGACGCTGCGGCGCACGGTGGAGAAGGAGGCTGCCGACGTCCGGCAGCAGATCGCCGCCGAGCGGGAGCAGGCCATCGCCCAGCTCCGCGCCGTGCACGAGGAGTCGGTCGCCCGGACCGCCGCTCTGCTGGCCGAGGCCAGCCAGCACAACAAGGAGGCCACCGAGCGGCTGGAGGCCGACATCGCCGAGGCGGTGCGGATCCGTGCCGAGGCACTGGCCGAGGCCGAACGCGTCAAGCTCGAGGCCCTGCGCGAGACCGAGGAGCGGATCGCTGTGGCCAAGAAGCAGGCCGCCGCCATCAACGACCGTACGCAGCAGGAGTTCTCCTGGCGCAAGCAGCAGCTGCGGCGCGAGACCGAGCTGCTCACCCAGCGCAAGCAGGCGGTGATGAATCAGCTGGCCAGTCTGTCGGCGCTGGCCGAGCAGACCGCGTCGACGTTCCCCGAGCTCGAGGAGATGGACGACTTCGACGGCGACAGCCCCGACCGTACGGTGCTCCGGCCGCCGAGCCTGCCGCCGTCGATGCCACCGGCCGGTTCCCGCTCAGCCCATGACACCGACAGTTCCGACGCCGACAGCTCCGACACCGACCGTTCCGACACCGACCGTTCCGACACCGACAACGCCAACACCGACAATGCTGATCCTGGCGCCGAGGCTGACCCTGGCCCCGACGAGGAGACAACGCTGATCCGCGAGACCCCGGCGCCGGAGGCGGATCCGGACGCGACGGTGCTGATCCCACCGGGACAGCTGCCGCCGGCCGGGACCGAACGCCTGCGCGCCAACCAGCCGGGCGACCAGGGCTGAGCCGGGGGGCGGTGGACGAAGTTCCACCGCTGTCGGCGCGGTGAAGCCTGTTGTCGGGCAAGGGACGCGGCTGCCGTCCCGGGCGTCTACGCTGCCCTCATGGCAGCTCCTGGACGCGGCGTGTTGATCACCGGCTCGTCGCGCGGGGTGGGCGCAGCGGCCGCACGAACCTTCGCCGAGCGTGGCGACCGGGTCGCGGTGCACTACCACTCGGGTGAGGAGCTGGCTCGCCGGCTGCTGTCGGAGCTCCCGGGGACGGGGCACTGCGTGGTCCAGGGCGATCTGTCCCAGCCGGGTGCTGTTCGTGACCTGGCCGGACAAGCCATCGCCGCGCTGGGTCGGGTGGACGTGCTGGTGAACAACGCAGCCCTCTTCCTCAACCCCAGCCAGGGAAGTCGGCGCGGGGATCACCGCATCACCGACGTGGACTACGACGCGTGGGTGCAGGCCTGGCAGACCACGTTGGCCACGAACCTGATGGGCGCCGCCAATCTGACCTGGTGCATCGCCCGTCACATGATCGAGGTGCCGCCGGCCGAGGGTCTGCCCCGGGGACGCATCGTCAACGTGGGCTCGCGCGGCGCCTACCGCGGTGAGCCGGACGTGCCCGCATACGGTGCCAGCAAGGCCGGGCTGCACGCGTTCGGGCAGTCGATGGCTGTCGCGCTGGCCCCCGAGGGCATCAGTGTGGTCAGTCTGGCGCCCGGTTTCATCGCCACCGACATGGCCGCCGCTGCGCTGGACGGCCCCGGCGGCGACGCCGTTCGAGGCCAGAGCCCGTTCGACCGGGTGGCCACGCCGGAAGAGGTGGCCGCCGCCATCGTGACCCTGGCTGAGCCGAGCGCCGAATGGGTCTCCGGCGCGGTGGTCGACTTCAACGGCGCGAGCTATCTGCGCTGAGCCGACACCGGTCGTCGCGCTTTGGCAGCGCTTCGACCCAGAAGTTAGGCTGAGCACGCCCGGGGGCCCGACAGCGCGGTGCGGGAGCGGCCCGGAGCCGACCCGAACTCAGCACAGTGAGGAACTCGAACGTGACCGCACTCGACCATCACCAGCGTGCAGCTGGATCCGCCTTCCCCGTGGTTCGCCGGGGGTACGACCCCGCTGCGGTCGACGACTACGTGCGGCGCGTCACCGAGCACCTCGACAGCGTGGAAGCCGCCACCGCACAGGAGAAGGAGCAGCTGACCCGCCAGCTCGCCGAGCTGCAGTCGCGTGCCGCGGACAACGAGCCGAGCTACGCCAACCTCGGAGGTCGCGCCGGCGACATCTTGCGCATCGCCGAGGAGCAGGCGCGCGACGTCACCGAGCAGGCCAACCGGGACGCCGACCGTACGATCGAGGAGGCGCGGCTGGAGGCTCGGCGGGTCAGCGAGAACACCGCCGCCGAGCTCGCCGACGTCAAGGCCGCTGAGCTGGCCTCGGTGGAGGCGCTGCGACGTCAGGGCGAGACCGACGCGGCCGCCGTGGTGGAGAAGGCGATGGCGGAGTCCGCCCAGCTGCTGGCCGCCGCCCGGCTGCGCGCCGAGGCCGTCACCGCCGAGGCCGACGCGGCCGCCCGCGCTCTGCTGCAGGCAGCCGAGCTGGAGGCCCAGTCGCTGCGCGTCACCGCCGAGGCGGAAGCGTCGGCGTTGCGTGCGGCCGCGGAGAGCGACGTCGCCACCGCACGGGCGGAGGCCGAGAACGAGGCCAACGCCGTTCGGGCCGCGGCGCTGGCGCAGCGGGAGCAGACCCTGGCCGAGCTGCGCGACGCCCACGACCAGGCGACCGCGAAGACCAGTGCGCTGCTGGCCGAGGCGACCGCGCGGCACAGCGAGTCCGCGGAGCACCTGAGTCGCGAGACCGAGCAGGCAGCGCAGGTCAGGGCCACCGCCCTCGCCGAGGCCGAGCAGACGCGGCTCGCCGCCGCCCGCGACGCCGAGGCTATGGTCACCGAGGCCCGGCAGCGCGCGAGCACGATCGACGAGCGGGCACGGCAGGAGTTCGCCTGGCGCAAGCGGCAGATGCGGACCGAGCAGGACCTGCTCAACCGCCGCAAGCACGAGATGCTCAGCCAGCTGGCCTCACTCAGCGCCCTGGCCCTGCAGACCGCGGAGAACCTGCCCGAGGTGCCGGAGCTGTCCTACTCCGATGTGGCCGGCGAGGACACCGAGTCGGCTGCGTCCGAGTCACCGGCGTCCGAATCAGCGGCGCCCGAACCGGCCGGGTCCGAACCGGCTGGGTCCGAACCGGCCGGGTCTGAAACGGCCGGGTCCGGACCGGCTGGGTCCGAACCGGGTGCGCCCGAGTCGGGCACTGCCCGCAGCTGAGCCGCCGTACCCCTGCCTGGCGGGGCCCGGCCGACTAGAAGAGCCGCTCCGACGGGTCGTCCATCCCGCGCAGCAGGTCATAGTCGACGGTCACGCAGGTGATGCCGCGGTCCTGGGCCAGCACCTTCGCCTGCGGCTTGATCTGCTGGGCGGCGAAGACGCCGTGCACGTCGCCGAGCAGCGGGTCGCGGCGCATCAGCTCGAGATAGCGGGTCAGCTGCTCCACCCCGTCGATGTCGCCGCGCCTCTTGACCTCCACCGCCACGTAGCGGCCGCCGGCGTCGCGGCAGAGCAGGTCGACCGGGCCGATCGGGGTGAGGTATTCCCGGCGTACCAGCGACCAGCCGGGTCCGAAGGTCTCCGGGTGCTCGGCCAACAACGCCTGCAGATGGGCTTCCACGCCGTCCTTGCGCAGCCCGGGGTCGACGCCGAGCTCGTGGCTGGAGTCGTGCAGCACGTCGGCCAGCGAGATCTGCAGGGTGTCGCCGTCTCTGCCCTTGACCTCCCAGACCGCTGTCAGCGGCTCGGGACCGGGCACCGCGTCATCGGCGGGATCCGGAGGCGGCAGCTCGGTCAGCGTGCACGGCGGGCTCATCCAGTTGAGCGGCTTGTATGCCCGGTCGTCGGCGTGGATGGAGACCGACCCGTCGGACTTGACCAGGATGAGCCGAGTCGCCATCGGGAGGTGGGCGGTCAGCCGACCCGCGTAGTCCACCTGACACCGAGCAATCACCAAACGCACGGGCCTCACCGTACCCGAGACGTCGCGCCGCTCCGGCGGCTGCGCACACCGAGGGCTCGGTTCGGCCATCTGCGAGACTTTGCCGGTGGACAAGTTCGCCGAGCAGAGCGTGGCCGTCGTCGGGCTGGGCGCCATGGGCGCCGGGATCGCCGAGGTCTTTGCTCGCAGCGGGTACGCGGTCACCGGCATCGAGGACAACGCCGCGGCCCTGGACCGCGGTCGGGACATCCTGACCCGCTCCACCGACCGCGCCGTGGCCCGGGGCAAGCTCACCACCGCGGCCCAGCGCACGCTGCACGACCGGGTCGAGCTGACCACCGATCTCGCTCGGGTGGCCGGGTCGTCGCTGGTGATCGAAGCGGTCAGCGAGGACCTCGCGCTGAAGACATCGCTGTTCACCCGCATCGACAAGGCTGCTGATCCCGACGCCGTCCTGGCCACGAACACGTCATCGCTGTCGGTCACCGCCATCGCCGCCGCGACCAGTCGGCCCGAGCGGGTGGTCGGTGTGCATTTCTTCAACCCGGCCCCGGTCCAGCCGCTGGTGGAGGTCGTCGCGACGATACGGAGCGACCCAGCGGTGCTCGACCAGGTTCGGTCGGTGTTGGCTGCGGTGGGCAAGAGTCCGATCACCTGCACCGACCGCGCCGGTTTCGTGGTCAACGCCTTGCTGGTGTCCTACCTGAACCGCGCCGTCCGGCTCTACGCCGACGGGTGGGCGAGCCGGGAGGAGATCGACGCGGCGATGACCGAACGGGCCGGCTATCCGATGGGCCCGCTGGCCCTGCTGGATTTGGTCGGCCTCGACGTCTCCCTCGCCGTCTGCGAACGGCTGTACGACGAGACGAAGGATCCGACGCAGGCACCCGCCCCGCTGCTGCGGACGCTGGTCACCGCGGGAATGCTCGGCCGGAAGTCGGGTCAGGGCTTCTACGGCTACGCCGACGCCGCGGCGCCGGCCGTGCTGGCTCCCCCTCGCCGGCCACGGACGGACGAGGTGGTGGACGCCCTCGTCACGCCCTACCTCAACGCCGCTGTCCGGATGGTCGAGACCGGCTACGCCCGCTGCTCCGACATCGACACCGGGATGAGCCTGGGCTGCGCGATGCCCAAGCCGTTCGACCTGCTGGCCGAGCTCGGCCCGGTCGCGGTCCGTGACACCCAGGCCGCGATCTTCGATGAGACCGCGCAGCCAACCGACCGGCCGACCCGGCTGCTCGAACAGCTGGCCGCCGACCCGGACCCCGCCACCGCCCTGGCCGCGCTGCGGTCTGACGCACCCGGACGGGGCTGACCGGTGGCCCGTCGACCCAGCAAGCACACCCGTCCGGCTCGACCGCTGAGCTCCGGCCACGCCAGCGCCGCCACCAAGCACGACGGCCGCTGGATCGTCCGCAGCATCTCCGGCGCCGCGGCCACCAAGGCGTACCGCTGTCCCGGCTGCAACCAGTCGATCGCGCCGGGCACGCCGCACGTCGTCGTCTGGCCCGACCAGCCAGGTCTGCTGTCGGCCAGTGGCCTGGACGAGCGGCGACACTGGCACACCAGCTGCTGGCAGCGCCGCCGATGAGCGCCACCGACTCGGGCAGCCTGTACACCACCACCATCGGAGACACCGGTCCGGCGGTCGTCTTCCTGCACGGCCTCTTCGGTCAGGGCAAGAATTGGACCTCGGTCGCCAAGGCCCTCGCCGATGACCACCGCTGCCTGCTCGTCGACCTGCCCGATCACGGCCGCTCACCGTGGTCCGAACGGTTCAGCTATCTGGCCATGGCCGAGAAGGTCGCCGGCACCATTGCCGACCACGTGCGGCGCTCAGCTGACCCCCGGGTGGCGGTCGTGGGCCACTCGATGGGCGGCAAGGTGGCGATGGCGCTGGGCCTGACCCACCCGCAGCTGGTGGAACGGCTGTGCGTGGTGGACATCGCCCCGGTGCGCTACGAGCGGCTCTCCAACTTCGCCGAGTACGTCCGTGGCATGCGCGCCCTAGACCTCGACACGCTGGCCGACCGTACCGCCGCGGACGCCGGCCTGCAGCCGTACGTCGCCGACCCCACCATCCGCTCCTTCTTGCTGCAGAACCTCCGCCGGGACGGCAGTCGCTGGCGCTGGCAGATGAACCTGGACCTGCTCGGCGACTCCCTGCCCGCGCTCGGTGACTGGCCCGAGCTGGACGTCGACCCGTACCCCGGGCCGGTGCTGTGGATGGCCGGTGCCGACTCCGACTACATCACCCCCGAACGCGTCCCCGCGATGCGCCGCCTGTTCCCGCAGACGTTGTCGCTGACCGTCAAACGGAGCGGGCACTGGGTGCACGCGGAACAGCCGACGGTCTTCGTCGACGCACTGCGCCGATTCGTGGCGCCGCTGCGCACCAGTCTCGTGAAGGAGTCCTGAATGCCCCTGTCGTCGTCCTACCTGCCTCGGCTGCTGCTGCCGCTCGATGTCGCGCCGTCGCCGGCCGACGCTGCTGCCCCGGTGGTGATCATCGTGGTGCTGGCCGTGGTGGTGGCCGTCGGCCTGATCATCGTCCTCCGCGCACTCCGGCGACGCCGGTGACTGCCCTGGCGGTGGCCCAGCTGCTCGCCATGGTGGTGCTGCAGACCCCCGAGCCCGTCTTCCCGAGCCGGACCAACGGCTTCGCCGGCACCATCGTGATCGCGCTGGTGGTCGTTGGCCTGCTGGCGCTGGTCACGGTCTGGATCAGCCGGAAACCCAAGCACCGGCGCTGACCAGGGGCGCCAGCACCAGCCCGGCGAGAACCGAGGCTGCGTTGACGCCGAGCGCCACCAGGTAGGCCCAGCCGGCCTCCCGGTGGAGAGCGACGGCGAGAACGGTGCCCTCCACCACGACCACGGCCAGCTCGGCCAGTGCCAAGGCGAGCACCGGCTCCGTCGCCGACCACCGGGTCGCCGTCAGTGCCGCCCATAGCAGCGGGTGCGTCGCCAGATTGACCCCGAGAGCGAGCACGATGACGCTTCTCGGCCGCAGGCCGTGGCCGGAATCGGCGGTGCGCCACGACAGCCAGCCCAGAGCGCGGAACGCCAGCAGATAGGAAGGCACCTCGATGACGCAGGTCAGCACGAGCGATGCCCACCAGCTCGCTCCGACCACGGGCACCAGTGTGCCTGCTGCTCAGCTGCTGGTCGCGGTCATCGGCGGTTCGGCCGTGGTGGCGCTCGGCATCGCCCTGCGCGCGCCGCTGAGCACCACGGTGCTCGGGCTGATGGTGTTCGGTGTGCTGCACAACGTGCTGGAGATCCGCTACGTCGCCGGCCGATTCGCGGGTCTGCTCACCGGCCGGTTCCTGCTGCTGCTGCTGGGCCTGAGCACCGGCATCGTCGGCTGCCGGCTGGCCGCCGGCTGGTGGCCCGCACCGGCGCGCACCGCCGAGATCGTGCTGGGTTACGCCATCCTGGCCGCCGGCTGCCTCATCGGGCTGCGTGGGGTGCGGCTGCTGGTCGGGCTGGTCGGCCTGGTCCTCGCCGCGGTCGCCTCGCTGAGCGCGCCGGCGTACCACTTCGTGGTGCTGACCCACCTGCACAACCTGGTGCCGCTGGTCTTCTTGTGGGACTGGGCGCGGCGGCTGCCGCGCGCACGCGCACGGTTCGCGTTCCGGTTCGCTCAGGTCGGCTGGGTGGTGGTCGTACCCACGCTGGTCCTGGTGGGGGTGTTCGACCGGTGGACGTCGGTGAACCCGGGCCTGGTGCAGCGGTTCGTCGGCTCCGGCGCCCAGGTGGTCGCGGCCAGCGCTCCCCCGGCCGCCGACCCGGTCTGGGGGCTGCGCTTCCTCGTCGTCTTCGCCTTCTTGCAGACCATGCACTACGTCGTCTGGGTCGGGTTCCTGCCGCGTTTCGCCCCGGACGCGGCCGCCGCGTTCGACGCCAGGGTGCCGTGGCTGCGGGGCTGGCGCGCCTGGGCCGTCGGCCTCGGGGGCGGTGGGGTGCTGGCGGTGCTGTTCGTCAGCGACTACATCCAGGGCAAGGCGCTGTACGCCGCACTGGCGACCTATCACGCCTATCTGGAGTTTCCGGTGCTGCTGGCGCTGATCGTCGGTGCCCGGACGCTCACCGTGGGGTCGGCGACCGAAGGCGGGGTCACCGCCCCATCCGTTAGCGGGCCTGGCGGTCGATGACGGCCAGGGCCGACAGCTCGCGGTCCACCCAGCCCTCGGTCAGCGTGGCCGTCCCGAGCAGAGCCGGCTTCTGGACCAGGTGGAAACCCAGGTTGGCCACCAGCTCGAGGGTACGCAGCGCCGGTTGAGCGGCCAGCTCGGCGTCCGTCAGCGGACGAACCGCGATATAGCCGGCGAGGAATGCCCCCGCGTGCGGCGTCGACAGCGCCCCGGTCAGGTCGGCGCAGGTCCAGCCCGGCCCGGACAGATCGAAGTCGTGCAGGCGCAGCCCCGCCGAGGTGCGATGCAGGTTGTCGAGCGAGGCGTCACCGTGCCGCACCCCGTGCCGCAGCTCCCCGGGCTGTGGCTCCCCGGGGACTGTGGGCACCTGCGGTCCGCCGCCGATCAGGTCCGCCAGCTGAGCCATCGCCAAGTCGACGGTGCGCTCGACCAGCTGCTGCTGCGGTGTGCCGGCGAGGGCGTCCAGCACCCCGGGCAGCCGGGCGAGGGGGTCCGCGGCTGCCCGTGGCCACGGGGTGACGAAAGCGTCGCCCACCTCGTGGAAGCGGGCCAGCAGGGTGCCGAAGTCGGCGTAGAGTTGATCCGACCACGGCGGCACCGGCTTCTCGCCGCCGGCCCAGCGGGTCAGCGCGTACGGCCGCGGCCCCTCGGGCGCGTCCAACACCCCGACCAGGTCGCCATCGAGTCTTGGCTGCGGCTCCGCCGCGCTGAGCGCCACGCCGACCAGCCGGCCGGCCAGCTCCTGCTCCCATCGCACCTCATCGGCCGACCAGCCGTCAGCGGCGTAGACCTTGAGCGCGAAGCGCGGGGTGCCGACCTGGTCGATCAGGACGAAGACGTCATTGACCAGCGAGCGGTACAACCGTGGGTGCAGTCCGGTGAGCCCGTACTCGGCGGTGACCAGCACCTCCACCGCCGCCGGGGCGGGCAGCGACCGCAGCCACCGCCGTCGCGGCTCCCCGGGCTCCGCAGTCATGCTCGCCGGCTCACCCGGTGGTGCGCACGGAAATGATCTCCGACGGGTTGTTCGGCACCCCGCCGCCACTGGGGCTGGAGCCATCCTGACCCTCGGTCGCCATCCGTGCCACCACACCGCGCGAGGTCTCATCCATCGTCGCGAACACCGTGTAGTCAGCCGACAGCGAGCTGGAGTCCTCATAGACCAAGAAGAACTGGCTGCCATTGGTGTTCGGCCCCGCGTTCGCCATCGCCACCACCCCGGCGCCGTACGTCTCGGTCCCGTCCAGCTCGTCGGCGAAGGTGTAGCCGGGGCCGCCGCTGCCGCTGCCGGACGGGTCGCCGCACTGGAGCACGAAGATGCCCGAGTCGACCAGCCGGTGGCACTTCACCTTGTCGAAGTAGCCCTGGTCGGCCAGCGACAGGAAGGAGTTGACGGTGCAGGGTGCGCGGGCCGGGTCGAGGGTCAGGGTGACGTCACCCTCGGTCATCGCCAAGGTGGCGGACAGGTCGCCGCTGGTCGCCACCCCGGTGGTGGGCGGTGGGTCGACCTGCTTCGCCGGCTGGCCGCTCGCTGGGTATTCGCACTGCTCCTGACCGGCCGGCCCGTTCGGCGCCGCGGCATCCGATCCGGTTGTCGGGATGCTCCCGCAGGCGGTGAGCAGCAGGGTCAGCAGGGCTGCGGGGAGGAGCAGCCGGCGGGCAGATGTCGACACGCCGACCAGCCTGCCACAGGCCGCGATGCATCTCGGGACCCGGACACGCGCCCGTCGGAGATCCCCGTAGGGTTCAGCCATGGTGAACCTGACCCGGATCTACACCCGCACGGGCGACGGTGGCCAGACCCGGCTGTCCGACATGTCGTTGGCCGACAAGACCGATCCCCGCGTCGCGGCGTACGGCGACGTCGACGAGGCCAACTCGGCACTCGGGGTGGCGTTGGCGCTGGGCGGGCTGCCGGTCGAGGTGACCACGGTGCTGCAGCGGATCCAGAACGAGATGTTCGACCTCGGCGCCGACCTCAGCAACCCACTGGCACTCGACGCGGCGTACGAGCCGCTGCGGGTGACGCAGGACTACGTCGACCGGCTGGAAGCCGACTGCGACGCCTTCGGCGACCCGCTGCCGTCGCTGCGCTCCTTCATCCTGCCCGGCGGCACCCCCGCGGCGGCCTACCTACACGTGGCCCGGACGGTCACCCGCCGCGCCGAGCGCGCCGCCTGGCACGCTGCGCAGACCTATGGCACCGAACCGTCCGACGGTGAGCGTCCGGGCGGGATCAACGTGGCGGCCCTGACCTATCTGAACCGGCTGTCGGACCTGCTGTTCATCCTGACCAGGGTGGTCAACGGCACCGACGGCGAGACACTCTGGGTGCCCGGCGGTGACCGGGTGGGCACGTCCACCCCGACCACAGACCGATCCGGACCGCAGCAGCCACCGGCCTGACCGGCCACCCCTACCCTGTATCGAAGTTCCCATCCGATCACAACGAGGAGATCCCAGATGACCGACGACGTAGCCACCCTCGCCGAGGCGACGGGCCAGGCCCAGCCCCGTCAACCCCGACCCGTCACCCTGTTCACCGGGCAGTGGGCCGATCTGCCCTTCGAGGAGGTCTGCCGGCTCGCGTCGGACTGGGGATACGACGGCCTCGAGATCGCCTGCTGGGGCGACCACTTCGACGTGGCCAAGGCGGCGTCGGACCCGGCGTACGTCCAGGCCAAGAAGGACACCCTGGCGAAGTACGGGCTCGGCTGTTGGGCCATCTCGAACCACCTCAACGGCCAGGCCGTCTGCGACCTGGTGGACGACCGGCACAAGAACATGGTGAACCCGCGCGTCTGGGGCGACGGCGACCCGGAGGGGGTGCGCCAGCGCGCCGCCGAGGAGATGAAGATGACGGCCCGCGCCGCCCGGGCTTTCGGGGTCGACACCGTGATCGGCTTCACCGGGTCCTCGATCTGGCACTACGTGGCCATGTTCCCGCCGGTGGCCGACGACGTGATCCAGGCCGGCTACACCGACTTCGCCGACCGCTGGAACCCGATTCTCGACGTGTTCGACGAGGTCGGGGTGAAGTTCGCCCACGAGGTACACCCGTCGGAGATCGCCTACGACTACTGGACCACCGTCGCCACCCTCGAGGCGATCGGACACCGCGAGGCGTTCGGGCTCAACTTCGACCCCTCCCACATGGTGTGGCAGAACCTCGACTACGTCGGCTTCCTGTGGGACTTCAAGGACAAGATCCTGCACGTCGACTGCAAGGACACCAAGCTGCGGATGCACAACGGCCGCAACGGGCAGCTGTCCTCGCACCTGCCGTGGGCCGACCCGCGTCGCGGCTGGGACTTCATCTCGACCGGGCACGGTGACACCCGGTGGGAGGACATCTTCCGGATGCTCAACCACATCGGCTACGCCGGCCCGATCTCGATCGAGTGGGAGGACGCCGGCATGGACCGCCTCGACGGCGCGCCCGAGGCGCTGCAGTTCATCCGCACCCTGAACGCGATCACTCCGCCGGCCTCGTCGTTCGACGCCGCCTTCGCCACCAAGGAGTGAGCTGAGGTCTCCGGGCCCGGCGGCGCCGCCGGGCCCGGAATAGACTTTCACGATGACCTCGCCCCACGACGGTGCGACGACTCCGGCCGCAGTTCCGGGCGAGCCGGATGTGCTCGACTTCGGACCCCGGCCGGTGCGCCGGCGAGCCCGGCGGGCCCTGCTGATCCTGGTCGCGGCGGCCGCAGTGGCTGCGCTCGCCTTCGGCCTCTGGCGCGCGGTCTGGGCGCCGCCGGCGGACTTCACCGCCGACGAGCTCGCCGGGGTCTACGCCGGCATGGTCCGGTCGGACGGGTCCAACGACGTGTCCACCCTGGACCGCGACAGTCCCCGTCCATCGAGCCTCGTGGTCGATCCGGTCGCGTGCAGCCCGCTGTTCAACCCGACCGAGGGCAACCAGTTCCCCGAGGCCGCCGTCGACGGCGTGTCGACGTACTGGCTGAACGAAGGCAGCTCATCGATCTCGCTGTTCACCTATCGCTACCCGGACGCGGCGGCCGCCGACCGGGACTTCGCCGCCGTGGCCGAAGCGCTCGATGCCTGCGCCGTCCGGTCGAGCCTGCGGGTGGCGGGCCGGTCGGTCTCGCTGCGTGCGCTGCCGTCCGCCGGGCGGCCGGCGGACGAGCAGCTCGGCTATCTTCTCGCCCGGCCCGACGGCGGCGGCCGGTTCGCCACCCAGGTCTTCCGGCTGCAGAACACCATCACCTGGCAATACCGCTATCACTACGGTCGCGACGTCGCGGCTGCCACCGATGTCGACCTCGCTGCCGCCCAGCAGCTCACGAACGCGATGCGACAGCAGATGGAGTCGGTGCGCCAGCTGCGCCGCTGACCCGGGCTCAGAACGGGCGGTGGCTGGCCACCAGGGGGCACTCGAACGGGTCGCGGTGACCCAGGCCCACCCGGTTGAGGTACTGCACCACGATCCGGTACGAACGGAACAACCCCACTTCGGTGTACGCCACGCCCCGCTCGGCGCAGAAGGTCCGCACGATCTGTTGCGCAGCCTTCAGGTGCGGCCGGGGCATGCTCGGGAAGAGGTGATGCTCGACCTGGAAGTTCAGGCCGCCCATCATCCAGTCGACGAACGGGTTGCTGCGGATGTTGCGCGAGGTCAGCACCTGGCGGCTCAAGAAGTTGAGCTGGGAACGCTCCTCCAACACCGGCATCCCCTTGTGGTTGGGTGCGAACGACGAGCCCATGTAGACCCCGAACACGGCCAGGAAGACCCCGAGGAACGCCGCGGCCACCCCGGGCGGCAGCAGCACGAACGGCAGCGCACTACCGAGACCGAGACGCACCGCCAGCATCCAGATCTCCATGGCCCGGCGCTTCACCGGGCGCGGGCCGAACACCGTTCGCAACGCGTCCCGATAGAGGTTGATGCCCTCGAGCGTCAGCAGCGGGAAGAAGAGGTAGCCCTGGCGCCGGTTGATCCAGCGGATCACACCCGTACGTTCCCGCGCCTGGTCGGGGGTGAAGGCGACCACCGGGTCGTAGAGGTCGGGGTCCTTGCCGATGGTGTTCGGGTTGCCGTGGTGGCGGTTGTGCTTGTTCAGCCACCAGGAGAAGCTCAGGCCGACGAAGAGGTTGGAGATGACCAGGCCCCACCACTCGTTCGCTCGACCGGAGGCGAAGATCTGCTTGTGTGCGGCTTCGTGCCCGATGAACGCCAGCTGCGTGACGGCGATGCCCAGCACCGCCGCGGCACCCAGCTGGTACCACCCGTCGCCCAGCAGCAGGACGCAGGCCCACGCCAGCACCACGACCGCCAGCGTGAGCGCCAGCTTGGTGATGTAGTAGCCCCGGCGGCGCTCCATCAGCCCGGCGGCGCGGACGAGGTTGAGCAGCTCGGAGTAGTCGCTGGCCGCACGGGTCGGGCGCGGCATCGGTCGTTCGGCGAGAACAGCAGTCGGCATTCAGCCCACCTTTCGGTCAGGTCGACCGGGCCAGGATCGCGAGTGCACAAACGGTGCGGCCGTGGCCAGCGTAGCGGCGCACCGGTCGCTTTTTCCGAGCGGGGCAGAACTTACCTACGGAAGCGTAGGTTTCGACCTACGGGGCGCCAACCACAGCCTCGAGAGCGCCCGCTGTTTGCCGGTGGCCGTTTTGGGGACCATACTGGAAGGGATGAATGCACCTGCCGGGTCCCGGCGACACCTTGCCCACAGTCCTTTCAGTAACCGCGAGAGCGAGCCGGCCAAGGAATTCGCTGTCGATGATCAGGTGAGCCACGACAAGTACGGGGTGGGCAAGATCGCCACCATCGAGGGAAGCTATGCGGTCACCGTGATCTTCGGGACCGAGCGCATCCGGGTCAAGGCTCCCTACACGAAGCTCCACAAGCTCTGAGCGAGCTCCACGCCGGGTGCGGGGTAACGAACGACGTCCTCGCAGTAGCTCTTAGCGCGCCCAGCCGGTCGCCAGCATGACACCAGTAGCCGCAAGAGCGGCGCTCAGAAGCCGCAGGTCGGTCCCGGGGATCAGTAGCCGGCGATACCCGGCGGCGCGGCTTCCAGCCAGCTCAGCATGCCGGTGAGCGACTCCCCGCTCATGGCGAGCTCCCAGTCCTCGTCGGGCGCGTGGTCGAAGGACTCGATCCGCACCACCCGCTGACCGGCGAAGAGCGACACCGCCTCGACCGGGTTCGGGTCCCGCGTCTCGAGTACCCGCACCTCAGGCCGCAGGAACGACATCCGCGGTCGCAGCGACAGCGAGAAGAATCGGAACCATTCCAGGTTCTCCTCGTTGTAGCGCCCGATCCCGAGCACCCAACCGGACCCGGGCGTCGTCTTGCGCAGCCGCAGGCTGCATTCGAAGGTCCCGCCGTCGCGAGCCAGCCAGCGACGGCGCAGCGCGAACAGCAGCAACGGCAGCGCCAGAACCAGGACCAGCACCACCACGATCTCGACCACCCCGAGCCAGCCCACGCCTCCTACCTGCGCTTCTGCGGCGAGGGGGCGTGGGCGGGCGGAGTGGACACCTAGCTGACCTTCTGAGCGGCCTTCACCTGCGCGCTGGCGCGCTGGAAGTTGGCACGGGTCTCTTCGTCGTCCTCACCGGCGTCGAGCCGGCTCTGCGCCTCGGCAAGCTGACGCTCGGCGTCGGCCAGGCTGAGCTCGCCGGCCATGGTGGCGTACTCGCTCAGGATCGACACCCGACCCTGGGCCACCGAGATGAATCCGCCGTCGACGGCGACGATCTCGCGGTTGCCGTCCTCGCCGATCACCTCGACCGCACTCGGCACCAGCACCGCGAGCAGCGGCGAGTGCCCCGGCAGGATGCCGATGTCGCCGTCCACGGTCTTGGCGATGATGTTGGCAGCCTTGCCCGACCAGACGACCTGGTCGGCCGCGACAACCTCGACCTGCATCGGGTCAGCCATGCTGCCGCCCGCCTCGCGCTACGTCGGCCATCACTGCTCTTTCTGCAGCTCAGACCAGCGACGCTCCACGTCCTCCATGCCACCCACGTTGAAGAAGGCCTGCTCGGCGATGTGGTCCACGTCACCGCGGCAGATCATCTGGAAGGCCTCGATGGTCTCCGCCAGCGGCACGGTGGAACCAGGCATGTTGGTGAACTTCTCGGCCATGTAGGTGTTCTGGCTCAGGAACTGCTGGATCCGGCGGGCCCGGTTGACAACGACCTTGTCCTCTTCGGACAGCTCGTCGACACCGAGGATGGCGATGATGTCCTGCAGCTCCTTGTTGCGCTGCAGGATCCCCTTGACCTCGGTGGCGGTGTCGTAGTGGTGCTGACCGATGTACTGCGGGTCCAGGATCCGCGAGGTGGAGGTCAGCGGGTCCACGGCCGGGTACAGACCGCGGGAGGCGATCTCGCGGCTGAGCTCGGTGGTGGCGTCGAGGTGGGCGAAGGTGGTCGCCGGAGCCGGGTCGGTGTAGTCATCGGCGGGCACGTAGATCGCCTGCATCGAGGTGATCGAGTGACCGCGGGTGGAGGTGATCCGCTCCTGCAGCTGACCCATCTCGTCGGCCAGGTTGGGCTGATAGCCCACGGCTGAGGGCATCCGGCCCAACAGGGTCGATACCTCCGAGCCGGCCTGGGTGAACCGGAAGATGTTGTCGATGAACAGCAGCACGTCCTGGTTCTGCACGTCGCGGAAGTACTCCGCCATCGTCAGTGCGCTCAGCGCGACCCGCAGCCGGGTGCCGGGCGGCTCGTCCATCTGGCCGAAGACCAGGGCGGTGTCCTTGAAGACGCCGGCCTCGTCCATCTCGTTGATCAGGTCGTTGCCCTCACGGGTACGCTCCCCCACCCCGGCGAACACCGAGGTGCCACCGAAGTTGTGAGCGATCCGATAGATCATCTCCTGGATCATCACCGTCTTGCCCACGCCGGCGCCGCCGAACAGGCCGATCTTGCCGCCCTGGACGTACGGGGTCAGCAGGTCGAGCACCTTGATGCCGGTCTGCAGCATCTCCGTCTTCGACTCGAGCTGGTCGAACTTCGGCGCAGCGCGGTGGATCGGCCAGCGCTCGGTGATCTCGAACTCCGAGGCGTCCTGGCTGAGGCAGTCACCGGTCACGTTCCAGACCCGGCCCTTGGTCACGTCACCGACGGGCACCGAGATCGGGGCACCGGTGTCGCGCACCTCGGCGCCACGCTGCATGCCGTCGGTCGGCTTCAGCGCGATGGCGCGGACCATGTTGTCGCCGACGTGAAGGGCGACCTCCATCGTCATGGTGGTGGTCTTGCCGTTAATGGTGGTGTCCACCAGCACGGCGTTCATCAGGTCGGGCATCTGGTCGACGGGGAACTCGACGTCCACCACCGGACCGATGACCCGGGCCACCCGGCCCACCCCGAACGACTGGGCCTCGGTGTTGCTCTTCTCCAACGTGACACTCATCTTCATATCCTCACTCTCGGCGCCTAGTCGTTCTGGGCGTTAGCATCCGCCAGCGCGCTGGCGCCGCCGACGATTTCGCTGATCTCTTGGGTGATCTCTGCCTGCCGGGCCTGGTTGGCCTCCCGGGTCAGACGCTCGATCAGGGACTGCGCGTTGTCCGTGGCCGACTTCATAGCCTTCTGCCGGCTGGCGAGCTCGGAGGCGGCCGACTGCAGCAGGCAGTACTGGATCCGGCTGGCCACATACAGCGGCAGCAGCTCGTCCAGCACGGTCTCGGCGTCGGGCTCGAACTCATACAGCGGCAGCAGGTCCTCTTCGGCCGGGGCCGCGTCGCTCTCGACGACCTCGAGCGGCAGCAGCCGGATGATCTCCGGCTTCTGCGTGAGCATCGAGACGAACCGGGTGAAGACGATGTGGATCTCGTCCACGCCGCCTTCCTCGGTCGGGGTGAGGAACGCCTCGATCAGCGCGTTCGCGATCTCCCGTGCGTCGGCGTACGTCGGCGCGTCGGAGAACCCGTCCCAGGCTGCGGCCACCTCACGACGCCGGAAGGCGTAGAAGGCGGCTGCCTTGCGGCCGGCCAGGAACGGCCGGACCTCCTTGCCCTCGCTGTGCAGCAAGGACGTGAGCTGTTCGCCCTCGCGGATGACCGACGACGAGTAGCCGCCGGCCAGACCGCGGTCCGAGGTGATGAGCAGCATGGCCGCCCGGCTCGGGTTGGGCTTCTCGGTGGTCAGCGGGTGGTCGACGTCGGAGAACGTCGCCACCGCCGACACCGCACGGGTCAGCTCGCGGGCGTACGGCGCTGCGGCGGAGGCCCGCTGCTGCGCCTTGATGATCCGCGACGCGGCGATGAGCTCCATCGCCCGGGTGATCTTCTTCGTGGTCGAGACCGAGGTCCGCCGCTGACGCAGCTCACGCAGACTGGCTGGCATGGTCTTCCTCCGCTCGGAGTGGCAGGTTCGGCGCGATCATCGCTTCTGCTTGACGATCTGCTCTTGGCCGACATCCTCGGCGTCCGTGGCCTCGTACTCCTCGCGACCGGCGAGCAGCTTGCCGTCGGACGTCTGGAACTCCTTCTTGAAGTCGGCGATCAGGCCCTTCAGCGCCTCCGCGGTGTCGTCGTTGAAGACCTTCGACTCGCGGATGTTGGTCAGCACGCTGCCGTTGCGACGCAGGTGCTCGAGCAGCTCCTGCTCGAACCGCAGGACGTCGTCGACCGGCACCTCGTCGAACTGGCCGTTGATGCCGGCCCAGACGCTGACGACCTGCTCCTCGACCGGGTACGGGGTGTACTGCGGCTGCTTGAGCAGCTCGACCAGGCGCGCACCGCGGTCCAGCTGACGACGCGAGGTCGCGTCCAGGTCCGAGGCGAACATCGCGAACGCCTCCATGTCACGGAACTGAGCCAGCTCCAGCTTCAACGAGCCGGACACGTTCTTCATGGCCTTGATCTGCGCCGCACCACCGACCCGCGACACCGAGACACCGACGTCGATGGCCGGACGCTGGTTGGCGTTGAACAGGTCGGACTGCAAGAAGATCTGACCGTCGGTGATGGAGATGACGTTGGTCGGGATGAAGGCAGACACGTCGTTGGCCTTGGTCTCCACCATCGGCAGACCCGTCATGGAGCCGCCGCCGAGCTCGTCGGAGAGCTTGGCGCAGCGCTCCAGCAGGCGGGAGTGGAGATAGAAGACGTCACCCGGGTACGCCTCGCGGCCCGGCGGCCGACGCAGCAGCAGCGACATGGCCCGGTAGGCCTCGGCGTGCTTGGTCAGGTCGTCGAACACGATCAAGACGTGCTTGCCGGCGTACATCCAGTGCTGGCCGATGGCCGAGCCGGTGTAGGGCGCGACGTACTTGAAGCCGGCCGGGTCGGACGCGGGCGCGTGCACGATGGTGGTGTACTCCAGCGCGCCGGCCTCCTCCAGGGCGCCGCGGATACCCGCGACGGTGGAGCCCTTCTGACCGATGGCGACATAGATGCAGCGCACCTGCTGCTCCGGGTCACCGGAGGCCCAGGCCTGCTTCTGGTTGATGATCGTGTCGATCGCGATGGCGGTCTTGCCGGTCTTGCGGTCGCCGATGATCAGCTGACGCTGGCCGCGGCCGATCGGGATCATGGCGTCGATCGCCTTGATGCCGGTCTGCAGCGGCTGGCGGACCTCCTGGCGGTCCATCACGCCGGCGGCCTGCAACTCGAGGGCACGGCGGCCTTCGAGGTTCGCGATCTCGCCGAGCCCGTCGATCGGGTTGCCGAGGGCATCGACCGTACGGCCGAGGTAACCGTCGCCGACGGGCACCGACAAGATGTCGCCGGTCCGACGGACGGTGGAGCCCTCCTCGATGCCGGCCGAGTCACCCATGACCACGACACCGATCTCGCGGACGTCCAGGTTCAAGGCGATGCCGAGCGTGCCGTTCTCGAACTCCAGCATCTCGTTGGCCATGGCCGACGGCAGACCCTCGATGCGGGCGATGCCGTCACCGGAGGAGACCACGGTGCCGACCTCTTCGCGGGAGGAGGTCTCCGGGGTGTAGTTCTGGACGAACCGGTCCAGGGCGTCCCGGATGTCCTCCGGGCGAATCGTGAGTTCTGCCATCGCCTAATCCTGCTCTCGTATCTCAATCAGTGGGAAAACGTCGTACTGGCACCGCGACAGCTCAGGAGAAGAGCCGTCGAGCGTTCTGCAGCCTCGTGGCCACCGTACCTTCGATCACTTCGTCGCCGAGCTCCACGCGGACACCGCCGAGCACCTGCTCGTCGACGACCACCTGGACGTGCACCTCGCGACCGACCTGTCGACTCAGCGCTGCCCGCAGTCGATCGACCTGGTCGGACTCCATCGGCCGGGCGACCCGGACGGTGGCGACCAGGCGGTTCTTCTGCTCCGCCGCCAGCGCCACGTAGGACTCCAGCGTGTGGTCGAAGGTCCGGTCCCGGGCGGCCACACCGCGACGAGCCAGCGCGACGGTCGCGTCCGTCACCTTGCCGGCCAGCAGCTCGCCGACCAGCTCACGCCGGTGCTCCAAGCTGACCTGCTGGTCCGACAGCGCGTTGCGCAGGTCAGGGGTGGAGGCGACCAGCCGGGCGAACCGGAACAGCTCGTCCTCGGTCTCCTCCAGCTCACCCGCCGCCTCGGCGTTCTGCAGCTCGGCTCGGACCGCCTGCCGCTCGAGGGCGGCGACGAGGACCCGGGGACCGGGCCACCGCACACCGGCGGCCTCAGCCACGACCGTGACGGCCGCGGCGGAGATCTTGCCGTCGAACAGCCCGTGCACCAGGGCGCGTCGGGCCTGCTCCGGCGAACCGGGGTCGGCCAGAGCACGACGCAGCGTGACCGAGCTGTCCAGCACCTCCACCACGGAGAACAGGTCGTCGGCCACCGTCTCACCGGTGGGCCGGCCACCAGGGGTGACCTTGTCGAGGACCCGGTTGACCACGCCGCCGGCCTTGCGCAGCTGCTCGTCCAGAACCTTGTCGAGGACCGACAGTCGAGCGTCCGAGCTGAGGCTCATGACGAGCTCACCGAGGTGGTGTCACTGTCCTCGAGGTCAGCGAGGAAGCGGTCGACGGTGCGCCGCGCGCGGTCGTCGTCCTCCAGTGACTCGCCGACGATCCGACCGGCCAGGGTGGTGGCCAGGCTGCCGATCTCGCTGCGCAGCTGGTTCATCACCTGGGTCCGCTCGGCCTCGAGCTGTGCCTGGGCACTGGCCGAGATGCGTGCGGCCTCGTTCTGGGCCTGCTCACGCATCTCCGTCAGGATCTGGGCGCCCTGGGTCTTGGCATCCTCACGGATCTTGGCTGCCTCGCCCCGAGCCTCGGCGAGCTGCGCCTGGTAGTGCTCCAGCGCAGCCTGAGCCTCAGCCTGGGCCTTCTCAGCCCTCTCCATACCGCCCTGGATGGCCGCCGTACGCGCCGCGTACGTCTCCTCGAAGCGAGGCATGACCATCTTCTTGATGAGCACGGTGAGGATGGTGATGAAGACGATGGCGACGATGATCTCGACCACGTGCGGCAGCAGTGGTCCCAGATCAGTCGCCAAGGGGATGGCCATGGGTGTCATCCGACCCACTCGCTCAGGCCTGGCCCTGGAACACGAAGGCCAGAGCGATACCGATGATGGCCAGAGCCTCGGTCAGGGCGAAGCCGATCCAGGCGGTGCCCATCATGGCGCCGCGGGCCTCGGGCTGACGGGCGGTGCCCTGGATGACGGAGGCGAAGATCAGACCTACGCCGATACCCGGGCCGAGCGTTCCGAGGCCGTAGCCGATGGAGCTGAGCGAACCGGTGATCTCCATTGGAGTCATGTGCTGTTCCTTTCGGGTTTTCCACTGGTAACCAGCAGAAACATGGGTGGGTTACTAGTGCTCTTCGGCGATCGACGAAGAGATGTACTGGGCGGTGAGAACGGTGAAGATGTATGCCTGCAAGGAGAGCACCAACAGCTCCAGCGACATGATCAGCAAGCTGAACAGCAGCGAGACGCCGCCGGCCACCTTGTTGAACAGTGAGTCACTGTGGAGCAGCAGGTACTCGCCACCGAGGACGAACACCAGCACCACCAGGTGACCCGCGAACAGGTTCGCGAACAGACGCAGCGACAGCGTCAGCGGCCGGACCAAGATGTTGGAGAGGAACTCGATCGGGATGACCAGGATCCACAGCGGCCACGGCACGCCCTCGGGCAGCACGGTCCGCCGCAGGTAGCCGCCGAAGCCGTGCTTGGCGATCCCGGCCACGTTGTAGATCACCCAGGTCATCAGCGCCAGGCCGTAGGCCCAGCCGACATGCGAGGCGGTCGGGAACATCAGCAGCGGGAACAGCCCGAACAGGTTGTTCACCAAGACGAACGAGAACAGCGCGATCAGGTACGGCAGGTATCGCAAGTAGTCGTGGCCGATGATGTCGCGGCCGATGCTGTTGCGGATGAAGTAGTAGGCGCTCTCACCGATGAACTGCCCCTTGCCGGGCACCATCTTGTTCTTGCGCGCCATCACGAGCCAGAACGCCATCACCAAGATGACGGACAGGGTCGCCTGGAACATGGGCTTGTCGAACCACGACAACGCAGGGTTGTCGAAGATCGGCGGGAGATTGAAGTCCTCGACGCCCGGGGATCGGAAACCCTCTCCCCCGGTTTCCATCGGAACCAGAATCGGGCTCAGCCGTCCCAACGTTCCTCCTCTCTACGGTCAGACCAGCAGGCCTGAGAAGTCATTTCATCGTGGATCCGGAGGAATCCGTTCCCTTGCCGAAACGCCTGACGATCAAATAGATGCCACCCGCCGCGCCGAGCACGATGCCGAGCGGCAGCAGGAAGTTGGTGTGCAGTAATCGGTCCCCGAGCCAGCCGAGGAAGCCGTACACCGCAATGCCCGACAACAGGTACGACAGGACCTGCAGGGCCTCGTTCATCCCGTCCTGACGTTGGCTCATGGCGTGTCACACCGTAGCAGTCTGCGGGAACGGCGGTCACGCTGCGTCACCGCCCTTGGCGGGCGGCGCGTCGTCGGTGTCGTAGACGCCGATCCGGAGGCGGGAGAACACGAAGACCTCCACCGCCAGCCAGCCGACGACCACCACGATGGTGGTGAGGAAGATGGCCATCGGGACCAGCGTGGGCCACGCGTCACGGTTGTTGTTGTAGGTGAGCAGGACCAGGCCGAGCAAGGCCACCCGGGCGGTGTAGCTCAGCATCGAGACCAGCATCAGGGTCCGTGCCCCGGCGTCGGCGAACAGCACCATCACGAGCTGGCCGACCGCGTAGAAGAAGAGCACCATGCCGGCCGCCAGAGCGGCGGACGCGAGACCGCGGGTGCCATCGGTGAGGAAGAAGATGATCAGGCACACGATCGAGGCCACCACGCCACCGACCAGACCGCCGTACAGCAGCTTCCGGGCTCGGACGACATGCACGCTGACGCGAGCGTCCGCGGCCGAAGTCGGCTCCGGGGTGTGGCTGTCAGTCGTCATGGCGGCGGCTGTCCTGTCTTGCGGCGCGAAGGCCGTTTCACTCGTGCGACCAGAGGTCGTCGCGGGCTGTGGGGTGCTTGTGAAAACTAGCACAAGGACCCTGCCGCAGCCCAATCGGACAACGGCCCCGCCAGTGGCCGGTAAGCGCTTGCAGCACAGCCCTCGCGGCTACGGAAGGGTGGCACCGTTCTTGCCCGCCGGGCGCTCATTCAGTGGCCGCCCGAGCGTCACCAGGACCAGCACCAGGGCCAGCAGGGCGATCACCGCGACCGAGGTCCAGCTGCGCAGCAGACCCAGGGCGATGACGCCGAACGACACCAGCGCTGACCACAGATACATCAAGATGACAGCGCCCCGCTGGCTGTGGCCGCGCTGCACCAGCCGGTGGTGCAGATGCTGCTTGTCGGCCACGAACCACCACTTTCCCGCGTACGTACGCCTGATGTAGGCGAGCAGGACGTCCAGGAACGGTAACGCGAGGATGGCGAGTGGCAGCACCAGCGGCAGCACCGTCGGCAGCAGACCGCCGCCGCTGTCCAGCTGCGAGGTGTCCAGCTGACCGGTCAGGCTGATGGTGGAGGTGGCCAGCAGCAGGCCCAGCAGCATGGCACCGGAGTCGCCCATGAACATCCGAGCGGGGAAGAAGTTGTGCGGCAGGAAGCCCAGACAGGCGCCCGCGATGGCGACCGTGATCAGACTCGCGGTGGTCGCCCGGGTCAGGTCCTGGGTCACGGTCAGCAGATAAGAGTAGGCAAAGAATGCCAGCGCACCGATGCAGACCACGCCGGTGGCGAGGCCGTCGAGTCCGTCGACGAAGTTGACGGCGTTGGAGCAGAGCACGATGAAGAAGACGGTGATCGCGATCGAGGCGGAGCTGTCCAGCGTGATCGTCTGGTTGGGCAGCGGGATCCACAGCATCCGTACCCCCATGGCCACGACGATCCCGGCGGCCAGCACCTGGCCGGCGAACTTGGCCAACGGGCTGATCTCGAACAAGTCGTCGAGCACGCCCACCAGACAGATCACCGCTGCTGCGACCAGTACGGCCCGGGAGTCCTGGTGCACCAACGGCAGCTGGCCGAGGAACGGCAGCTGCCAGGCCATCACGAACGCGGCAGCGACCCCGGCCAGCATCGCGACGCCGCCGAAGTACGGCATGGCCACGGTGTGCACGTCCCGGTCTCGGACCTTGGCCATGGCCCCGGTCCGCAGCGCCAGGCGTCGGCAGAGTCCGCTCACCAGATAGGTGGTGGCGGCCGCGATCAGCAGGACCAGCAGGTACTCGCGCACTAGCGCTCCGGCACGGCGTGAGCCCCGGCCCCGCTGGAGTGGTTATCGTCCGCGCCATTCGCGCCATTCGCGCCATTCGCGCCATTCGCGCCATTCGCGCCGTCTGCGCCATCCGGAGCCTGCACGCCGGGCGCAGGTGCCGCGTCATCCACACCATCGAGTCGGAAGGCATCGTCGGTCGACGCGCTCGGCGGCGTGGTCTCGTGATCGTCGCCGGAAGCCGTCGGGGCTGCTGCCGTCTCCTCCAGCGGCGCCGGATCCGCCACCTCGCCGGTCGGCGCCGCGGAGCTCAGCGGTGCACCCTCCGACGCGACTGCGGGATTCTCTTCGTCCGGCGTCTGACTGTCGTCCTCGCGATCAGGTTCCGCACCCGGGACCGGCTCCGGCGGGTCGACCAGGTCCACCACGTCCGGGCAGGTTTCGCGCAGCTCCGCGACCGAGATCGCCCCGTGTCGCAGCACGTCGCCATTCTCGTTTTTGGTGAAGTCGACGATGGTCGACGGTGCGGCACCGGTACCGGTCACCGGTCCACCATCGAGATAGACCGCGACCGAGCTGCCGAGCTGGTCGACCGCCTCGTCGCAGGTGACCGCAGCCGGCCGGCCACTCAGGTTGGCGCTGCTGACCGCGAGTGGTCCGGTACGGCGCAGCAGCTCACGGGCCAGCTCGTGGTCGGGCACCCGCAGGGCCACGGTGCCGCCGGTCTCGCCGAGATCGAGGTTGAGCGTCCCGCGCGCGGTGCAGATGACGGTCAGCGGGCCGGGCCAGTGCCGGGCCATCAGCGCCTCTGCGGCGGCCGGTACGTCGACGGCCAACGCCCGCACCAGGTGAGCGTCGGCGATCAGCACCGGCGGCGGCATGTCCCGGCCCCGGTGCTTGGCGTCCAGCAGTCGCTGCACGGCTGCGGCGCTGAACGCGTCGGCGCCGATGCCGTAGACGGTGTCGGTCGGCAGCACGACGCACTCCCCCCGCTCCACCGCGGCTCGAGCCGCCTCGGCCGCCTCATCGTGATCGTCGGCCGGGTCGGCGCAGTCGAACCGGACATAGCTGGGCTCGTCCGGGACCACCTCTGCGTCTGGGTCCTCCGCCGGGTCTGCGTCCGGGTCGGCCGCGTCGGCGTCCGGGTCGCCCAGGTCTGCGTCCGTGCCGTCCGGGTCTGCGTCCGTGCCGTCCGGGTCTGCGTCCGTCTTGCCCGGGTCTGCGTCCGTCTCGCCCGGGTCTGCGTCTGCCTCGGCCGGGTCGGTGTCGTCCGTCGTCTCGACCGGGGCGTCCCCGTCGACCGTCGCCGAATCCTCCTCCGACCCGACAATCGCGGGCTCGTCAGTCGGCTCGGCGGCAACGGCGTCGTCGGTGGTCTCGGGCGCAGCACCCTCGTCCACCGGTGGCGGAGCGGCGCTGCTCGGCGAGGCCTGGACGGGAACCGGCTCCGGTGGCAACCCGTCGGTGGCGCGCGGCCGGCCGGCCGTACCGGACCCGGTGGCGTCGAAGTCGAGGTCGCGCGGCCCGAGCTCGCCGGCGCCGACGCCGTCGACCCCGGTCGGATCGGGGATGGCTGACGTGCCTGGCGCGCGTTCGACGTCGGTCTCGGAAGGCTCGTGCTCGTCAGCGGGGTTGGTCACCCGGCCAATCCTGCCAGATCGACCGGGCCGGACCCGGCACCAGTGCGAGCGGCCCGGACGGCGGTGACGAAGCGCCACCGACCGGTCAGGTCTGGCTGATCGCGCACCGTGTGGAACCGCCCGTCGGCGGTGAACACCGCCGGGGCCGACTCGTGCTGCACCTCGGCGTGTTCGGCGCAGACCAGGCCACCATCGACCAGCAGTCGCGCGGCGACCCCGGCGAGCACCCGCATCGCGTCCAGCCCGTCGTCACCGGAGAAGAGCGCCACCGTCGGGTCGTGGTCGCGTGCCTCCGGCGTGACCGACTCGTACGCCTCCCACGGGATGTACGGCGGGTTCGCGATCACCAGGTCCACGGTGCCGTCCCACGCTGCGGGCACCTCAGCCATGTCCAGGGTGTACAGCTCGACGCCGGTACCGCTGAGGTTGCGCTCGGCCCAGACCGAGGCCTCCTCCGACACCTCGACGGCGCGGACGGCCACACCGGGCACCTCGGTGGCGATCGCCTTGGCGATCGCGCCGGAGCCGGCGCAGAGCTCCACCACCTGCAACTGACGGTTCCCGCCAGTGCGCTCTCGCAGCTGCTCGATCGCCCAGCCGGTCATCACCTCGGTCTCCGGCCGGGGAACGAACACCCCGGGGCCGACCTCGAGGCTCAGGTAGCGGAAATGGGCGGTCCCGGTGAGGTGCTGCAGCGGGACCCGCGCCGTGCGCCGCTCGACCAGCGTCCAGAACACGTCGACCTGGGCCGGCGACACGGAGTCGAGCAGCGGCAGCCGACTGGGCTCGATCCCGCAGGCATGGGCCAGCAGCCACCGGGCGTCAGCATCCGGACTGTCCACGCCGGCCTGGCGGAGCCGCTCGGCGGCCACCGACAGCAGCGACCGAGGGCTCGAGGTCGACGTGGTGCTCATCCCGCCGAAGCCTCGCCGACCTGGGACAGCCGCTCGGCGGTATCGGCCTCCTGCAGCGCGGCGATGACGGCCGACAGGTCGCCGTTGAGAACCTGGTCCAGGTTGTAGGCCTTGAAGCCGATCCGATGGTCGGCGATCCGGTTCTCGGCGTAGTTGTAGGTGCGGATCCGCTCGGAGCGGTCGACGGTGCGCACCTGGCTGCGGCGCGCGGCGGATGCAGCGCTGGCGGCCTGCTCCTCGGCCGCGGTGATCAGCCGGGCGCGGAGCATCCGCATCGCCTGCTCCCGGTTCTGCAGCTGCGAGCGCTCGTTCTGGCAGGAGACCACGATGCCGCTCGGCAGGTGGGTGATCCGCACCGCCGAGTCGGTGGTGTTGACGCCTTGGCCACCCGGTCCTGAGGCGCGGAAGACGTCGATCCGCAGATCGTTCTCGTCGATCTCGACCTCGGTCTCCTCCACCTCGGGCATCACCAGCACGCCGGCCGCTGAGGTGTGCACCCGGCCCTGCGACTCGGTCACCGGCACCCGCTGGACCCGGTGCACGCCGCCCTCGAACTTCAGCACGCCGTACGGCATCATGTCCGGCTCCCCCACGCTGGGGGCCTTGATCGCTGCGGTGACCGACTTGTAGCCACCGAGATCGGTCTCTTGGGCATCGAGGATCTCGACCTTCCAGCCACGGCTCTCGGCGTAGCGGCTGTACATCTTCAGCAGGTCGCCGGCGAACAGTGCCGACTCCTCCCCGCCCTCGCCCGACTTGATCTCGATCAGGGCGTCGCCGCTGTCGTTGGGGTCGCGGGGAGCGAGCAGCCGGGTCAGCCGCTCGGTCACGGCGGCGAGCTGGGTCTCGAGCTCGACCGCCTCGGCGGCGAAGGCCTCGTCGTCGGCGCCCAGCTCCTTGGCGGCGGCGATGTCGTCAGCCAGCCGCTCGTACTCGTCCATCCCGCGCACGATCGGGGTCAGCTCGGCGTAGCGCCGGCCCACCTTGCGGGCGCGCGCCATGTCGGCGTGCACAGCGGGGTCGGAGAGGGCGGCCTCGAGCTGGGCGAACTCATCCCGCAACGGGCGGGCGGACTCGAACATGACAGGGACTTCTTCCGACGGGTCAGATCCTCGAGGTGTCCGCACCCCGGGAGGACCTGGAGAAGTCGGGGCGGGACGTGCGAAGCGCCGGGAGGCAAGGGCTGAACCCCTGCCTCCCGGCGCTGTCGTCGAGCTACTTGCCGGCCTGCTTGGCGTAGCGCTTCTCGAAGCGGGCCACGCGGCCACCGGTGTCGAGGATCTTCTGCTTGCCGGTGTAGAACGGGTGGCAGGCCGAGCAGACGTCGGCGCGCAGGACGCCGTCCGGCGCGGTGCTCTTGGTGGTGAACGTGTTGCCGCAGGTGCAGCTGACCTGGGTCTCCACGTACGTCGGGTGGATGTTCGGCTTCATGGAATCTCCTCGGTTTTCGAGCACCGGGTCGCAGATCGGATGATCTCGCGTGAACCGGTGCCAACTCGATAGTGTGCCGCAGTTTCCGCGCGGCACAAAATGGTCAACGCACCGCCGGGTGGGATTAGTCCCGCCCGGCGGCGCGTCGGCTCACTCTTCGGCGCGGCCCGGCATGGCCTTGGTGATGGCCAGCATGAACTCACCGTTGCTCTGCGTCTTGCGGAGCCGATCGAGCAACATCTCCAGACCCTGCTGGCCGTCCAGCCCGGACACGACGCGGCGCAGCTTCCAGATGATCTGCAGCTCGTCGCGGCTGAGCAGCAGCTCCTCGCGCCGGGTGCCGGAGGCGTCGACGTCGATGGCCGGGAAGATCCGCTTGTCGGCGTACTCCCGACGCAGCCGCAGCTCCATGTTGCCGGTGCCCTTGAACTCCTCGAAGATGACCTCGTCCATCTTGGAGCCGGTCTCGATCAAGGCGGTGGCCAAGATGGTGAGCGAGCCACCGTTCTCGATGTTGCGGGCGGCACCGAAGAACCGCTTCGGCGGATAGAGCGCAGCCGAGTCCACACCACCGGAGAGGATGCGGCCACTGGCCGGGGCGGCGAGGTTGTAGGCCCGGCCCAACCGGGTGATGCCGTCCAGCAGCACGACCACGTCGTGGCCCAGCTCGACCAGGCGCTTGGCCCGCTCGATCGCCAGCTCGGCGACCATGGTGTGGTCGGTGGCCGGTCGGTCGAAGGTGGAGGAGATGACCTCACCCTTCACCGTGCGCTCGAAGTCGGTGACCTCCTCGGGACGCTCGTCCACCAGGACGACCATCAGGTGCACCTCGGGGTTGTTCGTCGTGATCGCGTTGGCGATGGCCTGCATGATCAGCGTCTTGCCGGCCTTCGGCGGCGACACGATCAGGCCGCGCTGGCCCTTGCCGATCGGCGCCATGATGTCGATCAGCCGGGTGGCCATCTGGTTCGGCGTCGTCTCGAGCCGCATCCGCTCCTGGGCGTAGAGCGGGGTGAGCTTGGCGAACTCGGGCCGGTTCTTGGCCAGCTCGGGGTCGGTGCCGTTGATGGTGTCGATCCGGACCAGCGGGTTGAACTTCGCGTTTCGGTCGCCTTCGCGGCTCTGCCGGATCGCCCCGGTGACGACGTCACCCTTGCGCAGACCGGCCTTCTTGACCATCGCGAGGGAGACGTACGCGTCGTCGGAGCCCGGCAGGTAGCCGGACGTACGGACGAAGGCGTAGCTGTCCAGCACGTCCAAGATGCCGGCGACCGGCGTCAGGACGTCGTCGTCATTGACCACCGGGTCGGCCTCATAGCGGTCCATCCCCATCCCGCCGGTGGTGCGACCACCCCGACGGTTCTGGCGATCGCGGTTGCGCCGGCGGCGGCCACGACGGTTGCCGTCGTCGTCCCAGTCGCCCTGCGCGTCACGTCCGCCGTCACGCGAGGACTCGCGGTTCTGGGACTCCCGGTTCTGCGACTCGCGGTTCTGCGACTCGCGGTTGCCGGCGTCGCGGTTGCGCCCCTCCCGCTGCCCATCACGGTTCTGCCCGTCACGGTTCTGCCGGCGGCTGCGGCGCTCGCCCTGGTTGGCGTCGCCATCGCCCTGCTCGTCGCGGCGGCCCCGGGACTCGGAGTCGTCGCCCCGGTTCTGGCGACCCTCGCGGGCCTCCTGCTGGCGCTCAGCGCGGGTCTGCTCGAGCCGCTCGACCACCGGCGAGGTGCCGCTGGACTCGCCGTCACGGTCCCGACCGGAGTCGTTGCGATCGGAGTTCTCGCGGCGGCTGCTGCGCTCGGTGTCCTCGCGGCGGTCGTTGCGCTCGTCACCTTCGCGGCGGTCGTTGCGCTCGTCACCTTCGCGACGGTCGTTGCGCTCGTCACCTTCGCGGCGGTCGTTGCGCTCGGTGTCCTCGCGGCGGCTGCTGCGCTCGTCACCCTCGCGACGGCTGCTGCGCTCGTCACCCTCGCGACGGCTGCTGCGCTCGCCATCCTCGCGACGGTCACCGCGCTCGGCGTGGGCCACGGCCCGGTCGCCGTCTGCATGCTCGTTACGCTCGCCACCATGGCCGTTGCGGGCCGCCGGCTCGGAGCTGTCGGCCCGGTTGGACGTACCGGCGCCGTCGGCCCGATCGGCCCCGCCGCCGTTGGCCCGCTCGGCACCGCCGTTGGCCCGCTCGGCACCGCCGTTGGCGCGCTCACCACGGGTGCGCTGCGGCCGGGTGGCCACGCCGTCGAGCGCGGGCTGAGCCGCCTCGGCGGTGCGGTTCTCGCGAACCGGTGCGCCCCCGTTGCCGCCCGACCGACCGGTCTGGGCGGACTGGATGGCTTCAATCAGCTGGCCCTTGCGCATGGCGCCGGTGCCCTTGAGACCGAGTGTGCTCGCAAGCTGCTTCAGTTCGGGCAGGACCATCGAGTCCAGCCCGGAGCCCTTGCGCCTGCGTCCGGACGTCTTGTCGTCGACGGGCGCGTTCGTCACTTCGGCTGTATCTGTCACGTGTTTCCTTTCGGAACGGGCGGAATGCCCTTCCTATGCCCGAAGCGGTTTTCGCACACGGGCGATGCTTTACGTAAGGTCCCAGTCGTCAGGAGAAAAGAGATTCTCAGCAGAGTCTGTAACGGGAGATCTTGAGGTGCTCTCGCCCATCGCGCCCGACCTTTGAGGCGCTCGCCTGGTGCTGATGAGCGACTCGACGGCTCGAATGCTGCTCACCTTGCTGGCAGGACCAAGGCTATCACTGACAACCGTCTAACTGTCACATATGTTCCCGGGCGTGCCCGCCGCCGCCGACCGGGACCTGCTGCGCGACCACCCGGGCCGGTCCGCCGATGCCGCAGCGGACGGTCCGGAACCCCGGTACGACCAGGTCAGCCGCCCGCAGCTCCGTCGTCCGGCCGAGAACCAGCACGGTCGGCCCGGCGCCGCTGATCACCGCGGCCAGACCTCGGTCGCGTAGCGACTCCAGCAACGCGTAGGACTGCGGCATCGCGCTGCGACGATATCCCTGGTGCAACCAGTCACGGGTGGCGTCCAGCAACCGGTCGGCGTCCGCGGCGAGCGCGTGCACCAGCAGGCCTGCCCGGCCGGCGTTGGCAGCCGCGTCTGCGTGTGGCACCCCGGCCGGGAGCAGCCCGCGCGCCGTTCTCGTCGACACCGGCGCCTCGGGCACGAAGAGCAGGGCCCCGAGGTCGTCCTGCACCCGGGCGCGCACCGCCGTCAGGCCGTGCCGGCCGGCGTACGCCAGCACGAAACCGCCGTGGATGGCCGCCGCCACGTTGTCCGGATGGCCCTCGATCGCATCGGCATGCCGCAACAGCCAGTGCTCGTCCGGCGCCAGACCCGCGAGGCCGCGGGCGGCGACCAGTCCGGCGACGATGGCGGCCGCGGAGGATCCGAGGCCGCGCCCGTGCGGGATGGTGTTGTGGCAGGTCAGCCGCAGGCCGGGAGCGCGTACGCCGAGATCACTCAGGCCCCGCAGGGCGGCGGCGAGGATCAGGTGGGTCTCATCCCGGGGGACGTCGGCCGCGCCCTCACCGGTCACCTCGACGACGCAGCCGCCGTCGATCACGTCGAGACGGACCGACTCGAACCAGTCCAGGGCCAGCCCGAAGCAGTCGAAGCCGGGCCCGAGGTTCGCGCTGGTGGCCGGCACCTGCACGGTCACCGACGTCTCGAGCTCCAGGCTGATCATGAGCGGCTACCGGCCGCCGAGGCCGCAGGCGGCGGCCACGTCGCGGACCTCGGCCCGGACGACCTCGGCCCGCAACGGCTCCCGCTGCGACAGCGCGGTATCGATGTCCTTGAGACCGTTGCCGGTTACGGTGACGACGATCTGCTGACCGCTGTCCAGCTCGCCCCGGTCGTGCAGGGCCAGCAGCCCGGCCACCCCGGCGGCCGAGGCCGGCTCGACGAAGACACCCTCCTTCGCGGCCAGGAACGCTTGTGCTGAAAGGATCTGGGCGTCCGTGACGGCGTCGAACAGGCCACCGGACTCCTCCTTCGCTGCGATCGCCAAAGCGGTCGAGGCGGGGTTGCCGATGCGAATGGCGGTGGCAACGGTCTCGGGGCTGATCACCGGGTGGCCGAGCACCAGGGGCGCCGCGCCGGCGGCCTGGAAGGCCCACATCCGGGGCGTCCGGGTCGCGATCGAGGCCTCCCGGTATTGGCTGTAGCCCCGCCAGTACGCCGAGATGTTCCCACCGTTGCCGACCGGCAGCACATGCAGGTCGGGTGCGTCGCCGAGCTCGTCGACGATCTCGAAGGCGGCGGTCTTCTGGCCCTCGATCCGGACCGGGTTGACCGAGTTGACCAGAGCGACCGGATAGCTGTCGGCCAGGGCCCGCGCCAGCTCCAGGCACTGGTCGAAGTTGCCGTCGATCTGCACCACGTGAGCACCGTGGACGACCGCCTGGGCCAGCTTGCCCATGGCGATCCGGCCGGCCGGCAGCAGCACGATCGGTCGCATCCCGGCCCGGACCGCGTACGCCGCCGCCGAGGCCGAGGTGTTGCCGGTCGACGCGCAGACCACAGCCTCCGCACCTTCGCCGGCGCTGACACTGACGGCCACTGTCATCCCGCGGTCCTTGAACGATCCGGTCGGGTTGGCACCCTCGACCTTCAGCCAGACCTCGCAGTCGACCAGCTCCGAGAGCACCTCGGCGACGACCAGCGGTGTGCTGCCCTCGCCCAGGCTGATCACCGGGTCGGTGGCCGAGATCGGCAGCCAGTCCCGGTAGCGGGTGATCAGCCCACGCTGCACCCGCGGCGGCTGCACCCGCGCGATGGGGGTCTTCGTCTGACCGACCATGTCACTCACCCTCGACTCTCATCACGCTGGTCACGTCGCGCACCACGTCGAGCTCGCGCAACGCGGCCACCGTAGCGCTCAGTGCCGCGTCGGTGGCACGGTGCGTGACGATCACCAGCTGCGCGTCGCCCTCGCGGCCCTGCTGACGCACTGTCTGGATCGAGACCCCGTGCTCGGCGAAGCAGTGGGCGATCGTGGCCAGCACACCGGCCACATCGGCCACCTCGAGGGAGAGGTGATAGCGGGTGACCACGTGCCCGATGAGTGACACCGGTCGGGCGGCGTAGCTCGACTCCCCCGGGCCGACGGCGCCGCGGAGCCGGTTGCGGGCCACGGTGACGAGGTCGCCGAGCACGGCGCTGGCCGTCGGGGCGCCGCCGGCGCCGGGACCGTAGAACATCAGCCGACCGGCGAACGCCGACTCGACGAAGACAGCGTTGTAGGCGCCGCCGACGCTGGCCAGCGGGTGCGAGCGCGGGATCATCGCCGGGTGCACCCGCACCGAGACCGAGCGCTCCGCGGCGGGATCATCCGGGTCCGCCGGTGAGAGCTGACAGATGGCCAGCATCTTCACCACGCAGCCCATCGCCCGGGCCGAGGAGATGTCGGTCGAGGTGACCTCCGTGATGCCCTCGCGATAGACGTCGGCGCTGGTGACCCGGGTATGGAAGGCCAGACTCGACAGGATCGCGGCCTTGGCGGCGGCGTCGAAGCCCTCGATGTCGGCCGTCGGGTCCGCCTCGGCGTAGCCCAGCTCCTGCGCCTGCGACAGCGTCTCGGCGAAGCCGGCGCTGTCGGTGTCCATCTTGTCCAAGATGAAGTTGGTGGTGCCGTTGACGATGCCGATCACCGAGGTGATCTCGTCGCCGACCAGAGACTCGCGCAGCGGCCGGATGATGGGGATGGCGCCGGCCACCGATGCCTCGAAATAGAGGTCGACGCCGGCGTCGGCCGCCGCGGCGAACAGCGTGGCACCGTCCTCGGCCAGCAGGGCCTTGTTCGCGGTCACCACGGACGCACCGTTCTCGAGCGCGGCCAGGATCAGCGAGCGGGCGGGCTCGATGCCGCCGATCACCTCGATCACCAGGTCCACGTCGTCGCGACGTACCAGTGCCTCCGCGTCAGTGGTGAACAGGGCGGGGTCGATGCCCGGGCGGGTCCGGTTGATCCGACGAACGGCGATACCGACGAGCTCCAAGGGGCGGCCAACGCGCGCCTGCAGGTCGGCCGCCTGATCGGTCAGCAGCCGCACGACCTCAGAGCCCACGACGCCGCAGCCGAGCAGGGCCACCCGCAGCGGCGCGGCCGACCCACCGTCGGCGTCGAGAACCTCAGGCGCACGCAGGTCGGGGATCGGGCTCGTCATCGGGATGGACCTCTCGTCGGCCGGCGGCCGTGTGGGTGGGCGGAATCATTGTTCACCATGTCGCCAAGGCGCGAAAACCGAACGCGGCGCGCGGACGCAGCGCGGCAACGGGTGGAGACGGACCGGCTCAGCTGACGTCGAGCGCAAGCAGGTCCTCGATGGTCTCGCGGCGGATCAGGGTACGGATCTCGCCGTCGCGCACCGACACCACCGGCGGCCGGGGAACGTGGTTGTAGTTGCTGGCCATCGAGCGGCTGTAGGCACCCGAAGCCGGCACGGCGATCAGATCGCCGGCCCGGACGTCCGCGGGCAGGAACTCGTCGCGGACCAGGATGTCGCCACCCTCGCAGTGCTTGCCCACCACCCGCGACAGCGCCGGCCCGGCCTCGGAACGGCGCGACGCCAGCGTGGCCGAATATTCCGCGGCATACAGAGCGGTTCGGATGTTGTCGCTCATGCCGCCGTCGACCGCGACGTAGAGCCGACTGGCCCCACCGTCGAGTCGGACGGTCTTCACCGTGCCGACGCGATAGAGGGCGAAGGCGGCGGGACCGCTGATGGCACGTCCGGGCTCGATCGACAGGCGAGGCACGGCCACCCCCAGGCTCGCAGCCTCGGTGGTGATGATGGTCTGCAGCTTCTCGGCCAGGACCGCGGGAGTGGCCGGGGTGTCGGCACTGGTGTAGGCGATGCCGAAGCCGCCACCGAGGTCGAGCTCGGGCAGCTCGGTCCCGGTCCGCTCGGCGAACTCGGCGTGCAGCCGCAAGGTCCGCCGGGCGGCCACCTCGAAGCCCTCGGTGTCGAAGATCTGCGACCCGATGTGGCTGTGGATCCCGATCAGCTCCAGCGCGGGATGCTCGAAACAGGCCTGGAGCGCACGGGCGGCCGCGCCGCCGGCGATCGAGAAGCCGAACTTCTGGTCCTCGTGGGCGGTGGCGATGTATTCGTGGGTGTGCGCCTCCACCCCGGTGGTCACCCGCACCATGACCCGCGGCACCGTCTCGTGGTCCGCGGCCAGCCGCCCGAGCCGCTCGATCTCGTCGAACGAGTCGACGATGATCCGACCGACGCCGGCCTCGAGTGCCTGGCGGAGCTCCGCCTCGCTCTTGTTGTTGCCGTGCAACCCGATCCGCCGCGGAGCGACGCCGGCACGCAGCGCCACCGCCAGCTCACCGCCGGTGCAGACGTCGACGCCGAGCCCTTCCTCGGCCACCCAGCGGGCCACCGCCGTGCACAGGAACGACTTCGCGGCGTAATAGACGTCCCAGCCGGCGAAGGCCTCGGCGAACGCGCGTGCCCGAGCCCGGAGGTCGGCCTCGTCGACGACGTACGCGGGGGTGCCGACCTGGTCGGCGATCTCGGCGGCGCTGACTCCGGCGACGTGGAGCATGCCCTCGGCGTCCTTGGACACCCCCTGGCTCCACAGCCGCGGCACCAGGTCGTTGACGTCGGTCGGCAGCCCCAGCCAGGCTGGTGCCCGTGAGGTGACATCGGCGTGGATCGAGCCGGCGACGTGCGAGTGGGTCATGGCGGCACTGTGCCAGACCGAGCGGCGAGGACCCGGTCGTTTCAGCGGGTGGACAGCGCCGACCGGGCGGCGTGCACGGGCCCGGTGCGGCGAACACCTCCGGATCACTGGTACATTTCTCTTCGGCCCGCACGGGTCGATGTGGATTGGCCCCCGTAGCTCAGGGGATAGAGCACCGCCCTCCGGAGGCGGGAGCGCAGGTTCGAATCCTGCCGGGGGCGCCAGCGTCTGGCCTAGTCGGAAGCACATTTCGATCAGGTCAGACCGGCGCCGTGCAACATGCGTGCAATGCCTCCCAACCGAGAGGCAGTCATGACCATCACCAACCGCCCCACCGCTCCCCTCATCGAGGTCGATAGCGACACGCCCGTTCAGCAGGTCGAGCACCGACCGGGATGCGCGTGCAAGGGCATAAGCGCTCAGCACCCGGCCTGGATGTGGCCTGAGCGGGAGCTGACCAGCGTCGGCCTTCCTGCCGGAGTCGATCCGATGCTCGCCGACGGTCTGCTCCGATCGTTCCAAGATGCCGCCGCGGCGGCGGGCCGGCCAGTGGGACGTATCGCCGCGGAGCGTCGGGACTCGGACGGCGAGTTGATCGGACCGTCGCTCGAAATGCGGTCGTGCGAGGCGGAGCGCTTTCGGCTATTGATGCAGCGACTCGGCCGGCTCGTCGAGTCCATGGCGGCGGACCTTTGATGCTGGCAAGAGGCGGACAGATGAGAGTTCAGGGCGGTGAGTGAGATGGCGGCGGAGGAGAACTGGCGGAGAGCCGCGTGCATTGAGCCGATCGAGGGGTGCAAACGGGCACTCTGTTGCGCCCGTGGCGAGGTGCGGTACACCCGTTACCAGGGCGGCGGAGAGCCGCATGACGACAACATTAGGGAACCTCGCTGCGTCATCGAGCGGCTGAAGTGCCAAGCCTGCGGGGTCCAGACTCGACATTCCTACATCAGGACTTCGACAATGAAGCCGACTGGATGCAGACGAGCGGCCGGACGCGGCTGCCGCCGAAAAGGACTGTGGCGGAGTGACCCTGATTTGAGGGGAGGGGACCTGGCCGACAACCTCGCAAGTTGCCGGTTCGGATTGTGATGAGACGCCATGTCGGATGGGTTCAGGGGCCATATGCGGTGAGGACCCGGGCGGCACAGCAAGGTTTCACCACGTCGCTGTGAGTTTTCTCGCGCAGGCGCAAAACAGATTTCGGTTCCTTTTGTCTAATCAAGCAATCCCAACGCGTCGGTGACTACTACTCTGTGCTGGTGGCAGGGAGTCCCCGCCCGCTCCTGCGGGCATATATCGACGAGACGGGTGACCGCGGCACAAGTGGCAAGTCTTCGCACTTTTTCGCGTTTGCAGCTGTGATCGTCGCGGACAGTGCTGACCCGCAAATGCGAGCCACCGTGTCGCGTCTCCGACGAGACTTTGGCGTTCCTGCCGGCAGCCCGCTCCATCGGAAAGATCACATCAAGACCTTCAGTAGGCGCCAACACACGGCACGGGAGCTCGCGAAACTCCAGGACGTTTGTGTGAATTTCGTAGTCGTCGAGGAGGCAGCCATCCCAGCGGGTTCGTCAATGCGCAATGACCATGCAATCTTCTATAACTTCGCCGCCGGTCTCACGCTGGAGCGGATCGTACTGACCGCAAAATATTGGCCTCAGCAGGTCCACGACGTGAAGGTTATCTTCGGACACGTCCGCGGGTTCGACCATCGCCAAACTAGCGCCTACTTCGAGCGTCGCCGGCGGCAACCACCGGATTGGGTCCCGTGGAATCGCCAGCGAGGACCGGAACTTTTCGACGGGCAGGCTCATTGGGATGGCCTCCAAGCAGCGGACGCCTACGCCGGAATGCTCAGCGCCGCCATCTGCGTGGACCAGTTCGGAGGGTACGAAGCAGACCATTTGCTCGCCGTCCGCCACCAAATCAGACGGGGATCGGGGGGCGATGCCTGGACTTACGGATTCAAGTGGCTGGGCAACGACTCGACCGTAACGGGACTCCCCTGGTGGCCTCCACAAGGCATATAGAGGGCGCCGTGGAGAGCCGGGGTCGCTGCAACCGATCGGAACCGGCAGGGCCTGACAGCAGTCCAAGCGATAGTTCCCCGCGCCCTCCACGGCGCCTCTATGTTGCTTACTCTAGCGCCGAACATTGAGCGATGCGCGAGGCGCCACGCCCTGTCCCAAATGTCGAACGTCAGTTCTAATCTGCTGTGCGAATCGGACCCATACTGGGCCGTGAAAGCCATCGGCGTGTGGGGGAATGCCCAGTGGTCATGTGAACCTGCGCGCCGGATCATGGTGCTCTCTACCGTGATGGACAAGCATGGACGGCACTGAGGCACGCCACACCAAGGCCGCGATTGTGCTCGCTTAACCGAGCTGATTCAGCATCACGCGCCCATCCGCCATGTCACCATTGGCGGCATGATCATGGCGTCTGGGGTGCGTCTCGCTTTGGCCGGCGTCGCGGTGCTGGCACTGTTGGTCGGCTGCAGCTCGGCGGAGGCTGTCCCTGAGGCGCCTCCGCCTGTGCGTCCCACGGCTTATATGCAGCCGAAGGTGCTGGTGACCTATGAGGTCTTCGGCGTGGCCCGAGATGCGACGGTGACGATGCAGACTCCTTCAGGGATCTCGCAGGTAGACATCGAGTTCATCAACTCGCAGCCGGACGATGACCAGCGGTGGACGTCCAGTGAGTTCTCTGCGGGTGACCCGCTGGTGTTATCGGTGCAGGGCGGCACAGAGGCCACGGCCATCTCGTGCCGTATCAAGGTCGGTCCGACCGTTGTGTCGGAGAATCGGTCCACTGCTGACTACGGCATCGCGAGCTGCTCGGCTCGGCGTTGAAGGGGAGCCAGTGAACAGCAGAAAGGCATACATGGCGCGTGTGAGCAGGGACGGTAAGTGGTGGATAATCCGCGTCGATGGGGTGCCTGGTCTGACTCAGGCGCGCCGGCTCGATGACGTGGAACTGATGGCGCGGGAGTTCGTCGCCGTATCGCTCGAGCGACAGCTTGGCGATGTGGCGGTGAGGGTCCATCACACCTGAAGTGGGAGCGGCCGCGAGCCGCACCTCCGATTAGCGGCGGCTCAGACACACAGAAGTTGTGTCACGGGGCAAGAGGCCCGAATTGGCCGTGTCACCTGCAGCAGTGAACGGGCTAGTTTTTGGGATCTAGCCAGGGGCCTACCTGAGAGGGTAACGATAAGGGCACGCGTGGTCCTTGTGACGACCTCCAACCGCTCCATGTCCCAGAGTTGCGATATCAGCTCGGAGAGGGGCGCAATGAACGCTCGATCAGCCGCCGCACTGCGTCACATCGCCGTTTGGCTGCTCAGCACGTCCGTGCTTGCCACAATGGTCGGCTGCGGCGGCGCGCCCGTTGCAAGCCGCGAGCCGACCGCACAGCCGGCTTCGGCCTTAACCCCCAGCAGCGCGCCGTCCAGCACCGCTGCAACAAAATCAGCCGAAACAGTCCGGTGCTTTCTCGGCGAGCCGGACGCCCGCCTCCTTTCGAGTCGGTGGCTCATAGTCGTGGCTTCGAAGGGGGCTTCGGACCACCTCGAGTACGTCGACCTATTCGCCGGCGAGACGAAGGATTTTGCCGATGAGGCGATGGAGTGCGGCGGCGACCTGGCGGTAGTCGGCACGTCCCTGGCCTTCGAAGCAGCCCTGCTGAAGGTGGCGACGATCGGCGACAAAGCCGACTACGGCCCAGCGCAGAAGGCCGGTCAGGACCTATATGACTACTTCGGGATCAGCGACGAACAGTTCGGGGATGACCCGCTTGAGTGAGGTGTCACTGCGCAGACGATGCGAGCATTGAGTCTCCCAGTAACGATCACGCGACAAAGCCAGGCCTTAACAGCGGCCGCACCCCTTAAGCGCCCCACCATGTAGGCCATGACCTTGACCGAACGCTGGGAGCGGGCCACCGACTGGGTGCTTATGGCCGCAGCCGTAGCCTTCCTCGCCGCGTACGCCGCACCGATAATCAGCCCAGATATCAGCCCCGGAGCACAGACCACCTGCCAGCTAGTCACGTGGGTCACCTGGGGCATGTTCGTGGTCGACTACCTTGCTCGGCTATTGCTGGCGGAGGACCGCCGGAGCTTCTTCGTGCACCATCTTCTCGACCTCGCCATCATTGCTCTGCCTCTGTTGCGCCCGTTGCGCCTACTGCGTCTTGCGACCTTGCTGAAGGTCCTGAGCCGGAAGGCATCCACCGGGCTTCGTGGCAAGGTCGCCGTGTACGTGGCTGGTGGGTCGAGCCTGCTGGCTTTCTGCGGTGCCCTCGCCGTTCTAGACGCTGAACGGACCAGCCCCGACGCAAACATCGTCAACTTCGGGGACGCGGTCTGGTGGGCTATCACGACGATGACGACGGTCGGCTACGGCGATCGCTACCCCACCACGGGCATTGGTCGGTTGGCTGCCGCGGCGCTCATGCTCGGCGGGATCACGCTGCTCGGGGTCGTGACCGCAAGCCTGGCGTCCTGGCTCGTCGAACACGTGAGCGTCGTGGAACAGCAGCAGACAGACGACCTTCGGGCCGAGCTGGCCGCCCTCAACGACAAGCTCGACCGCGTGCTCGAGGAGAGGAAGGGCCAAACTGTTGGCACCGACTGAGTGAACCTCTAGTGCGGGCTCTGTGAGCACACGCGGATCGCCGTGAGCCGCGCTAGGAGCCCGACCAGACAGCAGTCAGCATCCGCAGCTAGCGGCCAGGTTGACCGTTCCACCCGAGATCGAGCACCACAGCTCTCCCGGCGAGGAAGGTTCCGTCCCGGCACCGGAGCCCGGTGATAGATTTCGGCCAGCCCTGTCCACCCCAGCTGGAAGCGACTCGTGTCTGCGCAAGCATCATCGCCCGATCACGCCCGGACCGTCTCGGTCCCCCGACGCATCGAGCGGTGGTACGCAGGACACCGCGGTGGCCGACTCGTCGTCATCGGCTGGCTGGTGACCAGACTGGCGATCCTCGGCGTGCTCGCCACCGTGGAGCGGTTCGTGGTCGGCGACGTCTTCTACTACTGGCGCAAGATCGAGTCGCTGTTCGACGTCGGCCTGGCCAAGACGCTGACCGAATATCCCACCCCGGTCGCCTGGATCCTGTGGTTGCCGCATGCCGTCACCGGCGGCTCCCGGGTCGGCTATCTCATCGCCTTCGTCGCCGTGATGATGCTGCTGGACGCCGCCTTCACGTACGCCCTGTGGCGCAGCGCGGGCCGCCGTCACGACGAGTCGGTGGACTTCTGGCTGCTCTTCGTGCTGCTGATCGGCCCGCTGTCGCACCTGCGGTTCGACATCCTTCCGGCGGTGCTGGCCGGTGGAGCGCTGCTGGCGGCCCGGCGGCGTCCGTGGGTGACCGGTGCCCTGACCGGCCTGGGTGCGGCGATCAAGCTGTGGCCGGCGCTGCTGCTGCCGGCGTTTCTGGCGCACAAGCCCGACCGTCGCGCGGTCACCTGGGGGTTCGTCGGCGTGGGCTTCGGGCTGGCGCTGCTCAGCCTGGTCGCCGGCGGCTGGACCCGGCTGGTCTCCCCGCTCACCTGGCAGTCCGGCCGCGGGCTGCAGATCGAGTCGATCTGGGCCACCCCGTTGATGATCGCCCGCGCGGTGAGCTCCGGCGACTGGGTGGTCGACATGTCGAAGTTCCAGGCGTTCGAGATCTTCGGCCCCGCCGTGACCGTCTTCCTGCGGCTCAGTGACCTGGCCACGGTCGCGGGCCTGGTGGTGATCATCGCGCTCTTCGTGCGCGCCTTCCGCTGCGCGAACCCCAGTCCGACCGCTGTCGGGCTGGTTATCTTGGCCACCGTGGCGATCATGACGGTCACCAACAAGACGCTCAGCCCGCAGTATCTGCTGTGGATGGGCGGACCGATGGCCGTGCTCCTGCTGCTCCGCCACACGCTCGACCCCGAAGGCGCCCCCAGCCGGCGCGACGTGTCGAGGCTGGCGGTCGGGCTGCTGGGCCTGGCGCTGCTCACGCATCTGGTCTACCCGCTGCTCTACGACGGCCTGCTGGGCCAACAGGGGCAGGTGATGACGGTCCTCGCCACGATCGTGACGGCGCTGCGCAACGTCGCCCTGGTCGTCTTCACCGTGGCGGTGTGCCAGCTGGCTTGGCGCTCGCTGACGCCCGTCGGCACACCGGCACGCCCGTGACCGAATCACCCGGGCGGGACCGCTGCGGCCTATTTCAGCGTGCCCTGCGACACCGAGCCCTGCAGCTGACGCTGGAAGATGATGTACACCACCAGCACCGGGGCAACCGTGATCACGACGGCGGCGAACAAGGCGCCGAAGTCGACCGAATAGCCGGCCTGGGAGGCGAAGTTGGCCATCCCCTGGGACAAGACGTAGTTGTTGACATTCGTGTTCAGCGCCACCGGGATGAGGAACTGGTTCCACAGCCCGAGGAAGTTGAAGATGAGCACCGAGGCCATCCCGTTCTTGGCCATCGGCAGCATCACGCGGAAGAACGTCGACCACTCCCCTGCGCCGTCCAGGGCCGCCGCCTCGGCGATCTCCTCCGGCAGCGCCTTGAAGAACGAGAACAAGAAGAACACCGTGAACGGCAGCGCGAACGCCACATAGGTCAAGGACAACCCGGGCAGCGTGTTCAGCAGCCCGAAGTTCTTCAGCGCGAAGAACAACGGCACGATGGCCAGGAACACCGGGAAGGTCAGCCCGGCCAGCATCAGGTAGTAGATCGCCCGGTTGCCGAAGAACTCGAACCGCGCCAGGACATAGGCGCACATGGCTCCGAGGATCATCACGATCACCAGCGCCGAGGTCACCACCAGCACGGTGTTGACGAAATATCTCCCGATCCCCGCGGTGGTCCAGGCGTTGACGTAGTTCTCGACGTTGAGCGACGTGGGCAGCGAGAACGGCGAGGCGAAGATCGCCCGGGTGGTCTTGAACGACGTCACCAGCGTCCACAACAGCGGCGCGACGACGATCACGGCCCAGATGATGAGCACGGTGTGCGACACGGTGCCGAAGACACGCTCCGAGCCGGACGCCTTGACCTTGCGCGGGGCGGCCGTGGCGGGGGCGCTGGGGCGGTCGGTCAGGGTGGCGGTCATCGATCCTCCTTCCCGCCGAGCAGGCGGTTGACGGTGAACACCACGGCCGCGAAGGCGAGGGTCACCACGGCCAGGATCACTCCCATGGCGCAGGCGAGACCGAACTGACCCTTGCGGAACGCGGTCGTCAGCAACTGTTGCGACATCACCAGCGTCGAGTTGTCCGGCCCACCGCCCGGGTTCAGCGCAGCCATGTAGACGAACGCGTCGAGGGCGAGGATGCCGAGATAGATCCAGGCGGTCTGCACGTTGTCGCGGACCAGCGGCAAGGTGATCGTCACCGCCGTGCGGAACCGGCCGGCGCCGTCGATCCGCGCCGCTTCGTAGAGCTCGGCCGGGATCCCCTTGATCGCGGCCACGAACAACACCATGTAGAAGCCGACCATGCTCCACACGATCACGAAGACGCTGGCCAGCATCGCGGTGCGCTCATCGCCCAGCCACGCGAACGAGGCGAACCGATCCAGACCGATCCGGGTCAGCACGCCGTTCAGCAGACCGGCGCTCGGGTCATAGATCTGGCCCCACATGATGCCGATCACGATGGCCGGGATGACGTACGGGAAGAACGACACCGTCCGATAGAAGCCGGAGCCCTTGAGCCCCCGGGTCTGACCACGGTTGGTGCCACTGACCGTGACCAGGTTGGCCAGCGTGAAGCTCAGCACCAAGGTGATCACGGGCAACACGAGCGCCAGGAAGATGTTGTTCCCCAGCGCCGTCATGAAGATGTCGTCGTCGAGCAGCTTGCGGAAGTTCTCCAGCCCGACGAAGTTCTGGGTCGGGGTGAACCCGGACCAGTCAGTGAGCGCGTAGTAGCAGGCCTGCACGAACGGCGACAGGACGAAGATGGCGTAGATGGCGAGCGGCAGACCCAAGAAGACGGCCATAAAGCTCACCTTGTCGAAGGTCAGCCGCGTCCTGGGGGAACGCCGCGACCGGACGGGGCCAGGTCCGGCCCCGTCCGTGCGCGGCGGCGCGACGACTGCCGTCACGTGATCTCGATCTTCGTGACCGAGCTGTCACCCGCCACCTTGTCGGTGATCTGCTGCAGCCTCGAGGTCAGGGCGGCGACGTCGGCCTTGCCGTCCAAGAAGGCGTTCCACACGACCAGCTGGTCGGTGTTCATGCCGTAGTACTCGACGAAGATCCAGGAGAAGATATCGGCCCCGGCGGCCTCCAGCAGGGCGGTCTGCGAGACCAGAGCTGTGGAGCCGAAGCCGTCGGCCGGGATGGTGCCCTTGACGATGGTCGGGGCCAGGATGGTCTTGGCGAAGTTGGTCGCCGCCTCCTTTGAGAGCATCACGCGCAGCAGCTCCTTGCCGCCAGCCACGTTCTTCGCCTGAGACGGCACGACGAAGGGCTCGCCGGCCGTGCTGTGCAGGGCCGAGTACGGCAGTGCGCTGTCGCTGGTGACCGTCGGCGCCGGAGCGCCGGTCATGTCGAAGCCCGGCTTGATCTGCTTCTTCATCTCGTTCTCGATCCACGAGCCCGACGGATACAAGATGGCCTCTTCGTTGTTCGACCACTGCGCCTGGGCGGCGGTGAACTGGGTCCCGGAGCCGCCTGGCTTGAAGTAGCCCGCCTTGACGATCTTCTCCAACGCGGTGAAGGTGGCCTGCACCGCCGGCAGCGACCAGCAGTCCGGCTTGAGGTTCTCCAGCGCCAGCCGGACCTCGTCGCCGCCCTCCTTGATCGCGGAGGCGATGGCCATCGTCTGGTAGTAGGTGGCTGCCTCCTTGCCCCAGACGAAGAGGTACTTGCCCTTCTCCTTCGCCTTGCCACCGAGCTCGAAAGCCTCATCCCACGTCTTCGGTGGAGTCCAGCCGTTCTCCTCGAACAGCGAGGCGGAATACCACAGCGCGTACACGGTCAGGCTGTAGTTGAGGGCGACGAATTTGCCTTCGAACGTGCCGGGCGTGGTGACGCCGCTGTAAAGGGTGTCCTTGATGACCTGGCCTTCGAGGTTCTTCGCATCCAGAACGGGGGTCAGGTCCTCCAGCTGGGCCACGATGGTGCTGATGCCGATCGCGTTGGCACCGGAGTTGTCGATCAGGTCCGGCGGGTTGCCGCCGACGAAGCGTGGCTGCAGCTCCTGGGCGATGTTGGTCGACGGGGCGATCTTGACCGTGACGGTCGGTAGGCCCTTCTTGAGCTGGTCCGCGGCGAACTTGACGTAGTCGATGCCGTAGCCGCCGTTGAAGATCACGGCGTCGATGGTCGAGTTGTCAGCAACGCCGAACGGGTTGGTGTCAGAGACCGCTCCCGAGGGCCCCGAGCTCGAGGCCGGGGTGTCGCCGCCGCCGGCGGCGCAGGAGGCGAGGCCGCCTCCGATGGGTGCGAGAGCCGCTGCAGTGAGAGCGACCTTGAGGAACTGGCGACGTTGTAGGGGCTTCTTGTCCGCTGTCATCACATACCTTTCATGGAAGGTGTCCATCTCGTCGTCGAGGTGGCGTGCTCCGGCGGACAGGATCGTTGGCGTGACCCGACGCCTGGCGAGGTCAGTTGGTTCCGAGCCGAGCTGGCGAGATCGGATCGGTCGTGGCTGGTGGGGCGGCCGGGGAACCTGCGCACCGGCTGCTCCTCTCTCCCGCTGGATGAGTATGGACACCTAAACACAGATGGTGATGTGCTGCAGTTATTTGCGGCAGGTATTGCACGAACTTGCAACACGCCGTTACATTTCCGACGTTTTCGAGCGGAGGAGCCGTGACCGAGCTGTACGTGGGTGCCGACGTGGGCGGCACAGCGACCCGGGTCGCGGTGGCCGATGCCCAGGGCCGGGTGCTGGCGGTCGCCGACGGCGGGCCCGGCAACCCCACGAACGTCGGGGTGCACGGCTCCGCGACCGAGATCCGCCGGGTGGCGTCCGCCGCCCTGTCCGAGCTCGACCCGCTGGCTCCCACCCGGGTCGCCACCTTGGTCGTCGGACTTGCCGGCGCCACCCGGGTCGTCGGCGATGCGGCCTACCTGGGCGCGCTGGCACCAGCAGGCCTGGCGGTGCTGCCGCGCGTGGTCTCCGACCTGGCGGTGGCCTTCTGCTCCGCCACGCCGGCCGTCGCGGGCTACGTCCTGGTCGGTGGCACCGGGGCCGTGGCCGGCCGGGTCGAGGGCGATGAGCTGGCTGCCCGTCGCGACGGGTGGGGGTGGCTGCTGGGTGACGACGGTTCGGGCTTCTGGCTGGGTCGGGCGGCGGTCCGGGCCACCCTCGAGGACCTGCAGACCGGCAGACCGCTCGGCCCCTTGGCGCGCGCCGTCCTCCGCCACAGCGGCGCTGCCGACCAGAGCGGCCTGGTCGAGGCCTGCTATTCGCGGTCACCGTCCTGGCTCGCCGCTTTCGCCCCCCTGGTCACCGACCTCGCCGGTATCGACTCGCGGGCGGCCGTGATCGCCGAGGAAGCCGCCTTGCTGCTGTGGCAGACGCTGTCGTCGCTCGACCCGGTCCCGGGCGAGCCGGTCGTGCTGGCGGGATCCGTCGCGACCCGGCCGGGTCCGGTATCCGCGGCTTTGACCCGCCGGCTGAACCACCTGAACGCTCCGGTGCTCCGATCGGGTGACGGTGTTGCCGGCGCCCTGTGGATCGCGCTGCGCGGCCGCGGACATGGCGATGACATCCGGCACGCCCAGCTGCGCCGCACCGTCGGCCTGAGTGACCCGGTCGGCCCGGTTCCGTCGCCACGCTGCAACCACCCGACCTCTGGTACGTAAACTTGGGTAGCCTAGGGACGACGGCAGGTAGGCCCCTGCCGACATGAGATGAAACGCAACGGAAGAAGGCGACAGTGGCCCCCGCGCCCGACCAACCCACCAACGGCCCCTCAAGTTCTGCCTCGCTGGCCGACTCCCCCGTCGAGTTCGGTGCCAACGACTGGCTGCTGGAGGAGATGTACGACCAGTACCGCGCAGATCCCAACTCGGTCGACGCCAGTTGGCAGGAGTACTTCCGTACCCACAACGCAGCCGCGGAGACGACCACGGGCTCGAACGGGTCCGCCGAGAAGTCCGGCGCCTCCCCTGCCGCGCAGCCCGGCCGCGATAATGCCACCAGCCCCGCCCCGCAGCGAGCAGCGACCAAGCCCAGCACGACCGCGGCGGCACCCCAGCAGAGCTCGGGCCCGGCCGCGACGTCCGCTCCCGCGGACAAGCAGCTGAACGGCACCGCGGCCAAGGCCGCGAACGGCACCGCGGCGAAGGGCTCGCCCACCCGCCCAGCCTCCAGCGTGGAGAAGCCGAACTCGGTGAAGGAGGCACGGCCGAGCAAGCCGGGCAACGTCGGCGGACTGCCGGCCGATCCGCCCAACCCGTCGCACCGACCCGACGTCGCCCCGTCCGAGCCGCAGAAGACCACGCTGCGCGGAGCCCCGGCCCGTACGGCCAAGAACATGGACATCTCGCTGAGCGTCCCCACCGCGACCAGCGTCCGCTCGCTGCCGGTGAAGCTGCTGGTCGACCAGCGCATCGTCATCAACAACCATCTCCGCCGTGCCCGTGGCGGCAAGGTGTCCTACACCCACCTCATCGGCTACGCCATGGTGCAGGCCCTCAAGGCCGTGCCGGCGATGAACAACGGCTATGAGGAGATCGACGGCAAGCCGACCATGGTCGTGCCGCGCCACGTGAACCTCGGTCTGGCCATCGACATGCAGAAGGAGGACGGCACCCGCCAGCTGCTGGTCCCGTCGATCAAGAACTGCGAGTCCCTCGACTTCGCCCAGTTCTGGGCCGCATACGAGGAGGTCGTGCGCAAGGCGCGCAACAACAAGCTGACCGTCGAGGACTTCGCCAACACGACCATCACGCTGACCAACCCCGGCACCATCGGCACCAGCCACTCGGTGCCGCGGCTGATGAGCGGCCAGGGCACCATCATCGGTGTCGGCTCGATGGAGTACCCGCCGGAGTTCCAGGGCTCCGACCCCGACCGGCTCAGCGAGATGAGCGTCTCCAAGGTGATGACGCTGACCTCCACCTACGACCACCGTGTCATCCAGGGCGCCCAGTCCGGTCAGTATCTGGCCCGCCTCCATGCCCTGCTGCTCGGCGAGGACAACTTCTACGACGACATCTTCTCGGCACTGCGGATCCCCTACGAGCCGATCCGCTGGGCCCAGGACGTCAGCGCGAACCACGAGGACCAGGTCTCCAAGCAGGCCCGGATCTTCGAGATGATCAACGCCTACCGCGTCCGCGGTCACCTGATGGCCGACACCGACCCGCTGGAGTATCGCCAGCGCAGCCACCACGACCTCGACGTGCAGACCCACAGCCTGACGCTGTGGGACCTGGACCGAGAGTTCGCCACCGGCTCGTTCGCGGGTGGCCAGGGTCTGATGAAGATGCGCAAGATCCTCGGCATCCTGCGTGACACCTACTGCCGCACCATCGGCATCGAGTACATGCACATCCAGGAGCCGACTCAGCGCAAATGGATCCAGGACCGGGTGGAGCGCCCGCACGAGTCCCTGCCGCGCGAGGAGCATCTGCGGATCCTGGACAAGCTCAACGAGGCCGAGATCTTCGAGACCTTCCTGCAGACGAAGTTCGTCGGTCAGAAGCGGTTCAGCCTGGAGGGCGGCGAGTCCGCCATCGCCCTGCTGGACGAGATCTGCGAGCAGGCGGCCGACTCCGGTCTGGAGGAGGTGTGCATCGGCATGCCGCACCGCGGCCGGCTGAACGTGCTGGCCAACATCGTCGGCAAGTCGTACGCCCAGATCTTCCAGGAGTTCGAGGGCAACATCGATCCCCGGACCGTCCAGGGCTCCGGCGACGTGAAGTACCACCTGGGTGCCGAGGGCAAGTTCTCTGCCCTCAGCGGCGCGACCATCAAGACCTCGGTGGCCGCCAACCCGAGCCACCTGGAGGCCGTCAACCCGGTGCTGGAAGGCATCGCCCGGGCCAAGCAGGACATCCTCGACCGCGGCAACGAGTTCCCGGTGCTGCCGGTCCTGATGCACGGCGACGCGGCCTTCGCCGGCCAGGGCGTGGTGGCGGAGACGCTCAACCTGTCCCAGCTGCGCGGCTATCGCACCGGTGGCACCATCCACGTGATCGTCAACAACCAGGTCGGCTTCACCACCTCTCCGACCGAGTCGCGGTCCTCGATGTACTGCACCGATGTGGCCCGGATGGTCCAAGCGCCGATCTTCCACGTCAACGGCGACGATCCCGAGGCCTGCATCCGGGTGGCGCGCCTCGCGTTCGCCTTCCGGCAGGAGTTCAACAAGGACGTCGTCATCGACATCGTCTGCTATCGCCGCCGTGGCCACAACGAGGGTGACGACCCGAGCTTCACCCAGCCGAAGATGTACGACCTGATCGAGAAGAAGCGCTCCACCCGCAAGCTCTACACCGAGGCGCTGATCGGTCGTGGCGACATCTCGGTGGAGGACGCCGAGGCGGTGCTGAGCAGGTTCCAGCAGCGGCTCGAGAGCGTGTTCCGCGAGGTGCGGGACACGACCACCACGTCGGAGGAGACGCCGTACCGCCGGGTGCCGGTCTATCCGAGCAAGTCCGCCGCCGGCCATGGCACCGCGATCACGCTGGAGACGATGAAGCAGATCGCGGACGCGCACACCAATGTGCCGGACGGCTTCACGGTGCATCCCAAGGTGCTGCCCCAGCTGCAGCGTCGCGCCGCCTCCATCACCCAGGGTCCGATCGACTGGGCCACCGGCGAGATCCTCGCCATCGGCTCGCTGCTGGTCGAGGGACGCCCGGTCCGGCTGACCGGCCAGGACACCCGCCGGGGCACGTTCGTGCAGCGGTTCGCCGCCGTCGTCGACCGCGAGACCGGTGAGAGCTGGGTGCCGCTGCGCCACCTCGAGGAGGGCCAGGGCAAGTTCTTCGTCTTCGACTCGCTGCTGAGCGAGTACGCGGCGATGGGCTTCGAGTACGGCTACTCCGTGGCGCGGCCCGAGTCCTTGGTCATGTGGGAGGCCCAGTTCGGTGACTTCGCCAATGGTGCGCAGATCATCATCGACGAGTTCATCACCTCCGGGCAGGCCAAGTGGACGCAGAAGTCGGGCGTGGTGCTGCTGCTGCCGCACGGCTATGAGGGTCAGGGCCCGGACCACAGCTCGGCCCGGATCGAGCGGTTCCTGCAGCTGGCGTCGGAAGAGGCGATCACCGTCGCGCAGCCGTCAACGCCGGCCAGCCACTTCCACATGCTGCGGCAACAGGCGCTCGGTGAGCGGCACCGTCCGCTGGTGGTCATGACGCCGAAGAAGATGCTGCGGATGAAGGCCGCGACCTCTGACCCCGAGGACTTCACCTCGGGCAGCTGGAAGCCGGTCCTGGCCGATCCGAGCGTGACCGACCGCGACGCCGTCCGTACGGTCCTGCTGTGCTCGGGCCGGGTGCGCTGGGAGCTGACAGCCGAGCGCGCGAAGCGCAACGTGGACGACTCGGTGGCCATCGTCGCCGTCGAGCGGCTGTATCCACTGCCGGCCCAGGAGATCGTCGACGTGCTGGCGGGCTATCCCAACGCGACGAGCGTCCGCTGGGTGCAGGAGGAGCCGGAGAACCAGGGCGCCTGGCCGTTCATGGCGCTCAACCTGCCGCGGGCGCTGACCGCGGTGGATCCCTCGGTGACGGTGGACCTGCAGCCGGTCACCCGGCCGTCCTCGTCGGCCCCGTCGGTGGGATCGGCCAAGGCGCATGACGTGCAGCAGCGCGAACTGATGGAAGTTGCCTTCAGCTGATGGCTGTGGTGGATGTACTTCACCGACCGCGGCATTGAGGAGCTCGAGTCACGCCGAGGAGACGACGAGGTCTCCTTGGCGTGGCTCGCCGAGCAGCTGCGTACATTCGTCGACCTGAACCCGGAGTTCGAGGTCCCGGTGGAGCGGCTCGCCACCTGGCTGGCCCGCCTGGACGACGATCTGGAGGACGACTGACGCACCCCGGGGCGGGCGCGCCACCCCGCCCCCTGCGCCGTCACCGACTCGATAGGGTTCCCAGATGACCGTGACCACGCCGAACGACCTCGCCGCTGACTTCACCAGCCGGGTGGGACGCCCACCCACCGGCGTCTGGGCGGCACCGGGTCGGGTCAACCTGATCGGGGAGCACACCGACTACAACGACGGCTTCGTGATGCCGTACGCCCTGCCGCAGCGGGTGATGATGGCGGCCGCGCCGCGTGACGACGACAGCTGGCGGGTGACGTCACTGAACAACGACAGCACCGAGACCTTCACCCGTGCGGAGCTGGTCCCCGGCATGGCCGGATGGCAGGCCTACGTCGCCGGCGTGGTGTGGGCGCTGGAGGAAGCCGGTCATGCGGTGGGCGGCGCCGACCTGGTGCTCTCCTCCGACGTACCGCTGGGCGCCGGCCTGTCCTCCTCGGCCGCGCTCGAGTGCGCCACGTTGACCGTCCTGGCCGACCTGAACGCCCTCCAGATCGAGCCGCTGAACCGGGCCAAGCTCGCCCGACGCTGTGAGAACGCCTTCGTCGGAGCTCCGACCGGGCTGCTCGACCAGGCCGCGTCGACGATGTGCACCGCCGACCATGCCCTCTTCTTCGACTGCCGCAGCTTCGACACCCAACAGGTCAGGCTCGACCTGCCCGCCGCCGGTCTGGAGATTCTGGTGCTGGACACCCGCACCCCGCACTCGCATGTGGACGGCGAGTACGCGACCCGCCGGGCCACCTGCGACCAGGCCGCGGCCATCCTCGGCGTCGCGGCTCTGCGCGACGTCACCGACCTCGACGACGCCCTGGGGCGGCTGGACGACCCGGTGATGCAGCGCCGGGTCCGCCACGTGGTGACGGAGAACGCCCGCGTGCTCGAGGCGGTCGAGGTGCTCAGCGCCGGCGACTACCGTCGGCTCGGCCCTCTGCTGGACGCGTCGCACACCTCGATGCGCGACGACTTCGAGATCACCGTCCCCACGGTCGACCTCGCCGTCGAAGCGGCCCGGCGGGCGGGCGCGGTCGGGGCCCGGATGACGGGCGGCGGCTTCGGCGGTTGCATCATCGCGCTGGTGGAGGCGGGCTCGGCCTCAGCCGTCGCCGCCCGGATCCACGACGAGTTCGCCACCGCCGGTTTCGGTGCCCCGGCCCATTTCGTCGCCCTGCCGTCCGCCGGAGCCGGTCGGCTGATCTGACCGGCGTGCGCCGCCCAGCGCGTACCGCAACCCCGATGTCGATCAGGTTCCGAAAGCCGACAATCAGGTTGCGATCACCGGTACACGCGGCGCACGTCTTGTGCGGCGTGCGAGGATTTCGTTCGGGACACCGAGGTCCGTCGTCAGGATGGGCGCCGCATCACGAGGGCGAGCGCCCGCAACAGGAGGTACTTGTGAACGTCCGCGTCAAGATGGGTCTGGTGCTGGCCACCGTCACCACGATGGCTTTGAGCGCATGCGGCTCCGACTCGCTGTCCGGTGAGCCGGCCGGTGAGACCACACCCACCACGGCCACCAGTGTCGACCCGGCCCTCGCAGCCAAGCTGCCTGAGAAGATCAAGACCGCAGGCAAGATCGTCATCGGCACCGACGCCAGCTATGCGCCCAACGAGTTCCTCGCCGGGGACGGCAAGACGGTGCAGGGCATGGACGTGGACGTGTTCAACGCGGTCGCTGCCAAGCTGGGCGTGAAGGCCGAGTTCCAACCGTCCAGCTTCGACACCATCATCGTCGGCGTGACTGGCGGCAAGTACGACATGGGCATCTCGTCCTTCACCATCAACGAGCAGCGCAAGACCCAGGTCAACATGGTGAGCTATTTCTCGGCCGGGACCCAATGGGCGACGCCGGCCGGCAACCCGAAGGGCGTGACGCTCGACGACCCGTGTGGCAAGACCGTGGCGGTGCAGGACAAGACGGTGCAGCAGGAGGAAGATCTGCCCGCCCGGCAGGCCAAGTGTGGCGCCAACAAGATCAAGATCTTGCCGTTCGAGGGCCAGGACCAGGCCACCGCTGCCGTGGTCAGCGGCAGGGCCGACGCCATGCTGGCCGACTCCCCCGTCACCGCCTACGCCGTCAAGCAGTCGGCCGGCAAGATGGAGCTGCTCGGTGACGTCTACGAGGCCGCGCCCTACGGCTATGTCGTCCCCAAGGACCAGACCGAGTTCGCCGAAGCGCTGGCCGCAGCGCTGAAGGCGGTCCAGGCCGACGGCAGCTATCAGGCTGCTCTGGCCAAGTGGGGCGTCGAGAACGGCGCCATCACCGACTTCGCCGTCAACCCGTGAGATGACGGCCACACCGGGCACCGAGGAACGGCCGGGACTGATCTCGGCCGTTCCGGTTCGCCACTACGGGCGCTGGGTGGCCGTCGCGGTGATCACCGTGCTGCTGCTGATGCTGCTCAACATGCTGATCTTCAACCCGGTCTTCGACTGGGCGTTCGTGCTGCAGGTGATGAACCAGCGACCGGTGATCGAAGGACTGCTCAAGGGCACGCTGCTGGTGACCTTCGCCACCATGGTCGTCGGTGTGGTGGGCGGGGTGATCCTGGCCGTCATGCGGCTGTCCAGCAACCCGGTGCTGCGCGCCGTGTCGTGGGCCTATACCTGGTTCTTCCGTTCGATCCCGCGGATCGTGCTGTTGACGATCATGGGCGCGGGGATGGGGCTGATCTTCCCCGAGGGCATCGCGCTCGGCTTTCCCTTCGACTGGAAGCTGATCGAGTGGTTCGGGCTGTCGGGTGACTGGCGGTTCTTCACCATCGACGCCAACCTGCTGTTCAGCGGCTTCGTCGGTGCGGTGATCGGCTTGGGCGCCTCCGAGGCGGCGTACATGGCCGAGATCGCGCGGGCCGGCATCCTCAGCGTCGACAAGGGTCAGACCGAGGCGGCCCAGGCGCTGGGGATGAAGCCGCGGCAGGCGATGATCAGGATCGTCCTGCCGCAGGCGATGCGGGTGATCGTGCCGCCGACCGGCAACGAGACGATCGCCATGATGAAGGACACCTCACTGCTGATCGCGCTGCCGCTGACCGCGGAGCTGTTCTACCAGGTCGGCGCCATCGGCAGCAGGACCTATCAGATCGTGCCCTCCTACCTGGCGGCGGTGGTGTACTACCTGGTCATCACCAGCATCTTCATGGTCGGCCAGTCCTACCTGGAACGTCACTTCGGTCGCGGCTTCGGCGCCACGGTCCGCTCGGACAAGGAGCTGGCCACCGTCGGCCTGGCGGCGGGGAGTGCCAAGTGAGCAATCCGGCGAGTCACGTCCCGGCCGCGTCCACCACCTCCCTCGGGGCTGACCGGACCGAACCCAGCGCCACCCCGTTGGTCCGGGCTGTCAATGTCAGCAAGACCTTCGGCAGCAACGAGGTGCTCAAGGGCGTGGACCTCACCGTCGACACCGGCGAGGTGGTCTGCCTCCTCGGTCCGAGCGGCTCGGGCAAGACAACCTTCCTGCGGCTGATCAACCAGATGGAGATCCTCACCGGTGGCCGGATCTGGGTCGGTGGCGAGCTGATCGGCATCGAGGAGCGCAAGGGCCGGCTGCACCGCCGCACCGACGCCGACATCGCCCGCCAGCGGGCGCGGATCGGGATGGTCTTCCAGCGGTTCAACCTCTTCCCGCACAAGACCGCCCTGGAGAACATCATCGAGGCCCCGACCCAGGTGAAGCGGCTCTCCAAGCGGGAGGCCCGCGCCCAAGGGCTTGAGCTGCTGGAGATGGTCGGGCTGGCCGATCGGGCCAACTTCTATCCCTCCCAGCTGTCCGGTGGCCAGCAGCAGCGGGTGGCCATCGCCCGCGCGTTGGCGATGAAGCCGGAGCTGATGCTCTTCGACGAGCCGACCTCGGCGCTGGACCCCGAGCTGGTCGGGGAGGTGCTCGGGGTGATGCGACGCCTGGCCGACGAGGGCACCACGATGATCGTGGTCACCCATGAGATGAGCTTCGCCCGCGAGGTGGCCGACCGGGTGGTCTTCATGGACCAGGGTGTGGTGGTCGAGGAGGGCTCGCCGGCGCAGGTGCTGCTTCACCCGCGCGAGGAGCGGACGCAGACGTTCTTGCGGCGGGTCAGGCAGGAGGCCGAGACCGAGGCTCAGCACGACCTCACGGTGGCGCAGACCATCGCGGTTGAGGACTGATCCTTCCGCCGTCGTCAGGGCGCCGGCGGTCCGTCTGCGCCTTCCTCCGGGTCGGTCAGGAACACCCGGGTCGATGAGGGGAGCACGAGGCAGACCAGCACGAGCAGCGACGACAGGCCGAGGGCCAGGGCCACCCCCCAGGTGGCGCCGTCGCGGAAGCTCCAGGCGATCGGCAGGTGCAGCAGCTGCGTGGCCACCCCGGGTCCACGGCTCCACCGACGCCCGAGCGCGACGCCACGGGCGATCGCTGCCAAGAACGCGCCGTACGCGAACATCAGCACAGCGGTGCCGGCGCCGACCACGAACCTGGCCATCCGGATCTCGGTGACCTCGATCACGCCGAACACCACGCACACCACCGCTTCGACGCTGAGCACGGCCGCGGCGAGGAACAAGATCCGGGTTCGTATCGTTGAGGAGGTGGATGTCACGGCCGACACTCTACGGCGCGCTGCACTTGACATCGACAAGCGAGGCGACCGGCAACCGGGGCGCGAAGTCGTAACACGGTTGGAATGTGAGCCAGTCAACGCAGATTGCTCTTGTTTTGGTAGCGAATAGTTGAAAGTGTTGACACCGAGTCGGTGCGTTCGCCGTCGAGGGCACCGACAACGCATGAGATCTTGAGGGCGGCACTCGCCCGAGAGCCTAGATAGGAGTGAGTACGCCATGGATTGGCGCCATAAGGCCGCCTGTCTGGATGAGGATCCGGAGCTGTTCTTCCCGATTGGGAACACCGGCCCCGCCCTTCTCCAGATCGAAGAGGCCAAGCAAGTATGCCGGCGATGCGATGTGAAGGACGCTTGCCTGCAGTGGGCGCTGGAAGCAGGACAGGATCATGGTGTTTGGGGCGGACTGAGCGAGGACGAGCGACGCGCACTCAAGCGGCGTGCAGCTCGAGCACGAATTCGAACCGCATAATCATCTGAATCAATAATCCAGCAAGCGCGAAGGCGTCGGGCCAGTGGCCCGGCGCCTTTTTTCGTTGACCCCGCCGGTCGCGCACCGGCCGCTGCCGACTCCTGGCCCGGCTCAGCGCCGCAGCAGCGGGATGTCGATGACTGCTCGGGTCCCGCGCCCCGCTGGGTTGGGACCGAGCTCGACGGTGCCCTCGAGATCCTCGACCAGCGTCGACACGATGGACAGGCCCAGGCTGCGGGACTTGCGCCAGTCGAAGTCGGGCGGCAGGCCTCGCCCGTCGTCCAGGATCTCGACCCGCAGCCGGCCGTCCGCCGTGCTCGGCAGCACCCGCAGCTCACCCGAGGTGTCGGCCAGCCCGTGCTCGACAGCGTTCTGACACAGCTCGGTGATGACCATCGAGAGCCCGGTGGCCAGATCCGCCGACACCACCCCGAAGGTGCCGATCCGCTTGGCGGAGACGGCGCCCGAGGCCGCCGCCACGTCGCCGACCATCCGCAGCAGCCCGTCGGCCACCTTGTCGAACTCCACCTGCTCGTCGAACGCCTGGGACAGCGTCTCGTGCACGATGGCGATCGAGGCGACCCGGGACATGGCGTCGTTCAGAGCGACCTTGGCCTCCGAGGAGGACATCCGGCGCGCCTGCATCCGCAGCAGCGCGGCCACCGTCTGCAGGTTGTTCTTCACCCGGTGGTGGATCTCGCGGATGGTGGCGTCCTTGGTGACCAGCTCGCGCTCGCGGCTGCGCAGGTCGCTCACGTCGCGACACAGCACGATGGCCCCGAGCCGTTCGCCGTCGCGGACCAGCGGCAGCACCCGGATCAGCAGGTGGGCGTCGCCCAGGACCGCCTCGGTGCGGCGTGGGCTGCGCCCGGACAGCACCGACTCCAGCGAGTCGTCGACCGGTCCCGACGGCTTCGGCAGCATGGTGACTGTCAAGGTGGCCAGGTGCTCGTCGATCAGGTCGCCGATCAGCCCGAGCCGGCGGTAGGCGCTGAGCGCGTTCGGGCTGGCGTACTCGACCACCCCGTCGCGGTCGAGCCGGATGAAGCCATCGCCGACCCTCGGCGAGATGGCCTGGTCGGTGTGGTCGGCAGCGGTGGGGAACGTACCGGCGGCGAACATCTGCGCCAGCTCGGTCGCCGTGCGCAGGTAGGACTGCTCCAACGAGCTCGGCGCCCGCACGCCCAGCTGGCTGGTGTGCTGCTCCATCACCGCGATCACCCGGTCCCCCATCGTCACCGGCACGGCGTGCACCGCGACCGGGATACCGGCCTGGAGCTTGCCGTCGCTGGTATGGGTGGTCTGGCCCGACATGAACGCCTCGGACACCAGGTGCTCGGGCGAGTACGCGATCAGGTCCCCCACCACGTCATCGACCAAGGCGGTCGGTGCTGTGGTCGGCCGAATCTGAGCCGCAGCCCAGAACACGTTCTCGTCGTGGTCCGGCACCCACAGCACGAGGTCGGAGAACGACAGGTCAGCCAGCAGCTGCCACTCGGAGACCACGAGCTTGAGACGTTCCTGGTCGGCTTCGTCGAGCGGGGAGTGCTCGGCGATGATCTCAGACATCGAAGGCATGCCTGACACCCTAGTCGGGCGCCCCGGGCACGCCGCGGGCGAGAGGCGGCGGGATCAGGTTCTCATCTCGTGCGCGTTCGTGGCAGAATGGACGACCGTGCCCACCGGCACGGACACGCCGTCCTTGTGACGCGACCGAGGTTCACGCCTCGATGCGCCACGGTGGACTACTACGACTGAGGAGGCTCAGATGGGCAAGACTGGCCGCAAGCGCCGCGCCCGCAGGAAGAAGGGCGCGAACCACGGCAAGCGCCCCAACGCCTGACGGTCGTTGCAGACGACGAAACCCCCATGATGGTCTCCATCATGGGGGCTTCTTGTCGTGCGGGTCGTAGTCGGTGCGGGTGGGTCAGGCCTCGCTGATCGCCTGCTGCCGGGCCACGGTCAGCCGCGCCAGCACCTTGTCCCGCAGCTGCGAGGGAGCCGTGTCGCCGCCGCAGCACTTGCCCACCAGTGACTTCACCGCCTGCTCGACGTCGTACTTGTGAAGGCAGGGCTCGCAGGCTGCCAGGTGCTCGCGGATCGCGTCGCCGCTGGCGTCGTCGAGCTCGTGGTCGATGAACTCATAGACCCGCTCGAGGACATGGGCGCAGTCGTCGACATCGTCGGGCCCGGTGTTCGCGTTCATCGCGTGCTCCCCTCGCTCCGCAGCAGTCCCCGCTCGGTGGCGTAGTCGGCCAGCAGCCTGCGCAGCTGGGTCCGACCACGGTTCAACCGGGACATCACGGTCCCGATCGGTGTTCCCATGATCTCGGCAATCTCCTTGTAGGAGAAGCCCTCCACGTCAGCCAGATAGACCGCCAGCCGGAAGTCCGGAGCCAGCTGCTGCAGCGCCTCCTTGACGTCGGAGTCTGGCAGGTTCTCCAGCGCCACCATCTCGGCGGACTTCAGGCCACTCGACGTGTGCGACTCCGCGCGGGCCAGCTGCCAGTCCTGCACCTCCGCTCCGTCGGAGAGCTGCGGCTGGCGCTGCTTCTTGCGGTAGGAGTTGATGTAGGTGTTGGTCAGGATCCGGTAGAGCCAGGCCTTGAGGTTCGTGCCCGGCGTGAACTGGTGGAACGAGGAGTACGCCTTGGCGTACGTCTCTTGCACCACGTCCTCCGCGTCGGCCGGGTTACGCGTCATCCGCAGCGCCGCGGCGTACAGCTGGTCGAGGAACTGCATCGCGTCCGCCTCGAACCGCGCGTGCCGCTGGTCCGGCGTCTCAGACTCGATGCTCGCGACGTCGTCGGTGATCTCGGGTAGCTCCGCGGACTGGTGGGCCGTCGAAGAAGTGGGAATGGTCATCACATACGAGAGTACCGGCGAACTCGCCGCAGGTCCCCCGTGCGCCGGGTCCGGCCGGGAGAGAAGTCTTTCTGCTGCGCTCACGACGACTACAACGTCGGCGAGCAGACCTTATTCCCGCGCTCGGCCGGGATCGACGGGCAGCCGGTCGAGGAAGGCGGCCACCGCAGCGACGACGCGCTCGCGCAGGTCCGCCGGGCTGAACGTCGCGCGGCTCGGGACCCGGAAGCCGTGGTCCGCCCCCGGCAGCTCGACCAGCTCGACCTCGCCGGGTTCCGCGACGTCGGCCAGCGCCGCCCGGACGTCGTCCGGACCCCCGAACGTGTCACGGCTGCCCTGGAGCACCAGCCGCGGAGCCGAGGGCGCCGCCAGCTCGCTGACCCGCGAGCGCTCCGGTCGACCGGGCGGGTGCAGGGGGAAGGCCAGGCACACCACCCCGACCGCTCCCAGGGCGTCGGCCGTGCGGCAGGCGACCCTGGCACCGGCACTGCGCCCGCCCAGCACCAGCGGGCCGGCGCCGGCCGACGCCGCCACCACGCCGACGGCGGCGTTCCAGGCTTCGTCCAGCCGCGGTGGCGCGACGGCGACCTTGCGTCCAGCCGTCCGCCACGGCTGCTCGAACCGGACGACAGAGATTCCGCGCGGCGGCAGGGCGCGGGCGAGCAGGGCCAGGTCGGCGGCGTCGACCCCGCCGCCGGCGCCGTGCCCGAGCACCAGCGTCAGTCGCGGCTGAGTCGCGGCGTCGACGAAGAGCCGGCCGGGCCCGACGGGGGTGTCCACCTCCAGCACGGCCGAGGAAGCTCCGGTCGTGCTCACAGCAGGCGGTCCTGCTCCTGCTCGCCGGCCGCTGCCGGCCGATGATCATCGCGCACGTTCTCGTCGCTCAGGTCCTCGGTCAGCGGTTCGATCAGCGACGGATCGTTGTTCTGCACCCGGTTCACCGCTGTGGACACCGCATAGGCCTCCAGCGAGTCGGCCTCGGTGACCTGCAGCAGCTCCAGCGCAGCGTCGGCGTCGGTGAGCTTCGGGTCCAGCCACGCGTCGTAGCGGTCGGAGCCGATCACCATCGGCATCCGGTCGTGGATGTGCCCGAGGGCGTCCGTCGCCTGGGTGGTGATGACCGCACAGGTGCGCAGCCAGGCCGAGTCATCGGTGCGGTCCTTCGTCGGGTCGCGCCAGATCTCGTAGATGCCGGCCATCACCAGTGGCCGACCGTCGCTGCGGTGGATGAAGAAGGGCTGCTTGCGGCCTTTCACCGGTCGACCCAGGGCCGTGGTCGCGGCCTCCGGGGTGTACCACTCGTAATATCCGTCGGCCGGCAGCAGACAGCGCCGGGCCGTGAACGCCTTGCGGAACGACGGTTTCACCGCGACCGTCTCCAGCCGGGCGTTGATCATCTTGGCGCCGCCGGTGGCCGCCTTGGACCAGGAGGGCACCAGGCCCCAGACCAGCGGACCGAGGCGGCGCACCACCTGGTCGGAGTCTCGAACGCGCCGCTCGAACACCGCCGGGACGCCCACGGTGGGGGCGATGTTGTAGTCCGGAACGCCGAGGCCGTCGACGATCTCGTCCACCTCGAATTCCTCTGCGAGGTCCTCCGGGCTGGCTGATGAGGCGTAGCGACCGCACATGCGGCTCACGGTAGCCCAGACCACCGACAGTGGAGAACCTCGATCCGAGCTTTCGTCGCCCGGCCGTCGACCGGTGATCAGCACGGGCTCGCTGGCGGACAAGTTCGCACCTGGCGTGCGACAAGTCCGGCCCTCTCTTCAACAAGACTGGTCGGGGCGGCTAGGTTTATCCCCATGACCTTGCTGCGCGCCGCTGCCCGGACCCTGCTCGCCTCCCACTTCATCGTGAGTGGGGTCAAATCCGTCAAGAACCCGTACCCCCTGGTGCCGGCGGCCGAGCCGCTGACCGACAAGCTGGTCCCGCTGGCCAAGCGGTATGCACCGGAGCAGATCGCCGCCGCGATCCCCGAGGACACCGCCACCCTGGTCCGGATCAACGGCGCGATGCAGCTCGCCGGTGGGCTCGCCCTGGCGAGCGGGAAGGGTCGCCGGCTCGGCGCCGCCCTGCTCGCTGCGTCGCAGGTGCCGAGCACCCTGGCCAACCACCCGTTCTGGACCCGGCAGACCTCCGAAGAGCGGGCGACCGACCGGGCGCAGTTCATTCGGGACGCCAGCCTGCTCGGTGGCGCGTTGCTGGCTTCGATGGACACCGAAGGCCGGCCGAGCCTGGCCTGGCGCGCGCACCGCGGTGGCACCGCGATCGCCAAGGACACCCGTAAGTCGGTCAACCGCCTCTCCAAGGACACCCGCGGCATCACCGACCAGGCCCTGGCCGAGGGTGCGGTGCTGGTCGGCGCCGTCGTCGCCGGCAGCCGCCGGGCGAAGAAGAAGGCGGCCAAGCAGCTCAAGCAGAGCACCAAGGACCGCAAGCGCGCCCAGGCCGCGGCGGCTTCGCTGGCCAAGGACACCCGCGCCCGCGCCGCACAGGCGGCCAAGGATGCGAAGAAGGAAGCGCGCAAGCTGAACAAGAAGATGGGCAAGGTCGCCAAGAACATCCAGCTCGGTGAGAACTAGGTTCGAACACCCAGCTCGGTGAGAACCGGGTCCAGCGCGCGGGCCGGAGAGCTCCTCGGAGCGTCCGGTCCGCAGCGCGGCAAGTTAGACTCCTGCGCGTGTCGACACCTCTGCAGCCCTGGCGAGCACCCCTCGCCGACTTCCCGATCGAAGCGACGGTTCGCATCCCCGGCTCCAAGTCGGAGACCAACCGTGCCCTGGTGCTGGCGGCGCTAGCGGACGGCCCGTCCACCATCACCGGCGGGCTCGAAGCCCGCGACACCGAGCTGATGCGAGCAGCGCTGCGTACCCTCGGGGTGGTGATCACCGAGTCCGGTGACTCGTGGCACGTCGAGCCACCCGCACAGTTCGCCGCCGGGGGCACGATCGACTGCGGCCTGGCCGGTACGGTGATGCGCTTCGTGCCACCGTTGGCGGCCCTGGCCGACGGCCCAGTGGGTTTCGACGCCGACGAGCAGGCGTACGCCCGGCCGATGGGCGTCATCCTCCAGGCCCTGGCCGCGCTCGGTGCCTCGGTCGAGGCTCCCCAGCTGTCCCTGCCGTTCACCATCACCGGCCGCCCCGACCTGCCCGGTGGCGTGGTGACGGTGGACGCCTCCACCTCGAGCCAGTTCATCTCCGCCCTGTTGCTGGCCGGCGCCCGATACGCAGGCGGCGTCGATATCCGCCACGACGGCAAGCAGATCCCCTCGCTGCCGCACATCGCGATGACCGTGGCGATGCTCCGCGACCGTGGCGTGACGGTGGACGACTCCGAGCCCGACCGCTGGGTGGTCTCCCCCGGTCCCATCGCGGCCCGCGACGTGGTGATCGAACCCGACCTGTCCAATGCAGCGCCGTTCCTCGCCGCCGCCGCCATCACCGGTGGACGCGTGACGGTGGCCGGCTGGCCCAGCCACACCCACCAGCCAGGTGACCAGCTGCGCGAGCTGCTGCAGCGGTTCGGTGCCGAGGTGGAGCTCGACCAGCGCGGGCTGACCGTTCGAGGCACCGACCAGATCCACGCCGTCGACCTGGATCTGAGCGAGGTCAGCGAGCTCACCCCGGTGCTCGCAGCCGTGGCCGCGCTGGGTGACGGCACCAGCCACCTCCGCGGCGTCGCTCACATCCGCGGACACGAGACTGACCGGCTTGCCGCGCTCGAGGCCGACCTCGACGGTCTCGGCGCGCACGTCAGCCAGACCCAGGACGGGCTCACCATCCATCCCCGGCTGCTCGGCGGCAACCTCTGGCGCACCTACGCCGATCACCGGATGGCCCAGGCCGGCGCCCTGCTGGGCCTGGTCGTCGAAGACGTCGAGCTGGACGACATCGGCTGCACCAGCAAGACGATGCCCGAGTTCGCGGTGCTGTGGTCACAGATGCTGAACGACTCCGCGGCCGCCTCCGAGGCCGAGATCGCGCTCGAGCAGTCCACGGAGACGCCTTCGTGACCTCCCGCGACCTGCGCACCGACGAGCACGAGGGCTATGACCGACCGCGTCGTCGGACCAAGCCCCGCACCAAGGACCGCCCGGACTACTCTCAGGCCGAGATCGGCATGGTCATCACCGTCGACCGCGGTCGCTATCGCTGTCTGGTCGACGGCCGCGACGTCAGTGCCACCAAGGCTCGCCAGCTCGGCCGCAAGGGGGTCATCGTCGGCGACCGGGTACGGATCGTCGGCGACACCTCCGGCGAGGAGGGCACCCTGGCCCGGATCGTCGAGGTGACCGAGCGGGATACCGTGCTCCGCCGCACCGCCGATGACGACGACCCGTTCGAGCGGCCGATCGTGGCCAACGCCGACCAGCTGGTGATCGTCACCGCACTCGCCGACCCGCCGCCGCGGACCGGCATGATCGACCGGATCCTGGTGGCCGGGTTCGAGGCCGGCCTGACCCCACTGCTCTGTCTGACCAAGGCCGATCTCGCCTCCCCCGATGAGCTGGTCGCAGCGTACGAACCGCTGGGGGTCCGGGTCACCACCGTCCAGCCCGGCAGCGACCTCAGCGACCTGCGGTCCTTCCTGCAGGGCCACCGCAGCGTCTTCGTCGGCCACTCCGGGGTGGGCAAGTCGACCCTGGTCAATGCCTTGATCCCCGGCGTCGACCGGGCGATCGGGGTGGTCAACGAGGTCACCGGTCGCGGTCGGCACACCTCCACCTCCGCCATCGCGCTCCGGCTGCCCGACGATGCCGGCTGGGTGATCGACACTCCCGGCGTACGTTCCTTCGGGCTCAGCCATGTCACCCCGGATCGGATCATCGCCGCCTTCGGTGACCTGGCGGCCTTCAGCAACGACTGTCCACGGGGCTGCACCCACCAGACCGGGGCCGTGCAGTGCGCGCTGGACGAGGCGGTGGCCCGGGGCGAACTTTCTGCCGTCCGGCTGGAGTCGTTTCGGCGCATGATCAGCTCGCACCAGTAGCGTAAGCGGCATGCCTGATGCTCCCCAGTCCGCGGCCTACCGCGGACTCACCGACGACCTCCGCCTGGCCCATCTGCTTGCCGACGACGCCGACTCCATCACCATGAGCCGGTTCAAGGCGCTCGACCTGCACGTCACGGCCAAGCCGGACCTGACGCCGGTGACCGACGCCGACACGGCGGTCGAGGAGGCACTGCGGCGTACGCTCGGACGGGCCCGTCCCCGCGACGCGGTCCACGGCGAGGAGATGGCCGACACCGGGTGGGGTCCGCGACGCTGGGTGATCGACCCGATCGACGGCACCAAGAACTTCGTCCGCGGCGTCCCGGTCTGGGCCACCCTGATCGCGCTGATGATCAACGACGAGGTGGTGGTCGGGGTGGTCAGCGCCCCCGCCCTGGGTCGCCGGTGGTGGGCCAGCCTCGGCGGTGGCGCCTACAGCGGCAAGTCGTTGATGTCGGCCTCACCGTGCCACGTCTCCGACGTCTCCCGGATCGACGACGCCTCGCTCAGCTATTCCTCGGTGAGCAGCTGGGTCGAGTCCGGCTACGGCCAGGAGTTCGTCGACCTGCTGCGCGAATGCTGGCGGACCCGGGCGTACGGCGACTTCTGGTCCTACATGCTGCTGGCCGAGGGCGCGGTCGACCTCGCCTGCGAACCGGAGCTCGCCCTGCACGACATGGCGGCCTGCTCCATCGTCGTCACCGAGGCCGGGGGCCAGTTCACCGACGTCGCCGGCGTTCCCGGCCCGCGGGGCGAGGGAGCGTTCGCGAGCAACGGCCGACTGCACGCCGCCCTGCTCGACCGGTTCGCCGCTGCGGACGACGAGGCCGACCAGGTCCCGATCACGGCTGCAGACGCCGCTCCGCGGGACTGAGCATCTAGTCGGACCTGCGCAGCGCTGCCCCCGAGAGTGCCGGCCCCGGCTGTTCTCGGGACGGCGGCAGGGGTGGGCGCCGCTCGACGTCGGGCGACACTGCGCCACAATGAGGCATGGATCTGACCCATCGCTTCAGTGTCCCGGCTCCGATCGACGCGGTCTGGACCGTCTTCAACCGCCTCGATCTGCTCGCGCCGTGCTTCCCCGGTGCGGTCGTGGAGTCGATCGACGGCGACACCTTTACCGGCACCGTCAAGGTGAAGTTCGGCCCCGTCACCATGGCCTACGAGGGCAGTGGCCGGTTCCTGGAGCGACAGGTCGGCCGTCGCCGGATCGTGCTGGAGGCCCAGGCCAAGGACCGCCGTGGCAACGGCACCGCCAGCACCACGGTGGTCGTACGACTGCACGACAACGGGGTGGACACCGACGTCACGCTGGAGAGTGACGTGTCGATGAGCGGCAAACCTGCCCAGTTCGGCCAGGAGGTCGTCCAGGAGGTCAGCGACCGGCTGATGGACCAGTTCGTCAGCTGCGTCAGCCCGCGGTTCGCCGCTGGGCTCGGGGAGGGCGAGTCGATCCCGTCGGCACCCGGGCTGCGCTACACCCCACCGAGCGCCGGGGCCAACGGTCATCTCGACCTGACGGGTTCCACCGTGGTGGTGATGCTTCGTCGCTACGCCCCCGGCGTCCTCGTGGCCGTGGGGCTGGCCACCGCCATCGGTCTGGCTCTCGGTCGCCGCGCCACCCCACCCGAGCCGGAGCCCCGGCCCACGCGGTGAACCCTGATCCTGGGCCCGTCGCCGCGGTGCGGGTCCCCTTCCTCGTCAACGTCTGCGTCGCGCTGCACCGCGGGCCGGCCTGGCTGCTCACCGTCCGCGGGCCGAACGTCGCCCATGCCCCGGGCACGGTCGGGCTGATCGGTGGTCACGTCGAGCCGACCGACCCGGCCGACGACGTGCTGGAGTCGGCGGTACGGCGGGAGGCGTGGGAGGAGGTCGGGGTGGACCTGACCGGGGCTGCGCTGCACTATCTGGAGAGCGTGCACTTCGTCTCCGATGCCGGAGCTCGGGTGGTCAACGTCACCTTCGTCGCCGAGCTGCCGGCCGGCGCCGAGCCGGAGCTGCGCGTTCCCGACGAGCTGGCCGCGATCGGCTGGTGGACCGCGGCCGAGCTGGAGCGCGAACCCGCCTGCCCACCGTGGACGCTGGCCACCGTCCGCAGGGCGGCCGCCACCGTGAGTCCGAAGGCGACGTTTTAGTCGCCCCGGGTGATCAGGAGGCGACGGAGTCGCCCCGGGTGATCAGGAGCGACCCCGCCACCGGGTGATCGGTCAGCACCGCGCCGCCGGGGCGGCAAGGCTCGCCGTCAGCCGAGGACGCGCAGCCGTACCGTCTCCGACAGCCCCCGCAGCTTGTCCAGCAGCTCCGGCGACATCGAGCCGGCGATATCGGTGACCACATAGCCGAGGTCCCCGCGGGTGGACAGCACCTGGCCCTCGATGTTGACCCCGTAGTCGGCCAGCACACCGTTCACGGTGGCCAGCACCCCGGGCACGTTGTGGTGGATGTGCAGCACCCGGCTCCGGCTGGACCCGCTCTCGATCGCGACCTGCGGCATGTTCACCGACATGGTGGTGGTGCCACCGCCGGCGAAATCGCGCAGCTTCCCGGCGACGAAGCGGCCGATGTCCTCCTGCGCCTCTTCGGTCGACCCGCCCACGTGCGGGGTGAGGATGACGTTGGGCAGGCCCTGCAGGCTCGATACGAACGGGTCGCCGGTCTTCTTGGGCTCCTCGGCGAACACGTCGAGCGCGGCACCGGCGATATGGCCGCTGACCAGGTGCTCCCGCAGCGCCTCGTGGTCGACCACGATGCCTCGGCACAGGTTGAGGAACAGGCTGCGCGGGCGCATCTTGGCGAACTGCTCGGCGCCGAAGAGCCCGGCGTTGCCGGCGCGGCCATCCACGTGCAGGGACACCGTCTCCGCCTCGGCCAGCAGCTCATCCAGGCTGTCGCAGCGTCGGGCATTGCCGAGCGCGAGCTTGTCGGCGACGTCGTAGAAGATCACCCGCATGCCGAGCGACTCCGCGACCACCGAGAGCTGGCTGCCGATGTTGCCGTAGCCGACGATGCCGAGGGTACGGCCGCGGACCTCGTGGGCGCCGGCGGCGGACTTGTCCCAGATGCCGGCGTGCATCCGGGCGTTCTTGTCGGTCAGGTGCCGGGCCAGGGAGATGATCTCGGCCACGACCAGCTCCACCACGCTGCGCGTGTTGGAGAACGGCGCGTTGAACACCGCGGTGCCGCTGGCGGTGGCCGCGGACACGTCGATCTGGTTGGTGCCGATGCAGAAGGCCCCGACAGCCAGCAGCTGCGGGTTCGCCGCCAGCGCCGCGGCGGTGACGTTGGTCTTGGACCGGATCCCGAGCAGGTCGACACCGCGCAGCGCCTCGGACAGCTCAGCCTCGTCCAGAGCGCCTTTGGCGGTCTCGACGTCGATATCGCGCTCACGCAGCAGCCGTACGGCCTCGGGATGGATGTTCTCGAGCAGAAGTGCCTTCATCGTTCCTCGTCCGGAAGAGTCCCCCGCCCGACCAGACAGGAGTCAGACACCATTGTAGGAAGGCTGGCGCACCTTGTGGCTGCGGTCTCACTCCCGCGAGGCCCTGTGTCAGTCCCGGCGGCGAGCCTGCGGGACCAGATCGACGTAGCCGGGCCACGGTCCCCGCGTGCTGGCGGTGAGCATGGCATCCACGCACGCGTCGCGGAACGCGTCGGCTGCGGTGGAGAGCAGGGCATCGAACGTCGCCACCGCGGCCCACGGATCGTCCGGCACCGGCCGCGTGCCGGAGGCGAGGCAGAAGACCGAGTCGCCGTCCAGCATCGAGTGCAGCGGTTGCAGGGCCCGAGCCATGCCGTCGTGAGCCACCGAGCTGACCTTGGTGGCTTGGGCCTTGGTCAAGGTGGCGTCGGTCATCACTACCCCGATGGTGGTGGCCAGGGACGCGGTCGCCGCTTCCCGCGCGCGCAGCAGAGCCTCGCGTTGCGCCGCCGCCGGCGCCGGGGCGTCCCGCGCTCCGTGCAGCGAGCCGGTGGCCGCGTGCACGGCCGAGCCGGTGGCGTTCACCACCACGGCGACCGCGACCTGAGTGCCGTCGGGGGTGGCGCCCTCGGCCCAGCCGAAGCCGGCCTTGAGGCCGCCGCAGACCGCCCCGGTACCGGCGCCGACGCAGCCACGGGCGGGACGGTCGCTGCTCGCGGCGGCAACGGCCAGCCGGCCGAACTCGGCGGTGGGTCGGTGGGCGAACTCGCCACCGCGGCCCAGATCGAAGATCACCGCAGCCGGCACGATCGGCACCACCTGATGCGGCTGCGGCCCGACCCGGAACCCGCGCTGCCGCTCCGCCAACGCGGTCATCACCCCGTCCGCCGCCGCCAGCCCGTATGCGCTGCCGCCGGTGAGCACCACGGCGTCGACGGCATCGATGAGCGCTGTCGGGTCCAGCAGGTCGGTCTCCCGGGTGCCCGGGCCGCCGCCCCGCACGGCCACGCCGCCGACGGTGCGCGGTGGAGCCAGGATCACGGTGGTCCCCGTGAGCCAGCCCGGTTCGTCGGCGGTGTGGTGCCCGATCTGGAATCCGTCGATCACGCGGTCAGCCTAGGGCGCAGGGAGCACTAGACGCTGAACTTGATGCCGGTGTAGGTACCGGCGATCGAGGTGGCGGCGGCCAAGCCGCCCTTGCCGTTGCCGCGATAGAGCCGCAACGCGCCCTGCTTCGTGCGCGCGACCAGGTCCGCGCGGCCATCGCCGTCGAAGTCGCCGACCGTGGTCATGCCGCCGACCGAGGACCAGCCCGACGTGCTGAGAACCACGGGGGTGGCGAAACCGGTGGCGGTTCCCTTGGCCAGATAGAGCGCGTCACCGACCTTTGAGATGAGATCGGGGCGACCATCACCGGTCAGGTCCCCCGGCCCGCGCAGCCAGTCGTAGCGCTTCCAGCCGGTCGCGAAGCGGGTGTAGTGGGTGAAGCCGGTCTTGCCGTTGCCGAACACCAAGTACGCGTTGCCGCTGGTGTTGATCACCACCAGGTCGGGATGCTTGTCACGGTTGAAGTCGCCCACCGCCGTCACATCGGTGTGATTGGAGAGCAGCCCCATGTCGACGCCCGCGGACAGCGGGCCCTTGGCCGAGCCGCGGAACAGCAGCAGCCGCTCACCTGAGGTGCGGGCGATCACGTCTTGATGGCCGTCGCCGTTCCAGTCGCCCGCATTGACGACGTGGGTGTAGCCGCCGAAGCCGGTGGCCAGGGTCTGCGGGGCACCCAGCTTGGCGGCGGAGGCGACCGGGTAGCGCACCAGCTTGCCGGCCGAGATGAGGAGCAGATCGGCCCGCGAGCCCGTGGCGTAGCTGTGCGGGAAGGTGACGAACGGCTTGGCAGCGGGGGCGGCGGCGGGGGCACCGGTCACAGTGAACAGGCTGGAGCGCAGCCCGAAGGCGGACCGGAACGCTGACCCCGAGACACTCACGGTGCGCGTACTACCGATGATCTTGATCGTGGTCACCCGGCCGCCCCAGCGCCCGGCGCCGTCGCGGGCGCTGACCTGCAGCTGGCGGACGGTACCGGCCGAGGGGTACGCCGCCGCCACCGCCTTGGCCGTCAGCGTCCGGGTCCAGGCGTTGGAGGCCATGACCGCGTCGTACGGGTCGGTGCGGGCCGTCAGGTAGGAGAAGTCGCCCCGGGCGCTGTGACCGCCGTTGGAGGAGGAGAACTGGGTCAGGGCGATGGTCGAGCCGGAGGTGAGGATCTTCCCGGCGGTGGCCTTGATCGCGGCGTCACCGTTGGCGGTCTCGACGGACGTACCGCTGTAGACCTGGCACGCGGTGGTGTCGCAGATGTCGTAGGTCGACCCCGCAGCCGCGGCGATCCGCGCGGCGTAGGTGCGGGCGGCGACCGCCTGGCTGCGGACGGCATCCGGCAGCCAGGAGGTGGGCATCTCCGAGGGGACCACCCCACGGAGATAGTCCTCCATGCTGAGCCGGTTGACGGTCTTGGCCCCGGTGCCGCTCTTGACCAGGGCCACCGTGCCGCGGTAGGTCCGAGTCGATCCGCTGGGCAGCCCGATCCGCACGGTCTTGGCCGTGCTGGACACGGTCCAGGTCCCCGTCTTCAGTGGTGTCGCGTACGTCTTCCAGCTGCCGGTGCCGCTTTGGTGCTGAAGTCGGAAGCTCTCGCCGGAGCGGTTCAGCCGCCAGCTGGTGTATTTGGTGCCGGTGGGCAGGGTCAGCGCTGTCCCGGCGGAGTCGGTGACCTTGAGCCCGGCGGCCGGCAGCACCCGCAGCTCGTTGTCATTGTCGGCGGTGATCCAGACCTTGATCATGGTGCCGGCCTTCTGGGAGCTGAGCTTGGTGCCCGGATAGTAGAAGGCGACGATCTGCTTCCAGGTCAGGCCCTTCTTGGCTGCGCCGTAGGCACCGTACTGCGACATGCCCCAGCCATGGCCGTAGCCGGCGCCGTTGAGGACGAAGGAGCCACTCGCCGGCGACACGACGGAATCGGCCGCCGCCGGTGGTGCCAGGAGCACTGAGCTGGTGAGCAGGGAGAACAAGACACCCAAGCCGCTGAACAACCGCCCCGAACGGTGTCGTGCCTGGATGGATGCAATCTTCGGGGAAGACATGACAGTCCATTCAGTCGTGGTGAGAGGCACACTCTGCACCACGTCAAGCACAACACGCCAGTCCTGGGGAAGAAATTCTTGGGACTGGTGTGTCGGTTGTGGTCCGCCGGATGGACCGAACGGTCCTTCCGGCGGACCGACGCCCGTCAGAGGGTGATCTCGGCACCCTTCGCGGCGGACGCATAGCAACCGTCGACGACGAGCGAGCGAGACAGGCCCTGCTCACCGCGATGCGCGGCGAAGTCGCCCGAGGTCACCATCGCGACGAAGTCCAGCACGGCCTCGGTGTGCCCGCCACTCGGCGGGATGACCGGCTGCAGCTCGGCCGGGATGCCCTGCACCTCGGTCCACACCTCCAGCTTGGTGTACGTCGCGGGCGAGCCGCCGAGCTCGAGCGTGGCGCCACCGTCGGAGCCGTAGAGGTTCACGTAGATCAGGTCGTGCGGGATCCACGACGCCCAGCTGGTTTCCAGCAGCAGCGTGCTGCCGCTGTCCAGGCGCATGAAGGCCGTCGACAGGTCCTCCACCTCGAACTCCACGGCCCCACCACTGCCGGACTTCGCCCCGGCTGCTCCGGTGGCGCCGCCGATGCCGCGCGGGCCGAACTCGGCGTACGTGGTGGCGCTGACCGTCTTGACCTTCGGCTCGTCCAGCAGGTGCATGGCCATGTCGAGCATGTGCACACCGATGTCCATCATCGGGCCGCCGCCGGCCGTCTTCATCTTGGTGAACCAGCTGCCGAGTCCGGGGATACCGGCCCGGCGCAGCCAGCCCGCCTTGGCGTAGTAGATCTTGCCCAAGACGCCGGAGTCGACGATGCCCTTGAGCGCCTTGACCTGGCCGCCGCGGCGATGGTTGAACAGCACGTCGAGGACCCGGTCGTTGGCCTTGGCCGCATCGACCATGGCCTGCGCGACCGTCGCGTTCTCAGCCATCGGCTTCTCCGACAGCACGTGGATGCCGGCGTTCAGGGCGGCGATGGCCATCGGGCCGTGCAGTGCGGTGGGCGTGCACACGCTGACCACGTCCAGCTCGGCCTCACGGAGCATCTGCTCCCAGTCGGCGTAGCGCAGGTCGGCACCGTACTCGTCGCCCAGCGACTCCAGCCGGTCCGCCTCCATCCCGGCGATCGCGACGATCTCGACGTCCTCGCTGGCCTGGTAGCCCTTGAGGTGCTGCTCACCGGCCCAGCCGACGCCGATGACGCCGGCCCGCAGCTTGCGCTCAGACACGGGGGTCTCCCGCCGACGTACCGGTGGACCGGTTCTGATCGAGCGCACCGCCGGTGAAGAACGGGGCCGGCTGGTTGACCACGGCCGGCGCGACGAAGTCGACGTTGGCGGCCGGGGCAGCCCACTGCACGGCGTTCGCCAGCACCCGCTTGATGTCGGGGTGGTGATAGACGGGATAGTCCTGGTCGCCCGGGGAGAAGTAGAACACCTTGCCCTTGCCCCGGCGGTAGCAGCAACCGGAGCGGAACACCTCTCCACCGGAGAAGGTGGACAAGAAGACCAGCTCATCGGGCTGCGGGATGTCGAAGTACTCCCCGTACATCTCCTGCTCGTCGATGACGATCGGCTGCGGTACGCCCTGCGCGATCGGGTGCGACGGCGAGACGGTCCAGACCAGCTCGGTGTCGGCGGAGTTGCGCCAGGCCAGCGAGCAGGACGTGGCCATCAGCCGGGTGAAGATCTTGGAGAAGTGCGCGGAGTGCAGCGCCAGCAGGCCCATGCCGCCCAGCACTCGTTGGTGCACCCGGTCGACGACGGCGTCGTCAACGGTGTCGTGGGCCATGTGGCCCCACCAGGTGAGCACGTCGGTGTTGGCCAGCACCTCCTCGGTGAGCCCGTGCTCGGGCTCTTGGTGGGTAGCGGTCCGTACTTCGACGGCATCGCCGAGGACCTCTTGCAGGCCGCGCGCGATAGCGCCATGCATGCCCTCGGGGTATCGCTCGGCCATAGCCTCGCGGTCCCGCTCGCTGTTCTCGTGGTGGTTTTCGCCCCATACGGTGACGCGGATCGGTGAGTTCACGGTTACCCAGTTTGCCCAATGCCGCCGGCGAAGTGAAACCGGGGCGCGATGATGGGTCGATGGACCGGTCGGCGAACCCGCTGCAGCAGATGACGCTTCGAGCATTCGACCTCAGTGAACGGACCGCGCGACGGGGGCGCGACTCCGCCGAGCGCCGCTTCGCCCGGTGGCGATCTCGGGCCTTCCTGATCGCCCAGTGCGCGGTGACCGCCGCACTGGCCTGGTGGATCGCGCGGCAGCTGCTTGGCCACTCCCAGCCCTTCTTCGCCCCGGTCGCCGCCATCGTCTGTCTCGGCATCACCTTCGGCTCCCGGCTGCGGCGCGGCGTCGAGGTCGCGATCGGGGTCGCCCTCGGCGTGCTGGTCGGCGACCTCTTCGTCACCTTCTTCGGCAGCGGCGTCTGGCAGATGATCTGCGTCGTCGCCATTGCGATGTCGGCGGCCACGCTGCTCGACGCCGGCCGGCTGATGATCATCCAGTCCGGAGTGCAGTCCGCCATCATCGTCGCCCTGGCGCCGCAGGCGGACGCGGCGCTGAGCCGCTGGGTCGACGCCGTGATCGGCTGCAGCTGCGCCCTGGTGGTGGCCACGGTGGCGCCCAGTGCCCCGTTGCGCAAGCCGCGCGTGCTGGCGGCCCAGGTGCTGGCCGAGACCGCAGCCACGCTGAGCGAGGCGGAACGGGCGATCCGTACCCGAGACGCCTCGGCCGCCGACGAGGTGCTGGCGCGGGCACGGGCCGGCGAAAAGGGGTTGGAAGAGCTGAACGCTGCGGTCGCCGAAGGACTGGCCGTGGTCCGCCACTCCCCCTTCCGCCGCCGATCGCTGCCCGCTGTCCAGGCGTACGCCGAGCTCGCCGACCCGTTGGACCGGGCCAGCCGGAACCTGCGGGTACTCGCCAGGCGTTGCGCGGTGGCGCTGTTCCGGGCCGAGGAGGTGCCGCTGGCCTACCTGGTGCTGATGGGTGAGCTGGCCGAGGTGATCCGGTTCATGAGCGGCGAGCTGTTCGACGGCCGGCTCCCCGCCGCAGCCCGATCCCGGCTGGTCGACATCGCGGCCCGGAGCTCGCACCTGAAACTGAGCGACTCGATCTCGGCCGTGGTGATCCTGGCCCAGCTGCGCAGCATGATCACCGACCTGATCGAGCTCACCGGACTGGACTACGCGGAGGCTCGAGCCCTGATTCCCGACATGGACTGACCGCGGGCCGGTCCGGTTCGCGTCCGCGCGGGCGATGACGTAACCTAGACCAGGTCGACGCGGGGTGGAGCAGCTCGGTAGCTCGCTGGGCTCATAACCCAGAGGTCACAGGTTCAAATCCTGTCCCCGCTACCAATCATGCGAGTTCTCGCAGCCTGGCCCCCACAGCTTGTGGGGGCCATCGTGCTTTCTGGGCTGCAGTGCTTTCTGGGCTGCAGTGCTTTCTAGCCGGCAGTGCTTCCTCTGCGCCCGGTCATCGCCCACTACCTGACCGACCCGATGCCCCAAGGTTGAGGCCGCCCGGCCGGGCAGCAGGTCGCCGGACCAGTTGCAGACAGACAACCCAGGCAGCGACGGGACGCGCAGCCGGACTGTCGTACGGCGGTGTTGATGGAGGCTCAGAGCCACCCGTGGGACCGAGCGTGCAGGGCGGCCTCGATCCGGTTGCGGGTCTCGGTCTTGCCGATGGCGCTGGACAGGTAGTTGCGCACGGTGCTTGTGGACAGGTGGAGCCGCGCCGCGATATCGGCGATCGTGGAGCCGTCCTCCGCGGCGGCGAGGACCTCTCGCTCGCGGTGCGCCAGCGGGTTGGGGGCGTGACGCAAAGCGCTGCGAGCCAGCTCCGGGTCGATGACCACGGCGCCGGCGTTGACCCTTCGGATGGCTCCGGCGAGCTCCTCGACCGGGCCGTCCTTGGCGATGAACCCCGTGGCGCCCGCGGCCATCGCGCGTTGGACGTAGCCGGGACGGGCGAACGTGGTGACGACGATGACTCGGCAGTCGGGCAGCCGGGCGACGAGCTCAGCGGCGGCTTCCAGTCCCCCGCGACCCGGCAGCTGGATGTCCAGCAGAGCGATGTCGGGACGGGTGCGCAGTGCCGCGGGCAGGATGTCCAGGCCGTTCGAGACCTCGGCGACGACCTCAAAGTCCGGTTCGAGGTCGAGCAGGACCACCAGGGCACCTCGCATCATCGTCTGGTCCTCCGCCAGCAGGATCCGGATCACGGACGTGCCCTCGCCTGCGGAAGCCAAGCGGTGAGGCGGAATCCGCTGCCCGTCGGGCCCGCCTCGAGACCTCCCCCGGCCAGTTCGAGCCGGTTCTGGAGGCCCTCCAGCCCGCCGCGGCCACCGCTGGCGGCCCGGTCACCGATCCCGTCGTCGGTGATCGTGAGTCGACACGTATCGCCGACGTCGGTGAGCTCCACCGAGCAGCGCTGAGCTCCGGAATGGCGAAGGACATTGGTGACTCCCTCCCGCAGTGCCCAGGCCAGTGGCTCGTCGGCGGCGCTCGAGCCACTGGGCAGGGTGGGAAGGTCGGCCCCGATCCCTGCTGCCTCGAGCACGTCCCCGGCGTTGACGATCTCCTGCTCCAGGGTGGGCCGGTTGGCGTCCTGGATGGTTCTCCTGACCTCACTCAATGCGGAGCGGCCGACCTGTTCGATGTCGGTCGCGTGATCCACGGCAGCGTCGGGATCCGTGTGGGCCAGCCGGCGCACCGCCGCAGCCTTGACCACCATCACCGACAGCGTGTGGCCAAGGACATCGTGCAGGTCACGGGCGACACGTTCCCGCTCCTGGGCCACGGCGGCGATCGCGAGCTGACGGCGCGTACGCCGCAGGGTGTCAGTCGTCACCAGCAGTCGATGGAGGACCCCCGCCGTGGTTCCCGCCAACGCCACCACGAACGCCTGGCCCGGCCGCGATCCGTACGTGGCGGCGACGTCCACGCCAAACCCCGCGGCGATCGCGGCGGCTGGCACGGCCACGAAAGCGACGCGCGCCGGAAGCGCCACGCCCGCAGTCATAGCGACGAGTAGCCAGGCGGTGGGCCACCCCTGCCATCGGGTCGACGCCAACAAGACGGCGCCGGCGAGTACGAGGAAGGCGAGCGTGCTCCGGGAGGTCGGCAACGGCCAGCTGTCAACGACTGCGGTCACGCATCCGGCCGCCGCAAGGGCTGCCACCACCAGTGCCACCACACCCGCCGCACCACCGGGACGCTCGAGAACCGGTTGGGCGAGCAGAACCGGCACCCAGATGAGGACGGCCGCATTGCGCTGCGCGACGACGCCACCGGCATGCATGGCGCCAACGTACTCGCCTCGACTGCCGGCGGCGTAGGAGGAATGTACCGATCTTGTCGGGACAAGTTCCTCTGCCCGCGGTCCGGCGCTCTCCGTAGCGTCATCAGAACCAGACCAACGCCTCAGCAGATGATCTCAGAAGGAATGCCATGACCACTGCACCAGCTGCCTCCACAACCCGTCGATCCGCCGTCCGGTGGACGACTGACCTGGCTGCCACCCTGGCCACAGCCCTGTGCGCGCTGATCACGTGGGTCTTCTCCGTGCATGCGCTCGGCGTCGAGCTGACGGTCGACACGGGCGGACGGCTGCGCCACGTCGGGCCGGTCGACGTCGTCGTGGTGGCCCTGATCGTCGCGCTGGCCGGTTTCGCGACCTTGAGAGTGCTGGAACGCCTCACCAGCCGCGCGATCCGGATCTGGTCGGTGATCGCCACTCTCGTCGCGCTCGGATCGATGCTCGGCACGGGGGCCGCCACCAGCCGTACTGCCAGCCTGGCCCTGATCTCGCTGCACGCCGTCGTAGCGGCCGTGATCATCGCGTCGGCCTGGCGCTCCCGGGCCTCCTGACCCGACACCACGCACCACAACGACCGCGTGTACTGCTACCCGCTCGCACGAGGTCCACCCGGCGCCTGGAGCCGGGTGGAATCAGACGACGCCGGAGGCATCGAGCAGATTGCCGATCGCATAGGTGGCCGCCAGCGCCAGGGCACCACCGATGACAACGCGCAGCGAGGCCTTGCGTTTGCTGCTGCCACCGAGGTAGGCCCCGAGGGCGCCGGTGAGGGCCAGTGCCACCAGGACCGCGGCGAAGGTGGCCGCGACGCGTGCCGAGGTCGGAGTCAACAAGATCACCAACAGTGGGAGGGCGGCCCCGGTTACGAAGCTGAGGGCTGAGGCGCGGGCTGCCGCCCAAGGGCTGACCACATCGTCCAGGTCGAGGTTGAGCTCGGCGGACAGGTGGGCCGACAGCGGGTCGTGAGCGGTGAGCTCGAGGGCAACCTGCCGGGCGGTCGCCGGACTCAACCCCTTCGCCTGATAGATCCCGGCGAGCTCGGCGAGCTCGGCTTCCGGGTCGTCAGTGAGCTCTCGCCGCTCCTTCTCGATCAGGGCGCGCTCGCTGTCACTTTGACTGCTGACCGAGACATACTCGCCGAGGGCCATGGAGATCGCACCTCCGACGAGAGCAGCGGCCCCGGCAGTCAGGATCGGAGAGGTGGCGGTGGTGACCCCCGCGACCCCGACCACCACCGCGGCGACCGAGACGATGCCATCATTGGCACCCAGGACTCCGGCCCGAAGCCAGTTGAGTCGCTGGGCAATACCTCGCGCATGCGGTTCCGACGGGGATTGGCCGGAGTCGGTGGCGGGCGGCGGCGTGGTCATGGGCAGTCCGGCACACGAAGGTCAGGCTGTGCTGGATCGGCTGCCGGCACTCGCGGGCGCACCGGTCAGCCGGCCCGGGCGGATTGGAAGTCGAACACGAGGCGAGCTGGGACCCGGCCGGAGAGCACCTCAGCAATGGCGTCGTTCACGTCGTCGAGGCGTCGGGTCTCGGCGATGACCCGGGTCTTTCCCGCAGCATGCAGCTCAAAGACCTCCCGAAGGTCCTGCCGCGTACCGACGATCGAGCCGATGATCGAGATGCCCTTGAGAACGGTCTCGAAGATCGAAACGGTCATCGTCGCCTCTGCCGGCAGACCGACGCAGATCAACCGACCACCTGGTCGCAGCGAGGAGAACGCCTGCTCGAAGACCCGCGGCGATGCTGCCAACACGACAGCCACGTCGATCCCACCCAGGTCCCGGATCGCCGCCACCGGGTCCGTCGACGCCGCGTTCACCAGATGCTCGGCGCCGAGCTCGGTGGCGAGCTCCAGCTTCGCCTGCTCGATGTCGACCGCGACGACGGTTCCGCCCATCAACCGGGCGTACTGCACAGTCAGGTGACCCAGCCCTCCGATCCCGAAGACACCCACCTTCTCCGCCGGGACGATATGGGCGACTTTCACCGCCTTGTACGCAGTCAGCCCGGCACAGCTCAGCGGCGAGGCATCGACCGACGAGATGCCGTCGGGAACCGCAACAACGTACTTCCCGTGTGCCACGGCATATTCGGTGAAGGCGCCGTCGACGGAGTAGCCACTGTTTCGCTGTTGCTCGCACAGCGTCTCGCGGCCGTCGACGCAATATCGGCACTCCCCACAGGCGTATCCCAACCAGGGAATGGCGACCCGCTCTCCCACCGTGCGCTGGCGGACATCCGAACCGACCTGCTCGATGATGCCGACCCCCTCGTGCCCCGGCACGAAGGGCAGACTCGGCTTCACCGGCCAGTCGCCGTGGGCGGCGTGAATGTCTGTGTGGCACAGGCCGCAGGTCTCCATCCGAATCAGGACCTGGTCGGGCGCCGGCACTGGAATATCGCGTTCCATCAGCTCCAGTGGTTGGGAGAACGAGGTGACGACTGCTGCGTGCATAGGACGACCTTTCGGGCGGTGGGTGCGGCGATCGAGTCCAGCAGGTACGGCCCCCGGAGGGAGTGACCGAAATCTCTAGTCACTCCAATTCGGAGCCTACAGCAGGCAACCGGGTCGAGGTGCGACCCGGTCGGACCACTCTGTTGCGTATCCGTAATTGGTGTCGCTCTGGTTAATTCGCGGGATTCGGCGGAGGATGTCAGGACCAGCAGTAGTGGATGGGAGCGTTGAGGATGTCGGTCATCTCCGGCGAGCCCGCTGCGCCCCTGCGGGGGCGAACACCCACGACCGACCGTCCGAGCGTCATTCTCGGCTCACGTCGCGCCGGCGCATCGCAGCCACCACGCAGGGAGAACGATGACTGACCAACCGTCTCCTGACCGCGACGGCTCCGGGGCCACGAATGCGGCCGCCCGGGAGGAACCCGGCCCGCCTCGCGGCATGCTGTCCGCCGAAGCGTCGACCGCGGGGCTGACCTCGGCCGAAGCGCGGGAGCTGCTGACCCTGCACGGACCCAACGCGGTCACGTCCCGTCGCCAACGGAGCATGGCGCGGCGGATCGTCGCGGCGCTGGCTGAGCCGCTGGTCCTGGTGTTGTTGGTGTCGGCTGTGCTGACGGTCGTCACGGGCGAACTGGCGAACACGGCGGTGATCTGCCTGATCGTGGTGGTCAACACCTCTCTCGCCGTGTGGCAGGAGGCGCGCGCAGACAAGGCGGTGAGCGCACTGTCGGACCTGGCCACGCCAATGGCCCGCGTCGTCCGCGACGGGCAGGAGCAGTTGGTCTCCGCGGAGAGCCTGGTCCCCCGCGACCTGGTGATCTTGGCCGAGGGCGACGTCGTGCCGGCCGACGGTTTCGTGGTCGAGGCCGCAGGGCTGCGGGTGAATGAGGCGGCGCTGACCGGTGAATCCGTGCCGGTCGACAAGTCCGTCTCGGCCTATCACCGAGTCCCGGTCGACACCGAGGACTCGTCACGCCAGAGCCTGGTCTTCGCCGGCACGACAGTGGTGCGCGGACGGGGACGGGTCGTCGTGACCCAGACGGGCGACGAAGGCACCCTGGGCCGCATCTCCCGCCTGCTGGAGGTGCCTCGCGTCGCGACACCACTGCAACGCAGGATGGGGCAGCTCTCCCGGGCGCTCGCGACCATTGTCGTCGTCCTCTGTCTGGGCGTACTCGTCATGGGGCTGCTCCGGGGTCAACCCTTCGAGCTGATGCTGCTGACCGCCATCAGCCTCGCAGTGGCTGCCGTACCAGAGTCGTTGCCCGTGGTCGTGACCATCAGCTTGGCGCTCGCCGCCCGCCGGATGGCGCAGCGCCATGCGATCGTCCGCAACCTCGCAGCGGTCGAGACCCTCGGCTCGGTCACCTTGCTCGCGACGGACAAGACGGGGACCCTGACCGAGGGGCGAATGACTGTCGACAGCCTGGTGTGTGCTGACGGGATCGAGCCGGTCGAGCTGTTGCGGGCGGCCGCACTGTGCAACGACGCCCATCTCGCGGTCGACGGCGGCGACGCCCACATGGGCGATCCGACCGAAGTCGCCCTGCTGCTGGCAGCTCGCGAGCACGGCGTGGAGCGCTCCGCGGTGGAGGCTGCCCTGCCGCGGGTGGGCGAGACCCCGTTCGACAGCATCTCGAAGTCCATGTCGACTGAGCACCGACTACCCGGCGGTGGCACGCTGCGGATCACCAAAGGCGCACCCGAGGCCCTGTTGGGGCACGGCCTGCTGATCGACGGCCCGGACGCGCTGGCGGCGCTGGACCAGGCGCAGGCCCTGGCCGCGGCCGGCAAGCGCGTACTGGCCGTCGTCGAGAGCACCGATCACGCCGCACCGCGGCTGCTGGGTCTGCTGGCACTGCTGGACCCGCCCCGGGCGGGCGCGCAACGCACGATCGCCCACTGCCAGACGGCGGGGATCCGCCCGGTCCTCATCACCGGCGACCATGCCGCCACCGCATCGTCGATCGCGAGCTATGTCGGCATCGGGAACGGCCAGGCGGTCGACCTGTCGGCCCTGACCGACATCACGATGGCCGAGGCCGTTTCGCAGCAGGTGCTGGCTCGCGCCACGCCGGAGCAGAAGCTCGAGGCCATCTCCTTGTGGCAGGAACAAGGTGAGGTGGTGGCCATGACCGGCGACGGCGTCAACGACGGCCCCGCCCTCCGGCGTGCGGACATCGGCGTGGCCATGGGCTACCGCGGCACGCAGGTGGCTCGGCAGGCCGCAGACCTCGTGCTGGCCGACGACAACCTGGACACCGTCGTCGCGGCGATCGAGGAAGGGCGCAGGGTCTATGCGAATATCCGTCGCTTCCTGCTCTACGGGCTGTCCGGCGGTGCAGCGGAGGTTCTCGTCATGTGGGGCGGGCCTTTCGTCGGCCTCGTCGTACCGCTGCTGCCGGCCCAGATTCTCTGGGTCAACCTGCTGACGCACTCACTCGCCGGCACTGCCCTCGCCGCCGAACCGGCCGAGGCGGGCACCATGGACCGCTCCCCGCGCAAAGCCACCGAAGGCGTCTTGGGTGGTGGGCTGGGCTGGCGCATCATCGCGATCGCGATCGGGCTGGCCGGCGTCAGCCTCGTCGCCGGGGGCTTGGCCACAGACAACGACGCCGCAACCCGGTCGGCCATCCTCGTCACGGTGGGGGCCGGCCAGCTCGGCGTCGCTCTGGGCGCCGGAGTCCGGCGCGCCCATCGTCAGGACGGCAACCCGGCACTGCCGTGGACGGTCGCGGCAGCCGCGCTGCTGCTCGCGGCTGCCGTCCTCGTGCCGCCATTGCAGTTGTTGCTGGGCACAGCGCCGATCCCAGCGCAGGCCTGGCTCGTCGCCCTGGGTGCCGGCGCGCTCGGCTGGCTCGTCGCCCGGATGACGACCGGCCGGCCCTGAGCACCGCAGGACTCGTGGGCCCGCTGCCCGAAGAGGGCTGACCAACCGCTGCCGGCATCCGGCTCAGCGGATGACGGCGACGGCGCAGTCGGCGTGACCTGCGACCTGCTGACTCACCGATCCCAGCAGCAGGCCGGTGAAGCCGCCGATGCCGCGAGTACCGACAACCAGCAGATCTGCGCTGTCGGAAGCATCGATCAGCACCCTGGCCGGATTGCCCTCAATCAGCTTCGAGGTGACCGGAAGGTTCGGCTGCTCACCGAACTCGCCCATCATGATGGCGTCGAGTCGAGCCCGGGCGACCTCCTGCGTGTGCACGTTCAGCCCCCAGGGGATCGACCCGTACGCCGGCGCCGCCTGGGGCGGGTCTCTCCAGGCCATGACGACGACGAGCTCAGCGCCGTGCACCTTCGCGACGTCGGCCGCCCATCGAAGGGCCCTGATACTGCAGTCAGAGCCGTCCACCCCGACCACGATTCGCTTCCATCCAGCCATGCAGATCTCCCTCTCGTGGAACCGATGCGTACGCCTGTTCCCGACGACACGTCGTCGTTCGCCCGGCGGCGCTCAGTTTGGTCCTCCTCCCGCCACTGTGCTCCGCTCAGGTCGCTTCCGGTAGGGGGCGAGCCATTTCCGGCCACCGTGAGGTCGCGTTCGCGCCTGCTCCAGCAGGATTCACAGTCGGCGGTTGAGCCATAATGGCGTTGAGGCGGGAGTCACTGTCCGGAACGGAGCGCACCATGAGCAGTCAGTACGACCCGTCGGCGTGGTCGCCTCCCGCCTTTCGCGGCGGTCCCGTCGAGATCCTGCCGGTCGCAGAGTGCCGGCGCCTTCTCGTGCCCGGCACCGTGGGACGGATCGGCTTCAGCACCGAGGATGAGCAGCGCATCGTCCCGGTCAACTATGTGCTGAACAACGACCACGTCGTGTTTCGGACGTCCCAGGACAACGAGGTCGCCCGCCATGTCCCCGGCCGCGGCGTCGCCTTCGAGGTGGACTCGTTCGACTCCTCCGAACAGGCCGGGTGGAGCGTGCTGGTGACGGGCGTCGCGGAGGAACTCCCCCCTCGCCTGCTGCGCGCTATGGATGTCGGGGAGACTCCCGAGCCTTGGGCCTCGGGACTGCGGCCGCTCTATCTTCGGCTGGCTCTGACGAACATCTCCGGCCGTCGGATTCACCCCGCGTGACGGGGCCGCGCCCGGCTCTGCGGGCTCGCACCATCGATCGCAGGGCTCCGTTCTGCCGGTCGGCACAGCGGGCCGGCACGGATTTGGCATCGCGGTACCGGGTCGCGTAAGGTCTATCCAGGCGACGCGGGGTGGAGCAGCTCGGTAGCTCGCTGGGCTCATAACCCAGAGGTCACAGGTTCAAATCCTGTCCCCGCTACAAAGGAAGTCCAGGTCAGCCACAGGTTGACCTGGACTTTTTTCTTTGGGGAACCATGCGATCCCATCGTTTACCCATCACATTGCGCCGCTGGTTGAGGTGCGAGCGCAGCGAGCTCGAAACCAACGTGCGTGGTTCCGGTCGCTTTCGGGTCTGCTCGGCAGTGCTCGCCCACCTTCTGCAGTCGTTCGCGCTGGCGGTCAGGCACGAAGTGTTGGTGCGCAATCCGATCGACCATGTCTCCCGGCTCCACAGCCGAAGCGGACCTCGACGGCGCTGACCGCGACCGAGGTCAATGCGATCCGGGCAGTGATCAAGGCGTGGGAGGTGTCCGCGGGGACGTCGGGGCCGAACCCGGACGGTCAGCTCGGGCAGATCGTCGAGGGTCATGCTCGGCACGGATCGGCGAAGTTCTCGCGATCCGCCGACACGACCTGGACCTGGCCATCGGTACGCGTAGTCAGTCTGACCCGCGAGCGCCGTTGCAACCTCCTCTACGTCGATCCCGCTGAGGTCGAGCATGCGTTCAGGCTAGAACCCCGACGCGGTGTTCGACAGAACCGGAGACAGCGTGCTGGGCGTTTCGCGGCGAAAGACGCTCTTCGATCCGCAATCTCGCCAAGGCAGATCTAGGGTCGTGACGTGAGAGAACTCCCGGTCCTCGAAGCGACTGACCAGCGCATCCTCGGCAGCCTGCTGGAGAAGCAGACGACCGTGCCCGCCACCTATCCGCTCTCGGCAAAGGCGCTGGTGTCGGCGTGCAACCAGACGAGCAGCCGCGACCCCGTCACCGACCTGGACCAGCAGATCGTCCAGCGGACCGCGAAGTCGCTTAAGGAGCGCGGGCTGCTGCGGATCGTGTGGTCCGACACCGGGCGCCGAACACTCAAGTACCACCAGATCCTCGACGAGCATCTCGCCCTCGAGCCCGACGAGCGAGCGCTGCTTACGGTCCTGCTGCTCCGCGGCCCGCAGGCGCCGGGTGAGCTGCGCACCCGCACCGAGCGATTGCACGGGTTCGCTGACCGGGGCCAGGTCGAGGAGTGCCTGCGCCGAATGGCGAGCCGCCCGCAACCGCTGGTGTGCGAACTCGAGCGCTCGTCCGGCCAGCAGCATCCGCGTTGGATCCATCTCCTGGGAGCCGCGCCGGAGCACACCTCAGGCGAAATCGACCCAGCTGGGAGTGCCGACCAGTCGCGCATCCACGTCACGCAGATCATCGCCGACCTCCACGTACCCGACCTCCCCGCCTCCAGGAGCTTCTACAGCGACTACCTCGGGTTAGCCGAAGAGGAGTTCAACCTGGGCTGGGTGGCGCGCCACACGTCGCCGGTATCCAGGGTGACGCTCCAGGTGATGACCAGCGATGCCACCGCGCCCGTGGACCCCGTCGTCTCGGTCATGGTCGACGACGTCGAAGCCGCCTACCGCCAAGCACAGGAGCGCGGGTACGAGATCGTGCATCCCCTGACAACCGAGGCATGGGGCGTGACTCGCTTCTTCGTCCGTGCTCCCGATGGCAACGTGCTCAACGTCGTTCAGCAGCACGCAAGCTGAGGGTCTTGGTCATCCGCGGGGGTGTGACGCACTCTTCAGCACGTGAGCGCTGCAGGCGATGATCAGGTGACAGGAGCGGGCGCTCAGTCGGTGAAGATGCGCTCGACCCCCTGACCTGTCGCCGCGTCGAACGGCAGCAACCAGCACGACGCTGACTGCTGTTCTGTCGGATCAAATTGTTTACTGGCCTAGACCGGTATATCTTCCTCGGACGTCAGCCGCGTCAAGACCCAGGAGACTTCGTGACGAGCTTTATGTTTTGGAACCTGCACGAGGCCGCGCAGGGCCTGCGGGCCGGCGATGACCGGCAGTGGCGAGACCAGGTCGCGGTGGTGCGGCGCCATCGTCCCGACGTGCTGGCCGTGACCGAGGGATGGGACTGGCACCTCGACGACGAGCGGTTGTTCCGACGGGCGCTGGACGACTTCGGCTTCGACCACGGCGCGCTGTATGAGGCCAAGACGACGTGTGACATGGCCGTGATGTGGCGTGACGGCACCGAGGCGGTTGCGATCGATCGGCAGCCACAGCGGGAGGCGTGGTGGCATGGCTACCTCCGCGTCAGCCTGAACCTGCCCGGCCAGAGCGAGCCGTTCGTCGTGATGGTCAGCCACCTCAACCCGTTCGACCCGACGCTGCGTCGGATCGAGGGCTCGTGGCTGCGCAACCGGATGCTCCACACCCCACGCGGCGTGCTGGTCATGGACGCCAACACCGTTCCCCCCGGGGACGACGAACCGGCCCTCTGTCTCAGCCGTACGCTGCCGGACGAGGACCGGGCCGATCGGGCCCCGCTCGCCGGCTTGTCAGCCATCGGCCTCGTCGACGTCGGAGCGGCCTTCGACGACCGCCGCCCCACCCACGGTCACTATGACTTGGGCCCGCAGATTCCCCAGACCCCGCTCCGGCTGGACCAGGCCTGGGCCACCCCGGGAGTCGATCTCACCGGCTACACGGTCCTGGACTCGCGGGCAGACGATCCGGAGATCGACTCCGCCTCCGACCATCGCCCGATCCTGTTCACCATCGCCTGACGCTCATCGCACCCGACCGCCGAAGGAGACTGCACCGGTGACCCGCCCCAGACATCTGGTCGGCCCGACACCGGATCAGATCACCCCGGACCAGGTCGGCGAGCCCGGCAAGGGTCCGTGGCTGCGGCAGAATCTGCTCGCCCTGATCCTGGCCATGACCCCCGGGGACCTCTACCCCAGCGAACGGGTGCTGGCTGAGCGCTACCAGGTGGCTCGGATGACATTACGCCGCGAGCTGCTTGCCCTGGAGGAGAACGGGCTGCTGGAACGCATCCCCGGGCGCGGCACGTTCGTCCGGCGTCCGAGCGGCATGGTCGACACGTTGACGGCCTTCACCGACATGCGCGTCTGGCAGCAGGCCACCGCCAAGATCATCTCGCTGCGTCGGGTCCGGCCCAGCGCAGCTGAACGGGAGACCCTGGGCCTGGCCCGCGACTCGCAGGTGATCTGCCTCCGTCGCGTCAGGTTGTCCCAGGACCAGCCCATGGCGGTCGAACGCATCACGCTGCCGGCTGACCGATTCCACGGCCTGACCCGTGATCAACTTGTGGACCGGTCGCTGTATCGGACCTTGGCCGACGCCTACGGCGCTCACGCCTTCTCTGCCGAACAGAGAATTCGCGTCGCCAACGCCTCGGACCGAGACGCCGGACTGCTCGAGATCGAACCCGCTAGTGCCGTCATGCTGATCGAGCGCATCACCCGGGACCAGCTCGGTCTGGTGATGGACATGAGCACCGCCGTCTGCCATCCGGACCGTTACCACCTCCATCTCCAGATCGGCCTGAGCTGACCACCGATGCGGAACTCCGGGATCGGGGCGGCGAGCCACGCCACACCGCCGCGAACCGTCGGTGATCACCTGGACCACGTCGAGTGCAGTGCTCCCGCAGGGTCCCGCAGACAGCACGGTCTCGGCGCTGAGCGGTGACAAGGCCCACCACAGGACAAAGCCTGGATCCCCCAGGAATCCAGGCTTCGTCGTTCAGGTGGCCGAAGGCTCAGAGCGGGCTACCACCGGTGACCGCGATGGTCTCCGACGAGATGTAGGTCGAGTCCGCGCTGGCGAGGAAGACGTACGTCGGTGCAAGCTCAGCCGGCTGGCCGGCGCGCCCCAGCGGGGACTGCTCGCCGAAGCTCTCCACCTGCTCCTCCGGCATGGTGGCCGGGATCAGCGGGGTCCAGATCGGCCCCGGTGCCACGGCGTTCACCCGGATACCCTTCTCCGCCAGCGCCTGCCCCAGGCCGCGGGTCCAGTTGATGATGCCGGCCTTGGTGGTGGCGTAGTCGAGCAACGCCGGCGACGGGGTGGTGCCCTGGATGGAGGCCGTGTTGATGATCGTCGCGCCCGACTCCATGTGCTCGAGAGCGGCCTTGGTCAACCAGAACATGGCGTAAAGGTTGGTCTTCATCACCCGGTCGAACTGCTCGCTGGTGATGTCGAAGATGCTGTTCGGCTGTGCCATCTGGTAGGCCGCGTTGTTGACCAGGATGTCAATGCCGCCCAGCTCGTCCACGGCCTTCGCCACAACGGCCAGGCACTGCTCCTCCGAGGTGAGGTCACCCGGGACGGTGACGGCCTTGCGGCCGGCCTCGGTGACCAGCCGTACGGTCTCCTGCGCGTCGTCCTCCTCGGCCGGCAGGTAGGAGATGACGACGTCGGCGCCCTCGCGGGCGAAGGCGAGCGCCACGGCCCGGCCGATGCCGGAGTCGCCGCCGGTGATCACCGCGCGCTTGCCGGTGAGCTTTCCGGTGCCCCGATAGGTGTCCTCGCCGTGGTCCGGCTGCTCGCCCATGTCCTGGGTCCGACCGGGATGCTCCAGCTGCTCACCGCTGGTGTCCGGCTGGTGGTGGAGGTCCTGGGGGTCTGCGTCGTTGGGCTGAGTCGACAAGGTGGTGTCCTCTCGTACGGTGGAAAATCTGTTCCGCTCTGTGCTACCCGCCCGCGCCGCCGCTAATCGTCTTTCCGTGACCACCGGGCACTGCGATGGTGCCGCTAGAGTTCCCGGATGGGATTCACCCAGGCCGAGCTGCTCACCTTCCGCGACGTCGCTGTCCCCGACCTCGTCGGACCTCAGATGAAGCTCCTCTTCGTCGGCATCAACCCCGGCCTGTGGACCGCGGCCACGCAGACGCATTTCGCCCACCCGGGCAACCGGTTCTATCCGGCGCTGCGGCTGGCCGGCATCATCGACCGGGACGTCAACCGGGCCGAGGGCATGACCGACGAGGACCGGGCGTATCTGCTGAGCCGTGGTCTCGGCAACACCAATCTGGTCAACCGGGCCACGGCGCGGGCTGACGAGCTGACGGCCGACGAGCTGCGCGCCGGTGCGGTCAGGCTGGAGCAGACGGTTCGGCGCTGGCGACCCGCCGTGGTGGCCGTCGCCGGCATCACCGCGTACCGCACCGCGTTCGGGCAGCGAAAAGCCACCGCTGGTCGCCAACCCGAGCTGCTGGCGGGCGCGCAGCTGTGGGTGGTGCCCAACCCCAGCGGACTGAACGCCCACGAGACGATCGCCACCCTGGCCGCCGCGTACGCCGAGCCGGCGGTGGCTGCCGGAGTGCTGCCGCAAGCGGGAAAGGCCTGAGCGAAGAACCCGCCCTCAGCCCACGGCGGCGGCGTCGCCGTCGCTGATCGCCTGCTTCACCGCCTTCGCCACCCAGTCACCCTCCCCCATCGCCTTCACCCGGGCCCGCAGCGCCGGCTTGTCGTGGGTGGGCACCACCTTGGGCAGGTGCCTGGTGGCGTCGAGCAGCCCGATCAGGGCCACTGTCCGCTCGGTCGGCGTCAGCCCGTCGACCAGCGCCTGCTTCAGCCGGGCACGGATCTCCGCCTCGGGAGCTGGATCGGCCGTCGGCCAGGACCGGGTCGGGAAGACGCCCAGCACCTTGCCCTGCTCCTCGCCCAGCACGCCGGCCGCCGCGAGCCGCTCCAACAGACGGTCACGAACCCCCTTGGTGATACGTCGCCCCGACATCGAGCTGACGGCATCCTTGACCCGCTTGCCCTCGATCTGCGTCAGCAGTGCGAGCGCCCGGTCGAGCTCGGGATCATCGGTCGGGTCGGTGCTGGTGATCGTGATCCGACCGCGCCGGTTCCAGGCCTCCGTCGGCGCCGTGACCCCGATCCGCTCCCGCAGCGCGAGCTCCACCACCAGCGCTCCCCCGAGCGCCGGGTCGATCTTCTCCGAGCCGATCCGGCGCCGGCCGGTCTCGTCGTCGAAGCACAGCAGCAGGAACTCCTCGGCGATCAGCATGGCCCGACGCTATCGCCTGGACCGAGCAGGCCCCTAGACCGACAGGCCCCTAGACCGACAGGCCCAGACCGAGCAGGCCGGCTGTCGCAGGCCCTTCGGCCCGCCGACGGCGCGGTGTGCTGTGATGAGGCCTATGAGTTCAGGACCCGCTGCACCCGCCGCCCCTCTCACCTTGTCCTATCCGATCAGCCAACACACGCTGGACAACGGACTCCGCGTCGTCGTCAGCCCGGACCACGGCGCACCGTCGGTGGCGGTCAACCTCTGGTACGACGTCGGTTCCCGGCACGAGCAACCCGGCAAGACCGGGTTCGCCCACCTTTTCGAGCATGTGATGTTCCAGGGCTCGGCCCACGTGCCGTCCGGCCAGCACATCGGGTTGATGCAAGCCGCGGGCGCCGCGGTGAACGCGACCACCTGGTTCGACCGCACGAACTACTTCGAGACGCTGCCCACCGGTGGCCTCGACCTGGCCCTGTGGCTGGAGGCGGACCGGATGGGGACACTGCTCGACGCCCTCACCCAGGACAACCTGGACAACCAGCGGGAGGTGGTGAAAGAGGAGAAGCGGCAGCGCTACGACAACGTGCCCTACGGCGACGTGATGCAGCTATTGGTGGCACTCACCTTCCCACCCGAGCATCCCTACGGCCACACGACGATCGGCTCCATGGACGACCTGGACGCGGCCACGGTCGAGGACGTGTCGGAGTTCTTCCGCACCTACTACCGACCCAGCAATGCCGTCTTGTCGATCGTCGGTGACGTGGGGGTGGACGCCGCGCTGGCCAAGGCCGAGACGTACTTCGGGCACCTGCCGGCGCAGCCCAAGCCGGCCCCGTTACAGACCGCGCCGCTGCTGCCCCTGAGCCACGAGCCCCGGCTGGAGCGGACCGCCGACGTCCCGGCGGACGCCGTCTACCTGACCTGGCGCCTGCCCGCCCGCGACACCGCGACCTTCGACGCGCTGGACCTCGCCTTCTCGGTGCTGGGCGAAGGACAGACTTCCCGGCTGCACAAAGAGCTCGTCCGGCGCCGGCAGCTCGCCGAAGGCACCAGCGCCAGCGCCATGGGCCTGATCGGCGGCAACTCGTTCGGCTTCGTCTTCGCCCGGGCCCGGAACGGGGTCAGCCTCGAGGTGCTCGAGGACGCCCTGGTCCGCGAGATCGACCGGCTCCGGACCGAGGGTCCGACCGACACCGAGCTGCGCAGGGCCAAGGCGCAGTACGAACGGCACTGGCTGCATGAGCTGGCCAGGGTGGACTCCCGCGCCGACGCCCTTGGCGAGTACGCCACCCTGCATGGCGATCCCGAGCTGATCAATGTCCGCACCGCCCAGATCGCCGCCATCGACGCGGCGGCGGTCGCCGACGCCGTCACCGACTGGTTCAGCATCGACGAGCGGGCCACCGTCCTCTACCGCCAGGAGCACTGATGACCACCACCTTCCCCCCGCAGCCGGCCGTCGGTACCCCGTCGAGCTGGACCTTTCCCCGGCCCCGGCGCAGTCGGCTGGACAACGGGCTGGAGGTGATGGTGTTCGACCTGCCCGGTCAACATGTCATCGCCGCCCACCTGGTGCTCGACGTCCCGCTCACGGCGGAGGACCGCGACCGTGAGGGTGTGGCCACCATCGCCGCTCGGACACTGGACGAGGGCACCCTGCTCCACGGTGGCGACGAGTTCGCCGAGCTGCTCGAGACCGAGGGCGCCGGCTTCGGCATCGACGTCTCGCTGGCTGGCCTGCAGGCGGTGCTCGATGTTCCCTCGACCCGGCTGGAGACGGCGCTCGCCCTGTTCGCCGAGGCAGTGACCCAGCCCGCCTTCGCCGACGACGACGTTCACCGGCATGTCCAGCTGCGCCTCGCCGAGATCGAGCAGGCCCAGGCCAACTCCGCCCAGGCGGCCAACATCGCCTTCCGCCGCACCGTGCTCGACCCGGGCACCCGGGCCAGCCGGATGAGCGGCGGGGAGCCCGAGACGGTGGCCGGAGTCACCCCCGAGGCCGTCCGCGACTTCCACGGGCGTTTCTTCGGCCCCCGCAACTCCACCTTGGTGCTGGCGGGCGACTTCGCCACCGATCCGCTGCCGCTGGTCGAGCGGGTGCTGGCCGGCTGGACCAACGACCAGCAGGCGAGCCCGGAGCCGGAGCGTCCCGGTGCCGTTCCCCGCCGCTCAGTGCTGATCCACCGACCCGGTGCTGTCCAGGCCGACCTGCGGCTCGGCGGCTTCGGGATCGATCGCCGCGACCCGCGCTGGGCCGACATCAGCGTCGCCAGCTACGCGATGGGCGGCGCCTTCCTCTCCCGCCTCAACGCGGTGCTGCGCGAGGACAAGGGCTACACCTACGGCGTCGGGCTGCAGTTCGGTCCGATGCGCATCGGCGGCACCTTCGCCGTGCAGGGCTCGTTTCGGACCGAGGTCGTCGGCGACGCCCTGACGGTGGCCCAGGAGCTGCTCGATGTCTCGGCGCGGCCGTTCACCGCCGAGGAGGTGCAGAACGCCGTGACCTACTTCGCCGGGGTCTCACCGCTGCGCTACGCCACCGCGGACGGGGTGGCGGACCAGGCCGGGACCCAGCTGCTGACCGGCCTGCCCGACGACTACGTCGACCAGAACCTGGCGGCGCTGCGACGGGTCACGCCGGAGTCGGCGACGGCCGCGTACCGGGATCTGGTCGATCCCGCCGCACTCAGCCTGGTCGTGGTCGGGGACGCCGACCAGCTGCTCGATCCGGTCCGGGCGGCCGGGTTCGCCGACGTGGAGGTCACCCGGCCGACCGAGTGATCAACGACGAAGGGCCGGCCCCGGGGAGTGTCTCCCGGGGCCGGCCCTTCGTCTGCTTGGCTGCGCGGTCAGCGACCCAGCGCCGCCTTCGCCCGGGCCACCGCCTCCTCAGCTTCCTTGATCTTCGCCTGGTACGTACCCAGGTCGCCGGCGGCGAGTGCCTTCTCGGCCTCGGCGAAGGCGCGCTCAGCCTCTTGCACCGCCGTCTGCGCCGCGGGGTTGTCGACCTGACCGGTGGGCTTCTGGTCGGGGGTGCCCGGCTCCTCCTCGGTCGGTGCGCCGGAGTCGCCCTGGAACACCTGGTCCAACGCCTGGGTCAACGTGTCACCGATCCCCACCGACTGGCCGAAGCGGACCATGACGAACCGCAGGATCGGGTAGGAGCCGCTGCTGCCCTGCCGCTGCGTGTACACCGGCTGCACATACAGCAGACCGCCCCCCACCGGGAGGGTCAGCAGGTTGCCGTACTGCGCGGCCGCCGTGCCCTGCTGGTACGGGCGGAGCCGCTCGGCCACCGTCTCGTTGGTCACCATCGCATTCGAGGTCTGCGCCGGTCCGTCGATCTGGGTGCTGTCGGACATGCGCAGCACCCGGAGCTTGCCGTAGTCCGGACTCGACGCGTCGGCGTTGACCGCCATGTAGGCAGCCAGGTTCTGCCGCTGGTTCGGCGTGTAGACCGTGGTCAGGGAGAAGCTGGCGCTCTCATCCCCTGGCCACTTGATCGACAGATAGTTGGGCGACTCCTTCGATCCGGCGGGTGCCGTCGGCAGCGGGTCGTTCGGGATCTGCCACAGGTCCGAGTTCTGATACCAGCTGCCGGGGTCGGTCACGTGGTAGCGGGCCAGGATCTCGCGCTGCACCTTGAACAGGTCCTCGGGGTAGCGCAGGTGCTGCAGCAGATCGTCGGAGATCGCCGCCCGCTCCTCCACCATGCCGGGGAAGGCCTTCTTCCAGGTCTGCAGGACCGGGTCCGCCTCGTCCCAGGTGTAGAGCTTCACGGTGCCGTCGTAGGCGTCGACCACGGCCTTCACCGAGTTGCGCATGTAGTTCACCATCGTGTCCGGCTGGGTCGCCACGACACCCTGGCGGGTCTGGGTGTCGGAGGTCGCCTGCTCGAGTGACACCCGCTGGCTGTAGGGGTAGGAGTTCGAGGTGGTGTAGCCGTCGACGATCCACACGATCCGACCGTCCACCACCGCCGGGTAGGCGTCACCGTCCACCTTGAGCCACGGAGCCGCCTTCATCACCCGCTCCCGCGGCGTGCGGTCGTAGATGATCTTGGATGCCTCGTTGACCCGGTCGGCCAGCAAGATGTTGACGTCGCCGAACTTCACCGCATAGAGCAGCCGGCGCCACAGCGACCCGATGGCCACCCCGCCACGGCCGGTGTAGGTGAAGGTCGTCGGGTTGCCCCCCTCGCCGCCGCCCGGAGTGTCGAGCTCGACCGGCTCGGTCCCGGGCGGGGCGCCCACCACCGAGTAGTCGGTCTGCCGCTCACCGAAGTAGATCCGCGGCTCGTGCTCGGCGATGCTCCCGGTCGGCGGGATGTCCTTGGCGATCCACTGCGGCTCACCACCGCTCTGGCTGCGGTTGCCGTACGCGGCGACCAGGCCGTAGCCGTGCGTGTAGACGGTCTTGAGGTTGTTCCAGTTGCGGCTCTCGGCGCCCAGACCACTCTGGTCCATCTCGCGTACCGCGACCACGGCGTCGGTGGAGGCACCGTCGATGGTGTAGCGGTCCACGTCGAGCACCGTCGGGAAGCTGTAGTAACCGCGCACCTGCTGCAGCTGCTCGTAGGCCGGGCTGACCACAGCCGGGTCGATCAGCCGGATGCCGGGCAGTGCCTCGGCGTCGGTACGCAGCTGGCCGGCGGTGGCGGTGGTCTTGGCCGAGTAGTCGGTCACCTCGGTGTCGGCCACCCCGTAGGCCGTGCGGGTGGCCTCGATGTTGCGCTGGATGTAGGGACGTTCCTTGTTGGGCTCGTCCGGCTTGACGCTGAAGTACTGCACCGCGCCGGGATAGACCATGCCGAGAACGATCGCCGACAGCAGCATCAAGGTGAGGCCGATGGTCGGCACCACCCAGCGCCGCAGCACCGCATTGGCGAAGAACATCAGGGCGCAGATCCCCGCGATGATGGCCAAGATCATCTTGGCGTTCACGGTGGCGTTGTCGGCGGTGTAGTTGATGCCGGTGATGATGCGGGTGGAGGCGATCTCCAGCCCGTACTGGTCGAACCAGTAGCTGACGCCCTTCACCAGGACGGCGAGTCCGACCAGGATCGACAGGTGCGCCTGGGCCGCCGGCGAACCGCCGCGCCGGGGACCGGAGAAGCGCAGGTTGCCCATCACGTAGTGGACGACAGCTGCTGCCCCGGCGCAGAACAGCAGCGCAGTGAAGGCGAAGGACAGCGCGAAGCGCCACCACGGGTAGTCGAACACGAAGAAGCCGATGTCCAGCCCGAACTTGGGGTCCTGCTGGCCGAACGGCGTGCTGTTGCGCCAGGCGAGATAGGTCTGCACCTGGCCGGCGGCAGCCCCGCCGGCGAACAGGCCCATCAGCACACCGGCGGCGGCCACCACCACGACGAAGCGCGACTCCAGCACCTCGCGGTAGCGCTCCAGCAGCGGGCTGCTCGGCGCGGTGGCCCGGACCCGTGGCCGGAGCCGGTAGGCGATGGCGGCGTTGGCGATGACGGCGGCGGCCATGATCAACCCGAAGGAGATGAACAGACCGATCCGGGTCACCAGCATGGTGCTGAAGACCTCGCCGTAGTCGAAGGACACGTACCACAGTCGGTCGGTCCACACGTTGGTGAAGATCGCGAAGGCGACCACGATCACCGCCGCGATGACCAGGGTGGGCAGGATGGCACTGCGCCGTCCGACCCCCGTCAGGCTACTCACCGTTGTTCTCCTCAGTTGCGATTCTCAGTACGTTCGACCTGCGGTGTCCGGGCGAGACCGTGGTCAGGCTCCGGACGCGTGATGTGCTCATGATGCGGACAGCGTATGCGCTAGCGCCTCAGCGAGGCCCGGCACGAGGTCCGGCGCCCCGAGCAGGTCATCAGGCTCAGACACCACCCGGGCCACGCCGTGCCGATGTCCGTCGCGGTCCACCCCGACCACGACGCGTACGTCCTGGCGTGCCGGGTGGGCGGCGACGTAGGCCGCGGCGGCCTCCGGGTCATCGGGCAGCTCTGGCTCGGAGTCCGCCGGCAGGAACGTCCGCTCCAGGCTGATGGCGCAGCCGTACACGGCGTCCGGCCAGACGATCATGGCCAGGTCCTCCAGCAGAGCGCCGTCGGTCACGAAGTGGTCCTGCTCGATGGCGGTGAGCGCGCCGGCCGGCGCACCGTCGGCGGACCCCCGCAGGCCCAGCTCGCCGGCTACCGACGGTTGGGCCGCGATCACGTCGTCGGTCGGCACCAGCGCGAACAGCCGGGGGCTCTGGTCCCACCCTGCCGACGCGACGTGGCGCTCCAGCTCGATCAGCGCGGCGATCAGCGCATCCTGGCGCTCATCGACCACCGGATGCTCGTCGGAGGGTCGCTCGGGCTGCTCGGCGGGCGGGTCGTGCGGTGTGTCAGTCATCGGTCATCTCGGGGTCTCGGCGTCATCTTCAGGTCTCGGGCCAGTTCGGTCGTGCGGCGGTTCGGGACTTGCGGCAGTTCGAGTCGTTGGTCAGCTCGCTGCTGGTCAGCAGCGAGGTACGGCGTCCGCGCCGGCGGGCGAGGCGAGGGTACGGAGGGCGTCGATCCCCTCCTGCAGGGTGCCCACCTTGATCAGCGTCATGTCGGTCCGGACGCCGGCCAGGGCCGTGCAGTTGGCGGCCGGCACCAGGAACGCGGTGGCGCCGTCGTCCTCAGCGGCGGCGATCTTCTCCTGGATGCCGCCGATCGGTCCGACGGTTCCGGTGGGGTCGATGGTGCCCGTGCCGGCGATATGCCGACCGTCCAGCAGGGCGCCCTCGGTGATCTTGTCGTAGATGGCCAGACCGAACACCAGCCCGGCACTCGGACCGCCGATCTCCTGACCGAAGTCGAAGGAGATCTTCGGCTGGTAGTCGTAGCCGGTACCGACGGTGATGCCGACGACGGCCGAACCGGGGTCGGTTTCGGATGCCTCGGTGGTCACCTGGACTGAGCGACGGGCACCGGAGCGCAACACCTCGAAGGTCGCCGGGGCGCCCACCTTCGTGCGCTGCACGAGGGCGCCGACCTGGTCCACCCGGGTCACCGCCTGTCCGGCCACGGCCAGGATGAGGTCGCCCGGCTGCAGCTTGGTGTGGGCCGGGCCGTCGAGCATGACTGACGCCACCACGGGGCGTTCGGTGACCGGCTCCCCCGCGGCCCGGAGCGCGGCGACGATCGCGTCGTCCTGGGCGGTCTCCATCATGACCGCCTCCTCCCGCTCGACCTGGTCGGCGCTCTTGTGGGGGGCGTAGACGCTGTCGCGCGGCAGGGTGTCGCGGTGCGGCAGCCAGTAGCCGAGGACGGCCTCGGGCAGAGTGAGACGGGAGTCGGAACGGGTGACCGACACCGTGGTGAGGTCGAGCCGGCCGCTGGTCGGGTGGGTCTCGATGCCCTCGACCGCGATGATCGGCTGGCCGTTGACCGCTCCCAACGTGTCCTGGGTGCCGCCGGGACTCCAGGTGACGAACGGCACCGGTACCAACACCAGCGCGGCGGCGAGGCCGACGAAGAAGATCGCGGAGACCAGGGCCGTCCAGGTCTGCCGGGTCACGGCAGACCGACCCATTCGGACTCGCCGCTGGCGAACAGCTGTTCCTTCCAGATCGGGACCTCGGCCTTGAGCTCGTCGATCAGCTGTCGGCAGGCTTCCAGTGCGGCAGCCCGGTGCGCAGCGCCGACGGCCACCACGACGGCCAGGTCCCCGACCTCCAGATGGCCGACCCGGTGCTCGACCGCAACGGCGACCACGTCGTGCTGGGCACTGACCCGTTCCGCGACGTCACGCAGCACCTGCTCGGCGCTCGGATGCGCGGTGTAGTCCAGGGAGGAGACGCCGGCGCCGGAGTCGTGGTCGCGGACGGCGCCGACGAACAACCCGATGCCGCCGACAGTGTCGTCGCGGACGGCTGCGAGCAGCCGGTCCACGCTCAGTGGCGTGTCGAGGATGCGTACCTCACGCACGGGCGACGACATGCGACGACCCTAACTCAGGTTCGCCCACGCGGCGCACCGCCGATGCGGCCCCCGCGCAGCTCTCGGCAGACTTCTATTGCGCTCTCAGCGATCACCCAGGCAACTCTGCGGCATCGGCCAGGTTGGCGTCGTACCGTTGGGCGTACGAGCAGCAACCGTCGCGAGTGCCTCGTGCCGTGCACGAGGACGTCAGGAGTTGGAATGGCCGAGGACAGCCACCCCGGGTCGCACGACCAGCCCGAGGACGAGCCCACGCCCGGGTCGGACCAGCCACCCCTCGGCGGGCAGCCGCGGCACTCCGAGTTCCCCGCCGGGGACGCAAGCGACGCCGACGAGGCCACGTCTGACCAGCCCCGATCCGACCAGCCGAGCGGCCAGCAGCCCCCACTGGGCGGGCAACCCAGCGGCGGGCAACCCCCACTGGGCGGCCAACCCGGCAGCGGCCAGCCGGCCAACCCGTTCGAGGCCCTGTTCAGCCAGTTCGGCGGGGGCGCGGGCCTCGGAGGTGCCGGCTTCGGCGCCACTGGGCCCGGATTCGGCGCCGGCCAGCCGGGCGACATGAACGCGATGATGCAGCAGCTGCAGAACGCCTTCGCCATGCTCGGTGGCCCGAATGCCATCTTCGGCGCGGGGGCGACTGCCCCGGGGTCTGGCGTGAACTGGGACGTCACCAAGGACATCGCTCGCAAGACCGTCGCCTCGCTCGGTCCCGATCCCACCCCGAGCGACGCTCAGCGCCGCGCGCTCAACGAGGCCGCGTCCATCGCGGAGGTGTGGCTGGACTCTGCGACCGACTTTCCGCGGGTGAGCAGCTCGATCGCCGCCTGGAGCCGGGCCGACTGGGTCGAGCAGACGATGCCGGTCTGGCAGCGCCTGGTCGAGCCGGTGGCTGCACACATCGCCGACGCGATGGAAGGGGCGCTGAGCCTCGGCGGCGACGCCGAGGAGGCCATTCCGGGCATGGCCGGGATGGAGCAGATGCTGCGACCGATACTGCGCAGCTCGGGCGCCAGCATGTTCGGACTGCAGCTGGGTCAGGGCCTGGGCCAGCTGGCGGCTGAGGTCGTCGGTGCCACCGACATCGGTCTGCCGTTGAGCGAGCCGGGCCACGTCGCCCTGCTGCCGACCAATGTCGAGGCGTTCGGCGAAGGCCTGGAACAGAGCAGCACCGATGTCACGCTCTATCTCGCGCTGCGTGAGTGCGCCCGGCAGCGGCTGTACGCCTCCGCCGGTTGGCTGCGGTCACAGGTGCTGGCGCTGGTCGAGGAATACGCCCGCGGGATCACGATCGACACCTCGGCGCTGGAGCAGGCGGTCGGCCAGATCGACCCCAACAACCTCGAAGAGCTCAGCTCCACGCTGCAGGGTGGCCTGTTCGAGCCGCACAAGAGTCCGGAGCAGCTGGCCACGCTGGAACGGCTGGAGACCATGCTGGCGCTGGTCGAGGGGTGGGTCGACGACGTGGTGACCCAGGCGACCGCTCAGTGGATGCCGTCGGCCGGTGCACTCGCCGAAACCGTACGCCGCAACCGCGCGAGCGGCGGACCGGCCGAGGCGACGTTTGCCACCCTCGTCGGTCTGGAGCTGCGACCCCGACGGATGCGGGACGCGGCGAACCTCTGGGCGGCGCTGCGCGAGTCCCGCGGCGTCGAGGGCCGTGACGCGGTCTGGAAGCACCCGGACCTGGCGCCGTCGTCAGCCGACCTGGACGACCCGCTCGGCTTCGTGGCCGGGGAGAGCCGGACCAGCGACGAGTCCGACTTCGACGCGGCCCTGGCCGAGCTGCTCGAATCAGCCGAACAGGACGGCTCCCCGGACCAGCCGGCCCAGAACGACACCGCCCCCAACGACACCGGGGAGAAGGACACCGACGACGGCTCCGAGGGCACCGAGCCCGGACGCCCGGCTTGACCGAGACCTCCCCGTTGGGGTCGTCGACCGCTGCTGCGTCCCCCGCTGCCGCGCCCGCCCCGGCGGCGGACGCTCGGCTGACGCTGTCCTGCCGACGGACCTTGGAGAGCTGGCGCCCACCCAGTGCGGAGCAGGACCAGCTGCGCAACGACTATCTCGCGCATCTGCGCGACCGACCGAGCGGCTGGTCGCGGACCAGCCCTGGCGCCCATCTCACCGCGAGCTCGCTGGTGTGCGACCCGCAGGGGCGACGGGTGCTGCTCACCCTGCATCGCCGGCTGGGGCGATGGCTGCAGACCGGCGGCCACCTCGAGGACACCGATCCCGATCTCGAGTCCGCGGCGCTGCGGGAGGCGACTGAGGAGAGCGGCGTGGCGGACCTCCGGCTTGACCCGGTGCCGCTGCTGCTGTCGCGGCACGAGGTGCCGTGCGGACCGGTGCGGCCAACCTTCCACCTCGACGTGCAATACCTGGTGCTGGCCGCCCCGGCCGCCGAGCCCCGGATCAGCGCCGAGTCTGCGGAGCTGGCCTGGTTCACCCTCGACGCGCTGCCCGAGGTCGACGCCTCCGTCACCGCCCTGGTCGAAGCCGCCGGCGGACATCTCGGTTGGTGACCGCAGCAGCGGCCCCGCTGCACCGGAGCTAGCCGGTCGGCATCAGCCGTACCGGGAGGCCGTGGTCATGGACCGTGCCCAGCACCCGGGTCCGCGGCGTCGTCTCCCCCGGGGTCCACAGCGTCGTGCTCAGCTGTGGCTTGTCGGCTCGCCCGGCCGAGTATTCCATCGCGACCCGCGCCAGCGGCGCCGTCGCACCGGCACGGGCGAGGACGTCGTCGACGGCGCGTACCTCCTCAGGCGGCCAGTACATCTGGGTGATCGAGTGCCAGACCACGGTCAGCGTGTCGGGCGGCGCCGTCGCCAGCAGCCGACGACCCAGCCAGTCACTCGCGGCCGCCCGGTCGACCATCGGGGGATGCTCCCGGGCGAGCTCGAGAGCCTGGCGGAGTCGGGCGTGCCGGTGCAGGTCGAAGGGCCACACGAACGAGGTCAGCAGCTCACGGCCCTGCTCGGTGGTCGCATCGACGGGGAAGAGGTCGCAACCACGAGCTTCGACCACCGTGAACGGCGCCACCTGGACCGCACCCTCCACGGCGTTGTCGAGCTGGACCGGCGACGCTGCCGGGCCGTGCTGCCAGCCCGGGCCCCGCAGGCACATTCGGTCGACGAGCAGGTTGAGCCCGGCGCTGGCGCCCACCTCCAACAGCCGGATGCGGTTCCGGCCGGAGGCGACCACCAGGTCGAACAGACCGACGAGGAGGGCAGCGGCCCGGCCCACCTCATTCGTCTGCGGCGCCACCTCCAGCGACTGGGCGAGCGCGACGGGGTGGGCGGCGATGACCGCCCGCATCACCGGCCACACCTCCTCGGCCGGTCGATCCCCGCCCAGGCAGGGATAGAACGGGCGTAGCTCGTCCGCGTGGCCCTGGAGCACCAGCCGGAACACGCCGGCGAGCAACCGCAGCTGGATCGCCGCCCCGGGTGGTGCGTCCTCGTGTCCGGCACAGACGGCGCGGACCGGTCCGCCCGCTTCCCAGTCGTCAGCCATCCCCCGCATGGCATGGCCGTAGAGATGGGTGTGGTCGCGGGCGTGGGCCCTGAACCGGTCCGCCAGGGTCTCGCCCGCGTCGAAGTCGGTCATCGCCCTCTCCTCTCGATCACCGTCGAAGTGTCTGGTCCTGATCACACATCGAAGGCTCTCCCGGACAGCAGGGCGCGGGTCGACTCCCAGCCCTCCAGCCCCGGGTCGAGTCGCGCCACCGCCTCGGGGCTGCGCATCCGGTGCCAGTCCGGACCGCGGGCCACCAGGCGACGGCGCGGCGCCAGCCGTTCGAGCTCCTGATAGGTCGTGGTGTCCAGGTCCAACCCTGGCAGCCAGTCGGCCAGCGGCAGCCGGACTCCGATGGCCACCGCCCCCGGCCCGGCGCCCCGCTGCGGGGCGAAGCAGACGTCGGCCCGTTGCAGTGCCTTGAACACCTTGGCCAGCACCAGCCCGGGCAGGTCGGGTACGTCGGCGGGCAGCAGCACCAGCTCGTCCACCTCCCCCGCCAGCCCGGCGGCGAGCTCGGCGACGGTCGCTGTAGCCGGGAACGACCGGTCGTCGGGCCACAGCAGCTCGTCGGCGCCGTCGGCTGCGACTCCGGCCTGCACCTGTTCCAGGTCGGCCACCACCTCGTAGGTGTCGGCCAGGCAGGCCTCGGCGTACGCCCGTGCGTCCACGCCGGGTGGTGGCACCGCGACATGGCGGGCCAGGACGATCGCGAGCCGACGCGTCGGCGTCGCGTCGTGGTCGGCGTACAGCGAGCCGGGATCCGCCGACCCGCCGACACCGAAGCTCGGTCCAGGTCCGTCGCCGGCGCTACCAGACATCGTCGGCCGTCTCGCTGGGTTCGTCCTGGCTGGGTTCGTCCTGGCTGGGGTCTGGCTGGCCGGGTCCGTCCCCACCGAGACCGTCGCCGCCCGGGGCCGCCGGGCCGGTGGTGCCCGCCTGGTATCCCTCGAGGTAGCCCTTCGCCCGTTCGGCCTGCGGGTACGCGTCGACGAGGCGCCAGAAAGCCGGCGAGTGCGCCGGTTCGACCAGGTGCGCCAACTCATGCACCAAGACGTAGTCGACCACCCAGGCCGGCATGGTCTGCAGCCGCGAGGAAAGCCGGATGACCCCCGTGCTGGGGGTGCAGGACCCCCACCGCCGTTGCTGGTTGGTCACCCAGATGATGTCGTGCGCCACGGGGGCAGACCCCAATGCCGGCGCCAACACCTGCTCGCTCAACCGACGACCACGCTCGGCCAGGTCCGCCGAGCCCCGTGGGGTTCGGATCCGGGCCTCCCGGGCCAGGACCTTGGCCACCATGTCGGCGACGAAGGCGGCCTCGTCCTTCTTCGACATGCGTTGCGGGATGAGCACCACGATGGTGTCCCGGTCACGGTAGGCCGTGACGGTGCGCCGGCGGCGGGCACTGCGGCGTACCTCCACCTTCGGCTGCTGCTCGACCATCCGACCCCTGTCCTCGTCGCTCACCCGCGGCTGTCCTCGTCGCTCACCGTCAACCCGGGGTCGGCTGGCCGTTCCCGGTGATGGCGCCCAAGGTACCGCCCATGTCGGACGCGCCGGCGGCGACCAACGGCCGGACAAGGACGATCAACGCCGGACAACCAGGTGAACAGAGGATTTCCACAGCCTCAACGGCGCAGAAACGGCAGCCGACCGGGCGACGTCCACAGCCCACACGGCGCGGCGCACAATCTGTCCACAGCACTGTCCACAGGCGGTGGACGGTCGGTCCCCGCGACCGGTTGACGCGGATCGGGAAAGGGCCTAGCGTTCCGAGCACGAAACCTCCAGATGGCCGGCACGCTCGCAGGGGAAGGCAAGCGGCGCCGGTGTTCCTGGAGGTTTCGTCTTTGCTCGTCGCCGATCGGCGACGAGATCACGCCGACGCCGCCCGCGCGCGCATCGGCGTGGGAGGCACGCCGACGGCGCTTCTCGCGTAAAGTGGCGCGGGTCCGAGCTATGCAGGCGGGCAACGCCGGCCCGCGGATCGACCAGTCCGCAGGCGAACCACGAGCAAGGAGAGAGCATGGCTGCAGAGACCTACAGTGGTGAGTTTTACTGCGTGAAGTGCAAGGCCAAGCGGGAGGCGTCGGGCGAGGTGCACGTGAACGACAAGGGCACCCGGATGGCCAAGGCCAAGTGCCCCGAGTGCGGCACCAACCTGAACCGGATCCTCGGCAAGGCCTGATCACGAACAACTGAGCGCGCGGCCCCCGGGCCGGCGCCATGACACCGGCGGAGTTACTCCGCCAACTCAGGGGCGGTCCGATGACCGCCCCTGAGTCGCGCCTGGGGGTTCCTTTCCCGGACACCTGCCGTCCGGCGGGGCCACACCGAGCCACTGCCTGTGGATGAGGGCCGCCGCCGGCCACGGTGCCCGGCACACTGGACCGGTGCAGGAGGTCCGACCACCGACGCCGTCCGGGCCTACGTCTTTGGCGTGGGGCTATCCCCGGCTGCGCCCGGGTGTCTGGGTGCTGCGCCGCTCGTCAGTGGAGATCCAGCTCGGTGCCGACCATGACGCCAGCCTGGTCCTGTCCGATCCCAGCGGCGTCCTGGAGCAGTGGTGCCGGCTTCTGGACGGCTGCCACTCGCGGGCCGGGCTGCGCCGCCGTGCCACCGAGCTGGGCCTGCCGGCCGAGCTGGTCGACTGGACGCTGCGTACGCTCACCGACGCCGGCCTGCTCGTCGAGGGCGGACGACGCCAGGCCGCCCTTCCGCTCCGCGACCACCGGGTCCGTCTGGTCGGGGCCGGAGGCGTCGCGCGCCAGCTCGCCTCGCTGGTGCTGGACGCCGGGGTCGGGCAGCTGGTGCTGGTGGACCCCAGCCCGGTCGATCCGACGCTGTATCCCCGGGCCGGCACCGCGACGACCCAGGCGGAGGCCCTGGCCCGCTGGCTCGACACTCCGGACGCGGATCGGGTCCGGGTGGCCAACCACTGGTCCAAGCCGGACGACCTGGTGCCGCACCTGACGGTGCTGGCCGGCGACGAGGCCGAGACTGACCGGGTGGTGACCGACCAGCTGCTCCGGGCCGACCAGCCCCATCTTCTGGTCCGGACACCCGGCACGGCTGCCGTGGTGGGCCCGTTGGTGCTGCCCGGCCGAACACCGTGTGTCCGCTGCACCGACCTGGTCCGCACTGACGCCGATCCGGCCTGGCCGCAGCTGTTGCGCCAGCTGCAGCGGCTCCGACAGCCGAGCGCGGCGGCTCTGGTCGGGTGGGCTGCGGCGGTGGCCACGGCTCAGGTGCTCGCGTACCTGGCAGGACAGCGAGCGGAGACAGCGGGTGCGACCCTCGAGCTGCGCGCCGAGACGTATCTGATGCAGCGCCGACGATGGCCGGCCCATCCCGCCTGTGGCTGTGGTTGGACGCTAGCGGCAGAATGGGCGCCATGAGCAGCGACCAGCCTGACGACGTCGCGCCGGATGCCTCCTCCTCGTCCTCCGATCAGCCCTCACCGGACGCCCCGGGTCGACCGCGCAGCCGCGGTTCCGCTGACGGCTCCCTGGCCCGGGGGGCGCTGCGGCGCGGTGCCAAGCTGGCGTCGCTCCCCCTCGGCTTCGCCGGCCGCGCGACGGTCGGCCTCGGCAAGCGCATCGGCGGCTCGTCGACCGAGGCGGTATCGGCGCAGATGCAGCAGCGGGCCGCCGAGCAGCTGTTCACCGTGCTCGGCGAGCTGAAGGGCGGGGCGATGAAGTTCGGCCAGGCCCTGAGCATCTTCGAGTCCGTGCTGCCCGAGGATGTCGCGGCGCCGTACCGCGACCAGCTGGCCCGGTTGCAGGACTCGGCACCGCCGATGCCCACGTCGCGGGTGCATGCCGTCCTGGCGCGTGAGCTCGGCCCCGACTGGCGCGACAGCTTCGTCGACTTCGACCCGAAGCCGGCCGCCGCAGCGTCCATCGGGCAGGTGCATCGCGCCACCTGGGTGGACGGGCGCCGGGTCGCGGTCAAGGTGCAGTATCCGGGTGCCGACGACGCGCTGCGGTCGGACCTGCGCCAGATCGGCCGGATGTCCAAGATGTTCGCACCGCTGGCGGGCGGAATGGACGTCAAACCGCTGGTCGACGAGCTCACCGAGCGGATCAGCGAGGAGCTGGACTACACCATCGAGGCAGCCTCCCAGCAGCAGGCCGCCCTGGGATTCGCCGGTCATCCGGAGTTCTGGGTGCCGCAGGTGCTGGCCCACACCGCGAAGGTGATGGTGAGCGAGTGGGTCGACGGCGTACCGCTGTCCACGGCACAGCAGCTCCCCGAGGACGAGCGCAACGCTATCGGCCTGCGCTACGTCCGGTTCCTGTTCGCCGGTCCGTCCACGGTCGGGCTGCTGCACGCTGACCCCCACCCCGGCAACTTCAAGCTGATGCCCGACGGTCGGCTCGGGGTGATCGACTTCGGCCTGGTGGCACGGATGCCCGACGGTCTGCCGGCGGCGATGGGCCGGATCCTCCGGGTGGCACGGGCGGGCGACGCGGAGGCCGTCGTCGAAGGGCTACGGCGCGAGGGCTTCGTGGCCTCCGAGGTCGACGCCGAGGATCTGATGGACTATCTGGGGCCGTTCGTGGAGCCGGCCGCGGTGCCCGAGTTCCAGTTCACCCGGGAGTGGATGCGCGACCAGTTCAGCCGGGTCCGCGACCCGCGGGCCTCCGGCGGGGTGGCGACGAAGCTGAATCTGCCCCCGAGCTATCTGCTGATCCACCGGGTCTGGCTGGGCGGCATCGCGGTGCTGTCACAGCTCAACGCGAAGGCGGCGTTCGGTTCGGTCCTGGACGAATTCCTGCCCGGCTACGCCGGGGAACCGCGATGAGCCCGGTGACCTGCGCGGCTTGCGGCCGTACTCCGCGCCCGGACGAGACGGGTGAGATCGGCGACTCCGAGGCCGGCGAGCAGGACACCGGCTGGCCGTGGACGTGGAGCCACGGATCGGACGAGCCGCGGATCGATCCGGCGGCTGGGTCGGGAGCGCAGCCAGCGTCGGGGCGCTCGATGCCGCTCTGCCCGGACTGTGTCCGCGAGCACGCGCGCAGCATCGAGGCCAAGCTCGACCAGCGCTGGTGGTGACCCCGGAACCGTCTGCGTGACCTCGAGGGCGTACGCACGGTTGACCTGCACCGCCACTGCGCCACACCGACCGTCGGGCATCCGACCAGCGGAAACCGACGTGCGATGTGGCGTAGTGGCGGTGCAGGTCATCGTCGCGCGAGTCGAACCGGCGCAAGCAGTCGGGCGCCAGGACCGGACCAGGGATCGTGCGGTCACAGCGTCCGACCAAGCCACAGCCGGATCGCGTGGAACACGCGGTCACCCAGTCCGATCCTCACGTCGTCCCCGCACACCTCGCGCAGGCCGGTCGAGCTCAGGCGCTTCAGCTCCGGGCCGCTCCGGGAGCCAGTCATGCTGCAGCCTCCGCGCGTGCGTCCTCGACCGACACCACGGTGGACGACGCCACGGGGTGCTTGCGGGGACGTCCACGCGGCCGTTTGCGGGCCACAACCACACCGGCGACGAACAGCTCGCCACCCCACACACCCCACGGCTCTCGGCGCTCGACGGCGCCGGCGAGGCAGGCCGCCTGGACCGGGCAGTCGCGGCAGAGCGCCTTCGCGCTCTCCACCTCCGCCGGGGACTCGGCGAAGAACACCTCCGGGTCGACGAGCCGGCACGGCAACCCGTCGAGTAGTGCGGTTTCACCCTGTGACTCCAACGTCTGGAAGGTCACGAGGTCACCTCCTGCGTCATTCATGTCAGCCAACTTCTCTGTGATGAGCCCCGCGGGGCTTCGGTGCTGGCCGGAAAACACGAAGGCCGTGAATCCCGGTTGTCTGGGAATCACGGCCTGGAGGCGCTGGTGAGGTCTAGCTACACCGGCGGACTACAGGATTGAAGCCCCAAACGGGTCGAAAACTTGCTATCGGTGGCGTCGGTGCCACGGTCAACGGTGATCTGGATGTCGTCCACGGCCACGACGGCAGCGGCGACGACGGTCGGGTGGACGCAGGAGTCCGACCAGAGGCGCGGAGCGGGGATGGCGTTGCCACCCATGGCCGGGGCCCACCCGCGCATGACGCCGCCATAGCGGTGTCCGCAGGCGGTGGCCGAGGTCGACGACGGCATGGGCAGCACGGCCGTGCGAGCCACGTCGTCGAAGTTGATCTTGGTGTCCATGTCGTTGCCTCCTCTCGGCGCCCGACGGTCCCGCCTGCTCGGACCGTCCGGATGTGCTGGTTTGTTCATGCAGAAACCCACGTCGTGTGCGGGGTTCTCGATCAGACTAGGGAGTATCACCGACCGGTGCAATCTATTTTCGCGAGGTTCTTGAAATGACCGCTGATTCTGTTCCCCGGTCAGCGTCGGACGCCGTCAGAATCGCCACCACGTCGTCCCCGTAGCTGGTCACCTTGGCTGACCCGAGGCCGTGGACCTTGATCAACTCCGCGGTGCTGCGCGGGCGCGCCTCGGCGATCGCCACCAGCGTCGCGTCGGTGAAGATGCAGTAGGCCGGCAGGCTCGCCTGCGCCGCCCGCGCCGCCCGCCAGGTGCGCAGCCGGTCCAGGGTCTGCTCGTCATAGGTGGCCGGGCAGCTGGTGTGCCGCTCCAGCTTGCGTTCGACCGCGTCGTGCAGCGGTTTGCCGCAGCTGCGGCAGTGCGCCGACAGCATCGAGGTGGTGGGGCGCCGCGACCGGGTGGCGCGTACTCCGGCTCCCGGCTGGCCGCGGTCTGCGGCGACCCCGGCCAGGAAGCGGGACCGGCTGCGCACCGTGCCGCCGCCGTTGCGGGTCCGCGACCAGGAGATCCGCAGATGCTCCCGTGCCCGGGTCACCCCGACGTAGAGCAGCCGCCGCTCCTCCGCCACCTGCTCCGGGGTCGAGGCGAGCACGAACGGCAGCGTGCCCTCGTGAATGCCGAACAACGCGACAGCGTCCCACTCCAGCCCTTTGGCCGAATGCAGCGTCGCCACCGTGACGCCCTGGGCGGTGGGCACGTGCTGCGCCTCCGCCCGCCGGTCGAGCTCGGCCGACACCGCCGCGAGGTCGCCCGCGGCGCCGGAGGTGAGCAGGTCGTCGGCCACCGAGAACAACGCGGCCAAGGACTCCCACCGCTCCCTGACGGCACCGGCACCGTCGGGTGGGTCCTCGGTCCAGCCGAGCGCACCGAAGACCCCGTGCACCTGTTCGCGCACCGACCTGTCCACCGGGACCTGTGCCCGGGCCTCCGCGCGCAGCGCGAGCAACGTCTGGCGCACCTCCGGCCGCTCGTAGAACCGCTCGCCGCCGCGAACCAGATAAGGGATCTTGCGATCGGCCAGGGCCTGCTCCAGCAGGGGCGACTGGGCGTTGATCCGGAACAGCACGGCCATCTCGCGGTATTCGACGCCGGCGCTCCGCTGGGCCGCCAGCCAGTCGGCGACCGCGGCCGCCTCCGCCGCCTCGTCGGCGGCTTCGCTGAACTCCACCGCCGGACCCGGCGGGCGCTGCGCCTGAAGTGTCACCGCGGTGAACCCGGGACCGCCGCGAGCAGCGGTCCCGGCCGGCGCGGCATCCGGTGCCGCCGAACCGGGCTGTGCACGGTTCATGATCGCGTTCGCGACGCCCACGACCTGCGGCGTCGACCGGTAGTCACGGACCAGCCGGACCACCGTCGCACCGGGGTGCCGGCGCGCGAACCCGGTCAGGAAGTCCGCCTGCGCGCCGGCGAACGAGTGGATGGTCTGCGCGGGGTCACCGACCACGCAGACATCGCTACGGTCGCCGCGCCACAGGTTCAGCAGCGCCTCCTGCAGCGGGCTGACGTCTTGGTATTCGTCGACGACCAGGTGCCGGTAGGTCCGGCGTACGGCATCGGCGACCTGGGGGTGCTCCGCGATCAGCGCGGCCGCGCACAGCAGGATGTCCTCGAAGTCGATCCGGCCCCGTTCCCGCTTCACCAGCTCGTAGCCGTCGAAGACCCGAGCGATGGTCTCCGGATCGAAGGCGGCGACCTCACGGCGGTGCCGGGCGGCGAGTCGGGGGTAGTCCTCGGGACTGACGTTGCTGACCTTGGCCCAGGCGATCTCCCCCACCAGGTCGCGCAGCCGAGGCGTGTCCACGCCCACCTTCAGCCGGCCGGCGGCCTCCGACACCAGCTTCATCCGGTTGTCAGCGACCGGCGGCAGGTCGCCGCCGTAGATGCGCGGCCAGAAGTACTGCGCCTGGCGCAGGGCGGCGGAGTGGAACGTCCGCGCCTGCACGCCGGCCGCACCCAGCTGCTGCAGCCGGCCGCGGAGCTCGCCGGCGGCCCGTTGGGTGAAGGTGACCGCCAACACGGAGGTGGGGTTGTAGGCACCGGTCGCGACCCCGTACGCGATCCGGTGGGTGATGGCCCGGGTCTTGCCGGTACCCGCCCCGGCGATGACGACGACCGGGCCGGTCAACGCGGTCGCCACCGCCCGTTGTTCGGGGTCGAGGGCGGCAAGGAGCTCGTCGGGATCGGGGCCAGCTGACACCCACTCACTGTAACTTCGCCGGCTGACACCTCGACCCACGAGCCAGCCGGAAGCGGCGCCTCCGGACGGCGGACGGTCCCGCGGGTGCTGAGTGGACGTGGCTTACGCTGGGCGCTGGCCGAAGGAGTGAGGACCCATGAGCGAGTTCACCGTCTACACGACCCAGTGGTGCGGCTTCTGCCGCCGGCTGAAGTCGGACCTCAAGCGTGAGGGCATCGCGTTCCGCGAGATCGACATCGAGAAGCACCCGGAGGCGGCGGACGTGGTCACCGCCATCAACCATGGCAATCGTACGGTCCCGACGGTGGTCTTCGCCGACTCCACCTCGATGACCAACCCGTCGGTGGACCAGGTCAGCGCCAAGCTCGCCAAGCTGTCCTGACCAGATGGGACCACGACTGCTGACCGGCCCGCCGGCGGCTGTCCTTTTCGACATCGACGGCACCCTGCTGGACTCCGCCGACGGGATCGTGGCCGGATTCGCCCACGCGCTGCGCAGCGTCGGACGTACGCCCCCACCGGACCCGGTCCTGCGCAGCGACCTCGGGCCGCCGGTCGGGCTGGTGATGAGCGGCTTCGGAGTGCCCGAGGCGGAGATCGGCCGCGCCGTCGCGGCGTACCGGGGGTTCTATCGCGAGCATGGGGTGCAGCAGTCGGCCCCGTATCCCGGCGTGCTGGCGCTGCTCGAGCGGCTGCGCACCGAAGGCGTCCCGCTGGGGACGGCCACGGCCAAGCGCACCGACATCGCGCACGCGATCCTCGCCGAGCATGACCTGGTCGGAGCCTTCGACGTGGTCAACGGCACCACCGAGACCGTGCTGACCAAGGCCGAGACCATCGCCGAGACGTTGCGGCTGCTCGGCGGTCCGGAGCCGAGCCGGGTGGTGATGGTCGGCGATCGTCACTCCGACCTCAGCGGCGCACATCGGTGCGGGGTGCTCGCGGTCGGCGTCACCTGGGGCTACGGCAGCCGCGACGAGCTGGTGGCCGCCGGCGCCGACGCTCTCGTCGAGAACGCCGACGAGCTGGCGACGCTGCTGCTCGGGTGACGCCGGCCGAGCGGCGGGGTGCGCGGCGCGGCTACGGCTGAGGACGAGGCACCGGATTGTCGGCGGATCGCTCTAAGGTGGTGCAGACCATGAGCCTGCACATCCACCGCGCCGAGCGAGCCGACCACCTGGCCCGAGCGCTCGGGGAGCTGCTGACCGAGCCGCTGCCCGACCCGTTCGCCACGGAGATCGTCAGTGTGCCGACCCGCGGCGCGGAGCGGTGGCTCTCCCAGACGCTGTCACATCACCTCGGCGTCTCCGCCGGCGGCCGGGACGGCGTCTGCGCCGGCGTGCAGTTCCCGTCCCCTCGACGTCTGACCGCTCAGGCGCTGGCTCGGGTGACCGGGGTCGACCCCGCCGCCGACCCGTGGGCGCCGGACCGTGCGGTCTGGCCGCTGCTGACGATCATCGACCGGGCCCGCGGGCAGGAGTGGGCCGCGCTGCTGTGGTCCTACCTCGGTGACCGGGTCGCACCGGTGAGCTCGGGCCTCGACCCGCTGCCCGATCCGGTACGGCGGGCCCGTCGCTGGTCCACCGCGCAGCACCTGGCTGAGCTGTTCGCGGGCTACGCCAGCAGCCGACCGGAGATGGTCCGCAGCTGGGCCGAGGGCCGGAATGTGGACCAGGCCGGCCACCCGCTGCCGCCCGATCGCGCCTGGCAGGCGGAGCTGTGGCGGCGGTTGCGGGCGGAACTGGCCGTACCGTCGCTGGCAGAACGCCTGCCCACCGCATGCGAGCGGCTGACGGCCGATCCGACCCTGGCCGACCTGCCGGGCCGACTCTCCGTCTTCGGGCCCACCCGACTGGCCCCGGAACACCACGCCGTGCTCGCCGCCCTCAGCCAGCACCGCGACGTGCACCTGTGGCTGACCCACCCCTCGCCGCGGCTGTGGACGAGGGTCGCCTCGCTCGAGCCGGAGCAGCGCCGGATCGGTCCGCGGGCCGATGACCTGACCGGGGACTGCGCCCGGCACCGGCTGTTGGGCTATCTCGGCCGAGACGCACGCGAGCTCCAGCTCGCCCTCAGCCGCCATCCGGTGGCCACCGACGTCCACCACGGGGCAGCCGACGGCACCGAGGCGCCGACCACCCTGCTGCGGCGGCTGCAGCGCGACATCGCCGAGGACCGCCCGCTGGTCGCCGCGGCGGACCTGCCGCTGCTCGACCCGGCGGACCGGAGTGTGCAGCTGCATGCCTCCCACGGCCCGGACCGCCAGGTCGAGGTGCTGCGCGAGGTGCTCGTCGGCCTGCTGGACGCCGACCCGACGCTCGAACCGCGCGACATCATCGTCATGTGCCCCGACATCGAGACGTACGCGCCGCTGATCTCGGCGTCGTTCGGCTTGCAGACACCCGAACATCAGGTGGAGCATCCGGGCCACCGGCTACGGGTCCGGCTGGCCGACCGTGCCCTGCGCCAGATCAACCCGCTGCTGTCGGTCCTCAGCCGGGTGCTCGGCCTGGTCGAGTCACGGATGGAGGCGTCCCGGCTGCTCGACCTGCTGGCCACGCCGCCGGTGGCGCGCAAGTTCGGCTTCTCCGACGACGACCTGCTGCGCACGCACGACCTCATCACCCGCTCCGGGGTCCGGTGGGGCCTCGATGCGAACCACCGGCGCCGGTTCGCGATGGGCGACTTCGGGCAGAACACCTGGGCTGCGGGCCTGGACCGGTTGCTGCTGGGCATCGCCATGGACGAGGACGGCGCGCAGTTCATCGGAACCGCGCTGCCGCTGGACGACGTGGACTCCTCCGACGTCGACCTGGTGGGCAGGATCACCGAATGCGTCGATCGGATCCGGATGCTGGTGCAGCTGCTCGAGGCCGACCGCCCGCTGGTGGCCTGGATCGACGCTTGCAAGCAGGTGATCGAGTCGCTGACTGCTGTGTCGGTCGCGGACAGCTGGCAGACCTCGCACGCGTACGCCGCCCTCGGGGCGATCGGCGACAACGCCGGTGGGTTCGCCGCCGACGCCGACGGCGAGACCGACGCCGTCTTGTCGCTGACCGAGCTGGCGGCCCTGTTGTCGGACACGTTCCGCGGCCGGGCCAGCCGAGCCAACTTCCGCACCGGCACCCTGACGATGTGCACGATGATGCCGATGCGCTCCATCCCGCACCGGGTGGTCTGCCTGCTCGGCGTCGACGACGGGGTGTTCCCCCGCGGCTCCGCCCCCGACGGCGACGATCTGGTCGCCGCCACTCCCTGGGTCGGTGACCGGGACGGCCGCAGCGAGGACCGGCAGCTGCTGCTGGACGCCCTCCTGGCCGCCGGTGATCACTTCGTCGTGGTGCACTCCGGCGCCGACCCGCGGACCGGGGCCCGTCGGCCACCCGCCGTCCCGCTGGGCGAGCTCTGCGACGTCCTCGACCTGACAGCACGCACCGACACCGGTCGCACCGTGACCGAGGCGGTCACCGTCCGGCACCCGCTGCAGCCGTTCGACCCCCGCAACTTCACCGCCGGCGCTCTCACGCCCGGGACCGGCCCGAGCCGCTCCGCCCCCGACACCGACCGCGCCTTCAGCTTCGACACCGCCGCGCTGGCCGGCGCCCGCGCGGCCGGCGCGCCGCGGTCGGAACCCGCGGTGACCTTCGACGGCAGCGCGCTGCCCGACCCGGACCTCGGCACCAATGTCGACCTCGACGACCTGGTCAGGTTCTTCAACCATCCGGTCAAGGCACTGATGCGGGCTCAGGCCGGCCTCTACGTCCTGGCCGAGGACGAGCCACCGGGCGACCAGCTGCCGGTGACGATGGATGCCCTGGAGGCGTGGTCGGTCGGGGATCGGCTGCTGCGCTCGCACCTGACCGGGGTCCCGCTCGACCAGCTGGTGGCTGCCGAGTGGCGGCGAGGGCTGTTGCCGCCGAGAGCCTTCGGGGCCCGGACCCTGGACCCGATCGTCGACAAGGTCGCGCAGCTCAGCGCCGCCGCGGCGGTCTACCAGGTCGGCGAGCCCAGCAACGAGGACGTCCTGGTCGCCCTCGACCCGCTCATCGTGACCGGCACCCTGACCTCGGTCTTCGGCAGCGACCTGGTGACCGTGCACTACTCGCGGCTGGGGCCGAAACACCGACTGCAGTCCTGGCTCCGGCTGCTGGCCCTGACCGCCGCCCGCCCGCAGACTCCGTGGCGAGCGGTGACCGTCGGCCACGGTGGGCGGTCAGTGCTCGGACCGGTGGACCCGGGGTTCGCCCGCACCGTCTTGGCCGACGTGGTCGAGCTCTACCGCGCCGGCCTGGGCGAGCCGGTACCGTTCGCGGCCAAGACCGCGGCGGAGTACGCCCGGCTGCGCCGTGACGGCAAGAACATCGACATCTTCCTGGAGAAGCTGGAGCGGCTGTGGGCCGAGGACCGCGACTCGGCGTATGAGCGCTTCTTCGGCCCCCGGGTGACGCTGCAGCAGCTGCTCCAGGCGTATCCGTCGCGGCCGAGCGAAGAACGTGGTTCGTTGGCCGAGCCGAGTCGGTTCGGCACTTTGGCCCGCCGGATCTGGCACCCGCTGCTCATGTCGGAGGACCTGTGACCACCACCTCACCGCCGCTCGAGGGGACCGAGTCGGCAACGGCGTTCGACGTCTGCGGCGCGCTGCCCACCGGCACCGTCGTGCTGGAGGCCAGCGCCGGGACCGGCAAGACGTACACGATCGCGGCCCTGGCCGCCCGCTATCTGGCCGAAGGGCACGTCGAGCTGTCCTCGCTGATGCTGGTCACCTTCGGCCGGATGGCCACCAACGAGCTGCGGATGCGGGTGCGGGAGCGGCTGGCCCGCGTCGAGCGTGCCTTGACCGTCGCCCGGTCCGGGCGGGCCCTCGACCGGGCCACCACCGACGATGTCGAGCGGCTGCTCTGCGACGCCCCGATCGCGGAGCTGGAGCTCCGCCACACCCGGGTGGCCCGTGCTCTGGCCGACTTCGACGCCGCCACCATCGCCACCACCCACGAGTTCTGCCTGTCGATGCTGGACGGGCTGGGAGTGCTCGGCGACCGTGAACCGCATGCCGTGTTCGTGGAGCACCTCGGCGACCTGACCCGTGAGGTGGCGGGCGACGTCTACCTGCGCCGCTACGCCCTGGCCACGGTGCCGCCGCCGCTGACGTACGACGAGGCGCAGCTGGTGGCCGCCCAGGTGGTCGAGGCCGGTCACACCGCGCTGGTGCCCGACCCGGGGCCGGTTCCCGGCACTCCGGACGGTCGCCGGCTGGGCAGCGCCGCCGAGCGGTACGCGTTCGCCGCCGAGGTGCGGGCCGAGGTGCGCCACCGCAAGGAGGCAGGCCGACTGTTCACCTACGACGACATGCTGACCCGGCTGCAGAGTGCTTTGGCCGACCCAGCGCACGGGGCGGCGGCTGCCGAGCGACTGCGGCAGCGCTATTCGATCGTGCTGGTGGACGAGTTCCAAGACACCGACCCGGTGCAGTGGGACATCGTTCGCCGCGCCTTCCACGGCCGGGCCACCTTGATCCTGATCGGCGACCCCAAGCAGGCGATCTACGCCTTCCGCGGCGCGGACGTGTACAGCTATCTCGATGCCGTCGCGACTGCGGCCGACGTGCAGACGCTGTCGACCAACTGGCGCAGCGACGTGGCCCTGGTCGAGGGGATCCAGACCCTGCTCGGCGGCGCCGCCCTGGGGGAGCAGCAGATCGTCGTCCGACCGGTCGCCGCCTCGCACCAGGAGCGCCGGCTGCACCCGTCGGCCACCTCGGACGGGCCGGCGGTGAGTACCGCCCCGATCCGGCTGCGGATCATCGGGCACGACCCGACGGCGGAGACGCTCCCCCGGGTCGGCCCGCTGCGGGACCGGATCGCCGCCGACCTGGTCGCCGACGTCACCGCCGTGCTGGCCAGCGGGATGCAGCTGGACACGCCGACCGGTCGCCGCCGTGTCCAGCCGTCCGATATCGCGGTGCTGGTGCGGCGCAACGACCGCGGTGAGGCGCTGCGCGACGCCCTCACCCAGGCCGGGGTACCGGCCGTCCTGCTCGGCGCCTCCAGCGTGTACGCCACCGGCGTCGCGACCGAGTGGCTGACTCTGCTGCGGGCTCTCGAGCAGCCGCGCCAGCCGCTGGTCCGCGACGCCAGCCTGACCTGCTTCCTGGGCTGGACCTTCCGCCAGCTGGCCGAGGCGGACGAGGACGCCCTGTCGGATCTGTCGCAGCAGATCCGCTGGTGGAGCCGGGTGCTCGCCCAGCAAGGCGTCGCCGCCCTGCTGGAGAGCATCACCGCCGACACCGGACTGGCGCGACGGTTGCTGACGGAGGTGGGCGGTGACCGCCGGCTGACCGATCTGCGCCACATCGGTCAGAGCCTGCATGCCACCATGGTCGCCGGCCAGCTGGGCACCGGAGCGCTGGTGGACTGGCTCCGCGACCAGATCACCCAGGCGCGGAGCTCGGCGCTGCCGGAGGGGTCGCGCCGGCTCGAGACCGACGCCGCGTCGGTGCAGATCCTCACCGTCCACCGCAGCAAAGGGCTGGAGTTCCCGATCGTCTATCTGCCGGAGGCGTGGGACCGCCACGTCGGCGGCACCGACGAGGGACGTACGCTCCGGCTGCACGAGCCGGCCGCCGCTGACCGGCCGCTGGGCCCCTGCGTGCTGGACGTCGGCGGCACCTCCGGCGACGGACGCCTGGAGCGCTGGCGGCAGTGGCAGCGCGAGGAGGCCGGCGAGGACCTGCGGCTGTTGTATGTCGCGCTGACCCGCGCCCAGACCCAGTTGGTGGCGTGGTGGGCGCCGTCGCGCAACACCGAGTGCTCGGCCCTGCACCGGCTGCTGCACGGACCGCGGATTCCCGGCGTCGAGCCCGAGGCGCGCTATCCGGTCACCGAGGACCCGTTCAGCAGCAGCCACCTGGGCAGTGCGTTCGCGCTGGAGCGGGTCGAGAACCGCCAGCCGACCCCCTGGCAGCCCGAGCACCGGCCCCCGACCGGTCTCGCGGCCCGGACGTTTCGCCGGGAGCTCGACCTGGCCTGGCGCCGTACCTCGTATTCGGCCCTCACCGCCGCGGTGCACGGTGTCGACCTGTCCAGCGCCGGCGTGAGCAGCGAGGCCGAACCGGTGAAGGAGGACGACGAGTCGCAGCTGCCGGGCGGCGTGCGGACCGCCGCCTCGACCGACCCGGCGCTGGCCGCCGTGTCGCCGATGGCCGACCTGCCCAGCGGCACCGAGTTCGGCACCGCCGTGCACGCCATCTTCGAGGGCGTCGACCCCCAGGACCCGGAGCTGGAGACCGCGTTACGCCGGGCCGCGGCGGAGCAGCTGTCCCGCGCCGCGACCTCGACGATGACCGCCGAGGCCCTGGCCGCGGGTCTGCTGCCGGCGTTTCGAACCCCGCTCGGACCGCTGGCCGGGCACCGCCGACTGGTCGACATCCCCCGGCGCGACCGACTGGCGGAGCTGGACTTCGAGTTCGGCCTCTCCGGCGGCGACCTGGCGTCGGCCGGGGCGCACGCCACGCTCGGTCAGGTCGCGCCGCTGCTGCGCCGGCACCTGACGGCCGGCGACCCGCTGGTCGACTACGCCGATCTGCTCTCCCATCCCGCCCTGGCCGAGGAGTCACTGCGCGGCTATCTCACCGGCAGCATCGATGCCGTGTTGCGGGTGCCCGACGACGCCGGCGACTGGCGCTACCTGGTGGTCGACTACAAGACGAACTGGCTGGGCGAGTTCGACGGCACCCCGCTGACCCTCGCCTCCTACACCCCGCCGCTGCTGGCCGAGGCGATGATGCACGCCCACTACCCGCTGCAGGCGCTGCTCTACTCAGTCGCCGTGCACCGGATGCTGCGCTGGCGCCAGCCCGGCTATCACCCCGAGCGTCATCTCGGTGGCTCGCTGTATCTGTTCGTCCGTGGCATGGCCGGCGAGGACACGCCGGCGGTGGACGGCGTGCCCTGCGGGGTGTTCAGCTGGCGCCCGCCGGCGGCCCTGGTCACCGACCTGTCGGACCTGCTGGACGGGGGCCGGGCATGACGGAGGTCCTCGACCCGAACGACGCCACCCTGGTCCACTCCGCCACCGGTCTGCTGCGGGCCTTCAATCAGGCCCAGGTCCTCGGCCCGGCGGACGTGCACGCCGCGACGGCCATCAGCCGGATGGCTGGGGAGACCGACGAGCAGGTGGCCCTGGCCCTGGCCCTGGCCGTCCGCGCACTCCGGCTGGGCTCGGTCTGCATCGACCTGGCCACGGTGCACACCACCGTCTTCGACGAGTCGGAGCAGCAGCTGGACGTCTCCGCCCTGCCCTGGCCCGAGCCGACATCGTGGCTGGCCGCGTGCAGCGGCAGCCGGCTGGTCGCCGACGCGGACGACCCCGCGCAGGACCGGCCGCTGCGGCTGGCCGGCGGGCTGCTGTACCTGGAGCGATATTGGCAGCAGGAGGAAGTGGTCCGCGAGCAGCTGACCACCCGGCTGGCCGCCGCACCGCCGGCGGTCGACCTGGACCGGCTCGCCGCGGCACTGCCGCGGTTGTTCAGCTCCGTCGGGTTGGCCGCGGACGAACCCGACCGGCAGCGCCTCGCCGCAGCGGTGAGCGCCCTGAGCTGGGTGACGGTGATGGCCGGCGGTCCCGGCACCGGCAAGACCACCACGGTGGCCCGGTTGCTGGCCCTGCTGCACGACCAGCCGCAGGCGCGTGTCCGGGTCGCCCTGGCCGCACCCACCGGCAAGGCGGCCGCACGGCTGGAGGAGGCTGTCCGTTCGGCCGCGGCCGCGCTGCCGGCCGAGGACCGGGAGCGGCTCGGCGAGCTGCGCGCCGCCACCCTGCACCGCCTGCTCGGCTGGCAGCCGAACCAGCGCGGCCGGTTCCGGCACAATCGCCGCAACCACCTGCCCTACGACGTCATCGTGGTGGACGAGATGTCGATGGTCTCACTGACGCTGATGGCGCGGCTGCTGGAGGCCGTCCGGCCCAGCGCCCGGCTGGTGCTGGTCGGTGACCCGGACCAGCTGTCATCGGTGGAGGCTGGTGCGGTTCTGGCCGACATCGCCTCCGCCCCCGGGCAACCCGCGCCGGCGCTGCTGGCCGGACTGGCCACGCTCGGGATCGCCGCGCCGGCCGACTCGTCGGCGCCGGTGCACGGCGTGGTGCAGCTGACCCATACCTGGCGCTACGGCGGCGCCATCGGTGAGCTGGCCCGCGCGGTGCGGGCCAGTGACGCCGACGCCGCCATCGCGATCCTGCGCTCCGGCGCCGACGACCTGCGGTTCGTCGAGACCGACCTCGAGTCCGCCACACCGCAGGCACTGCTGCCGCTGCTGGACCAGGTCCAGCAGGCCGGCCGGAGCATCCGCGACCAGGCGGTGGCCGGGAACGTGGCCGGCGCGTTGGCCGCGCTCGACCAGCATCGCCTGCTCTGCGCGCACCGCCGCGGACCGTACGGGGTGACCCGGTGGAGCCAGGAGACCGAGCGCTGGCTGACCGAGGCCATACCCGGCTACGCCGAGGACGGCGAGTGGTACGCCGGCCGGCCGCTGCTGGTCACCGCCAACGACTATGACCTGGGCCTGTACAACGGTGACACCGGCGTCGTGGTCGACACCGACCGTGGCCCGCGCGCGGCGTTCGCCCGGGGCGGCGAACCGACCCTGCTGGCGCCGGCCCGACTGGACGCGGTGCAGACCGTGCACGCGATGACGGTGCACCGGGCCCAGGGGAGCCAGTTCCGCTGCGTCTCGTTCATCGTGCCGCCGCCCGAGTCTGCGCTGCTGACCCGAGAGCTGCTCTACACCGCGGTCACCCGGGCGACCGAGCGGGTGCAGGTGTTCGGGACCGAGGAGGCGGTGCGGCGGGCGGTGGCCCGCCCGGCCAACCGAGCCAGCGGGCTGAGCCGACGGCTCAGCTGACGGCAGGCTGCGGCAGGGCCAGACCCGAGGAGCCCTGTCGCGGCCGTGAGCAGACCCCGGCTGCCGCTCGGCCAGGCTGAGCGCTCGGGCGAGTCGGCTCAGACCTCGAGCGTGCCGTCCAGCCAGGCCTCGACCAGGCGGGAGGCGATCGAGCTCGCCCCCGGCAACAGCAGGTCCCCCGACGCCACCTTGCTGCGGACCTCGTCGCGGGTGAACCAGGCCGCGAACTCGATCTCCTCGCCGTCGACGCTGAAGTCGGTGGATGCGGCGCGCGCCGCATAGCCCAGCATCAACGACCGCGGGAACGGCCACGGCTGGCTGCCGAAGTAGCGCACCGCTGACAGCGTGACGTCGACTTCCTCGGCGATCTCGCGATGGATCGCCCGCTCCAGCGACTCCCCCGCCTCGACGAACCCGGCCAGCACCGACACTCGGTTGGTGCCCCAGGTCGCCTGGTGGCCGAGCAGGATCCGGTCGTCCGCGTCCAGCACCGCGACGATCACCGCAGGATCGCTGCGGGGGAACAGCTCGCGGTCACACACCGGGCAGTGACGGGCGAAGCCGCCGTTGATGACCACGGTGGCCGACCCGCAGCGGGGGCAGAACCGCTCACCGCGATGCCAGTGGGTCAGCGCCGCAGCAGCCGTGGCGATGTCGCGCTGGACGTCGGTGAGCAGGTGACCGACCTCGCGCAGGTCGTGCACCGGACCCTCCGTCAACGCCTCGACGGCGAAGACCGGGCTGCCGTCGACCAGTCCCAGCAGCAGGTGGCGCTGGGAGTCGAACTCCACGAACGGCTTGGTCATCCGCAGCTTGCTGCCGTCGACGCTGGTGGTGAAGCGTGACGTGGCGTCCAGCTTGAGCAGCTTTGCGTCCTCGGCCCGCCACAGCCCGGCCACCCAGTCGGTGGACCGCCGGTGCTGGTCGACTCGGTCGAGCTCGCTCGGCATGTCCCAGTTGATCACCGGCTCAGCCTAGTGGCCGCGCCACGCTGCACCGACACGGCCGCCGCACCGACACAGCCGCCGACCGGCTGGGCGTACACCCACCCGGGGAACGTCATGGCGTGGGCACCTCGGTCAGCAGCGCTTCCACCGCGGACCGGTCCAGCAGCCCTTCGGGGCGGACCAGCTCGTCGCTGCGGACGTAGTAGAACGCGGCGTCCACCTCCTCGACCGCCACTCCGGACACCTCCGCCCACGCCAGCCGATAGATCGCCAGCTGCAGCGGATCGGCCGCCCGGTGCCGACTCGTCTTCCAGTCGACCACCCGGAACCGGTACGGCTCGCCGGGTGGCAGCTCGTACACCGCGTCGATCCGGCCGCGGACGAGTCGGCCGGCGAGCAGCAGCGTGAACGGCGACTCCAGCGCGTACGGGACGGTGGTGCCGAACTGGCCGGCGGCGAACTGCGCGCACAGCTCGCGCAGGTCGGCCTCGTCCCCCGCGCCGGCGTCGGCCCGGTCCGGCAGGTCGTCGGGATCGATCAGCGGCTGCTGTCCGATCCCGGCGGTCGACAGACCACCGGCGAAGTGCCGCTCCACCCACTGGTGGAACCGGGTGCCGAAGCGTGCCGCCGGGGACGGCGGACGGGGCATCGGCCGGGCCAGCTCGGCCGCGTACGCGTCGGGATCGGCGTGCAGCCGCAGCACCGCGGAGGCTGTCATGGTGTCCGGCAGGGCGACGGTCCGGTCCACCGACCGGGAGGCGATCAGCTCGGCCAGCAGCCGGTCGATGTCGGCGTCCCAGGCCGCCACCACCTCCTCGCTGTCCAGCAGCAGCTGCTCGCCCTCTCCGGCGTGCAGGTCGTGCGTACCGGTCCGGGCGTACCGCTCGCGGGCCTGCTCGACCGCAGCCGCCGCCAGCTGCCGACGGGTGAGGGCGTCCGGGTCCAGCGGCCGCGGCCACGGCTGCGGCACGGCCTCACTGACCAGCGGGTTCCCCTCACCGGCCGGCGGTGCCTCGACCAGCACCTGGTCCTGGCGCCGGGCCTCGGCCAGCACCGCAGTCAGATACGTGGCCGGAACTCGCGGCTTGACCAGGTCACTGCGCCACCAGTGCCCGCTCGCCACCAGCAGCTGGCGGGCGCGGGTGACCGCGACGTAGGCCAGCCGGTCCTCGGCCAGCAGCTGCTGGTCGCGCAGCTTCGCCTTGTATTGGGTCATCGCGGCGTTGGTGGCGTCCTCCAGCTGCGGGATCGAGCCGGCGTCGCCGCGCAGCTCGGCCGGCAGCACTGCGGCGTTGGTGACCCAGTTGTCGGTCACCCGATCACTGGGGAAGATCCCCTTCATCAGCGCCGGCAGGAAGACGATCTCCCACTCCAGCCCTTTGGCCTTGTGCACCGTCAGCAGCTTGACCGCTTCCCGGTCCGACGGGACGGCCTGGTCGAGTCCGTTACCCTGCTCGATCTCAGCCTGCAGGTAGGCCAGCAAGCCGGACAAGGAGGCATCGCCGTCGACGTCGACGTAGTCGCTGACGGCGTCGAGGAAGGCCCCCATCTGGTCCCGGCGTGAGCTCCGGGCGAACTCCGGGGTGGCCATCAGCTCGACATCGAGGCCGAGGGTGACGATGACCCGGCGGGTCAGGTCCAGCAGCGGCTCGTCCCCGTGCCGACGCAGGTACGCCAGTTCGGCGGCGAGCCGGGCGAACCGGTCCTGCGCCTCGGCGGAGTAGCCGGCCTCGCCCGGACTCTCCAGCGCGTCCAGCAGGCAGACGACCTCGGTCGGGTCGACGTCGGCCACCGCCTGTTCGAGCGCGTCCAACAGCAGGCCGTCCTGCGACGTGGGGCGGGCCCCACCCTCGTGGGCCAGCTCACGGGCGCGCTGGCCCAGCAGCGCCAGGTCACGGGGACCCACCCGCCACCGTGGTCCGCTGAGCAGCCGGACCAGGTCGGGATTGGCGGTGACGTCGTCGACCAGCCGCAGCACCGCGGTCACGTCCATCACCTCGGGCAGGCTCAGCAGCCCGCCGAGTCCGACGATCTCGACCGGGATGTCGCGCGAGGTGAGCTCGGCATACAACGTGGCGATGTCGGCGTTGCGCCGGGTCAGCACGGCGATATCGGCCCAGGACGACACCCGCTGCTCGGTCCGGGCGGCGAGGATCTGCTCCGCGATCCAGCCGACCTCGTCGTCCCAGGTGCTGAACGTGGCAGCCCGCACCTGACCCGGGCCGGCCTCGGGCGGCGCCTGCAGCATCCCGAGGCCTTCGCTGTCATCGGCACCGGACACGGTCTCGGCCCGCAGCGGCCGGCTGAGCTGGTTGGCCACGTCGAGAATCGTCTGGCCGCTGCGCCGGTTGACGGTCAGCGGGAACTGCCGGCTGCGCTGACCCCGCTCGGTCCGAAACTCCTCCGCGAACTGCAAGATGTTGCTGGCCGCAGCGCCGCGCCAACCGTAGATGGCCTGGAACGGGTCACCGACCGCGGTGACCGGGTGTCCCAGACCCTCGGACGGGGTCCGACCGGAGAACAGCCCTCGCAGCATCTTCGCCTGGGCCGCAGACGTGTCCTGGTATTCGTCCAGCAGCACCACCGCGAAGGTCGAGCGCAGAGCCGTCGACACCTCGGGCACCTCGTGGGCCAGCCGGGCGGCGATGGCCATCTGGTCGGCGAACTCCACCAGCCCGAGCCGCTGCTTGAGCCGCTGGTAGTCCTGCACCAGACTGGCCAGCTCCAGCCGCTCCTGCGCTGCCACGATCGCCCTCTTGACGTCGACGTAGACGTTGCCGCGGTTGTTCACCGGCGCCGACTGCAGCGCCACCAGGTAGTCGCGGGCGTGCCCCCCGAGCTCGGTGGGGTCGATCAGGTGGCTGCTGAGGTCGGAGTCCAGCTTGAGCACCCGCTCGGTGACGGTGCCCGGCCGCAGCCGGGAGATGTGCTCGAACGGCCCGGCCGCGGCCTTGACCACCCGCGAGGCCAACCGGTAGCGGGTAGCGCCGCTGATCATGGTGGGGTCCGCCTCATAGCCGAGCCTGAGGCCGTGCTCGGACACCAGCCTGGCGGCGAAGGCGTCGTAGGTCATGATCAGCTGCTCGCCGGACTCGTCGATGCCACGGTCGCTGACCACGCCCGCCTTGACCAGCGCGGTGCGCACCCGAGCCGACAGCTCGGCCGCCGCCTTGCGGGTGAAGGTGAGCCCGAGCACCTCTTCTGGCCGGACGGCACCGGTACCGACAAGCCAGACCACCCGGGCCGCCATCACGGTGGTCTTGCCGGAGCCGGCCCCGGCGATGATCACTCCCGGTTCCAGTGGTGCGGTGATCGCGGCCAGCTGCTGGTCGGAGAAGCCGATGCCCAGCGACTCGACCAGGTCGTCCACGGTGTGCAGCCGACGGGTGGGCGCCGGGGGATGCAGCGTCGTGATGCTCATTCCACCACCTGCTTTCCGCTGCCCTGCGCAGGACAGCTCGCCCGGAACGGGCAATAGCGGCACTGGCTGCCGATGGTGGCCACGAACTGCTCGGTCCGGATCACCTCGGCCGCCTGGGCCAGTCGTTGGTGCACCCAGGTCGGCTGACCGGCGACCGGCTCACGCTCCGGGGCGACCGGAAACGGTACGTCCTCCAGCGAGGCCTGGTGGAACACCCGCGGGTAGGGCCCGGGTCCCTCCGGCAGCCGCAGATACACCAGCTCGGCGCCGCCGGTGCGGGCATCGGGGCCGGTGACGTCGGCGAAGGCGCCGGCCTGGACCGCGAGCTGATAGACCCCGAGCTGGTCCTGCACCGCCACATCGGCGGCCGCGGGCGCGGTCCGGGAGGTCTTGAAGTCGATGATCCGGATCCGGCCGTCCTGGTCGCGCTCCACCCGGTCGGCCGTACCGGTCAGATACACCCGCTCCGAGCCGAGGTCGACCTCGGTCCGGAACGACACCTCGGTGCCGAGCAGCTCCCGGTCGGTACGGACCTCCTGCCAGGCGGCGAACCGCTCCAGCGCCGCCTCGGCTTCGACCCGCTCGACCGCCGACAGCCAGTTGGCGTCGAACGCCAGCTGGTCCCAGACCTGCTCGAGGTGGTCGGACAGCTGGTTGGGGTCCACCTCGGCCCGTGACCCGTGCTCGGCCAGGACGTGCACCACGGACCCGAAGCTGGCCGCGGAGCTGCGGGCCGTCTCGGCGTTGGCTTTGCGGGACAAGAACCACTGCCGTGGGCAGGCCAGCACACCGGCGAGCTGGCTGCCGGACAGCCGCACCGGCTGGTCGGTGCCGACCACCGGCACCGGCGCAACGCTCAGCTCCCGCAGCCCCCACCAGCGGACCGGGTCGGCAGCGGGCACCAAGGCCCGGCCGCCGTCGTCCACCGCGTCAGCGAGCCGGGCCAGCCGCACCGCGGCCTGCTCCCGCAGCCCGGGCGGTGCCTCGGGGTCGACACTGACGCTACGCAGCTCACCGACCAGCGCGGCCAACGACAGCGGCCGCCGGGGCCGTCCCGGCAAGGAACGCACCGGCACCCCGAGCTCGGTCAGGAACCGGGACGGCTGGTCGCCCTCACCCTCGGTGCCGGACACGGCCGTCACCACCAGCCGTGACCTGGCCCGGGTGCAGGCCACGTAGAACAGCCGCCGCTCCTCCGCGATCCGGTTCGCGGTGGGGACGATCTCGGCCAGGCCGCGGCGGCCCAGCCGATCTGCCTCGAGCAGCGACCCACGCCGGCGTACGTCCGGCCAGCCACCCTCCTGCACCCCGGCCACCACGACCAGCTCCCACTCCAGCCCTTTGGACCGATGCGCCGTCAGCACCCGGACGGCAGACCCACGCACGTCACCTTCGCGCAGCGTGTCGGCCGGGATCTGCTGCGACTCCACCTCGGCCAGGAAGCCGCTGACCCCGCGAAGGCCGGACACCTCCTCCGAGCGTGCCGCCACGTCGAACAGGGCGCAGACCGCGTCCAGGTCCCGGTTGGCGCGGCGACCCAGATCACCACCGAGGGCGGCGTCATGGCGCAGCCGCGCCGGCCACGGGCTGGACGACCAGAGCAGCCACAGCACCTCCTCCGCGGTCCGGCCGTCGCTGATCATCGTCTCCGCGTCGCGGAGCAGCGTGGCCAGCCGCCGCGCGGCACCCACCTCCGGGGTGTCGCGGACCTCGTCCAGCAGCTCGGGATAGCGCAACGCGCTGGCCACCAGCTCGGCCGACTGCCGCGGCAACCCGGCGCCGGCCAGCTCTTCTCGCTCCTGCTGGCGCAGCGCCCGGCCGAGGCGCCGGATGGCCATGCTGTCCAGACCACCCAGCGGCGACATCAACAACGCCTGGGCCCCGTCGCTGTGAACGACCCGGCCGCGGCTGGCCGCCTGGACGGCCCCGAGCAGCGGCCGGACCGCGAGCTCGGCCGACAGCGGGATCTCGTCGCCGGCCACCTCCACCGGGACGCCCGCGGCGATCAGGGCTCGGCTGAGCCCGGGGATGGTTCGACGACCGGAACGGACCAGCACAGCCATCTGCGACCACGGGAGCCCGTCGCGGAGGTGAGCGCTGCGCAGCATCTCCGCGATGTGCTCGGCCTCGGCGCCCTCGCTGCTGCAGGTGTAGACCTCGACCTTGCCCTTGCCGATGCCCGGGGCGACGGTTGGCTGCCGGAAGCGGGCGAAGACCTCCGGCGGCAGCGACCGCGGCACCCCCAGCCGGTTGGCCAGGTTACGGCTGGCGGTGAGCAGGTTGAGCCCGAACCGCCGGGTCTGGCCCAGGGCGATCACCGGCGCCCGCCGGCCGTCAGCACGCCGGAAGACGTCGGGGAAGTCGAGGATGCCGCGGGCCTCGGCGCCGCGGAAGCCGTAGATCGACTGATCGGGGTCGCCGACCACGATCACGTCCCGGCCGTCACCGGCGATGGCCGAGAGCAGCCGCACCTGGGACGGGTCGGTGTCTTGATATTCGTCGACGAAGACGCAGCCGATCTCGCGGCGCAGTGTGGCCGTGACGGCCGGGTCGGTGAGCAGGATGCGGCACCGGTGCACCAGCTCGGCGTAGTCCATCACCTGCTCGGCGTCGAGCACGTCAAGATATTCGTCGAAGAACTGCCCCACGCTGACCCACTCCGGCCGCCCGGCCGCCTCGCCGGCGTCGACCAGGTCTTCGGGATCCATCCCCAGCTGACGTGCCTTGGCCAGCACCGCGCGTACCTCGCCGGCGAATGCCCGGGTCGGGAAGGCGTGGTCGAGCGACGACGGCCAGTCGGCCCGACGGGTCTCCGTGCTCCCCTCCAAGGTCTCGCGGACCCGGAACTCCTGCTCCGGAGCGGTCAACAGCCGGATCGGCGTGGCGTACGGCTCCACCTCGGAGAACCGCCGCACCAGGGCGTAACAGAAGGCGTGGAAGGTCATCGCCATCGGCGTGACCACCGACCGACCCAACCGGGCCGTGATCCGGGTCCGCAGCTCGGCCGCCGCCTTCCGGGAGAAGGTCAGGACGAGGATCGACTCGGCCCGCTCGCCGCGTCGCTCGATCCGGTCGACCACGGACTCCACCAGCGTGGTCGTCTTGCCCGTGCCCGGGCCGGCGAGAACCAGCAACGGTCCCCCGGCGTGGTCGACCACCGACTGCTGGAACTCGTCGAGAACGGGGGCGTCAGCGCGGACGTGGGGCGGGCGGATCAGCTGATACATCAGGGGGTTTCGCGTGGCTCTCTGCTGAGGTCTGGATGGCGGTTCCGGCCGACGGCGGCCCTCACCCGAGGCGAGCTCTCGCACCGGGTGACGCACAACATTGCACCAGACGGCACCGACACAGGCCAGCGCGCCGGCGAGCCCGCACCGCCATCCCGCAGCCGGCGCCCCCTCAGCGGACCGGCCGGTCGGCGAACACGCTGCGCAGGACGGCGGCGAGCGCCGCGGCCAGCAACGCGGTGCCGAGGACCAGATCACCCAGCTCGGCGAATGCGGCCAGATCCACGGTGGTGTCCGGGTCCCGGGTGAGACTGACGAAGGCCAGCATCGTCAGCGTGAGCAGCGAATAGGCCAACACCAGCAGCGCCCGGGTGCTGCGCGGGAAGAGCCGGCTGTCCCCGTTGCCCCACTCGGCGCCGGTCAGGAAGTCCCACACCACGCCGAACAGGATCAGGGCTGCGCCGCTGAAGCCGAGCAGCGCGCCGAGCGGGTCGGAGATGAGATCGCGGTACGCCACCAGCGCCGAGAGCACCAGCGCGCCGCTCAGCGCGATGGCCCGTTGGCCGGTGAGCCGGCGCCGCAGGAGATAGCCGGCGACGAGACCGAGCAGCCCGACGGTCGCGATCAGGTTCACGATGTCCGGGTCGGTGTTCAGCGCCCACCGGCGACCGGTCAGCATCCGGGCGGTGAGCGAGAGCAGTATCACCCCGGTAGCGACCAGCACCAGCGCAGACGAGGTGGCTGCGGCGTCGAACCGGGTGGCTCCGCGCGCAGGCCGGGTGGCTCCGCCACGGGCTGACCGGGTGGCTGCGCCACGGGCTGACCGGGTGGCTCCGCCACGGGCCGTACGCCAGCCGAGCACCAGCAGCAGCACCCCGAGCACCACGCGCACCAGGTCGGTGCCGACCTCGGTGATCACCGCCGGGTCGCCGGTCACTCCTGCCAACGGCCCGGTCGGGTTGAGGCTGAGCAGGATCTGGCTGCCGTAGACCAACACCAGAAGCGGCAGCGCGAGCCCGACCAGGGCGACGCCGACCGGGATCGCGATCCGGCTCGCCTGCTCGGGCAGCGCGGTGACCTCGACCGCGGCCGGGTCGGCCGTCCGCAGCACGGCGGCCAGCACGACCGCCAGGACGATGACCAGGACGCCCGCGTGCACGAAGGTCGCCAGGTTCTGGCTGACCGGGTCGAGGTGGGCCAGCTGCCAGCCGGTCTGGACCAGTCGGCCGAGCACCACCACCGCCAAGACGACGAAGCTCCACCGCCGGGTCACCAGCCGCTGGGCCTGCCGGGTGGCGACTAGGGTCGCCGACACGCTCACCTGGGCGACGGCGACGCCGGCCGCCACCGCCGCCGGCAGGACGACGAAGCCGAGCAGCGTCATGGTCTGCTGCAGCAACACCGGTGACAGGTCATAGCCGAAGGACTGGGTCGTGGTCGCCATGGCGCGCAGACCGAGGGTGACGGCGGCCCCGATCAGACCCAGCACCACCGGGAACTCCCACCAGGCGAACTCCCGGCGCCGTCGTCGGACCGCGAGCACCCCCAGCGCGATGATCAGTGCCACCACGACGACGTTGCTCACCAGCCCGCCCAGCGCCAAGGTGCGCATCCCCCAGATCCCCATCACCAAGGCGCTGATCAGGAACGACAGCAGCCGGAGCCACCATGGCGCGTGCAGGGCCGCGGTCTGGAACAGCGCCAGGCAGAACACCAGCAGGAACAAGACCAGCCAGACGGTCCCGGCGGGCACCGACGCGGACAGCGTCTGCGGCACGCGGAGCTCGGTCTGGTTCCGCAGTGGCCCGGACGCCAGCACGACGCCGACCCCGGTCACGAACAGAACGCAGGCGACCGCCACGACAGCTCGCAGCCCGTACGGCCAGCTGCCGTCGTCCCGCAACCGGCCACGCCGGATCGGCTCGACCAGCACGCCGTCCAGCACGGTTCGGGCGAAGGTGACGGCGCGCGAGCGGACAGCAAGGGCGCCGACCGCCGGCTCGGCCCCAGTGGCAGTCGCCAGACGGTGTGACCCCTGACCGGGCGGGTCTGTTGTCTCAGGGCTCATGGGTCTCAGGCCTCATCGGTCTCAGGGCTCATCGGTCCAGGCATCCAGCCGCCACCCGGTGGAGGCGAACAGCCACACCCCGCGGGCGTACGCCAGCGGCGTGCGGGAGGTGGCCACAGTCTGGGCCGGGACGGCGAACGAGGTCACCCGCTGCCGGTCGGCGTCCAGCACCACAGCTTCGGTGTCACCCCAGCCGACCAGCCACCGGCCGGACACGGTGATCGCCGACCAGGCCGGCTGGGTGCCGCTCACCCGCCCGGCCGCATCGACGAACATCGTGCCCGTCCGGGTGGACACCAGCGCCTGACCCTCGAAGGCCGCGGTGGCGTGGACCGTGCCGTCGACCGGGCGCCGCCACACCCGGCGCCCGTCGGCGAGGTCGATCCCGACCACGTCGTCCTCGCCGGTGACCACCAGCTGGCGGCCGACGACCATCGCGGTCTCCGCCGCCACCTCCAGCTGCCAGCGCTGCTGCCCCGTGTCGGCGGCCAGGGCGGTCACCGTCCCGCTGCGGTCCACGACGACCACGCTCCGGTCCCCCACCACCGGCGCCAGTCCCACGTCGGCACCGACCTGGGAGTGCCAGCGCAGCTGCCCGGTGACCAGGTCGAGCGCCTGGACCGTACCCGCGGCGTCGACCACGACCACCGTGGCGGCGTCGACCCGGGCCGCAGCGGTGAAGACGGCCTCAGTGAGATCGTGCTGCCACAGCCGGACGCCGGCATCGGAATAGCCGACCACCTGACGCTGGCTGGTGGAGACGACCACCACGTCACCGAAGGTCGCCATCGCCAGCACCGTGCCGCCGGGATGCATCCGCCACACCGAGGTCCACTCGGTGAGCGTCTTGGGCGTGAAGGCGACCAGGTCCTGGCCCTCCGCGGTGACACGGAACACCAGGCCGGAGGCCGCCACCACCGGCGGGACGCCGCTGGGCTGGGCCTGCATCGGGCCCTGACCGAACACCGGGTCGATGGAGAGGGCGTCGAAGCTCCGCGCCCGCCAGCGGGTGGGGTCCGTCCAGGGCTCGGCCTCGGCGACCGTACGCACCTCCGATGGCGCGGTGGGTGCGGCCAGCGGCTCCATCGTCTGGGTGGCGTTGCCGGTCCGCGCCGTCTCGGCCACCATGCCGCGCCCGGCGCACCAGGTCCGCGACAGCTCGACGGTCTGCCCGACCTGGCCCGTCTTCGCCCGATAGACGACCGAGCCGGACACCGCCAGACAACCGGGATCCGCCACCGCGGCGGTGAACGTGGCCGCATAGTCCAAGGTGGCGCCGGCGCTGCCGCTGGACGACCAGGTCTGACCGGCGGCGACATCGGCCGGCAACACCAGCATGGCGGGCCGGTACGCATACCCGCCGGCCACACTTGAGTCGACCAGCAGCTCCACGGCTTGATCCACCCGGTAGAGCCGGACGTGCTGGAAGCTGGACGTCACCTGGGCGATATCGGTGGTGGTGGTCCGCCAGAACTGGCTGCGCAGCCCGTCCTCGCCGGTCGTCGCCAGCGCCTCGGCATACAAGGTGTGGTCCAGGCTGGCCAGACCGGCGAACCCACCGAGCCGGGCCGACTCGGTCACGGTGTCGACCGCCACGCCGTCCGGTGTCATGGTGCGGCGCTGGTATGCCACCGCACCGTCGCCGGGCAGATACGTCTGGGCGGCGCTGACGCCGGCTCCGGCGCGGCGGTCGAGGACGAAGAACGCGGTGGCCAGCAGCACGCAGCACAGTGAGATGACCAGCAGCGGCCGCAGCCGGCGACCCCGCGGCTCCACCGGCGGCGCCCAGCCCGGGTCGACCTCGCCGGGGCCGCCTGCGCCCCCGCTGGGGCCGGCGCCGTCGGGTCGCGGTGCCGAGGCAGCCGACGACGACATCGGGTCGTACGGCAGCTGCGACCAGTCCTGCACCGGGAACGGTGACCAGGTGTGCTCGTCCGGCTGGTCCGTGCCGTTCTGCGCCATGGGTTCATCTTGTCAAAGGCGGCGGCTCAGAAGCGGCGGTTGTCGAGCACCGGGATGACCGAACGTACGGCGGTGACCTCAGCCGGGTCCACCTCGACCACCAGCAGCCCCGGCTCGTCGTTCAACGCGGCCACGACCGTCCCGTCGGGAGCGACCACCGCGCTGTAGCCCACCCCGGTCGGCGCGTTGGTGCCCTGCTCGATGCCGATCGTGGCCGGATCACCCTGGCCGCAGGCAGCGACGTAGACGGTGGCGTCCAGCGCCCGTGCCCGGTTCAGCAGCCGCCACTGGTCCACTTTTCCCGGCCCGGCACCCCAGGAGGCGCAGACGCAGACCAACTCGGCGCCACGCTCGGCCAGGGTGGTGAACAGACCCGGGAACCGCACGTCGTAACAGGTCGCGAACCCCACAGCGAGGCCGTCGAGCCGGACGACCACGGGCTCGGAGCCGGGCGCCACCGTCTCGGACTCGCGGAAGCCGAAGGCATCGAACAGATGGATCTTGTCGTAGTGCGCGTCCACCCCCGGTCCGACCACCAACACGGTGTTGCGGACCCGACCGTCGCCGGCCGGGGTGAACATCCCCACCGCGATCACCACCTGGTGCTGCTCGGCCACCGCCCGGACCTGGGTGGCCCACGGCCCGTCGAGCGGCTCCGCGACCTCGGCCAGGGAACGGCCGAAGCAGCGCATCGTCGCTTCGGGGAATACCACCAGCCGAGCACCATCGGCGGCGGCCGTGGCGACCTGCAGGCGCAGTTGCTCGAGGTTGGCCGCCGGGTCGGGGGTACTGATGAGCTGGGCCAGTGCGATCCTCATCTGCCGCTCCTTCGTCCTGCGCCGGTGCCGCACCCGACAGGGTGTCCACCCATCGTCTCAGGTCGGCCCGACTGGTCCGGACGCTGCGCTGCCGTCAGGCGGCCGGCATCGACGCTCGGCCGGGGTGTCGTGCCCGCCAGGCCAGCGCCTGCGAATCCCGATGGCGTCGGCCGAGCCAGACCGCCGGGAGACCGACCACCACCGCGAGCACCGCGGTGACGAGCAGCGACGTCAGCACGGCCACCGGCGTCAGCAGGTCGCCCAGGGCTGTCGTGGTGTCGTCGAGTCCGAGCAGCACCGCCGAACACAGCAGGCCGAGCGCCTGCCCGATCATCGCGGTGGCGATCAGGACCAGCCACGGATAGTGATCGGCGCGGACTCCCGCCCACAGGCCCAGGACCAGCAGGGCCCCGGGCTGGACCAGCCACAGTGCCGTGTTCAGCGCGACCAGGAGGGTCAGCTCGTTCCCACCCATCGCCTGCGTCCAGAATCCGGCCATCGCACCACCCAGTTGCAGCACGGCGAACAACGCCAGGGATCCGTACAAGATCATCAGCAGCCACGGATGGACGAAGCCGGTGACGGCGACGTCGGCCGCGGTCTCCGTCCCGCCGAACATCAGCACCAGCCGCTTGTGCAACGGCTGTGTCGCAGCGACCGCGGAGAACCCGGACTGGGCCAGCAGGTCGAGCCCCAGTGCGGTACCGATGGCGCTGAGGACCAGGGCTGCACCCAGGCAGATCGCGAAGGCGGCGACGAGCAGCACCAGCGGCGACCGGCCGCGCCGCGCCGGCTCCGCCTCGTCCGGCAACCACAGCGGCCACCCGTGCGGGGGCGGTCCCCAGGCCGGATCGGGTCGCCAGCCGGGACCCGGCGACCAGCCGGGCTCGGGCGGCGGCCAGTTCGGCGGCGGGTTGAATCTCATGATCATGACGATCCCCCTCCCCCGGGCGATCGGCTTCCTGCGAGAAGTTCTACTCCCTTCCGGCGGGCCGCGGGACAGAACCGGGCGATCTCAGGCCTCTGCCTCCCGGTCGACGTCGTCGCCGCGGATACCGAGCATGAACAAGATCGCGTCGAGATAGGGCACCGACACCGTGGTGTCTGCCTGCCGGCGGACCATCGGCTTGGCGTTGAACGCGATGCCCAGGCCGGCGGCCGCGATCATGTCGAGGTCGTTGGCACCGTCGCCGATAGCCACCGTCTGCGACAGCGGGATCCCTTCGATGGCGGCGATCTCGGCCAACAGCTCGGCCTTGCGGGCCCGGTCGATCACCGGACCGATCACCTCGCCGGTCAGCACCCCATCCACGCTCGCCAGCGTGTTGGCGTACGCGTGGTCGAGTCCGAGGTCGTTGCGCAGCGCGTCGGTGAACTGGGTGAAGCCGCCGCTCACCACAGCGACGGCATAGCCCAGGCGTTGCAGCGTACGAACGAACGTCCGTGCCCCCGGGGTCAGCCGGATCCGTGCTCGGGCACGCTCGATCGCCGCGTCGTCCAGCCCTTTGAGCAACCTGACCCGTTCCCGCAGCGACGCCTCGAAGTCGAGCTCGCCGGCCATCGCCCGGGCCGTGATCGCCACCACAGCGTCCGCGCAGCCGGCCTCGTCGGCCAGCAGCTCGATCACCTCGTCCTGGATCAAGGTCGAGTCGACGTCCATCACCACCAACCGCTTGGCGCGACGCTCCAGGCCGTTGACCTGGACGGCGATGTCGATGCCGAGTCGCTGCGACACCTCCAGCAGTGCCGTGCGCATGGCGGTCGGGTCCTCGGCGATCACCACCAGGTCGTACGCGGTCACCGGCTCGGTGGCCAGTCGGACGATCCGGTCGATGTTGCCACCGGAAGCGGCGATGGCGTCGGCGACGGCGGCCAGCGTGGCGGGCGTGAGCGGCTGACCCAGTACCGTGACGGCGTGTCGGCGCAGCCCGGCACGGCGCGACCTCGACTCGACCTGCTCGAAGTCGATCTGCAGCTGCTCGGTGAAACCCCAGTAGAGGATGTCTCCGAGCACCCGGTCGTCGGAGCCCGTCAGCCGGACCAGCACGTCCAGGGTGAGCCGCTCGCGGACGACCAGCTGTTCCATGTCCTCCAGCTGCGCCCCGGCGTCGCCGAGCATCCGCAACAGGTCACGCGTCAGCCGGGGCCGGTCGCGTCCGGAGACCCGGATCAGCAGCGAGGAGTCCGGCTCCACTGTGCGGCCCGGCTGCTCCGCAGGTGAGGCCTCGGTCGGTGACCAGCTCATGCCGCCATCCCCCAGACCAGGATCTCGGCAGGACCGGATCCGGCCCCGGTGACCCCCAGCTCGGCCTCGCCCGTCACCCGGAGCGAGTCACCCGTGGCCAGGGTCCCGACCTGCTCCACGCTCACCGTGCCGCGGGCGACGTAGACGTGGCTGAGCTCGGCCGACGGAAGCCTCCGGTGCTGGCCGGGGCTGAGGACGGTGACCCAGAGGGTGGAACCGCGTGAGCCGATCGTCACCGCGGCGTCGGGGTGGCTGCCGGATGCCAACGGGACCCAGTCCCGGGCCGGCGCTGCGGAGTCGACCTCGCGCTGCGCATAGCTGGGGGCGGTGCCGGGCTCGTCGGGGCGTACCCACATCTGGACGAAGTGGACGGGCTCGACCGGCCGGTCGGGGTCGATCCGGTATGCGTCGTTCCGCTCGGCGTGGACGATGCCGGATCCGGCGCTCATCCGCTGCGCCAACCCGGGATGCACGATGCCGACGTGTCCGGCCGAGTCGGAGTGCACCAGTGATCCCGACAGCACCCAGGTGACGATCTCGGCGTCGGCATGCGGGTGATCATCGAAACCGGCGCCGGCTGTCACCAGCTCGTCGTTCAGCACGGCCAGCGGACCGTGGCCGATGTTGTCGGGGTCGTAGTGGGCGCCGAAGGAGAAGCAGTGGCGCGACCGCGCCCATCCGGTGTCGGTGACGAAGCGGTCGGCTGCCCGGCTCGGGTGGAGGATCGGTGCGCTCACCGGCCCAGTATCCCCGGTCTACGCTGGGCAGGTGATCATGCGTCCACCTCCGGAGCCGGTGGGACCGGGCCAGGAGTCGGTGTGGGACTACCCCCGCCCACCGGCCCTGCGACACAGCCGGGCAGTCGTCACAGTGGTGCTGGGCGGCGAGACCGTCTGCCGCACCAGCTCGAGCTGGCAGGTACTCGAGACGTCCCACCCGCCGACGGTCTATCTCCCCCGCGCCGCCTTCGTTCCCGGCTGCCTGGTCGACGCCGACGGGTCGTCGTTCTGCGAGTGGAAGGGTGCCGCACGATATCTGGACGTGATCGGAAACGGCGTCACCGCGGCCCGCGCCGGGTGGTTCTATCCCTCCCCGTCGGCGCCGTTCACCGCTCTGGTCGACCATGTGTCGCTCTACCCCGCCCTGATGGATGAGGTCCGCGTGGACGACGAGCCGGTCCAGGCCCAGCCCGGTGGCTTCTACGGCGGCTGGATCACCAGTGCGGTGGTCGGTCCCTTCAAGGGAGTCCCGGGCAGCGAGGGCTGGTAGGACGCCGTGGATGAGCAGTACGTGGAGGACGTCTTGTCAACGGTGGAACGGATTCCGCCCGGTCAGGTGGCCAGCTACGGCGACATCGCCGCAACCGTCGGACGAGGCGGTCCACGCCAGGTCGGTGCGGTGATGGCACGCTACGGCGCGGCCGTGTGTTGGTGGCGAGTGGTCCGCAGCGACGGACTGCCTGCGCGCGGTCACGAGCAGGTCGCCCTGGGGCTGCTGGAGACCGAGGAAACGCCGGTCCGCGACGGCCGTGTGCTGATGCGCGAGGCCCGCTGGAGGCCACGAAATGAACCCGCCGACGGCCACCAATTCGGGGGTTCCCAAGCGCCATAGTTGTGTGCAACCCTTGCGTTGCTGTTGCAAGTGATCTGTGTCGTGGTAAGTGCTACGCCCCCAGAACCTTTGCGTGGGCGTCGATGTATTCGTCTGGCGTCCAACAGCTTTTCGAAGTCGTGAGGTGCGGCTTGGATGCCAGATGGTAGGAGAGATTCATGGCGCAGGGAACCGTCAAGTGGTTCAATGCCGAAAAGGGCTACGGCTTCATCGCCGTGGACGGCGGCGGCCCGGACGTATTCGTCCACTACAGCGCGATTGAGTCGCAGGGTTTCCGGACCCTCGACGAGGGTCAGCGCGTCGAGTTCGAAACTACCCAGGGCCCGAAGGGTCCGCAGGCCGACCAGGTTCACGCGATCTGAGCTGTGCCACGACACGGAAGAACCCCTCGCACCCGACGGTGCGAGGGGTTCTTTCGGTTGTCTGGCCGAGCGGGCCGCTCAGTACGCCGGCTGGCTCGGGTCGATCTGGCTCACCCACGAGCTGACGCCGCCGCCCACGTGGACCGCGTCGGCCAACCCGGCGCCGTGCACGATGGCCAGGCACTCCGCGGAACGGGTCCCCGCCTTGCAGTAGAGGACCACCTGCTTGTCCTGCGGCAGCTGACCGAGTGCCTGACCGGTCTGGAAGTCACCCTTGGGGATCAGGATCGATCCGGGGATCTGGTTGATCTCGCGTTCCACCGGCTCGCGGACGTCGATCAAGACGAAGTCCTTGGCACCCTGCTCACGCTCGTCCAGCCAGCCCTGGAGCTGCTGGACCGAGATCGTGTTGCCCGCAGCCGCATCCGCGGCCTCCTCGGTGATGGCACCGCAGAAGCTGTCGTAGTCGATCAACCCGGTGATCGGCTCACCGTTGGGATCCTTGCGCAGCTTGAGCGTCTTGTAGCTCATCTCGAGTGCGTCGTAGACCATCAGCCGGCCGATCAGCGGGTCGCCGATGCCGGTGATCAGCTTGATCGCCTCGGTCACCATGATCGAACCGATGGAGGCGCACAGCACCCCCAGCACACCGCCCTCGGCGCACGACGGCACCATGCCGGGCGGCGGCGGCACCGGATAGAGGTCGCGGTACTGCGGACCCTGGTCGGCCCAGAACACGCTGACCTGCCCCTCGAACCGGAAGATCGAGCCCCACACGTACGGCTTGTGCGACAGCACGGCGGCGTCGTTGACCAGATAGCGGGTGGCGAAGTTGTCGGTGCCGTCGACGATCAGGTCGTACTGGGCGAAGATGTCCATCACGTTGTCGTTGTCCAGCCGGGTGTCGTGGACGACCACGTTCACCAGCGGGTTGACCTCGGCGACGCTCTCCTTGGCCGAGACGGCCTTGGACCGGCCGATGTCGGACTGGCCGTGAATGATCTGGCGCTGCAGGTTCGACTCGTCGACGGTGTCGAACTCGACGATGCCCAGGGTGCCCACGCCGGCGGCGGCCAGGTAGAGCAGCGCAGGGCTGCCCAGTCCACCGGCGCCGATCACCAGCACCCGCGCGTTCTTGAGGCGCTTCTGCCCGTCCATGCCGACGTCAGGAATGATCAGGTGCCGGCTGTAGCGACGGACCTCTTCGGTCGTCAGCTCTGCAGCTGGTTTCACGAGCGGCGGATAGGCCACGGTTCCTCCTGCGGTTCCGCCAGAGGCACACCGGCCCCTGACTAAGTTCGTCGATCTTGACGTGCAACGCGTGGCCGACGATCGCTATTCCGCGATCCGGACGTCACCACTGGACCGCCTTCACAATCGTGGTGGCGGCGGTCACCCAGTCCTCGTCGACCGGTCCCGGCCGCGCGATCGAGGACACGATGGCGACCATCTCCCGGACGATCACCCAGGCACGGACCCGGTCCTCGTCCAGCCCGGCGGCATCGACCACGGCATACAGCCGGTTCAGCACCGCCGTTCGTGGGTTGCCGCTCGCGATCGCCTCCCGCCAGCGGTGGTCCAACAGCGGCGCCACCTCGTACGCCCCCTCACCGGACAGCGGCTTCGGGCTGATGGCCAACCACTGTCCGCGATCATCCACGCCGCCGTCGCCCACCCGCGCCAGCACGTTGTCGTAGTGCAGGTCGGTGTGGATCAGCAGCCCATCGGTGCCGGGGTCGACCGACAGCTCCCGGCACAGCCCGGCGGCCTGTTCCAGATAGCGCCGCGGCGCCCGCCGCTCGTCCCGGACGGCCAGCAGGTCCTCGGCCCAGTGCGCGGCCAGGCTGGACAGGGTCGTCAGCTGCGGCACGGCCCGGCGGTGCAGCAGCCGATACAGCCCACCGACCACCTCGCACGCGTCGAGCACGTCGATCCGGTTCAGGTCCAGCTCGGTCTCGGCCCGCTCCGCCAGCAGCACCGAACGGCGCGGATCGGCGCGGAGCAGCTGGACGGCACCGGCCCCCGCCCAGGCACGCAGCGCGAGGTGCTCGTGGGCCGCGTCGGGCCGCGGCCACCCAGCCTTCAGGGCACCGGCCTGGCCGGCGGCGTTGCGTACCGGGACGACGACTGCCGAGCCGCCGGCTCGCACCGCCCCGTCGACGCTGAGCTGCCACTCGGCGAGTACGTCGGCCACCAGCCGCGGCAGCGTCGCCAGCCAACGGCTCTGGGCAGGGTCGGTCGCGGCCGTGGGCAGGAAGTGCTCGGGGATCACGACGCTCATCGCGACCCAGCCTAGCCAGACCAACGGAGCCGGCTGACCGGTGCGGACCGGCGATCGAGCGCGCCGCTGGCGCACGTGATCCGCCAGATAGCCGCGCAGACACAACGAATGGCAAGGGGTTCGTCCCCTTGCCATACCTAACGTATAGCGCAGGTGGGGGCTTGTGGCAAGGCCCCGGTGGTGCCCCAGACTCTCCGGTCGGAACCAAGGAATCGGAGGTCATCGATGATTGACGTGATCATCGCCGGCGGCGGACCGACCGGCATGATGCTGGCCAGCGAGCTGCAACTGCACGGCGTCCGCGGGCTCGTCCTCGAGCGGGAGACGGAGCCGACCACGGTGGTCCGTGCGCTCGGGCTGCACGCGCGCAGCGTCGAGGTGATGGACCAGCGCGGGCTGTTGGATGAGTTCCTGACGCACGGTACCCAGTACCCGGTTGGCGGCTTCTTCGCCGGAATCACGAAACCGTCACCGGCCGGGCTCGACACCAGCTACCCGTTCGTTCTCGGCATCCAGCAGCCGGTGACCGACCGCCTGCTGAGCGAACACGCCGCCAAGCTCGGAGTCGAGGTCCGCCGCGGCTGCGCGTTGGTCGGGGTCAGCCAGGACGACCGGGGCGTGACGGCCGAGCTGGACGACGGCAGCCGGCTGCGTTCGCGCTATCTCGTCGGCTGCGATGGCGGCCGCAGCACCGTGCGCAAGCAGCTCGGTATCGCGTTCCCCGGCGAGCCGAGCCGGGTGGAGACGCTGTTGGGCGAGATGGAGCTGACTGCAGCGCCCGAGGTGGTCGCGACGGTGATGGCCGAGGTCCGCAAGTCCCAGCTCAGGTTCGGCGTCGGGCCCATCGGCGGCGGGCTTTACCGCATCGTCGTACCGGCGGCCGGGGTGGCCCCCGACCGTACGGTGCCACCGACGCTGGCGGACTTCAGCGAGCAGCTGCGGGCGACGGCCGGCACCGACTTCGGCGTCCACTCGCCCCGCTGGTTGTCCCGGTTCGGCGACGCGACGCGGCTGGCCGAGCGTTATCGGGTCGGCCGAGTGCTGATCGCCGGCGACGCTGCGCATGTCCACCCGCCCCTGGGCGGGCAGGGACTCAACCTCGGCATTCAGGACGCCGTCAACCTCGGCTGGAAGCTGGCCGCCGAGGTCAACGGCTGGGCGCCCGACGGGCTGCTCGACAGCTATGCAACGGAACGCCGCCCGGTGGCCGCCGACGTGCTGGACCTCACCCGCGCCCAAACCGCGCTGATGGCCCTGGAGCCGGGGTCTCAGGCGCTGCGCCGGCTGATGTCGGAGCTGATGGACATCGACGAGGTGAACAGATATCTGACCGAGAAGATCATGGCGCTGGCGATCCGCTACGACTTCGGCCAGGACCATCCGCTGGTCGGCCGTCGGCTCCGAGACGTGGCCCTGAGCCGGGGGCGGCTGTATGAGCGCATGCACACCGGCCGCGGTCTGCTCCTCGACCAGACCGGCGCGCTGTCAGTGGCGGGCTGGAGCGATCGGGTCGACCACGTGAACGACGTCAGCCAGGAGCTCGAGATGCCTGCGGCCCTGCTGCGCCCCGACGGTCATGTGGCCTGGGTCGGCGACGACCAACAGGGTCTGCTCAGCCAGCTGTCTCGGTGGTTCGGCGCAGCCAGCGCCTGACCACCGCAATCGGGCGCCGTCTCAGCTATCGCGCAGTAACGCATTGCGCGGTAAAGCCTCGCGCGGTAACGCATTGAGCCGTGCCGCCTGACGCGTCAGGTGGTCGCGTTCGGCAAGGTTCGACGCCGACCGGGCGGCGTCGGCGTAGAGCCTGGCCGCGGTCACCTGATCGCCGTCGCGCTCGTGCAGGTACGCCATCACGGCCGGATAGCGCGGCAGTGCCGGGTCCAGACCGGCCAGCGCGGCCAGCCCGGCTCGAGGGCCGTCCGCCTCGCCCACCGCAACCGCCCGGTTGAGCCGCGCCACCGGGTTGCCGGTGAGCCGCACCAGCTCGTCATACCACTCGACGATCTGGACCCAGTCGGTCTCCTCGGTCGTCCGGGCATCGGCATGGAGCGCGGCGATGGCGGCCTGGGCCTGGAACTCCCCCAGCCGATCGCGTCCGAGTGCCGTCTGGAGCAGGTCGATCCCCTCGCCGATCAGGGCGGTGTCCCAACAGCTCCGGTCCTGATCGGCCAACGGCACCAGACGGCCGTCCGGGCCGGTCCGCGCGGCACGCCGGGCGTGATGGAGCAGCATCAGCGCGAGCAGGCCGGCGACCTCCTCGTGGTCGATCAGCGCCGCCAGCCGGCGGGTGAGCCTGATCGCCTCCCCGGCCAGGTCGACGTCGCCGGAGTAGCCCTCGTTGAAGACCAGATACAGCACCCGCAGCACCGTGGCCACGTCACCGGGCTCGGAGAACCGGACGCCAGAGACGATCCGCTTGGCCCGACTGATCCGTTGGGCCATGGTCGCCTCCGGCACCAGATAGGCCTGCGCGATCTGCCGCGTGGTCAGTCCGCCGACCGCCCGCAGGGTAAGTGCGACGGCCGACGGCGGGGTCAGGGACGGGTGCGCACACAAGAAGTAGAGCCCCAGCGTGTCGTCCACCGGCTCGCTCGGCCCGGGGGCCGGCTCGCTGGTGGCGCGTGCCTCGCGATGGCGGCGGGCGTCCTCGGCGCGGGTCGCATCGAGGAACTTTCGCCAGGCCACGGTGACCAGCCAGCCTTTGGCGTCTCGGGGCGGGTCGTTCGGCCAGGCCCGTACGGCCTCGACCAGCGCGTCCTGCACGGCGTCCTCAGCCGCGGCGAAGCTGGCTCCGCGGCGGCTGAGGATCGCGATCACACTGGGGATGAGGGTCCGCAGCAGCACCTCATCCACCGTTCTTCACTCCGTGATGGTCGGCGGCGCGGTCAGGAACGGGCGCAGCTCGAGCCATTCGTGGATCGGCTTCCCGCCCGCGCCCGGAGCGGCTGACAGCTCGCCGGCCAGCTCCAGCGCCCGGTCGTACGTGTCGACGTCGATCACCATCCAGCCGGCGATCAGGTCCTTGGTCTCCGCGAACGGGCCGTCGGTGATGGGTGGTCGCCCTTCGCCGTCGTAGCGGACGAAGGTGCCCTCCGGTGACAGGGCCTGACCGTCGACGTACTCCCCGGTCTGCTCGAGCCGGCTGGCGAAGTCCTGCATGTATTGCAGGTGGGCCGTGACCTCGTCGGGGCTCCACTGGTCCATCGGTACGTCGTTGACGGCTGCCGGGTTGCCTCGGTAGTGCTTGAGCAGCAGGTACTTGGTCATCGCTTCTCCTTGATGCGGTACGGCCATTGTGGCCGTGTTCACAGCGGGGACGAGGCCATCACCTGATTCTCGACATCGCGAGGATTCTTTTTTCCACGTCCCTGGTGGACCAGAGGCGGACAGGCCACCGGGAGTCGGGCAGTCGATCGCAGCCGACCCGAGTTACCGCCCGGTAGCATGACCCGAATGGTGATCTCGCGCGTATCGCGCATGCCCCGCGACCAGCGCCGAGCCCAGCTGCTGCAGGCGGCGAGCGACGTGTTCACGACGAAGGGCTACCACGCGGCGGCCATGGACGACATCGCCGACGCGGCCGGCGTCTCCAAGCCGGTGCTCTATCAGCATTTCGGCTCCAAGCTCGACCTCTATCTCGCGCTGCTCGACTTGAGCTGTGATCGGCTGGTCGAGGTGGTCGAAGAGGCCCTCGCCTCCACCGAGGTGAACGCCGACCGGGTGGTGGCCACCGTGGGCGCCTTCTATGAGTTCGTGTCGCACTCGAGCAACGAGTTCCGCTTCGTCTTCGAGTCCGATCTCACCGGCGACGGTTCGGTGCAGAAGCGGCTCTGGCGAGTCAACGAGGAGGTCGCCGATGCGATCGCCGCGGTCATCGCCGAAGACACCGCGCTGCCGGCGGACCAGGCCAAGCTGCTGGCGATCTCCCTGGTCGGCATCGCCCAGGTCAGCGCCCGCTACTGGGTCTCCAGCGGCAAGGGCCGGCTCGGGGTCGAGGAGGCCAAGCAGCTGGTCAGTGGTCTGGCCTGGCGCGGCATCAGCGGCTTCCCCCGGAGCGAGCACGAGGCGGCCGCGTCGGAGTCGGCCTGAGTCGATGCTCCGGCGCGAGCCGAGCCCACCTCGGCTACGACCGTGGTCATCGGTCGACAAGATCAACTCCCACGGGGGTGGAGCCTCTGTGGTGATCCGGTCGACCGAGTAGATTGACCCCGACCAAGCGGTGAGACCCGGGCAACCGGTTCCGGGATACGCCGCGGCCACGACCGACCACGCAGCACCCGCCGTCAGAGAGGCCCTCGCGATGACCGAGCCCATGTCCCCCACCGGAGCGCAGGCGCCGTTGGCCCCGCCTGCGCCGAGTGCCCTGACCTTGACCGCGCCCGCGCCCGTGCAGCCGGTGGCGACCACGGCAGCCCCGGCGATGGCCCCACAGGTCGATCCAGCCACGCTGCCCACCCTGGACGGCAAGGTCGACACCTTCATGTCCGCTCTGCTCAGCGCGCAGCCGCGCTCACCGGAGTTCGCCACCCAGACCGAGAACGTACGCAGCATGGGCGACGCCGACATCCGCAAGGCCGCTGAGTCCTCGAACCGGCTGCTGCAGACCCCGGTGCGGGCGCTGCAGGAAGGCGGCATCGCGCAGGGGTCGAAGGTCGGCAACACGCTGCTCGAGCTTCGGCGTACCGTCGAGGAGCTCGACCCGAGCCAGGCCACCGGCAGTCGCAAGCTGCTCGGCATCATCCCGTTCGGTGACAAGATCGTCGACTACTTCCGGAAATACCAGGATGCCCAGAGTCATCTCAACGGAATCCTGCACAGCCTGCGCAACGGCCAGGACGAGCTGACCAAAGACAACGTCTCGCTCAACATGGAGAAGCAGAACCTGTGGGCGGCGATGGGCCGGCTGAACTCCTATGTCTACGTCGCCGAGCGGCTGGACGCGAAGCTGTCCGCGGCGATCAGCGAGCTCGAGTTCTCCGACCCGGAGCGGGCCAAGGCGCTCAGCCAGGACGTGCTGTTCTACGTCCGCCAGAAGCACCAGGACCTGCTCACCCAGCTCGCCGTGTCGATCCAGAGCTATCTGGCCATCGACATCATCATCAAGAACAACATCGAGCTGATCAAGGGCGTGGATCGCGCCGCCACGACGACGGTGTCGGCGCTGCGGACCGCGGTCATCGTCGCCCAGGCGCTGGGCAACCAGAAGCTCGTGCTGGACCAGATCACCGCCCTCAACTCGACCACCTCCGACCTGATCCAGCGCACCTCGGAGATGCTGCGTGACAACTCCGCGCAGATCCAGCAGCAGGCGGCGTCGTCGACCATCGGACTGCCGCAGCTGCAGGCCGCGTTCGCCAACATCTACGCCACCATGGATTCCATCGACAGCTTCAAGCTCCAGGCCCTGGACAGCATGGCGGCCACCATCGGCACGCTGGAGTCCGAGGTGACCAAGTCGCAGGAGTATCTGCAGCGCGTGTCCCGGCAGGACCAGCGGGTGGCTTCCGGCAGCCTCGACCTCGACGGCGGCGCTCCCGGTGGTCTGCGCTGACCCGCTGCCGCCGATGACCGGCGGAGCGCCGGAAGTGCGACCAGACCGGGCGCAGCTGCCTGACCGGGAGAAGCCATGGGTCTGAAGGACTGGTTCGCCCGGTTGAGCGGTCGACCGGAGCCGGCACAGCCGCTGCCGGCGGCCCCGGCGGCGCCGACCGAGGCCGACATCCTCGCCGCCCTCGACCGGGTCGAGGCGATGGTCGCGGGTGGGGTCGTTCCGGCACCGGTCCAGTCACGGGTACGCCGGGTGGCCGACACCGTGCGCCAGACCATGCCGCGGCTGCGCAACCTCGGGTTGGGAAGCGCATCGGCCTACTCGGTGATGGCCACCGCGACGGACTACCTGCCGGAGGCGATCGGCGGCTACCTGCGGCTGCCCCGGCAGTGGGCCGACTCCCGGCCGGTGGAGAACGGCAAGACGTCGCTGCTGCTGCTGATCGACCAGCTCGACCTGCTCAGCGCCACCATGGACAAGATCTTCGATGCGGTGGTGCGGGTGGACGCCGACGCGCTCATCGCCCACGGCCGGTTCCTGCAGCAGAAGTTCGGCCACGCCAGCGACGGTGGCGACCTGCAGGTGCCCGGCACACCGCCCCCGGCCAGCCCCTCTCCGCCCCGCAGCAGTCTGGATCTCCCGTGACCGGTTCCACCACCAAACCGACCGGACGCCTCGACGAGGCTTTGGCTAGCCTCGCCGAGGTCGCCGAGACCGCCGGATTGCCGCCGGCCGCGGCTCGCACCGAAGCGGCCTGTCTGGCCGCGGCGATCGCCGAGTCGGCTCCGGGAGCTCCGGCTGCCTGGCTGGAACAGACCGGCGGCGGGTCGGTCCAGGACTTCTTCGACGCCGCCTCGCGGGGCCGGCGCTGGCGCGCCGCCCCGACCGCCCTGCTCGACCGACTGGTCGCCGAGGGGTCGCCGCACGCCGGGACCTACGCCGCCGCCCTGGTCACGGTCACCGCCGCGGCCTGCGGCCTGGGCGAGGAGACCATGCGCGTGGTCGGCAACGCATCGATGGCCGCCGCGGCACAGCTTCGTGCCACTGGCAGCATGAGTCCCCCCGCCAGCAGCGTGGGTCCCCCCGGCACCGGTCCCGCCCGCGGAGCGCCCGCCGCCAGCGGTCCCGGCAGCAGACAGACCCCGCCCGCCCCGGACCAAGCAGCCGGCACCGGGACGAATCCGCTGCTGGCCATGTTGCAGCTCACCCAGGACCATCTGGCCGACCTGACCAGGCTCGGCCTGTCAGGTCTTGGTTCCAGATCGCGACCGACCTCGTCAAGTCTTGACCTCAGCCCCGAGGAGGCCGCCGCCTCGGTCCGCCACCTCGACAACCTCGCGGCCGGCCGAGTTCCGCCGCCTGAGGGCGAGCCCATTCAGCCGCCCGGGGGCGGGCCCACTCCGCCACCCGCGTCCCCGACCACGGCCGCGCCGGCCGGCGCGAAGGCAGCTCCGGCCGAGCCGGAGCCCGAACCGAAGTCGCTGGACGAGCTGCTGGCCGAGCTGGATGCGCTCACCGGGCTGGCCGAGGTGAAGGCCGAGATCCATCGCCAGGTGGCGGTGCTCCGGGTCGAGGCGCTGCGGGAGAAGGCCGGCCTCAAGGCGGCCACCATCACCCGGCACCTGATCTTCGTCGGCAACCCCGGCACCGGCAAGACCACGGTGGCCCGCCTGGTCGGCGGCATCTACCGGGCGCTGGGACTGCTGTCGAAAGGCCAGCTGGTGGAGGTCGACCGTTCCGAGCTGGTGGCGGGCTATCTCGGCCAGACGGCGATCAAGACCGCGGAGGTGGTGAGCTCCGCGGTCGGCGGCGTGCTGTTCATCGACGAGGCCTACAGCCTGGCCGGCGACCAGTACGGATCCGAGGCCGTCGACACGCTGGTCAAGGAGATGGAGGACAAGCGCGACGACCTGGTGCTGATCGTGGCCGGCTATCCGGATCCGATGGTCGCCTTCGTCGCGCAGAATCCCGGCCTGGCCAGCCGGTTCCGCACCACCATCGAGTTCGACGACTACAGCGACACCGAGCTGACCGACATCTTCACCGGGCTGGCAGCTGCCGCGGACTACGACGTCACCGAGGACTGCCGGCGCCGGTTCGCCACGCTGGTCGCGGCCACGGTGCGGGGGCCGTCGTTCGGCAACGGCCGGTTCGCCCGCAACGAGCTGGAGGCGGCCATCGGACGGCATGCCTGGCGCCTGCGCGACATCGGCGAACCGACCCTGGCTCAGCTCCGCGAGCTGCTTCCCGAGGACCTGGAGCCCGACCTCAGTGGAGCGCCTGATGCGGCCGCTCAGCCCCAGAAACCAGCTCAGGCACCGCCCGCAGCTGAAGCCGGCGAGCAGACCGAGACCGATGCGAGCGAGGAGACCCCGACATGAGCCAGCCCACCCAGGCGGCCGCGCCACCCGCCGCGGCGCCACCGGGCGCCGTGCCGAGCCCCGCTTCCACCACCGCCACGGTGGCGCAGCCCGACGCGCAGCAGTTGCCGGCAGCGGCGCCCGCCCCCGTCCTCGACACCCCGCGGATGCTGCGGCGGCTCACTGTCGCCATGGTGCTCACCGGGGCGCTGTTCGGCCTGATCGGCGGGCTCATCTTCGCCCGGACCGCGTACGCCCTGGACCGCGCCGAGGCGAGCACCGCCCAGCTGATCCGGGTGCAGCAGATCCAGACCAACCTGCTGAGCGCCGACGCCACGGCCACGAATGCCTTCTTGGTCGGCGGTCTGGAGCCGGCCGACCAGCGGGCCCGGTACGACGCCGCGCTGACCACCACCGCCGCGCTGATCGCCGAGGCCGCCCAGGCCCAGCCGGCCGACGCCGTGGCGCTGTCGGCGCTCAACCAGAGCGTGCTGAACTACGCGGCCACGATCGAACAGGCTCGGGCCAACAACCGGCAGGGCCTGCCGGTCGGGGCGCAATACCTGCGCAACGCGAGCACCGAGCTTCGCGCCACCGCCCTGCCGATCCTGGAGAACCTCAACACCGCCAACACCGAGCGGGCCGACGACGAGATGAGCACCCAGCCGGTGTGGCCGTTGCTCGCAGTCGGTGTCGCCGCGCTGGCCGCGCTGCTGGTGACCTCCTCCTGGGTGGCCCGGCGGTTCCGGCGTCGGATCAACGTCGGGCTGCTGGCCGCCACCGGCGTGGTGGCTCTCACCTTGATCGTCGGGGTGCTGGCTCTCCACAGCGTCACCGCCCGGGTGGACTCCGTGCGGACCCAGTCGTTCGCGGCCGTGACCGCAGCGGCGACAGCGCGCACCCAGGGCTACAACGCCAAGTCCAACGAGAGCCTGACCTTGATCGCGCGCGGCTCGGGAGCCGCGTTCGAGAAGGCCTGGGTCGCATCGGCGGCCGAAGTGACCGCCAGCCTGCCGGCCATCGGTGGGTCGGAGGTCGGGCGGGCCTGGACCGCCTATACCAACTCCCACGCCCAGATCCGCAAGCTGGACGACAGCGGCAACTGGGACCAGGCGGTCCAACTGGCCACCGGCACCGGCAAGACCTCGGCCAACGCAGCCTTCGGGGTCTTCGATGCCGCGGTCGGCAGCGAGCTGACCGCCGCCGCCGACGCCGTGGATGCTGGCCTGCGCGCCCCGCGGGCGGGCCTGTGGGTCGGCGCCGTGCTGGTCCTGCTGGCCGGTCTGGCCGCTGCCTGGTTGGCCCGCGCGGGCCTCGCCGCCCGACTGAAGGAGTATCGATGAACCGCGTCCGGCCCCGCGTGCTGCTCGGCTCGCTGACCCTGCTGCTGGCGGTGCTCACCGGCTGCTCGCTGTTCAGCTACGACACCACCGAGCTGCCCGCTCCGCCGGCAGCCGCGCAGCCCACCGCGGCGACCACGTCAACCCCGGCCCGTTGCGCCAACCCGTTGGCCTCCTACGCTCCGTCCGGTGACGTCCCCAAGCCCGGGGCCATGCCGGCCGGCAGCACCATGCGCAAGATCCAGGACCGCGGCCGGCTGATCGCCGGGGTATCGGCCGACACCTTCCTGCTGGGCTCGCGCAACCCGCTCACGGGGCGGATCGAAGGGTTCGACATCGACGTGGTGAAGGCGATGGCGAAGGCCATCTTCGGCGATGAGAACCGTTACGAGCTGCGGGTCATCACCGCCGCGCAACGGATCCCCGTCCTCGAGGACGGCAGTGTCGACATCGTGGTCCGCAACATGACCATCACCTGTGATCGCTGGAGTCAGATCGCCTTCACCTCGGAGTACTACCGTTCCGGGCAGAAGATCCTCGTCCGCCGCGGGTCCAAGGCCACCTCGCTGGCCGACCTGGCCGGACAGCGGGTGTGTGCCCCCAACGGCACCTCGAGCTACGCCAACCTGGTCAAGCTCGCCCCCAAGGCGGTGGCCGTCGGATCGGACAGCCACACCGGCTGCCTCGCGCTGTTCCAGCAGGGTGCCGTGGCCGCCATCACGGGCGACGACACCGTGCTCGCCGGTCTGGCCGCCCAGGACCCGTACGCCGAGGTGCCCGACCAGAAGGCATTCACCGCGGAGCCGTACGGGATCGGGGTCAACGCCGACAACGTCGACCTGGTCCGGTTCCTCAACGCCGCGCTGGAGCAGCTGCGCACCGACGGGCGATGGACCGCCATCTACAACTCCTGGCTGCGGGAGCCGTTGGGATCCGCACCGGCCCCGCCGAAGGCCGTGTACGGCAGGAAGCCGTGACCGTGGCGGCGGACCAGCTTGGCAGTGTGACTGCTCCCCCGGCACCGGGCCGCCTCGGGCAGCCGGTCGACACCGCCGCGGCGCAGCACTATTTGGACGCCCTCGGGCGGTGGTGCGAGGGACGGCGCCGCGAGCTGGACCAGCTCGACCAGGCTGCGCTGGCCGCCACCCTCCCGTCCGCCGACGACACGGCAGCACTGACCCACGACATTCTGCTGTCGATGGCGCTGTGGAAGTCGGTCGCCGACCGCCGGGACCTGCTGACCGCGACCTGGGACGGTGGCCGGGTCGGACTGGTGGAGCGGGAGCGGATCTCGTCGCTGATCTGGGGACGGATGGACGCCACCATCGACCCGTCGCTGCTCTCCTCCAGTGCGACGGTGCCATCGTCGGGCTTGTCGGTGTCGCTGCCAGAAGCCTGCCGGTTGTCCGACGCCCTGGTCGGACAGCTGCGGGTTCGACTCGCCCTCGACCCGTCGGGGCTGGAGACGGCCGAGCGGATCCGCCAGCTGCGGGCGCAGCTGGAGCGGATCCGTGACCAGGTCAACCTCGAGCCGGCCGGGGCGCGTCAACAACAGCACGCCGGCACCCAGTCCCAGCTCGGCCGGCGGCTGAAGCAGGTCGCTGACAAGGCAGGCCGCGGCGGTGACGTCGGCGGACTGCTCGGACCGCTCGAGATCGAGGCCACGACGTTCGAGCGGGACCTCATCGTCGGCGCTGCCACCCGACGCGAGGCGTCCGCGCTGGTGGAGCGGGCGCGAACCCTGCGCGCCGACCTGGAGACCCGCGAGGCCGCGTTGCAGACATTGGTCGACCACTGCGTGGCGACCGTGGCACCCGCGCCTCGCTACGCGGTACCGGATGTGGAGGCCCTGGGCCCGGTGCCCAACACGGCCGCGCAGCTCGGGCCGTACGTCCATCGCCTGCAGCAGGTCGGCCGGGCCATGACGCACGCCCAGGACGCGTACACCAAGGCCCTGCACCAGCGCGACGAGCTGGCCGGGCTGCTGGAGGCGTACCACGCCAAAGCCACGGCGCTGGGGGTCTCCGACCAGCCAGATCTGGCCCGTGCCCACGCGTCAGCCCGCGAGGCGCTCGACCGCCGCCCCACCCAGCTCCAGATCACCCGGCAGCTGGTCGACCTCTATGCCAGCTATCTCAACCTCGCGCTGACCGCACCCCGGCCACCGACCCGACCCGTCCCCCCTGCCACCAGCACACCGGAGTCCGCATGACCACCTGCACCCAGCCCGGCTGCACCGGGCAGATCGTCGACGGCTACTGCGACGTCTGCGGCTCCCCCGGGGCCACGGCCGATGCCCCGGCCGCGCCCCAGGCGGGATCGGTACGAACCCAGGCCACCGTCGCGCACCGGGCGGCGGGCGTACCCACCGTGGCTCCCCCGGCGGGCGTACCGGCCGACAGCGGGCCCGCCGGTGTCTGCAGCCAGCCCGGGTGCACGGGACGGATCGTTGACGGTTACTGCGATGTCTGTGGTGCACCACCGGCCGGCGGAGTGACCCCCGACGCCGACGGCCTCGATTCGGGGGCGGCTGCCTCCGCCGCGCCCGCTCCGGAAGCCGAGGTGGGCGGAGCGGGCTCCACCATCACCCGCGGCTCCAACCGGCTCGACTCGACCGCACTCGGCTCGCGCCGCGCCTCGGCCACCGGGTCGAAGATCACCAAGCGGATCCAGTCAGGTTCCGCCCGACTGCGCTCGGCACGGTTGGGCGCAGGGCTGACCCGGGTGCCGCCGGCGCCGGAGGTGGACGCCTCCCAGGCGTTGATGAAGAACCCGATGGTGCCGGAGAACAAGCGGACCTGTCCGAGCTGTGGGGCCGCGGTGGGCCGCTCCCGCGACGGGCAGCCGGGACGCACCGAAGGCTTCTGCCCGAAGTGCCGCAACCGGTTCTCTTTCACGCCGAAGCTGCGCCCCGGCGACCTGGTCGCCAACCAGTACGAGGTCGCCGGCTGCCTGGCGCACGGTGGTCTGGGCTGGATCTACCTTGCGCGGGACCGCAACGTCTCCAACCGGTGGGTGGTGCTCAAGGGCCTGCTCAACTCCGGCGACGAGGATGCCCTCGCCGTGGCCATCGCCGAGCAGCAGTTCCTGGCCCAGGTGGAGCACCCGCTGATCGTCGAGATCTACAACTTCGTCACCCACGACGAGGCCGGCTACATCGTGATGGAGTACGTCGGCGGCACGTCGCTGAAGCAGATCCTCAAGAACCGGATGAAGGCGGCCGGCGGACAGTACGACCCGTTGCCGGTCGACCAGGCCCTGGCGTACATCCTCGAGGTGCTGCCCGCCTTCCAGTATCTGCACGACCTTGGCCTGGCCTACTGCGACTTCAAGCCGGACAACCTGATCCAGGTCGGCGATGCGGTCAAGCTGATCGACCTCGGCGGCGTGCGTCGGATCGACGACCAGGACTCCGCCATCTACGGCACCGTCGGCTATCAGGCGCCCGAGGTGGCGCAGGTGGGCACCACGATCGCCTCCGACATCTACACCATCGGCCGCACCCTGGTGGTGCTGATGATGGAGTTCCGCGGCTATCAGACCACCTACGTGTCCAAGCTCCCCCCAGTCGAGGACACCCCGCTGTTCCAGCAGCACGACTCGCTCTATCGGTTGCTGGCCAAGGCGTGCGCGCCCGACCCGGCCGACCGGTTCGCCTCGATCGACGAGCTGCGGGTGCAGCTGCTCGGTGTGCTCCGCGAGGTGGTGGCCGCCGGCCGGCCCGGAACCTCGTTGACCTCGGCGGCCTCGGTGCTGTTCGAGGCACCCGCGATCACCAGCGACGCTCTCGACTGGGACGAGCTGCCGCCGTTGCGGCCCGACACCAGCGACCCGCAATATGCCTGGCTGAGCAACATCGCCGTCGACGACCCCGCCCAGCGGTGGGAGGCGCTGCGTACGGCACCCGGCTCCTCCGCGGAGGTGCGACTGGCCAGGGCTCGCGCCGGTCTGGAGCTGCACCGCGCCGACCTGGTCGAGCAGGCCGTGGACGAGATGCTCGTGGCCGACCCGTGGGAGTGGCGAGCGGTGTGGGTGGCCGGCTTGTCGGCGCTGCAGCGCGGCGACTTCACCTCCGCCCAGTCGTCCTTCAACGCCGTCTACGGCCAGGTGCCCGGTGAGCTGGCACCCAAGCTGGCCCTGGCGCTGGCATGCGAGCGCGGTGGCGAGGGTGCGATCGCCGAGGGGCTCTACGGCACCTGCGCCGGCACCGACGCCAACTACGTCGCGCCGGCCGCGTTCGGCATGGCTCGCATCCGGGCGGCCCGTGGTGACGTGGCCGGCGCCGTTGCGGCCCTCGACCTGGTCCCCTCCACCAGCCGCGGCTACACCGAGTCTCGACGGCAGCGGGCGCTGCACCTGTATGAGTCCGGCGATGGTCTGCCGTCGCTGGCCGCCGCCATGAGCAGTCTCAGCGGAGTGCGCCTGGAACCGACCGAGCAGGCGGGGCTTACCGCGCGGATCCTCGAGCGGGCGCTGGCCGTGGTGACCGAGTCCGGGCCGCAGCCGCAGCTGATGATCGGCGGCCACCGGGCCGACGAGCCGTCGCTGCGGGACGGGTTGGAGGCGACGTATCGGACCCTGGCCGCGGCGGCCGAGGACGAGCAGTGGCGCTACGCGCTGGTCGATCGGGCCAATGCCGTGCGAAGGTGGACCCTGCGATGACGACTCCACCGACGACCCAACAGCTCACCTGCCCCTCCTGCGGCGCCGAAGTGTCGCCGGACGAGAGCTTCTGCGAGGCCTGCGGCACCGAGCTCAAGCCCACCGTCGAGGTGAACGACGCGGCCGACGCCGGCCTGGAGTCTCCGATCACGCTGTCTCGTTCGATCAGGGCCGAGTCCGCCCAGGGCGCGTCGACCGAGCCCATTCCGCGTCCCTGCGTGGAGTGCGGCGGCGTGGTCGGCACGGACGGCTACTGCGAGACCTGCGGCACCAAGGCGGCCAGTCCCCGCGACCACTACACCGAGCAGCCCGCCGCGTGGGTGGCCGCCGTCTGCGACCGGGGCATCCGCCACCACCGCAACGAGGACGCCACCGCCATCGCCGCCGACCCGGAGCCTCGCTCGCGGGCCGTGCTGGTGGTGTGCGACGGAGTCTCCAGCTCGCTCGACTCCGACGTGGCCAGCCTGGCCGGTGCCCGGGCGGCCCGCGATGTGCTGGCCGCCAACCGCCCGGCCGGCCTGGGTACGCCCGCCAGCCGCGCCGGGGCCATCGCAGCGGCCATGACGTCCGCCGCCGCTGCGGCCAACGCCGCGGTGATCGAGAACACCGCACTCGACAGCGACAACGCAGCATCGTGCACCTTCGCCGCGGCGGTGCTCGAAGGCGACCTGATCGTCTTCGGCAACGTGGGCGACTCCCGCGTCTACTGGATCCCCGACCCCGGCCAGCCCGAGCTGCCGACCGAGCTCAGCCTCGACGACTCGGTGGCCCAGGTCCGCATCGCCGCCGGGGTGTCGCGCGAGGAGGCAGAGAACGGCCCGCAGGCCCACGCCATCACCAAGTGGCTGGGGCGGGACAGTCCCGACTTCAGCCCTCGGACCGGATCGGTCACGGTCACCAGCGCGGGCTGGCTGCTGGTCTGCTCGGACGGCCTGTGGAACTACGCGTCCGAAGCCGACCAGCTGCGGGTGCTGATCGCCCAGCTCAGCGACGGCGGCGCCGAACCCATGGTGCTGGCCCGGGCGATGGTGCAGTGGGCGAACGACCAGGGCGGCAAGGACAACGTCTCCGTCGCGCTGGCGCGCCACTGAGGACACGCGCTCGCGCGCCACTGAACTTGCGCTGGCGCGCCGCGCACCCTCGCGCCGCTGGGGCGAGCCTCGCGTCGGATAGTGGATGAGTCGGATCCCCGCGGGCCAGTGAGCCATACTGGATGGCCATGACCGTGCCGAACCCGAGGGACACCGTGACCACTGTTCACGACCTACGACCCGATGCCACCGATGCGCTGACCGCGCTGATGTCCGAGCGCATCCTGGTCCTCGACGGCGCGATGGGGACGATGATCCAGCGGCATCAGCTGGATGAGGCGGCCTACCGGGGCAGCCGGTTCGCTGACTGGGACAGTGACCTCAAGGGCAACAACGACCTGCTCAGCCTGACCCAGCCGGAGATCATCGCCGGCATCCACCGCGAATACCTGCAGGCGGGTTCCGACCTGGTCGAGACCAACACCTTCAACGCGCAGCGGATCTCGTTGGCCGACTACGCCATGAGCGACCTCGCCTACGAGCTCAACGTCGCCTCGGCCCGCCTGGCCCGGCAGGCCTGCGACGAGATGACGGCCAAGGACCCCGAACGTCCGCGGTTCGTGGCCGGCGCGCTCGGTCCCACCAACCGGACCGCATCCATCTCACCCAACGTGAACGACCCCGGCGAGCGCAATGTCACCTTCGACCAGCTGGTCGAGGCCTACCTGGAGCAGGCCCGCGGTCTGGTCGACGGTGGAGCCGACCTGCTGCTGGTCGAGACGATCTTCGACACCCTGAACGCCAAGGCGGCGATCTTCGCACTCGAGACGCTGTTCGAGGAGCACGGCCGCCGCTGGCCGGTGATGATCTCCGGCACCATCACCGACGCCTCCGGACGGACGCTGTCGGGTCAGGTCACCGAGGCGTTCGTGGACTCCATCCGGCACGCCCGGCCCTTGGCCATCGGACTCAACTGTGCCCTCGGGGCGGCCGAGATCCGGCCCTACCTCGCCGAGATGGCACGCGTCACCGGGACGTACGTCTTCTGCTATCCGAACGCCGGTCTGCCGAACGCCTTCGGCGAATACGACGAGACCCCCGACCAGATGGCCTCGGTGCTCGAGGAGTTCACCGACTCCGGCCTGGTCAATGTGCTCGGCGGCTGCTGCGGCACCACCCCTGACCACATCGCCGCCATCGCCAAGGCGGTCGACGGCAAGACACCGCGTCGGCCGGAGCCGGTCGCGCCGGCGCTGCGGCTGTCCGGGCTGGAGCCGCTGACGATCACCGACGAGTCGCTGTTCGTCAACGTCGGCGAGCGGACCAACATCACGGGGTCGGCCCGGTTCCGCCGGTTGATCAAGGAAGGCGACTACCCGACTGCGCTGAACGTCGCCCGTCAGCAGGTTGCGGCTGGCGCCCAGGTGATCGACATCAACATGGACGAAGGCATGATCGACGGCGTCGCCGCGATGGACCGCTTCGTCAAGCTGGTCGCCTCCGAGCCTGACATCTCCCGCGTCCCGGTCATGATCGACTCCTCCAAGTGGGGAGTGATCGAGGCGGGCCTGAAGTGCGTACAAGGCAAGCCGGTGGTCAACTCGATCTCCATGAAAGAAGGGGTCGAGCCGTTCATCGAGCGCGCCCGACTGTGCCGCAAGTACGGCGCGGCCGTGGTGGTGATGGCCTTCGACGAGGACGGCCAGGCCGACACTCTCGAGCGCCGCAAGCAGATCTGCCGGCGGGCGTACGACATCCTCGTGAACGAGGTCGGCTTCCCGGCCGAGGACATCATCTTCGACCCGAACGTGTTCGCGGTGGCCACCGGCATCGAGGAGCATGCCAACTACGGCGTGGACTTCATCGAGGCCACCCGGTGGATCAAGGCGAACCTGCCCGGCGCGCTGGTCTCCGGCGGCGTGTCCAACGTGTCGTTCTCCTTCCGTGGCAACAACGCTGTGCGCGAAGCGATCCATGCGGTCTTCCTCTACCACGCGATCCAGGCCGGGATGGACATGGGCATCGTCAACGCCGGCGCTCTGGTGGTCTACGACCAGGTCGATCCCGACCTGCGCGAGCGGATCACCGACGTCATCCTCAACCGCCGGCCCGACTCGACCGAGCGGCTGCTCGAGGTGGCCGACCGGTTCAACACCGGCGACACCCGGCAGGAGGCGGTGGCCGAGGAATGGCGCTCGCTGCCCGTCGGTGAGCGGATCACCTACGCGCTGGTCAAGGGCATCGACGAGCACGCCGAAGCTGACACCGAGGAGCTCCGAGCCGAGATCGCCGCCCGCGGCGGCAAGCCGATCGAGGTGATCGAGGGTCCGCTGATGGAGGGCATGAACGTGGTCGGCGACCTGTTCGGCGCCGGCAAGATGTTCCTGCCCCAGGTGGTCAAGAGCGCCCGGGTGATGAAGCGGGCGGTTGCGTACCTGATCCCCTTCATCGAGGCGGAGAAGGACGCCTCGGACCTGCCGGCCAAGGCCAAGGGCAAGATCATCATGGCCACGGTCAAGGGTGACGTCCACGACATCGGCAAGAACATCGTCGGGGTGGTGCTGCAGTGCAACAACTACGACGTGGTGGACCTCGGCGTCATGGTGCCGGCCCAGAAGATCCTCGATGCCGCCAAGGCGGAGAAGGCCGATGTGATCGGACTGTCCGGACTGATCACTCCGTCGCTGGACGAGATGGTCAACTTCGCCGCCGAGATGGAGCGTCAGGGCTTCGATATCCCGCTGATGATCGGCGGGGCCACCACGTCGCGGGCGCACACCGCGGTGAAGGTTGACCAGAAATACCACGGGCCGGTGATCTGGGTGAAGGACGCATCTCGGTCGGTCCCGGTGGTCTCCCAGCTGCTGTCGGACGACCAGCGGCCCCAGCTGCTGGCCAACGTCACCGCCGACTTCGACTCGCTGCGCCGTCGGCACGCCGCCAAGGGCACCGAACGACCGCTGCTCGGTATTGATGCGGCTCGGGCCAACCCCACCCCGGTCGACTGGTCCAGCTATCGCCCGCCGGTGCCACACCTGGTGGCCCAGCAGGAGAAGGCGCTGCTGCAGCGGCAGTCCGGCAATCCCAGCCGCACAGACACGCAGTTCGTCCGCACCTTCGCCGACTATCCACTGGCCGAGCTGCGTGACTACATCGACTGGGGTCCGTTCTTCAACGCCTGGGAGATGAAGGGGCGGTTCCCCGACATCCTCAACAACCCGGCCACGGGCGAGGCAGCCAGCCGGTTGTACGCCGACGCCCAGGCCATGCTCGACCGGCTGGTCGACGAACGTTGGTTGCGGGCCAACGGTGTGGTCGGTCTCTTCCCGGCCAACGCGGTCGGCGACGACCTGGAGGTCTACACCGACGAGACCCGCTCGGCGGTGGCCACCACCTTGCATACCTTGCGTCAGCAGGGACAGCACCGCGACGGCATCCCCAACCGAGCCCTGTCGGACTTCGTCGCACCGAAGGAGACGGGCCTGCGTGACCACGTCGGTGCGTTCGCCGTCACCGCCGGGCACGGGGTGGCCGAGAAGCTCGCCGACTTCCGCGCCCAGCTCGACGACTACAGCGCCATCTTGTTGGAGTCGCTGGCCGACCGGCTGGCCGAGGCGTTCGCCGAGCGGATGCACGAACGGGTCCGCCTGGACCTGTGGGGCTACGCACCGGATGAGCACCTGCACGCCGACGACCTGCTGGCCGAGCGGTACGTGGGCATCCGGCCGGCCCCGGGCTATCCGGCCTGCCCCGACCACACCGAGAAGGAGCTGCTCTGGCAGCTGCTCGATGTCGAGCGGAACACAGGAATCACCCTGACCGAGTCGATGGCCATGTGGCCGGGCGCGGCCGTGTCCGGCTGGTACTTCTCACACCCCGCGTCGCAGTACTTCGTCGTCGGCCGGCTGGGTCAGGACCAGGTCGAGGACTACGCGCAGCGCAAGGGCTGGACCCTGCGGGAGGCCGAGAAGTGGCTCGGCCCGAATCTCGGCTACTCCCCGGAGGACTGAGGTTCTGGTGGTTGGGGTGGTCCGGCCTCTAGTCAACCGGGCAGACCTCTGCTAGAACGAAGACACCCTGACGTAGGAGTCTTCCGATGAACTGGTCTCGTCGCATCGTCACGTCCGTCGTCGCCGCCGTTGCGGGGCTTGTCCTCGTGGCGGCCCCCGCAGCCGCGGATACCTACGAGTATCAGATCGCGAGCCGCGGCGACCTGTGGGCCTACGAGAACGCCTACTCGGGGAACTCGTACGGCTATGCCGTCTACGAGGACGGGGGTGACGAGATCTACATCTTGGACCGGAAGAGGGACGGGATGCGGGTGGCGGCGTTCTGGTCGGTGCCGTCGCTCAACCGGACCGGGCTGTGCGTCAACACCCAGGGCGAGCAGGCGCTGCTCGAGTGCAACAAGAGCTTCGCTGAGGGCCACAAGATCTACATCAAGTTCGCCGGACGGTGCAATGGCAACGTCAGCCCGTGCCGGAAGCTGAGCCAGTATTCCAACGGCGCGGGCACCGACAGCACCACGACCTGAACCTTCCGGCGCCACAGGTGCCACCATCTCGCCCTAGGGAGATCCGATGACATCGGTACGCCGACGACCAGCCTCGATGCTCGCCCTCGCGCTCGCCGTCTGCTGCTGCCTCACGATCAGCGCGACGCCGGCTCAGGCACAGAGTGGCCGTGCCGTCACCTCAGACACCGGTGACATCGCCGGGCACACCAACTTCGACGACGCGATCAATGTGTACAGCGTCTACGACGATGACAAGGACGGCGTCGGGGTGGTCGGGTGGATCGAGATCCAGCAAGCCAACGGCAGCTTCCGAGCTCTCCCGCGGGTCTATGTCGGGACGGGGAACGGCACGCACAAGTCCGCTTACCAGAACATCGCCCGCGAGTCCGCCACGGTCAAGATCGTCGCCTGCCGCCAGAACGGCTCGACCGGGCGGCCGTTCAGCTGCGGTACGGCTCGGGTCCGCGGCTGACCCGCGCAGACCGCTGTCACCGCGACCGAGCGCACTCAGGCGATGCTGCTGCGGAACCTCCGCAGCCGCAGGCTGTTGGTGACCACGAAGACCGAGGAGAAGGCCATGGCCGCCCCGGCCAGCATCGGGTTGAGCAAGCCCGCGGCGGCGAGCGGGATGGCCGCGACGTTGTAGGCGAAGGCCCAGAACAGGTTGCCGCGAATGGTGCCCAGGGTGCGCCGGGCCAGCCGGATCGCGTCAGCGGCCACCCGTAGGTCACCGCTGACCAGCGTCAGGTCACTGGCCTCGATGGCGACATCGGTGCCGGTGCCCATCGCCAGGCCGAGATCGGCCTGGGCCAGCGCGGCGGCGTCGTTCACGCCATCCCCCACCATGGCCACCACCTTGCCGTCGTCCTGCAACCGGCGTACGGCGGCGACCTTGTCGGCCGGCAGCACCTCGGCGATCACCTGGTCGATGCCGACCTGGGCGGCCACCGCCCGGGCCACGACGGCGTTATCGCCGGTCAGCAGCACCGGCGTGAGGCCGAGGCGGCGCAGCTCGTCGATCGCGGCCAACGACGTGTCCTTGACCGCATCGGCCACCACCAGCACGCCGCGGGCCCGACCGTCCCAGCCCACCGCGACGGCCGTCTGGCCCTCGGCCTCGGCGGCTCGCAGGGTGGTGTCGATCTCGTCGGGAAGCGGCCAGCCGTCCTCGGTCAGCAGCGATCGCCGCCCCACCAGCACCGTGTGGCCCTCGACGACGCCGCGGACTCCTCGGCCGGAGACATTGGTGAACTCGGTCACCGGAGGCAGGGTGGCGACCCGCCGGCGCGCCCCGACGGCGATGGCCTGGGCGATCGGGTGCTCGGAGGCGTCCTCGAGCGCTCCCGCGAGCCGCAGCACCTCCTCGGCGCTCTCATCGTCGGCTGCGGCCACGTCGAGCAGGGTCATCCGACCGGTCGTGATGGTGCCCGTCTTGTCCAGGACCACGGTGTCCACCCGGCGGGTGGACTCCAGCACCTCCGGGCCCTTGATCAGGATCCCCAGCTGGGCGCCGCGGCCGGTACCCACCATCAAGGCGGTCGGCGTGGCCAGCCCGAGCGCGCACGGGCAGGCGATGATCAGCACCGCGACCGCGGCGGTGAACGCCGCCGCCGGCCCGGCGCCGCTGCCGAGCCAGAACCCGAGGGTGGCCACGGCCAGGGCCAGCACGATCGGTACGAAGATCGCGGAGATGCGGTCGGCCAGTCGCTGGACCTGGGCCTTCCCGTTCTGGGCCTCGGTCACCAGGCGGGACATCTGAGCGAGCTGGGTGTCGGCTCCGACGCGGGTGGCGGTGACGACGATGCGCCCGCCCGCGTTGACGGTGGCGCCCACCACGGTGTCGCCGGGTCCCACCTCCACGGGTACGGACTCCCCGGTCAGCATCGAGGCGTCGACGGCCGACGAGCCGTCGACCACGGTGCCGTCGGTGGCGATCTTCTCGCCGGGGCGGACCACGAACCGCATCCCCACCGCGAGCTGGCTGGTGGGAATGCGCTCCTCCCGGCCATCGCGCAGCACCGACACCTCCTTGGCGCCGAGCTCCAGCAGGGCGCGGAGCGCGGCTCCGGCCTGCCGCTTGGACCGGGCCTCGACGTAGCGTCCGGCCAACAGGAAGGTGGTGACCCCGGTGGCGGCCTCGAGGTAGATGTTGCCGGCGCCGTCACCGCGGCTCAGCGTCCACTCGAAGGGGTGTCGCATGCCGGGGGTGCCGGCGGTGCCGAGGAACAGGGCGTACAGCGACCATCCCAGAGCGGCCAGGGTGCCGAGCGAGACCAGGGTGTCCATGGTGGTCGAACCGTGCCGCAGGTTGGTCCAGGCCGCCCGGTGGAACGGCCAGGCACCCCAGGCCACCACGGGTGCCGCCAGGGTCAGCGACAGCCACTGCCAGTAGGTGAACTGCAGCGCAGGGATCATCGCCATCGCGATCACGGGGACCGTCAGCACCGCTGACACGATCAGCCGCCGCCGCAGGGCCTCAGTGGGGTCGACCGCGACTCCACGGTGATCCCCGTCCTCGCCGCCCGCAGTCGGCGGTGGCGGCACCGTGGCGGTGTAGCCGGCCTTCTCCACCGTGGCCACCAGCTCGTCGGTGCTGACTGACTCGGGGTAGGACACCCGGGCCTTCTCGGTGGCGTAGTTCACGCTGGCGGTCACGCCGTCGAGCTTGTTGAGCCGCTTCTCGATCCGGGCGGCGCAGGAGGCGCAGGTCATGCCGCCCACCTCCAGCTCGATCTGCTGGTTCCCGACAGCCACCAGCTCGGTGGGAGGGCTGCTGCTGGGGGTGCTCATCGCTGGTCCTTGTCTGTGATCGATCAGTCTGCTGGGATCCGCCGGCGTCGATCTGTCGGCGTCGGCTCCTGGGCGTCCGCTGGTGGGTGTGGTCCGCGGTCAACCACCGTGACCGTGGCCGGGGTCGTCCTCATGGCCTGGTGTGGACCCGGACGGGTCAGCCGGATCGGGAGTGCCCGCCGGGGTGCCCTGCTGAGCGCCGCCCACGATGACGGTGAACTCGGCGGTCCGCACGCGGTCGCCGTGGCGAAAGTCGAGGAAGAGTCGGTACGCGCCGTCGCTGGGGGCGGTGACGTAGAACGTGATGCCGGGACCCGGCTCGGTCTTCGGGTCCGCCGGCCCGCCGGCCGGATGGACGTGCAGATAGGCCAGGTCGCGGTCGCGGAGCGCCACCAGGTGGCCGTACGCCTCGAGATAGGGCTGGAGGTCGGTGACCGGCTTCTCGTCCCTGCTCACCGACAAGGTCAGCTCCGACTCCTCCCCCGCGGTCATCGTGCCGTCGAGGGTCACCGTGTAGCCGTCCACCGTCGCCGTCGACGAGACCGGCGGCAGCGGCCGCGGCGTCAGTTCGCCGGCCACGAACAGGTCGGCGCCCAACGTGAGCCCGTCCTCGCGGCCGGCCGGGGTGAAGTCGGCGAAGACCCGGTACGTCCCTCCGCGGGACAGGTTGAGCGGGACACTCCAGGTGCCGTCGGCGGCCAGCCGGGGATGCAGATGCTGATAACCGGTCAAGTCACGGCGGACCGCGATCAGATGCAGGTCCTTGCCATGCTCGGGGGTGTAGTCGGTCACCGGCTCGCCGTCCGGCCCGAGGACACGGAACCCGACGTCGACGGCCGCGCCGCGGGAGACCTGCCGGCGAGTGAGATCCAGGGTGTAGCCGTCCTGGGAGACCATCAGCCCTCCTGGCAGCGCTGCGGCGACGGGTGCCGGGGCCGGCGTGTGCTCCGCGCCTTGGTGCGGGCCGGTGGCCGATGGCCCAGGCGCCGATGAGCCGGTCGCCGATAGGTCATCGCCGATGGGTCGGACCAGCCTGCCGATCCCGGTGGCCGCGGCGAACACAGCGACCAGGCCGAGCACGAACCCAGTGACTTTGATCGAGGTCTTCATGGCTGCTTCCTCCTGGCTAGCCCGCGCTGTCCGCCACGGTCGTGACGATCACGCAGGGCGCTTCGGAGCTATCGACCGGCCAGCTCGTAGCCGGCCTCTTCGACGGCCTCGGAGACGGCGCTGTCGTCGACGGGAGCGTCGCTGGTGACCTGGACGGCTCCGCTGGTGAGGTCGACCGAGACCTCGGTGACACCGGGGATCTTGGTGACCTCTTCGGTGACTGCGCGCACGCAGTGCTCGCAGGTCATGCCGGTGACGGTGTAGGTGGCACTGGAGCTCATGGGAGAACCTTTCGGGGGGTGGGACGTCGAGCTGACCGCTCGACGCTACGGGTCAAGACCGGACGAGCCGCGCGATCGCGTCGGAGGCTTCCTTCAGCTTCACGTCCGCCTCGGGCCCGCCGGTGGCGACCGCTCCGACCACGCAGTGGCTGAGGTGCTCGTCCAGCAGGGCGAGCGAGACCGACTGCAACGCCTTCGTCATCGCCGACACCTGGGTGAGGATGTCGATGCAGTACTGCTCCTCCTCGACCATCCGCTGCAGTCCACGGGCCTGACCCTCGATCCGACGCAGTCGCTTGAGATAGTCGTCCTTGTTGCTGATGTAGCCGTGCGGTCCTGCGTGCTCAGTCATCAAGATCGTCTCCTCCAGCGGCGATGAACCCATCGATCAGATACCCACTGGGGGTACCTGACAGCCACTCTACCCGCGGAGGGATCGGCGCTCAAGTGCCCGATCAGTCCTGCGCTGCCAAGCGGATCGCCAACGTCGTCCGCCACTCGTCGGGGCTGGCCACCTCCAGCGGGTTGGTCTCGAAGAACTCCAGCCGACAACCCCAGCCCGCGCCGCCGTCCGGGCGCTGCCGATCGGGGCCCATCCCCAGCTCGCCGGCCCGCCGGATCAGATCCTCGGTGACGTCGTCCAGCCGGTCCGGAGATCCGGTGAAGGTGGTGACGACATACCGACCGCCCGGGAGCAGGTCGAAGTCCCATCGTGGGGCGGCCGCCGATGACCGCGCGCCACCGGAATCGTGCGCTGGATCGAGTGCCACGCCCACCCCCGCCTGGACCACCAGCTCAGCGTCGCTCGGGTCGCCAACCAGATACCGGACGAAGGGCGCACCGACCGGCGTCAGGCCCTGGGCTGCCAACCAGCCGAGGATCTCGGGGATCTGGTCGACGACGGGGGCGAAGTGATCCGCCCGCACCGTGGCCGTCACCCCCACGTAGGGCTGCGCATCGCGCGATTCGACACTGACGTCGGGATAGCTGGTCATGCTCAGTCTGACCTGTCCGCGGCGGCAAACTCATCGGCTGCCGCGTGGTTCTGCGCCTGCACCGTCGGAGCGCGTCGACCGGCGGCGCGGCATACTGAGTTCCGCCGACGCGGGGCGTACGGCACCGGCGCGGACGCGCGCGGCACCAGACCATCAGGCACGAAGGAAGTTGATCATGGCCGAGTTCAGCGCAGCGGTTTACCAGAACGAGTTCCTGCCCGACGGCGGGACCGACGTCAACGCGATCGTCACCCTCTCCTGCACCGGGGCCGGCGAGGCGGGCCGCAGTGGCGGCGGCGAGGCGGGCGAGATCATCATCGTCGACACCTCAGGCTCGATGGGCCGGGCCAAGCTGGAGGCGGCCAAGATCGCGGCGGCCGCCGCCGTGGACCAGGTGCTCGACGGGACCTGGTTCGCCATCGTCGCGGGTAACCACCAGGCCTACCTCGCCTACCCGCCGGTACAGTCCGGCGCCGGCATGATCAAGATGGACGACCGCAGCCGGTTCGCCGCACAGCAGGCGATCAGCCAGTTCCGGTCCGACGGTGGCACCGCGATGGGCACCTGGCTGACCTTGGCCGGCCGGCTCTTCGACTCGATCCCGCTGCTGACCCAGCGGCACGCCATCTTGCTGACCGACGGCGAGAACCACAACGAGCGCCCGGAACAGCTGAGCGCCGCCATCGCGGGCGTCACCGGCCGCTTCCAGTGCGACTGCCGTGGCGTCGGCGTCGACTGGCAGGTGGCCGAGGTACGCCGGATCGCCCAGGTCCTGCTCGGCACCGTTGACATCATCCCCAGCCCGGACGCGATGGCCCAGGTGTTCGCCGAGCTCATGCAGCAGGCGATGGGCCGCGGCGTGGCGGATGCCCAGCTGCGGGTGTGGGCCCCCCAGGGCGCCCAGGTGCTCTTCGTCCGGCAGGTGGCGCCCACGGTGGAGGACCTCAGCAGCCGCCGGACGGCGGTCAACCCGCTGACCGGGGCGTACCCGACCGGCTCGTGGGGCGACGAGTCGCGGGACTACCACGTCGGGATCCGGCTGGCGGCCAAGGCACTCGGGCAGGAGCAGCTGGCTGCGCGGGTCCAGCTCGCCGTCGGCGATGAGGTGGTGGCCCAGGGCCTGGTCAAGGCGAAGTGGTCCGCCGACGACGCCCTCACCACCCGGATCAACCCGGAGGTCGCCCACTACACCGGACAGACCGAGCTCGCCGACGCCATTCAGGAGGGTCTGGCGGCCAAGGCGTCCGGGGATGAGGCCACCGCGACGACCAAGCTCGGCCGGGCCGTTCAGCTCGCTGCCCAGACCGGCAACGCCGAGGCGACCACCCGGCTGCGCAAGGTGGTCGACATCGACAACGTCGAGACCGGTACGGTTCGACTCAAGCGGGCGGTCGACAAGGCCGACGAGATGGCACTCGACACCGCCTCGACCAAGACCACCCGGATCAAGGGCTGACCCGTGCTCGCCAGCACCGCCGACCCAGCACTGGAGACACCATGACCTCGACCTGCCCGGCCGGGCACTCCTCCACCGCCGACGACTACTGCGACGTCTGCGGCATGCCGATCGACGCCGGCCCACAGCCGGGACAGCCGGCCGAGGTGCCGGTGCCCGCCCCGGTCGCCGCCGCCGGTCCGGGCGCGCTGCCGTGCCCGAACTGCTCGACCGAGAACACCGCCGAAGCGCTGTTCTGCGAGGCCTGCGGCTACGACTTCACCACCGGCACCATGCCGCGGCCGCTGACCCCACCGGAGGGCGTCGCCACGCCACCCTCGGCCGCACCGGCTGCCGCCGGCTCCGACGGGGGCGACGCACCCACCTTCGTCGCCCCGGCCGGCAGCGGCGTCGAGTCCGCCACCGCGCCTGGGTCCGCCGCGGCACCGGGCGCAGCCACCGGCTGGGTGGCCGAGATCTGGATCGACCCCGACTGGTACGCCGCGCAGGAGAGCCCCGACCCGATGCCGTCGGCCGGGCTGCCCGACATGATCGTGCTGCGGAGCCGGTCGCTGCTGATCGGGCGCACCAGCAGAAGCCGCAACATCCACCCCGACATCGCCTGCGAGTCAGACACCGGCATCAGCCGACGTCAGGCGCAGTTGAGCACCGACGGCAGCCGCTGGTTCGTCGAGGACCTCGAGTCGTCCAACGGAACCTTCGTCGCCCCGGCCAGCGGACCGCTGCCCACCGACCCGATCCCGGTGGGGCTGAAGCACGAGCTGCAGCCCGATGACCGCATCTATCTCGGCGCCTGGACCCGGATCGTGGTCCGCCGCGGCACCGATGAGGAGCTCGGTCAGGGCTGAGCTCGATCCCACCGCCGGGCAGCGGCCGCAGCCGCGACGCTCCCGGCTCGCTTTCTGCTCCGCCGACGGCGAACAGGCACCCGCTGCTCCGAGGCGGTATGGCACCGTTGAGCCAGAACTCCGGCAGCTCGCCGGGGAGCACCATCAGGAGGAACAGTGGAGATCAAGGTCGGCATCCGAAACGTCGCCCGCGAGATCGTCGTCGAGACCAACCAGGCGGCGTCCGACGTGGCTGAGGCGTTCAGCGGTGCGCTGGCGGCCGACGGTCTGCTCACGCTCACCGACACGAAGGGCCGTCAGGTGATGATCCCGGCCACCGCGATCGGTTACCTCGACATCGGCGAGGAGAACAGCCGGGCCGTCGGCTTCGGCGGCATCTGATTCGGCGGCAGCTGAGCTGCCCTCCGGCGGTCGCGGGTCGCACCCGTGGCCGCCGGAGCCTCAGGCCTGGAGCCCGAGTGTGGCCATGCGCTTGGTGTGGTTCTCCACCAACCGCGAGAACATCCGGCTGATCGCCGCCAGGTCCATGCCCGGGCGGTCCACCGTCCCGGCCAGCAGGCTGGTGAGCGCGTCGCGGTCGGAAGCGACCCGCTGGGCCTGACTGAGCGCCTCACCGACCAGCCGTCGTCCCCACAGCGCCAGCCGCCCCGCCACCTTGGTGTCGGACCGGATCGCACTGCGCACCTTCTCCACCACGAACTCGGCGTGGCCCTCATCCGACAGCACCTCGTGCACCAGCGCCCGGGTATCGGGGTCCACGAAGGCCGCCACCTCGCGATAGAAGTCCGCCGCGAATCCGTCGCCGACGTACGCCTTGAGCAGCCCTTCCAGCCAGATCTTCGGGGCGGTGTGCTCGTGGAACGCGTCGAACGGTCCGTGGAACGGCTCCATCGCCACCATCACATCGGTGTCCAAGGCAGCCAGCCGCTGCTTGACCCGGTCGAAGTGCTCGATCTGCAGAGCCGCCATCGACGCGATGTGAACCTTGTCGGCCAGGGTCGGCGCCATCCGGGCGTCCTCGGCCAGCCGCTCGAAAGCGGTCAGCTCGCCGTACGCGAGCACCCCCAGCAGGTCGATGGCGCCTTGGCGGTACTCCCGGTCACCGGGGCGCTCCGGGAGGTCCTGGGCGGGCACGACAGGCGGCTCATCGGTCATGACTGGCAGCCTAACGGCGTCTCGAGGTGGTTCGCGGTAGACTATGGGGTGTAGTACGTACCGTCGAGTGCGTCCCAGGCGTTCCTGGCACCGCAGAACCACCGCGATGTGCTGGACCGGTGTGCCCTCGACTTCTCCGACACGAAAAGGCGAGACCCTGAGTAACGACATCACGGACGCGGCGGCGCCGACGACCGACCCGACGGTCATCGAGCCCGTCGACCTCTCCACCCCCGACACCCCCGAGCCGATCGCGCAGCAGACCTTCGCCGATCTCGGCGTGCTGCCCTCGATCGTCGAGTCGCTGGCCGCTGTGGGCATCGTGCACCCGTTCCCGATCCAGTCGATGGCGATCCCGATCGCCCTGGTCGGGACCGACATGATCGGCCAGGCCCGCACCGGAACCGGCAAGACCCTGGCCTTCGGCGTGGCGCTGCTGCAGCGGATCGTCGTCCCCGGTGAGCGCGACTTCGAGCTGCAGTCCAAGCCCGGCGCCCCCCAGGCCCTGGTGGTCTGCCCGACCCGCGAGCTGGCCAGCCAGGTGAGCAAAGACATCGCCACGGCGGCCAAGGACCGTGGTGCGCGCGTCCTCACCGTCTACGGCGGCGTCGGTTACGACGGCCAGCTGGACGCCCTCGTCGAGGGCGTGGAGGTCGTGGTCGGTACGCCCGGCCGTCTCCTCGACCTGGCTGACCGCCGCTCGCTGGACCTGAGCCACATCAAGGTGCTGGTGCTGGACGAGGCCGACGAGATGCTGGACCTGGGCTTCCTGCCCGACGTCGAGCGGATCCTGGCCAAGACCCCCGAGCTGCGCCAGACGATGCTGTTCTCGGCCACCATGCCCAGCGCGATCGTGTCGCTGGCCCGTCGTCACCTGCGCCACCCGGTCAACATCCGGGCCGAGTCCGCGCAGGAGACGACCACGGTGCCGGCCACTGCGCAGTTCGTCTATCAGGCGCACGACCTGGACAAGCCGGAGGTGGTGGCCCGCATCCTGCAGGCCGAGAACCGCAACCGGGCGATGATCTTCTGCCGCACCAAGCGCTCGGCGCAGCGGGTGTCGGACGACCTGGCCGAGCGGGGCTTCGCCGCCACCTCGATCCACGGCGACCTGTCCCAGATCGCCCGGGAGAAGGCGCTGACCAAGTTCCGCAGCGGCGGCATCGACGTGCTGGTGGCCACCGACGTGGCCGCCCGTGGCATCGACGTCGAGGGCGTCACCCACGTGATCAACTACGAGTGCCCCGACGACGACAAGACCTACGTGCACCGGATCGGTCGTACCGGGCGGGCCGGCGCCTCGGGCGTGGCCATCACCTTCGTGGACTGGGCCGACCGTACCCGGTGGAAGGTGATCAACAACACCCTCGGGCTGCCGTTCCCCGAGCCGCAGGAGACCTACTCCACCTCAGAGCACCTCTATCACGACCTGGGTATCGAGCCGGGCACCAAGGGCCGGCTCGTCCCGGCCAAGCCGGCCGAGGACCGTCCGCCGCGGGAGTCCCGTGGCCGCGGCGGTGACCAGAGCCGGGGCGCTGATCGCGACCGCGGCGGTGACCGGAGCGAGCGAGCTGCCGATCGGCCCGCCGAGCGTGACAGCTCGACAGCAGCAGAGCGCCCCAAGCGCCAGCGGAGCCGTCGCCGGACCCACAACGGAGCCCCGGTGGAGGGTGCCGAGGTGACGGCCCAGACGGTCCAGTCCGACCCGGAGCAGCCGATCACCGCACCGGGCTCCGACGCGGGTGTGACCGAAGGGTCGGCGCCGCGCACCCGCCGTCGCCGCCGTCGTTCCTCCGACGCAGCGACCCCGGCCGCAGCCGCCACCGACTGAGCTGTTGCACGTCCACGAAGCCTGTCGTTCCCTCCGGGACGGCAGGCTTTGTGCGTGCGTGCGTGCGCGGGGACGTGCGGACGCCGATCCCAGGACGACCAGGGACGACCGGGCTGCTGCGCCGCGGTCAGGCCGGGTCGATGAGCTGCTGCGCCACGGCGCGGTAGGCGATCGCGCCTTTTGAGGAGCGGGCTGTGCTGAGGATCGACATCCCGGCGGCCGGCGCCTCGGCGAACCGGACCGACTTGGGGATCGGCGGCTCGAGCACCGCGATGCCGTAGTCCTCGCCGATCCGCTCCAGCACCAGTCGGGAGTGCGTGGTGCGGGCGTCGAACAGCGTGGGCAGCACCCCGAGCACGGCCAGCCGCCGGTTGGTCACCCGCTTCACATCGTGGATGGTGTCGAGCAGCTGCCCGACGCCGCGGTGGCTCAGGGTCTCGCACTGCAGCGGGATCAACACCCCGGTGGCCGCCGTGAGCGCCACCGTGGTCAGGATGCCCAGCGACGGCGGGCAGTCCAACAGCACCACGTCGTAACGCTTCAGCAGCGGCGCCAGCGCGTTCTTGAGCACCTGCTCGCGTCCGGTCCGCGTGAGCAGCAGCTGCTCCGCCGTGGCGAGCTCGATGGTGGCCGGCAGCAGGTCGACGTCCTCGCCGGTCTCGATCACGATGTCGGCCGCGGCCACCTGGCCGAGCAGCACCTGGTGGACCGACGCCTCGACGCCCTCGGGGTCGTAGCCGAGGGAGAACGTCAGGCAGGCCTGGGGATCCAGGTCCACCACGAGCACCCGCTTCCCGAGTTCGGCCAGGGCCGCACCGAGGGACGCGACGCTGGTGGTCTTGGCGACGCCACCCTTCTGGTTGGCGACGGCGATAACCCGGGCCTTGGCCGGGCGCACCTTCGGGGTGGGTCGGTCGGCGAGGTTCTGCGCGGAGGGAGTCATCGGTGACCATTCTGCCGGACGTAGAGTGAGCGGCATGGTTGCCACCCGTCCCTCCAGCCGTCCCGCCGAGATCATCTCCGACCAGCTCACCCTGCCCAGCCGCGATGTCACGTTGGCGCTCGACCGGGTCGAGGCGTCCGAGCCGAGGGGCAGTGTGCTGCTGGTGCATGGCTACACCGGCAGCAAGGAGGACTTTGCGCCGGTGCTGCCGCTCTTCGCCCACGCCGGTTACTCCGCCTACGCCCACGACCAGCGCGGTCAGTTCGAGAGCAAGGCGACGGGTCCGTTCTCACTGGACAGCTGGGCCGACGATGTGACGGCGCTGGCGGCGCTGCTGCCCGGACACCGTCCGGGGACGCCGTTGCACCTGGTGGGACACAGTCTCGGCGGACTGGTGGTCGCCCGTGCCGTGCAACGCGACCCGGCACCGTGGTCGTCGGTGACGCTGCTGTGCTCGGGGCCGGGCGGACACGGCGAGCAGCCCCGGCTGCAGCGAATGCTGAGCGCCCTGGACAGCTACGACCTGGCCGAGGTCTACCGCCGGAAGCGGGCCCTCGAGCTGGCTGACGGGGCGACCCCGCAGGAGGAGGCCGTCGAGGCGTTCCTCGAGCAGCGCTTCGTCGCCGGCAACCCCGAAGCGCTCGCCGAGCTGACTCGGGTCCTGATCGACACGCCGGACCACGTCGACGCCATCCTGGCCAGCGGCGTGCCGGCGCACGTGGTGTACGGCGAGCGGGATGCAGCCTGGCCGCAGAGCCTGCAGGACGACATGGCGGACCGGCTCGGGACCGTGTCGGTGGTCATCCCCGACGCCGACCACTCCCCGGCCGTGGAGCAGCCGCAGGTGAGTGTCGACGTCCTGGTCGCGCTGATCGACGCCGTCTGACCCTAGGAGGCCAGCCGCTCCCGCGGGGGACGGCCGGAGCCGGCGGGGTCGACCCCGCGCTCGGCCTGGCTGATCTCGGCCCAGATGACGTCCAGGGACAGGCCGAGCACGTCTGCGATCGCGGCGATGGTCGAGAACGCCGGCGTCGCCACCCGCCCTGACTCGATCTTGCGGAGCGTCTCGGGGGAGATCCCTGCGTCGAGGGCGGTATTGAGCATCGGGCGCTCTCCCCTGGCGCGACGCAACAGCGCACCAAGGCGCTGTCCGCGCTCGACCTCGGCTGATGTGAGCGGCAATCTGACCATGCTCCGATACTAATACCGGGATAGTATGACCGGGATAGTTATTGGCTCCCAGCAGAGAAGGTGCCGCATGATCGAGATTCTGAGCCCCACGGAGCTGACCCGAGCACGCGAGACCGGTGCACTCGTCGCCGACATCTTGCAGCGGCTGAGGAACCACATCGGAGTCGGCACCAACCTGGTGGACATCGACCAGTGGACCCGGGTGTTGATCGCCGACGCCGGCGCGCAGTCCTGCTACGTCGACTATGCGCCATCCTTCGGCCGCGGACCGTTCGGGCACTACATCTGCACCTCGGTCAACGACGCCGTCCTGCACGGGCAGCCCCAGGACTATCCGCTCGCCGATGGCGACCTGCTGTCCCTCGACCTGGCGGTCTCGCTCGACACAGTGGTCGCCGACTCGGCCATCAGCTTCATCGTCGGCGAGTCACGGCCGCCGGAGAGTGTCGCGCTGATCAGCGCGACCGAGCGCGCGCTGTCTGCCGGAATAGCCGCCGCAGGCCCCGGGGCGCGCCTCGGTGACATCTCCCACGCCATCGGCTCGACCCTCGCCGAAGCGGGCTATCTGATCAACACCGAGTTCGGCGGCCACGGCGTCGGGTCGACGATGCATCAGGACCCGCACGTGTCGAACACCGGACGACCCGGCCGCGGCTACCAGCTGCGGCCAGGGCTGCTGCTGGCGCTGGAACCATGGGTGATGGCCGACACCGCCGATCTGGTCGTCGACTCCGACGGCTGGACGCTGCGCAGTGCGACGGGCTGTCGGACAGCGCACAGTGAGCACACCATCGCCATCACCGGCGACGGTGCCGAGATCCTCACCCTGGCGTCGCAACCGCCCGCGGAAGGCGCGCCCTAGGCGATCCGGCGCTGCAGCTCGACGAAGACGGCGGGATCAGTGGTGTTGCAGCCCAGATCGTGATCCACCTTGCCGGTCCCGTGATAGTCACTGGACCCGGTGGTGAGCACGCCGAGCCGCTCCCCCAGGGCTCGCAGCTTCGCCCGGGCGTCGTCGTCATGATCCTGGTGGTCGACCTCGAAGCCATCCAGTCCCTGTTCCGACACCAGCTGCTCCAGTACGACCGGCGGCAGCACCGCCTCCCGGCCGCGGCCCCACGGGTGGGCGATCACCGCGACGCCGCCGGCACCGTGCACCAGCTCGATCCCGCGCGCGATGTCGATGGCATAGCGAGCCACATGGGCGGGTCCGCCCTCGGACAGGAACTTGTCGAACGCCTCGGTCCGGTCACGGACGTGCCCGGCCGCGACCAGGGCGTCGGCGATGTGCGGCCGACCGACCGACGGGCTGGTGCCGACCTGCTCACGCACCGCGTCCTCGGTCACCGGCACCCCCAGCTCCGCCAGCTTCGCGAGCACGGGCGACAGCCGGTTGCTCCGCCCGCTGCGGACCCGCGTCATCTCCTCGGCCAGCATCGGGTTCTGCGGGTCGGCGCCGTAGGCCAACAGGTGCACGCTCTGGCCACCCCGGGCGCAGGAGACCTCGATCCCACGGACCACCCGCACCCCGACCTCGACACCGGTCGCGACGGCCTCGTCCAGACCGTCGAAGGTGTCATGATCGGTCAGCGCCACCACATCCAAGCCCGCGCGGGCAGCCAGCCGCACCAGATCGGCGGGCGCGTCCGTACCGTCCGAGACGCGCGAGTGGGTGTGCAGGTCGATTCGCATGATCAACACCTATCACGCCTCGTCGAGGTGGCCTCATTCCGTGGCGGGCAGCAGTCCACGCACCACCCGGACCGCCACCGACATCCGGGCCAGGTCCGGCTTGGCGTCGCAGATCGACCGCAGCATCCGGACCGAGTCGGCCACCGCCGGAGTGATCTTCTCCCACTGCGCCACCAGGTCGGCCGCCGGCTCGGTGCCGACGCCCGCGGCCAGCACCTCCGCCGTCAGCTGGGCGTGCACCGCGTGCAGGTCGTCGCGCAGCGCCGCCCTGGCCATCGTCTGCCAGCGGTCCTCGCGCGGCAGCTCGATGATTCGGCCGAGCACCCGGTCGAGACCCAGCCGCTCACCCAGGCCGAAGTGAACCTGGGCAGCGCGCAGCACGTCGATGCCGTCCCGGTTGGCGGTCTGCACCACCGTCAGCGCCGCGTACGCCGCCGGCAGCACCGCCACGGACGCGGCCAGCTCCGCGGAGGCACCGCCGTCGACGTAGCGCGAGGTCCGTGCCGCGAACGCCTCGGCCTCGCGACCATGCAGGATGGTGGGGATGGCGGCCACCAGCTGGCGTACCAGCGGGGCGAACTGCTCCACCGCGGCGCTGATGTCGATCGGGCGGCGCCGGTTGTTGATCACCCAGCGGGTGGCTCGCTCGACCGTGGTGCGCACCTCCATCCGCAGCTGCGTCTGCACCTCGGCGTCGACCTGGTGGTCGCAGGCGGCGATCCTGCGGTCCAGGTCGGCGGCGTCGAAGATCAGCCGAGCAGCGAACTGAGCCCGGATCACCTCGGCAGGGGGTGCGCCGGTCTCGCCCGAGAGCCGGTGGAAGCAGCTGATGCCGGCCGTGTTGACGAACCCGTTGACCGCCACCGTGGCGATGATCTCGCGGTGCAGCCGGTGTGCGGGCATGACGTCGGCATAGCGCTCGCGCAGCGCCGTCGGGAAGTACGCCTGCAGCAGTCCGGCCAGATCGGGGTCGTCCGGGAGGTCCGACTGCAGCACCTCCCGCTCCAGCGCGATCTTGGTGTACGCCAGCAAGGTGGCGAGCTCGGGCGTGGTCAGGCCGCGCTTGGCCGCACGACGCGAGGCCATCTCCTCTGTCGACGGCAGGAACTCGATCTCGCGGTCCAGCAGCCGGCGGTCCGCCAACCGGTCCATCCAGTCCTCGTGCACGCCGGCCATCGACGCCGCCTGGAAGGCGCTGTTGGCCAGCGCGAGGTTCTGCTCGCGATTGTTGCGCAGCACCAGCTCGGCGACCTCGTCGGTCATCGAGGCCAGCAGCTCGTCGCGTTGAGCCACCGTCAGCCGGCCGGCGGCCAGCTCGCCGGCCAGCAGGATCTTGATGTTGACCTCGTGGTCGGAGGTGTCCACGCCGGCGGAGTTGTCGATGAAGTCGGTGTTGATCCGGCCGCCCGCGGCGGCGTACTCGATCCGGCCGAGCTGGGTCAGTCCCAGGTTGCCGCCCTCGCCGACGCAGCGGCACCGCAGATCGACTCCGTCCACGCGCAGCACGTCGTTGGCCTTGTCGCCCACCTGGGCGTTGCTCTCCGCGCTGGACTTCACGTACGTCCCGATGCCGCCGTTCCACAGCAGGTCGACGGGAGCCGTCAGGCAGGCGCTGATCAGCTCGGTCGGTGACAACGACACCACCGAGGGCGCCAGCCCGAGCACCGCGCGCACCTCCGGCGTGATCGGGATCGCCTTGAGGGTCCGGGGATAGACCCCGCCACCGGTGGAGATCAACGAGGCGTCGTAGTCGGCCCAGCTGGACCGCGGCAGGGCGAACAGCCGGGCGCGCTCGTCGAAGCTCGTCGCCGGGTCGGGGTCGGGATCGAGGAACACGTGCCGGTGGTCGAACGCCGCCACCAGCCGGATGTGCCGGCTGAGCAGCATGCCGTTGCCGAACACATCGCCGCTCATGTCACCGATGCCCACGCAGGTGAAGTCGGAGGTCTGGCAGTCGACACCCAGCTCGCGGAAGTGGCGCCGCACCGACTCCCACGCCCCGCGGGCCGTGATGCCCATCGCCTTGTGGTCGTAGCCGGCGGAACCGCCGGAGGCGAAGGCGTCACCGAGCCAGAAACCCGCGTCCACCGAGAGGGTGTTGGCGAGGTCGGAGAAGGTCGCCGTGCCCTTGTCCGCCGCCACCACCAGGTAGGGGTCGTCGGCGTCGTAGCGCACCACATCGGTGGGCGGTACCACCGCACCCTCGACGATGTTGTCGGTGACGTCGAGCAGGCTGGTGATGAACAGCCGATAGCAGGCGATGCCCTCGGCCATCCAGGCGTCGCGATCCACTGCGGGGTCCGGCAGCCGCTTGGCGTAGAACCCGCCCTTGGCGCCGACCGGGACGATCACGGTGTTCTTCACCATCTGCGCCTTGACCAGGCCGAGCACCTCGGTCCGGAAGTCCTCGGCGCGGTCGGACCAGCGCAGCCCGCCGCGGGCGACCGCACCGAAGCGCAGGTGCACGCCCTCCACCCGTGGTGAGTAGACGAAGATCTCGAACGCCGGGCGCGGCTCGGGCAGATCCGGGATCTTCTTCGGCAGCAGCTTCATCGTGATCGCGCCGCGGTCCGGCTGGAAGGCGTTCGTCCGGACCATCGCGGTGACCACCGCGAGGTAGGACCGGATGATCCGGTCGTGGTCGAGACTCGCCACGTCGGCCAGCGCGTCCAGCACCCTCTCCCGCAGCTCCTCGGTCCGCTTCTTCCTCGCTGACAGGTCGGCGCGAGCTGTCCGCCCGGTTCCGGCAGCAGGGTCGAACTTGGCCTCGAACAGCCGCACCAGGCCACGGGCGATATCCACGTTGGCGACCAGTGCCTGAGCGATGTACGTCTGGCTGTAGGTGCTCCCCGCCTGGCGCAGGTAGCGCCCGATCGCGCGCAGGACTGCGACCTGGCGCCAGTCGAGGTCGGCCCCCATCACCAAGGCGTTGAAGGCGTCCGGCTCGCTCAGCCCGGTGTAGGAGGCCGCGAACGCGTCCATGAACTGCTGCCGCGCCGCCTGGCTCCACCGGGTCGACACCGACGCTGCGCCCCCGGGCACGGTGATCCCGAAGTCGTAGATGAAGGCTCGCTCGTCGCGGGCCAGCTGCAGCTCGTACGGCCGCTCGTCGATGACGTCGACCCCCAGCAGCGACAGGTGCGGCAGCACCTTCGACAACGACAAGGATGCGTCGCGGCGGAAGATCTTGAGCCGGAGGTCGGCCTCGTCCTTGCTCCGGTCGGGCACATACAAGGCCATCGACATGTCGTTGTGGTGCCGCAGCGCGGTCAGCGCCTCAAGGTCTTGGACTCCCTGGCGCGGGGTGTAGTCCTCCTTGTAGCCCTCCGGCAGTGCGCCGACCAAGGTGGCGAGGGTGTCCGGTTCGGGCACCCCGGCCAGCTGGTCGGCGAACTCGTCGTTCCACGAGCGCGTCGCGGTCGTCAGCTCGCGTTCCAGGCTGCGGAGGTCCACCTCAGCCATCGACTCACCGACCGGCATCCGCACCACGAAGTGCAGCCGGGCCAGCACCGACTCGCTCACCCGGGCGGTGTAGTCGATCGAGGCTCCGGCCAGCCGGTGCAGCAGGATGTGCTCCATCCGATTGCGGACAGCGGTGGTGTAGCGGTCCCGGGGCAGATAGACCAAGCAGGAGAGATAGCGCCCGTAGCCGTCGAGCCGGACGAACAACCGGACCTGACGCCGTTCCTTGAGGTGGGCCACCTTCTCCACCACCGGGGCGAGCTCGTCGACCGAGGCCTGGAACAGGTCGTCACGCGGGAACGTCTCCAGCACGTCGGCGACGGCCTTGCCGCCATGGCTCTGCGGGTCGTAGCCGGAGCGCCGCAGCACCTCTTCGGCCTTCTGCCACAGCACCGGGATGCGACGTACCGACTCCGAGTACGCCGACGAGGCGAACAGGCCGAGGAAGCGCCGCTCACCCACCATGGTGCCGTTGGCGTCGAGGTCGCGGACGCCGATGTAGTCGAGGTAGGTGGGCCGGTGCACCCGGGACTTGGAGTTGCCCTTGGTGATGATCATCAGCTCGACCGGACGGCCCGGCTGGGGCAGGGCGTGGAACGCGCCGGGCGGGTCTGCGTCGGCCCGCAGGATGCCCAACCCAGTCGCCGGCGTCGGCTGCAGGATGGGAGCCTCGGGTGTACCGGTGAGGTCGTAGTGGCGATAGCCGAGGAAGGTGAACTGGTTGTCGGCCAGCCAGGTCAGCAGCTCGCGGGCCGAGGCGACCTCGCCGCTCCGCTCGGGGTGCGGCAGCGTGTCGAGGTAGCCGACGGCGTCCAAGGCGCGGTCGCGCATCCGGGACCAGTCCTCCACCGTCTCCTCGACCAGCCGGAGCACCTCCAGCAGCCCGTTCTGCAGCTCCTCGACCGGCGGTGTGGGCGACTCGGGGCGCTGCGGCGGCAGGATCTCCAGATGCATCCACGACTCGGCCAGCACGCCGGGGTCGTCGGTGGCGTCGCCGGTGTGCACGATCTCGCCCAACCCTCCGGTGACGTCGCGACGGACGCCGAACTGCGGATGGAACACCTCCCGGATGGTCCAGCCCTGCCGCAGGACCTCCATCGTGACCGAGTCGACCAGGAAGGGGCGGTCGTCGGTGACGATCTGCACCACCGTGGCGCCGCCTGCCGTCCACCCGTCGGCGGATGGACTGGGAGTCCGGATGGCGATGGTGGGCCGCCCGGCTGGGCGCTGCAGGGCGAGCTGGTAGTGGCTCCGCACCAGGCCGAGGAGGTCCTCGACCGTGCGCTGGTCCATGTCGGCGGCGTCGACATGGCGGAAGTAGCGGGTGAGAAAGTCACTCACCACCTCGGGTCGCTGCCCCATCTCGGTGGCCAGGGCCGCGCCCCGCGCAGCCACCGAGGCGATCTTCGCCGACTTCTCGCGTTCGAGCTCGACCTCGAATGTAGTCACGGCACCCTGTCCTGGTTGAGCCCTCGCACGTCGTCGTGCGCCTGCTTGTGACCATAGTCCCCACCGCGACACCGCCGCCGCATCCGGGGCCTGGTCGGGGGTGGCAGACTGCCGCCATGGACATATCCTCCGAGGCGGAGTTCGCCGCCGAGCCCAGTGCCGTGTACGCGATGATGACCGACCAGCAGTATCTCGAGCAGGTGTGCGAGGCCAGCCACGCCCAGGAGTACGACGCCTCGGTCGCCGAGCCGACCACCCGCACCAGCCGTACGCTGCCCGCACCCGACGTCGCCGCGCGCTTCACCGGCCCGACCCTGACGGTCGTGGAAGAGGTCACCTGGGGCGAGCCGCAGGCCGACGGGTCCCGGGTCGGCGCGTTGAAGCTGACGGTCCCAGGTCAGCCGCTGACGATGAACGGCACCATGACCATCAGCCCCGGCGGCGCCGGCACCCGGCTGGTGCTGGCCGCGAACCTGAAGGTCGCCATCCCGCTGCTCGGCAAGAAGATGGAGCAGGCTGCGGCACCGGCCATCACCTCGGGCTTTCGCACCCATCAGTCGGTCGGCAACACCTGGCTGAGCCGCTGAGGCGTTCCGCCCACCCGCTCGGTCAGCCCATGTACGGGTAGGCGTGAGCGGTGGGCGGCACCAGGGTCTCCTTGATCGACCGCGGGCTGGTCCAGCGGATCAGGTTCCACATCGAGCCGGCCTTGTCGTTCGTCCCCGATGCCCGCGAACCGCCGAACGGCTGTTGGCCCACCACGGCTCCAGTCGGCTTGTCGTTGAGATAGAAGTTGCCGGCCGTGTTGCGCAGCGCCGTAGCCGCCTGGTTGAGCGCGGCTCGGTCATCGGCCAGGATGGCGCCGGTCAGGGCGTAGGGAGCAGCCTCGTCGACCACGGTGAGGATGTCGGTGAAGTCCGCGTCCTCGTAGACGTGGATGCCCAGCAGCGGGCCGAAGTATTCGGTGGTCAAGGCCTCGTCGCGGGGGTCGTCGGAGCGGATCAACGTCGGCCGGACGTACCAGCCCTCGCGGTCGTCGGTCCGTCCGCCGGCGATGATCTCGGTCGCGGAGGCCGCTTTCGCCCGGGCGATGGCGTCGCGCTGCTTGGCGAAGGAGCGCTGGTCGATCACCGCCGAGCTGAAGTGCGACAGGTCCCGGACGTCGCCGATGCTGAGCGCCTCGGTCTGATCGACCAGGTCGGCGGAGATGGTGTCCCAGACGCTGCGGGCCACGTACGCGCGGGAGGCGGCGGAGCACTTCTGACCCGAATATTCGAAGGCGCCGCGGATGAGCGCCGTGCGGACCACGTCTGGGTCGGCGCTGGGGTGCGCCACGATGAAGTCCTTGCCGCCGGTCTCCCCGACCAGGCGCGGATACCCGCGGTAGCGGGTGACGGCGGCGCCGACGCTTCGCCACAGGTGCTGGAAGGTCGCCGTCGAGCCGGTGAAGTGGATGCCGGCCAGGTCCGGATCGGCCAGCGCCACCTCCGACACCGCGAGGCCATCGCCCGGCAGCAGGTTGATCACACCAGCGGGCAGGCCGGCGGCTTCGAGCAGGTCCATGGTGAAGTGCGCGGAGAACTGCTGGGTCGGGCTCGGCTTCCAGAGCACGGTGTTGCCCATCAACGCCGGAGCACACGGCAGGTTGGCGGCGATGGCGGTGAAGTTGAACGGCGTGATCGCGTAGACGAAGCCCTCCAGCGGGCGATAGTCAGTGCGGTTCCAGACGCCGGGCGAGGAGAGCGGCTGGACGGCGTGGATCTGCCGGGCGAAGGCCACGTTGAACCGGAGGAAGTCGATCAGCTCGCAGGCGGAGTCGATCTCCGCCTGCTGCACCGTCTTGCCCTGACCGAGCATGGTCGCTGCGTTGAGGGTGTCGCGCCACGGCCCGGCCAGCAGCTCGGCGGCGCGGAGGAAGATGGCGGCGCGGTCGTCGAAGGCCATGGCCGACCAGGCCGGTGCCGCCGCGCGGGCCGCAGCGATGGCCTCGGTGGCGTCCGCAGCGGTGGCGGACCGAGCCCGACCCAGGACATGGTGGTGGTCGGACGGCATCGTCACGTCGAACCAGTCCCCGCCCCCCAGCCGTCGGCGGCCGCCGACGGCGGCGGTCAGCTCGAGCGGGTCGGCGCCGGCCAGCTCGGCCAGCCGGGACTCCAGCGAAGCGCGTTCGGCGCTTCCGGGGGCATAGCTGCGGACTGGCTCGTTGATGGGCGTCGGGACATTGGTCATGGCATCCACGCCTGCGAGGCTACTCGCACCCACTGCGGTGACCAGACGTGCGGACCTTGCCGCGGCCGGCGGTCCGGCCGCTCACATGGCCTGAGCCTGAGCCGCCTCCCGCCGTTTCTTGGCCGCCTCGACCGACGCACGCAGGGCCGCGACCAGGTCGACCACCTCGGCCTCCTCGGGCACCGGAGCGTCCTCGGGGAGGTCCACACCGGAGGCCTTGGACTCCACCAGCGTCTCGACCGCTTCACGGTAGGCGTCGGTGAAGTCCTCGGGACGGAAGTCGCCGGCCAGCGCGTGGATGAACGACTCGGCCATGGTCACCTCGGCGTCGGACACGGTCACCGTCTCCGGCGGTGCGGCGAACGCACCGTCACGCAGCTCGTCGGGCCACAGCATGGTGTGCATCAGCAGTACGCCGTCCTTCGGACGGATCAGGGCCAGCGCCTCGCGGGAGCGCAGGGCGACCTTGACCACCGCACACTGCCCGGTCTTGACCAGCGCGTCGCGCAGCAGAACGTACGGCTTGGTGCCCGGCCCTTCAGCTTGGAGGAAGTAGGACTTGGCGAAGTAGGTGGGGTCGACCTCGTCCTCGTCGACGAACTGGACCACCTCGACCGCCTTGGTGGTGGCCAGCGGCAGCTGGTCGAAGTCGGCCTTGTCCAAGATCACCAGACGACCGTCGGCCATCTCGTAGCCCTTGGCGATCTCGGCGAACGGAACCTCTTGGCCGCACTTCTCGCAGACGCGCTTGTATTTGATCCGTCCCCCGTCCTCGGGGTGGACCTGGCGGAAGCTGATGTCCTTCTCCTCGGTGGCCGAGTAGAGCTTGACCGGGATGGTGACCAGGCCGAAGGAGATGGCGCCCTTCCAGATTGAGCGTGGCATGACCCCAGTCTGCCGTATCCGCCCCCTCAGAGGAGGAAGTCGAGCTCCTCGGGGGCATACCAGAGCAGGTCGGCGTCGTCGACCAGCCGGTCCACCTCGGCCAAGGTGAGGGCCTCGGCCACGCCCCGACCGGCGACGATCGCCCGCACCGAGCCGACCGTGGCGCGCACCGGTGGCTCGTCGCTGAACAGGGCGGTCACCTCGCGCCAGTGCAGGGCGCTCACCGTCGCCAGCCCGTACGGGTCGTCCCCGCCGATCTGGACGGCATCCTCGGCGACGTCGGCGGCAACCACCAGCCGGGGACCGCCGGTGTCGAGCGCCAGGGCGGCGACGCCGGCGTAGGTGAGAGCCTGAAACTCCGCGTCCTCGACCAGGGAGTCGTCGAGATCGTGGCTGCGGAGCAGCTCGGCGGTGACCGTGTGGGCGCGAAGCGGGCCAGCCAGCGAGCCCTCGGCCCGCAGCGACCGCGCCTGCTCGGGAGTCAGCGGTACGAAGATCATCCGGCTCATGTGCTCTCCCCCGGGGCTGGCGTTGGCTTCGGGGCAGCCGACTTCTTCGTTGCTGTCTTCTTCGCTGCTGTCTTCTTCGCTGCTGTCTTCTGCGCTGCTGTCTTCTGCGCTGCTGTCTTCTTCGTGGCCGTCTTCTTCGTCGCGGTCTTCTTGGTCGCCGTCTTCTTCGCCGCCGCCTTCTTGCTGGCGGTTGTCGGCGGAGCCGACTTCTTCGCGGCGGCGCCGACGTTCTCCGCCGGAGCGTCCTCCGTCGGGGTGGTCTCCGTCGGGGCGGTCCTCGTCGGGGTGGTCTCCGTCGGGGCGGTCCTCGTCGGGGTGGTCTTCGTCGGGGCGGTCCTCGTCGGGGCGGTCCTCGTCGGGGTGGTCTTCGTCGGAGCCTTCTTCGCGGCGGCCTTCCTCGCGGCGGCCTTCTTCGCCAGGGCGCGACTGGGCGACGGCGATGACGTCCGACGCGGTGTCGGCGCGGACGACGTCGGCTCGACGGGATCGCCCTGCTGGTCCGGCCGCGGTCGGCCGGGGCGACCCGGGACCCGGGTACCGGCCAGGCCACTGGCACCCAGCTCGGCGGCCCGGACAGCCAGCTTGCGGACCGCCGCGCGCTTCTGCGCGGCCGCGCGCTGGGAGGCCTCCATCCGGGCGGCCGACTTGAGGGCGGCCGCGCGCTTGGCGGCCTCGGAGGCCTTGCGGGTCGGCTGCCGCGTCACCGTGCCGCGGCCAGTGGTGTCCAGCAGCTCCTCGAGCGCGTCGCGCAGGCACTGGGCCAGCACGTCGAGATCGCGTACCGCGTCCCGGTCGGCGGTCAGTCCGAAGAACACGGCCCCGTCGTAGGAGGTGACACCGATGGCGAGCAGGTGGCCGGCGCTGAGCGGCAGCACCGGATAGCTGGCCACCATCTGTGACCCGGCGGCGAAGAGCGGGACCTGCGGTCCCGGCACGTTGGTCACCACCAGGTCGTGCTGGCGGCGCACGACCTCGCCGGCGACCCGGACGCCCAGCGCGTGCAAGGTGGTGGGAGCGAACCCCGCGATGTCGGCGAGGGTACGCGCGCCCACCGCCCGCCCGGTGTCCTTGTGCGCTTGGGTTCCGTACGCCACCTGGTGCAGCCGCATCAGCGCGTTCGGCTCGCCGACCGGCAGACTCTGCAGGTGTGGAGCGACCTGGCTGCCCAGCGAGGTGACGCCGCCGTCGTCCTCCGTCACGCTCATCGGCACCAGGGCGCGGACCGAGCTGCCGGGACTGAGCGACTCCCCCCGGGTGAGCAGCCACGACCGCAGCCCGCCGGTGATGACCGCCAGCACCACGTCGTTGATCGTGTGGTCGTGCTCGTCGCGGACCGCCTTGAAGTCAGCCAGGGAGGCGGCCACCGTGGCCACCCGTCGTTGTTCTGAGACCGCACCGGCCAGTGGCGAGTCGGCCGGGGCGCGACCACCGCGCAGGGCCGTGCTGGCCAGCTCGCCGAGGGTGCCACCGAGCCCGCCGACCGCCTCACCGACGGCGACGGCGACCCCGAGCGCACCGGTCAGGGTGCCGCGGACGTTCTCCAGCGCCAGCCCGGGGTCGCGGGCGCCGGCCCACAGGGCACCGGCCAGCAGCTCCACCGAGCCCGGCTCGGGCAGTGGCCGCCAGGTGTCGGTCTGGGCGGGCTGGAGATCGGCGTCCGCGTCGAGCAGCACCTGACCGATGTCGACGGTGTCGATCCCGTCCACCAGGCACAGGTGCGACTTGGCCACCAGCGCGAACCGGGTGTCCTCCAGGCCCTCGACCAGATACATCTCCCACAGGGGGCGGGACCGGTCCAGCCGCCGGGCCATCACCCGGCCGACGAACTCCCGCAGCTGCTCCATCGTGCCCGGCCGCGGCAGTGCCGAGCGGCGGACGTGGAAGGTCAGGTCGAAATCCTCGTCGTCGACCCAGACCGGTCCGGCGAGCCTCGCCGGCATCGACCGGACCCGCTGCCGATAACGGGGCACGAACGCGATCCGCTCCCGGATCAGGCTCACCAGGCGTTCGTAGTCGAACCCGTCCGGGCCGGCGTCGAACACGTCCACGGTGCCGACATGGCCAGGGGTGTGGGTGGTGTCCAGGGCCAGCAGGGACACCTCGAGAGGGGTCAGGCGCTGAGGCATCGGAGCTCCTACCATCCAGACGGACGTCGGTCGAAGGGCACTTCGGCCAGGGCGTATACGGTACTACCCGGCCTCGGACCTGCGGTGTGACCGATCAGACCCGACTGATGGGAACCTGCAGGCATCGTGGTTCGTGGTCGAAGGTTGAGGTCGGGACCGTACCGGATCTCAACTGCGGGTTCGCGCCCGCTGCCGCACCCAGACAGTCTCCGACGAAAGGGCGTCATGCTCCCCTCCCCCCGCCGTCTGCTGGCTACCGCCGTCCTGCTCGGCTCGGCGCTGTCGTTCAGTGCCTGCACCAGTGCCGACGACACCTCACCTGCGGCTCCCCCCGGCTCGTCCGCCCCGGCGTCGCCGAGCACCGCGACCTCGTCCAGCCCCGGGTCGACCAGCCCCGGCTCGACCAGCCCTGACTCGACCAGCCCTGACTCGACCGGCGCCGCTTCGGCCACCCCGTCGCCCAGCGCGTCCGCCGAGACCGACGCGGTGACGATCGACATCACGATCACCGAGGGGCAGGTCAGTCCGAACGGGAAGAAGGTCGACGTCGCCCGCGGCCAGAAGGTGATCTTGAACGTGACCAGCGACGTCGACGACGAGGTGCACGTGCACACCGCCGGCGACGGGATCGAGCTGGAGGTCAAGGCAGGTGTTCCGGCCAGCACCGAGTTCGTCGCCACCGACGCCGGCAGCTTCGAGGTCGAGTCCCACCACCTCGAAAAGATCATCGTCATCTTGAACGTCCGCTGAGAGCATCCCAGCCGTGCGAACCCTGGTGCCGTTGCACGGCATCGCCAGCCGGCACGACCTGCCCCTGCCCTTCTCGTTCGTCGTCGCCGGCGCGGCCGCAGCGCTGGTGGTGTCGTTCGTGGTGCTGTTCGTGGCCTGGCGGCGCCCCCGCTACGCCGAGGTCGGTGGTCTGGCACTGCCGCGGCTGACCGCGGTGGTCGACGCCCCGGCGGTGCGGGTGGCGGCTTCAGCTCTGGTCCTGGCGGTGTACGCCTGGGTGGGACTGGCCATGTTCGCCGGCCAGGACAGGTTGACCAACCCGGTGTTCGGCTTCGTCTACGTGTGGATGTGGGTCGGCCTGGTCCCGCTCTCGCTGCTGCTGGGTCAGGTCTGGCGGGCCACCAACCCCCTGCGTACGCTGCACCGGGGGCTGTGCCTGCTGGCGCGCACCGATCCAGCGGAAGGGCTGCTGCAGCTCTCCCCCCGGGTCGGCTGGTGGCCGGCCGCCTTCGGCCTGTTCGCCTTCGGCTGGCTGGAGCTGGTGCAGCCCGATCGGACGACGCTCGCCGTGCTCCGGGTCTGGGCTCTGGCCTGGCTGGTCGTTCTGATCCTGGGCGCAGTGGTCTTCGGCCGGCGGTGGATCGGGGCCGCCGACCCGTTCGAGGTCTACGCCACCGCCGTCGCCCAACTGTCGCCGTGGCGGCGCGTCGACGGGGTGCTGCGGCTGGTGAACCCGCTGGCCGGTCTCAACGCCTTCCGCCCACCGCCCGGCGCGACCGCGGTGGTGGCGGTGCTGCTCGGCAACACCGCCTACGACAGCTTCGCCAACACCAGCTGGTGGATCCAGACCGTGCAGAGCTCCTCGGTGTCGCCGATCTGGTGGGGCACCGGCGGCCTGCTCGCCATGATCTTGATCGTCATCCTCACCTTCAGCCTGGCCGCGATCTGGATGGCGCGCTACCGCCGCGACCCGGCGGTCCGGGCGTGGAGCCTTCCGGCGAGGATGGCCGGGTCGGTGGTGCCGATCGCCATCGGCTACGCGGTGGCCCACTACGCGACCCTGCTGATCGTCGAGGGGCAGCGGACCGCCATCGCGTTCTCCGACCCCCTGGGCCGGGGGTGGAACGTCTTCGGCTCAGCGGAGATGGGCGTCAACGCGGCCGTCTTCAACCACCCCACCCTGGTGGCCTGGGTGCAGCTCGGGGCGATCGTGCTCGGCCACCTCATCGGCATCGTGGCCGCGCACGAGAAGTCACTGGCGCTGGTCCGACCCGAAGCGGCGCTCCGCGCCCAGTGGCCGATGCTGCTGGTGATGGTCTTCTACACCTGCTCGGGCCTGGTGCTGCTGTTCTCTCCCTGACCGGGCCGTATGTGGGTGGGCAGAGCGACATCCGAAGATCGGAGCAGCAGGTCGGAACTGAATAGCATGTCCGCATGAGCGACGTCCCCCGTACGCCCGAGCTGGACATCACGCTCGACCGCAACTCCTCCGTGCCGCTGTACTACCAGCTGGCTCAGGCCATCGAGCGGGCCATCGGGGACGGCTCGCTGGTCCCCGGTGACCGGTTGGAGAACGAGATCTCGCTCACCCGGCGCCTCGGCCTGTCGCGGCCCACCGCACGCCAGGCGATCCAGGAGCTGGTCAAGAAAGGGCTGCTCGTCCGCAAGCGCGGTGTGGGCACCCAGGTGGTGCACTCGCAGTTCAACCGCGACGAACGGCTCACCAGTCTGTATGAGGACCTGGCCAAAGCGGGCAAGAAGCCAGGCACCCGGCTGCTGTCGTACGAGATCGGCCCGTTGGACCAAGACATCAAGGACTCGATCGACTCCTCGGAGGACACCGACGCGGAGTTCGTGAAGGTGCGGCGCCTGCGGCTGTCCGACGGTGCACCGCTCGCCGTGCTGACCAACTATCTGCCGGTGCGGTTCGGCATCACCGAGGACAGCCTGCGCGACGGCAGCCTCTACGGGCTGCTGCAGGCCGCCGGCGTTCACCTGAAGATCGCCCATCAGCGGATCGGAGCCCGGCTGATGACCGACGAGGAGGCCACCCTGCTGGCGGAGGAAACGCCGGCGGCCTGTCTCACCGTGGCCCGCGTCGCCTACGGCGACACCGGCCAGTTCGTCGAGTTCGGGCGACACATCTACCGCTCGTCCGGCTATTCGATCCAGTCGTTCCTCGTAGTGTGAGTCTCACCGGCACCGTGGGCCGGGGGCTGGTGGTCAGGCGTCGACCACACCTGTCCGGGTGAGAACCGGCGGCTCGGACGACCAGGGGAAGTTGATCCACTGGTCCGTGTAACGCCAGACGAAGTCGGCGTGGATGATCGTGTGCGACTTCTCGTACAGCACCGCGGTGCGGGCCTCGGCCACGTGGCCGGCACAGAACCGGTGCACCAGCTCGAGGGTCTTGCCGGTGTCGGCCACGTCGTCGACGATGAGCACCTTGGCGTCGTCCAGGTCAGCCGCGTTGAGGAACGGTGGCAGCATCACCGGGACGTCCAGCCGTTCGTCCACCCCGGTGTAGAACTCGACACTGATGGTGAACAGGTTCTTGATGTCCAGGGCGTACGCCAGGCCGCCGGCCGGGATCAGTCCGCCCCGCGCGATGCCGAGCAGGATGTCGGGACGATAGCCGGAGTCGGCCACCTGCTGCGCCAGCGCCCGGTTCGCCTGGCCGAACGTCTCCCAGGTCAGGATCTCTCTGTCCATGAACTCCTCCTCCGGCGATGTCAGGCCATTCTGGCCTACGCGTGCGGCCGACGAGCCGGCACCTCTGGTCGCCTGTCCACAGAACCGCAGCGCCTCCTTCTGCCGGCCGCGGACGGCGGCGAGGCTGGTGCTTGCCCCGATCCAGGAGAACCATGACCGCCCGAACCGTCCCGCCCGTCCAGCCCGTCCAGCCCGGCCTGACCAGCTTGCCGGGTCCGTTGTGGGCCCGGCCTGCCGTCGACAGCCGTCCGCCGGCCCAGTGCTGGGTCGGCCAGCCGGGCGAGACCGGTGCGCCGGCCAGCCAGCCGGTGCTTGAGCTGCGCGATCCCGCCTTGTCGCGGCCGGGGTCCGCGGCCGGGCCCCTCCTCGCCCGGCGGACCGGGCGGAGCTGGAGTGTGCAACCGTCGCGAGGACTGCCCGATCCTGGTGCGTGGGCTACCGCGCTGACCTACGCCCTGCTGGAGACGCTGCACGGGCGACGTCCGGTGGGCCAGCTGAACCGCTGGCTGGACCAGCAGGTGCTGGCATCGATCTCGCGGCAGGTCCGCGGGCGACGCCCGCGCGCTGAGCGGAATGTCGCGCCGCCGGTGGTCCGCTCGCTGCGGTGGCAGTGCCCGGCCGAGACCGTGGTGGAGACCGTGGCTCGGGTCGACTGGGACCGGCGCAGTGGGGCGCTGGCACTGCGGCTGGAGGCACAGTCCGGGCGCTGGCTGTGTACGGCCCTTGAGCTGGCCGAGCCGGACGCTGCGGTCCCCCGGCGAGTGACCGCCTCAGCCAGCAGGTGACCGCTCCTCATCGACCAGCGGGTGACCGCCGCCCATATCGGCGGGCGGACTAGCGCCGCCTGGGCGGGCTCAGCCTTGCAGCAGCAGCCAGGACTGCCCGGGCTTGAGGGGAAGGTCCTTACCCGCCGCGTCGGTGAACCGCAACGGGGCCGAGACCGAGGCGCGCGACCAGGTGCCGGTCACCTTCCGGCCGTCGCGGTAGAGAGTGACCTTGCCGGTGCCGACGGTCTCGGACACCACGGAGATCTTGGAAGTGGAGTCGCGGTCTCGGTGGTTCTTCACCGACATGACCACCACATTGTCGGTACGGACCGCCGCATTGCTGTCCCCGTCGATGTTGGCCCGCCCGTTCCAGCTGACGGCGTACCGTCCGTCGCGGTAGGCGAAGCTCGTGGTGTCCCGGCCCACCTTCACCTTCACGGTGCTCATCTTGTCGGCCTTGGTCCACCGGTCGTCTCGGACCGCGAAGCGCAAGCCGATGTCGCGCGCCTTGCCCACCTTGTGATCAGCGGCGATCTTCTTCAGGTCGACCATCACGTTGTGCGGCGCCACCCGACGGCGATCGCGGTCGGAGCGCTCGATCGGCACCAGGGACGCCGAGCGCAGGTTGGCCTGCACCTTCGCGTTGGCGCCGGAGTAGACCAGGCCCGGCTTGCCGAACAACGGCAGCAGTTCCACGTCGGTGTTGCGCGCGCTACGGACGGGGCCGACCCGACCGGGGAAGCTGGTATGGAACACCCCGATCATCCGGGTGATCGACGCCTCCACCTCCTCGACCACCACCAGGTCGGCATCGGTCAGACCGACCTGCGGACGCGCCTCCGCGGTGTTCTCGATCTTCACCGCGAACACCCCGTTGGCCGACTTCTTGCCGCCGGTGAGCGGGTCGGTGGTGATCTCGGGTTCGGGGTCGGCCGCCGTCGGCTTCGGTGTCGGCTTGGTGGCCGGCGCGGGCGACCGGGTCGCCGCGGTGGACGCCGGAGCGGATGGGGCGGCGGTGTCCTCGGAGCCCGAGCGCACCGCCACCGCCACACCGACACCGATGAGCACCACGGCCACGATGACGGCGACGAGGGTGTGGGCCCGTCTCCATACGGGTCTGCTCATGCGGATACCTCAGCTCTACAGTTCGAAGACGCAGGTCAGCCGTTGCGTCGACGACGCACATCAGCCGTTGCGTCGACGACGCACATCAGCCGTTGCGTCGACGACGCACATCAGCCAGTGCGTCGAAGACGCACATCAGCCATTGCGGCCGTGGCACATCTTGAACTTCTTGCCCGAGCCGCACGGGCAGGGCGCGTTACGGCCGACGCCGGCGTACGCGTCTGCCGTGCTGGCCTGCGGCTTGCCGGTCGTCTTCACTGAGCCGTCCTCGCCGGGGGCGGTGTAGGACAGGTTGCGCCCGCCGGACGGGGCGAGTCCCTTGGCCTTGACCTTCGGCCGCACCGACACCGACTCGCGACCGGAGTCGAGGTCCACGTCCACGGCGGCATCGCCGGCGGTCAGCGGGTCCTCGTGCCGGGCCACCAGCTCAGCCAGCTCTTCATCGCTCGGCTCGGCCACGTCCGCGGTGTCGGAGTCCACGGTGTGCACCTCGACCCCGGGTCCGTCCGGGTCGGGACCCGAGGCCACCAGCGGCTTGCGCCGGCCGCGGCCCGCCCTGGTCGCAGTCGCGCCGTTGGCCCCTGCACCGACCTGCACGGCCCGACCGTCGGCGCCGGCGACCACGCCCACCGCCGGGGCCTGCTCCACCTCGACCTCAAGGTGGAACACGAAGCCGACGACCTCCTCCATGAACGCCTCCATCATGGCGTTGAACATGGCCCCGCCCTCGCGCTGATACTCGACCAGCGGGTCGCGCTGGGCCATGGCCCGCAGGCCGATCCCCTCGCGCAGGTAGTCCATCTCGTAGAGGTGCTCGCGCCACTTGCGGTCCAGCACGGTCAGCATCACGCGCCGCTCCAGCTCGCGCATCACCTCCGCGCCGAGCGACTCCTCGCGCTTGTCGTACGCAGCCTGGGCGTCCTGCTTGAACGCCTCCACCAGCTCGGCCTGGTCGAGGTCCTCGCGCTCCTCGTAGTCCTCGCGCTTCAGCGACACGGGATAGAGCGTGTTCACCGTCGTCCACAGCTGCTCGAGGTCCCAGTCCTCGTTGAAGCCCTCGGTGGCGCCGCGCACATACTGCTCGACCACCGTCTCAACGGTGCGCCGCAGCTGCTGCTCCACATCGGCGCCCTCGAGCACCTTGCGCCGGTCGCCGTAGACGGCATGGCGCTGCCGGTTCATCACATCGTCGTACTTGAGGATGTTCTTGCGGGTCTCGAAGTTCTGCGCCTCGACCTGCGACTGGGCGCTGGCGATGGAGGCTGAGACGCGCTTGTTCTCGATCGGCTGGTCGTCGGGCACCTTGAGAGCGTGCAGCACCCACTCGACGATGTCTGACTTGAACAGCCGCATCAGGTCGTCGCCGAGCGAGAGATAGAACCTGCTCTCGCCGGGGTCACCCTGGCGCCCCGACCGGCCACGCAGCTGGTTGTCGATCCGGCGCGACTCGTGCCGCTCCGAGCCGATCACGTAGAGACCGCCGGCTTCGACGACCTCCTCGTGCTCCACCGCGGTCTGCGCCTCGAACTCGGCCAGCAACTGCGGGTATTGCTCCTCGTACTCGTCCGAGCGCTCCACCGGGTCGATGCCTGCGTTGCGCAGCTTCAGGTCGGCCAGGAACTCGGGGTTGCCACCCAAGATGATGTCGGTACCACGGCCGGCCATGTTGGTCGACACCGTGACCGCACCCTTGGCGCCGGCCATCGCCACGATGGCGGCCTCGCGGTCGTGCTGCTTGGCGTTGAGCACCTCGTGCTTGACGCCCGCCTTCTTCAGCAGGCCGGACAGGATCTCCGACTTCGCCACCGACGCGGTGCCGATCAGGACCGGCTGACCCTTCTCGTGCCGCTCAGCCACGTCGGCCACGATGGCGGCGAACTTGGCCTCCTCGGTGCGATAGATCAGGTCTCGCTGGTCCTTGCGGATCATGTCCTTGTTGGTCGGGATCGGCACCACGCCGAGCCCGTAGATCTTCTGGAACTCCGCGGCCTCGGTCATCGCCGTGCCGGTCATCCCCGCGAGCTTGTCGTACATCCGGAAGAAGTTCTGCAAGGTGATGGTGGCCAGCGTCTGATACTCGTCGCGGATCTCCACCTTCTCCTTGGCTTCGATCGCCTGGTGCAGACCCTCGTTGTAGCGGCGGCCGGTGAGCGTACGGCCGGTGTGCTCGTCGACGATCAACACCTCGCCGTCGATGACGACATAGTCCTTGTCCTTGCGGAACAGGTCCTTCGCCTTCAGCGCGTTGTTCAGGTAGGAGATCAGCGGGGTGTTGGCCGACTCGTAGAGGTTGTCGATGCCGAGCCGGTCCTCGACCAGGTCGATGCCGGTCTCCAAGATCGCGACGGTCCGCTTCTTCTCGTCCACCTCGTAGTGCACGTCACGCTGCAGGCGCTCCACCAGCTTGGCCATCTCGGGATACCAGGCGTGGCTGTCCTCGGCCGGGCCGGAGATGATCAACGGGGTCCGGGCCTCGTCCACCAGGATCGAGTCGACCTCGTCGACGATCGCGAAGTGGTGGCCGCGCTGGACGCAGTCCTCGAGGCTGAGCGCCATGTTGTCGCGCAGGTAGTCGAAGCCGAACTCGTTGTTGGTGCCGTAGGTGATGTCGGCGGCGTAGGCCCGGCGGCGCTCGGCCGAGTCCATCTGGGACAAGATGGCCCCGACCTCGAGACCGAGGAAGTGGTGCACCCGGCCCATCTGCTCGGACTGGAACTTGGCCAGATAGTCGTTGACGGTGACGATGTGGACACCGTCGCCGGTCAGCGCATTCAAGTACGACGGCGCGGTCGCGACCAGCGTCTTGCCCTCACCGGTCTTCATCTCGGCGATGTTGCCGAGGTGCAGCGCGGCGCCACCCATGATCTGAACGTCGAAGTGACGCTTGCCCAGCACCCGCGAACTGGCTTCGCGCACTGTCGCGAAGGCCTCCGGCAGCAGCTGCTCGAGCGTCTCGCCCTTCTCCAGCCGGGCCTTGAAGTCGCCGGTCTGGCCGCGGAGCTCCTCGTCGCTCATCGCGACGAAGTCGTCCTCGATGGCGTTGACCCGGTTGGAGATGTCCTTCAGCTGGCGGAGGATCTTGCCTTCGCCGAAGCGAAGCAACTTGTCCATTAAAGCCACGGGATTGCTCTTCTTCCCTCGTCGACGCACGTACGGTTGGTCCCACCTGGGATAACCGGTGAAAAGTAGCGCAGGTTCCTGCGCGAGCCAACCCGTTCACCCCGGGACAGCGCACGTCCCATGGTAGGCCAGTCCACGCGGGCCACGCCTCAGGTGAGCACCCGGGCCGCCGTGGCCCCGCCCACAGCGAGGGTGAGTGCCGGGGCAAGGTCACCGCGTGGGCTGACCGTCACCTCCCCGAGTCCGAGCCAGCCGGCCATGCTGGCCAGCTCCGCCGCCAGGTGCTCGGCCACCTCGCCGGCGCTTCGCTCGCACCGCTGCTCGACCCAGGCCGCATTGACCCGGAGCACCCCGGCGGCCCGGTCAGCCTTGAGGTCGACCCGGGCGACGAACTCCTCCCCCAGCAGGAACGGATAGACGTAGTAGCCGTGCACCCGCTTCGCCTCGGGCACATAGATCTCGATCCGATAGAAGAAGTCGAACAGTGCCTCCAACCGGGCCCGCTCGAACACCACCGAGTCGAACGGTGAGACCAACGCGCGGGCGTCGAGCCGCCGAGGCACCCGGGCCTCGTGCCACAGGTAGGTCGGCCGGCTGTCCCAGCCGCGGACCGTGACCGGCATCAGCTCACCGGACTCGACCAGCTCGGCGATGGCCACCCGCGTTCCTGACGAGCGGGTCCGGAAATAGTCACGCAGACACGGCTCGCTCGCCACCCCGAGTGCCCGTGCCGCCACCCGGACCAGCTCGCGGACCGAGTCCTCAGGCGTCGGCGTCGGCTGGGCCCAGATGGCCGGCGGTATCACCCGCTCGGGCAGGTCATAGACCCGCTCGAACTGACTGTTCCGGTGCGACGACGTGACCTCGCCGGCGTAGAACAGCCACTCCAGCACCGTCTTCACCGACGACCAGTTCCAGCCCCAGCTGCTCCGGTCACGCACCTCGTCGTGCTCGATCTGGCGCGCGCTGATCGGTCCGCGCGTGGCCACCTCCGCGCGGACCCAGGCCACCAGGTCGGGCCGCTCCCGCGCCACCCGTTCCACCTCTGCCCAGACGTCGCGGTAGCCGGCGGCCATCCGGAACCGCAGGTACGGCTGCAGCCGGATGTCGATCAGGCTGGCCGCATGGCCCCAGTACTCGAACAACCGGCGCGGATGCTCCGCCGTGGCTCGCGCCAGCAGCCCGGTGTCGTACGGGCCGAGCCGGGAGTACAGCGGGGTGAGATGGGCCCGGGTGACCACGTTGACCGAGTCGATCTGGAACTGCCCGAGCCGGTTGATCACCGCCTGGACGTCACGCATGCCGACCGGTCGGTCGGGTCGCGCCACGCCGAAGCCCTGCGCCGCGAGAGCGACGCGGCGAGCCTGAGCCAAGGACAGCTGTTCACGAGCCACGCGCGGCAGGCTATCGCCCACCACCGACAACGACACCGGTCACCGGCTCCCGAACCGGCGCCGCGCGGTAGCCGCGCCGGCTCGGGAGTCGTGGCTCAGGCGCCTTGGGCTCAGGCGCCGCTGCCGACCAGCTGCTCCTCGGGCTCCAGCCGGATCACGCCGTAGTCGTAGGCCTTGCGACGGTAGACCACGCTCGGCGTACCGCGTTCGGCGTCGATGAACAGATAGAAGTCATGCCCGACCAGCTCCATCGCGTCCAGGGCCTGGTCCAGGGTCATCGGCACGGCGGTGTGCGTCTTCTCGCGGACGATCAGCGGCCCGTCTCCTTGGACCTCGATGCCGGCCACGGTATGGACCTCGGCCCCGTCGGTCTCCGGCTCCGTCTCGGGCACCGGCGGCGGCAGCTGCGCGGTCGCGTCATGCAACGACGTCGGCGTACGAGAGCCGCGGTGCACCCGGCGGCGGTCGGCGGCCTTGCGCAGCTGAGCCATCAGGCGGTCCAAGGCGATGTCGAAGGCGGCCGGCTTGTCCTCGGCGGCGGCCTCGGCCCGGATCACCGGTCCTTTGCTGCGGACGGTGATCTCCACCCGACTGGCCTGGTTGTGTTGTCGCCTGTTCCGTTCGGCGGAGACCTCCACCTCGACCCGGATCACCCGGTCGTCCAGCTTCTCGAGTCGAGTGATCTTCTCCTCGACATAGCTGCGGAACTGATCCGACACGCTGCAGTGCCGGCTCTTGACGACAACATCCATGTCAACCTCCGTGATGTGTTAGTGGGTTCCTGGCCCGTGTCAGGATGACGCCGCGGTCCTGGGACCGGGCTCGGGGGAAGGGGCCGGAATGAACAAGAAGCCCCTGCCGCGCGAGTCCGTCCGGACGGGCCGGGTCGGACTCTCGGGCAGGAGCTCCATGACCTGACGCTAGCCCTGGTGCTGCCCGAAAGCCAGCCTCCGACGGAGTCCTTGGCACCTTCTTCGGACTCGCACAGGTTCGTCCGCGGCAGCCGTCGGGGCAGCGCCGAGCGCACCTTGCGCCCGCGCCACGGCGGATCGAGAGGTGCCTGGTCGGACCCGTGCGACTAGGTCGTGGACTCGAACGCCGACACGTCGGGCACCAGGGCGTCCAGGGCTGCCCAGAGCTCCTCGGGGATCTCGACGGCGTGCTGCTCCACGCAGTCGGTGACGATCTCGGCTGTCTGGCCGCCCATCACCACCGCACTGACCGCCGGGTGCCGGAGCGGGAACTGCAGCGCGGCGGCTCGAAGGGTGACCCCGTGCTCGGCGCAGGCCTCCTGCATCCGCTGAGCGGCGGTGACCAGCGGCTCGGGGGCGGTTGCGTAGTTGAACTTGGCACCGGGCTTCGGGTCGGCCAGCAGCCCGCTGTTCATCACACCGGCGGCCAGCGCGAAGACGCCCCGCTCCAGGCAGGCGGGCAGCAGCTCGCGCTCCGCTCGCCGGTCGAGCAACGAGTAGCGTCCGGCGATCAGCACGTGGTCGACGTCGGTCTCGGTGACGAACCGGGTCGCGACGTCGGCGTAGTTGGTGCCCACACCGAAGCCGCCGATCGTGCCCTCGGCGCGCATCGCCGCCAGCTCGCCGGCCGCCTCGGTGAGCGCAGCGTCCAGGTAGTCCTCCGGGTCGTGCACCAGGACGAGATCGACCCGGTCCAGGCCCATCCGCGCCAGCGACTCCTCCACCGAGCGCCGGACACCGGCTGCGGAGTAGTCGCGCACCCGGCGCCGATGCGGGGTGTCGACGAAGCCGTCGGCGTCCGCCGGTGCCGACGGGTCATCCACGAGCAACCGGCCGACCTTGGTGGACAGCAGATATTCCTCCCGCGGCTTGTCCTGCAGGAAGCGACCCAGCCGCTCCTCGGACAGCCCGACACCGTAGTGCGGGGCGGTGTCGAAGGCGCGGACGCCCAGTTCCCAGGCACGTTCCAAGGCGGCGGCGGCCGTGTCGTTCGACACCGGCTCGTAGAGCCCGGCGATGGCTGCGCAGCCCTGAACCAGCCCACGGTCGGCATAGTCGAGAGTCATCAGTTCACCGGCCGTAGTCGCAGGCCCTGCATGCCTCCGTCGACGGGCAGCGCCACCCCGTTGGTGGAGCCCGCCGACGGTCCCGCGAGGTAGGCGATGGCCGCCGCGACCTCTTCGGGCGCCACCAGCCGTCCGTGCGGCTGTCGTGCCTCCAGCGCCGTACGCTCTGCCGCCGGGTCGTCGGCCTTGGCCAGCAGCCGGCCGACCCACGGGGTGTCAGCGGTGCCCGGGTTGACGCAGTTGAAGCGGATCCCCTCCCGCACGTGGTCGGCGGCCATGGCCAGGGTCAGCGCCTGGACCGCGCCCTTGGAGGCGGAATAGAGAGCGCGGGCCGGCAGACCCGCGGTGGCGGCGACCGAACAGGTGTTGACCACCGCGGCGGACCGGGACCGGCGCAGGTGCGGCAGCGCCGCGCGCGTCACCCGGACCAGCCCGAGCAGGTTCACGTCCAGCACCCGCTGCCACTCGGCGATGTCGTTGTCCTCCACCGTGCCGATCGCTCCGATGCCGGCGTTGTTGACCACGATGTCCAGCCCACCGAGCTGGTCCACCACCGCGGCGACGGCGCGCACCACCGAGTCGTCGTCGGTCACGTCGACGGGATAGCCGTGCAGCGGCGCGGGCAGGTCCGCGATGGCCCGGCCCAGGTCGAACACGGCAACCTGGGCTCCCTGCTCGGCCAGCAGCACGGCGGTGGTCAGACCGATCCCGCTGGCTCCTCCGGTGACCACGGCGGTCAGACCGGCCAGTGGCGCGTACCCGCCGGACGCGGGCGACTCATTCGACATCGAGCAACTCTCCCTTGAATCATCAGATCTTTGCAGACGATCTTACGGTCGCCGCCACCGTAGCTGCACCGAGGACCCCAATGTCGGCCATAGCGAGAGCTCGAGTCGCCTCGGTCAGGGTGCTTCCGGTGGTCACCACGTCGTCCACGAGCACCACCAGCCGCCCGCCCAGCGCCTCGATCCGACGGGGACTCGTTCGCACGGTGAGCCGTCCGGTCAGGTTGTCGCGCCGTTGCGCCGCCGTCAGCCCGGCTTGGTCCAGCACCCCGCGTCGCTGCACCAGCAGCCGAACCGCTCGGGCCCGGAACCGCTGCCGGAGCCGGTGCGCGGCCCGGGCGGCGAGAGCGCCGCTTGCGTCGAAACCCCGCCGGCGGACCGCCGCGGCCGCCGACGGCACCGGCACCAGCACCAGTGGCGGCAGCACCCCCGCAGCGACGAACAGGTCGGTCTCGCCCGTGCTCCCGACGGCCGCGTCGAGCAGATGGCTGATGGCCGCCGCAAGTCGCTCGGCCAGCACCGCGGTGAGCTGCAGCGCCTGCCGCTCCTTGTGGGCGCTGATCAGGCGGCGATGGAGGTCGTCGTACGCCCCCGCGGTGGCCGTCGGCGGGAAACCGGGCGGACAGGGGTCGGGTCGGGTCAGCCGACACCGTGAGGCGGCCAGCGCCGCGCTGCAGTCCGGGCACAGACCCCACCAGGCCAGGTCGCAGCCCGGGCAGGTCGAACCGAGCAGCAGATCGCCACCGGCCGCCAGCCAGCGGGTTGTTGGCGCGTCGGCGGCAGGCACACCCTAGGGTGGCGCGCCGCGGCTGCCGGCACACCCCGGGACCGGACATCTGTGGACCGACAGTCACCGACGGGGGCCGGGTGGACAGGGCCCGGGTGCACAGGCCCCGGGCCCCCCGGCAGGGCCGTCAGCCGGGGAAGGCCACCGAGCGGAGCTTGCCGACGAACTGCGGCCAGCGCTGGCTGCCGTCGTCGCGCCAGGTCTGACCGCTGCGGCCGACGACGACGATGTTGTTGGAGTTGCGGATGCTGACCGCGACCTCCTCGGCGTCCCACTTCTCTGCCTGTCCCATCGATGAGATCCGGTACGCGTCCTGGCTCACCCGGTAGGGCGTCACCTGGCCGTCCTTGGTGGTGGCACCCAGCACGATCAACGTGGTCGGATCCGACCAGGCGAGGTCGACCAGCCGGGTCAGCGTCTCGGTGCTGCTGATCTGCGTGTCGATCTGGCGCCAGCCGTCGACGCTGACCGTGTCGCCGCGGGTGATCCGCGCGACGCCGAGCTGGGTCTGGGAGCCGACCGTGCGGATCAGCGCGATCCGGACCCCGTCCGGTGAGATCTTGAACGCTGTCACCTCACCTCCGCCGAGGATCGGGGTGTTCACCGCTTTCGCCTTCGCGGCGTCGTGCAGCCACAGCCGCTGTTGGCCCTTCTGGCGACCGATCGCCCACAGCTCGTCGTAGCGGCTGAACTGCGGCCGCAGCAGTCCCGTCACCCCACTCAGCACGGTCGTCACGGCGTCGCCGTTCTGCTCCCGCAACGTCGTGCCACCGTCGGTGACCGCGGCCAGCGTGGTGTTCGAGATCGACACGGCCAGCGAGCTGATGTCGTAGGTGTCAGTGCCCAACGGTCCGGGAGCAGGCTCCACCCCCACGACGTCGGACCGGGTGTCGAAGATCTTGACGCCGTCCGCGGCCACTCCGTAATAGGCCTCCGTCGCGTTGTACGGCACCGGCGCGACCGTGTCGGACAGGTCGTCCAACGAGACGGTGAAGTCCGACGGGTCGGCTCCCGGGATCCGGAACGGCTGCTGGTCGACGGTGAAGAGCACCCGCTGGACCCCGTCGGCCTGCAGCAGCGTGTACAGCACCTGGGCGGCCATCAGCGACCGCTGCTCTCCGTTGAGCGGCACGATCGTGTCGCTCAACGCCACCTCGGCCACGCCGTCGCGCACCGTGACCGCCACCTTGAGGGAGGTCTTGGGCGGAATGGCCGAGGTGACCGCCGGCTTCAGCCAGACGGAGGCCCCGGCCAGCAGCGACTGCATCAGCACCGATGCCTCGTTGACCCGCGGCGGCAGATACACCGGGTCGGGCACCAACGTACGGCCGTTGCCGACGAAGTAGACGTTGTAGGGCCGGTAGAAGTTGGCGAACGAGTACTGCGCGACGAGCAGGCCGTTCGGTGGCGCGCTGATGCGCCACTGGCCGGCCTCCTGGACCAGCCGGAAGTCGACGTCGAGCTTCTGTGCCCGCGCCGTGAACGTACGGCTGCGGTCCAGCGTCCCGACCAGGTCGGCGTTCAGCGACACCGAGTCGGGTCCGGTCGAGGTGGTCGTGCCGGAGTAGATCGAGGTGCTCTCCTCCGGGCTCCACGTCTCGGCCGCGCTGGTGGTCAGGAACTGCTTGGCCACCGCATAGTTCGGCTGGAAGTTCGACATGGCCAGCAGGAAGCCGTCGACGATCTGCTTGGGCTCGTCGCCCGGGCTGGGCGGAGCCACATCGACGTCGACGCACTTGAGGCAGCCCGGCGCCTCGCCGCCGGCCTTGACCACCGGACCGCTGACCGGGACGGAGACGCAGCCGCTCAGCGCCATCATCGCGGTGACGACGAGCAGCGCGACCCACGCCGAGGTGCGGGCGGAAAGAGCCGAGGACCGCCCTCGCCGGCGGCCGGCCGGCAGCCGCCGGGGTCCCTGCGCGCGTGGCGTGGTCATCAAGCTCCTCCACTCTCGCTCGAGCTGCCGACCAGCGGTGGTGCCGGTTCGATGGCGTCGTTCACCGGTGCGGCCGGCAGGACGAGGTCGCGCGGCACCAGTGGCAGCGGGGACTGCTCAAGGATGTCGCCGGCGCGACGGGGCAGCGTCAGCCGGAACTGCGCGCCGAGGCCGGGCCGTCCCCACGCCGTCAGCCAGCCGCCGTGCAGCCGGGCGTCCTCCATCGAGATGGACAGACCGAGCCCGGTGCCTCCCATCGTGCGCGCCCGGGCCGGATCGGCCCGCCAGAACCGGTGGAACACCTGCCGGGCCTGTCCGGCCTCGAAGCCGAGACCGTGGTCGCGGACAGCGATGGCCACGGCGGACTCATCGGCGTCCATCAAGATGTCGATCGGCCGGCCCTCGCTGTGCTCGATCGCGTTGACCAGCAGGTTGCGGACGATCCGCTCGATCCGGCGCGCGTCGACCTCGGCCTTGATGGGTCCCGGCGCATGCACCGTCACCGGCGCTCCGGCCGAGTCGGCGAACCGGGCGTGCGAGGACACCACCCGGTTCACCACATCGCGCAGGTCGACCTCCTCGATCGTCAGCACGGCCGCGCCGGCGTCGAACCGGGAGATCTCCAGCAGGTCGGTCAACAACGACTCGAACCGGTCCAGCTCGGTCTGCAGCAGCTCGGCCGACCGGGCAGCGATCGGGTCGAACTGGTCGCGGCCCTCGTGCAGCACCTCGGCGGCCATCCGGACGGTGGTCAGCGGGGTCCGCAGCTCGTGTGACACGTCGGACACGAACCGCTGCTGCACCCGCGACAGCTCCTCGAGCTGGTTGATCTGCTTCTGCAGCTCGGACGCCATGTAGTTCATCGAGGTCGCCAGCCGGGCCAGGTCGTCCTGACCGCGGACGATCATCCGGTCATCGAGGTTGCCGGAGGCAAGACTTTCCGCCGCGCGGCGGGCTGCCCGGACCGGCGTCACCACCTGCCGACTGACCAGGGCCGCGATCAGGGTCAACATCACCACCAGCAACGCACCGGTGCTGATCACCGAGGTCTGCAGCACGTCGAGGGTCTCCACCTCCTGCTGCAACGGGAAGGCGAGATAGATCTGATAGCGGCCGGTGCCGGGTAGCTCGAGTGATGAGCCGACCGCCAGCCCTTGCACCGGCGGTTGGCCGTCGTCGTAGATGATCAGCGTCGGAGTGACGTACATGTCGCTGCCCGCCGACACCTGATCCCTCAGCGACTGCGGGATGCTGGCGGTGTCGATCCGCCCGGAGCGGATGGTCTGGCCACGCGCAACCAGCACCACCTCATACTCGTCGCCGCCGCCCGGGCGCTTCACCACGTTGGTGGCGAGGTCGGTCAACAGCTCGTCGGGATTCAGACTGATCGACTGGTCCGCGCTGTTCAGCTGTTGCTGCGCGTTGTCCACCACCGCTCGCGCCTGAGTGACCACGGAGCGTTGCTTGCCGTCGAGAACACCGTTCACCGCCTGCTGCATCAGCAGAAAGCCACCCAGCACGAGCACCAGCACCGACGCCAGCAGCACCGACGCGATGACGCGCAACGGCAGCGAGCGCCACCACAGGTTCACCGGGAACTTCCACCACGGTGAGCGGCTGGGGCTGGGGATGGACATCGGGCTTCATCTCGTCAGGGTGATCGGGGCAACGGTGGTCGGAGGGGCGGCAGGTGGTCGCGAACGACCTTGGCGACAGCGGCTCGGGGATGGCGGGGGTTGAGCGAGAGGAGGCGACCTCTAACGGCGGCGGTCGGGGTCGCCGGCCTTGTAGCCGATACCGCGGACCGTGACCACGATCTCCGGGTGCTCAGGATCGCGCTCGATCTTGGAGCGCAGCCGCTGGACGTGGACATTGACCAACCGGGTGTCAGCCGCGTGCCGATAACCCCAGACCTGCTCCAGCAGCACCTCGCGGCTGAACACCTGCCACGGACGCCGGGCCAGCGCGAGGAGCAGGTCGAACTCGAGCGGGGTGAGCTGGATCGGCTGCCCGTCGCGCTTCACCGAGTGCCCGTCGACGCTGATCACCAGGTCGCCGATCTGCAGTGTCTCCAGATCGGACTCCTCCGGCAGCCGACGCAGCCGGGTCCGGATCCGGGCGATCAGTTCCTTGGCCTTGAACGGCTTGGCGACATAGTCGTCGGCACCAGCCTCGAGCCCGGCCACCACGTCGATGGTGTCGGATTTGGCAGTCAGCATGACGATCGGCACCCCGGACTCGGCGCGGATGTCGCGGCACACGTCGACACCGTCTCGCCCCGGTAGCATCAGATCGAGCAGCACCAGGTCCGGCTTGGAGTCACGAAAGGCGGCGTACGCCTTGTCGCCGTGGGAGCACCAGATCGGTTCGAAGCCCTCGTTGCGAAGCACGATCGACAACATCTCGGCCAGGGCGGCGTCGTCGTCGACGACGAGGACGCGACCGCGCCCCCCTGCGGTCCTGGCTACGTCTGACAACGTGTTCCCCTTCGACTGGTCGGACATGCTCCGACGGTGCCTGATCATCTTAATATCGCGACCAAGGAAAGTCTGGCTAGACAACACCTCGCGCGATCCCCCGCAGGGCTGGTTCGCCGCAGCGGCGTCCTTGCCGCGCTGTCAACGTGCCTGCGCCCGACCCGCCGCGCCTGCTGGCCGAAGTGCTCCCGGTGGTCGTCGCGGGTGCAAGACTGTCGCCCGTGCCACCGTACGGACCGCTCCCCGGGCTGCGAGTTGCCTCGCCCGCCGGGCGGCGACCGGGCGTCCTCGACGCCGCCCGCACCGCACTGATCCCGATGCGTCCGCTGACCATCGGCGAGATCCTCGACGGAGCCTTCCTGGTGGTGCGGATCAACGCCCGGAGCATGGTGGGTCTGCCGCTGGTGATCGCCGGCGGTACCGCGGGCTACGTCCTGATCGGCCTCGGCCTGTCGGTCGTCCTCGGCAATACGTCCGGCCCGGTGGGACGGATCCTGGTGCTGGTGCTGATGGGGCTGCTCGGGTTCTTCCTGCTGACCCAGTGCCTGGTGTGGATGACCGCCATCCTCTCCAGGGTCAGCCTCCAGACCGTCCTCGGTGAGGGCTTCGCCCCACGCAGCACCCCGGTCGACCTGCGCTCGTCGCTGCGGCTGTTCTGGCCGGTGCTCGGTCTGTCGGCACTGCAGTACGTCGCCCTGGTCGTGCTGCAGTCTGCGCTCAGCATCGGCTCCACCGCCCTGCTGGGCGTGACCTTGGTCGGTAACCCGGTCCTGTCCGTGGTGGCCGCGGTGCTGGTGTCGCTGCTGACCGTTGCGCTGTCCCTCTTGACCTACGGCTACCTCGCGCTCACCGTGCCAGCATTGGCCACCGAGGGCGCCCGCGCTCCGGCCTGGATCGGCAAGCCGGCGGTACCGACCACCATTTTGGGATCGTTCATCCGCTCCTTCCGGTTGATCGGGCTGCGCCAGATCCCTCGGGTGATCGCCGTGCTCGGCGGTGCAGGTCTGGTTGCCATCGCTGTGGTCTCGGTGCTGGGCATCGGCGCGCTGCTGGTCGTGCTGCTGTTCGCCACGTCGATCGGCGGTGACCTGGTCACCGTGCTCACCAGTCCGTGGACGATCGTCGGGGTGTTGGCCTTCGCTGTGCTCGCGGCCATGTCGGCGCTGCTGGCGTACGTCTCAGCCGTGCACACCCTGCTCTATCTCGACCTGCGGATGCGTCGCGAGGGACTCGACCTGGCGCTGCGCTTCGACTGCGTCCCGATCCCACAGCCGGACTATCCGCCGATGATGTCCTACCCGTACCCGCCCCCGCCGGGACAGCCGGCATATCCGCCCCCGCCGGGACAGCCGGCATATCCGCCCCCGCCGGGACAGCCGGCATATCCGCCCCCGCCGGGACAGCCGGCATATCCGCCCCCGCCGGGACAGCCGGCATATCCGCCCCCGTCTGGGCAGCCGGCATATCCGCCCCCGTCTGGGCAGCCGGCATATCCGACACCGGAGGTGCGGCCATGACCTGGCCCATGCCGCTCGAGGTGCCGATCGGCCTTGACCCCGACACCGCCCGCCGGCTCGCCGAGGAGGAGCTGGCGAAGGCCAAGTACGGCGGCACCCCGGCCTGGCTGACTGATCTGGCTCGACGTGCGGAGGCGGCGGTGACCCGGCTGCTCGAGCTGATCGACGCGCTCCTGGGCGGTCGTCAGCCGGGCGACGACTCGGGCATCAACTGGGCGTTCCTGATCGCCGTGCTGCTGCTGCTCGGGGCGGTTGCGCTGGTGGCCTGGAAGGTCGGCGTTCCCCGCTGGCGTACCGGCCGCCGCGACGTCGCCGTGGCGGCGGACGCGCTGGCCACCCCGGCCGACTACCGATCGATGGCCGACGGCCATGCCGCGGTCGGCAGCTGGCAGCTCGCCGTCCGGGATCGGTTCCGCGGGTTGGTCCGCGACCTCGAGGAACGCACCATCTTGCGCGTCCGCCCCGCCCGGACCGCCTTCGAGGCGGCCCGGCTGGCAGGTGCGGCGTTGCCCGCGGTACAGGACGAGCTGGTCACCGCAGCCGACATCTTCTCCGCCGTGATGTATGGCGACGTGGCCGCCGACGAACAGACGTACGCCCGGCTGGTCGGCCTGGACTCGGCGGTCGTCGCTGCGGCGACGGCGGCGGATCTGGCGATCGATGATGCCGCGGTTTCCGACCGCCCCGACCTCACCGCAAGCGGGGTTCCCCGATGACCCGGCCCGCCGACCAGCAGCCCTCCGGACCCAGCACCGGCACCGCCGGACCCGGCTGGCGTCGGGTGCTGCGAGCCCGGTCCACCCGTTGGGCCCTCGCGGTGCTGGCTGTGGTCCTCCTCCTTCTCGTCACGGTGCTGACATTCCTCGGCCGGGCCGGCAGCCGCGGCGCCGACGACCCACGCTCGACGACCGACCGTGGGGCCGCGGCGGTGGCCCAGCTGGTTCGCGACCAGGGTGTCGACCTGCGCCGGGTCAACGACGTGGCGCAGGCCGCAGCCGAGACTGATCCGACCACGACGCTGGTGGTGGCGCAGAGCCAGTGGCTGACCGCTGCGGAGGCAGGTCGGCTGCTCACCGCGCCCCGCGCCCGGCTGGTCCTGCTGCAGCCCAACAGCTCCGCGCTGGCGGCGTTCGGGCTGCCCCTGCGGGCCGGCGGCTCCTCCGCTGCCTCCCGGGCGGCCGGCTGCCCGGAGCCGGACGCCACCCGGGCCGGCTCACTGCAGACCGACGCCCGCGGTTATCGGGTCACCGCGGCGGTTCCGGCCGCCACCTGTTTCGCCGCCGCCGACGCCTACGCCTATCTCCGGGTGCCCGGGACCGGCGGCGACGTCGACGTCCTGGCCGGCGGCTGGAGCAACGCTGAGCTGGCGGAGGCGGGCAACGCCTCCTTCGTCACGGCCCGGCTCGGCAGCACCGAGCGGCTGGTCTGGCTCACCGTGCCGCGACCGGATTTGTCCGATCGCACCGACGGCCCGGCGGCCGAGCGGCCGACGATACTGCCCGACTGGTGGCAGGTGGGCGTGGCACAGGGGTTCGTGGCCGTCCTCGTGCTCGGACTGTGGCGCGGCCGACGGCTCGGGCCGATCATGTCCGAGCGGTTGCCGGTGGTGGTCCGCGCCGCCGAGACTGTCGAGGGCCACGGTCGGCTGTACCACCGGCTACGGGCCCGTGACCGCGCTGCCCGCGCCCTGCGCGAGGGGGCCACCCAACGCCTGGCTGCCCGGTTCGGGCACCGCAGCGACGTCGACCTGCTGGCCCAGACCCTCGCCGACCGCACCGGCCGACCCGCCCCGCACATCGCTGCGCTGCTGGCCGGGCCCGCTCCCACCACCGACGAGGACCTCGTCGAACTCGCCCGACAGCTTGACCAACTCGAGCAGGAGGCTCGCCAACCGTGACCCAGTACGCCAGCACCACTCCCCGCACCTCGATGTCCCCCGCCCGGCAGTCGCTGAGCGCGCTGCGCCAGGAGGTCGGCAAGGCCGTCGTCGGCCAGGAGGCCGCCGTCACGGCGCTGGTCATCGCTCTGCTCTGCCGTGGCCATGTGCTGCTCGAAGGAGTCCCCGGCACCGCGAAGACGCTGCTCGTCCGCAGCTTCGCGAAGGCGCTGCAGATCGACACCAAGCGGGTGCAGTTCACTCCGGACCTGATGCCGGGCGACATCACCGGCTCCCAGATCTACGACGCCCGGACCTCGCAGTTCACCTTCCGCGAGGGGCCGGTCTTCACCAACCTGATGCTGGCCGACGAGATCAACCGGACGCCGCCGAAGACCCAGGCAGCGCTGCTGGAGGCGATGGAGGAGCGGCAGGTCTCGGTCGACGGCACCCCCCGACCACTACCCGACCCGTTCATCGTCGCCGCCACCCAGAACCCGGTGGAGTACGAGGGGACGTACCCACTGCCCGAGGCGCAGCTGGACCGGTTCTTGATGAAGGTGCGGATCGACCTGCCGGAGCGCAACGCCGAGATCGAGGTGCTCAGCCGGCATGCCCGCGGGTTCGACCCGCGCGACCTCGACGCGGCCGGGCTGACGCCGGTCGCCGGCGTGGCGGACCTGCAGCAGGCGCGCCGTGAGATGGGCGCGGTGATCGTCCACCCCCAGGTGCTGGCCTACATCGTCGATGTCGTCCGAGCCACCCGAGTGTCCCCGTCGCTGCAGATCGGGGTGTCGCCGCGGGGTGCGACCGCGGTCCTCAACACCGCCAAGGCATGGGCCTGGCTGTCGGGCCGCGACTACGTCTCCCCCGATGACGTCAAGGCGCTGGCCTTCCCGACCCTGCGGCACCGGGTCAGCCTGCGGCCCGAGGCCGAGCTGGAGGGCGTCACGGCGGACTCGGTGATCGAGTCCATCCTGGCCACCGTGGCCGTGCCCCGGTGAGCACGCCTGCCAGCGCGGGGACCCGCCCGTGGTGCTGACCTGGCGCGCCGCCGCGCTGGCCCTGGTCGGCGTGGTGGTCGCCGCCGTCGTCGGCACCTGGACCGGGGTGCTGCTGACCACCGGGGTGCTGCTCGCCGTCGTCGTGGTCGACGTGCTGCTCTGTCCCTCCCCCGCGGCCGTGCGGGTGCGGCGCAGCGGTGACACCTCGGTCCGCCTCGGTGAGGAGGCAGTCACCGAGGTCGAGCTCGTCAACAACGGGCGGCGGTCGATCACCTGCCGGGTGCGAGACGCCTGGACGCCGTCGGCCGGGGCCCGCAACGGCGTCAGCACCATCACGGTGCCGGCCCGGTCCCGGCGACGGCTCAGCACGGTGCTGCACCCGACCCGGCGCGGTGACCGGGCCGCCGGCCCCGTCGTCCTGCGGGCGATCGGCCCGATGGGCGTCGCCGGACGACAGCGGCAGCGCAGCGCGCCTTGGACCGTCCGGGCGCTGCCCCCGTTCCACTCCCGCAAGCACCTGCCCAGCCGCGTGGCGAGGCTGCGGGAGCTGGATGGGCGGTCGGCCATCCTGCAGCGCGGCCAGGGCAGCGAGTTCGACAGCCTGCGGGAGTACGTCCCAGGCGACGACGTACGCTCCATCGACTGGCGCGCCACCGCCCGCTCGACCACGGTGGTGGTCAAGACCTGGCGACCGGAGCGGGACCGGCACGTGCTGATCGTGCTCGACTCCGGGCGTACGTCTGCCGGCCGGGTGGGCGACGAGACGCGCCTCGACCACAGCATGGACGCCTGCCTGCTGCTGGCCACCCTCGCCTCCCGGGCCGGGGACCGGGTGGACCTGCTGGTGGTCGACCGTGACGTCCGGGCCAGTGTGCTGCGCTCGTCGGCCGCCACCGTGCTGAACAGCTTCGTCAACGCGATGGCCGACATCGAACCGGTGCTGGCCGAGACCGACCACCGGCTGATGGTGGCCGAGATCCTCCAACGAGTCTCCCAGCGATCGCTGGTGGTGATCGTCACCGGGCTGGATGCTGCCGTGGTCACCGAGGGCCTGGTGCCGGTCCTGGGGCCGCTGCGGCGCAAGCACAAGATCGTGGTGGCGGCGGTGTCGGACCCGCGGATCGACGAGCTGGCAGAGCTACGCGGTGACGCGGGCGAGGTCTACGCCGCGGCAGCGGCGCAGGTCGACCGCGCGCGCCGAGCGCATACGGCCCAGACCCTGACCGACCTGGGGCTGTCGGTGGTGCAGGCCCCGCCCGAGCGGTTCGCGCCCGAGCTGGCCGACCACTACCTGGCCCTCAAGCGGGCGGGCCGGCTCTGAGCGCAGCGCACCACAACGAGACCGGCGCTCAGTTCAGGTCCGGGTCCTCCACCCAGGTGGAGAACAGGGCCAGCTCGGACCGCTGCCGGCGCAGCGCGGTCCGCCACAGATCCAACGGCCGGCTGCCGAAGACGTCGTCATACTCGGCGGGCACCACGTGCCACATCCCTTCCGCCAGCTCGCTCTGCAGCTGGCCGGGGTCCCAGCCTGCGTAGCCGGCGAAGATCCGCAGGTCGCGGTAGGCCCCGGTGACGATCTCGATCGGCGTGTCCAGGTGCAGCAGGCCGACGTTGGCGAACAGCGGTCGCCAACCTGGCGGCTCCTCGCCCAACCGGGCCACGCTGGCCAGGCAGATGGCGCCGTTGGGCGACACCGGTCCGCCGTGGAACAGCAACGGCGGCGGCGACACGGCGCTGACCCAATCCGGCAGCACCGACTCCAGCGGGGTCTGCGAGATCTCGTTCAAGATCACGCCCAGCGCCCCATCCTCGTCGGCGTCGAGGATGAGCACCACTGTCGAGTTGAACACCCCGTCGGCCAGCAGCACGCTGGAGATGAGGATCTCGCCGGGGCCGGGCTCGGTTGCGCTCACGGCTGCCGCTCGGTGCTCGTTCGTTCCCGATCGCGCCGACCCCGCACCAGCCGGCGATAACCCAGCAGTCCGAGGACGATGCCGACCAGGTCCGCGACCACGTCGAACGGGTCCTGGCTGCGATAGCGATAGAAGCTGCCCTGCGCCAGCTCGCTGACCACGGCCTGGACGACGAAGACCGCCACCACGATGGTCACGAACCGGCGGCTGACGGCGCCGCGGGCCGCCTGCCGAGCGGCGAGCAGCAGCAGCACCGGCGCGGCGAAGGCGGCGGCGTGCTCGAGCTTGTCCAGCCCGGGGAACGCGACCGGCTGCGGCGGTCCGGCCGTCCGATAGAGACCCCAGAGCTGGATCGCGATCGCCAGCACGGCGAGGGCACTGAGGACCCGGGCGCGCCGGGTCCGGGACCGGACGCCGATGGGCGTCGTCGAAGAGGTCGTCGACATCTGCCTACAGGGCGACTTCGGTGTCGGTCGGCAGCTCGGCCGGTCCGCCCGCGGCTCGGCGAACCGCAGCGGCCACCACCTGGTGCACCTCGGCGTGGAACACGCTCGGGGTGATGTAGGAGGCGTTGAGCTCCTCGTCGGTGACGACCGAGGCCAGCGCCTGCGCCGCCGCCAACAGCATCGAGGAGGAGATCTGGTTCGAGTGGGCGTCCAGCAGTCCCCGGAACACTCCCGGGAAGGCCAGCACGTTGTTGATCTGGTTGGGGAAGTCCGACCGGCCGGTCGCCACCACGGCCGCATACCGGGTGGCTTCGGCCGGGTCGATCTCGGGCTCGGGGTTGGCGAGTGCGAAGACGATCGCGTCATCGGCCATCTTCGCCACGTCCTCGGCCTCGATCACTCCCGGAGCCGAGACACCGATGAACACATCAGCACCGACAACGGCCTCCTTCAGCGTGCCGGTGACGCCGAGCCGGTTCGTGTGCTCGGCGAGCCAGGCCAGCTCGCCGGCGATCCCGGGACGGGAGGCGTGCACCACGCCGGCGATATCGGCGACCACCAGATGCTGCACCCCGGCGGTCAACAGCAGCTTGATGATCGCCGTGCCGGCCGCGCCCGCACCGGACATCACGATGCGCACGTTCTCGATCTTCTTGTTGACCACCCGCAGCGCGTTGTACAGCGCGGCCAGCACCACGATCGCCGTACCGTGCTGGTCGTCGTGGAAGACGGGGATGTCCAGCGCCTCACGCAGCCGGGCTTCGATCTCGAAACAGCGCGGCGCCGAGATGTCTTCCAGGTTGATGCCGGCGAACCCGGGCGCGACCGCCTTGACGACGGTGATGATCTCGTCGACGTCCTGGGTGTCGAGGCACAGTGGCCAGGCGTCGATGTCGGCGAACCGCTTGAACAGCGCGGCCTTGCCCTCCATCACCGGCAGCGCCGCCTCGGGTCCGATGTTGCCGAGCCCGAGCACGGCTGACCCGTCGGTGATCACCGCGATGCTGTTGCGCTTCACGGTCAGCCGCCGGGCGTCCTCCTTGTTCTTGGCGATGGCCAGGCAGACCCGCGCCACGCCGGGGGTGTAGATCATCGACAGGTCGTCACGGTTGCGGATCGGGTGCTTGGAGTTCATCTCGATCTTGCCGCCGAGGTGCATCAAGAAGGTACGGTCGCTGACCTTGCCGATGTCGACGCCGGGCACGCCGCGCATGGCCTCCACCAGCTCGTCCGCGTGGGTCGTGTCCCGGGCCGCGCAGGTGACATCGATCCGGAGCCGCTCGTGACCCGAGGCGGTCACGTCCAGCGCGGTGACGGCGCCACCCGCACCCTCGACAGCCGTGGTCAGCTGGCTGACCGCGGCGCCACCGGCGGGCACCTCCAGCCGAACGGTGATCGAGTAGGACACGGAAGGAAGGGGGGTCACAGCGTCGATACTCTCACGGCTGACCCGTGCTCACCGATGGTCCATCCGGCGCGCTTCCGGCGGTCCCGCGCCAGCGCGGAGCGGGCCCAGCGGCGGTCCCCGCGGACGAGGCTTCGGCGGCGGTCCGAGAGGCCCACGCCGCCACGTCCTCGCCGGCCAGCGCGACGGCCAGCAGGTCGGGGAAGGCGTCGGGCGTACAGGCGAACGCGGGAATCCCCAGGGCGGCCAGCGCCGCCGCGTGGTCGTGGTCGTACGCGGGAGCGCCGGAGTCCGACAGCGCAAGCAGCACCACCACGGTGACCCCGTCGGCCAGCAGCTGGGCCACCCGGCGCAGCAGCTCGTCGGCGATGCCGCCCTCGAACAGGTCCGAGATCAGCACCAGCAAGGTGGACTCCGGCCGGGTGATGAGCTGCTGGCAGTAGGCCACCGCCCGGTTGATGTCGGTGCCGCCGCCCAGCTGGCAGCCGAACAACAGCTCGACCGGGTCGTGCAGCCGATCGCTAAGGTCGACCACCTGGGTATCGAAGGCGACCAGTGAGGTGCGGATGGCGCGGATCGAGGCCAGCGTCGCCCCGAACACGGCGGCGTGCACCAGGGACTCGGCCATCGAGCCGGACTGGTCGATGGCCACCACCACTTCCTTGCCCATCACCTGGCTGCTACGGCCATAACCCACCAGCCGCTCGGGGATCACCGTCTTCAGCTCCGGCTGATAGGTCGCCAGGTTCTTGGCGATGGTGGCGTTCCAGTCGATGTCGCGCATCCGGGGTCGCCGGGTACGGGTGGCCCGGTTCACGGCGCCGGTCACCGCGGCCCGAGTCCGGGTGGCGATCCGGCGTTCGATCTCGGCCACCACCTTGCCCACCACCATCCGGGCGGTGGCCTTGGTGGTCTCTGGCATCACCGAGCTGAGGCTGACCAGCGTGGCCACCAGGTTGACGTCCGGCTGCACCGACTCCAGCAGCTCCGGCTCGAGCAGCAGCGAGGTCAGATCCAGCCGTTCCACCGCGTCCCGCTGCATCACCTGCACCACCCCGGTGGGGAAGTAGCTCCGGATGTCGCCCAGCCAGCGGGCGAGGTGCGGCGCGGACGACCCGAGCCCGCCGGCCCGCCGCGATGACGAACCGTCCTCGGCGTCGGGGTCGTACAGCGCGGCCAGGGCGGCGTCCATCGCCTGCTCCTGTGCCGTCAGCGCGGCGCCGAGCTCCTCGGCAGCAGGCTCCCCCAGCAGCAGCCGCCAGCGGCGCAGCCGCGCCTGGCCGGCCGCGGCGGGTTCCAGGTCGTCGGCGCCCTGGCGCGCTGCGGCGTCGGCCGGCGACCCGCCAGAACGGTCGGTGCCCGTCGACGATGCGTCCGAACTGGCGGTGCTCATCGGCGACCCGTCAGGATCTGCAGCACCGTCGCCAGCGCGGGACCGGTCAGTGCGGAGTCGGGCCCGTCCAGGTCGCCTCCGCCCGGGTCGGTGCCGCCCGCGTCGGTGCCGCCCAGGGCGATGCCGCCAGGGTCGATGCCGCCGGGGTGGTGACGTCCGTCGCGTCCTCGGCCGCCGGAGCGTACTGCTGCCACCCGGCCGGCGATGGCTCGTCGCTCGGGGTCGGCGAAAGTGCCGAACGTACGCCGGACCAACGGCAGCACGTCGGTGAACTCAGCCTCGTTCAGACCACTGACCCAGTCGTCCAGCAGCCGCAGCAGCGCGGTGTCGTGCACCAGCAGCAGGGCGCCGTCGGCGAAGAACCCGTCCACCCACGCCGCCTTGGCCGCCGGGGCCACACCGTGGGAGAGCGCGCGCTCCACCCGGACGGCGACATCCGGCAGCCGTTCGGCGTCGGAGAGGATCCGCAGCATCCGTCCGGCGAGCAGGCCGGGAACGTTTCCCCGCTCCACCACCGAGGCCAGCGTGGCCAGCCAGCGGTCCCGGGGCGCGTCCTCGCCGGTGGCGGCCAGCAGACCGACTGCGCTGTGCACCGCGTCGAGGTGGCGCCGCAGTGCCGCGGCCGCATCCTCGTCGAGCCCGCTGACCGCCTGACCCAGACCGGCGCAGATCCGGACCGTCAGCACCTCGCTGACCTGGCGCAGCGCCGAGGTGTCAGTACGCCGGACGTCGCCGTAGCGCAGCGCTGTGGCCAGCGGCGGCAGCGCCTCCATCAGGTGCACCACGTCGGCGTCCAGTGCCGCCTTGGCGGTCAGCGCCGTGAGCAGCCGGTCCAGTGCCTCGGGCAGCCCGGCCAGCAGACAGCTGCCGACCGCCCGGGTGAGATCGGCCAGCGAACCACGCTCCGCGGTCCGGTCGATCATGGCCGTCGCGGCCGCCTCCACGGTGGTGCCCCAGACCGAGGCCTCGACCAGGGCGAGGGCGTGCTCCGGGCGCCACTGTGACTGCCAGGTCTCCCGAAAGGTGCCCCGTCCCTGGACGCCCGATTCCGCCGGCATCACCCAGTCCAGCTCCAGCAGCCGGAGCCGGTGGAAGAGCTGCGACTTCGCCTGGTCGTGCGGCGTTCTCAGGTCGAGGTCGTGCACCCGCACCGAAGCCTCGCGACGCACCCGCAGCGTCTTGCACCGGGCAGCCAGATCGGCGTCCAGTGGCACGGTAGGAACCCCGTCGGCCACCGACCCGAGGGCCTGGCCCACCACCAGCTCGTCGGTGACGAAACCGAGGGCGCGGTCGTCGCCGTCGCAGAGCACGGACCGGGTGGCCTCGGTCACCTCGCTGAGGCCGGCCAGTGGCCGGCTGCGCAGCGCGGCCAGCGTCTCGGCCAACCGGACCGCCTCGATGACGTGGGCGCTGGACACCATCAGGTCCTGCCGGCGCAGAGCGGTCGCCACCTTGGTCAGCCAGCGCACCACCGGCTGGTCCGGGGCGGTCCACAGATGGTGGTACCAACCGGGTGAGGTGATGCCGGCGCCGTAGCCGCTGGCCGAGGCGAGCCGCTGGTGGGTCCACGGCACCCAGGTGAGCGTCACCTTGCGTTTCGGTGTCCCCCGCAGGGTCCGAGCGTCAGCGGCCGCCGGTGGCAACGGCCAGGTGAGGACCGGAGCGTGCCAGGCGCCACAGACCACAGCGACGCGGCGCCGGCCGGCCTTCAGCCGACCGCGGATCACCGAACGCATGTACGCCTCGCGGCGCGCCTCCTGCGCCGCATGGCGCCGATCGGTCTCCGGCAGCTCGCGCCGCAGCTCCGCCATCGCCTCCACCAGCGCGGGGAACGGTGAGCTGCCGTCGGTCCGTGACTCCACCACGTCGTCCCACCAGCGCTCCGCGTCGTCATAGCCGGCGGCCGCCGCGAGCGCGGACAACGGGTCCTGCCGGGTCCGGCCATGATCATCGGGTGTCTCGGTCAGCAGATGGTCGTCACCGCCCGCTGCCGGATGATCATCAGCTTCCTCCTCCGTTGCCGGGTCCGGCTTGGCCGGGAAGCTGTCGACCCGACCGGGTCCGGCCAGGGTCATCGCCGCCGGCAGGTCGCAGAAGCCCACCTCGATCTGGTGCTGCTGCGCCCAGCGGATCGCCTGCCACTCCGGCGAGAACACCGCGAACGGCCAGAACGCGGCGGTGCTGGGGCGGTCCGGGGCATAGGCGAGCAGCGCCACCGGCGGCTCCATCCCCGCCTCCGACACCCACCCCAGCTGTGGGTCTGCGTCGGCCGGTCCCTCGATCAACACCACATCCGGCTCGTACGCCGCCAGCGCGGCCAGCAGCGAGCGGGCCGAACCGGGCCCATGGTGTCGGATGCCGAACACCTCGAGCTGTGGGGCGCTCGACTCCAGCGTCACGCTCATCCGGACACGTCTCGGCAGGCGGCATAGAACTCCGACCAGTCCTGACGCTCGCGGACCACGATCTCCAGATATTCATCCCAGGCGACCTGGTCGGCCACCGGGTCCTTGATCACCGCACCGACGATGCCGGACGCGATGTCACTGGCGCGCAGCGTCGCGTCGCCGAAGTGTGCGGACAGAGCCATTCCGCTGGTGATCACCGAGATCGCCTCGGCGGTGGACAGCGTGGCAGACGGCGACTTGATCTTGGTACGCCCGTCGGCCGTCAACCCGGAACGCAGCTCGCGGAACACCGTCACCACGCGGCGGATCTGGTCGACCGCGGTCGGCACGGCCGGCAGCTCGAGTGACCGAGCCAGCTCCTGCACCCGACTGGACACGATGGCGACCTCGTCCTCCTCCGAAGCCGGCAGCGGCAGCACCACGGTGTTGAACCGGCGACGCAGAGCCGAGGACAGTTCGTTGACCCCACGGTCGCGGTCGTTGGCGGTCGCCACCACGTTGAAGCCCTTCACCGCGGCCACCTCGATCCCGAGCTCGGGCACCGGCAGTGTCTTCTCCGAGAGCACGGTGATCAGCGCATCCTGCACGTCGGCCGGGATGCGGGTCAGCTCCTCGATCCGCGCGATCGAGCCGGCCCGCATGGCGCGCATCACCGGCGACGCCACCATGGCGCGCTCGCTCGGTCCTTCGGCCAGCAGCCGGGCATAGTTCCAGCCATAGCGGATGGCCTCCTCGGCGGTGCCCGAGGTGCCCTGGACCATCAACGTCGAGTCGCCGGAGATGGCCGCCGTGAGGTGTTCGGAGACCCACGACTTGGCGGTCCCCGGCACCCCGAGCAGGAGCAGGGCCCGGTCGGTCGCCATGGTGGCCACCGCCACCTCCATCAGCCGCCGCGACCCGACGTACTTCGGGGTGATCACGGTGCCGTCGGGCAGCGTGGTTCCGACCAGATAGTCCACCACCGCCCACGGCGACAGCCGCCAGTGCGGCGGGCGCGGCCGGTCGTCAGCCGCGGCCAGCGCGGTCAGCTCGGCGGCGAACAGCTGCTCGGCATGCGGCCGGAGCAGCTCACTCGACCCCACGCTCGGACTGGCGATTGGTGCTGGTGCGTCGGTCATCGGTGCTCCTCGGGCTCCACTGGATCGTCTGGCGGCGAGGCGAAGGCCCGCTCGATCTCCTCGCGCGCGGCCAGCGTACGGTCCAGGGCGTCGAACGCCTCCCGAACACCACTGAGCGGGCCGGCGGGCGGGCGCGCCTGGCCGGACAAGAAGTAGTCGGCGGCAGCCGCCACCCGGAGGCGCGACGCGAGCGGGAGCCGGCACCCCAGCCGGCGGGCGGACCGGGTGGTCCCCCGTCCGAGCTGGCCCGACCCGAGCACGCCCAAGGCCGCCACCTGAACCTCCACCGACCACGGCGGCTCACAGGCCAGGGCCAGCTCCCACCAGGCGGCCGGGGGCAGCAGCCGGGCGGTCAGCAGCTCGGCCAGCCGTCGCTGTCGCTCGTCGCCGGTGGCTGCCGCGAGCGCCGTGCGCTCCGCCGCCGGGAGGTCGAGACCCCCGACCGTCTCGCGCCAGCGCGATGCCTGGTCCGCGGCCCCGGTGACCGGTCGGGCCAGTCGTCGCCACTGCGGGTTCTGCGCCACGAACCAGCGCCCGCGCGCCCCCAGCGCCGCGCGGACCAGCGCCGGCTCGGGCGCCTCGCCGCTCCCGGTCCGGCTGCGGGCGCAACGGGTGGCCAGTGTCGTCCACGTCGCCGGCGCGGCGGTAAGGCCGGCCGCCACACAGCGCCGCAGCCACAGATCGACCAGCTCGAGGTCGCCCGTCAGCAGCTCGGCGAGGAGATTCTGCGCCGGCTGTGGGGCCGGCGGGTCCTGCTCCAGCTCGCGCGGCAGCGCAGCCCCGGGCTGGGACGGCCCGGGGTGGGACGGCTCGGGGTGGACGGCTCGGTGCTGGGTCGCGTGATGGATGGCGGCGAGGTCGAGCAACCGGGCCGGCGGGTCGGCGTCGTCCAGCCGCGCCTCGACGACGCGCCACGGCTCGGACAGGTCGCGGGGCAGCGGCCGACGGTCGGTGCCCAGCAGCGCGACGGCCACCAGCTCGCTCCAGCCGCTCATCTACACCACCTCCTGGCTGAACCGGCGGGCGTGGTCGGGCAGCACGCTCAGCGGGCGGAAGCCGCGAGACCCCCACTCCCCGAACACCGACACGCAGGCTTCGGTGGCGTGGGCGAGCAGCGGCCACGGGTCAGCGGTCAGTCCGACCAGGGCGGCGTGCTCCCCCGCATCGTCGTAGGCCAACCACGGCTGGTTCGGCTGCGCCGCCGGCACCGGCTGCAGCGCGACCACTGCCGGCAGTCGTTCCGCCCAGGGGTCTTCGGCCAGCAGGGTGGCGAAGACGGCACGAACCTCGGCGAAGGTGCCGCCCCGCGGGGCGAGGACGTCGGGCTCGGTGGCGTTGACCTGGCCGGGCAGCGCGCGCAGCTGACCCGAGCCCGGATAGAAGTGCAGGTCTGCGTCCACGGTGGTGCCCGGCCGCATCGAGGCGTCAAGTGCCTGTCCGGGCGGGGCGAAGGTGAGCCACAGCGCGTACCGGCCGGTGTGTCGGCCACGGAGCCAGACGCGACGGGTCTGCAGCCGGGACTCGACGGTGTCCACCCCGCCGAGGACCGCCCACTGGTCAGCCACCCCGGGCTCGGCCAGCACCGTCTCCTTACTGACCGGATAGCCGACCCGGGAGCGTACCGTCGCCGCCAGCGCCGCCGGCAGCTCATCGAGGCGTCGATGGGCCTGGACCAGCAGCCGCAGCGCGGCCAGCTGCTCCAGCACCGTCGACGGCCAGTCCGGCGCCGCCATGGTGGCCGGGATCGCGCGCAGCAGGCTCGCGACGCCGGGGGCCTGCGCGTCGACCATCCGGGCGGCGATCGCGTCGAAGTGGGCGTACCCGGCCCGTTCCAGCCCGGCCAGTCCGTGCCGGACCTGGTCCGCCAGCCAGCGGTCGAGGTCGTCCAGTCCGTCGCTCACTCGCTGTCGGCGAGCCGCTGCGCGCTTGGCCGCAGCCTCGCTATCGGGCGGTGCCGCAGCCGCCGGCCCGGCCTGGTCTGCGTGTCCACTGAGCCAGGTGGCAGCCCACGACTCCGGCTCGGCCGCCGGCAGCCGACCGGCCGACCACAACAGCAGCAGCCCGAGCGCGTGCTTGCACGGCACTTTGCGGCTCGGGCAGCTGCAGTGGGCCACGGGGCTCTCGCCACGGAGGTCGACCACCACCCGGTACGGGCTGGTCCCACTCCCCTGGCACCGGCCCCAGACCGCGGTCGCAGTCGCACCGTGGCCGCTCCACCGCCGGGGGGTGGCCAGGCGACGCGCTGCCGTGGCGGCGGCCGCGTCGGGGGCGAGAGCGACCACCCGTTCCAGTTCCCACACCGCCATGGCGGTCAGCGTAGTTCGCGGCGCCGACACCGACCGAGGCCGGCGCGGCGTTTCACCGACCGGCCACGGGAGCCGGCGGGCTCAGGACATGTTGTGCTGCAGGTACGCCGGTTCCCGGATGCCCAGCATCGCCTCGGCCATGGCCGCGGCCTGCACGGCCGCGGCGACGTCATGCATCCGCAGGATCCGGGCGCCCTGCAGCACGCAGGCCGTCGCGGCGGCGATCGATGCGGCCATCCGATCGTCCTTGGCCAGACCGGTGGACTCGCCGATGAAGTCCTTGTTGGACACCGCGGCAAGCAGCGGCAGCCCGATCGCTGCGATCTCGTCGAGTCGTCGGGTCAGCTCGAGCGTGTGCAGGGTGTTCTTGTTCAGGTCGTGGCCCGGGTCGATGACGATCCGTTCCTCACCGATGCCGGCGTTCACCGCCAGCTCGACCCGGGCCAGCAGAAAGTCGCGGACCTCCACCGCGATGTCGGTGTACGTCGGCCGCCGGAGGTGCTGGCGCGCCGGCGCCACGCTGTGGGTGATCACCACGGTCGCGTCCGAGGACGCCACCACCTCGGCCATGGCCGGATCCTGCAGCCCGGTGGTGTCGTTGACCACAGCGGCGCCGGCCTCGATCGCACGGGCCGCCACCTCCGGCCGGAACGTATCGACGGAGATCACCACATCACTGGCCTCGGCGACGGCCGCCACCACCGGCAGGACGCGGTCCAGCTCCTCGGCGGCACTGACCTCGGGGGTGTCGGGCGAGAACGGAACGCCGCCGACGTCCACCCACCCGGCTCCCGCCTCGGCCGCGGCCAGGGCGGCCGTGACTGCCCGGTCGAGGGCGAAGGTCGAGCCCTGGTCGAAGAAGGAGTCGGGGGTCCGGTTGACGATGGCCATCACGATCACCTGGCGGGAGAAGTCGAACGTACGCCGCCCGATCCGGCGGACCGGATGGCGCAGCGCAGGGAGATAGATGGTCACCCGCCGATCGTAGGCGGCGTAGCGCAGCGCACCGCTGGACGTGCGAGGTGCCAAGACACCGCCGGCCGGTGGTTCGGCCTCTCGTAGGATGCACAGCCATGACCTACGCCGCTGATCCTCAGCGCTACTCCGACATGACCTTCCGCCGCTCCGGCCGGAGCGGCCTGCTGCTCCCCGAGCTCTCCTTGGGCCTGTGGCACAACTTCGGCCACGAGCGCCCCATCGACACCCAGCGGGCCATCCTCCGCCGGGCCTTCGACCTCGGGGTGACCCACTTCGACCTGGCCAACAACTACGGTCCGCCGTACGGCAGCGCCGAGACCAACTTCGGTCGGATCTTCGCCGACGACCTGCACCCGTACCGCGACGAGATGATCATCTCCACCAAAGCCGGCTACGACATGTGGCCCGGCCCGTACGGCGAGTGGGGCTCGCGCAAATACCTGCTCGCCTCGCTCGACCAGTCCTTGAAGCGGACCGGCCTGGACTACGTCGACATCTTCTACTCCCACCGCCCCGATCCCAGCACCCCGATCGAGGAGACGATGGGTGCCCTGGCGACGGCCGTGCACTCGGGCAAGGCGCTGTACGTCGGCATCTCCAGCTATGACCCCGACCAGACCCGGGCGGCGGCGGCCGCGCTCGCCGAGCACAAGGTGCCGCTGCTGATCCACCAGCCGGTGTACTCGATGTTCAACCGCGGCCTCGAGGACGGTCTGCTGCCGGCCATCGAGGAAGTCGGCGCGGGCTGCATCGTCTTCTCACCGCTGGCGCAAGGGCTGCTGACCGACCGCTACCTGGGCGGGACCGTGCCCGGCGACTCCCGTGCCGCCACCAGCCGTTTCCTGTCCGAGGCGGCCATCAGCGCCACCTATCTCGAGCGGGCCAAGGCGTTGCAGTCGATCGCCGAGCAGCGCGGCCAGACGCTGGCCCAGCTGGCGCTGACCTGGGTGCTGCGGCACGAGGGCGTCACCTCGGCCATCATCGGGGCATCCAGCGTGCAGCAGTTGGAGCAGAACGTGGCTGCGCTGAGCTTCGACCCGCTCTCCGACGACGAGATCGCCGCCATCGAGCCGTACGCGGTGACCGGCACCGGGCGCTGACCCCGCGGGGCAGCCGGGAGCTCAGGAGCGTCCCGGCTGCTCCGGCCAGTCGGGCAGCAGGGTGTCGATCACGCCCAGCTGGTCGACCGAAACGAAGGACGGGTTCGCCATCTGCGGCTGCCGGATCACCTCGAGCTCGCCGAGCCCGTGGGAGCGCAGCTCCGCGACCGTGACCGGCTCCTCGAACAGCGTCACGTCGAGGCCGAGCGCGAACCGCAGCTTGAGCCGAGCGCCGTGAGAGGTCCAGAACCCCGGCTCGTCGACGTCGGGCAGCTGCCGGACCGGCGCGGTGACATGACCCGCACCCCAGAACCCCCGGGCGAAGCCGGTGCTGCCGTTCCCGGAGACCCAGAACAGCGCCTTGTCACCGACCTGGACCAGCTCGCTGCGGTAGTTGCCGAACACGCCCCAGGAATCGATCAGCCGTTGCCCCGACCCCCAATAGGCCGCCAGATCCCAGGTGCTGGGGTTGCACTTGAGCACCCACGCACCGAGGTTCGTTCGGGTCACGGCCAGTGCCACAGCATCTCCTTGCCCACAACTGATCTCCGGGTCCTGCACCTGCGGTCGCGTCCCGCCACCGCGCTGGGTCGAGGCTATCGGGTGATCTCCGCGTCCGGCGGCGGACCGCCGTGCCTGCAGGACCCGGCCCGGCGCTGCACAATGCGAGGGTGACGTCACCAGGCGACGACGCCGGCGAACCGGAGTGGCTGGGCGCCGGCCCGGAAGGCCGCACCGGACCCGGCCGCTCCAGGTCGCCGCGGTTGGTCGCGGTCTGCGCCGCCGTTGTTGTCGCCCTCCTTGTGCTGTCGGTGGTGCTGGACCGGCGCGGTGATATGTCCGATGGACGTGGTGCCGGGGTGGTTCGTGCCCGACGGCGGGCGGGCACAACCCCCCGCCGGCTGGCTCCGCGACGGCAGCCTGGTCTTCCCCGGCCACCGGGTCTGGTCCGGGTGGGCGACCGCAGCGACTACGAGCCGGACATGATGCGCCTGGTCGACCTCCAGGGTCGTACGGTCAGCGCGCTGGTGAAGGTCCATGGACCGGTGACGGGCGACGGGCGCGGAGATCTGCTGGCGTTCGGGTGAACGACTGAGCACCTGCTCGGGCGTTCCGGGACCGCCGTCCGACGTGGCGACTGGTGCTCACCGCCCGCCCGGTGGGTTGACGGGCGTACCGAGCGAGGAGTAGACCGGTTCGGTCGCTACTGACGGCCTGTGGCCGGGACAGGGAGTTCCTCGTGGAGATCCGGCTCGACGCCAACCTGATCGACTATCTCCTGATTGCCCTCTACTTCCTCTTCGTCCTCGGGGTGGGTTGGTATGCCAAGCGGGGGGTGTCCAACTCGATCGAGTTCTTCCTCTCCGGGCGTTCGCTGCCGGCCTGGGTCACCGGTCTGGCCTTCATCTCGGCCAATCTCGGCGCCGTCGAGGTGATGGGCATGTCAGCCAACGGTGCTCAGTACGGCTATCCCACCTTCCACTACTTCTGGATCGGCGCCGTACCAGCGATGCTGTTCCTGGGTGTGGTGATGATGCCGTTCTACTACGGCTCCAAAGTTCGATCGGTACCGGAGTTCATGCGGCTCCGATTCGGCACCGGCGCCCACCTCGTGAACGCGATCTCCTTCGCGGTCGCGCAGCTCCTGATCGCCGGCGTCAACCTCTATCTGCTCGGCACCATCGTCAACCGGCTGCTGGGCTGGCCGCTGTGGCTGGGACTGGTCGTGGCCGCCGCCATCGTGCTGGCCTACATCACTCTGGGCGGTCTGAGTGCGGCCATCTACAACGAGGTGCTGCAGTTCTTCGTCATCGTCGCTGCGCTGCTGCCGCTGACCCTGATCGCCCTGCACAAGGTCGGCGGCTGGCAGGGCATGTTGGACCGGGTCGCCAACGATGGCGCGGGAGGAGCCGAGCAGCTCAACGCCTGGCCGGGTACGGCGTTGTCCGGATTCAGCAACAGCGTGCTGAGCGTCATCGGCATCGTCTTCGGTCTTGGCTTCGTGCTGTCCTTCGGCTATTGGACGACCAACTTCGTCGAGGTGCAACGGGCGATGGCGTCCAAGGACATCACCTCGGCGCGGATGACGCCGATCATCGGCGCGTTCCCGAAGATGTTCGTCCCGTTCATCGTGATCATCCCCGGCATGCTGGCGGCGGTTCTGGTGAGTGAGCTGGCCGAGTTCAAGCGACTGTCCGTCACCGACGAGGCTGCCGCCGCCGCCACCGGGTTGACGTACAACGACTCCCTTCTGCTGCTGATGCGCGACATCCTCCCCAACGGCTTGCTCGGCGTGGCCATCGCCGGTCTGCTGGCCGCGTTCATGGCCGGTATGGCGGCCAACATCTCCGCCTTCAACACCGTGATGAGCTACGACATCTGGCAGCAATACATCCAGAAGGACAAGCCCGACGACTTCTATCTGAAGGTCGGCCGGCTGGCCACCCTTGCGGCCTGCATCATCGCCATCTTCACTGCGCTGATCGCCTCGAACTTCTCGAACCTGATGGACTATCTGCAGACGCTGTTCGGGTTCTTCAACGCGCCATTGTTCGCCACCTTCCTGCTGGGCATGTTCTGGAAGCGCGCCTCACCCACGGCCGGCTGGATCGGGCTGGTCGCCGGCACCTTGTCAGCTGTGTTCATCTTCATCCTGGCCGAGACCGGTGTGATCTCGCTGCCCGGCCAGGGCGCGGCGTTCGTCGCCGCCGGTGCCGCGTTCGTGGTGGACATAGTGTTGATGGTGGTGGTCTCGCTGGTCACCCAGCCCAAGCCGGTGGCCGAGCTACGCGGTCTGGTCTACTCCGAGACACCTCGGGCCGACCTGGTCGACCCCGACGAGAAGTCGTTGCCGCCGTGGCGACGTCCGCTGCCGATGGCGGGGTTGGCCCTGGGGCTGATCATCGTCCTCAACGTGGCCTTCGCCTGAACCCGCACGCCGATCAAGAGGAGCCAGACGTGAGCGAGCAAGTCCCCACCGTCCCTGAAGGGGCGCACGTGGAGAAGGTCGGCGGGTTCGACATCCGTAACTTCATCGGCCTGCTGATCGGGCTGTACGGGGTGGTGCTGGTGGTCTGGGGCCTGTTCTTCTTCAACGACGCCGAGGCTGCCAAGACCGGTGGCGTGAACGCCAACCTCTGGGCCGGGATCGTGATGATCCTCTTCGCCGCCGCATTCATCCTGTGGTCCCGACTCCGCCCGATCCGGATCGTGGTGGCGAAGAACGAGGAGGGCGCCGAGGTGCCCAAGGACATCGCCCCGACCGACTGATGCTCCACGCCTGCTCAGTACGCTCGCGGTTTTCCCCGGCACCTGACCGCGCCATGCCGATGTCCCGTAACCTCGGCCGTGCGCCGGCGTCTTGATCGAAAGTTCGGCGCCGAGAGGAGAACTCCATGTCCGGCGCCGGGCCTCGCTATGCCTTTCACTTCAGCCCGGCCCGCGGCTGGATGAACGACCCGAACGGTCTGCTCGAACGCGACGGTGTGCACCATCTCTTCTTCCAGCACAACCCCGACGCCCCGTTCCACCGCAACATGCACTGGGGCCACGCGATCAGCACCGACCTCCTCACCTGGGCCGAGCAGCCGATCGCCCTCTTCCCCGGCGATGCCGGTGACTACGACCGGGACGGGGTCTACTCGGGGTGCGCCATCACGCTGGACAACGGCGAGGTGGTGCTCCTCTACTCAGCGAATCTGGACAACCGCCAGCTTCCCGCCATCGCGACCAGCACCGATCGGGCGCTGAACCGCTGGGTCAAGTCCCCGGCGAACCCGGTCGCCGACATCCCGGTGGCCCTCGGACTCACCGATCACCGCGACCACACAGTGATGCGGGTCGGCAATCGGTGGCGCCAGATCCTGGCTGCGGGAGTCGACACCGTCACCACTGGTACGCGAATCCCGGGACAAGCCGGCGGTGACGGCTTCGGTGGCTCGTTGATCAGCTTCCTCTCCGACGGCGACAACCTCAGCTCATGGACGTACGAAGGCGTCGTGGTCGACGGTCGCCACACCGGCATCCCCGGGGAGGTTTGGGAGTGCCCGGACGTGTTCACCCCGCCCGGTGCAGCGCCGGACGAGACGGTGATCATCATGTCGTGGTACACCCGCCCCACGGACCCCGACGCCACGGACGCGGCGTACGACGTCCTCTGGATGAGCGGCACGTTCGATCCGGCCGGTCGCTTCACCCCCACCCGCTACGGGCAGCTCGACCTCGGCGACCGCTTGTTCTACGCCCCCCAGTCCTACACCGCCGCAGATGGTCGCCGGATCATGATCGGCTGGCTGCGGACCCATCTGGACCCCGGCTCGACCGGCCAGCCGGCCGTGGGAGCGGGATCACTGCCCCGCTCGCTGGAGCTCCTCGACGGCCGCCTGACCCAGCGCCCGGTCGCTGAGCTGGCTGCGCTGCCGCGGATCCAGCTCGGACAGCTCCAGGCAGGAAGGACGAGCGTCACGATGCACCCGTCCACCACCCTGGAACTGGCCCTCACTGCTGGGTCCACGACGGATCTCGCCGCGGCGCAGATCGTTCTCACTGATGACGCAGCGCAGGTGACCACGGTGAGCCTGGCGCGGTTCGCCGATACCTCGATCTGGAGTCGCCGGGGACGGGACTGGGTGGGTGAGCCCCCGAACACCACGCGGGTGAGCATCATGGTGGACGGCGGGCTGATCGAGATCTTCGGCGACGACGGCCGGGTCTGCAGCACCAGTGATCTCTCACTGGGCCCGATCACCACTGTGGCGCTGAGTCCGCTCACCCCGGACAGCTGCAAGCTCACCGTGGTGGCTCTGTCACCGAACCGCTGAGCAGGCTGCGTACGGCGGCGGATAACTCGATTGACACCAGGGACAGCCCCGGACACGATCGCGCCATGGCCAAAGGAGCCCGCATGATCTATCAGCATCCGCTGGCTTACCTGATGGGGATGGAAGGTCTTGCCCTCCTGCGGGCGTGGGCGGGCGACTACGACGAGGATTTCGTTCGCCGCCGGCTGGATGAGGTGCGACGGCTGCTCGACGACGAGGCGCTGGCTGGGCACCCAGGTGTGCTGGTTGAACCGGATGCCACCGGCACCGCCTACCAACGATGGGCGGCGAGCTACGACGAGCCGGGCAATGGGCTGTTCGATCTCGATGAGCCGATCGTCTATGGCATCACCGACGCGCTGCCGATCGGCACTGTACTGGATGCCGCCTGCGGGACTGGGCGGTTTGCCGCGCATCTCATGCAGCGCGGCCATCGGGTGATCGGGGTCGACACGTCGCCTGAGATGTTGGCACAGGCGCGTCGGCGCGTCCCCGGCGCTCGGCTCGTCCTCGGTGATCTGCAGCGGCTTCCCCTCCGAGAGGGCTCGATGGACCTGGTCGTCTGCGGGCTGGCCCTGACTCACGTCGACGTGCTGGCACCGGTGATCGAGGAGTTCGCCCGCGTGCTCTGCACCGGTGGGCACCTGATCATCTCTGACGTACACCCCGAACTGGTGCTGCGTGGCTCGGTGCCAACAACCTTCGGTGACCGCGGACAACCGCAGCGGGCGACGGCGAACCGACACCGTATCGGTGATCTTCTCCGGGCCTGCCTCGCGGTGGGCTTCTCGGTCCGGCGTTTCGAGGAACAACAATCTTCTCCCGAGCCCGAGCCCGAGCCCGCTGGGCCGCCACCGGAGCCGACGGGCGAGATCGGCGACTGGGATGGGTGGCCCTGGTCCCTGCTCGGGCTGGTTCCCGAAGCCTCTCGTGCCGCTTGGGACAACCCGGCCGTGGTGGTCTGGCACCTCCAACTGGACTGAGACCAGCAGCGCGTCACGGACCAGATCCCAGGCCTTCTCTAAAGACACCTGCGCCGCGTTCCCGCGGTGACAACGGGGCTACCAGCTCGGCCGCTGTCCGTCCGAGCATTCTCCCAACTCGGTCGTGGCCGACCGCGCCGAGCAGCTCCAACGACCGGTCGGCCGGCTGGCGAAGCACCAGCCGCGGCGCGCGCCGACTGATGGTCGGTGGTCGCCGCCGGGGCTGCGATACGATCCCCGGCATGCGCGCCGCCCGGCTGGTCGATGTCGCCGAACTCGCGGGGGTCTCGGTCAAGACGGTCTCCAACGTGGTGCACAACTACGTGCACGTGTCTCCGGGTATGCGCCAGCGTGTGCTCGAAGCCATCGCGACCCTCAACTACGCCCCGAACAGTGCGGCTCGAGGACTGCGCGGCGGACGGACCGGCATCATCGCGCTGGCCCTGCCCAACCTGGCCGTGCCCTACTTCGCGGAGCTGGCCCGGCTGATCACCAGTGCGGCGGAGGAACGCGGCTACACCATCTTGATGGACCAGACAGAAGGGATGGAGTCACGCGAGCGGACGGTCGCCGGCGGCCTGCGACCGCAGGCCATCGACGGACTCATCTTCAGTCCTCTGGCGCTCGGCGTGCAGGAGATCGCCACCGCCGCCAGCCGGACCCCGATGGTGCTGCTGGGCGAACGCGAACACCCGCCGCAGATCGACCACGTCACCATCGACAATGTCGCGGCCGCGCGCGAAGCGACCAATCACCTCATCGCGGTCGGTCGACGTCGTATCGCCCTGATCGGGGCCGAGATACCAGGTCGGTCCGGCACCGGCGACCCGCGGGTGGCCGGGTACCGGGCGGCAATGGCTGCGGCGGGTCTGGTCGTCGACACCGAGCTCGTCGTCGCCAGCGAGCACTTCCACCGGGCTCAGGGCCGCCAGGGGATGGACCGCCTGTTGGACCTGGCCGACCCACCGGACGCTGTCTTCTGCAGCAACGACCTGCTCGCGCTCGGCGCGCTCCACGCCGCCCGGCTCAGGGGCATCGACGTCCCGGGCGCGCTCGCAGTCGTCGGCTTCGACGACATCGAGGAGACCCAGTACTCCTATCCGCCGCTGTCCACGGTCTCGCCCGACAAGGCGCACATCGCCGAGGCGGCCGTCGACCTCCTCATTCGCAGGCTGGAAGGCCATCTCGTCGGCAAAGGCACCGAGGTCATCGTCGACCATCAGCTCGTCATCCGCGACAGCAGCGCGGCTGGTGCTACGGTCACCACCGCCCGCGGCGACTAGCCGGTCCCTCCCTCGGCCAGCGTGCGCGCGGCCCGGCGGCTGGCGTCGATCTCTTCGGACGGCACGGCACGGGCGGGCCGGGACAGAATGGCGTGGACGCGCTCGAGCGGCAGCTTCGGCTGTCGGTCCTCAGTCAGCAGCCCGTTACGCTCCTGCTCCGTGTCGGTGAGCTGGGTGTAGCAGAAGCCAGCCAGCTCTGGGTTGTCCAGGACCGCCCCCACCAGGTCCGCCAGCCGCTGCTCGAACTCCTCCAGCGACGTCACCGTCGCATAGCCGAACCACTGCTGACCCTCCTCCGGCGCGAAGCTCAGCCCACCGAACTCGGTCAGCACCACCGGCTGTCCCCTGTCCTCGGGATTCCCGAGCAGGACCCGGCGCCGTCCCGGTCGTCTCTCGCGCAATGCGCGACCGATGGCGTCCGGGTCGCGGTACCGATCCCGCAGCGATTCACCCGCTCCGGCGTAGTCGTGCACGCCCCAGATGTCGCTCTCGGTGTGCTCCCAGCCGTCGTTGGAGATCACCGGCCTGCTCGGGTCCAGCGCGGCCGTCAGGTGATACAGCGCCGTCGCGTAGTGCTGCTGACGGGCACTGGTGGCGATGTCTGGCACCCCCCAGCTCTCGTTCAGCGGCACCCAGGTCACCACGCAGGGGTGACTTCGATCGCGCAGCACCACCTCCGACCACTCCTTGACCACCCGCTCGACAGCTCGCGTCTCGAACGCGTACGCGCTGGGCATCTCTCCCCAGACCAGCAGCCCGAGGCGGTCGCAGAGAGCGAGGAAGCGGGGATCCTCCACCTTCTGGTGCACTCGCACCCCGTTGAACCCCAGCGCCTTGGTGAGCTCGACCTCCTGCCGCAGCGCCTCGATGCTGGGTGCGGCGAGCAGAGAGTCCGGCCAGTAGCCCTGCTCCAGCGCCAGGCGCAGGAAGTACGGATGGTTGTTCAGCAGGAATCGTCCATCTCCGTGGCCCACCTGGCGCAGACCGAAGTAGGACCGGACCAGGTCCAGCACAGCGCCGGTGCGGTCCAGCAGCGCGAGCTCGGCGTCGATCAGCACCGGGTTCTCCGGCGACCACAGCAGGCGAGCCCGCTCCTGGCCGTGCCGGGCGGCGGCCAGCGAAAGGTCGAGCCGGGCGTCGTCGGAGCTGAGAGCAATGCTCTGCTCGGCGAGCACCTCGGAGCCGGTCGACAGCCGGACCCGCAGGAGCGACCCATCCGGCGGCCGGAGGGAGAAGCGGGCCTGCAGACCCACCCGGGCCGCGGCGATGTCCGGGGACCAGACAACGTCGATCAGGTGGGCGGCCGGCACGAGCTCCCACCAGACCGGCTGCCAGATCCCCGTCGTCCGGTGATACCAGATCCCGTGGGGGCGCGGCAGCCAGTCCTGCTTGCCGCGCGGCTGGCTCGGATCGTCACTGCGGTCCTCAGCCCGTACGACGAGCTGATGGGTGTCGCCGTCCGCCAACAGGTCAGTGAGATCGAACGAGAAGGGCGTGTGGCCGCCCTCGTGACTGCCGGCGAGCGCGCCGTCGACCCAGACCGAGGCGGCGTAGTCCACGGCACCGAAGTGCAGCAGGACACGGTTGCCGTCAATGGGGCGGGTCAGAACCAGCGACCGCCGATACCAGACCACCGGGTGCTGGGAGGTGTCGCCGATACCCGACCTGCTGCTTTCCGGCGGGAACGGAACCGTGATCTCGCGGTCGAAGGGCTCGTCGCGCTCGAACCAGCGCTCTGACAGGCCCCGGTCAGCATCGTCATAGGCAAACCGCCAGGTGCCGCCCAGATCATGCCACTGCTGGCGGACGAGCTGCGGACGTGGATAGCCGGGGTCCACCTCGCTGGGGTCCATCTCGCTGGACGCCGCACTGGGGACCACCGCGGGCCCGGTCACCAGTCCGCCAGCCGCGGCGCGCCGCGGTCCTCGGTGGCGACCAGCACGTCGACCAGCATCTCGTTCAGCTCGGCCCGCTGCAGCCGGTGCTCCGGGTCGGACCACAGGTTGCGCAGCTCGTTCGGATCGTCTGCCAGGTTGAACAGCTGGCCGCTGCGTTCCCGGTCGGTCGCAGGACGGCCGGAGTGCACCACCAGCTTCCAGTCCCCGGTCCGCAGCATGGTGACGTAGACCGGTGGGTCATAGCTGTGCCCGCTGTCGCGGTACTGGCACAGTGCCCAGTCGCGCCAGGTCGGGTCACTGGCGTGGAAGAGCCGGCTGAGGTCAGCACCCTGATACGACGATGGCACCGTCTGACCCGCGGCGGAAAGGAAGGTCGGAGCAAGGTCCACCCACTGCACCAGCTCGGCGCGCCGCCCTGGTGTCACTCTGCCTGGCCATCGGACGATCAACGGCACCCGCACTGCGCAGTCATACATGAACGGCCCTTTCAGCATCTGCTGGTGATCACCGAGCATCTCCCCGTGGTCACTGGTGAACACGACCATGGTGTCGTCGGCCAGATCGAGCTGGTCGAGCGAGTCCAGGATCCGTCCCACTTCGTCATCGATCAGGGTGACCATGGCGTAGTAGGCCGCGCGGACCTCCTGGATCTCGGCCGGTGTGTATTCAGCAAAGCCACGCGCGTGGCCCGCGTAGGACCGCTGGGATGCCTCACCCAAGATCGCTGGGGCGTCATCGAGCTCGCCGTCGGTCGTCACCGGGGATGGCAACGTGGTCGGGTCATACCGGTCGGCGTACTCCTTCGGTGCCCCGAACCCGTGGTGAGGATCGAAGAAGTTGGCGACGAAGAAGAACGGCTGGTCGGTTCGTCGTGACGACTCGAGGAAGTCGATCGTCTCGTTCCCGATCCACCGGCTGTAGTGCGCCTCGGTCGGCATCGTGTCCCACGAATGCTCCCCACCGCCGGTGATGGCGCTCTGATAGAGATCGGGATATCGCGCCTGCAGCCAGCGGTGATAGGCGTTCTCCGACGAGCCCCGGTATGGATCGTGTGCCCACCGGAAGACGCGGAAGCCGTCGTCGGGCCGCGGTTCGGACCGGCCGTTCTGACATGCGCCCAGATGCAGTTTCCCGACCAGACCGCAGTCATAGCCACCATCGGCCAGGCGCCGGGTGAACAGCTGGTGACGGTCTGGCAGGTCGACGCCGTTGGCATGCAACCCGTGAGCGGCGACGTACTGCCCTGTCATCAGGCTGGCCCGAGACGGCGAGCAGACCGGGTTCTGCACATAGCAGCTGTCAAAGACGACGCCCTCCGCGGCCAGCCGGTCGATGTTCGGCGTCTCGATGTCGCCGTTGCCATAGCACCGCAGCGCGTCGAACCGCTGCTGGTCGGTGCACAGCAACAAGATGTTGGGTGCGGCTGAGGTCTGATCTGACTGGCTCATGATTTGATGGCTCCCGCGATCCCGTCGAAGAAATAACGCTGCAAGAAGATGAACAACAAGAGGATGGGCACGACGGACAAGGTCGCCGCCCCTGCCATCCCGGGCCAGTCCGTAGAGCTCTCGCCGATGAACGCCTGCATCCCGACGCTCAACGTACGCAGGTCGATCCGACCATGACCGCGGCTTCCTCCAGCTCCCGCGGAATGCCGCGGAAATATAGAGATAGAGCAAGATCGCCGCGGCGTGGCCACCGCCGGCAAGCGGCACCCCAATGCCGCACAACGAGTTCAGCCGACACCGGTGCCGCGACCCCCACCCCGGCCAGGGTGAAGACATGGGGCAGCTGGAGCGCCTTGCCCTGGTCGTTCGGGTTGTAGACGGTGTAGGTGACTGTCGGCCCGCCATCCGCGGCGAACTTCTCGAAGGTTGCCTTCTGCGGCTTCTCCAGCGGCTTGAACTCGTCCCACCAGGTGAGGGAGCCACCGTGACCGCCCGCTGGAACACCCGGGTCGGCGGCTTCACCGCTGCAGCCGCCTAGGACAGCTGCCCCGGCCAGGCCTCCGATGGTTCCCGGTCCGGCCACGGTGGCGCACCCCTCTTCAACTCCACGTCCGCGGAGTCCTGTCGATGACGGCACGTGTCGTTCACTACGCTGTACATGCCTTGACCCGCCGAACATTACACCGCTTTTACAGCGTTGCACATGGGTGTACGAGTGCTGGAACGCGGCGGTCAACCCGTTCGGACCGACGGCCCACGGCGGTCATCCGGTTCGGGCCGACGGCCCTCGATGATCAAGATGCGCGGCAGCTCGGCGTCCGGCTCCACGAAGCGGGTGAACACGAGTCCGGCGGTCAGGATGGCGTTGAGATAGGTCGACAGTCTGCGGTGGTTGCCTCCGACATGGCCGCGGACACCGGTCGACGACGTCGTCCACCAGCCCTCCGCGCTGTAGCCGTCCGCCGGTGGCAGCTGGGCAGGGAGTCTCCGCCGGGCTGGGCCTGTCCGGGAAAGCACGGGTGGAACAGCGAGGCGTGAAACCAGCCACCCGGCACCAGCACCGACGCGACTGTGGCCAGCGCGCTGAAGGCCGGATTTGAGGCAAAAGGGGACTCGAGTCTCGGCTGCTCTGCACCAAGACGGTTGGCACGACATGCATGTGCACGCCCTTATCGCGAAGGGCCTAGCAACGCCAGCACGAACGGCCACCGGGAAGTGGCAACGACGACGCTATAGTCATCCACATGATGACCGGATCGGCCAATGGCCACGCACAGATCGGTGATCCGGCGCTGCTCTGAACCGCCGCTGGGCCCGCGGCCCTCCTGATTGCTCGTGACCTCATCAACCACGACCACCAAGGAGACCAAACCACATGCCCGCAACGTTCAACCACACCATCATCGCTTCACTCGACGGGTCAGCGTCGGCGCAGTTCTACACCGAGCTGCTCGAAGCCGAGCCAGCCCCGAGCTGGGGCCCTTTCACCAACATCAGCCTCGCTGACGGCGTCATGCTGCAGTTCGCGGCACCGCCCGTCGAGATTCAGATGCAGCACTACGCCTTCCTCGTCGATGACGCTCACTTCGACCGGGCCTACGCCTGGCTGATCAATCACGATGTGCAGCACTGGGCTGACCCCCAGATGACGCGGACCGGGGAGACCAACACCGATCACGGCGGCCGCGGCGTTTACTTCAAGGACCCAGCCGGACATGGGCTCGAGCTGATTACGCGTCCGTACTTCTGAGGACGGGTCTCGCCCAGCTGTCCGCTGACAGCTGGGCGGCCCGGAGGGGAAGCGGGCCCCCGTGCGGAGCACGCGATAGACCACCCCTCTGGGGGACGCGTGGCCAAGCTGCGGGACCAACGGCGACCGGCGGGATCTGGGCGAGCTCGAAGCGGATGTCAGACCCTCCATCTAAAGTCCTTGGCGGCCCGACCAACAGGACGAAGGACCCTCGATGACGCTTCTTCCCACACGACTGCTTCCAGGTGATCGGGTTGCCGTGGTATCTCCCAGCAGCTGGCCCGAAGCGCGTGAGGCTCTGGACCAACTGGTGGGCACCATGAAGTCGTGGGGACTACGTCCCGAGTTGAGCCCTCACGTCATGGACCGACACGGGTACATGGCCGGCACAGTCGCCGACCGGCTCACAGACATTAACGAGGCGCTACACGATCCAGGAGTCCGAGCGTTGATCGCATCGCGTGGAGGATGCGGCGGCCTACGGTTGGTGCACGGGATCGACCGTGAAGCGTTGGAGCGGGACCCCAAGCCGCTGGTCGGCTACAGCGACGTCACCGCGCTCCACCAAGTCTGGCGGCGATCAGATGTCCCGGTCATCCACGGCGCGGTCTACGGGGCGTATGAGGTGGTCGTTCGCGACCAGCTCCTGGGTGGTGCCTCCACCTTGGTGAAGAGTGACCCCAGCATGATCACGGCTGCACTGACTACGAGCGGTGAAGCACGTGGCCACTTAGTGGGAGGCAACCTCGAAATGCTCGCCCGCTCCGTGGGCGTGACTGAGGTTTCGTGGGAGGGCTGCATAGTTATGCTCGAGGCCAACAAGGCCGCAGGGCTGGGCATGGTGGATCGCGCGTTGACGCAGTTGCGCCTATCCGGCGCACTCGATCACATCAGTGGTGTCGCAGTCGGCAGCTTCGATCAGTTCGCCGGGCATCAGGATCGAGAGTGGACGGTTGTGGACACGCTGCACGACCTCCTGGACGACTTGGGGGTCCCGATACTGGGTGGCCTACCGCTCGGACATATCGAGGACCCCATGCCGGTGCCGCTGGGTGTCCCGGCCGTCCTCGACGCCGACGCCGGTCAGCTCACCGTGGACCCCACCGTTCAGTAGCTCACCCCTGTGCGGAGCACGCGATAGACGACCCCCTGTGCAGAGCACGCGATAGAGACCCGTGTGCGGAGCAGGTCAGTGGCCGACCGTTGTGGGGGACGCGCAGAAACATCTGGTGCTCTCGCGGCATAGCCGCCGGTCCCAGCTGATCACCCGCACGGCCATTGGCGTGGTGATCACCATGCTAGGTCGCAGATCCCTGCTGTGCATGAACTCCGTGCGGTTGTCGAGTCAGGAGGCGAACTCCCGCTCCTTCCCTGGCTCCACCACCGGCTCCGTTGGGCACGAGGCGAGCACCCGCTCCATGGCAGCCTTCTCCGCTGGTTTCACCCACAGGCCGTACACCGCCTTGATCGAGATCTGCCGCGCCACGTAGGCGCATCGAAAGCGCCGGTTCGGCGGCAGCCAAGACGCTGCGTCGGAGGCGCCCTTCTGCCCGTTGAGCGGGCCGTCCGCGGCGAGGAGGACGAGTGGGTCGTTGGCATAGGCGAGTCGCTTGGCGGGGCTCCACTGCTGGGCCCCGGTCTGCCACGCATCGCCCAGGGAGACGACGTGGTCGATCTGGACGGCGGTGCTGGTCCGCTGGCCCCGCCGAAACGTCACGAGCGCGCCACTGTACGGTTCGGTGAAGTGACCGGCGAGCACGACGCAGTCGTGCGTACCCGGCTTGAACTCGGGATCGCTGAGATCTCGGCCCAGGATGTCGTTGCGCGTGTCACAGCCGTTGCGGTCCACATCGGACCAGGCCGGTCCGAACTTGTCGCGGGCATACCCGGTCATCGGCGCCCGACCCTTGACCGTGAGTACGGCGAGAACCTGCACGGCACTTCCCGGCGGGTCGGCGACGGACTGTTCACTCGGTGGTACGTCATGGCACCCGGCCAGCGCGATGACGGTGGCGGCAACGGCCATCGCGGCCATCCGGCGCAGGCGCCACGTCCCGGGACTTCGCACGGCGTCATCTTGTCACCACCCGCGAGTGGTAGGGATGAGGCTGTGCAGACCGCCTCGAAAGCCGTGAACCCATGACGTCCGCGAACGACACCCTGCGCGTCGATCAGGTGGGCTTCACCCCCGTCAAGGGCACCCGCCATCTCGACCAGCCCGGGGCCGAGTTCGACCACCTCGGACCACGGGGCGACCGGAGCTATTGCCTCGTCGACGCCAACACGCGGCGGGTCCTCAAGACGGTGCAGAACCCGGCCGTGATCGCGGTCGTTGCGCGACAGCACGGCGATGAGCTCGAGATCAGTCTCCCGACGGGCGAGTCGGTCCGTGGTCCCGCGATCAGCACGTCACGTCCGGTCCCCTGCGACTACTGGGGCCGCACCGTCGACCTTGCCATCACCGACGGGCCCCACGCTCCGCTGATCTCGCAATGGCTCGGTCGCGACGTACGTCTGGCGCGCGCCCCGCGTGGCGCCGTGGTGTACGGCGGCCCGCTGACGATCATCACCACAGCATCGCTGCGCGACCTCGGCCACCGTGTCGATCACCCGGACCTGATCATGGAAGCCGCGCGCTTCCGGGCGACGCTCGTGGTCGAGGCTGCGGAGCCGTACGTCGAGGACGCGTGGTGCGGGCGGGAGTTCTGGGCCGGATCGATCCGGCTGCGGCTGGGCCCACCGGTCCCGCGTTGTGGTGTGATCGACCTCGACCCGGTCACCGGCGCCCGGACTGGCAGGTTGTTGAAGACCCTGGGTGGCTATCGCCCGACGAACGGGGCCCGCGAGCCCCACTTCGGCGTGTACGCCGAGGTGCTGTCGTCTCGCGGCGGGGACCACTCCGCCACCGCGTGACACCGTCCACTGCTAGATTCCTGCCGCTCGATCACCACTTCACGTCCTCGTCCTTTGAAGGCTTCCCATGACGAATCTGACCCGTACCCGGATTCCTGCCGCTCTGATTGCTGCCGGCCTGGCCCTGGCCGGCTGCGCCTCCGACACTCCCCTTGGGACGCCGGTTGAGTATGAGGCGGAAGGCGTGACCGTGTCGCTGAAGGTCGAGTCGATCACCACCGCCAAAAGTGAAGACCTCGCCAGCGTCGATCTCGACGCCGAGGAGAGGGCGATGACCCCGGTCTTCGTTCGCTACACGGTGTCCATGGTCGACGGCACGTTCGGCGACGACCAGAGCAACATGTTCGACAGCCGCAAGTGGAAGGTGAGCGGGGAGGATGGCGAGGCCACGCCGCTGCAGTTGATCTTCGTGGGCCGCAGCAACGAGGTTCCGTGCAAGCCCTTCGGCACGCTCAATGAGCAAGCACTGCAGCGCGGCGAAAGCACCACCGCGTGTCAGATCTTCCTGACCGAGTCCGCGGCCGGCGCCAACAAGGTGCAGCTGGGCAAACACACCTGGCGTACGACCTCCTAAGACGCCTTTCCTGCTTGCACGGGCATCGCTCAGGCCGGAGGTCAATAGCTAGCTTGGGGCAGTCCCCCGGTGGCCAGGGCGTGGGTGCGCGCGGCAAGATTGCTGATCGAGGAGTTGTCGAAACCGAACAGCGCCGAGCGGGTGCGGTCGTGCAGCGGCTCCACCAGCTGCGATGGCAGTCCGGCTGTGCCGACGAGAACGCCGGCCACCGATCCAACGGTCGCGCCGTTGGAGTCGGTGTCCCATCCGCTCATCACGGTCTTGCCGACGCTGGACATATAGTCACCCGCGCCCCACAGCAAGCCGGCGGCGACGACGGCGGCGTTGTTGAGGGTGTGCACCCACGAATAGCGGCCATAGCTGAGCCGGATCTGATCCAGGGCAGCGTCCCAGTCGATCCCGTCGGCGTGCAGCTGCAGAACGTGCTGCAGAACCGCGGCAAGACGCGACTTCGGTGGCACGACGCCGAGTGAGACAACGATCGCCTCACGAGCCGAGCCTGCCGTGAAGGCCGCCGACACCAGGGCTGCAGCCCACATCTCGCCGTAGATGCCGTTGCCGACATGGGATAACGAGGCGTCCTGATAGGACAGCGCCGCCGCCGACCACGGGTCGCCGGGAAACACGTAGCCGAACACGTCCCCCCGAATCTGCGCGCCGATCCACTCACGGTACGGATTGCGGTGAGTGGCCACATCGGGCACGGCGAGGCCGTTGGTCAGGTTGACGTATGCAGCACGCTCGGCCGTGAACACCTGTCGAAGCGGGAAGAGCCTCGTCCACGCCTCTCCCACCTGCGCCGGCCGCAGCGCGGTGCCATACGTCTCAAGGAGGTGCAGCGCGAGAATCGGGTAGTCGATGTCGTCGTCGCGGGCTGAGCCGTTGACGTGGCCCAACGTGGTCTCCGGCCAGTTCTCCCGGAGTTCGAACTCGGCCGGCATCGGGTCGAGCACCGGGAAATAGTTGGCGAGCGGGTAGGCACCAGCTCGTTCCAGGTAGTCGCGGATGTGCTCAGCGGTCCAGTGATCGCCCGCTTCCACCGGCTTACCGAGGTTGCAGCCGGCGATCCGGCCCAACCAAGCCGCCTGAATCCGATCTTGGAGGTCGTGCTCTGAGCCGGTCGAGGGGCGGGGAACGTGGGAGAGGCTGGCCTGGATCTCCTCGAGCGTGTCCGGCTCTTCGAAGGGCCAGTCATCGCGACGCTCGAGATCGGCCATGCCGTCCACCAGCGCCAGCACGGACTGCCGGTCATCCGGGTCGGTGTCATTGGCCCGTTTGATCACTGCGTCGACGTGATAGCCGCTCTCCTGCCGCTGGAGGACTTCATCGTGCAGGAGGTCGGTGGCTTGCAGCGGGTCATAAGTGTGGCGATGGTATGCGTCGGCGAGCGCTGGCAACGCGGTGCAGCGAACAGAGGTCATCTGGAATCTCCTGAGGTGTCACTGTTGACGCCAGCAACTTTGGTGCAGTCGCGCCGGCGATGCAATGGAAAGGACGTGGTGCACGTGCGCCGGTTCGGATAGCGTCCGAACCATGACTGACGAGGCCTCGATCCGGGTCGGACTCCGTGTCCGAGACGTCAGCGCGGCCATCACGTTGTACGAGACTTTCGGCTTCGTGCTGGTGGGCTCGGTGCCTCGGCCTGACGGCGGCGTCGCGATGGCTATCCTCCGCCGGGGTGCACTCCAGCTGACCGTCGACGCGTTGGAAGGCATCCCGTTCCCCGACACCGCTCGCGAACGTCAGACCCAGGCCGGGCCGCGAGGGCTCGGAGTCATCGTGGGTCTCGAAGTCGTCAGCGTCGACCGGGCCGCAGAGATTTCCCGTCAGGGCGGATGCCTGATCACCCATGGTCCGGAAGACGCGCCATGGGGCGAGAGGTATGTCGAGCTCGAGGACCCCTTCGGATACGAGTGGAAGTTCTTCGAGTTCATCGAGTCCAGCGGCGACGGCCTGCAGGCTGCCCACGACGCCTGGTATGGCTGACCTCACTGGGGTCGAGCGCCGCCTTCCTACCTGCTCTACGGTGACCGGGTGATCCTTGTCCTCGCTGGCCCGCCTGCTGTCGGCCACAACACGGTGGCCGAGCTCATCTGCCTCGCCCGCCCCCGAGCGGCCATCGTCGACATCGACGCGCTGCTTCCCCTCGTCGTCTCGCCGACCGCCGCACCTGGCGGTGGCGCTGAGTGGGAGCGGCAGTATCGACTCGCCGTGCGCAACGCGTGTGCGCTCGCGCAGAACTTCGCCAGCGAGGGGTTCGACGTCGTGATCGTCGACGTGGTCGAGCCGCAGGTCCTGCCGCTCTATCGCACACTGCTCAGCGACGCAGCGCAGCTGTCCGTCGTGATGTTGACGGCATCGCCCGATGTCCTGGTGGCGCGTGATCGCGATCGGGATCCCGACCCCTCTCCCGATCCCGCCGCGCTGGCTGGCTGGCACGACCGGATCCGCTACCTCCAGTCCTGCCTCAGCGCACACAGCCACCTCTATGACGAAGTGATCGACAGTACGCATCTCGACGCCGCAGCAACGGCTGCGGCAGTCAACTCGATGTTGCCGCCATCGATCATCACCTGAGCCGAGTCGGACGAACGTATCGCCGTTCACGGTCACGGTGGTGATCACGCCGACGTAGGGTGTCGCCATGGCGCAGAGCCCGAGTGCCATCGTTCTCGACGGCACACCCGGCGAGCGTGCCGGCGCGGCGGCGGACGCGCTCGGCGACGAGACGTTGACAGCATGGTGTGCCGACCTTCTCGCCTGTCGCGCGCCCTGGGGTGCGGCGGACCTGCCGGACATCGGCTGGATCGGCGGCCGGGCGGCCCGTACGTGGGGAGCCCCCGACCACCTCACGAATCAGACCAGCTACTGGGTCCGGGTATGGGCAGCGCGCACCCTGCTCTACGTGTGGAGCGACGCCTGCACGGGCGATGTTGTGGCGGCGCTGAGCGATCCGTCCTGGCGGGTGCGCGAGATGTGCGCCAAGGTGACGGCCCGCTGGGAGGTCGCCGCGGCCGCCGACGCGTGCATGGTCCTCGTCGACGACGCCACGCCGCGGGTACGAGCCGCCGGCGTGCGGGTGCTCGGAATCACCGGCGAGGCCGAGCACGCCGATGGCATCCGGCGGGCCCTCGACGATCCGGAGTCGGCAGTGCGAGAGGCAGCCGTGCGCGCGCTTCACCAGCTGTCGGAGCGAGTCGACCGGCCGCTTTGACCGGCCCGTGACTGACCAGGCTTTCATCGTGGACGCGAACGCCAAAGGCGAGTCTCGGAGTGCTTGCAGGTGGATCCTGCGCGACGCTTGCCAATCTGCCGTGACCGCTCGCCCCACCACCACACGCCACAGAATCCCATGCGGGCATCGCCGCTCGCGAAGGGTTATCACGCCGTCCGAGACCGCCGGCCGGCTGACGCAACGCCGACGGGCGGCACGGCGCAGCACGGCGCACGGTGTGTCAGCGCCGTCCGCGAGACACTGTCGGAATGAGGGGTGACCTGATCGCGCTCGTCGGAACATCCAGCGTCGGCAAGACCTCGGTCGCCGAGCAGCTGCAGACGCTCCTGCCGGAGCCGTACCTGGTCGTCGGCATTGACCACTTCCTCAACATGTTCCCCCAGCACTGGGCAGGGCATCCGCGTGGCCCCGGACCCGGGATGTGGTACGAGGACGAAACCGATCCGGACGGCAGCCCACGAGCACGCATCCGGTACGGCCGGGCCGGCGAGCGACTACTCACGGGGATGCGCGCGGCGGTCCGGGCCATGCTCGACACCGGAAACCACGTCATCCTCGACGAGATGCCGCTCGACGATTCGATCATCCCCGCCTGGCGGCGTGAGCTTGCCACCTACTCGGTCTACTGGGTGCGGTTGTCCGCCCCGCTCGAGGTCATCGAAGGTCGCGAAGCCGGACGGACCCGCGGTCAGCACCTGGGCAACGCTCGTGGCCACTTCCTCATCGGCGCCGACGAGACGTACGATCTGCAGCTCGACGTAGCGACGGCATCGCCGTACCAGGCGGCCGTCGAGATCATGGCGACACTCCCCCATTGACCGTCCGTGGTTGTGTCATGATCCGTCGTAGGTAGACCAGCCCGAGCCTGCAACGACAGGAGCCGCCACCTTGCCCGTCACCCGGATCATCCCTGAACTCCGCAGCCAAGACCTGCCGGCCACCGAGGACCTGTACTGCAATGTCCTTGGGCTAAGAGTCGCCATGAGAGACGACGAGTCCGGCTTCCGGTCGTTTGCCTCCCCCGACACGCCCTCGGCGCAGATCATCGTCAACGACAACGGTCACGTCGGACTGCCACCGGGCTTCGCCATCGACGTGGGAGATTCCGGCCAGGTTGATGCCATCTACGAGGCGATCACCGATCGCGGCCTTGCCGTCGTGGAACCCTTGACCACCAAGCTGTGGGGAATCCGACGGTTCTCCTTTCTCGATCACAACGGCGAGCGGATCACCGTCATCGCCCACGCAGACGTTTAGGAGTTGAGCCAGGCTCACGCCGCCGGCCCGAAACCATGGTTGGTGACGCGTCGGAAGGTGCGTCGCTCCGCTAACGTCCTTAATCATGCGGCCACTGATCCTGTCCGGCGATGTGACGCAGTGGAGCGGGCCTGAGGGAACCGCGCAGCTGCTGCTGTCAGCCCGTAATGTGAGTGCGCTGGGCCGAAACCTCACGATGGCTGGGTTCGATGTCGTGATCGCCGACTTCCTGACGCCGGCGTCCCTCGAGATCTATCGCGACCAGCTGCCCGGCGCTCGCCGTCCACCTACGCATCTCGCCGTCGGAAGCGCATGCGCGAGCGAGCACGCGCAAGGTTTACCTAACAGAGAGCGAATTCGATCTCCTGCACGACCTGATCAACACACCGCCGGCCGTCGACGAGGTCCTCGACGTCGATGGCTTGACCATCGCCGAGCAGCTCGCAGCTCTCCGGGAGATCTGGACCGAGGCGTCGGAGGCACCCGGCAGCTGAATCCAGACACGTCTCACCGGCCAACCACACCGCTGCGGGGCGTGGTGCGTCGTTCAACCTCGATTGCGTGGGTGTTGCCGAGCCACCCGTTCGTTGCCTCGCCGATAGTTTCCGGTCCACCGCGCCATGGCCAACTGGGGATCGTTTCCGAGCTCGGCCAGGAACGCGGCGGCACGGTCACCCCGTAGCCTCGCGGCCACCCGGCCGTGGTGCGTGATGATCACGCTGCCGTCTGACCGACGGACGTACTCGAATCCCTCTGCTCGACCGCCCATGCGCTGAACTGTACGGCACCGCCGCCTGACCGCAGGCGTCATTAACCGCACACAAGTCGGCCCGGCGCACGCAGCGGGGGTCACACTCTGTGCACGCTGACCACGGCCTCTGGTGCTTCGGCAACCAACGACGCGAGAAGACGAAGCTTCTGTTCTGCGTCGCTGTTCTCGTCCGGGTAGTAGATCACCAGAATGAGGTCCCCCACGGGTAGTTTCTCGCGGTGCAGGCGAAGGGCGCCGACGACAGGGTGGTTGACCGTCGAGCTGCGTCCTTCCAGCGCCCGCACGTCGTGTCGAGCCCACAGCGTGCGAAAGCGGGCACTGGCGATGGACAGCTCGCCGACAAGCTCCACTGCGCGGGGGTCGCCGACCTCGTCGTCGAGGGTGTGCCGAGCCGCGGCGACGAAGGAGACCACCGCGTGCTCCCAGTCCGCATGAAACTCCTTCTCCGCCGGGTCCAACAGCAACGACCGCAACCGGTTCTGACCGGGAACCAGGCGCGGCGACAAGGCGACCGCGGCCTGATTCGAGGCCAGCACGTCGAAGTTTCGGCCCTCGATGAATGCGGGTAAGTCGAGAGCGGCGAGCAGGTGGTGCAGCCGACCCTCAACTCGGTGCTGGCGACCCCGCACCGCTGCTGGATTCGGCTGCACGTGGCATGCGAGCAGACCGACAGCTATGACGCAGTTCAGGATCTGATGACCTGGAACGAGGACTCTCTCGCTGGCTTTCGTGACCCGCACCCAGGTGCCTACGATCTGCGGCTGACCATCGACGGGGCAACTGACCGCGCTGGAAGCAGGCCCGGATTCGCACGGTGGAGGCATGGATCCCGAAACGAAGCTGGTGCACTGGACCCACTCACTGACGTTCCCGGTCAGCGCCGACCAGCGCACCGCTGTCCTCGAGTTGCGTTGGGACGCCGTGCAGCTACGCGGTCACCACCGACTCGACGTCCGAGATCCTGCGCGCCGTGTCCGCCGGGGCCTACTGACCACAGACGTGTGCCGGTTCCCTACGGACGGCAGCGGGAAAGTCGTAAGCATCCCTGACGACGACCCCACCCGTCCGATCAGGAAGCTCTACGCCGACTACACTACGATGAATGCGTTCAGGTGCGCGGCACCCTTGCGCACGCGGTTGACTGAGCAGTCCGGTGCCGATGCCTCTGCCGGTGACAGCCGGATCCAGATAGATGGTGTCCTCGACAGTGTGCGCGTACGCGGGGTGTCATCTCCGGGCGGTGTCAGCTCGAAGGTCGGTAACCTTTCGACCGCTTCGAATAATTGCTAGCGCCCGTTGTTCTGTTCGGGAATTACATCTGATGCCCGAGCCATGCCTCTGATGTAAGTGTTGCGCTGGCTACTGCCACGTCACTTCGGCGCGTTATCCGTGCTGACACAAGAATCTCCTCGCAGGTCGAGGGGATTCTGAGGTTGGGCACCGGTCCGAGTCCGGTGCTCGCTACGTCAGCTTTCCGGAAAACTGCCGGGCTGCTGCGTGGAGTCGGCGTCGTTCCAGAAGCGGGTGATGCGGTGGGCGAGCTGCTCGTGGACCTGCATCGGGAGCGAGTGGGTGGTGTCGGGCCAGATCTGCACCTGAGCGCCCGGGATCTCGTGTCCGCGGCGGGCGGCCCGTCTGCCGCCCGCGAGTGAGGAGCGATCTGCGATCGCGATGTAGGTCGGCATGGGCAGGGCTGCGAGTTGCTCGGCGGTCAGGACTCGCGGGACGGGTAGCGCTGCCCGGTATCCGACGGACGCAGAGGCGATCATGTCGGAGAGCGGGGTGCGGGCACGGATGTCGCTCACGTCGACGCCGCCGATGCGTGCCAGCGCCCGGTCGCGCACCGGCTGCGGCACAGGCAGCGAGACGATGGTTGTCCAAAGGAATGTGGAGGCGGGGGGCCACGCGAGGGTGAACACCGGCTCCAGCAGCGTCAGCGACGCCACTCGCTGCGGGAACCCTCTGGCGTATGCGGCGGCGGTCGCACCCCCGAATGAGTGCCCCAGGATGTGGACTCGGTTCTCGCCGAGGCCGGTGAGCGTCTCATCGATCCACGCCGCCTGGTCGGTCATCGAGGTCAGTGGTGCGGTCTGCTTCGACAGGCCGGCGTCGCCGAGCGCGTCGACGGCGATCACGCGACGGTGCGGGAGGAGGTCGGGGAGGTTCTCCTGCCACATCGGCACGCCGGAGCTGCGTCCCGGGAGAAGCAGGACCGGCGGGTCGGCGGCGCCGGCCCAGGCCCACTCGTAGACGCGCACCGTGCCGTACCCGGTCACGATGTCGGCCGTCCGATCCGGGGTGTCCATCTGCGCGAACGCCAGCTCGTACGCTCGCATGTAGCGGTCACGCGCATCCTCGTCGCGGAAGGACCCCAAGGCCATCGCCTTCACTCCTCCCGCCACGCCGTCGCCGGGACCCGGTCGAGGATCTCCGACAGGTAGTCGAGGCCCTCGATCAGCCGGCCGGCGGTCATTCGACCCGAGTGCCAGGTGATCGCCGCGGATCCCGCGAATCGGAACGGGTCGCGGCGGCCGCCTTCGGCACCGGTCAGCCAGGCGCGCAGATCCGAATTGAGCACCGCGCGCGCGAACGCCTCCGCATCCTCGCCGTCATCGACACGCACATGGAACCGCCGGTCGAACGGATCGTCTCCCAGCTCGAAGTCCCGGGCACCGAACAGGCTCAGGATCTTGCGTCCGATGTGTTCCGCGCCGACGTGTAGCCCGAGACCCGGTCCCGATGTCTCTACCGCGGTGACGACGTGCCGATGGGTCGAGGTGCTGGCTCCGGTGCCGAACGACGAGGTGGTGTTGTAGGCATGCTCGAAAGCGGTGAAGCGGCGGCTGCGGTGCTCGCCGGACACCACGCGGGCGACCCTCTCGGCCCACCCGTGCCCGAGCGGGGCTCCCCGGTAGCGTTCGAGCAGCGTCCGGTCGCCTTCGGCCTGCATCCACCCGCGCTCGGCAACGAGCGCGTCTACCGCGGCCATGCGCCCGCGCCGGGCCGATCCGTCGGTTCCCATGAGCTGCCCTCCTCGGGTCATCGTGCCTGCGACGATAAGAGAGTGACGTAACGTCATCTCCAGCGCATGAGCCGATAGTTTGCCGGTGACCCGGCGTCACCTGCGACGATCGATACATGTCCGCTTCGCAAGGGTTCGGGATCGGCGAGCTCGCCCGCCGATCCGGGGCGACCGTGCGCGCACTGCAGTTCTACGACCGCCTCGGCCTGCTGATCGCGGACCGGGACGTTGGCGGGCGACGCCGTTACGGGGATACGCACCTGGATCGGCTGCTCCGCATCCAGCTCCTCACCCGGGCCGGGTTCAGCCTCGCCGAGGTTGCTGAGGTGCTCCAGAAGCAGGAAGGCCATCCGCTGGCCGATGCCTACACCGAGCAGCTCAAGCTGCTGGAGCTATCGGAGCTGCGCCTGCGCCACCAGCGCGTCGTGCTCGGTGCGATCGTGGACGCGCTCCACGACGACCCCGCGATGCGAATCCCCCCGGGTCTGATCGCGGCGACCATGAGTCTCGATGACACGATGCTGCAGTACCCCCAGCTGGATACCGGAGTGGACGCAGGGGCGTTCACCCCCGAGCAGATCGAACGGATCGTGGCCTTCTACCTCGGATGGAAGGCCGTCGCGGTGCGCGCTCTCATCTACGCGGAGAACGGTCTCGATCCCGTCTCGGCCAGTGGAAAACGGCTCGGACGGGACTGGACGACGGCCGTCCGCGACGCAACGGATGGTCAGGTCGAGCATGAGCACGCAGCCATGGAGTCGATGCACGATCAGCGCGACCATTGGCCCGCGGCCGACCGGGACCTTTACGACACCACGAAGACATACCTGCATCGATGCGAAGAGGCGTTTCGCCTCCAGACGTAGCTCGTTGGGGAGTCCAGGCCGCGCCCACGTTCCTCAACCACGTCAGAGCTGGCGGCAACATCCGCTGCCTACAGCGGTTGCGGGGCGTGGTCGCCACGGTGCTACGTACGCAAATCCTGCGAGGTCGTCGCCGACGCAGGCGGCGAGGAACGGCCACCCGCCGGGTGTCACCTTCTCGAGCTTGTCAGTCCGCCGGTCGCGGCGTAACGGGCCGCAAAGGTGCGGGCAGCCTCGTCGACCACCTGAGTGACGCGTTCGGCGCTCACCTCCCAGCCCGGCACCAAGAGCGTCGGCCAGAAGACGTAGTTGGAGATCATGCCCAGGAACTGGGTGGCTGCGAGGTCCACGTCTTCGACCTGCACCGTTCCGGCCTCGTGCTCGGCTTGCAGGTAGCCGCGTACGGACTCGAAGTAGGGCATCTTCCCGTGCGAGAACTGCGCATTGGCAAGTTCGGGGAATCGCGGCAGCTCGGCAATGACGATGCGGAACAGGTCGGTCATCTGGGCGCGGCTCAACAGCTCGGCGTAGCGGCGGCCGATGGTGTTGAGCCCGTCCACGATATTGCCTGCTGGCGGAGGATCCTCCTCGTCAGCGGTCGACCACGACTCGGTGACCATGGCGTCGAACAAGGCAGCCTTGGTCGGAAATTGCTTGAACAAGGTGGCCCGCGAAACGCCCGAGCGCTCCGCGATCCGCGCCAGTGACGTCCGGTCGTAACCCAATTCGAGGAACAGTGCGGTCGCGGCCGTCAAGATCAGCGCGCGCTTCTCCTGGGCGATGCGCTGGTGATATGTCGTCACGACCCTGCTCATGGGCCGAGTATACGAGGTGAGTGGCTTGACTCGCCATTACCCCGGGCCTAGTGTGAGCGATGGTGAGTCGCTCGGCTCACCATTGGCCGCAGTTCATCACCGATGAGCCCGGGCAGTCACCGACATAGTGAAGGAACATCTGATGCGCCGCTTCCACAACCAGACCGTGCTCGTGACCGGTGGCACCGGTGGCCAGGGAGCGAGCCACGTACGCGCCTTTCACGCGGAGGGAGCAAACGTGGTGATCGGTGCCATCGACGCCGACCGCGGCGCCGCCCTCGCCGACGAGCTCGGGACCCGCGCTCTCCTCACCCCCCTCGACGTCACCGACGAAAGCTCGTGGTCCGCCGCCGTGCTAGCCGCCGAGACCGCCTTCGGCGCCCTGAACGTGCTCGTCAACAACGCTGGTGTCCAGAACCCGCCGGCGCCGATCGAGGCTACGGATCAGGCCACGTGGTCGCGCATCCTCGACGTAAACCTCACCGGGACCTTCCTCGGCATCAAGGCCGTCGCGCCGGTTCTGCGCCGCGCGGCAGGTGGAGCCATCGTCAACATCGCCTCAACCATGGCCCTGGGCGGCACGGCGTACTACGCGCCGTACGTCGCCAGCAAGTGGGCCGTACGCGGCCTCACCCGAACGGCAGCACTCGAGCTCGGCCGCGACAACATCCGCGTGAACACCATCCACCCCGGCGTGATCGCGACCCCCTTCATCCAAGAACCAGCAGCCGGCGCCACCGCGGCAATCGCCGACTTCTACTCACCCGAGCCGTTCGCCATCCCCCGACTCGGAGAGCCGACCGACGTCACCCGGCTCCTCCTGTTCCTCACATCATCCGACGCGTCATTCATCACCGGGTCGGAGTACGTTATCGACGGTGGACTCCTCCTCGGCCCCGCCCTCCAGACAGAGTCCGCATGAGCACTCCAGACCCGACCGGGTCGGACGACTCCGCATGGGACACATCTTTGTCCCACCTGCCCGACCACATCCGACGTGCCATCGAGATCACCCCCGCCGCAGGCACCAGCGAACGGATCATCGACATCACCACACTGGGGCGCCGCACCGGCCGCCCACGCCGCATCGAGATCTTCTTCTACCGAGCTGCGGGCACCACCTACCTGGGCCAACAGCCGACTGATGCGCATCAGCTTCGGCGATCAGCCGTGATCACGGACGCCTCGACAGATGACCTGGCGCCGGTGCACTTCACGCATCACCTGCCGGATCTTATGCTCGTGTGGCTCGATAGTTCGCGGCACTCCATCTTGCTCGATTGCCATGGCGCGCAGGGATTCCCGGACGTTTCCTTCTGGGCTACGCTGCAAAGGACAACCACCGAGGCTTTATCGGCCACGGCACACCGGACGAGCGAGGCTGGCGGCGACAGTCAGGCAGGGCATCGCAGCCATCCTCACAGGCAGGGGCAACGACATGTGCACGAGCATCAGGTTCTCCGACGGACGTAGCAATCTCTATCTCGCACGCAACCTCGACTGGACGAACGGTTATGGCGAGCAGGTGGTGCTAACACCCACCGGCTACGAAACGAACTCACCGTTCGGAGCGGTCGCGCGCATCCAGTACGCCGTCATCGGAATGGGCATTGTCGAGGAGGACACGCCGCTGTATTTCGACTGCGGCAACGACGCGGGTCTGGCCGTGGCGGGCCTCAACTTCCCGGGCTACGCGAGCTACGCGCCGGCCCCGGTCGAAGGCGCGACGAACGTCGCCGCCTTCGAGTTCCCGCTCTGGGTGGCTTCCCAGTTCGCCACCGTCGACGAGGTCGAGGCCGCACTCGGAGACGTCGTCATCGTCGACAAGCCCATCAATGAGAAATACCCGAGCTCGCTGCTGCACTGGATCATCGGCGACTCAACGCGCGCCATCGTGGTGGAGTTCACGAGCGAGGGTCTCCAGGTCTTCGACGACGACGTCGACGTCCTTGCCAACCAGCCCGGCTTCTCGTGGCACCACGAGAATCTGCGCAACTACCTCAACGCGGCGCCCGACTTTCCCGAGGAGACCGTGCTCGGGCGGGCGCACCTGGGCCCGTTCGGCTCGGGTTCCCACATGCGAGGTATCCCCGGGGACTATTACTCGCCGTCCCGGTTCGTGCGCGCGGCCTACGTCAACGCGCACTATCCGGAACAGACGAGTGAGGAGGAGAACGTCAGCAGAGCGTTCCATACGCTTCAGCAGGTGGCGATGGTGGACGGTAGCGCAGCCATGGGCTCGGGCGCCTTCGAGAAGACCATCTACACCGGGCTCTACTCAGCGCGGACTCGGACGTACTACTGGAACACCTACGACGACCCCGCGATCCAACGGGTCGCGATGGCCGACCACGCGTCCGACGGAAGCAAACTCGTCGTCGTCTGACGGAAGCCTTCCGACGGTGCGTTGTCACCAGAGCAACGCCCGTCTGCGCAATGCGCCACGTGATGGCGAGCGCTGCACGCGTCGCCCCGAGCCGCGGTATGGATCCCGGCGCCACTGACGACGAAGGACGCGGTGGGGATCGAGAACGCGACGCTATCCAACCCGGCTTCGTGCACCCCGCTCGCGTGCGCGCGGTGCAGAATGTGGCTGTGCCGCTACTGACGGAACCGCTGATCCCCGTTGGACGGCTGGCAGATTCGAGCCAGCCGTCAATCGTTGTCGATGATGAGCTGACGCTCCGCCCATGGAGCGATCATGATGCCGCGGCAGTTGCCGCCGTCTATCAAGACCGCGAAACGCAGCGATGGCACGCCCGCACGCTCACTGGGGAGCAGGAAGCCCTGAACCTGATCGCCGGATGGCGGTCTGGTTGGTCTGAAGAGACATGTGCCAGCTGGGCGGTAGTCGCCAGCGACGACGTCATGATCGGTCGAGTCGCCCTGGGATCGATCGACCTGCACGAGGGCGTTGCAGGCGTTGCATACTGGACGGCGCCGCGGGCACGGGGTCGAGGAGTTGCTCCTCGGGCGGTGCAAGCGGCCGCCCTCTGGGCGATCGAGGTGGTGGGGCTTCACCGGCTTCAACTCGAGCATTCGACGCAGAACCAGGCCTCCTGTCGTGTTGCTCTCAAGGCTGGATTCCGGTCAGAAGGGACCCGAATCTCGGCCGCGCTACATGAAGACGGCTGGCACGACATGCATGTACACGCGCTCATCGCGAATAGCAGTTCAACTCTCGCACCGAGCCCGAACGGTCCCCCAAATCGCCGAGCAATTCGCCCGCAGTGACTCACCTTGGCGCCACCGTTGCCAGACCCCGGCCTGATCCTCGGCGTCGAGCCCGAACGTCCTCATCGTCAACACCCCCATCGATCTACCGTGTCGTGGTCAACGACCAAGGTGTTGCAACGACCGCCGCAGTGGTGGCACGACGTCTATCACGGTGACCATGGCCAGGCCCACGATGGCCGGGACCGCCAACGGCGCCACCGACGAGTGGGAAGACTCCACCAACGGCTGCCGGACGCGGGCTTCGACGCGCCCGAGCCAGCTATGTCTCCTCAGATTCTTCGCTGTCCGATGTCGAGAAAACGGGTTCCCGTTCGAGAAGGTGATGACGGCACTCATCGGAGGGCCGCAGAACGAGGGAGATTTCATGTCCACTCTCGCCGGCCCGACTGGCGACACGCGAACGGCAGACGAGGATGTGCAGCAGGGCAGTTCGTTGCTGCTAGCTGCCGGCGTCGCCGCCGGTCCGGTCTATGTCATCGCTTCGCTTGCCCAGGCGTTCGTCCGTCCCGGCTTCGATTTGTCCCGGCATCCTTGGAGTGTTCTGGCCAACGGTGAGTGGGGTTGGATTCAGGTGATCAACCTGATCCTGACTGGTGTCTTGGTGACGGCCTTTGCCTTCGGCCTACGCCGGGTTCTGAGCGGTGGGCCAGGCAGTCGTGGGGTTCCTCGGCTGATCGGGATCTATGGCCTCAGTTTGATCGGTGCCGGGCTCCTCCGCGCCGATCCCGTCCCAGGCTTCCCGCCCGGAACGCCGGCCACCCCGACGCTCAGTTGGCACGGGATGGCTCATCTGATGGTCGGAGCACTGGGGTTTCTCTGCCTCACCGCCGCCTGTCTGCTGCTCGCTCGCCGGTTCGGCAAGGCCAGTCCGGTATGGGCGACGACGACCGCCGCTTCCGGAGTCGCCTTGTTGGGCGCCTTCGTGGGCATCGCCTCGGGGGGAGGCAGTCCAACCACGATCGTGATCTTCGTGGCCGCCGTGTTGATCATCTGGACCTGGTTCACCCTCTTCGCGTTACACCTGCGCCGCAGGACCCGAGACCACTCACGCCACTGACCGACGACGACGACTTTCCGTACACTCAAAACAACTCAGCCAGGAGACGCTCATGCGCTACCTCGTCCTGCTCGACACAATCACCCAACCGTCGACCCCTCCCCCACCCGACCTGTTCGGCGCCATCATGCAGCTGGGGGCGGAGGCGACAGCCGCCGGCGTGCTCCTCGACCAGTCCGGCCTGATGCCGTCCGGCGAAGCGGCTCTGGTCGCTCTTCGACAGGGTGACATTCGCGTAGTCGACGGTCCCTTCACCGAGGCGAAGGAGGTGGTGAGCTACGCCATCTATGAGACCCGCAATCGAGAGGAGACTGTGGAGTGGACCGAACGGTTCCTGCGGCTGCACCGAGATCTATGGCCCGGCTACGACGCTGAGGCCAGGGTGCTGCCGTTGTACGCGCCGCCGGGAGCGGACCCAGCCTGAGATGAGCCCGGCAGCCGAGGGTGCTGACTCGATCCGCCGCACAGTGGAGACGGTGTGGCGGATGGAGTTTCCGGCGCTGGTGGCCATGGCGACCCGCCTGGTCGGCGACGTCGGCACCGCGGAGGACGTCGTCCAAGACGTCTCGGTCATCGCCCTCGAGCAGTGGAGGAGAGACGGCGTGCCCCGGGATCCGGCTCCGTGGCTGCGGGCTACGGCGAAGCATCGAGCGATCGATGTCGTCCGACGCCGGGGGCGTGCCGCAGCAGCTGCCGAGCGGGCCGGACGCGAGCAGGAACGGATGCCGCGTCCAGACATCGCCAACGAGCGGCTGAGCCATCCAGTGTCTGACGACCTGCTACAGCTGATCCTGTTGACCTGCCATCCGGCGTTGACCCGCGAGTCGCAAGTTGCCCTGACCCTGCGCCTGTTCGGGGGCCTGTCGACCGCGGAGATCGCGAGGGCCTTCCTCTCCTCCGAGGCGACGGTCGCGCAACGGATCTCGCGCGCCAAACGCACCTTACGGAACGTGGCGGCGCAACTGGAACTGCCGCCAGCCGAGGAGTGGCCCGCCCGGGTGTCCGCCGTCGGTGAAGTTCTCTACCTGATCTTCAACGAAGGCTACGCCGCAACCGCCGGCAGCGACTGGGTCCGGCCCGACCTGTGCGCCGAAGCTGTCCGGCTGGCTAGGGTCCTCTGCTCATTGCTGCCCGGGGAGTCCGAGGTCCATGCCCTGTCCGCCCTGATGCAGCTCCAGGCGTCACGTCTACCGGCTCGGATGGACTCGGCCGGCCGACCGGTGCTACTGGCTGACCAGGATCGTCGACGCTGGGATCGGGTGCTCATCCGGCAAGGGCTCACCGCCCTGGACCAGGCCGTTGCCCTCGGTGGCGGGCTCCGCCCGTACGCCCTGCAAGCGTCCGTCGCCGCCTGCCACGCGCGAGCGGGTCACGACGAGGAGACCGACTGGGGCCGGATCACGGCGCTCTACACGGTGCTGGCCCACATCACCCCGTCTCCGGTGATCGAGCTCAACCGCGCGGTGGCGGTGGGCCGGGCGTACGACCCACAGGATGGGTTGACCATCGTCGACGGACTTCTGAAACGGGGCGAGCTGGCGGGGTATCCGCAGCTGGCCGCCGTCCGGGGTGATCTTCTGGAGCGAAGCGGACGCCCGCTCGAGGCGGCCGCGGACTACCGGCGAGCGGCTGAGCTCACCAGGAACGCCGGTGAGCGTTCGCTCTTCCTCGATCGGGCTTCCCGGCTCGGCGCGACTTGATCCACCTGAAGGATTTGCTGCCCGTTCCCGCGGCGCCGCGTTCAACCACCCTTTCGTGGCGAGGGACAGGTCGACAGCTGAGGCCGCACGGGACGCCGACTGTCGACTCACGACCACGGCGCATCAGTACGAGCTCTCTTCCGAGAACATGCCGGGGTGAGATCTTGGCGAAGATCGGTTCGCTTCTCGTCGCCAGGCACTTCCAGGTGCCTTCCAATGGCGACCCGCGGCAGAGGTGACACGGGAGCGGGACGAGCGACCTCGAAATCGCCGATGACGATGCCTGCAGACGACCGCGCTCGATCGTGATCTCAGACTCCTCAGCTGCTCTCGTCCGCCCGGACCTCCGGCACTTCGGCGACCTTGGCAGCGGCGATGGCGGCGGGCAGAGCCGAGCGTACGCCCCACTCGAACAGCACCAGCGCGAACGCGGCGACCAACGCTATGTCGAACCCGAAGGGCAGCACGTCAAGCCCACCACCGAACCCGCCGAGGAAGGTCAGCACCAGCACGCCCACGTAGTAAGGCCCCAGCCAGGTGAGCGATCGCAGCGCGAGCTGACCGCGCAGCTCCGGGTTGCGGACGACGCGCCACGCGAGCACCACGACGCCGGCCGCGATCGGGATGGTCAGCTTGCTCATCGTCTCCCATCCGGTCCAGTAGATGATCAGGGTGATCACCACGAAGGCGACCCGGGCCTGCAGCGATACAGCGTGGAGGCGGAATGGCCGCGCCCGGTCGGGGACCTGGCGACGCAGCGCGAGGACGGTGACCGGCCCGAGACACATCGAGAGCACGATGGCGCCGGAGTTGAAGGAGAGCAGCTCTGACCAGCCGTCCCGGAACGCGAGCAGCAGTACGAATCCCACCACGACGTTCAGCGCAATTGCGCGCATCGGGACGCCGTTCCGATTGAGGAGCGTGAAGGCGCGCGGGAAGAGACCGTTCTGCGCGACCGCCACCGCCAGCCGACCGGTCGACGCCGTGGAGACGAGCCCGGCGCCGAACGGCCCCAGCACAGCGTCGGCCACCACCAGCTTCGCCAGCGCCGCCATGCCCAGCCCAGCGAGCACTGCTGCGAGCGGCCCGTTCACCCCGCCGTTGTCGAGACCGGCCCAGCCGTCGATCAGGTCGTCAGGGCTGACAGCGCCGACGAAGCCGAGCTGGAGCAGGGTGAACAGCACGGTGCAGATGAGGATGCTCCCGACCAGAGCCACCGGGATGGTCACCTGCGGCCGACGAGCCTCACCGGCAAGATCCAGCGCGTGCCGGAACCCCAGGAACGCGAAGACCACACCCCCGGTCGTGATGGCACTCAGCACCCCGGCGAACCCCTCTGGGGCAAATCCCGTCACTCGAATCGGCGCGGAGGAGAAGTTGATGAGCAGCGCCACCGCGATGACCACCGGAATCAGCACCTTCACCCAGGTGAGCGCACTGTTCACCCGCGTGAACAGCGCTACCCCGAACGCGTTGAGCACAGTGAACGCGACCAGCACGACGGCGGCCACCACGACCCCCGGCAGGCTCAGGGCACTCTCCCCGTCCGACGAACTCGCAGCAACGAAGAGCCAGTCGAAGGCCTGATCGTTGCTGACGTACTCGAGCATGGCCTGCGTCTCGATCGGCGCGGCCGTCACATAGCCGACCCAGGCCACCCAGCCGATCGCGATACCGACCCCCTGCCCGTGACTGAAGGTGGGCAGCAACCCGAGTCCCCCGACCACCGGAAGCATCGCGGAGATCTCGGCATACACCAGCGCGACCGTGATCAACATCAGACCGGCGATCGGCCACGCGATGATGGCAGCGGGTCCGGCCTGCTGCGCCGCGAACAGCGGAGCGAACAGCACCCCCGACCCGACCACGCCGCCGACAGCGACGAAGGTCAACCCGACAGTGCCGATCGAACGCTTGAGAGTTCGCGGCTCGTCCACCCTTGAAACGATACGGGCCTTTGCACCAATGCGGGGACTTATCCGCTCTCCAAGTTTCTAGACGGTCGAGGTTGATCCAGCAGTCAACGACGCTGACCACACGACCTGAGAACCACGTCAGTGCGATAGGTGCTTCCCTAAGGCGCTCGAAGCCGTCTCCGGCATCGCCCCAGGCACACGTGCTGGGGACAAGAAACCCGAAAGGGGCCACACACTGTCCTTTCGGAACAGCGCACGACCCTTTCGGGGCCATGCAGGGGTGGGGTGATCGTAGAATTCCGAAAGCGCAGGTCAGCGGTTCGAATCTGCTAACACGATGGGGCAGTTGCACCCGTAGCCGCCGCAATCAGCACCCATCCATCTCGGACGTGCTCTGCGAGCCGCTGGCCCGGGTGCTTCTCACGCTTATCTGACTGACGGTGGGCGCCGCCCGGGGAGCGCCAAACCTCTGCCCGGTTCCTGGGCGGGGGCTCAGGAGCTTCTCTCGTTCGCGACGCCGTAGGGGATGTGAACGCCAACGACATCTTCAAGCGCCCCGGTGAGATGCAGGTCCTGGTCGTCGAAGAAGATGTGTGGCTGCATGACCCGCAGCACACGCGCCTTCTCGATACCGCCGAGGAAGAACGCGTCGTTGACCCGCACACCCCACTCCCGGAGGGAGTGCACCGCACGCTCGTGGGCTGGGGCGTTCCGCGCGGTGACCAGTGCGATACGAAGGCGTGGTGTGTAGTCGGGTTCACTCGCCCGACGGTTCTCCTCAATCTGTTGGATGCGGTTGAGGTCGGCGAGGAGCGGCTTGAGCAGACCAGGTTTGAGAGGACGGTCGCGGTTAGCGTCCTCGTGAACCATGTAGTCGTCGAGCCCTGCCGACTTGTACTTGCGCTCCGAGGAGTCGTCGGCGAGCACACCGTCGAAGTCAAAGGCGACGCGGAGAGTTGGATCTGCTTCGTCGTACTCAGCTGTCGAGGGCATGACGTGGCCGGCGGGGAAGCCGGCCTGAATCGCGGCATCGACGTCGGCCCGGTTGGCGGACAGGAACAGGGACATGTCGAGCGCGCCGATGTACTCATACGGCGCCTTACCTTGAGTAAAAATGGCCCGGGTCACGTCGAGCCCGTAGTGCTTCACGGACCGCATCACGCGTAGCCCGGTGTCGGGGTCGTTCCGCGACAGGACGATCACTTCTACGAGTGGGTCATCGGCGCGAAGGTCGTTGAGCCGAACTAGGCGTTGGGTGAACGGGAACGCGACGCCCTTGGCGAGTGGCACTTCGAGGTTGGCGTCTTGGTACTCCCGGTACGCCATCTCGCCGTGCTCGCGGAAGTAGGCGTCCGACTCGGTGAGGTCGAAGAGCGCACTGGACGCCACGCCGACTACCAGCCGGTCGTCTAGTTCGTATGCCACAGGTCCTTCCTTCGTTCCCAGGTCAGGCGACGTCCGCCTGTGCCCAGCCAACCGGGCAGAGGAGCTAGCCCTGGAACCAGAGGGTAGTGGAGGCCGGCCCTGGCTTCCGGGACGTCCGTCGACACACCTACCCATGAACGGCCGAACGACAACTAGAAACTTGCCACCGACAAACGAAAAGTGGGGATCTCAGGGCATCGAGAGGGCTTGGGTCCTGATCAGGATGTCGGCGGCCGCGTCTCCGCCGTCCGCTCCGTGGACAACCGGACAGGCTTCGCCCTTGACAATGTCGCGCGACTCCTTCCCGGTACGGTGGCGGCATGCCGCCTCAAGCCGACGAGCCCGCGGCTCCCCGATTGAAGTATCTGAACATCGATGTTCCCTCGGATGGATGCGCGAGACTCGGGTCATGGGGGCCATGCAACAGACCAGCGTCCGCGTCCCGCCAGAAGCCGTCGACGCTCTAGCTGCTCACGCGGCTTCTCTCGGCGTATCGCGCGACGCCGCTCTTCGCTCTGCGGTGGAGACGTTCGTCGACCACCAGCAACAGCTCGAGCCCGAGGACCGCCTAACTCACCTGACCACCGTGCTCAGGCACCCGCCGATGCCACTGGGTCGAGGCACCCCGGACCCGCGAGCACACCTCCGGTTCAGGATCGACCCCGAGCTGAAGGCGGACGCGGACGCCTTGGGGTTCCGGCTGCCGGGCCAGTCCCGTCGCCACGGCCACCACGACTACGCAGCGCGACCCCTGACCGACACCGTCATGGCCGCCATCTACAACGCAGAACCGTTCGTGGTGGCCGGCCTCGAGGGCCTGCCCCAGACCCTGACTTGTCGGGTAGCACTGGCACTGTGGCGGCTCGCAGTCGCGGCGACCCTGACCGCCGCCGAAACCCAAGCGTTGTGGAGTTCCGAGAACCCCGACCTCGCCGTGGTCCTGAACGAGGAGGAGATCGCCTGGCACCACCCGTGGCGTTTCGAGGTCGCGCATCACTTCCTCACCACCTTGACGGCGGAGGACGACGCCGAGGAGTGGATGGGCATGCTCGAGGCGCAGACCGACCAGTTCCGCACGCTTGTCGAGCGCCTCCAACGGAGGCATCCCGACGCGGCGTGGCTCCAAGACGGCATCTTCAGCCTCACCTCTCGCCGGAGCAGTGTCGAAGGACGGGGAGGCACCGCGGTGTGGCGCGCCAAACGCGCGCTCGAGATGACCAGGATCGAGAGCTGGCTCACCAACAGTGCCGCACCACCACAGCTTGAGCTCGCAACCCCCAAGTGGACCCTCCGCTGGCCGGAAGAGTGGAGCAAGGTCTGCCTCGCCCATAACGAGCCCGTTCCCGCCCCTCTCGCGGCGCACGCAGAGACTGGAAAGGTCTGCATCACTGTTTCCGGCTCGCGCCGCGTCTACTGGCCACTGACCGCGGGGGGTAAGCCCGTCGAGGAGTTCAGTGCCTGCCTCGAAGCAGGCCGCGAAGTACCTCCTGCACGACTCGCCGAGGTAGTACTCCTCGACCACGAGGAACTAATGACCCCGGGCCTGCCGGCAACCCAGGCCCACCTGCTCGGCTTCATCACCAAGACCCAGCGCGACGACCTCATCGCCAAAGCGACGGCGAGCAACTCCTCGATGATCGCCACAACCCTCAAGCGCGCGGCCACGCGGCTCGACGCTGACGAGCTTGCCGAACTGCACGCTGCCACCGCCAACCCCCGCCAGTTCGTCCGGCTTGCCAACCGGCACCGCCTCGCCTGCTGGTTCACGAACGACTGGTGGCGCTGGCACATCGACTCCGTCGTCGAAGGGATCCGCCAAGGGCACTCCACGGCGCGGATCGGTGCACTCACGGGCGCGTTCATCGACATCACATCCCACCACCTCGAGATGTCGATGGACCAGGCTTGGCGCCGCGCCTTCTGGCTCGGGCGGGCCGATCCCGACGAGGTGTGACATTGACCTTAGCGCGGTCCCTGCTTTGGCCCCTGACCCTGGTGTCCCGACCACAAGAGAAAGGAGAACAGCAGATGGACACCGGAACAAACACCCACCCCGGCGAACCCGGCACGCCGCGGACGCAGCGCTACGCAGACGCGAAGAGGGCCGCCGGCTGGCTGGCACACGCCATCGTCGCCCAGGTCATCGCGTACTTCGTGCGCCACTGGCTGCCGTGATCGACCAGCCCACGGCCGCCGACCAGACCTGCACCCGCAGGACTGCGACGCGGCCGCGCGGCGGTCGTCAACTCCGAGACGTAGACCGGCACCTCCGAGAAACCTCAACGGCGCCCGGCGTCTCCAGGCTCGAGGTGTCGAACACGACATAGGTCATCCTCGGCTTCTTCGGAAGCATTCTTGTGTGCGCGACTGGCGTAGGTGGTGACCCTCCGGATGGTCAGGGAGGAAGTCGCCCCAGAGTGGGGTGCCCAACCGGATGGACAGACCATGAATTCGACCCCTTGCCCGCACGGCCGCCAGCAGGTCGTTACCCTCTCCGCCATGAACCTGCGCGCGGTCGTCGGCCCGCACGAGGTGACGTACGTCTCGCGCCCCGGGACGAGGGTCAAGCCAGTGCGCGCTTCGGTGAGCGCCCGCTTCCAGCCCCGCGACCAGTTCGGCCAGTTCGTCTTGTACGCGGGACTCTTCGAGGCCCGCCTGCGCGTGGAGAAGGACATCCTGGTCTTGACACTTCCGTGCAGGTCGGTATCGAAGCCAAGCAGGCCGCCCACCGCGGACGCCCCTGGCGGGCCGATCGGCGCCCCGACGGCGACCGCGTCGCAGAGCTGACCCCGCACACCACCCTGGCGTCCCTGCACCGCGGCGGCCGCAGGGGCACAGGGGCGAGTCCTCATCGGTTGAGCGACCACAGTCGGGGTCGCGATGAGCTCGACAGTCAGGGGCGCCAGCGTTGGTTGGCCGATCTGATGACCGACCCGATCCCCCTGGCGGTGATCCTCCAGGCGGCCGGCTTGAGGTCGGCGCGCACGCTTTCCGAGCTGCAGCCCCACCTAGGCCCCTGGCTCGCCCACAAGGGTCTTGCAGTGACCGAGGCGACCGCCCTGCCCGGTGCGACGCGATGAGCGCGAAGCGCGTGACACGTCCGATGCTGGAGCGGACGCTCTACATCGTCGACCAGAGCGGAGTGCTCGACATCCTCGCCCCGCCACCTCAACCAGGCCGGTCCGGCCGCCGCGGACGCATCCGCGAGAACATCCGACTTTGGGCCATCGGCACCGTCTTGTGCACCCGCCTCGGCCACGAGACCACCCTGCACGGGGTGCACACAGTACTCACCCAAGCCTTGCCCCGGGAGATGCAGTGGGAACTCGGAGTGCTCCGGTCCCTTACCACCATGGGCGTCGACGGCAGACGCTCCTTCGACCCGAGAAGCCGCGGCTTACCAGGAACGGCAAGCCGCACAAGGAGATTTGGATCAAGGAGGGGATCGAGCGGCTCGGCTACGACGACCTCGTCAATGCCGTCGCGAAGATCCGCAGCGAGCTCGATTACGGCACCGGTTCCGCGCCCACCCTTGACGACGAGGACCGGATGCGTCGCACGCACCTGGTCGAGGAAGCCGTGGACCGCCTCATCACCATCTCGGTCATCCCGCGCACGGCGAGCACCTGCGCCATTGACGGCACGGGACAGTGGTCGTGGACCCTCGGCCCCCGCAAGGAGCGCGGCCTAGCGCAGAAGAAGCTCGACAACGGCACCAACCACGACGCCAGCGAAGACGTCGAGTCCACCCTGGCGGTCACCGACATCCTCGTTGGCGAAGAGGACGAGGACCACGCGCCGCAGCCCGAGGGAACCGTTACCCCGATGCTGCGCCGGTGCCTCGACGCGGCCTGGGGCTACAAGACGGGCAAGGCCGGCAAGAAGGAGGTCGGCTACGGGTTCCACCAGCACACCATCGTCCGGACGCCCGACCCGAACGCCGCAGACAGGACCGAACCCCTGCTCGTCGAGGGACTCGTCGTCGTCCCGGCCAACACCGACGTGGTCGACATCTCCCTGAGGCTCATCGACCGAGTTGCGAAGCGGTCCAAGATCACCAGGCTCGCCGGCGACCTGCTCTACACCAACCTCAAGGCCGACCGGTGGGCCGTCCCGCTGGCCCAGCGCGGCATCGAGCAGATCCTCGCCATGCGCGAGGACTCCGAGGGTCTAGTGGACATCAACGGGGCGGTCATGCAGTTCGGCTGGATGCACTGCCCCGCCGCCCCCATGGACCAGCGGCCGATGCCCGGGAAGTTCGCCCGGGAAGAGACCAACGAGCACTACGACGCGGTGGAGGAGTTCCGGGCCAACCGGGCGTTCGACCGCAAGGAGTCCGGTCTGGCGACGAACCCTTCTTCCAAGTGGATCTGCCTCGCCGTCGCCGGCCGTACCGGCTGCTGGGCCCGCGGTGAGGACAACGTCACCACCGCACGCGAGTCAGGTCTGCCCATCGTCACGCCACCGGAGGACTGGAAAACCCGGGGCTGCTGCGTGAACAAGACGATGGACTTCACCCCCGACCCGACCAACCCGCACCACCAGCGCAAGCTGATGCAGCGCGAGCACGTTGGCACCCGCCGGTGGCGCAAGGCCATGAACGTGCGCACTCTGGTCGAAGGCGCGTTCGGGATCTTGAAGAACCCGAGCAGGCAGCGGATGCGCCGCGGTCAGAACCGGCTCCCCGGCCTCGCCATCGCCAACCTCATCAACGGCCTCAAAGCGTCGGTGTTCAACGAGGAGCAGCTCCGCAGCTGGCACGAGGAAACCGTCCGCGGCCCTGCGGACCACCCGCTGCTCCAGCCCGACCCGCACGACTGGGGCTTCACCGACCTCACGAGGCAGCAAGCCAAAGCGATCGACGAGAAGTACCTGCGGATCGCTCGGGGCGAAGGCGTCGACCCCGGGAACCAGGAGCTGGACGCAGCCTGACCGTCGATTGGACACTGCCCTCCCACCGGAGGCGCACCGGCACCATGACAACTCAACAGCGAAGCACTGACTGAATCGCCCTGGGTTGGTTGGAGGCTCGGGCTATTGGATTCCGACAGGGTTTGGTCAGCCCCCCGGTCCGGACTGCGGACCAGCGCGAGGCAGAGAGGAGGTGGATGTCCGCACCGCACCTGCAGCCCGATGACAGCGGCCGCCACAGTGGCCCCGCCACACGCTGGTCGTGCCAGGCAGACGGGGGTGCCGCACCGCCCCACGCTGCGCTGGAACGTCGGACACGACGAGGCGACCGGAGAGCAGAGCTGGGGATGTGCGAAGCAAGAAAGAGGTGACATGCCGCTTCGCACGAACCCTCCGGTCATCCCGGCTCTGAGGCTCAGCAAGCCGGGAGGTCGATGACCGCTTATTCGCGCGCTCTAGCTCTCAGTCACCGGTTGCTGGCGGGCTGGCCACTTTTCCGCGTGTCCGTCGTGAGTTGCTGAGCAACGTGCCGGGCGAAGGCCGGATCGGCGTGGATGCGGGCCACGACATCGTCGGCGATGCGGTTGACGTCGATGGGTCCCGAGAACTCAGCCGAAACGTGCTGTGGGAATTGGTAGTCAGTTCGACCGTCGTAGGCGCTCTGCCCATCGTCGCCATAGGCAGTGAGGACGTGATCGAAAACTCGCTGCACCTTCGATGTAAAGATGTCGACGGTGTAAGGCGTCTCGGGCAAGCCCTGGTCCAGGACCCGCCGAATCGTGCTGTCTACGTCGTTCTTCACGTCAACCTTGCGGCGCCAGTCCTGGACGAGCTTGTCGTGCAGGTGCTCCAGAAGCCTCTTGGCGCTAGCCTTCACCGTCGCGCGCTCGTCGTCGGTCAACACCGGTTCCGGTTGGGTCAATAGGTCGAAGATCGCGAGTTCTTCCTCGGTCAGCCCCTCACGCGTCGAGCGTTCCTCTTCCTTCGTCAGGGTTTGGGACAGGTCGATCAGGCGTCGCAAGTACTCGTCGATGTTCACACTGCCGGCGTTGTAGTCATCGATCAGCTGCTCGATCCGCTCGACAAGTTCATACCGAGTCGGGTTCCGCACCGCAGCACCGATGGCTTGCTGGCGGAGCAACTGCGCCAGCCGGTCGGTTTCGGCTCGCTCACGGCCGGCGAACTTGGCAGCCAACGCCTCGAAGTCGATCAAAGACAGATCGATCAGTGGATCTGGCTTGGACCCTTCAGCCGCCGCGCGAATGACGTACTCCTCGGCGCCCACCGATCGGTCGAGCAACGCGTCGACCGCGTCCGCGGCTTCCGCGATGTCTGCCTCAGGCGGACGCGTCACCTCCGCGATGCGTTCGGCTATCACCCGGATCGCGGCGACGTTGCGCTGTTGAGCGGCGGCGTTCGGGTTGGGCAGGAGCGCCTTGAAGAGCTTGCGAACCTGGCGGGCCTTCTGCTGGAAGTCGGTGCGGGTCTCCTCGTCCACGAGTAGCGCCTCGACGGCGGCGTCGCGCTTGGCGACGTGGTCGAACCCTTCGGCGTCCCGCATTGCGGCCAAGTCCACCCCCAGGCCGGAGCAGAACTCGAACACCTCGGCCACGGCTGCACCCAGCTCACCCGCGAGCGCGTCGATGATCTCAATGGGCGACTCGCCGGCGGCGGCAGCCCCGTAGATCGCGAGGGCCTTCTCCAGATTCCGGAAGACACCGACGTAGTCGACGATCAGCCCGTTGTCCTTCTCCGGAAAGACACGGTTGGCACGGGCGATGGTCTGCATCAACGTGTGGTTCCGCATCGGCCGGTCCAGGTAGACGGTCGAGACGCTCGGCGCGTCGAAGCCGGTCATCCACATCGCACAAACGAACACCAACCGCAGCGGATCCTCTGCGTCCTTGAACTTCTCCGCGAGGTCCTCGCGGATCGTCCGCTCCCGGTGCGGCCTGATGTCCAGACCGAGATCGTCGAGCATCTTCAGCTCGTTCTGACTCTGCGAGACCACCACGGCCATGTCCGTGGTCTCCATCAGCTCGATCCGCGAGGCCAGCCAGGGACGCTCCAGCTCAGGCAACGCATCGTGTTCGGCCCTCAACTCGGCCAGGTGCTCGGCCCAGGCGTGCTGGATCAAGTTGTACATCCGGACTGCAGCAGCCTTGTCCAGGCCCACGTACATCGCCTTGCCGCTGAAGCCGCGGCCGACGAAGTGGGCCACCAGATCCTTTGCGATGGTCTTGAGACGCTCGGGTCGGGTCAGCAACGTGTACTGCGTGCCGAAGGCTCGCGCCAACTGCCCCTCGGCGTCCTCATCAAGCTCAGCCTCCTCGAGGAGGGTGTTCAGCTCGTCGGAGAAGTTCTCGTTGACCAGCTGCAGCTCGGGAATGCGGTTCTCGTAGTAGAGCGGGACCGTCGCGCCATCCTCGATGGCGTCGCGGAAGTTGTAAACGCTGACGTAATCACCGAACTGATCGCGGGTCGCCTGCTCCTCGCCGGCGATCAGCGGTGTGCCGGTGAAGCCCATCATCGAGGCGTTGGGGAGCGCGGTGCGCATGTTGAGGGCGAGGGTGTCGTACTGGCTGCGGTGCGCCTCGTCGGTGATGACGATGACATCTGAGCGGTCTGAGAGCACCGGCATCTGCCGCTCTTCCAGGCTCTTGGACGGCTGGAACTTTTGGATCAGAGTGAACACGTAGCGGTGGTCGGCCGCCAGGAGTTCGCGCAGGTGGGCTACGGACTCCGCGTGCACCCTTGCTTCCGGTGAGATTGCTCCAGCGTCGGCGAACTCGCCGTGGAGTTGGGTGTCGAGTTCGGTTCGGTCGGTGACCATGACGAAGGTCCACCGGCCGGGCACTTGGCGTAGCACCTTCTGGGTGAACCACAACATCGACAGCGACTTGCCCGAGCCCTGGGTGTGCCAGAAGACCCCGAGGCGCTTGTCGTGCTCCGCACGGGCCCGGTGGAGATTGTCGATTGCTGCCTTGACGCCGAGGTACTGATGGGAACGCGCCAAGACCTTAATTAGGCCACCCGGACGCTCCATGTAGGCCACGAAGTTCTCCAGCAAGTCGAGCAGGACCACTGGATCGCAGGTGCCGCGTAGGGCCGTCTCCAAGGCGATCGCGCCGCGGGTGCCTAGTGCGTCGATGACTTTCCAGTCGTTGAAGAACTCCCACGGTGAGTACGTCGACCCAACCTTGGCGTGGCTGCCGTTGGACAGCAGCAGGAAGCAATTCGGGATGAACAGTTGCGGGATCGTGTCGCGGTAGTCAGTCAGGTTGTTGTCGTAGGCCGACTTGACCGGCTCGTTGGGCTCCTTGAACTCCATCAGCACTAAGGGGACACCGTTGACAAAGAGCGCAACATCGAGGCGTCGGCTGTGCAGATTGCCCTTGACCCACATCTGCTGCACGGCAAGCAAGTCGTTGGTCGCGGGTTTGCTCAGATCGAGGTAGCGCAGTGTCTCGATCTGCTTCGCGCCGCTGTCGTCCGACCACTCAGCTAGGTAGCCGTCACGCAGCAGGGCGTGGACTTCACGGTTGGCGCGGACCCGGTCCATGGCCGAGCGGTCCTTGATCAGCGCCTCGATGGCCTCATTGATCGACGTATCGGGGACATGCTCGGAGTTAAGCTTGCGCATCGCAAACCGCAGTCGGTGGGTAAGGACGACGTCGTGTTGCGATTCACGGCCGAGCGTTCCCTGCGACCCGAGGATTTCGTGGAACGCGTCAACAGGCGTCCAGCCGAGCTCCCTCAACAACTCCATGCTCGGCTTCTCCACGTACAGGTACTCCGCCCCCGTCGGCACCATCAAGCCACCCGCCTACCAATTAACCCGTCCAAGTGAAGCGCCGACACGTCAATCCTGCCTGTGACCAGCCTGGGCAGCAACAGGTCCCGCAATTCTGCGAGCTTCTCGCTCTGAAGCGAGAGTGCGGCCGCATGTGACCCTAGTGGGTCGACGAGTACTTGGAAGGACTCGAGCAAGGCCATCGGCGGGATCAAGAATTGTCGCGCATAAGCGCTCTCGCGACTGAGCCCGGGCACGGCGGCGTGAGAGTTAGTGAACTCGGTGCGCCGTAATTGCTCTGCGACGAATCTCAGCGGCAAGTCGGTGGCCACGAAGTACGCCGTATCGATCGGCCAGCAAGGCCCGTCGACCCAGTGAATGCTCCCAACGTTGCCCTTGCGCCCGACTACGATCGCGGGTCCACCGACGACTGACGAATCATGCCAACCGACGACGCCGGCAGAACTGACGACGGCCACGTGGCCACCGCGTCTGGCGTCCGCCTTGAGGGCCTTGCCGTACTTGAGTTCGAGAACATCCCCGACGGTTCCCGCTGTCCAGCCCTCAGGGATGGGGCCGAGGGCGGAGTCGACCAGTGGCACCTCGCCGTGGCCGGGGTAGCGGAACTTCACAAACCACTCGCGGTAGATGGCCCGCGCCATCTCCTCCAGCACCTCGATCCGCCGACGGTTGTTCTCGATCAGGTCGTTCAGGGAGCAGAGGACCTGGGCAATCCGGTCTTGTACAGCTCGATCGGGAAGCCGAACCTTCATGGCCTTCGCCGAACCCACGTTGAAGTGTTGTTGCGCCGACCCTACAAGCTGTGACTTCACAGTCTGCTGCCCGTAGACCGAGTTGAAGAGGCCCGCCAGGAGGTGTGGATTGAGGCGATCTGACGGGGTGATGACCACAAGATCAGCGCAGTTGGCACCATCTAGATAATCAGGGATCACCGCCGCGGTCCCGGGGTAGCCAGTCCTGACCACAACGACGTCGCCCGCAGCGAGCGCTGACTTGCGCAGTTTGGCGTTGAAATCATCGCCGATGAATAGCAGCCCTTTCGTGTTGATGACGAAAGGATGCACATTTTGCGAGCGCAGAAATGGGACACCCTGCTCTACGTACTCGGTTGCCATCTTGCCGACGTGTCCAACCGTTACTCGCTCACACACGTCGCCTAGGACTACCTCTCGCCACTCGCTCATGAGCCGAGGATCCCTCGGATGGCGGCATCCACCTTGGACCGGAGCACGTCCGCCTCGTCACTCAGCATCGTGAACTCCTCGTACAACGCTTCGAGGTCACCCGTGAAGTCGACGTCGCTCTCGTCGACGGCGACGGTACCGGTGTAACGGCCGGGGTTGAGGCTCCAGCCCTGGGCTTCGATCTCGGCGCGAGTGGCAACCTTGCACAGGCCCGGAACATCGACGTACTCGCCGTCGGGGAAGTGCTCCTTGAGCAAGACCTCGCTACCGGCGATGTTCTCCACTTCCTCACCTCGGTAAAGCAGGGCGATGTTGGCGAGGAACTCGACCTGCTCGGGTAGGAAGTCGCGATGGGCGCGGTCGATCTGGCGGTAGGTGTGCCGGGCGTCGATGAAGAGGACAGTGTCCTCGCGCGCAGTACTTACCTTGGCCTTGTCGAGGAACCAGAGGGTCACCGGAAGGGTTACGGTGTAGAAGAAGTTGGAGCTGACCGCGACCATCACGTCGACGGTGCCGGACTCGATCAGTTGCTTGCGGATCTCCTTCTCGGAGTAGCCCGCGTCGCCGGCCGAGTTGGCCATGACGAAGCCAGCACGACCTTCGGGACCCAAGGCCGCATAAAACTCTTGGATCCAGAGGTAGTTCGCGTTGTCGTTTCGCGGCAGTCCAAAGGGAAAGCGCTTGTCGCCCGCGAGCTGTTCCTTCTTGACCTTGTCGACGTTGAACGGGGGGTTGGCCATCACGTAGTCGAAGGCGCCGACGGCGCCGTGCGGGTCCTCGTAGTAGCTGTTGGCCTGACGGATGTCACCAGACAGTCCGTGCAGGGCGAGGTTCATCTTCGCCAGCGGAAGCGTGTCATCGGTCTTCTCTGCGCCGAAGATGGACAACTTGCGAGTGGCAGATCCGTTGTGGCGCTCGACGAACTTGGCACACTGGACGAACATGCCGCCGGAGCCACAGGCTGGGTCGAAGACGCGACCTTGGAACGGTTCCAGGATCTCCACGATGAGTCGGACGATGGAGTAGGGGGTGAAGTACTCACCACCGCCCTTGCCCTCCTGCGCAGCGAAGTTGGAGAGGAAATCTTCGTAGATGAAACCAAAGGCGTCGCCTTCGAGTTGATCTGGAAGCGGGGCGAACAGACGCAGCAACTCGATCAGCGTCGAGCGCTCAAGCTTCTGGTAGCCCCGCGGCAGGATATCCTTGAGCTCGGGGTTGGCGGTCTCGATCGCCTTGATGGCCTCATCGACGGCCTTGCCGATGTCGTCGCCCTCCGGAAGGTCATTGAGGTACGACAGCCGAGCCTCGTCGGGGACGTACAGCACAGACTTCGCCTTGTAGTCGGCGATCGTCGCCGGGTTGCGGGCGCTGGCATTGGCTTCGACTTCGTCGCGCACCACCTCGAATCGGTTCTCGGCATACGCGAGGAACACCAGGCCCAGCACGGGGTCGCGGTACTGGCCCGGGGTGAGTTTCGAGTTGGCTCGCAGCTCATCTGCGGCAGCCCACAGCGTGGCCCGCACCGTGGCCAGGTCGGTTGCTTTCACTTTGAGGAGGCTATCCGCTGTTCATGGAGCCTCGCGCTCAAACCGCCGAAGTGGGCAAACTAACCGCCCACGGCCGGACCTTGAACGCACCGAAGCCGCCCCGACAGACGTCGCGGGCGGCTCAGGTGTACGCAGATCAGGCGGCCCCCCGATAGTTGCCGGAAGGCACACTCATTTTGCGAAGATCTCCGCTGCATTCTGCGAAGACCTCAGGGGTGGAGGTGGCGGGAATCGAACCCGCGTCCTCGGACGACGAACCAAGACTTCTCCGGGCGCAGCTGGCTAGACGTTCTACTCGGCTCCTGCACTCGCACCAGCACGTTGCAGACAAGCCCAGTCCTAGTTAATTTTCCCGATGAGTCCTAAGACGACTCTCATCAGGTGAGCCTCCTAAATGAGGCCAGGGTCCGGGACGGAGGCACGCCCGGTCTGACCCTTCGATCACTGCTCAGGCAGCGAGAGCGAAGTCAGTGCGCTTAGATTCGGCACTTATTGGTTTCCAAGGGACATTTACGAGTTGACCTTGGATTCTCGGCCCGCTTCTCTTGGAACTATCGACCCAAGTCGAAACCGATCACCCCCTATTGAGTTGTACTCGCGGTCGGGGCCGACCTGCTGCCCCGCTCGCGCCCTTCCACTCTACTGGTTCCCAACGCCGGCTTCCACCGGGTTGTTCCCCCGGGCTACTTCTCGCTCAGCACATCGAGCTTGAGCACCGACTTGACCGGGTTGCGCCAGTCCTCGCCCTGCAGCGCCTTCGCCCCACCGATGATGGTCAGCAGGAACCAGCCGAGGCCCATGAAGGGGAAGATCCAGTCGAAGATGTCGCCGGGCATCATCGCCGACACGATCCCGGCCACGATGAAGCTGATGGCGGAGATCACCTGGAAGTTGAAGGCCTTCGCGGCCTCGCGCCGGGCGTACGACCCGCTCGGAGAGACGGCGAAGACCAGACCCGGACCGAAGATCCAGAACAAGAACACCGAGAAGTGCGCAAAACCGGCGATGCCGCGACCGGCCTGCTGCTTGGTCTCAGGCCGGATCATCGGCTGGTACGCCGGGTGGACCCCCAGCGCCTGCGACGGCATCGGGACGGTGACCAGACCGTAGAAGGCCTCGTTCAGCTCGCGCCGGTTGTCCGAGGAGATGACCTGACCGATCCGGCGGTCGAACTCGTCCTCGGAGATCCGGCCTTCGGCGTACGCATTCTGCAACCACCGCTCGGCGCGGTCGCGTTGCTCATCAGTGACCTGCATCTTCAGGCTGGGGTGCTCATAGGCGGCGTTCATAGTTCCAAGCATCCCCGTTCGACTCCCCCGAGACATCAGGCACCTCCCCGGATCACCCCGGAGAATCCGCCGCCAGTGGACGCGGTTGGCGACACTGCCTCCGGCCACGACGGTCGCACCGAAAAGGAGTGGACGACACTCAGGTCGCCCGGCAGGCTGACCCTGTGCTCGACATCTCCGCTCTGGCGCCACCGGCCAACCTGTACACCGATCGGCTCCGTCTCGAGCCACTGGGACCACACCATATCGACGCCTCGATGGAACTGCTCACTGACCCGGAGGGTCAGATGATGACCGCCACCAGGGCGACGTACACCCGCGAGCACGTGCTGGATCATCTCTCCCGCGTCGCCGCCAGCGATGACCGGGCAGACTGGGCAATCGTCCGTACGTCGGACGAGCGATTCGTCGGCGAGGTGGTTCTCAATAGCCTCAGCGTGGACAACGAGTCGATGAACTATCGGATCGCGCTCGTGGGACCCGAGGTCTACGGCCAGGGATACGGAACAGAGGCAGGCCGGGCCGTGGTCGACTACGGACTCGATGTCGTTGGGCTGCACCGGATCTCCCTTGACGTCTTCCCGTTCAACCCCCGCGGTCTGCGCTCGTACGAGAAGATCGGCTTCCGCCAGGAGGGCGTCTTCCGTGAGGCACTGCGCTGGGAGGGTGAATGGCACGACGAAATCTGGATGGCCGTCCTGGCGACCGATCCGCGGCCGCCTGCGCCGCGACTTACCTGACTGGAGCGCAGGCAGGTCGCCGGTGGCCACGCCTGCGACGCTGTCATAGGTTAAGAGCATGACCGACAAACCAGAGATCGACTTTCCCGACGGCCCTCCCCCGGCCGACCTCGTCATCACCGACATCATCGTCGGCGACGGGGCCGAGGCCACGCCCGGCAGCCAGGTATTGGTGCACTACGTAGGTGTGACCCACAGCACCGGTGAGGAGTTCGACGCCTCCTACAACCGTGGCGCGCCGCTGGACTTCCCGCTCGGCGCCGGCCGCGTCATCCAGGGCTGGGACCAGGGCGTCGCCGGCATGAAGGTGGGCGGCCGCCGTCAGCTCGTCATCCCGCCCCACCTCGGCTACGGCGACCGTGGCGCCGGCGGCATCATCAAGCCGGGCGAGACGCTCATCTTCGTCCTCGACCTGGTCGACGTCCGCTGACCGGTTTGACCTAGGACGACCCACTGGCCGGACGAGCGCGCTGCGCTCTCCGGCCAGTGGCATCTCACCAGCTCCCGCCGCCACCGCCACCGCCGCCGCCACCGGAGAACCCGCCGCCGCCGAACGAGCTGCCGCCGCTGCCGAAGCCGGTCCCGCTGCTGCTGGACGGCGCCGGGGTCGCGGCGTTGGTCAGGCTGCTGGTCAGGAACGCGGTGTTGAAGACCGCCATGTTGTAGTTGCCGTAATACCAGTTCGGCGGCTGATCGGGCAGCCGTCCCATCTGGACCAGGTCTCCGCAGATCTTCGCCCACCGGTCGGCGAGCTCGAACATGATCGCCCAGGGCAGGTAGCGCGAGAAGATGTCCTCGCCCTCCTCGAACCGGAGCTGGTCGGCCTCGGCGGTGGCCAGGTAGGTCCGGAAGCCCTCCACCTGGTCGCACACCGCCCGCCCGTCCGGCGTGCGCTGCCCACGGCGCATCTTGTTGCGCACCACGATCACCGTGATCAGGATGGGCAGCAGCGGCAGCACCACCCACAAGACCCAGGCGCCGACGCCGAAGATGCCGAAGGCCACCAAGGCGATGGCGCCGAACCCGAAGCCGCTGGTTGCGGTGGCGGACGGCACCTTGCGGAACCAGCCACGCGAGGCGACCTGGTTGCGGACCGACGTCTGCAGCGCCCGGTGCGCGTCCAGCATGCTGCCGCGCTGGGACAGGTCCTTGACGGCCCCGGGCGGACGACCGGCGAACAGGCTGTTGAGCAGCACCATCTCGTGCGGCGCGACGGCGCGCGACGGGTCGACCAGCGTGACCCGGAAGTCGTCGGCCGACTCGCTCTGCACAGTCAGGGCGCCACGGACGGCGAGGTCGATGATGGTGGCGGCGGTCTCGCGGGGGTCCACCTGTCCGTCGACCAGCAGCCCGGCCTCGGCCACCGGGATCTTCGGCGGCGAGAACGCGACCGGAATCGGCATGCCGGGATCGTGGTAGACCACCGGGGCCGTCTCGCCGGGCCGCGGCACCGTGCCCGGCGCCAGGCCCGCGTAACGCTGGTCCCGGCCGTGCTTGCGATACCAGAGCACCCCGACCAAAGGCGACCCGATCAGGATGACCAGCGCTCCGGCGCCGGCCACGCCGGCCAGCACCTTCTGACCCGCGGTGAGCTTGGAGCCGTCCGGCTCGAGGTGCGGCTTGTTGTCGCTGACCAGGCCCGACGCGACCTTGACGCCGATGGTGACGCCCTCGCCGGGCGACAGGTCGGCGGCCCGGAACACGGCTTCGCCGTCGGAGACGGAGCTGGTGCAGGTGTCCTTGCTGCCGGGCTCTCCGGCGAAGCAGGTGGTGCCGCGCGCGCCACCCGGCACCGTCGCGGTGATGCTGACCTGCTTGATGGTGGCATCCCACCCGAACCCGGTCGCATCCCAGTAGAGCTCGTCATAGTCGGCGAAGGAGCGCATCGCCCCCACCACGTCGTAGCTGATCGTGTATTCGGCGGTGTCGCTTCGGATGGTGCGGTCCGGGTCGCCGATCCGGATCCGAAGCTGCTCCTCGCGGCCCTTCTGGCTCTCCACCGTGGTCTCGGTGAACTCATCAGGGGCGTCCGGGCTGGACACCTTCACGTTGTCGATCGTGTAGACGACGTCCTGGTCGGTGTTGCCGTCGGGCTCGCGGGTGACCAGGTAGCGGTCGATCCCGTGCCGGCCCGACGAGCCGAACCGGTAGACGATGTTCTCGGTGACCTTCAGGACGCCGTCCGACCCCAGCTCGTAGCGAATGTCGAAGCTGTCGATCACGTCGCCTGCGGCGTGGGCCTGCGACGGGGCGGTGACCGTCAGCCCCAGCGACACCGCCAGCCCGAGCAGCGCGGCGAGGAACCATCGGATCGCCGGCGTGGCGAGCGGGGACTGTCGTGCGGCAACGACTCGCGACTGCGGCATCCTCACTCCCCCCGGTTCCGGGCAGCCAGCGCCCGCTCGGCTTCACGTCGGTGCTCCCGCTCGGCGAGCGTCTGCCGCTTGTCGTACTCCCGCTTGCCGGTGGCCAGGGCGATCTCGACCTTGGCGTACCCGTCGGCGAAATAGATCGCCAGCGGGACCAGGGTGGTGCCGTTGGAGGCCAGCTCACGCTGGATCTTGGCGATCTCTCGCCGGTTCAGCAACAGCTTGCGGGTACGCCGGGCGGTGTGGTTGGTCCAGGTGCCATGGCTGTATTCCGGGATGTGCGCGGCACGCAGCCACACCTCGCCGTCGTCCACCGTCGCGAACGCGTCCACCAGAGAGGCTCTGCCTTCGCGTAGCGACTTCACCTCGGTGCCGCCCAGCACGATGCCCGCTTCCCAGGTGTCGTGGATGTGATAGTCGTGGCGCGCCTTCTTGTTCTGCGCCACCATCTTGCGTTCGCCCTGCTTCGCCATTGCTCCATCATCTCTGTCCAGTCCAACGACTTGTGGACCCAGGGTGTCACAGGACCTTGACCGGTCGGACAAGCCAGCAGCGCCCCACCCGTACCAGACGGATGGGGCGCGGCGTGGTCCAGGTCGATCAGTACCAGGTCATCGGGTTGGCCAGGCCACCGTCCAGCCACACCATCAGGTGCAGGTGGCAGCCGGTCGAGTAGCCGGTCGTCCCGACGTAGCCGACGACCTGACCCTTGCTGACCCGCTCCCCCACGCCCACGGTGTAGCGGATCGCGTGGTTGAAGCCGGTGGTCACGTAGCGACCGTTGACCACACCGTGGTCGATCATCAGCCGGTTACCGTAGCCGGCGTTGAAGTATTTCTCCGAGACCCGACCCGAGTACGGGGCGCGGATCGCGGTGCCGCAGCCGGCGCCGAAGTCGGTGCCGTCATGCAGCTTCCAGACGTGCAGCACCGGGTGGAAGCGCATCCCGTAGGCCGACGTGATCGGGGCGCTGACCGGATAGCTGAAGCCCTGCGTCACTGAGCTGGAGCTGGATCCCGACGACGAGCTCTTCTTCCGCTTCGTCGCCTTCTTCTTCGGCGTGCTGGCCTTCTTCGGCGCGCTCACCCTGGGTGAGGTGTTGGCCCTGTTGGAGCTGGACCTTCTGGACTGCTGCGCCTTCTTCTGTGCGGCCCGCTCCGCCCGTTCCTTCGCCGCGGCCCGCTCGGCCGCCTTGGCTGCGGCCGCCTTCGCCGCGCGATCGGCGGCGGCCTTCCGAGCCGCCTCTGCCTTGGCCTTGGCGATCCGATCGGCGATCCGCTTCTCCACCGCAGCCCGCTCGGCGGCGAGGTTGTCGAGCCGCTGCTGGTCGGTGGCGACCTCGGCGGAGGCAGCCGCCTGAGCGACGGTGCGCTGCTGCAGCAGCGCCGCGACCTGGGCCTGCTGGGTCACCGCCTGCTGCTCGAGCACCTTCTTGGCGGCAAGGTTCTCGGCGGCGACCTTGCGGTCCGCGGCGATCTGCTTCTCGATCTCAGCCTGCTTCGCCCGCTGGGCGGTCAGCTGACGCTGCAGCTCGGTGAGCCGGTCGATCTGTGCCTTGGTGGTGTCGAACATGGTCGTGGACCACTGCAGCCGAGTCTGCAGATCCGAGGTGGAGTTGCTCTCCACCAAGATGGCGATCGGCAGCAGGTTGGTCTGCTGCTGGTACTGGTCGCGGACCATGTTGCCGGCCATCGCCTTCTCGGCGTCCAGCTTCTTCTGCCCGGCCACGACAGCGGCCTTGGCCTTGGCCAGCTCGACCTGCGCCTTCTTCAGCTTGGCGGCCATGGCGACGTCCTTGCGGTGCGCCTCAGCCAGCTCGAGCCGCGTCTGGGCCAGCGCCGCCTGCGCGATCTCCAGCGAGCCCTGGGCCTGCTGAACCGCGACGACCGCGGCGGACAGCTCGTTGGAGGACTCGTTGAGGTCCCGCTTGGTCTTGGCGATCTGCTGCTTGACCTGCTCGCGCTTGTCAGTCAGCTCGTCAGCCGAAGCCACCGGGGCGAGCATGGTGAACCCCACCGCCGACGCCACCGTGACGGCAAGGGACACCCGCACGGTGCGGCGCGAGCCGGACGTCGAGTCGCGCAGCGACTGCAGCCCGCGACCCAGTCGGTCGGTCGCGCCCTCAGACACGGACATCATCGTGAGCGTCATGCTCGACGTGAGCCGGGCGATGCACCCACGTCGTGATGCGTCGTCGTCCGGAACGCTCTTGCGAGCGTAGGGAAGATCCGGAACCACAGCTTTCCCCAATCATTCGATGGCGACCTCAGTCCCGAGATCTGAGGCTCAAGGTGTGATTGAGGGTTAGCTCAGGTCACACTCTCAAGTACTTTCTGGTCGTTATCAGCGTGGGAATGATAGCCAGCAGAAGTCCTACGATGGCAACCCCGCCGCAGGCCAAAAGCGCTTGGTTGCGCCCAATCCAAGGTAAAGACTGAATCGAGGGTTCAGCCTTTTTCGTGATGATGAAGTAAACGCCTGATGCCAATGTGACGCATGCGAGGCCTGCGCCGATGAGGGCGGAGATGACTGCTTCAAAGAGGAAGGGCAGCGTGATATAGAGGTTGCTCGCCCCGACCAGCCGCATGATGCCGATCTCGCGACGCCGTGCGAACGCCGCCATCCGGATGGTGTTGCCGATCTGCAGCGCGGCAGCGAACAGCAGCAGCGCGGACGAGATGATGGTCCCCCACTGGAGCAGGTTGAGCCAGCTGAAGAACGGGTCGAGATATTTCCGCAGGTCCTGCACCGCCTGCACCCCCTGCAGGCCGGCGACAGCGCTCACCACACCTTCGTACTGCTCCGGGTTCTTCAGCTTGACCCGGAACGACTCCTGCATCTGCTCAACGGTCAGCGAGTCCTGAATGGGGTTGTTCTCGTACGCCTTGCGGAATTCCTCGAACGCCTGCTGCTTGTCTTCGAAATAGACGCTGGCCACCTCGGGATTGCCTTCCAGCGTCTGCCGGATGACGTCCTTCTGCTGCTGGCTCACTTCCTGGCCGGGCGAGCACTGGTCGCCGCGGGTGTCGGCGGTGCACAAGAAGACCGAGATCTCGATCTTGTCGTACCACCGGCCCTTCATCAGGTCGACCTGCTGGTTGGCCAGCAGGCCGGCGCCGAACAGCGACAGCGAGACCCACATGGTCATGATGACCGCCAGGGTCATGGTCAGGTTGCGACGCAGGCCGCTACCGGTCTCGGAGAAGATGTGACGGAAACGCATCAGAGTTCCTCAGCTGGACGAGGGGTGGAAGTCGTGGACGGGCGCATCGGGATCACTGGTACCCGTAGACGCCGCGACTCTGGTCGCGAACGACCTCGCCGTTGTCGAGCTCGATCACCCGCTTGCGCATCTGGTCGACGATGGTGGAGTCGTGCGTGGCCATCAGCACCGTGGTGTCGGCCCGGTTGATCCGGTCCAGCAGCTTCATGATGCCGACACTCGTGGCCGGGTCGAGGTTTCCGGTCGGCTCGTCGGCGATCAGGATCATCGGCCGGTTGACGAACGCGCGGGCGATGGCCACCCGCTGCTGCTCACCGCCGGACAGCTCCTCCGGCAGCCGGTCGCCCTTGCCGTCCAGCCCGACCAGGTCCAGCACCTCGGGAACGACCCGCTTGATCGTCGCGGACGGCTTGCCGATCACCTGGAGAGCGAAGGCGACGTTCTCGGTCACCGTCTTGTTGGGGAGCAGCCGGAAGTCTTGGAAGACGGTGCCGATCTGGCGTCGCATGGCCGGAATCTTCCAGCTGTGCAGCCGGTTGAGCTCGCGGCCGGCGACGAAGACCTTGCCGCGGGTCGCCCGCTGCTCGCGGAGGATCAACCGGAGGAAGGTCGACTTGCCGGAGCCCGAGGCGCCGACGAGAAAGACGAACTCGCCCTTCTCGATCTCGACATCCACGCCCGACAGGGCAGCACGACGCTGTCCGTCATAGGTCTTGGACACACCTTCGAAACGAATCACAGTTGGCCTCAGGGAGGGTAGACGACGTGACGGTCGGCACCCATCCCGGGCACCGGCCACAGGCGAGTCTAAGTGACCGTTCTGTGATCTCCACGCTTTGCGCGCCGCCCGGGTCCCGGCGAGTCTCAGCCCGCGGCGAGCTCGCTGGTGCGACGCCAACGGATGCCGGAGTCGATGAACCCGTCGATCTCTCCGTCGAACACCGCCTCTGGGTTGCCCACCTCGAAGTCCGTTCGCAGGTCCTTGACCATCTGGTACGGGTGCAGCACATAGGAGCGCATCTGAGAGCCCCAGCTGTTGCCGCCGTCGCCCTTGAGCAGGTTCATCTCCGCCTCACGGTCCTGCCGCGCCTTCTCCAACAGCCGCGACTGCAGCACCCGCATCGCGGCCGCCTTGTTCTGCAGCTGTGACTTCTCGTTCTGGCAGGACACAACGATGCCGGTCGGCAGGTGGGTGATCCGCACCGCGGAGTCGGTGGTGTTGACGCTCTGGCCGCCCGGGCCCGACGAGCGGAACACGTCGATCCGCATGTCCGCCTCCGGGATCTCGATGTGGTCGGTCTCCTCGGTGACCGGCAGCACCTCGACGCCGGCGAACGAGGTCTGCCGACGGCCCTGGTTGTCGAACGGGGAGATCCGAACCAGTCGATGCGTGCCCTGCTCGACCGACAAGGTGCCGTACGCGTACGGGGCCCGCACCGTGAAGGTGGCTGACTTGATGCCGGCCTCCTCGGCGTAGGAGGTGTCATAGACCTCGGTGCCATAGCCGTGCCGTTCCGCCCAGCGCAGATACATCCGGAGCAGCATCGCCGCGAAGTCCGCGGCATCGACACCGCCGGCCTCGGACCGGATCGTCACCAGCGCCTCGCGCTGGTCGTACTCGCCGGAGAGCAGGGTGCGCACCTCCAGGGCGTCGATGGAACGGCGCAGCGAGGTGAGCTCGGTCTGCGCCTCGGCCAGGCTGTCGGCGTCGCTCTCCTCCTCGCTGAGCTGCACCAGCACGGCGAGGTCATCGAGGCGGGCACGCAGCGAGGTCAGCCGATCCAGCTCGGACTGGAGATAGGACAGCCGCGAGGTCACCCGCTGCGCGTTCTCCTGGTCGTCCCACAGATCGGGTGCGGCGACCTCCTCCTGCAGGGCGTCGATCTCGGCGCGCTTGCGCTCGGGGTCGATGACGGCCTCGATGGAGCTCAGCGCCATGTCGAGTTCTTGCAGGGATACAGAGATGTCAGGACCAGCCACGATCGTCCACTCTACTCAACCCCACCACCGGCACCGACCGTTCGCACCCGATGCGGGGTTGGCTAGGCTCCTCGTCCGACCCGGCGAGGACAGGAGCAGGATGAGCGAGCAGGTGCTGGCGATCGACATCGGTGGGACGAAGATCGCCGTCGCGCTGGTGGCCGCAGATGGCACCGTGCTGACCGAGGCGGTCCGACCCACGGTCGCCTCGTCCGATCCGGACGCTGTGTTCGCACCGGCCGCAGAGGCCATCGTTGCTGTGTTGTCGACGCCGACCGCGCAGGAGTCGCTGTCTCGTTCTGCGCAGCAACCGCTGCGGGTGGGGATCGGCTCGGCCGGCCCGGTCAACACCCCGGAGGGCACGATCTCGCCGGTCAACATCCCCGCCTGGCGCGACTTCCCGGTCGTCGAGCGCGCGGCGGCCGTGGTGGAGACGGCATTGGGCGTACGACCCCAGGTCGGACTGGCCGGTGACGGCCACTGCTTCGCCCTCGGCGAGCACTGGCTGGGCGCCGGTCGCGATGTCGACTCGATGGTCGGACTCGTCCTGTCCACCGGGGTCGGCGGTGGCGCGGTGCTGAACAACGAGCTGTTCGCCGGTCAGACCGGCAACGCGGTGCACCTCGGCCACATCAGCGTGAACGCCTGGGGTCCGCAATGCGTCTGCGGCTGCTACGGCTGCGTCGAGATGTACGCCCGCGGCCCGGCGCTGGTCGCCGCGGCCCAGGCCCAAGGGTGGACCGGCGGCGACGACGCCCAGGCTCTGACGGCCGATGCGCGCAACTCGGACCCGGTGGCGCTGTCGGTGATCGACCAGGGAATGCGGGCGTTGGCGGCCGGCATCGCCACCACGGCGACGGAGCTGGACGTACGCACGTTCGTCCTGGGCGGTGGCGTCTCCAAGGCCGGCGCGGTCATCTTCGACCCGCTCCGTCGACATCTGCGCGACTTCGCCGTGCTGGACTACGTCGTCGGGCTGGAGGTCCGAGCCGCCGTGCTGGACAACGCCGGCCTGCTCGGCGCCGCAGCGCTTGCCTTCCGCCAGTAGCCCCAGCCAGATTCAGTCGCGCTCGTCGGTGGCGAGCTCCTCGATCCGGACGAACACGTCCTCGCCGCGGGGCTCACGTACCGGCCAGTCGTGCACCCAGATGATGCCGAAGGCCGCCAGCGAGCAGACCAGGGCGACCACCTCGCCCAGGACCGACGTCCAGACGACCACCCCGCCCACCACGACCAGCAGGGCGACAGCCAGTCGGGCGCGGCTGGTGAGGTGTCCGTGGCGGGCACGCCAGGCCGCGTACGCAGTCCACGGGATCATCGCGAGCAGGATGAACACCCACGCGAAGACGGAAAGCGGGCCGCTGAAGGCGCCGCCGATCAGGCGGATCATCGCGACGAGGCAGACGAGACCGGTGAGGGCCCCGAGGCAGAACTGCAGGCGAGTGTTCGACATGGCCTTCTCCCAGGGGTGCTGCTGGAGCTGGTGATGCTGAGCGCCGAAGCGTTCGTCAGGTTCAGTTGTACCTGCCGCGGCCCAGCTCACGGTGCGTCCAACGTAGCCCACGAACGACCGCAGCCGAGTCACGTCGGCCATGTCGGGTGGATCAGGCTGCCCCTCGCGGTGGTGCTGCCCGGGCATCTCGTGGAGGCGCCGGTGGGCGATCCGAGCCGTCGGGCGGCATGGCAGACGGGTCACGCACCGGCTGCAGCTTCTCGGCCGGCACCCATTCGATGCTCAGCCGGTCGACGGTACGGCAGACGGCGACCTGGGCGGACCAGCCGGTGGCCAGGCTGGACGGCTGCGACTCCATCCGCCAGGCGATCACCAACCCCGGCGACGGCGGACCGTGCCCACCGGGTGCCTCCACCCACACGTGCCGGATGCGCGGTGCGTCCGGGGCGTAGATGATCCGGCGATCTTGCCGGAACCATCTGCTCACCGGCCCAGTATCGAACTTCTGTTCGATTTGAGCAAGCGCGCTCCATCGGTCGCCGAATAGCGGATCGCCGGGCACTGGGGTGAGCGCTGCTAGAAGGTGGAGCTGGTCTGTTCGAGGTAGCGGGCGACGATGCCGAGCTCTTCTTCGGTGAACTCGGCGTTGGTCTGATCGAGCGTTTCCGTGTATTGGCCGTAGCGGTTGATGATCGGCTCGATCCTCTCCGCGTCGAGTTCGATGTTGATGCCGCGCCGGTCCTGGCTGTCGCGTGCGCGGCGCAGGTATCCCGCCGACTCCAAGCGATCAAGCACACGGGTCACGGTGCTTGTCGGCAGGCCGGTGGTCTGACTGATCTGCTTGGGCGTACGGACGTCCTCACGTAAGACGAGCAGGTGCAGCGTCTGGAGGTCGGTGACGAGCAGGTCGAACTCGCGCGCGATGCGCTCGTTCCCGAGCACCGCGTTGACCAGCGCGCCCTGGAGCGCTCTCTGGATGCGGGCACTGTTGGGACTGGACATCGCACACCTCCGGACATAGTATCTCCGATACGGGACTATCCCGGTCTGGCATTTAACCAGGTTGGGATGTTCCCGCATCAAACCTTAGCGGAGGCGCGGGTATCACAACGCCGCTCCCACCGCCGCGGACCACTACGCGCTTGTCATCGCCAAAGCCGCCGACGGCCGTCTCGCATTGGCCGAACTTCAACCCCGCGAAGGAGCACGCCCATGTCCGACACCGGCCGGTTGCCCGGATGGCTGAAGCCAGCAAACCGCGTGGTGAAGCTCCTGCATCGCCTCGGGGTGCCGCTCGGGACCATCCACATCATCACGATCCCCGGCCGAACCACCGGTGAACCACGATCGACACCTGTCTCACCCCTCACCGTCGACGGACACCGCTTCGTCATCGCCGGACTCGCGAACTCCAGCTGGGCTCAGAACGCCCGCGCCGCGGGCCGCGCCCGACTCACCAGAGGACGCACGTACGAGGACATCGACCTCATCGAAGTCACAGACCCTTCCCTGCGCAAACAGGTCATGACCGCGTTTCCCACCGAAGTGCCCCACGGCGTCCAGTTCTTCATCCGCATCGGACTCGTCAAGAGCGCCGACCCCGCCGACTTCGCCGCCGCCAGCGACAACGTCGCCGTCTTCGAGATCCGCGCCACTGCGGACCCGCCCGCCTTACGGCAGCCCTGAACAACCGAAGGACGTGACGAAACGTGAAGCGGAATATCTAAAAGAGGTCGCGGGCATCGTTGCACCCTGGCTGCGAATCGCACACCGACCTCGGAGTTCACCGGCGCCTGCGAAACCACCCTCACCCCGGCCGACCGGCTGCACGCCGAGTTCTGCCAGCGCACCGGCCGGCTCCATCCGACACTCACCTGGACCACAACGAAGCAACCCTGCCCACCGATCACGGGGACAGGGTTGGATCGTCGACCGAACGGTGGGCGCAAAGGGACTCGAACCCCTGACCCCCTGGGTGTAAACCAAGTGCTCTAACCAACTGAGCTATGCGCCCGCAAAGCTCTGTGCAGCGGCTCACGATATCGGCTCCGCCGCCGTCGGGCCAGTTCTTCCGGGTCGTCCGTTATCGGCGCGAGTCGACGGCGGCACGCGGCAGGGCCGCGAGCAGATCACCGATCGCCCGGGCCTGGCCGATCTGGTTCACCACACTCCAGACGATCGTGTGGTCCGCGTCCAGCACGAACGTGCCTCGCTGGTCACAGCCCATCGCTGGGTCGAAGACGCCATAGGCCGAGCCGATGGCCCCGTGCGGCCAATGATCAGATCCCAGGTCGAAGCCGAGCTGCTGCTGCTCGGCGAAGACCCGGAGCGCGAACATGGCGTCGGTGGACACCGCCAGCAGCCGGGCGCCGGCGTCCTGCAGCCTGGCGGTGTGATCACGCAGCTCACCGAGCTCGGCGGTACAGACGCCGGAGAAGGCGAACGGGAAGAAGACCAGCACCACGGGGGTGCCGCGGAGACCGGACAGGGTGAGATCTTGGCCGTGCTGGTTGCGGGTGGTGAAGTCCGGGGCGGTGGTGCCGATCGCGGGAACCGTCACCGGCGCCCGGTCTTCGGGCGCACCAGCTTGGTCGCTGCCCAGTCGGACGACACCGAGACGCTGTTGGTCTGCGCCAGCCCGGCCGTCACCGCACCTTCCGCGAGGTCCGTGGCGTCGACGTAACCGTCGCGCCCCACCTTCGGGGTCATCAGCCAGATGTAGCCGGACTCGGTGAGGTCGGGAAGGGCGTCCACCAGCCCGTCGACGAGGTCGCCGTCACCGTCGCGCCACCACAGCAGCACGGCGTCAACAGCCTCCACGGCCTCTTCAATCAGCTCGCCGTCGATCGCTTCCTCAACCATGACGCGGACTGCGTCGTCGACGTCCTCATCCCAGCCCAGTTCTTGAACCACCAGGCCCTCAGTCAGACCGAACTTGTTTCCTGCTGCCGAAGTCTTCAGCTCCCCCGGCCCTGCCTGCGAACTCACGCCCCTGCCTCCACTCAGCGCATCTGCACCGCCTGTTCAGATGGGGAGAAGGTCTCTCCCTTGGGGGCAAGCCTGCCAGAGCGGCCTGCGATGGGGAACCCCGCACCGTCAGCTGGGCCCCGTTCGCTCGCGGGCGGGGCACCCAACGGCGCCAACCGGTGTCCGGTCTGCGCCTCTCAGGCCAGAAGTGACAGGATAGGGGTATCCATCATCAGATAGGCCAGCATCACCCACGCTGGGAGCAACGATAGGAGCCTTAATGGCTAAGCCCGGACACCGCCCGGCCATCACCGCGGAAGGTCTGTCGTCCCAGATTCCAGACATCGACGCAGAGGAGACCGCCGAATGGCTGGAGTCCCTGGACGGCGTTTTGGACGACAAGGGCAAGCACCGCGCGCGGTTCATCATGCTGAAGCTGTTGGAGCACGCGCGCGAGCGCCACGTCGGGCTGCCCGCCCTGCGCAGCAGCGACTACATCAACACGATCCCGGCCGAGGCTGAGCCGTGGTTCCCTGGTGACGAGCACATCGAGCGTCGGATCCGGGCGTTCATCCGCTGGAATGCGGCCATCATGGTGTCCAAGGCCAACCGCAAGGGTCTTGAGGTCGGTGGGCACATCGCCACCTATCAGAGTGCGGCCAGCCTGTACGAGGTCGGCTTCAACCACTTCTTCCGTGGCAAGGACCACCCCGGCGGCGGTGACCAGGTCTTCATCCAGGGTCACGCCTCCCCCGGCGTCTACGCCCGCTCCTTCCTCGAAGGCCGGCTCACCAGCGACCACCTCGATGGGTTCCGTCAGGAGGTCTCGCGCGGTCAGGGCAACGGCCTGTCGTCGTACCCGCACCCGCGGCTGATGCCCAACTTCTGGGAGTTCCCCACCGTTTCCATGGGGCTCACCGGCATCAACTCCATCTATCAGGCGCGGTTCAACCGCTACATGCACAACCGTGGCATCGCCGACACGTCACAGCAGCGCACCTGGGCCTTCCTCGGTGACGGTGAGATGGGTGAGCCCGAGTCCCTCGGCGCCATCGGCCTCGCCGCCCGCGAGGAGCTGGACAACCTCACCTGGGTGATCAACTGCAACCTGCAGCAGCTGGACGGGCCGGTGCGTGGCAACGGCAAGATCGTCCAAGAGCTCGAGTCGATCTTCCTCGGCGCCGGCTGGCACGTGATCAAGGTGCTGTGGGGCCGCGACTGGGACCCGCTGCTGGCCGCCGACGCCGACGGTGCCCTGGTGAACAAGATGAACACCACCCCGGACGGTCAGTTCCAGACCTACCTGGTCGAGGATGGGGCGTACATCCGGGAGAACTTCTTCGGCGACCCACGTCTGAAGAAGATGGTCTCCGGCATGACCGACGAGCAGATCCAGCATCTGTCCCGCGGTGGCCACGACTACCGCAAGGTCTACGCCGCGTTCAAGGCAGCGACTGAGCACGTCGGGCAGCCGACGGTGATCCTGGCCCAGACGGTCAAGGGCTGGACCATCGACGCGCTGGAGGGCAAGAACGCCACCCACCAGATGAAGAAGCTCAACACCAACGACCTCAAGGCCTTCCGGGACCGGCTCTATCTGCCGATCAGTGACGACCAGCTCGAGGATCCGTACAACCCGCCGTACTTCCACCCGGGCGAGGACTCCGAGGAGATCCGCTACCTGCAGGAGCGGCGGCGCGCACTCGGCGGCTACCTCCCGGAGCGGCGGGTGAAGCGCAAGGTGTTCACTCTGCCCGGCGACAAGGTGTACGCCCCGCTGATGGAGTCGCCCGGCGAGAAGACCAAGGTGGCCACCACCCAGGCCTTCGTCCGGCTGCTCCGCGACCTGATGCGGGACAAGGAGATCGGCCAGCGGATCGTGCCCATCGCTCCCGATGAGTTCCGCACCTTCGGCATGGACTCGATGTTCCCGACGGCCAAGATCTACAACCCGCACGGCCAGACGTACGAGTCGGTCGACCGCAAGCTGCTGCTGTCCTACAAGGAATCCGAGAAGGGGCAGCTGCTGCACGAGGGCATCTCCGAGGCCGGTGCGATGGGGTCGACGATCGCGGCGGGTTCGGCGTATGCCACGCAGGGCGAGCCGATGATCCCGTTCTACATCTTCTATTCGATGTTCGGGTTCCAGCGGACCGGCGACTCGATCTGGGCCATGGCCGACCAGATGGCCCGTGGCTTCTTGATGGGTGCCACCGCCGGCCGGACGACCCTGACCGGTGAGGGTCTGCAGCACGCTGACGGGCACTCGCCGCTGCTGGCCTCGACCAACCCGGCCGTGGTGCACTACGACCCCGCATTCGGGTTCGAGCTCGCCCACATCATCCGCGACGGACTGCGGCGGATGTACGGCCATGACGATCCCGAGCACCCGGACGGCGAGAACGTCATCTACTACGTGACGATCTACAACGAGCCGGTGCACCAGCCCAGCGCCCCGGCCGACCTGGACGTGAACGGCCTGCTCAAGGGCATCTACCGGTTCGCACCGGCCGAGCCCAACGGCGAGAACGCCCGCGCTCAGCTGCTCGCCTCCGGTGTGGCCATGTCGGCAGCGCTGCAGGCCCAGAAGATCCTGGCCGAGGAGTGGCACGTGTCCGCCGACGTCTGGTCGGTGACCTCGTGGAACGAGCTGCGGCGCGACGCGGTCGATACCGAGCACCACAACCTGATGCACCCGGATGAGGACCGCCGGGTGCCGTTCGTGACCACCGCGCTGGAGGACACGCACGGCCCGGTGATCGCGGTCAGCGACTACATGCGTGCGGTCCAGGACCAGATCGCCCCCTGGGTCCCGAACGCCTGGTGCTCGCTCGGCACCGACGGGTTCGGCTTCGCCGACACCCGCGCTGCGGCGCGGCGATTCTTCCTCGTCGACGCGCAGTCGATCGTGGTGGCAACGCTGCAGACGTTGGCTCGGGACGGGAAGTATGACCCGACCGCGGCCGCCGAGGCGTTCGCCCGCTACTCGTTGGGTGACCCGACCTCGGTCGCCGGGGTGGCCCAGGAGGGCGCCGGGGCCTGAGCGGCACCGACCAGCACCCCGCGAACGACGAAGGCCCGGATCCTCCAGAGGATCCGGGCCTTCTCGGGTGTTCGGGCCGGCTCAGCCGGTGATCACGCCACGCTGCGCAGCGCCGCAATGACGTCGGCCACCGCCTGCGCGTTGCCGGCGACGTGCCAGCGGGTCTCGCCGACCTGCAGCACCTCGGCCACACCGCCGGCACCGATGACCAGAGCGGCCCCGGGATACCAGTCCCAGTCGTTCACGTTGGGCTGCAGGAAGACTCCGTGCCGCCCGCCGGCGACGTACGACAGGTCGATCGAGGCGGAGCCGAGCATCCGCAAGGTGGCAGCTCCGGCCACGGCCGCCTCCCAGCTGGGCCGCGACGGACTGGTCGACATCGACGCCGGATGCAGATAGCTGGTGACCGATACCTCGGCCAGCGGCCGGCGGGTCAGTGGGGCCACCGGAACGCCATTGAGGGTGGTGGGATGGTCCCGGCCGCCCAGCCACAGCTCGTCGACCGCTGGGTAGTACACCGCGCCCAGCACTGAACCCTCGGCGTCGGTCAGACCCACCGCCGAGCACCAGTAGGGCACGCCGGACAAGAAGTTGTAGGTGCCGTCGACGGGGTCGATGAACCAGGTGCGCTCGCCGGGACTGGCCGCACCCTCCTCACCGACCAACCCGTCGTCCGGCCGATCAGCCCGCAGCCGGCTTGCCACCAGCTCCTCAGCGGCCCGGTCGGCATCGGAGACCACGTCGGAGACCGACGTCTTGTATTCGGTCTCCAGGCCCTCGGTCAGCATCTTCTGCGCCAGCATCCCGGCACTTCGAACCAGCTCGGCGGCCAGACTCAGATCATTCACGGACCGAACCCTAGTCGCCCGTCGCAGCGCCTCCGCACCAGGCCAGCAACCGGTCCAGCGGCCAGGTGTTGACCACGCGGTCCGGGTCGAGTCCGAGGCCCTCGGCGCGCTCGCACCCGTAGGCCAGGAAATCCAGCTGGCCGGGCGCGTGCGCGTCGGTGTCGATGGAGAAGACACACCCCATGTCGATCGCCAGCTGCAGCAGCCGGGTCGGCGGGTCCCGTCGCTCGGGTCGGGAGTTGATCTCCACCGCGACCCCGAACGTACGGCACGCCTCGAAGACCACCTCGGCGTCGAAGGTCGACTCCGGCCGGGTGCCGCGGTCCCCCTCGATCAACCGTCCGGTGCAGTGCCCGAGGACGTTCGTGCGCGGGTTGGCGATGGCCCGGACCATCCGGTGGGTCATGGTCTCCGAATCGGAGCGCAGCTTGGAGTGGACGCTGGCCACCACCACGTCCAGCTCGGCGAGCAAGCCGGGATCCTGGTCGAGGTCACCGTCGTCGAGGATGTCGACCTCGATGCCCTGCAGCACGCGGAACGGCGCCATCACCTCGTTCAGATCCGCCACCAGCTCCATCTGCTGCCGCAGCCGCTCGGCGCTGAGTCCGCGGGCCACCTTCAGCCGCGGTGAGTGGTCAGTGATCGCGCAGTACTCGTGGCCGAGCGAGCGGGCCGTCGCCATCATCTCCTCCACCGGGCTGCCCCCGTCGGACCAGGTCGAGTGGCAATGCAGATCGCCGCGCAGCGCCGCTCGCATTGACGTCCCGCCCCGGGCCAGCGGCTCGCGGGCGTCGCGCAGCTGCGCCAGATAGTCCGGCACCGCGCCGGCGACCGCCTGGCTGATCACCAGCGCGGTCTTCGGACCGATTCCCGCCACGGTGTTCCAGCTGCCGTTCGCCGTGTGGGCGGCCCGTTCGGCGTCGGTCAGCGCGGCGACTGCGTCGGCCGCGTTGCGGTACGCCTTGACCCGATGGGTGTCGGAACGGCTGCGCTCAAGCAAGAAGCCGATCTCGCGCAGGGCGCCGACCGGGTCCACGCCGCCGCTCATCTCGGCCCCAGATGACGTTGACTCACCGACTGTCCTTCCTGGTCCGGCCACCTGCGGCCGCACACTAGGCTCACCCTATGGCGGCAACCGTGCGGGGGATCAACAAGTCCCTGCTCCCTTCGGCGAAGACCAGGGCCACCGTCGCCAGACGACTGTCTGCGGTCAGCGGCGCGATGACCACCGCGACCATCGCCGAGATGGAGAACCGGCACCGCTGGTTCCAGCGGCTGGACGCCGAGCACCGGTCCTGGATCACCCTGGTGGCCCAGGCGGGTATCGACGGCTTCGTGAAATGGTTCGCCGAACCGGACCCCGCCGGACCGAGCACCTCCGACGTCTTCGGCTCCGCACCCCGTGAGCTCGCTCGCAAGATCTCGCTGTCGCAGACCGTCGAGCTGGTCCGGACCACCATCGACGTGGTCGAGCACCAGATCGACGAGGTGATGCCGCGCCCGGACCGGCCCATCCTGCACGCGGCGATCGTCCAGTACAGCAGAGAGGTGGCCTTCGCCGCCGCCGAGATCTACGCCCGTGCCGCCGAGGTGCGTGGCGCCTGGGACGCTCGGCTGGAGTCACTGGTGGTGGACGCGGTGCTGCGGGGTGAGACCGACGAGGCGGTGCTGTCGCGCGCCTCGACACTGGGCTGGCGCTCCACCGCCTCGGTCGTGGTCGTGGTGGGCGAGGCGCCCGACACCGACCCGGCCCAGGCTGTCGAGTCGATCCGGCACATCGCCGCGATCGCCGGTGTGGACACCCTGGGCGCCGTCCAGGGCGACCGACTGGTGCTGGTGCTGGGCGGCACCGAGCTGGCCACCGCCGACCATGCGGTCGAGGTGGTCCGCAAGTTCGCCGGCTTCTTCGGCCCCGGGCCGATCGTGGTGGGACCCGCCGTCGACCATCTGATGGAGGCCGCCGTCAGCACCCGGGCCGCACTGGCCGGGTACCGCGCCGCGCCGGCCTGGCCGGAGGCGCCCCGGCCGGTCGGCTCGAACGAGCTGTTGCCCGAACGCGCCCTCTCCGGCGACGGTCATGCCCGCCGCGCCCTGGCGCGCGACCTGTACGACCCGCTGGCGAACGCCGGCGGGGGGCTGCTGGAGACGCTGGTCACCTTTCTGGACCAGGGATCGTCGGTCGAGGGTGCGGCCAGGGCGCTGTTCGTGCACGCCAACACGGTGCGCTACCGGCTACGTCGGATCACCGAGATCAGCGGATATTCCCCCACCGACCCCCGCGATGCGTACGCATTGCGGCTCTCGCTCACGTTGGGGCGATTGATCGGATCTACCAACACCGACACACCGCCCGAGTAGCGCCGACGGGGCCGGGATCGTTGCCGGGGAAGCCAGATTGGTCTCCGGCGGGCCACCCGGAGGTGACGAGCGGTTTGTAGGGTTCCTACAACACCGGGTCGACAGATTCGTCGTGTCCTGCACGACGTGACCGGTCAGGTCACGAAAGAGTAAAGGTGTGCTCGCTATCGTCGCGCCCGGTCAGGGCGCACAGACCCCCGGCTTCCTCGGCCCTTGGCTGACCGAGTCGTCCTTCGCCGATCGCCTCACCTGGCTGTCGGCCGTCTCGGGTCTCGACCTGACGCACTACGGCACGGTCGCCGACGCGGAGACCATCCGCGACACCGCCGTCGCCCAGCCACTGCTGGTGGCTTCCGGCCTGCTGGCGGCCCTCGAGCTCTTCCCGCACCCGACTGATGCCTTCGGCTTCATCGGGGTCACCGCCGGCCACTCCGTCGGCGAGATCACAGCCGCGGCCGGCGTCGGCGTGCTCTCCGCCGAGCAGGCCATGGTCTTCGTCCGGGAGCGGGGACGCGCGATGGCCACCGCCAGCGCTGCCACCCCCACCTCGATGACGGCAGTGATCGGCGGCAACCCGGACGAGGTGCTGGCCTCGATCGCCGCCCACGGGCTGACTGCCGCCAATCACAACGGCAGCGGACAGATCGTGGCCGCCGGCACCGTCGAGCAGCTGGCCGCCTTCGCGGCCACCCCGCCGGCGCGGGCCCGGCTGATCCAGCTGAGCGTCGCGGGCGCCTTCCACACCGTGCACATGCAGCCGGCGGTCGCCCAGCTCGCCACCCTGGCCCGCGCCATCTCCACCCACGACCCACGGACCCGGCTGCTGTCCAACGCCGACGGCCAGGTGGTGCACGACGGCCAGGACGTGCTCAAGCGCCTTGTCGGTCAAGTGGCCTCCCCCGTCCGCTGGGACCTCTGCATGGCGGCCATGGCCGATCTCGGCGTCACCGGTCTGCTCGAGATGCCGCCCGCCGGCACGCTGACCGGCATCGCCAAGCGCAATCTCAAGGGCGTCGAGCTGTTCGCTCTCAACACACCCGACCAGCTCCCGGCGGCGATGGACTTCGTCCAGAAGCACGGCGGCCAGACGCACTCCTCCCCCATCGCCGGAAATCCGACCTGGCGTCTGGTGGTCTCGCCGGGCAAGGGCCAGTTCACCCGGACCGACGACATCGACACCGACTCGGTGCTGCCGCTGAACAGCACCGTCGGCCTGGTGAAGAACTTGCGCGACGAGATCCCGGTCAGCGCGCCGCACGGCGGCATCGTGGTCGAGTGGCTGGTGGAGAACGGCGACCCGGTGGCACCCGGCCAGCCCTTGCTGCGGCTGTACCCGACGGTGGAGAGCCACGATGCCACGGAGGTGTCGCGATGACGCTGACGGTTTCGACCGGGTCCCGGTTCGCCAGCATCCTCGGCTTCGGTGGCTACCGTCCCCGCCGCGTCGTCGACAACGCCGAGATCTGCACCATGATCGACTCCTCCGACGAGTGGATCCGGACCCGGTCCGGCATTCGCGAGCGGCGCTGGGCCAGCGAGGACGAGACCGTCCAGATGATGGGCGTGGCCGCGGCGCGCAAGGCGATCGAGCGAGCCGGCGTGGAGCCGGGCCAGATCGACACCGTCATCGTCTCCACCGTGACGCATCTCTCCCAGACTCCGTCGGTCGCGACCACGATCGCCGCCGAGCTGGGCGCGAAGGGGGCAGCCGCCTTCGACATCTCGGCGGCCTGCGCCGGATTCTGCTATGGGACCGCGATGGCCGACTCGTTCGTCCGGACCGGGGCGGCCAAGTATGTCTTGGTCATCGGGGTGGAGCGGCTCAGTGACATGACCAACACCGGCGACCGGTCCACGGCCTTCATCTTCGCCGACGGCGCAGGTGCCGCGGTCATCGGTCCGAGCACCACCGCGGCCATCGGCCCGGTCGTCTGGGGCTCCGACGGCGAGCAGGCCGGACTGATCACCCAGAGCGAGCCCTGGGACGTGGTGATGGCCGCCGAGCAGCCTCAGTGGCCGGTGCTGCAGATGGACGGCAACCCCGTCTTCAAGTGGGCGTCCTACGCCATGGCCAAGGTCGCCGCCGAGGCGATGGACGTCGCCGGGCTCCTTCCCGAGGATCTCGATGTCTTCGTCCCGCACCAGGCCAACATGCGCATCACCGATGCCATGTTCCGGGCACTCAAGCTGCCGTCGGACGTGGTGGTCGCGCGCGACATCGCCGTCCAGGGCAACACCTCGGCCGCCTCCATCCCGCTGGCCATCGAGGCGCTGCTGGAGTCCGGCCAGGCCCGCAGCGGCCAGACCTGCCTGATCATCGGCTTCGGTGCCGGGCTGGTCTACGCCGCTCAGGTCATCGTCCTCCCCTAGGACCCCCATGCTTCGTCGGGCGAGCGCTGCCGCTCACCCGGCGGGAACAACCCATCCGGGCAGCACTGTTACACACAAGGAAAAGGAGCGCCTTTCATGGCCACCACCGAAGAGATCCGCGCAGACCTGGCTGAGATCGTCAACGAGGTCGCCGGCGTGCCGGCCGACGACGTTCACCTGGACAAGTCGTTCACCGACGACCTGGACGTCGACTCCTTGTCGATGGTGGAGATCATCTACGCCGCCGAGGAGAAGTTCTCGGTCTCGATCCCCGACGAAGAGGCCAAGAACCTCAAGACCGTCGGCGACGCCGTCGCCTACATCGAGCGCGCGGCTTCCTGACACGGCACGGGGCCACCGACACCTCGGTGGCCCCGACCCCGCCCGGCGACGCCGTCGCCAACGCCACACCGTCTGAGCCTGACCCTGAGGAGCACACCCCATGAGTCGCACCCGCGTAGTCGTCACCGGACTCGGCGCCACCACCCCCCTGGGTGGCGACGTCGCCAGCACCTGGGAGGCCATGCTGGCCGGCCGGTCCGGCGTCCGCCGGCTTGAGGAGCCCTGGGTCGAGGAGCTGCCGGTGAAGATCGCGGCCCCTGCCGCCGTCGACCCCACCCAGATCCTGGAGCGGGTCGAGGCCCGGCGGCTGGACCGCTCGGCGCAGCTCGCCGTGGTTGCGGCCATGGAAGCCTGGAAGGACGCCGGGTTGGGTCTCGGCCCCGACAACCCGATCGACCGCGACCGGCTCGGCGTCGTGGTCGCCAGCGGCATCGGCGGCATGACCACCCTGCTGTCGAGCTGGGACACGCTCAAGGAGAAGGGACCGCGCCGGGTCAGCCCGATGGCGATCCCGATGCTGATGGCGAACGCGCCGGCGGCCAACATCAGCCTGCGGCTGGGCGCCACGGCCGGCGTGCACACCCCGGTCTCCGCCTGCGCCTCCAGCAACGAGTCCATCTCGATGGGACTCGACATGCTCCGACTGGGTCGCGCGGACGTGGCCGTGGTCGGCGGCACCGAGGGCGTCATCCACCCGATGACCCTCAGCGCCTTCGGCCAGATGCAGGCGATGAGCCGCCGCAACGACGATCCCGAGCGGGCCTCGCGACCGTGGGACATCGACCGGGACGGCTTCGTGATGGGTGAGGGTGCGGTGATCTTCGTGATCGAGACCCTCGAGCATGCACAGGCCCGCGGCGCGCGGATCTACGGCGAGCTGGCCGGCGCCGGCATCAGTGCCGACGCACACGACATGGTGGCGCCCGAGCCCACCGGTCACGGGCAGGCCAAGGCGATGCGCAAGGCGTTGGTCGAGGGCGACCTCGCCGCCTCCGACATCGTGCATGTCAACGCCCACGCCACGTCGACTCCGGCCGGCGACGCCACCGAAGCCAGCTCGATCCGGCAGGCGCTCGGTGAGGACACCGATGCCATCGTCACCTCGACCAAGTCGATGACCGGGCACCTGCTCGGCGGCGCCGGAGCGCTGGAGTGCATGGCCACCCTGCTCGCCCTGCACCACCGGGTGGTGCCCCCCACCATCAACCTCGACAACCCCGAGCCCGACCTCGGCATCGACATCGCCACCAAGGCCCGCGAGCTTCCCGACGGCGACATCGCCGGCATCAACAACTCCTTCGGCTTCGGCGGACACAACGTCGCGGTGGCCTTCACCAACCAGTACGCCACGGGAGCCTGACATGACCACCACCGCCGACGCCACCCCGAAGCCGGCCCCGGTGAAGGAGAAGCTGCCCCGGGAGCTGGACCCGCGTAATCCCAACTTCCGGTTGCAGTCGCTGATGGACCCGGGCTCGGTGGAGCTGATCACGCCAGACGACGACTCCGGCATGCTCGCGGCGATCGGCACCATCAACGGCTGTCGGGTGGTCGCGTTCTGCTCCGACGCCACCGTGATGGGTGGGGCGATGGGCCTGCAGGGTTGCGACGTGGTGGTGAAGGCGTATGAGCGCGCGATGGCCGACCGGGTCCCCGTCCTGGGCATCTGGCACTCCGGTGGCGCCCGGCTGGCCGAGGGCGTCATCTCGCTGCACGCCGTGGGCAAGATCTTCCACGCCATGACCCAGGCCTCCGGCAAGATCCCGCAGATCTCCATCGTGCTGGGGTTCGCGGCCGGCGGTGCGGCGTACGGTCCGGCGCTGACCGACGTCGTCATCCTGGCGCCCGAGGGCCGGATCTTCGTCACCGGTCCCGACGTGGTCCGCTCCGTCACCGGTGAGGACGTCGACATGCTGCGCCTCGGCGGGCCGGACACCCACGGGCGCCGGTCCGGCGTGGTCCACATCGTCGCCGACGACGAGGCGGACGCGCTCGAGCGCGGCCGCACCCTCACCACCTTGCTCTCGATGCAGGCGACGGTGGCCGACGACGTCCCCGACGTCGACCTGGCCGCGCTGCTGCCACAGTCCCCCCGGCGGGCGTACGACGTGCACCCGTTGATCGACGGGGTGCTGGACGAGGGCACGACGCTGGAGCTGCACGCCCGCTGGGCGCCGAACGTCACCGTCGCACTGGGTCGTCTCGGCGGTCGCACCGTGGGGGTGGTGGCGAACAACCCGCTGCGCCTCGGTGGCTGCCTCGACTCCCTCAGCGCCGAGAAGGCCGCCCGCTTCGTCCGGATGTGCGACACCTTCGGCGTGCCGCTGGTGGTATTGGTCGACGTGCCCGGCTATCTGCCCGGGGTGGGCCAGGAGTGGGACGGCGTGGTCCGCCGCGGCGCCAAGCTGTTGCATGCGTTCGCCGAGGCCGTGGTCCCGCGCGTCACGCTGGTGACTCGCAAGGCCTACGGCGGCGCCTACATCGCCATGAACTCCCGCTCGCTGGGGGCCACCAAGGTCTTCGCCTGGCCGGGGGCGGAGGTCGCGGTGATGGGTCCGGTGGCCGCTGTGCGCGTCCTGCACCGCCGCAAGCTGGCTGCCGTGGCCGACGACGTACGACCGCAGGTCGAGGCCGAGCTCGCCGCCGAGCACGAGCGGATCGCGGGCGGCGTGGCGAAGGCCGTCGAGATCGGCGTGGTGGACCAGATCGTGTCCCCGGCCGTGACACGGTCAGCTCTCGCGCGCGCCGTCGCCGAGGCCGACAGCGGCAAGCGAGGCGAGCACACCAATATTCCCCTGTGAGCCGGCATCGCTAGCGCGGAGGCAGCTCTGCGAAGGCACGCTCCAACCGCCGTCGGGACTGCTCGATGTGGCGACGCATCGCTTCCTCGGCTGCCGCGGGTGCCCGCTCCCGCAGTGCCGCGGTGATGTCCTCGTGCTCCCGGTTGGTCTCTTCCGCGATCCCGCGGACGAAGTAGAGCCGATAGAGATGTCGGTGTGCGCGCAGCCGCTCAATCCCCTCGGCGAGCAACGAGTTGCCACTTGCTGCAGCGATGATCGCGTGTAACCGAGCGTCCTCAACGGCGAAGTCGCGGCTGGTTTCCCGACTGCCCAACTCCGCGTTACTGGAGATCCGGCGCATCGCCTGAATAGAACTTTCCAGCGCCGCGATATCGGCCGGTTCAATGCGCTCAGCGGCACGGCCAGTCGCATACGGCTCCAGCAGGCTGCGCATCTCAAACAACCGGCGAAATCCGTCCGCGTCCAGCAGCGGGCTCGCGGTGTATCCCCGCAGCGGGACCTTCTGCACGAGACCTTCCGACTCCAACCGGGCCAACGCCTCGCGCACCGGGGTCGGGGACACGTCCAGATCGCGGGCGAGTGCATCGATTCCTATACGGCCGCCTGGCTCCAGGGTGTGGTCGATCAGCTGGGTCAGCACCGCTTCGTACACCGTGTCGGCGAGCACAGTGCGCACTGCCGACCGACCCTGCGTGGTGGCCGTGGTACGACCCTCCGGCGCAGACGCCGATTCGTCAACTGCCTCCTGCGAGCCCACACCAAACCTTCTCACGGAGTCACTGGGGCGTGCGAGACGCGGGGCATCGATCCCCACCTCCGTCGGCAGATCCTTCGCCGGAACCCTAGACAGCCCAGCCGGAAATTCCTATATCCTATATTATCCGACGATGAGAGGCAGATATGACCGCGATGACGTCCGACCCCGGGCACCTGGTGCAGGCTCAGCAACGAGGACTCACCCCCGAGGGCGAGTGGTTCCGACACGCAGGATTTGGAGTATTCATCCACTGGGACCACTGCAGCCAGCGCGGCATCGAGATCTCCTGGCCGCTGGTCGGTGTGTCGATCATTCCCGGGAAGGACGGTCCGGAAGCCGTCCTGGGCGTCGACGAGTATCACTCGACCGCGGCTACGTTCAACCCGGTGGAGTGGGACGCCGATCGCCTCGCGGCCGTCCTCCGAGACGCCGGTGCCACCTACGCCGTCTTCACTGCCCGCCACCATGACGGCTATAACATGTTCCACTCCGAGCACTCCGACTTCGGCATCGCCGATACGGCCTTCGGCCGCGACGTGACCGCCGAGTACACCGCCGCACTGCGCCGAGTAGGCATCCGCGTCGGCCTGTATTACAGCCTGCCTGACTGGCACCATCCGGACTATCCAGCCTTCACTGACGCCGATCGCCCGTACCGGCTGGGCATGGCGGACTCCGTCCCGAGTCCCTACCGGCGCCCGAGCCCTGAGGCGTGGCAACGCTATCTGGAGTACCTCCGTGGCCAGCTGACCGAGTTGCTCACCCGCTACGGGACCATTGACCTGCTCTGGTTCGATGGCCAGTGGGAACGTACCGAGGAGGAATGGACCGCGCGCGACCTCCGCGCCCTGATCAAGTCCCTCCAGCCCGATGTGGTGATCAACGGGCGGCTTCCCGGCAACGGCGACTACGAGACCCCGGAGCAGGGCATGCCCCGTCAGACCCCAGCTGGGCCGTGGGAGCTGTGCCTGACCATCGGGGAGTCCTGGGCGTACCGACCAGACGACACCGTGGTCAAGAGCACACGTTCCCTGGTCCGCACCCTGATCGAGGTCGTCGCCCGCGGCGGCAACCTGCTCCTCAACATCGGACCCACCGGCACCGGAGCACTGCAGCCGCAGCAGGTGGAGGCACTGCAGGGAATCGGTCGGTGGCTCACGGTGCACCGCGATAGCGTCCTCGGCGTCGATCCGGAGCCCACCGTGGAGTTCTACGGCCCGGTGACCCGCCGGGGCGACACGGTCTATCTCCACCTGGTCATGCTCCCGGTGGAGCACGTGGTGGTTCGCGGCCTGCCGGTCACCCGGGTGCGCCAGGTGCGGTTGCTGGCGACCGGCACCGACCTGGCGTACACGACGAACGTCGAGGTGCACGAGCTGCTCAAGGGTGCCGACGAGGTGACCGGCGAGCTGAGGATCAACGCCCCGACGCCGACCGGAGCGCTCGTCGACGTCATCGCGATCGAGCTGGCGGCACGCACATGAGCAGCTCGGCGGATATCGCCGACGCCAGCTGCGCTGATTCACCGGTCGTGCCGGACGGCGACCCGATCGTCCGTGCCCGCGCGTGGCTGTGCGACATCCCGGTTGAGGTCAAACGCACCGACGCGATGCAGAGCTTCGTCAAGCAAGAGACGATCTTCGTGGAGATCGAGACGGCCTCGGGCGTGGCCGGCCTCGGCTACTCCTACACCATCGGCACCGGCGGGGAGGCCGTGCTGAGCCTGCTGCGCTCGGCCCTGCTGGACAAGATCATCGGCCTGGACGTGCACCGTTACGAGGCCATCTGGATGGCCGCTCTCGACGTCACCAGGGCGACCACGACAGGGGTGCTGACCGCGTTGGCCCTGGCTGCCCTGGACACGGCCGTCTGGGACGCCCGAAGCCACGCTACTCAGCTGCCGTTGTGGCGGCTCGCCGGCGGTGCCCGGCCGGACGTGGCCGTCTACGACACCGAGGGTGGCTGGCTCCACCTGGACGGCGCGGCGCTCGTGGAGCAGGCTCTCGCCTCGAAAGGCCGGGGTCTGCATGGCGTCAAGATCAAGGTCGGGAAGCCGCGTGGTCACGAGGACGCCGAACGGCTGCAGGCGGTTCGTCAAGCCGTCGGCGACGATATGGACATCATGGTCGACGCGAACCAGAGCCTGACGGTGGCGGAGGCCAAACGACGAGCGGCCCTGTTTGAGCCGGTCGACATCTTCTGGTTCGAAGAGCCGTTGCCGGCTGACGACATCGGCGGCCACCGCGCACTTGCCGCGTCGACCAGCATCCCGATCGCGGTGGGCGAGAGCATGTACGCCCCGACCCAGTTCGCGGAGTACCTGCGACAGGGAGCAGCTGGGATCCTGCAGGTCGACGTCGCCAGGATCGGCGGGATCACGCCGTGGCTGAAGGTGGCACACCTCGCCGCCAGCTACAACGTGAAGATTGCCCCACACTTCCTGATGGAGCTTCATCTGCCCTTGGTGTGCGCCATCCCGAACGCCTTGTACCTGGAGCACATCCCGCAGTTGCGGGCGGTGATGACCGAGGAGATCCTGGTCCGCCAGGGGCGCGCAACGGCGCCGGATGTACCGGGGCTGGGCATCGCCTGGGACCGCGACGCTCTCACAGCGATGACCGTAGCTTGACCGCGCCGCGCCCACCGTTCCACACCAAGGCGGGATCATGCTTCACCTATTGACAATAGATCCGATCTTTAGTGATGCTGTACCCGCTGTCAGAGCCGACGCGAGACGAAGTGGAGCAAATGCGAATGATGTCATCTAACCAATCCAAGGTGGGGTCCTCCTCGAGCCTGTCTCGACGCACCTTCATGAAGGCGACTGCGGTGGGCGCCGGAGCAGTGGGCGTTCCCAGCTTGCTGGGCGCCTGCTCCTCCGACGGTGACGAGGGCCCGGTCACCCCCGAGGGCCTCGAGGGTGTGGAACAGGTCCAGTTCGGGCCGGAGACGCCCGGCGTACAGTATCCCGAGGGCTATGTCGGCCCTCGAGCCAGCGAGAAGAAGCCGTTCTCCGACGGCTCGAAGACCTTCAAAGTTGTCGTCCAGCAGGATGCCCAGATCGTCGGCGACTGGAACAAGAACAAGTTCAGCCAGTGGCTGGAGAAGCGTACCGGCCTGAAGGTCGAGTACCAGGCGGTGCTGATCCGCGGTTCGGACGGCTCGGTCGACCTGACCAAGATCAACGCCATGCTGGCCTCCGGCGATCTTCCCGACGCCTTCGTCGGCATCCCCTTCTCCGATGACCAGATCTCGCTCTACGGACAACAGGGCATCTTCGCTCCACTGGACGACTACATCGAGACCTACGCGCCCGAGATGCGTCGCCAGATGACCGACTATCCCGACTGGAAGGCCCTGATGGCGGCCACCGACGGGAAGACGTACCAGTTCCGCGGGATCAACGACTGCTACCACTGCCGCGTCAGCGACAGCCGTGCCTTCGTCAACAAGAAGTACCTGGACGCCGTCGGCGGCAAGATCCCGACGACGACCGAAGAGCTCCGGCAGTTGCTGCAGGCCATGAAGGACAACGACCCGAGCCCGAAGAAGAACCTCATCCCGTTCGCCGCCAACGTCAACAACCAGATCGACCGGTTCATCATGAACGCGTTCCTCTACAACCCGGGTGGTGACCAGAACGGCGGCTGGCTGCGGCTGGACAACGGCAAGGTCGACCTGGTGGCCAACAAGCCCGAGTGGCGCGAAGGACTGAAGTTCCTGCGCTCCCTCTTCGACGACGGTCTGCTGCCGCGTGACACCTTCACGATGCCCGACGAGGCGTTCCTCAAGGCCGGCAACCAGGGCCGACTCGGCTTCGTCCGCGCCTACTACTGGGGCAGCTTCGTCGACATCAACTACGACGAGGGCGCACTGTGGCGCGACTACGTCGCCGTGCCGCCGCTGAAGGGTCCGCAGGGCGTGGCCTACACCGCGTGGAACTACTACGGCTACCGCGGCGAGGGCATGGTCATCACCACCAAGTGCGCCAACCCGGAGCTGATGGTGCAGTGGGCCGACTACCAGATGGAGCTCGAAGGGTTGATGGGCGGCTACGGCGGCACCCAGGGCGACAACTGGGACTGGGCCAAGGCCGACACCAAGGGCATCAACGGCAAGCAGGCTGTGTTCGCGTTGCAGAAGTTCCCTGCCCCGCAGGGCGAGTCGTGGAGCCAGTACTCGATCATGTACCGGTCGAACGACTTCCGTCTGAGTCAGTACATCGATCCGAAGGCCCCTGACTTCGAGCGGGACCTCTACGAGGCCTCCACAGTGTACGAGCCGTTCAAGCAGCCGCAGGACTTCATGCTCCCGCCGCTGATCTTCGACGAGGCAGGCGCCGCGCAGAAGGCTGACACCGCCGTCTCCATCTACAACCACGTACGGCAAGGACTGGCCAAGTTCGCCGTCGGGGACCTGGACATCAACGACGACGCCGCCTGGAACGACTACGTAGCGAAGTTCGACGCCATGGGGCTGGAGCAGTATCTGCAGCTGCATCAGGAGGCGTACGACCGGCGGCCGAAGTAATGGCTGTCGCCGAGGCTGAGTCGGCCCGCGCAACTGCGCGGGTCGACCGCCCGATCCGAGAGCCCAAGTCCGACCGCGCGTTCTATGTGATCAACTACGTGGTGCTGGGCATGTTCACGTTGTCGGTGCTGTACCCGCTCATCTACGTGCTCAGCTCCTCGTTCTCCAGCGCCGCCGCGATCAACTCCGGCGCGGTCAAGCTCTGGCCGGTCGGTTTCAACACCGATGCCTACAAGACGATCCTGGCGTCGCCACAGTTGGTGACAGGCTTCGTGAACTCGATGATCTACGCGATCGTCGGTGGCCTACTCGGGACAGCGCTGACCATCCTGGCCGGCTACCCGCTGTCGCGGGACGACCTACCCTTCCGACGCCTGATCACGTTCTTCTTCCTGATCCCCACCCTGCTGTCCGCCGGTATCATCCCGACCTACATCGTGGTGCGCCAGCTGGGCCTGTTGGACACCCGGTGGGCGATCATCCTCCCCGGTGCGATGAGCGTCTTCAACATGATCATTACCCGGACGTTCTACAAGATGAACGTCCCCACCGAGATGCTTGAGGCAGCGCGGGTGGATGGGGCGTCGGACTTCCGGTTCTTCTTCCGGATCGCTTTGCCCCTCAGCAAGCCGATCATCGCCGTCAACTTGTTGTTCTACGGCATCGCCCAGTGGAACGGCTGGTTCTCGGCCTTCATCTATCTGACCGACGCCAACCTCTATCCACTCCAGCTCGTGCTGCGCGACATCTTGGCCCAGAGCGCCGTCAACCCGGCCCAGCTCGGTGGTCCTGACGTCGGCGAGCTGCTCCGCCGCAAAGAGCTGTTCGACAAGCTGAAGTACGCCCTGATCGTGGTGGCCATGGTGCCGCCGCTGATCGCCTACCCGTTCGTCCAGAAGCACTTCGTCAAAGGTGCCCTGATCGGTTCACTGAAGTAGGGACGCGATGACCACCACAGAGCTCATCACCGGTGTGGCGCCGCCGCCGGATGGCGGCAAGACACCACTCAGCGCAGCTCAGCGCAACGGCCTGGGTCGACGGATGCTGCGCAGCTGGCAGCTGTACGTCCTGCTGCTCCCCCCAGCCGTCTACGCCGTGCTCTTCCTGTACTGGCCGCTGTACGGTCTGCAGATCGCCTTCAAGAACTTCAGCGTCGCGAAGGGCATCACCGGCAGCGCCTGGGCCGGAACCAAGTATCTCGAGCAGTTCCTCACGTCGTATCAGTTCTGGCCGATCTTGAAGAACACCCTGATCCTCAACGTCTACGAGCTGATCGCCCTCTTCCCGCTGCCCATCGTGCTCGCGCTGCTGCTCAACACCGTCCGCAGCAGCAAGTTCCGCCGCAGCGTGCAGCTGATCACGTACGCGCCGCACTTCATCTCGACGGTGGTGGTGGTGGGCATCATCATCATGCTCTTCTCCCCCAACGGCGGCATCGTCAACCAGCTGATCAGTGGCCTGGGCGGACGCCCGGTCGACTTCCTCAGCGAGGATCTCTTCCGGCACACCTACGTCTGGTCCGGCGCCTGGCAGACCCTCGGGTACTCCGCGATCATCTACCTGGCCGCGTTGTCCGGTATCGACCCCCAGCTGCACGAGGCTGCCCGAGTGGACGGCGCCGGCATCATGCGGCGGATCTGGCACATCGATATGCCGGGCATCCTGCCGGTCACCATCACCTTGCTGATCCTCAACATGGGTTCGGTGCTCTCGGTGGGCTTCGAGAAGGTGCTGCTGATGCAGAACCCGCTGAACCAGAGCGTGTCGGAGGTGATCGACACCTACTCCTACCGGGTGGCCTTCGTCTCGGCCCTGCCGCAGTACTCCTACGCCACCGCGATCGGCCTGTTCAAGTCGGTCATCGCGTTGACCATGCTGCTGCTGGCGAACTGGCTCGCCCGCCGGGTGGCCAAGGAGAGCCTCTTCTGACCGCCCTCGACAGCGTGCCGCGCTAAGGTGACGCCGTGTCCGAGATGCCCTCTTTCGACCCGAACGGCCGCTTCTCCGAGATCATCGGCGTGGGCCATTACCAGCCCGAGCGGGTGATGACCAACGACGAGCTGGCCACGATGGTGGATACCAACGACGAGTGGATCCGGCAGCGGACCGGGATCCAGACCCGGCATCTGGCCGCCGAGGACGAGACAGTCACCGAGCTGTCGATCGCGGCCGCGCGGGCGGCATTGGCCGACAGTGGCCTGGCCGGCCCCGAGCTCGATCTGATCATCGTCGCCACCTGCACCGCCCAGGATCGCTCGCCCAATGTGGCCGGCCGGGTCTCGGTGGCAGTCGGCGCCGCTGGACCGGCGATCCTCGACGTCAACGTGGCGTGTTCCGGCTTCGTCCACGCACTGGTTCTCGCCGACCAGGCGATCCGGGCCGGGTCGGCCAACACGGCGCTGGTCATCGGCGCCGAGGAGCTGAGCGCCTTCACCGACTGGACCGACCGCAGCACCTGTGTCCTCACCGCCGACGCCGCCGGTGCTGTCGTCCTGGCCCGCAGCAGCGTCGAGGGGGTCAGCCGGGTGACCTGGGGTTCGGAGCCGGAGCTGGCCGGTGCCGTCCGGATCGAGGCGCCGAAGCTGACCTTCGAGCAGGAGGGCAAGTCGGTCTTCCGCTGGGCCATCAGCAAGGCGTCAGGACTGGCCCGAGACACCGTGGCCAGAGCCGGCTACGACCTCCCAGACATCGCCGCGCTCGTCTCCCACCAGGCGAACCTGCGCATCATCGAGCCGCTGGCGCGTCAGCTCGGGCTGGCCGACGACGCGATCGTGGCCACCGACGTCACCGTGTCCGGCAACACGTCGGCCGCCAGCATCCCGCTCGCCCTGTCCAAGCTGTGGCACGCCGGCGGGCTGGCGCCGGACGTGCCGGTGCTGCTGTTCGGCTTCGGTGGTGGCTTCGCCTACGCGGGCACCGTGGTACGGACGCCCCGCGCCCGCTGACCGGTCAGACCACCTCGTGCAGCCAGCGCACAGCGGCTCCATCGCCGGCGTAGCGGAACGGTTCGAGCTCGTCGTCCCACGGCTTGCCGAGCAGCTGGTCGAGGGAGGCCAACAGATCCTGGCCGCCGAGCGCGGCGGTCACCACTGCCTGCTTGATCCGGTCCTCCGGCACCATGATGTCGCCGTGGATGCCGGTGATGGCGTGGAAGACGCCGAGGGTCGGGGTGTAGGAGTAACGCTCGGCCTCGCTCGACCCGGTGGCCTCCTCGGTCGCCTCGAACCTGATCTTGCGCCACCCCTTGAGCGCACTCGTCAGCCGTGCTGCGGTGCCCACCGGACCCGTCCAGGAATATTCGCTGCGATAGGTGGAGCGCTCGATCGGCTGCGCGATCCAGTCCAGGGACGTGGGCGCGCCAAAGACGCCGCCGACGGCCCATTCGATGTGCGGGCACAGCGCAGACGGCGCCGAGTGGACGTACAAGACTCCACGTGTCGTACTCATCGATCCTCCAGTGCGAGACCAGACAGCGTGAGGGCTGCCTTCCCCGACATCCTCTGCGTCTGCCCGTACTGGTGAATCGTGACCCATTCTGCACCATCCACCTCACGAGCACCACACGTAGGACTCGTACAGTGGACGCCATGCCTCTTGCGAACTACGGCGCCTGGAAGTCCCCGGTCACGATCGACCACCTGACCTCGGCCACCGTCGGACTCAGCTCTCCCCTGGTCGACGGCGACGACGTCTACTGGGTCGAGTCGCGCGCGGACCAGGGTGGCCGGTCCAGTCTGTGGCGGCAGTCGGCCGACGCGGTCGCCACGGAGCTGAGTCCGGCGCCGTTCTCGGTCCGGAGCCGGGTGCACGAATACGGCGGCGGCGAGTACGCGGTCCGCGACGGGATCGCGGTGTTCTCCGACTTCGCCGACGGGCGCCTCTATCGCGTCGCCGCCGGCAGCACCCCCGTCGCCCTCACCCCGGCGCCCGCGACGCTCGGTGGTGACGTGCGCTTCGGTGACCTGCGGGTGCACCCGGACCGTTCGCTGGTGCTCGCTGTCCGCGAAGACCATCGCGGCTCGGGCGAGCCGGAGAACACCATCGTCGCCTTGGACCTGCACGGCGAGAACGCCGACGCCGGCCGGGTCCTGTGTCATGGGTCCGACTTCTACTCCACACCGGAGCTGTCGGCAGCCGGGCAGCTGGCCTGGGTGCAGTGGGACCACCCCGCCATGCCGTGGGACGTGACGACCCTGTGCGTGGGCGAGCTGACCGACGCCGACCTGAGCGGGACGCGAGTGGTCGCCGGCGGGGACGCCGAGTCGGTGCTCCAGCCGCGGTGGACCCCGTCGGGCACTTTGCTGTTCGTCTCCGACCGCAGCGACTGGTGGAACCTCTACGCCGATGACGGCGATCGCCAGTGGCCGCTGCACCCGGGCGACGCGGAGTTCTGCGGTCCGCAGTGGGCGCTCGGCGACAACCCGTACGCGGTGATCGACGACGACCAGGTGCTCTGCACCTGGAGCCGCAACGGTGCTACCAGCGTGGGCCGGCTGACCCTGTCCACCGGCGAGCTGACCCGGCTGGACCCGGGCGTCGGCGCGACGGCGGTGACATCGAACTCTCAGCTGGCCGCGGCCCTGCTGAGCTACGAGGACCGGCCGCGCACGCTCAGCCGGCTGGACCTGGCCCAGAACCGCTGGACCGAGATCCGGCGGGCCTCGGACGTGAGCCTGCCGGCGGACCTGGTGTCGGTGGCGCAGCCGGTGTCCTGGTCAAGCGCGGCAGGCCCCGTGTACGGCTGGTACTACCCGCCCACCAACCCGGACTTCACGGCGCCGGACGGGACGCTGCCGCCGCTGCTGACCACGTCGCACGGCGGCCCGACGTCGTTCTCGCCGGCCACCTTCGCCATCGGCGTGCAGTACTGGACCAGCCGCGGGTTCGCCGTCCTCGACGTCAACTACGGCGGCAGCACCGGCTACGGGCGCCGTTACCGCGAGCGACTGAAGGGCGCCTGGGGCCTGGTGGATGTCGCTGACTGTGCGGCCGGGGCGCTGGCCATGGGTGAGCAAGGGCTCGCCGACCCCGACCGGCTGGCCATCCGGGGCGGCAGCGCGGGCGGCTACACCACCTTGCGGGCGCTGACGGCGACCGATGTGTTCGCGGCCGGGATCAGCTCGTACGGGGTCGGAGACCTGGCTGCGTTGGCCGCCGACACCCACAAGTTCGAGTCGCGCTATCTCGACGGGCTGGTCGGTCCCTATCCCGAGGCCCGCGACGTCTACCGCGACCGGTCCCCCATCTCCCACGTCGACCAGCTCAGTGCACCGATCCTGCTGCTGCAGGGATCAGTGGACCGGGTGGTCCCGCTGAACCAGGCGGAGACGATGGCCGCTGCCGCGCGGGCCAAAGGGCTGCCGGTGGCGCTGCTGGTGTTCGAAGGCGAAGGACACGGCTTCCGCCGGGCGGAGAACATCCGGTCCTCGATCGAGGCGCAGCTGTACTTCCTCGGCCGGGTGTTCGGCTTCACCCCGGCCGACGAGCTGGTGCCGATCGAGATCGAGAACCTGTCCTAGTCGTCGCCGAGGTCGGCCGGCGGTCGGGCGCCGAAGATCGCGGTGCCGACCCGTACCACGGTGGCACCGTGCGCGATGGCGAGCTCGAGGTCTCCCGACATCCCCATCGAGAGCTCGTCATAGGTGCCCGGAGCCTTGTCGAGGTTGCGGAGCCGCTCCTGCAGCTCCTGCATCCGGACGAAGCAGGCACTCACCTCGGCGGCGTCATCGGAGGCGACGGCCAGCGTCATCAGCCCGCGGACCCGCAGGTACTGGTACTGGCGCATCGAGAGCGCGAACTGCTCGACGTCCTCGGGGTCGAGACCGAACTTGGAGTCCTCACCGGAGGAGTTCACCTGCAGGTAGACGTCGAGGTAGCGAAACGCGTTGCCCAACCGCCGGTCGAGCGCCTCGGCCACCTTGGCGGAGTCGAGCGCGTGGAACTCGCTGGCGTACTGGGCCACCTGCTTGGCCTTGTTGGTCTGCAGGTGCCCGATCACTGCCCATCGAAGATCGGCCAGCCCGCCCAGCTGCTCGGCCTTGTCAGCCAGCTCCTGCGCCTTGCTCTCGCCGAACATCCGCTCACCGGCGTGGTAGGCCTCGGTGATCAGCTCCGCAGAGTGGGTCTTGCTGACCGGGAGCAGCCGGACCGAGGCCGGGTCGCGGCCGGCGTCCTCGCAGGCCCGGCCAATCCGATGTCGTACGGTGGCCAGGTTGTCTGCGATGGTGCCCATCCCTTGACCCTAGTGCAGGCCCCGACCCGGGTGGTGACCCGCCTACGGCCAGCGCGCGCCGAGGGAGATGACACCCAGAGCGGCCAGGAAGGCGAACAACAGACCGGCGCCGGCGTAGCGGCCTGACACCTCGCGCTTCACTGCCTCTTTGCCCACCGACGAGCGGATGTCCTTGTAGACGTCCTTCAGCTCCCCCGCCGAGGTGGCCGAATACGCCTCACCACCGGAGATCTTCGCCACCCGGGCCAGCTCGGCGTGGTCGACCGGCACCGGTTCGCGGCGACCGCTGACCTCGATGAACCCGTTCTCGGTGCCGTACGCGATGGTGTAGATCGGCACCTTCTCCTCCTTGGCGACCCGGGCGGCCTGGTCGGCGGGTCGACCGACCTGGGTCTTGCCGTCGCTGAGCAGCACGATCCGGGCCGGGACCACCGCCTCGGGGTCGTCGGGGTCCGGTGGCAGCTGGGTCAGTGCGGCAAGTGAGGTGTAGATGCCCTCGCCGATCGCGGTCGACGGCTGCAGCTGAAGCGCGTCGATGGCGGCGGTGACGGCGCCGCGGTCCAGCGTCGGCGGCACCAAGGTGGTGGCGGTGCCGGCGAAGGACACCAGCGCCACGTTGAACCGCGGCGGCAGGGACGTGACGAACTCGCTCGCCGCCGTCTTGGCCGCCTCCAGCCGGTTCGGCTCCACATCCGCAGCCTCCATCGACAACGACACGTCGATGGTGACCACGATCGTGGCCCGCTCACGCTGTTCCATCACCTCGTCCTGCGGTTTGGCGAAGGCCAGCGTGAGGGTCAGCAGACTGAGGATGGACAGCCCCACGGCGAGGTGCCGCTTCCACGCCGTCTCCCGCGGGATGACCAGGTCGAGCATCGTCCGGCCGACCTGCTGGGCGCGGTTGCGCTTGCGCTGCACCAGCCACAGGTAGAGACCGACGAGCGCCGGGATGAGCAACAGCAGCCACAGCCGCGACGGTCGCTCGAAGGTGAGCAGCGGGAGGAGCTGGAGGACGCCGGCGGTGCTCACGGCCACCTCGCACCCAAGGAGATGGCGCCGAGCGCGGCCAGCACGGCGAAGGCCAGCCCGTAGCCCGCGAACCTGGCGGTGATCTCACGCTCCGCCTTCTCGTAGCCGACCTCGGAGCCGATGTTCTCGTAGACCCGCTCGAGCTGGGAGGCGCTGGCCGCGGCGAAATACTCCCCGCCGCTGATCTGGGCGATCTCCTTCATCTGGGTGTGGTCCACCGGGACGGGTTCTCGCTTGCCGTCCAGGTCGACGTAGCCGTTCTCGGTGCCGTAGGCGATCGTGTAGATGGGAACCTTGGCGTCGCGCGCCTCGGCGGCGGCCTGCTGCGGCGCGCGGCCGACGGTGTTGGACCCGTCGCTCAGCAGCACGATGGCACCGGGCGCGACGGAGTCTGGCTTGTCCGGATCCTTGGGTGCTTGTTGGAGCGCGCGCATCGCGGTGGCGATGCCTTCGCCGATGGCGGTGGACTCCTGCAGCCGGATGCCGTTGATCGCGTTCTCCACTGTGTTGTGGGCCAGTGTCGGCGGCACCAGCACCGAAGCGCTACCGGCCATCGAGACGACCGAGACGTTGTACTTCTCGGGCAGGTCCGAAACGAACTTCACCGCCGCGGCCTTGGCCGCATCGAGCCGGCTCGGCTTCACGTCGGTCGCCTCCATGGACAGCGACGCGTCGATCACCAGCACAACGGTAGCGCGCTCGCGGGGGACGTCGATGGTGGTCTTCGGCCGCGCGAACGCCACGGTCAAGGTGACCAGCGACAAGATGGACAGGGCCACCGCGACATGGCGGCGCCACTGCGACTGCCGGGGGATCACCACATCCAGCATCGAGGTGTTGGTGAACCGCATCCCGCGCCGGTTCTTGCGCCGGCTGGCGAAGATGTAGGCCGCGATCAGCAGCGGGATCACGAGCAGCACCCACAGTCGACCGCCGTTGAGGAAGGCGAGCTGCGGCAACAGCTGGGGACTCACTTGGCCACTCCCTGGGGTGGTGCGTGCAGCATGCTCGCCACCCGACGATAGGCCAGGACGAACCTGGCGATGTCCTGCACCCAGTCACGGTCGGTCCGCAGCTGGATATGTCCGACACCAGCACGACGAAGAGCGATCCGGATTCGTTCCCGCTGAGCGGCGCTGGCGGCGTCCATCCGGGCCCGGGCGTTCGGATCAGCGGTGTTCACATAGCGCTCGAAGCTCGTCTCCGGGTCGCGGATCAGCATGTCGCCGACATCGGGGAACTCGATCTCGCGGCGATCCACGACCTCGATGGCGAGCACCTGGTTGCGGACCGCGAGACGACGCATCGACCGTTCCCACTCCGGCTCGACATTGGGGTCCAGCTCGTGGTCACCGGGTGAGAGGAAGTCCGAGACGATGACCCGCAGGCCGCGACGGCGCTGGGTCCTCGACAGCTGCTCGACGGCATCGGCCAGCGTCATCGAGCCCCGGGCATGGTCGGGCACGAACGGCTCGTTCAGCATGCTGCGCAGCAGGCCGTACAGTGCGGACCGACCGGAGCGCGCCGGCAGCCGCCGCAGCGAGTCCGGCCGCATCAGATAGCCGCCGAAGCGGTCACCCATCCGCTGGCTGAGGAACCCGATGGTGGCGATCGCGGCGATCCCGAGGTCGCGCTTGGTGACGCCCTCGGTCCCCCAGTTCATCGACGGGGTGACGTCCAGCAGTCCCCAGACCTCCAGCTCGCGGTCGGCCATGGTGTCGCGGACGTACGGCACGGTGGTCCGGGCGGTCACGGCCCAGTCGATCTTGCGTACGTCGTCCTCGCCCGGACGGTAGACCCGGGCATCGTTGGCGTCGGAGCCCGGACCGGGCAGCAGGCCGAGGTGGTCGCCGTGCAGGAACCCCTCCAGCCGGCGCACGATGGTCAGCTCGAGCCGACGCAGCGCCGCCTCGGGGGCAAGCTTGTTGAGCGGGATGGTGGCCCGCATCGGCATCCCCACGACCGAGCCGACGGCACCCAGCTCCGCAGCAGGTACGGACGGCGCGGCTTCGGGGGGCGGGAACCCGGGCGGCGGGTAGCCCGGCGGCGGATAGCTCACAGGCGCCTCAGTGGAAGTCGGGCTGGGGCTGGCCGTGGTTGCGGCTGGGCTGCTGCTGGGACGAGGAGTTGTTCCAGACGGGGGTGGGCGGGGGCACCATGGCGATGATCCGCTCGACCACCTGGGCCGGCTCGATGTTGTCGGCCACCGCGTCGAAGCCGAGCACCAGCCGGTGCGCCATCACGTCCTTGGCCACCGACTGCACGTCGGTCGGCAGCACGTAGTCCCGGCCGTGGATCAGGGCGAGCGCGCGGGCCGCAGAGACCAGGCCCAGCGTGGCGCGGGGCGAGCAGCCGATCTGGATCACGGAGGTGAGGTCGGGCATGTTGAACTCGGCCGGCGTCCGGGTGGCCAGCACCAGGCGGACGATGTACTCGGCGACCAGGTTGTGCACGAAGACGTCGGAGGCCTTCCGCTGCAGCTGCAGGATGAGGTCCGGGTTGAGGATCGGCTGCGCGCTGGGCGGGTCGACGCTCATCCGCCGCAGGATCTCGAACTCCTCGTTCCCGCGCGGGTACGGCACATCCACCTTGAGCAGGAACCGGTCGCGCTGCGCCTCGGGCAGCGGATAGACGCCTTCGGACTCGACCGGGTTCTGGGTCGCGATCACGATGAACGGCTGCGGCGCCGGGTGGGTCTGGCCACCGATCGAGACCTGCTTCTCCGCCATCAGCTCCAGCATCGCCGACTGCACCTTCGCCGGGGCGCGGTTGATCTCGTCGGCGAGGACGAAGTTGACGAAGACCGGGCCGAGCTCGACGTCGAACCCTTCCTCGCTGGCCTTGTAGATACGAGTACCGACGATGTCGGAGGGGACCAGGTCGGGGGTGAACTGGATCCGGGCGAACTCGCCGCCGACCACCGTGGCGAAGCTGCGCACGGCGAGCGTCTTGGCAACCCCGGGCACGCCCTCCAACAGGCAGTGGCCCTTGGCCAGCAGAGCGACCATCAACTGCTCGACCATGTGCTCCTGGCCGACGATGACCCGCTGGACCTGGGCGATGGCCTCACCCAGCAACCGCGCAGCCTGCTGGTTGCTCAGCCCCTGTCCGGACGGCTGAGCATGGCTGGTGGTGGGACTGGTCACTCACTTCTCCCTGTCGCGTGCGCTTGGACATGCCGTACTGACGTCTGCCGAACGATGACCCCCGTCGACCGACCGCGGCGGACTCGAAGATACCCGCCCGCCGGGGCAGAACCCCTCAATTGTCGCAGACCCCGTACGCCGACCCTGCGACGCTGGTACCGAGTCGCGCCACAGACCACGAGCCCGGGCCGTGGAGCGCCGTTGCCGTAATGACGCGGCGATGTGGTGAGATTGGGGCGATGTCATCGCCCGCACCGCCGCCCGAGCCGCCGAACGGGCAGGACTACGTCCCGGTCAGCCCCCTGGTCGCCGAGGACCCACCCAAGATCGGCGACTTCTGGCTGGACGCTCGGCTGACGGCCGCGGCGTCGGGCGTGGTCTACACAGCCCACACCGCCGACAACGTCCCGGCGATGGTCATTCTGCTGTCCGAGGGCGCGGCCGCTGATGCCGCTGCCCGGGACCGGCTGGCCGGGGTGATCAACGCCATGCACATCGACACGGTGCTCGCGCGGGGCGGCCAAGGGCAGGACCAGGGTCGGCTCAGCCGCAAGTTCACCGGCACCGGTGACGAGCCGGTAGCCCCCGACGAACGCCCGGAGGCTCCGTGGGCGGCGCTGGCCTACGACGGGTCCCCCGCCGCTGCGCGGGAGGCCGCCCGGGTGCTGGACGAGGTGCAGCTCGCCAGCCTCGCCCCACAGGGGGCACCGTCGGGCCCTGACTACCGGCACTACTGGATCGACCGGATCCGCCCCGGCCTCGCCCGCCTGTGGCCGTTGCCGTGGCCCGGTCGCTACGACCACGCCGGCTGGCGCACCATCTTGGTGTCCTGGCTGCTGATGATGCTGCTGGCCGCGCTCGCTGTGCTGATCGCGATCCTGATCTTCCGCAACCAGCCGCCGCAGACCCCACCGCCACCCACGGGCGGCTCCGGCAGCCCACCACCGCAGTCGAGCTCGCCGTCGCCGCAGTCAGGCTCGCCGTCGCCCCAGTCGGGTTCGCCCTCGCCCCAGTCCGGCTCACCCTCGCCCCAGTCGGGTTCACCGTCGCCGACCGGTGGCTCACCGTCGCAGACCCCATCCATGTCGGGCTCCCCCTCGTCCGGCTCCCCGTCACCGAGCGGGACCGAGTCCGGTGGCGGGTCGCCATCTCCCTCGGGGACGGAGTCCGGCGGCGGTGGCAACACTCCGGGGTCGAAGCTGTGATGGCCGCCGTCCCTCGGCTGATCGTCTCCGACCTCGACGGGACGTTCCTGTCGCCGGACGGCACCGTCAGCGCGCGCAACTCCGCAGCCGTGCAGGCTGCGCAGTCCGCCGGCATCCCGGTGTTGTTCGCGACCGGCCGCCCGGTGCGCTGGCTGGACGTGATCGCCGATCTGCCGGGGGCGCACCCGACGGTGATCAGCAGCAACGGTGCGGTGCTCTACGACCTCGGCAGCCGGGAGATCGTCGACCAGATCAGCGTGGACCCGGCCGTGGCCGTGACGGCGATCCAGCAGATCCAGGCGGCTGTGCCCGGCGTGGCGTTCGGCTTCGAGACGGGCCACCGGTTCGGTCACGAGCCCGCCTACCGCCTCCCGCATGATGCGGTCCGCGAGGACCCCGCCGTCTACAGTGCACCGCTGGATCAGATCGTTCGCGGCGATGGCTTCGTCAAGCTGCTCGCGCAGCACCTCAGCATGGCTGCGGACGAGCTGCTGGAACGGGTCCGCGACGTGGTCGCGGAGACGCTCACAGTGACCCATTCCGCCACCGGCGTGGTGGGGCTGGTCGAGCTCAGTGCCCCCGGGGTGAGCAAGGCGTCGATGCTGCGGCGCTGCTGCGAGCGGCTCGGCATCGCCGCGTCCGACGTGGCCGCCTTCGGCGACATGCCCAACGACCTCGAGATGCTCACCTGGGTCGGCCAGCCGCACGTCGTGGCCAACGCCCATCCCCTGCTGCACGACCTGCCGGTCACCGTGGTGCCCGGCAACGACGACTCCGGCGTGGGTCGCACGATCGAGGCCTGGCTTCGGTGAACCGCGCCCTCCGCGGCATCGCCGTGGTCGTCGCGCCCGTCTTCTTGGCGCTGTGGGTCGGTGCCACCACCTTCCCCGGCGGCACGATGTTCTTTCCCTGGCGACCGCAGATGGTGGATCTCGACGTCTACCGCCGAGCGGGTGGCACCCTGCTGGCCGGCGGCGACATCTACGCGCTGCCGGGCTCGCTGCCGTTCCTGTATCCACCGTTCGCCGCGCTCCTCGCGGCGCCGATGGCACTGCTGCCCTCCCCCCTGGTGCAGGTGCTGTGGACCGCCGCCGGTGCGCTGGCGGTGGTGGCCATCCTGCACCGGTTCGGACTGACCGGCTGGCCGCTCAGCCTGGTGGCCAGCGCTGCGGTGTACTTCGTCGAACCGGTCACCCAGTCGCTGGCCTTCGGTCAGGTCGGCATCGTGCTGGTCGCGTTGGTGGTGCTCGACCTGGTGCCCGGCCCCCGGGCGCTGCCTGGGCGCCGGCTGCTCCCGGTCGGGGTCCTGACCGGGCTCGCGGCCGCCATCAAGCTGACCCCGGCCATCTTCTGGCTCTACCTGATGGCGGCCCGTCGCTACCGCGACGCCACGGTGGTGCTGGTCACCGCCGTTGCGGCCACCCTCGTGACGGCGATCATCGCCCCGCGGGTCTCGGCCGACTTCTGGGGCCGGCTGGTGCGCGGCGACACCGGGCTCGGCATGAGCATCATCTACTACACGAACCAGTCGGTGGTGGCGGATGTGATCCGGATCTTCGGCGTCACGGCGGCGGTGTCGGCCGCAGCGCTGCTGCTGGCCGGCGTCATCGCCGTCCTCGGCTGCTGGGCGGCGGTGGCGTGGCACCGCCTCGACGACGTACCGCTGGCGGTGTCGCTGTGCGGGATCGCCGGGCTGCTGGCCTCACCGGTCTCGTGGTCCCACCACTTCGTCTGGGTGCTGCCGTTCGCGCTGTGCCTGTGGGGGTCGCCGTATCGGAACCGGATCACCCCACCTCGACCTGACTGGTTCCTGGTCCTCGGCTGGGTCTTCGTCGGCTGGGTCGTGGCTGCACCGTTTCGCCGGCTGCCGAACGGCGGCAACGTCGAGCTGGAGTGGCGCTGGTACGAGCAGGCGCTGGCCACCACGACCGCCGCGCTGGGCACCGCGGTCGTGGTCTCGGCTCTCATTCTCGCCCGCCGGATCAGCCGGGCCTCACGAGCGATGGCCGGCGTGCCCGCTCAGGGATAGCGCGCGCCGCGGAAGTTCAACCGCAGGAGATACAACGAGGTGGTCGCGGTCAGGAACAAGAAGTTGTTCTGCCGGCCACCGAAGGTGAGGTTGGCGGTCACCTCGGGCACCCGGAGCTCGCCGAGCAGGCTGCCGTCCGGGTGGTAGCAGTGCAGACCGTCGTCGGCCGCTCCCCAGAGCCGACCCTGGTCGTCGAACCGGATGCCGTCGTAGCCGCGCGGGTCGGCCGCGAACACCTCGCCTCCGGTGAGCCGGCCGTCCGCCCGGTCGAAGACGCGAATGTGGTGCTCCTCGCTGTCGACCACGAACAGCCGGTCCTCCGCGGCGGAGAAGGCCAGGCCGTTCGGCTGGGTGAAGTCGTCGGCTACCACGGCCAGCTCGCCATCCGGAGTTCGTCGATAGACGTACTGTCCGTCGACCTCCTGCTCGGCTGCGTGGCCCTCGTAGTCACTACGGATGCCATAGTTCGGGTCGGTGAACCAGATGCTGCCGTCGGCGGTGGTCACCACGTCGTTGGGGCTGTTGAGCCGTGCGCCGTGGAAGCGGTCGGCCAGCACGGTGACCGAGCCGTCGTGCTCCAGCCGCGTCAGCGACCGGGTTCCGTGCTGACAGGTGACGAAGCGTGACTCGCGGTCGAGCGTACGGCCGTTGGCGAAGGCGTCGTCGGACGACGTGAACTCGGCCACCTGGTGGGTGACCTCGTCGTAGCGCAGCACCCGGTCGTTGGGGATGTCGCTGAACAGGCAGAACCGTCCGGCGGCGTGGTACGCCGGTCCTTCCAGCCACCGGCCGCCGCGGAACGGCACCTCGAAGAAGCGGTCGCCGCTGGTGCCGGCGAACCGCGGGTCGTGCACCACAAACTCCGCAGGGATGCGCTCAGATCCCCGCCCAGACACGGTTCCAGTGGTCGCGGTTCCATTGGTCACGGTTCCAGTGGTCACGGTTTCATCAGGCAACAGCGTCCAGCTCCTTCGTCAGGTCAAAGGTCGTGCCGTGGTGAAGTTGATGTCAGCCCAGATCTTGCTGCACCGACACCTCCACCGATGTTCGGCTCACGGACTGCTGCCGGACCGACTCAAGGCGTGCCCACTCTAGATCCCTGAGCCCGGGATTCTTCGCCGGCGCCACCGACACACGCGACTGGGCGCAGATGGCGGCGTCGCCAGGAGATCCGGGAGCATACTGGCCGGCATGGACCAGCCGTTGGCGCCGCGCGATGCGACGCTGCGGTACGGCTGGTGGCTGGCGGTGGCGGCCGTTCTGGTGCTGGCCTTCTTGGCCCGTTTCATCCCGACCTATCGCGGCAACGGCCTGTTCGGTCTCGGGAACTACGACGACACCGTCTACTACTCCTCCGCTGTCGGCCTGGTCAACGGTCGGTTGCCGTACGCCGACTTCCTGCTGCTGCACCCGCCGGGCATCACCGTCGCCCTGGCCCCGTTCGCGCTGCTCGGTCGCCTCACCGAGGACAGCCTCGGACTCGCCGTCGCCCGGTTGGCCTGGATGGCGCTCGGAGCGGTGAACGCGGCCCTGGCCATGGCGGCCGTCCGTCGGCTGGGGCGGGTGGCCGCAGTCTTCGCCGGACTGGCGTACGCCCTGTTCCATCCGGCGATCTACAGCGAGCATCTGACGCTGTTGGAGGGTCCGGCCAACACCTTGCTGCTGCTCGCCCTGGTGATCGTCCGCCCCCGCCCCCGGCGCCCGTACCCGAGCGACCGCAGGCTGTTGCTGGCCGGGATCATGCTCGGGCTGGCCGCCGGCATCAAGATCTGGGGCGTGGTCCCGGTCCTCGTTATGGCCGGCTACTACCTGGTGGTCACCGGCCGGTCCGGGGACTGGGGCGCCGGTCTGCGGCGGGCGGGGTGGATGGTGCTCGGCGGCGTGATCGGTGCGTCCGCCGTCTGTCTGCCCTTCTTCCTGGCCGCGCCGAGGGCCATGTGGCGCTACGTCGTCGCCGACCAGTTGGGTCGCCGCCGGGACGGCGAGTCCGTTGCCTTCCGGCTCAACTCGCTCACCGGTCTGCGGCTGTGGTCGTTGCCGGAACGCTTCAGCGTCATGCTGCTGCTGGTCCTGCTGGCGTGCGCGGTGATCGTCGTGCTGGCTTGGCGAACGCGCCAGGGACGGCTGCCGGCGGTGCTGCTGGCGGTGCTGACCGGGATGCTTCTGGTCACACCGTCGTGGTTCCTCCACTACACCGGGTTCATCGCTCCCCCGTTCGCTGTGGTCTTCGGCGCCGGCGCGCACCAGCTGATCGTGCTGCTGCGCCGTCGATCTCGCGCGCTGGGGCTCGCAGTCGCGGCCGGGCTGGTCGCGCTGGTGCTGCTCCTGGCCCTCCCATTGACCGACTACACCCGAGGCGCCACCTTCCCGGGCAAGACGTTGGGCGCAGCGGTGGCAGACCTTCCCGGCTGTGTCACCGCCGACGACGCCGGCGCGTTGATCGCGATGAACGTGCTGAGCCGCAACCTCCAGCGCGGCTGCCGGTTCGAAGCCGACCTCGGCGGCCATTCCTACGACAAGCCGGAAGGCGGGTCGCGACGCAACAACCGCCAGTGGCAGGCGTACGCCCTGAGCTACCTCCGCTCGGGTGAGGCGAGCATCGTGGTGCGCTACAACCGCAGAGCCGGCTTCTCCGACCGGACCGCCGACACCATCGCCGACTGGCCGGTGCTGAAGAAGGCCGGCAAATACCGCCTCCGGATCCCCCAGCCCTGACCTGGAACGGGCTCGCTTCAGCCGCGGCGCAGCATGGCCGCGATCTCGTCGGCGAACTCCACCTCGGAGTCATCCACGGGCTGGTAGTCGATCACCTCGCGGGCGTTGGTGATGCTCCAGAACTTCCGCGCGTTGTCGGAGACGCCGTAGAAGATCTGGAACGGCACCCCGAACTTGTCGTCCAAGCTGGCTGCCTCGATCGACTTCACGAACAGCTGCTGGAGATCACGCTCGCTGATGTAGCCGGCGATGTCGCGAAGGTACTGCTTCAGCGGCCGGTCGGCGAAGCTCGCCGCCGAGATCCGGCGGGGGGCCACAATCCGGATCATCGCCACCTCGACCGAGGTGCCGAGCGATCCGCAGGCGTAGAGGAAACCCAACGACTCGTACGCTGCCTTCGCCCAGCCGTAGAAGCTGTCGGGCCGCGGGTAGTCCTCTGGGCCGACCCGGTCGATCCGACCCGCGTAGTAGGGCTGCTCGTACCACTTCGAGGCCTGATTGGTGCTGGCACAGACCACGCGTTGCACGTCGGTCTCCGACGCCACGTCGAGCAGCCGCTGCGCGAGGTCGACGTTGCGCCGCTCACTGGCGTAGCCGTCGCCGCTGAGATAGCCGCAGTGCACGATGGTGTCGATCCCACCGCAGAGCTCGATCAGCGTGGACCGGTCGGCCTCCAGCAGGTCGACCACCTGCACTCCGTCGACGGGTGCGCCGTCGCGGTCGGTGGCGCGGACATCGACCAGGGTGAGGTCGTAGCGGTCCCGGAACGCGGGCAGCAGCTGACCTGCGACTGTCCCGGCTGCCCCGGTGAGCAGGACTGAATGACGGCGGATCACCATGCCTTTAACCCTTCACGAATCCTTTGAGCCCGGTTGAGCTCGTCGGCCACCAAGAGCCCGTAGGTGAAGCCGTTGTGGCCTTCGTCGGTGCCGATCCGGGCCGCGAGCCCTCTCAGGTAGTCCGCGCTGACTGTAGCGTCCTGGTGCTCTCCGAGGTCGGTCTGCAGGTGCTTGCCCCGCGAGATGATCTTGCTGGCGCTGCTTCCCAGGGCCGGTTCCGCGAGCTCGGCGGCGTACCGCAGCCGCTTCGCGGCCTTGCGGGCTCGATGGAGCTGCTCGGGGTCGCGCCCGGCTCCTTTCAGCCGTTTGGCCAGCTTGCGGCGCGCCTTCTTCAGGTAGGCCTTGGCGTTGGTCGCCGGCTCCGCCGCGGCCTCGGTGAGCGGCGGGTCGTAGCGCCATCGGTGCAGCGACTCCAGCAGGTCCCGGTAGCGGTCGGTGGCCATCGCTGCGGTGACGTGCGCCAGTCGCTCCTTCCGCTCGCCGGCGAGGTCCGTCTCGACCTGGGCACTGACCGGGCCAAGGACGTACTCGGCGGGCAGGGCGGCGATCTGCGCGGCGAGCCGCTCGGCCAGCACGTCGCAGTCGCGGACGTGACCGAGCAGACCTGCGTACCAGACCAGCTCGGGCTCGAGCGCGGCGACGGCGTCAGAGTCGAACACGTCGGCAAAGGTCTTCAGCGTGCTCCGCAGCCGCCGGACAGCCACTCGACTGGCGTGGACCGTCGGCCGGCCCAACCGGAGCCCGAGGTCCCCGGCGACGACGGCGTCGCACTGCGTCGCCACGTAGGCCGAGACCAGACCACCGAGCGTGTCCAGGTCCGGTTCGCTGCTCTCCAGCGGCCCGCCGAGAGCTCGCTGCACCTTGCTGGCCAGGGCGGAGCGTCGCGCGCCGGCGGCCAGCAGCCGGTCGCCGATGGTGGTCAGCATCTCCTCGGTGCCGGCCGGCCCGATCTCGACCTCGATCTCGCGCCACTCCTGCACAGTCGACTCGGCGCCCAGCGTGGCCGTGCGGACATGATCATCGGCGACCTCGCAGACCAGCTCATCGGCCGGGCTGAGAAAGCGGGTGACGTGCCGGGTGGTGGAGATGGTCGCCGTCGGCTCCAGCTCGTGGCCGCGGGTGACGCCGGCAACGGCGTCGACGAGCGTACGTGGCACCGTCTTGTGCCGAGACCCGCTCTGCACCTCCGTCCGCGCCTTCCCGGCCGGGACCTTGAGATGCCAGCCGGCATCACTGCCACCTATTCGGCGGCGCAGCGTCACCCGCGCTCGGCGCAGGTCGGACCCGGCGGTGTCGTAGTAAGTCGCCTCCAGCTCGTGGGTGGCGACCTCGATCCGCTCTCCGTCGCCTCCCAGGTCGCTCAGATCCGGAAGGACGAATCCCGGGTCGACGTCGAACTTGTCCTCGCGCTCCAGCTGTAGTCGGACCATCGCCCCATTCTTGCAACTCTAGGATGGCGCCATGATCAGGGTCGGAATATCGGGGTGGAACTATCCCCGGTGGCGCAAGTCGTTCTATCCCGTTGGCCTGGTGCAACGCGAAGAGCTGCGCTATGCGGCGGAGCGGCTCAACTCGATCGAGATCAACGGCTCGTTCTACTCCCTACAGCGCCCGACGAGCTATGCGTCCTGGTATGCGCAGACCCCCGACGACTTCGTCTTCGCGGTGAAGGGCGGACGGTTCATCACCCACCTGAAGAAGCTGGCCGGAGTGGACACCGCACTGGCCAACTTCTTCGCCTCCGGCGTGCTGGCGCTCGACGGCAAGCTCGGACCGCTGCTGTGGCAGTTGCCGCCGAACCTGGGGTTCGACCGGGAGCGGCTGACTGCCTTCTTCTCGCTGCTGCCGCGTACCGCCGGCGAGGCAGCCGCGCTCGCCGCCGGCCATGACGCCAGGGTGCCCGAAGACCGCGCCCTGGTGACGGCTGCTGACCCCAGCCGGCCGCTGCGGCACTGCCTGGAGGTTCGCCACGCCAGCTTCTTGGACCCGGACTTCGTCGCGGTCTGCCGCGAGCACGACATCGCGATCGTGGTCGCCGACACCGCGGGCCGGTGGCCGGTGATCAAGGAGCTGACCTCGGACTTCTGCTACGTCCGGCTGCACGGCGACGTCGAGCTCTACACCAGCGGCTACACCCCCGAGGCCCTCGACCGATGGGCCGCGGAGATCACTGCCTGGTCAGAGCTGGGTCAGGACGTGTACGTCTATTTCGACAACGACGTGAAGGTGCGGGCGCCGTTCGACGCGATGGAGCTGCTGGCGCGGGTGCGCTGACGCGGGCAAGGATGCTCAAGATTGCTCAGCGTCATGGCCGCGAGTCCCGGGAGCTGCTTGCGGCACACTGAGGCCATGACGGACGCGGGAGCGGTGTATCTGGGTGGCGGCGGCTCGGCCGACGACGAAGGTCTGCTGTGGCAGGAGATGGTGCGCGACGGTGACCGAGTCCTCTACTGGCCGGTCGCGCTTCCGGTCGAGAGACATCCGTCGGCGCTGGCCTGGCTGACCGGCGCGCTCGGCTCCTCGGTGAGCGTGGCGATGTGGTCGCTGCTGGATGGGCGTACGGCGGACGAGCTCACCGCCTTCGACCTGCTGATGGTCGGCGGTGGCAACACGTACGCGCTGCTGGACTCGGTGCGACGTGCCGGTCTTTGCGACGCGGTGGGTCGGTTCCTGGCCGGCGGCGGGCGGTACTACGGCGGCAGCGCCGGGGCGGTGCTGGCCGGGGCCGACATCGACACCGCCGCGGCCATGGATCCCAACGACGTCGGCCTCACCGCCACCACGGGTCTGGGCCTGGTCGGCCCGTACGCCGTGCTGCCGCACGCACGTCGTGATCGGGTGACCGCGATAACGCCCTGGGCGGTGGAGCGCGGGATCCCGGTGCTCTGCCTGCCCGAAGCCGGCGGCGCGGTGGTGCACGGGTCCGGCGGGCGCCTCGTTGGCCCAGCTGGGTCGTGGCGGATCGACGCCGACGGGACCGTCAGCCAGCTCGCTCCGGGCTCCGTGATCGACCTCGGCTGACGCTCAGGAACGCGGCAGTGGGACCAGCTCGGCTCCGATGAGCGCGCCGTCCGCGACAGTCAGGATGCCCAAGGTGCCGTACGGCTGGCGTCGCTTGTCAGTGGGCGAGCCGGGGTTGAAGATCCGCAGGTCCCCCTCGGTCACGTCCATCGGGATGTGCGAATGTCCGAAGATCACCAGCTCCGCCGACGGGAACCGCTGCCGTAGCCGACGGACCCGGCCGGCGGCCGGACCCGAGTCGTGGATCATCGCCGTACGTACCCCGCCGAGATCGAACTCGATGGTCTCGGGGGCGCCCCAGTGGGCGACCTCCGGGCGATCGTTGTTGCCCATCACGACGGTGACCGGCGCGAACTGCTCGAGCTCGGTGAGGACCTCGGCGGTGCAGACGTCGCCGGCGTGCAGGATACGGTCCGCGCCCTCGAGCTGAGCGGCGACGGCCGGCGGGCAGCCCTTCCAGAACCGTGGGCTGTGAGTGTCGGAGAGGACGACGACGCGCATGCAGCCATCTTCGCAGGGCTGTGGATAGTGCGGTGAAATGTCAGTGGTGGGTCGTAAATTGTACGTATGTTCGATTCTGGGATGGAGCTGCCGGCTGACACGTCGGCGACTGCGACGTGTGTCGCGGAGCTGCACCGGATGGTGGTGGCGGCCGAGACACGGTTGTTGGTGGTTGCGGCGCACTGGGCTGACCTGCACGGACCCGATCCGGCTGCTGTGCTGGTCGATGGGCCGCCGTGGCAGGAACGGTTCCGTCAGCTCGGTGGCGATGGGACACCGTTGGTGTCGGAGTACGCCGCTGGCGAGTTGGGGGCGTTGCAGGAGACCACCACCGGTGCTGCGTCGGCGCAGATGGCCGATGCGTTGGATCTGCGGCACCGCTTCCCGCGGCTCTGGGCGCGAGTCCTCGCCGGGGAGGTGCGGGGGTGGAAGGCGCGTAAGGTCGCCCAGCACACCCGCCACCTGTCAGCCGACGCAGCGGCGATCGTGGATGCCATGGTGGCCGGTCCGATCGGCGCGATCTCCTGGGCACGGTTTGAGAACCTGCTGCAGGCGGCGGTGATGAGCGCCGACCCCGTCGGAGCGGAAGCACGGGCCCGACTGTGGGAAGCCGAACGGTTCGTCCGCGCCGGCCGCACCGAAGTCGGCGGCCTCAAAGTGCTAGTCGCCCGGGCCAACGCCGGTGACGTGGTCTGGTTCGTCGCCATGGTCAACCGGATCGCGGAGATTCTTCAGCTGGAAGGCGATACCGGTCCGGTCGGGGTGCGGCGGTCGAAGGCGATCGGGATTCTCGGGCAGCCGGCGACGGCGTTGGCGCTGCTGCAAGCCCACCAGGGTGACCCGTGTGATCAGGTCGAACCGACCGCCGAAGGACCGGAGCCGGTGGACACGCATCAGTCGGTGCGGTTCGACGGACCGACAGTGGATCCGGTGAAGGCGCGGCCGCAGACCACGCTGTACATTCACCTCAGCCACGAAGCCCTAATGGCCGCAACCCGCGAGGGCGCCCCCGACACCGGCGGCGCCGACGCTCCCGACACCGGCGGCGCCGGCCCTCATGACCCCGCGAATCCATCCGTCGTCGGCAGAACCGGGGGTGGGGCCGAAGGCGACGGCCCGGGCACCATCGGTGGCTTCGTGGGTCGGATCGAGGGTGATGGCCCCGTCACGGTGGATCAAATCCGCCGATTCCTGGCCAACACCCCGAACACGATCACGGTCCGCCCGGTGCTCGACCCGTATCCGGCGCCGGTGGACGCGTACGAGATCCCGCACCGCCACCGCGAAGCCCTCCGACTCCGCAACCCCGCCGACGCCTTCCCCTACAGCACCAGCCTCAGCCGCACCATGGACCTCGACCACACCATCCCCTACGCCAACCCAGGACCACCCCAACAGACCAGCCTGGCCAACCTCGGACCCCTCGACCGAGGACACCACCGCCTCAAGACGCACGGCCGTTGGCGACTCCGCCAACCCGTACCCGGGGAATACCTCTGGCGATCACCCCACGGCTGGATCTACCTGGTCACCAACCAAGGCACCCAAGCCCTCGGCAACAACGCCTTCACCGACCGCATCTGGCACACCGCCACCGCCCTGCAACGGAAACGCCGCGCTCCCGCCATTGCTACAGCCGCAGCGTGAACTGAGCCACCTAGCCTCGTCGCAGGAAGAGACCTGCGAGCTGACGTAGGCCTGCACCCAAGTCCGTACCCCTCGGCGCGAGCCGTGACGCCCCCGGTACGTTCGTCGTGCCACGGAGACCTAGCCCCTTGACGTAGGAGCAGCCGTGGTCACCTCGATATCCACCCTCACTCACCCCGAGCCGCTCGTCGGCGGCTCGCCAAGGAAACGCCATGTCTGTTCGTCGCTTGGTTCGTGGCTTCGTCGCAGGAGCTTTGCTGGTCAATGCCGTGCCACATGGCGTGAGCGGGGTGCAAGGTCGACGCTTCCCGTCACCGTTCGGGAACCCGCCCGGCCGTGGGGAGTCGTCCCCCGAGACCAATGTCGTCTGGAGTGCGACGAACGCAGGCCTGGGCATGCTCGCTCTACCCAAGGGCGGTACCAGTTCCGCCGAGCGCGTCAGCCTCGCCATCGGCGGCGCGGCGATGAGCATGTTCCTCGCACGGTATTTCGGGCGGGTACAGCAGGACATGAACGTGCGGCCATAGCGTGGTGGGTGCCGGATCGCGGGGCAGGCACCCTCACTCCAGAAGGTGCTGTCACCAGATGAGAGCGCTACCGGTGGGGGCAGCCACTTCGGCGTGCGGGTGGTTCACCACGCGTCACTCCTGAGGCGTGCTTTCGTCTGAGGTTGTCACGCGCGTCACCCGGACCCCCTGCTCCGCTACCGCAGCGAGCAGCTCAGGGTCGACCGGCTCGGTAGTCAGCAGCTCGTCGATCTGGTCCCAGCCGCAGACCCGATGCAGCGATGTCTGCCCGAACTTGGTGCCGTCGACGAGCAGCACCCGGTGCCGGGCCGACCGCATCATCTGCTGCTTCAGGGCGACAGTCGCCTCCTCCTGGTGATACAGCCCGGCGGCATCAACTGTGGTCGTGGAGAGGAAGACGGTGTCGACTCGAAGTGCCTGCACGGCCTGGACAGCCCCGATACCGAGGAAGGACTCGTGGCTCAGGTCATACCGGCCACCGATCGCCTGCACCAGCAGCTGCGACTGCGGGGCCAGCCGGTTGAGGGAGGGAAGATAGTTGGTGGCGACCCGGAGACCGTCCAACCCGGTCAAGAACTCCACCATGGTCGCGACCGTGGTCGAGTCGTCGAGCATGATCGACTGGCCGTCGCGTACTCCTCGGGCCGCCGCCCGGCCGAGGGCCACCTTCTCGGTGACGGCGAGCCTCCGGCGGATGGTCGCGGCTATCTCGTAGCTGCTCGTCCGATCGACGCTGGCGCCGCCATGGAACTTCCGTACCGCGCCGCGGCGCTCCAGCTCGTCGAGGTCGCGGTGCACCGTCATCACCGAAATGGAGAAACGCTCCGCGAGACTCTTCGCTGACGCGGTCCCCACCTCCACCAGGTGGTCGAGGATCGCGCTTCTGCGCTGATCGCGGTTGGCTGCCATCACTTCCCCCTTTGCCCGCGACTCTCGGCTGGTCCGCGTGGCGGCCAAATCTAACATTGGCCCCGTGATATCTAACAGGTGAACCACGGGTGAATCCTGAGCTGGAACTTCGGGGCTGATGCCGCCATTCCTGCCCGCGCCCTGCTCGGAATCCTTCTCTGACTAGCGGATTAAGATCCGGTCGGGCCCACCCAGGGACCGCGCAACGATCCGGAATAGCGGTCGAGAACTCGTTGACTCCTATCACAAGACGGTGTGAAGATGGCCCGGTGAGTGTCAACAGTGTGACGGCCACCCTCCGTCGGGAGTCGGTGCAGACCGACGCTCCCGCGCAAACCTCCAGCCTCACCAGACCCGGCCGTCGACGTCGACGCCGCCGCGAGTACGCCCTGTTCGCGCTGTTCGCCTTCCCCAACCTCATCCTGATCGCCGTCTTCGCCTACTGGCCGGTGATCGGCAACATCTATCTGAGCCTGACCCGTTGGGACATGATCAGTCCGACGCCCACGTTCGTCGGCGGCGAGAACTACGCCGAGCTGTTCACCGACCCCAACTTCCTCAAGGTGCTGAGCACCACCGCCATCTGGGTTGTGGTCATCGTGGTCGGCTGCGGCGGTCTGGGACTGGCGATCGCTGTGCTGCTGGCCGGAAACCTCCGCGGCAGCGGTTTCGTCACCACTGTGGGCTTCCTGCCCCATGTGCTGTCCGGCGCGGCCATCGCAGCGATCTGGCTGTTCATCTTCGATCCCAACTACGGCCTCTCGCGGGCCGCTTTCAGCCTGCTCGGTGTCGACTCGCCTGCGTGGACCTCCTCCACGACGTGGGCACTGCCCGCGTTGCTGATCGTCTCGATCTGGAAGGACGTCGGGTTCGTGGCCATCATCTATCTGGCGGCCCTGCGGGGAATCTCCCGCGACGTCCGCGAGGCCGCCATGCTGGATGGCGCGAACAACTGGCAGACCTTCTGGCAGGTGATCTTCCCGCTGTTGTCCCCCACCACCTTCTTCGTCTTGGTGACGACGGTCATCAGTGCCTTCCAGTCGTTCGATGTCATCGCGATGATGACCGGCGGCGGCCCGGGTGGCGCCACCACCACCTTGAGCTGGTTCATCTACGACCAGGGCTTCCGCAGCTTCGACGCCGGATATGCCGCCTCCGGCGGAATGATCATGTTCGCCATCCTGCTGGTCGTGACCGCGATCCAGCTGCGGTTCGTCGAACGGAAGGTGCACTACTGATGGCAACGTCGCCGACGCTCACCCTGCCCCAGCAGCAGAACCATGGCAGCCGCAAAGGTCCGGGCCGGATCGTCCGCTACCTGCTGCTGGTCGTGGTGGCACTTGTGTTCGTGATTCCGCTGTACTGGCTGGCGTCCTCAGCACTCAAGCCCAGCGCAGACATCTACAGCTGGCCGCTCAAGCTGATACCGCCGAGCCTGGAGTTCGGCAACTTCGCCGATGCCTGGCGGGCGGCGCCGTTCGGCCGCTACCTCGTGAACTCGGTGATCATCACCATCGTCGGGGCAGCACTCAAACTGGTGCTCGCCGTACTCACCGCCTACGCCTTCGCCTTCTTGCCGTTCCCCGGCAAACGGATCATCTTCTTGCTGATGCTCGGCGCGCTGATGGTGCCCGGACATGTGACGTTGCTGATCAACTTCATCACCATCGGCCGGCTCGGTCTGGTGAACAGCTACGCCGGCATCATCTTGCCCGGTGTCGCGTCGGCGTTCGGGACCTTCTTGTTGCGGCAACACTTCCTCTCGCTGCCGAGCGAGGTCTTGGAAGCCGCAGAGCTCGACGGAGCCTCCCACCTGAGGCGGCTCCTGCACTTCGTGGTGCCGATCTCCCGACCGGCCGTGATCACGGTCGCGCTGCTGGCTCTGATCGATGAGTGGAACGGGTTCATCTGGCCGCTGATCGCCACCAACTCCGACGACATGCGCACCCTGACCATCGGGCTGATGTTTCTGAAGAGCAACGAGGGCGTCGACAACTGGGGAACGATCATGGCAGGCACCGTGCTGGTGATCGCCCCGATGCTGGTGCTCTTCCTCATCGCCCGCCGCTACATCGTCTCCGGCCTGACCGGCGCCGCCGTCTCCCGCTGACCGCCCACTCGTCGCGGCTCCGCACGCTCCTACCGCAAAGGAAACCTCTGCGCCATGTCCGGATCATCTGCTGCTCCCCTGTCGTCGGCGGGGCCTGCGACCCTCACCCGTCGCCGCCTGCTGACATCGACCCTCAGTGCCGCTGCTCTCGGCGGCATCGCACTCACCGGGTGTGGAAGCCTCGGCGTCGACTACAAGCAGCCGAAGGGCCGAGTGCCGGGAGAGTTCGCCGGGCGGTTGCGGATCGTCTTCTGGAGCTCCTTCACCGGGGACAACCTCGGCATCCTCGCGGGCCTGATCGACAAGTTCCATCAGACCCAGTCCGACATCTACGTCGAGGTCCAGACGTTCGAGGGCTACGACGGCGTCGACCAGAAACTCGCGGCCGGCCTGCAGGCACGTCAGATCCCGGACCTGGCCGTCCTGTCCGACGTCTCGTGGAACCGCTACTACCTGAACGAGACCCTGGAACCTCTCGATGGCTACTTCGACGCCAGCTTCAGCCCGGAGGCCTTCCACCCACGGCTGCTCAACGAAGGCCGGGTGGGCGGCTCGATCTGGTGGACTCCTTTCGCCCGGTCCACACCGTTGATGTACTTCAACGCCGACCTGTTGGCGGCGGCGGGCCTGCCGCGCCGGGCACCAGCGACCTGGGACGAGTTCCGCGACTGGGGGCGCGAGGTCGCCACGATCGACTATCGCGGCGCCACACCGCGGATGCGGGCGTACGCCGGTTCCGACGACTGGTATTTCCAGGGGACCCTGTGGAGCTTCGATGGTGGGATCTCCCAGGGCCTGGACGTGACCCTGGACTCACCGGAGTCGCTGGCCGCGGCCCAGTTCGAGCACGACATCATCCACGTCGACAAGGCGGGCTATCTCGCACAGGACCACGTCAACGACTTCACCAGCGGCATGGTCGCCTGTATCCAGGCCTCGACCGGATCATTGACCAAGATCTCTAAGACGGCCACCTTCGATGTCGGTGCCGGCTTCTTGCCCAAGCAGGCACAGACCGGGGTGCCGACAGGAGGCGGAGGTCTCGCAGTCCTGCGCTATTCCAGCGCGGAACGCAAGCAAGCGGCCTTCGAGCTGATCAAGTTCTTGGCGGCCGAGGAGCAGTCCGCCGGGTGGGCTGCACAGACCGGGTATCTGCCCTGCACCACCAGTGCCAGCACGTCGTCGGTGATCCGACAGCTGTCGGCCGACAACCCCAACTATGGGTTGGCGGTGAAGCAGCTGGAAATCGCCTCGGGTCCCGACCTGGTCCGACGGTACGTGCCGACGTGCATCACCAAGATGAAGACGTCGTTGCAGCGGATCTACGCTGGCGCCGAGGATCCGGTCGCCATCATGCGGGCGACCGCCAAAGACCTGCAGCGAAGCACCGACAAGATTGCCAAGCAGTATCCGACGAAGCTGGCAGCCTGATGACAACGAAGGAGAAGCAGATGGTGATAACAGGACACCGCGGAGCGATGGCCCATGCGCCGGAGAACACGGCACTGAGCATGGTCACCGCCGAGCGCCACGGCGCGGACGAGATCGAGTTCGACGTGCGCCTCAGCGCCGACGGCGTGGCGGTGATCAGCCACGACGCCACGTTGGTCCGGGTGACGGGGGGCGCCGCCGACGCTACGCCGGTCAGCGAGCTCACCTGGGAACAGCTGCGCGGTGTCCCGCTGCCCCGCGAGCAGCGGTTGATGTCGCTGCCGGAGGTGCTTGACCTCACCACCGTGCCACTGCAGATCGAGATCAAGGCACCGGCCGCCGTGCCGGTCGTCGCCGATCTGCTCCGCAATCGGCCCGAGCCGGCGCGGTGGCTGATCACCTGCTTTCGCCCTGAGGTGCTCGAGGAGGTCGGTACGGCTCTGCCCGAGATCGAACGGGGCTTCATCGTCAGCAGGTATACCGACGAGGCCGGCGCCACGGCGCGTCAGCTCGGGGTCGAGGTCCTCTACAGCGGCTGGGACGGTCTGACTCCCGAGGTGGTGCAGTCGGCGCAGCGGGACGGGATCCGGGTCTGCGGCTGGCCCCTGCGCGACGCCATCGACGCCGACCGTGCCATCGCTCTCGGAGTCGACGGCATCACCGCCGATGATCCCCGCAGCGCCCGCCAGTGGCTGAGCCAGGTTGTGGGTGCCGGCGGTGGCGGCGCGACGGCGTCCACAGGACAGGCGGCCAGACGGTGATCGCTCATCACCTGGCCGAGCCCTCTGAATAAGGAACGTCCTGCGCGGGTGGACTGCCTACACCTCGCCTGTGTGGATTTGCTCGGCGCCCCGTAGGGACCCTTCAGCGTCCGCTTCCATTGATGTGGTTCGACGGCTGGTGACTCTAAAGCGGGTGCTGCGCTGGATCATGACCGGATACACGTGAAGGATCATCCCGAGAAGCAGAATCTGTGCAGCGCCTCGAGGATGTGCGGTAGCTGCGGCCAGGATGGCCAGTACTGCGGTAGCGGAGAAGCCGACAAGGTGACCGGTTTCGGACTGCTCGGTCCCTCTAAGGAAGCGGGCTGTGCCTGATGCTCCTTGCTCTGTTTCACGCATCTGTTTGATGATCCTGTTCCAGCCGACGAGGTCGAGTAAGCGTCGGAGTGCCTCCGCTCCCAGCAGGGTGTAAATCCGTGGCTCGAATGGTCTGACCCGGTAGCGGTAGCGGGCAACGTCCACCAGTGCTGGACCTGTCAGGAGCGCCATGAAGAGAAGGGCGCCCTGGACAACGAACGCGTAGGCGAGGTGATCGGGTCCGATGGCGAACCAGCCAGCGACCGCTAGTCCGAGACCGATCACCAGACCCGCAGTCGCCGTGCCAAGTTGTCCACTAGGCGCTGCCATCACATCACCCGGATACCGCGCGTGCTACTGCTCGTGTTCGTCGATCCCCCGTCATCCCCAGATCCTAGCCAGAGCCTTCCTCTACAGCGGCTGGGACGGTCTGGCTGCCGAGGTGGTGCAGTCGGCGCAGCGGACGGGATCCGGGTCTGCGCCTGGCCCCTGCGCGGCGCCATCGACGCCGACCGTGCCATCGCTCTCGGAGTCGACGGCATCACCGCCGATGATCCCCGCAGCGCCCGGGAGCTACTGAGCGAGGTCGCCAGCACCACCACGTGTACGGCACCCGCAGCCGAACGGTGATGCCGTCCTTCTGACGAGGACGAGTGGGGCGGGTTGGCTCGAACCGCGACCCAGGGGCCCCAGGTCTGCGTGCGGCAGCGGTTGACAAGGTTCCTTCGCAGCAGCGAGGGGACGACTTCTTACGCCCGCAGCAAGAAGCCTTTCATAACGTTACGGTTCCGCTGATCGCCCGGCACAGGAGGCGGTCGAACTAATCGCTCCAGACGAGGTGCCTGCCCATGGGCCAGTGCACAGGCTCAGCCGGTTCCCGCAGCTGGTGGGCCACGCAGACGGTGCCGTCGGCGACCTGGCAGCTGCCCGGCTTCTCGCCGCACGATGCGACATAGGACCTCGCCCCCTCGACCTCTGCAGTCACATCGGAACGGAACAGGGCGGGAGCAACGTCGGTGCGGCGCTCGTCCAAATGCTCGGTCCGGCAGGCGGAGTCCCAGGTGCGGGCCATCGCCGCCGCCTGGTCCTGCCAGGACTGCTCACCGGTCATCGTCACCTCAGGCTCGTGGTGGAGGAACCGGCCGAACGCCTGGTTGCAGAAGACGGCGTAGGCGCGGGTGTAGGTGATGAACTCGTGCCACGCCTCGTCGACAGTCCGGCTCGGCATCCCTGCGCCCGCCCCGTCAGCTGCGGCCTCTCCCGCGGCGATCAGGAACTGGCGCAGCCCCAGCTCAACCTCGGACCGGTCAGCCTCGCGCGGGCACCGCTCCAGGACCCGGTCCAGCATCCCCGCGGGGAAGGTGTACCCGAGGACGAAGGCGCGGTCGACACGCCGACCGGACGAGGAGGCGGCTGCCGTCCCCTGCCTGCGGTTGCTGCGGCGGAGAATCAGGGTGCGGACGGTCAGCGCGAGGCGGACGAGAGCCATCAACGCGAGCAACGAGAGAAGTGCGATGGCGATAACAGTGATCACGGAGAACTCGACGATGGCGAGCGGCACGGAAAAGCTCCCTCTCAAGACGGCCCCGCAGTGCGAATGCCGCCGATGTCAGGGCAGGGCCTCGTCGACACCCGGCCCAGTGACGGTACCTCACCACGGGTTCGAGGCTGCCGCGCTTCGGACACACAGCTGGACCGGTCTGCTGCAGCCAGAGTGATGCTTTCCGATCTTGCAGGAGTGGGGCGGGTGGGGCTCGAACCCACGACCCAGGGATTATGAGTCCCCTGCTCTAACCGGCTGAGCTACCGCCCCGGGTCGTCGACCCGACGGACACCCTAGCCCGACCGGCGCCGACCCGGGAGGACCTACTCACCCAGTGTCTGGCTGGACTCCTTGCGGGTGCCCTCGGGATCCATCACCCGCTCTTCGGACTCGGCCAGGATGGCCGCCGCCTGAGCCTCGGGGTCGTCGCTGCCGACGGCCAGCTCCTCGGGGAGCAGGTGTGCACGCTCCTCCACCCGGTCGTGGTCGGCTGCCTCGTCGTGGTTCCGCTCTGTGGTCATCCTCCGACGCTACCCCGTCGCGCTTCCAGGCTGTCCGCCAACCGTGACAGCCACTCCGCCACACCTTCAGGACCCTCCACGATGAGGTCGGAGATCTGAGTCAGCGCATCCTCCTCGTGCGAGGCGGAACACACCAACAGCCCGAGCACCCCTTCGGTCCGCAGCTGCTCGACTGCACGGAAGGCCGGCAGATCGCCCAGGTCATCGCCGGCGAAGATCACCTGGCGCGCCCCACGCTCGGCCACCAGGTTGCGCAGCGCCTCGCCCTTGTCGATCCCGGGCGCGCGAATCTCCAGTACGTTCTTGCCGGGCTCGATCAGCAACCCGTGTGCCGCGGCCAGGTCACCGAGCGGCTCAGCCAGCTGCTCGAAGGCCTCGACCGAGTTGTCCAGCTCGCGGGTGTGCACACCGATCGCCCGCCCCTTGTTCTCGACCCGCACGCCGGTCAACCCCAGGCGCTGCAGGATCTTCGGCAGCTCCTCGGCCACCGCCGCGACGCTGTCCGGCTCCGGCGGGATGATGAACTCCCCGGTCGACGCCTCCCAGCGCTCCACGCCGTACTGACCCAACACGATCATGGACTCCAGCCCGACCACCTCCGCGAAGCCACCCAGTCGGACGGCGGTGCGCGCCGGGCGGCCGGTGATGACGGCGACGGTGCCGACGTAGTGGCCGAGTCGCGACAGCGCATTCACCGCTGCGGGATGGGCGTACGCCTGCTCCGGGTCGTCGATGATCGGGGACAACGTGCCGTCGAAGTCCACGGCCACCAAGGTGTCACCGGGTCGCTCCATCACCGCCTGCATCGCGGCGATTCCCAGGTCGGAGACGGGTCCTGTCGAGTTCATGATCTGACCTTCTCAGACCGGTCGGCGCGGGCACCAGTCGGCTCGCCCCAGCCGACCCGTTAGGGTCAGTCGGACACGCCTAGGGAGGCCGCGAGCCAATGAGTACGAAGCCACGGAAGTCCGACCCCACCCCCACCGCGTCATTCGTGGTGGTGGCCAACCGGTTGCCGGTTGACCGGATCGAGCTGCCGGACGGCTCCACCGACTGGCGGACGTCGCCGGGTGGGCTCGTCACCGCGCTGGAGCCCGTCATGCGCGCGAATGACGGCGCGTGGGTCGGCTGGCACGGCGCCGCGGACGAGGAGCTGGACCCCTTCGTCGACAGTGGCCTGCAGCTCGTCCCGGTGCCGCTGTCGGCCCAGGAGGTCGAGGAATACTACGAGGGCTTCTCCAATGGCACCCTGTGGCCGCTCTACCACGACGTGGTCGCGCACCCGGAGTTCCACCGTGAGTGGTGGGATGCGTACGTCAAGGTGAACCAGCGGTTCGCGGACCGGACCGCCGAGGTGGCCGAGGAGAACGCGGTCGTCTGGGTCCAGGACTACCAGCTGCAGCTGGTCCCCCAGATGCTGCGGACCCAACGGCCCGACCTGCGGATCGGCTTCTTCCTGCACATCCCGTTCCCCCCGACCGAGCTCTATCAGCAGCTGCCCTGGCGCAACCAGATCCTCGAAGGGCTGCTGGGCGCCGATCTGGTCGGGTTCCAGCTGCCGGGCGGCGCGCAGAACTTCGTCCGCCTGGTCCGCCAGCGGCTGCATTACCAGACCCACCGCGACGAAGTACGGCTGCCGGACAACCGGACCGTGCTCGCCCGCGCGTACCCGATCTCGATCGACGCCTCCGGGCTCCAGGAGCTGGCCAACACCGAGGAGACGAAGGCGCGCGCCGAGAAGATCCGGCACGACCTCGGCGACCCGAAGTGCATCTTCTTGGGCGTCGACCGGCTGGACTACACCAAGGGTCTGCCGGAACGGATCCGCGCCTTCGGCGAGCTGGTGACCGACGGCGTGCTCGACCCGGAGGAGTCGGTCTTCGTCCAGGTCGCCACCCCGTCGCGGGAGCGGGTCGACCAATACCGGATCCTGCGCGACGACATCGACCGGCTGGTCGGCCGGATCAACGGCGACATCGGGCGGATCGGGCGTCCGCCGATCACCTACCTCCACTCGTCCTATCCCCGCGAGGAGATGGCCGCCCTCTATCGCGCGGCTGACGTCATGGTCGTCACCCCGCTCCGCGACGGGATGAACCTGGTGGCGAAGGAGTACGTCGCGTGCCGCTCCGGAGACGACGGCGCCCTGGTGCTCAGCGAGTTCGCCGGCGCGGCCAAGGAGCTGCGGCAGGCGTATCTGGTCAACCCCTACGACATCAACGGGATGAAAGACCGCCTGATGGAGGCGTTCAACGACTCCGCCCGGGCCAAGGCCCGCCGGATGCGCATCCTGCGCCGCCAGGTGTTCGAGAACGACATCGACCGCTGGGCGTCGCTGTTCCTGCAGGACCTCAGCAGCACGAAGGGCTGACCGGTCGTGCCTCGCCCTGGCTGGTGGCGCCGCAGCCGCGGTCTGCCTCCGCTGGTCCATCAGGCGTTCGTCGCGTCGATGGCGACGACACCGAAGTGGCCCCGCCGGATCCTGGCCTGGGCCGCCGCCGTCGACGGGTACGCCGTCGCCACCATGGCCGTGCTCAGCGTCGGCGACGCGGACGGATGGGAGCACATCGCCTGGCACGAGATCGAGCGCGGTGAGTGGAACAACGAGAACGACACCTTGAGCTGGGTCCGCTACGGCGGCCGCCGCGGATCCGTCCGGCTGGTGGAGCCTGGCCAGTTGCCAGAAGTGTTCCGCGAACGCGTGGCGGCGAGCATCATGGTCGAGCGGTTCATCCCGATCCGCGGCGACCGTGGCGTGGTCGTCGCGGGACGGCGCGACCTGTCAGATCCTGCTGCCGCCATCAGCTGGCACGCCACGTTGGGCCGCGGGCTGAGCTGGCAGACCGAGGGTGTGCAGGAGATCGCGGACGCCGCGATCGCATCGGTGCGGGCCGAATACGACATGGCGTGAGTTGGCTGGTAGGGTTCATAACCGCACGATCGTTGATCCCCTGTAGCTCAATTGGCAGAGCATTCGGCTGTTAACCGGAGGGTTGTTGGTTCGAGTCCAACCGGGGGAGCTTCACAGATGTACCGAGGCCTCCTGCGGGCAGATTCCGCGGAGCTCCTCCAGAGCCGCCGTCTCCAACCGGCGAACCCGCCCGGTCGGCCAGCTCAGTGCCCGTGCCGTCTCGGCATAGGAGCGGGCCTGTCCGTCGGCGAAGCCGAGCCGCAGCCGCAGCACCGACCGCTGGTCGTCGCTGAGCCGCTCCAGCAGCTCCTCCCCGGGTCGATCGGCCGCCAGCACCTGCTCGTACGGATCGGCGCCGCCGTCGGGCAGCCGATCCGCCACCGCCTCGATCGACTCCGGCGCCTGATGGGCCAAGAGGTCGGACACCCAGGCCTCCCCCCGACCGAGCTCCGTCGCCACCTCGGCCGCGGTCGCCGGACGCCCCAGCGCCTGGGTGAGCCGGCTCTGCACCCCCCGGGCCACCCGCAGCTGCTCGGCGCGACCGGACGGCAGGTTGAGGGCCCCGCAGTGGCTGGCGGTGGCCGCCCCCACGAACGCCCGAACCCAGAACAACGCGTAGGTGGCGAACCGGTTGCCGCGACGGCAGTCGAACCGCTGGACGGCATGAATCAGCCCGAGACACCCCTCCTGGAACAGGTCGGACACCGGCAGACCGCTGCGCAGTGCCGCCGGCCGTGCGACCATCGCGACCAGCCGCAGGTTGGCCGCGATGAACCGCTGCCGGGCCCGCTCGCCCTCCTCGACCAGGGCGGTCAGCTCCCCCGCCGTCGCGCCGGTGACGCCCTCCAGCCCCGCAGCGAGCTCCGCCCGGGCGAGCACCCCCGCCTCGATCCGGAGGCCCAGCTCAACCTCGTCGGCGGCGCTCAGCAGCCGTTCCCGGGCCAGATCTCCCGCCACCATCGTCATGGCTCCACCCTGGGCCGACGACGAGACGTCGCGCTTCGGCGCCGGTCGGGCTGTGGACGGGAAACCCGCTGTGCACAGCAGCGTCAGTCGAGGGCGCCCAGGCTGCGGTTGTGCAGCTCCTTGCGGCGGGCTTCGAGCACCACCAGCTCGGAGAACATCTGGTTGTAGCGAGTGGGCTCCTCGACCGGGTTGGTCCGCTGCAGCCGCGACTTCAGGTCGGCGATCTGGCGCATCACGGTGAGCAGCTGGAGCCCTGAGCTGTGCGCCACTACGAACCGAGCGTCCACCTCACCCTGGATCGGCAGCGGCTCCACCGCGAGGGCCGCGACCAGAGACCGGATCCGGTCGTGCTCCGCGGCGGATGACACCCGGTGGATCCAGTCGCCGCTCTCCTCCTCGGCCAGCGCCTTCTCGACGCTGGTGAACACCGCGGCGTACGCGGGGTGGGTGAAGTCGGCCACGCTGAGACCGTCCCAGCCGGGTCGGAACAGTCCCGGCGCCTGGATCAGCAGCTTCGCGGTCTCCCGCTCGGTGGCCAGCAGCCGGTCGCGGGGATCGGGCAGCGGCGGACCCTCGGCCCGACGCGGCGGACCGTCGTCGTCCGATGGCACCTCGGCGCCGCTGCGGTATTCCTCCCGGCGCTCCGCCTCCTCCCGCCGGTCGTGACGACCGGCTTCCACCCGACTCCGTGACGAGCGCGAGGCGGCTCGCATCACCTCCGAGCGCACCTCCTCCACGTCCATCCCGAGCAGCCCGGCCAGCTCACGGGCATAGCCGCCGATGAGCCCGGTGTCGCGGATGCTGGCGACCAGGGGCGCCGCTGCGCGCAGGGCGGAGAGCCGACCGTCGGCGCGGTCGAGGTCGTACTGGCTCAGCACGTTGGTCATCACGAACCGATAGAGCGGCACCCGCCGGGCCACCAGCTCGCGTACGGCGGCGTCGCCGTGCTGCAGCCGCAGGTCGCACGGGTCGAGCCCGGTGGGCTCCACCGCGACGTAGGTCTGGGCGATGAAGTTCTGGTCGCCGCTGAACACCTTCAGCGCCGCGGCCTGACCGGCGGCGTCTCCGTCGAAGGTGAAGATGACCTCACCGTGGAAGGCGTCGTGGTTGCCCATCAGCCGCCGCAGCAGCCGGGCGTGGTCGTCGCCGAACGCGGTCCCGCAGGACGCGATGGCGGTATCCACCCCGGCCAGGTGCGCGGCCATCACGTCGGTGTAGCCCTCGACGATCACGGCCTGGCTCTTCTTGCCGATCTGCTGCCGGGCCAGGTCGAGCCCGTAGAGCACCTGCGATTTCTTGTACAGCGGCGTCTCGGGAGTGTTCAGATATTTGGCCGGCATGAAGTCGTCGTCGAACAGCCGGCGGGCACCGAAGCCCACCACCTGCCGGCCGGAGTCGCGGATCGGCCACAGCAGCCGGCCGCGGAAGAAGTCATAGCCCTTCTCCCGGATCAGCCCGCCGGTGACCATCTCCTCGTCGCGGAATCCCTTGGCCCGCAGATGCTGCAGCAGAGCCCGGCCGGAGCGGGGGGCGAAGCCGATGCCGAACCTCTCGGCCACCTCACGGTCGAAGCCCCGTTCGGCCAGGAACCGGCGACCGGCCAGCGCCTCCGGGGTCATCAGCTGCTCGGCGTAGAAGTCGGCGGCCTCCTTGTGCGCCTCCATCAGCCGCATCCGCGCACCGGCGGGCTGCCGCGGGCCGGAGTCCTCGGTGTAGCGCAGCACGATGCCGACCTTGTCGGCCAGCCGCTCGATCGCCTCGGTGAACGACAGGTTGTCGATCTTCTGCATGAAGCTGATGACGTCGCCGCCCTCGCCGCAGCCGAAGCAGTAGAAGAAGCCACGCGACGGCGTGACCTGAAAGCTGGGGGTCTTCTCGTCGTGGAACGGGCACAGGCCCTTCATCGACCCGCCACCGGCGCCCCGCAGGGCCACGTACGCCCCGACGACGTCCTCGATCTTCGCGCGGTCACGTACGGCGGTGATGTCCTCGTCGTTGATCCGCCCTGCCACCCCTGCAGTCTACTGACGCCGCGGCCCCCGTCAGCACAGCTACAGTGACGAACGTGGACAGCCCCGCACCGACCCCGACCCGAGCCCGGCCACTGGTGATCTTCGACGGGGACTGCGGCTTCTGCACGACCTCGGCCACCTGGGTGGCCGAGCGGCTTCGCCGACGCGCACCCGGGCAGACCGAAGACGCCCAGCTGGTGCCGTGGCAGTTCAGCGACCTGGCGGCGCTCGGCACCACCCCCGAACGAGCCTCCCGCGAGGTGCTGTGGGTCGGCACCGACGGCACCGTGCTCGGCGGTGCGGAGGCGTTCGCGGCCTGGCTGCGCTATCGCGGTCGGCCGTACTCGCTGCTGGGCACGGTGATGGGTCTGCCCGGCGTCCGCCGGCTAGCCGCGGCTGTCTATCGGCTGATCGCCGCCAACCGGCAGCGGATGCCGGGAGGCTCGCCGGCCTGCGCGCTCCCGCCGCCGGGCTACGACCCGTCGAAACCAGGGTCCGCAGCGCTCTAGCGGGGCGAACGCCAGCCAGCAGATGATGGTCGGCGCGAAGTGGATGTAGAGCAGGGCGACGGTGAAGACATGGAAGCCCAGCCAGAACAGCGCCGCCAGCAGCAGGGCCCGGCCGCGCAGCCACAGCACCACCAGCGAGCTGAGCTCGGCCAGGAACGCGCCCCACTGCATCACCCGCAGCAGTCCCGGGTACGGCAGCAGGAACTGCCCGAGCCCGTGCGGACGCCGGACGATGGCCCACAGCAGGATGGCACTCTGCGGCCAAGAGGTGACGCTCCAGCCACCGCTACGGATCTTGGTCAGCGCGGACAAGAAGTACGTCGCCACCACCGCGATCTGGATGCACTTGAGCGCCCACCCGGCCGCGGCCGAATATTCGGTCGACCGCCAGCGGCCCCGGACCGCGCCGACCGTGGGCAGCACCCACAACGCGACCACCAGGGCCAGGTGGTCGTGGTCGACCTTGCCGTAGCTCATCCCGATCGCGGTCCACCAGGTGAAGGCGGCGGCGACGGTGAAGCCGGCCAGCCGTGGCGCCCGGTTGGCAATGCCCAGCAGGCAGCCGATCCACAGCACCGCATACAGCGTGTACGCCAGCGGGACGCTCGGCGGCGGTAGGTGCAGCACCCGGGCCAGCAGCAGCGGTTGGTAGAGCTCGGCCTGGGCGCTGAGCGGGATGGGGTCGCGAACCAGCAGATGCATGTCGAGCAGCACGAAGACATAGAGGACGCTGCGCAGGATGGCGACCCGCGCCGCCGGCACCACCGGCAGGAACCAGCCGGTGACCCGTTCGCCGAGACCCGGCCGCACCGGATCCGGGCTCATCGGATCCGCCACGTGGCCAGCTCGACCAGCTCGGTCGGGCCCTTGCGGCCATCCACCAGCCGGGTGACGTCTTGGACCAGCCACAGCTGCTGCACCGGTGGCTGATCGCGGTGCCGGGCCTGCCAGCCCTCGGCGACCGAGCGCAGCAGCGACGGATCGGCCTCGATCTGTGGGATCCGGGCCTCGATCTCGGCCCGCCCGATGCCTGCGGTCTCCACCCGCAGCGGCAGGTCGATCCGGCGGCCGTCGGCCAGCCGGCCCTCCACCCGGGTGATCACGATGGTGGCGTCGTCGGCCGGCGAGAAGGCGTACTGCGACATCGGCCCGAAGGGCCAGACGTCGTCGCTCATCCGCAGCGAGCCGTTGAGCAGCAGAACGATGCCGGCGAGCGTCACCGCGATCCGCCAGGCCCGCGCCCAACGGCCGGGGCGGCCCCGGGGTTCGATCGAGGGGGTCGTCGCGGTCACCGACCGATTACAACACACCGCCGCCGGCGTCAGGCGCGGTCGATCCCCTGAGGCAGCCGCGCCGGATCCCAACCGAGCTCGCGAACGGCCGTGGCGAAGGCGTACCGGTCGGTCATGCCGGCGACGTAGGTGACGGCAGCGCGAAGCGCGGCGTCGCTGCCGGGTGGTGCCGGAACCGGAGTGGAGATCGCGTCCGGGTGGGCGAGGAAGAACTCGACCAGCGCCCGCAGCACCTCCACCACCGCACGGGACTGGGCCAGCGACTCCGGGCGGACGTAGATCCGCTCGTAGTTGAAGGCCCGCAGTCCGGCCAGCGCGCCGGCCTGGTCGGCAGCCATGCCCACCTCGCCGTGCTGGTTGACGGCGTCGACCACGGCGTGGACGAACGTGTTCAACTGCTCGCGCCGGGTCCGCCCGCACACGTCGGCGACCTCGGCCGGCAGGTCGGCGATGTCGACGATGCCGGCCCGGACGGCGTCCTCCAGGTCGTGCGCGCAGTAGGCGATCCGGTCGGCCCAGCTGACGATCTCGCCCTCGACCGTCGTCGGGGCCGGCCGTGACCAGGAGTGGTTGCGGATGCCATCGAGCGTCTCGACACACAGGTTCAGGTCAGCCAGCACCACGTCGGCGCCCCAGGGTCCGTGGTCGTAGCCCTCGGGGATGAACGGGTCGAAGGCGTCCTCGCTCGCGTGTCCACCGGGTCCGTGGCCGCAGTCGTGGCCGAGCGCGATGGCGTCGGCGAGGTCGACGTTGACCCCGACCCCGCGGGCGATGGAGGTGGCGACCTGGGCCACCTCCAGGGCATGGGTCAGCCGGGTCCGCTGGTGGTCGTCGGGATAGACCACCACCTGGGTCTTGCCCGCCAGCCGACGGAAGGCGGTGGAGTGCACGATCCGGTCCCGGTCACGCTCGAAGCAGGTCCGTTCCGGGTCCGGTTCCTCGTCTCGGGCGCGATGCCCGGCGCCGGCGGCGAAGGTGGCGCCCGGACGCAGCAGCAACCGCTGGCGCTCCTCGCGCAGCTCGCGGTGCACCGGCGTCCCCCGCTCGACCCGAGCCGAGGAGGAGGCGTGGGCGCGGACCAGGGCACCGGTCGTGTGCCCCGCCATGGTGGTCGCCCAGGCCTGCGCCCGGGGGGAGATCTCCGGATCAGCCACCAGAGATCCCGACTTCCGCCTCGGTGAGGTCCAGCTCGCGGCCTGAGGTGTCGTCCAGCCAGCCCTCCGGCAGCGCCACCCGGTCCCGCGGCGTGCCCTGGCGACCGCGCGGCAGACCGAGCTCGGTCACCGGGAAGGCCACGTCCGGGTCCAGCCGGTCCAGCTGCCGGTCGAGGTCGGCGAAGGAGGAGACCAGACCCAGCCCGCGCCGGATCTCGCCGCCGACCGGGAAGCCCTTGAGATACCAGGCCATGTGCTTGCGCAGATCGGTCAGGCCGTGCTGCTCGCCCATCAGCGCGGCCAGTAGCTCGGCGTGCCGGCGGATCATCGCCGCCACCTCGCCGAGCGTCGGCAGCACCCGGGTGGCGCGGCCGGCGAAGGCGTCGGCCAGGTCGCGGAACAGCCACGGCCGGCCGAGGCAGCCCCGCCCGATCACCACCCCGGCGACCCCCGTCTGCTCGACCATCCGGAGCGCGTCGGACGCCTCCCAGATGTCGCCGTTGCCCAGCACCGGGATGTCCACCGCTGCCGCCAGCTCGGCGATGGCGTCCCAGTCCGCCTGGCCGGAGTACGCCTGGGCCGCCGTCCGTCCGTGTAGCGCGATCGCCGCACAGCCGGCGTCCTGGGCGATCCGCCCGGCGTCGACGAAGGTCAGGTGGTCGGCGTCGATCCCCTTGCGGGTCTTCATCGTCACCGGTACGCCGTAGCGCTCACCCGCCTGAACGGTCCGAGTCAGGATGGCCGCCAGCCGGTCCCGCTTGTAGGGCAGCGCCGCCCCGCCCCCCTTGCGGGTCACCTTGGGCACCGGGCAGCCGAAGTTGAGGTCGACATGGCCGACCCCGTACTCGTTGCAGAGGATCTCGGTCGCCTGCGCCATCGTCTCGGGATCGACGCCGTAGAGCTGCACCGACCGAACGGTCTCGCCCGGGTCGAAGGTCAGCATCTGCAGCGTCTTGCGGTCCCGCTCCACGATGCCGCGCGAGGTGATCATCTCGCAGACGTACAGCCCGGCCCCCTGCTCGCGACAGAGCTGCCGGTAGGCCGCGTTGGTGATGCCGGCCATCGGGGCCAGCACCACCGGCGTGGTCACCGTCAACGGTCCGAGCTGCAGGGCGGGCGCCCGCTGGAGAGAAGCCACCAAGATCAGCAACCCACCAGACGGGTGGCCAGATAGTCCCGCACCGACGACAGCGCAACGCGCTCCTGCGCCATGGTGTCGCGCGAGCGGATGGTCACCGCATCGTCTTCCAGCGTGTCGAAGTCGACGGTGATGCAGAACGGGGTGCCGATCTCGTCCTGTCGGCGATAGCGGCGTCCGATGGCCTGCGCGTCGTCGAAGTCGACGTTCCAGTACGCCCGCAGCTCGGTGGCCAGGTCGCGCGCCTTGGGCGAGAGCGCCTCGTTCCGCGACAGCGGCAGCACCGCGGCCTTGACCGGCGACAGCCGCGGGTCCAGCCGGAGCACGGTCCGCTTGTCCACTCCGCCCTTGGTGTTCGGCGCCTCGTCCTCGACGTAGGACTCGATCAGGAACGCCATCATCGCCCGGGTCAGGCCGGCCGCCGGCTCGATCACGTACGGGATGAACCGCTCGTTGTTGGCCTGGTCGAAGTAGGACAGGTCGGCGCCGGAGTGCTCGCTGTGCGTCTTGAGGTCGAAGTCGGTCCGGTTGGCGATGCCCTCCAGCTCGCCCCACTCACTGCCGGCGAAGCCGAACCGGTATTCGATGTCGACGGTCCGCTTGGAGTAGTGCGACAGCTTCTCCTGCGGGTGCTCGAAGTGGCGCAGGTTGTCACGGGAGATGCCGAGGCCCGTGTACCAGTCGGTCCGGTTGTCGATCCAGTACTGGTGCCACTGTTCGTCGGTGCCGGGCACCACGAAGTACTCCATCTCCATCTGCTCGAACTCGCGGGTACGGAAGATGAAGTTGCCCGGCGTGATCTCGTTGCGGAAGGACTTGCCGACCTGGCCGATGCCGAACGGCGGCTTCTTCCGGGTGGTGTTCACCACGTTGGCGAAGTTGACGAAGATGCCCTGGGCTGTCTCCGGCCGCAGGTAGTGCAGGCCCGACTCGTCAGAGGTGACGCCGAGGTAGGTCTTGAGCAGGCCGTTGAACATCCGCGGCTCGGTCCACTGGCCGCGGGTGCCGCAGTGCGGGCACGGGATCTCAGTGGTGGCGACGGCGTCCGGGTCGGGCAGACCCTTGCGCTCGGCGTACTCCTCCTGCAGGTGGTCCTCACGGAACCGGCGGTGGCAGCTGAGGCACTCGATCAGCGGGTCCACGAACGCGTTCAGGTGGCCCGAGGCCTCCCAGACCTTGGTCGGCAGGATCACCGAGGAGTCGAGGCCGACCACGTCGTCGCGGGAGGTGACGACGTTGCGCCACCACTGCTTCTTGATGTTCTCCTTCAGCTCCACACCGAGCGGGCCGTAGTCCCAGGCCGATCGCGTACCGCCGTAGATCTCACCGGAGGGGAACACGAACCCCCGGCGCTTGCAGAGGCTGATGACATTGTCGAGACGGCTGGTGGGGGCCACGAAACTTCTCCAAACACACGACACGCGCCACCCCCGGCTGGGATGGCGTCGGACGTCTAAGGTTAGCGGTCGCGACGTTATCGGCCCGGCACCGAACCACGCGCCTGGTTTTCCCCGACCAGCTCGACGTCCTCGTACGCCGACGGCTCATCGACCGCCAGGGACAGCAGCGGCACCACGACCACCTTGGACTCATATCCCGACAAGGCTCGCCGGTAGGAGCCGACGTTGGTCCAGCGGGTGGTGATGGTGAACAGCTCCGGGTCGTCCACGTTGCGCCCCAGGTCGGCGCTGAGGAACCCGTCACGCTGGCGAAGCACCTCGACGGCGGCGCGCGCCTGCGGCACGAACCCCGCGACGTCGGCCTCGGGGACACGGAACCTGCTGAGCACGATCACCCGGCCAGCGTAGGGCTCGGCTGACGGACGCCGTCTCATGGCACACTTCCCGCATGGCTGACACCCCCGCCCGCCCACCCTCGTCACGTACCCGGATCGAGGCCGCCAGCCGCCCGCTGCTGCTCAAGCTGCACGCGCTGCCGCGCCTGCTGGTGCCGGTGGCCACGCTGGTGCTGGTGGCCGTCGGCGCCTTCGCCCCGTTGCCGCTGGCCCTGCTCGCGTTCGCTGTGGTGCTGGCCTTCCTGGTCTGGATCAGCTATCTGTCCTGGCCGGTGGTGGCGGCGTCGGGGCGGCTGATGCGGGTGGCGATGATCGTGTTGGTGGTCGTGCTCGCGAGCACGCGGTTCTAGCTGTACTCGGCCAAGAGGTTGGTGACACTTCGGTCGGGTGGTTGACGTAGCGAGGACCTCCGGGTGCGGTGGAGATGTCGAAGTCTTCTACCGTCCGGAGGTCCTCATGTCCCACCGTAATGCCCGTC